>NZ_JBLXBT010000002.1:0-753761 GCF_048265365.1 Kangiella sp.
CTCCGCGACTTATGCCTCGAAAGTGGTGCGCATTATAAGCACCATTTTTGACTTCGCAAGCTCTTTTTTAAGGTTTTCAAAAGATTTTTGCGAGCTGGTCATTATAACGCCAAAACGGGTAAAATTTAAACAGGAATCTGCTTATTTAGATTAATATCGCTAATAGATAGCTCGGATCTGTATTAGCTGTAACATTTACTGCCATTATGCCACTTGCCAAGTGGCATAATTATAAGTAGTTATTATCATTTTTCGATGTCGTCACTCTCAACATGATCTTCTGCTGACTGAGCTTCTTGTAATTTTCGCTGTCTTCTTTCTTCTTTTATATCCTTGATACGCCACAAGGTCATAATCGGACCGGATAGTGCGTAGATGGCGAAGCCACTAAATAAGACCAATGGCGGCTCAGAAGCAATTAAGACGAAAACAAGGACAATGATCAAAACTCCAATGAAAGGGATCTTGCCTTTCCAATCTACTTCTTTAAAACTTGAATAACGGAAATTACTGACCATCAACAGGCCAACAACCATTGTCATCACGGCAATGTAGATGCCCCATGGTTTTGACTCCCATTGATACTCGGCACCAAGCCAGACCAAGCCAGCAATAATAGCGGCTGCCGATGGGCTTGCTAAACCTTGGAAGTATCGCTTATCCGCAGTGGTCACTTGGGTGTTAAAGCGCGCCAGGCGTAGAGCCGCGCCAACGACATAAACAAAAGCAGCCAACCAGCCGATCTTCCCCGTATCGTACAAAGCCCAATTATAAATAACGAGGGCTGGAGCTATGCCAAAAGAAACCATGTCTGCCATTGAGTCATACTCGGCACCAAAGTCGCTCTGAGTATTAGTCATGCGTGCAATTCGACCATCAAGGCCATCCATGATCATAGCAATAAAGATGGCAATAGCAGCACTTGCAAAGGCACCTTGCATCGAAGCTACAACAGCATAAAAACCCGCAAAGAGGCCTGCCGTCGTCAATAAATTGGGAAGAAGGTAAATACCGCGTTTCTGTGCTGCTTGCTTATTAGCTTTCATTAAAATTGTTACCTGATGAATCTAAATCATTGATGTCGTTACATTAACACACTCAAGAACAGCTGGAGAAGTGTTTTGTAGAGTGTTACTTTATAGCTTCAAACCCATTGCATCTATATGGGTATATTGACAGCGACGAGGATTCTGTCAATATACGCGCAACTTATCAAGTAAAAGCCAAACATGAGCGGAACGCAAACCAGCAAGCGCTTTATTATTAAAGGCAGAACAGAAACGGGGGAAACCTTCAGGCCCAGTGACTGGGCGGAACGCATGTGCGGAAACTTATGTACTTTCCGCAACCGCAGAATGGTTTACTCTCCCCTCTTAAGACCCGCCGTTATAGAGGGAGTAAAGTGCGTCATAATTTCAAACCAGTTATCATTAGAACACCCCAATCTATTCAAACAGTTGCTAGATTTTGCCAAAACGAATAAATTAGAGATTATTGAAGAAGGTGCTTGAGTCGAATCTCTTATGATTCAACCCTTATAAACCAAACAGTCGAGAGAACGGAAAGTTATGGTAAATATCAAACTCATTATTTTAATCGCTATTTTCGGGCTAGGGATTGCTACAATAGCTAGTGCTGCTCAGCCGATATATAAATGGAAGGACGATAAGGGCAATATTAAATATACCCAAACCAAGCCACCTCACGGCATAAGCTATGAAACCATCAATCAACGAGTCAGTGATTCAAAGCCCGCAACTGAACGTGGCAATGAACAGAGCCAAGAATCAAGCAATATAACTAACGCTCAAGACGATATCATTGCTAAGCAGGAAGCCCAGAAGAAAAACATTGAAGAACAGAATAAAGAGATCGCCAAAAAAAATTGCACCATTGCAAAAAACAATATGGAAGTATTGGAAAACAGAACTCGTGTTCAAATTGAAGAAAATGGTGAACGCAGGATGTTAACTGATACTGAGCGTGAAGAGCGATTAAAGCAGGCTCGTGAGAACGTTAAAAAATACTGCGAAAAATGATTACTAACTTTTAAATTAACATTAAAAGCTTACGTATAAAAAAGCCCTCATCATCGAGGGCTTTTTTATACGTAATGAAAATCACATCGGATAGGCTGAAACCCAAAGAATCCAGCTATACCAGGTTTTTTCATTCTTTTGCTCTCTGTAAGTATGAGACCAACGTTTTGATTCCGTCCAGTTCATATATTCAAAAGTAACTGATGTATTACCAGCACGGGCATGCTGAATTTTATCTTCAGCTATTTTAATCATATAGGAGCGTGAGGCTGGGCCATGTGCTGCCTGTATAGCTTGATTTAAAGCCAATACCCCATATAAAGGCTCTGGATTATTGCCATAATAAACTTTAACTTTTTTAGCACCACAAAGCAGAACATCGTTAGCTTTAGTTAACACATCTTTATTACTAAAGTTATTGCAGCCATAGCCCCACAAATCCGACTGGAAAGGTGAAGTAAAGCGCTGCCCGCCTTTCAGGTCAAAAGAACCATCTTCTGCAACAATTCGCATACCCTCTTGCACAACGCCATATTGAATCGGTACTTTTGATTTATTTGTCTGATCCATCAAACGCGCAGGTGGATCATCTGATCCCATTGCAAGTAATAACATAACTGCCAAGGCACCTACACTTGTCACTGTCTTTGCCCAAATTTTCATGACTCACTCCTCTTTAGAATTTTAATAAAATTGTTTTTCCGTCTCTTTCATAACCTGCAAAGCTGACTCCGTTGTTCACTAAAATGGTTTCCTGACCAACAAAACCAGATACAACCACTTTCTTTATATTTTGTATTTTAGAACAACGGAACTGGGTAGTTATCTCTCCAAACTGACGACTCTCTGCATCATCACCGAAGTTACGGGACTCAGCGTCATCACCAAACTTTCGATTATCGGCCATATCCCCATAATTACGCGATTCAGCATCGTCGCCAAACTGACGGCTCTCGGCATCATCGCCGAAGTTACGGGATTCAGCGTCATCACCAAATTTTCGATTATCAGCCATATCCCCATAATTACGCGATTCAGCATCGTCGCCAAACTGGCGACTCTCCGCATCATCGCCGAAGTTACGGGATTCAGCGTCATCACCAAATTTTCGATTATCAGCCATATCCCCATAATTACGCGATTCAGCATCATCACCAAACTTTCGGTCATCAGCCAAGTCTCCATATGCCCGTGTTAACAGACACTCTTCTGGGAGTTGGTAGTAAGAGCCATTAATAGTCAGGTAAGTGACGCTACTAGCTGGTTGCTGTTTTTTAAGGATAAGAGGGTGAGCGCCTTTATATTCGGTCTTTTGAGGAGTTGTTGGGGCTGTATACACCGGCATACACCCAGACAAGAGTATTATGGATCCTGCAAAGCCCCCCACTAACAGTTTCTTTTTCATTGCCTTCCCTTAATGTCACAAGCGATAAGATAGTCAAACAAGCTTTGTATCGTTAATTGTCGATTTGTTTTAGTAGCAGATACGTTAACATTGTGCTCAAAACCCCAGCTAAAAAAGAATAGATAAAATCAAGCCAGTCAAACGTACCGCCCGCGAGCCCAAGCCACTGAAGCGTTTCATAAAAAATAGCACAGGCAATTCCTACTGGCAATAATTTTAAAAGTGCTAACTGGTTCACCCAGATACCAACCAAAAGTGAGGCGCAGGCACTTGACCACAGTATGTCAGGCAGATGATTAGCGAGCCATCCTTCTTGGTAGAGCTCTGGTAACTGACTAACCAAACTAGACAACCAATTGGACAGGCTTGGAAATTGCTGTTCTAGCCAAGTAAAACCCACCAAGTCCCTACCAGATTGGAGGTAAATGATAATGCCTAGCGCAAGTTGCAAGCCAATTAATAACAACCAGAGAAAATAACGAATGAGCATATTGATAGATTTACTAATTTTTCTCATTGTATCTATTCTGCTTTTACAAGGAAGGCAATTTTTAACCAAATAAAGATGTATTTTTAATGCATGTTTATTTTATAATATCTACATACCTTTCAATCAACCTGTACTGAGAAAACCATGCAAATCTTGGACTCCAAAAAAGAAAATGCGATCTGGCCCTTGTTTAGACTGGGATTCAGGGTCTTCTTTTTAGGTGGAGCTTTAGTCGCAACACTGTCTATGCTTCTCTGGATCTTTCAATTAAGTGGTCAAAACCTGATACCAGGTATCCACAACTCCATCTGGTGGCATGCCCACGAGATGCTGTTTGGCTTTACGCTAGCCATCATTGCAGGTTTTGTATTAACCGCGATGCAAAACTGGACAGGCATTCCCGGAGTTCGAGGTTGGCCACTGGCGATAGCATCGATCTTATGGTTTCTGCCCAGAGTACTTCTGCCCTTTTTAGGTGAGAAAAGCTGGCTGGTAATGATTTTAGATATTGCCTGGTTGCCCTTAGTGGCAATATTTCTAGCGCGCCCGGTTATTCAAGTGAAACAATGGCGCAACCTCTTCTTTGTCCCACTAATGTTGCTGTTCACTATACTAAATGCGCTTAGCTATTATGCAGCCTATAGCAACGACTGGTTATTAGCCGAACGTATATTTATTACTACAGTTCTGGCCATTACAGCCCTTATTACCGTCATGGGTGGCAGAGTCATCCCCTTCTTTACCGCAAGAGCCACTGACACTGAAAAACCGATGCCAATTGTCTCTTTAGAGTGGGTTTGTTTAGGCTCGATCTGGTTGGCCACATTTGCCTGGTTGTTACTGCCAAGAACGGAAACAATGAATATGATTGTGGCCATTCTGATGATATTGGCTGCTGTGTCGAATATTGTTCGCATCGCACGCTGGAAACCAGTCCCCGCACTTAAAGTTCCACTGCTGTGGATTTTGCACCTTGGTTACTGGTTCATTCCAGTTGGTTTGTTGGTATTCGCCAGTGCGCTTCTAGAGCAAACTACAACCATTTCAAACGCTTCTCACTTATTAACTGCTGGAGCACTTGGTTCGGTAATACTCGGAATGATTGCTCGAGTTTCTTTAGGCCACTCCGGGCGCCCTTTACAACCTAGCAAATGGATGACGGTAGCCTTTGCCGTTGTCTTACTGGCCGGTATTATTCGTGGTCTTACTGCAATGATCGCACCGTCATACTTAGCCGAAAGTTACCAGGTTAGTGGTGTACTGTGGATTTTGGCTTACGGTTTATTTGTTGTCTTTTATTGGCCTGTTTTAACTAAGCCACGGATTGATGGCCGACCAGGCTAAACATTATTTCAGCCACATAAAAAAGCTCTAGTGCTTTTAACACTAGAGCTTTTTGCTATCGCAATGATTAGAGCAGAGGCTTATTGCTTAATGGACAGTTGCTCACCATCTACGTCCAATGTCAGAGCTTTACTGATATCAAGCTTGCCAGCCAATATGGCCTGTGCAAGTGGGTCTTCAACCTTCTGTTGGATCGCTCGTTTCAATGGACGAGCACCGAATACCGGATCAAAGCCTGACTCTGCAAGCAACTCAAGCAACCCTTCCGTAACTTTAACCTCAAAACCCTGCTCTCGCAGTCTTTGCAACAATCGTTCCATTTGAATTGCTGCGATGGATTTAATTTGCTCTTTTGCCAGAGGATGGAATACCACGATTTCATCAATCCGGTTGATAAACTCTGGTCGGAAATGATTGCCGATAAGGTCCATCAACATTGACTTCATCCCCTCATAGTCTTTATCACCATTTTCGGTGTTAGCACTATGCGCCTGAATCAAATCAGAGCCCATGTTAGAGGTCATAACTATCACTGTATTCTTGAAATCTACGGTACGACCTTGGCTATCAGTCAAGCGCCCATCTTCAAGTACTTGCAGCAAGACATTAAACACATCGGGATGCGCTTTCTCAACCTCATCAAACAAAATAACAGAATAAGGTTTACGACGCACCGCTTCGGTCAAATAACCGCCCTGCTCATAGCCCACATAGCCCGGAGGCGCACCAATTAAGCGAGCGACCGCATGCTTTTCCATAAACTCCGACATGTCGATACGCACCATATTATCTTCACTGTCGAATAAGAACTTAGCCAGCGTTTTACACAGTTCAGTTTTACCGACACCTGTAGGGCCAAGGAACAGGAAGGAGCCATTCGGACGGTTAGGATCAGACAAGCCCGCACGTGAACGACGAATGGCATTCGATACTGCAGTAACGGCTTCATCCTGACCAATCACATTATTGTGCAATACATCTTCCATGCGTAGTAACTTTTCACGCTCGCCTTCCAGCATTTTTGAGACCGGAATACCGGTCCATTTCGAAACCACTTCGGCAATTTCAATGTCAGTTACTTTATTACGCAACAACTGCATTTCAACCGTATCTTGCTCAGAGACTTTAGCCAGTTTGGCTTCAAGCTCAGGGATAGTGCCATACTGCAGTTCTGACATACGCGTTAAGTCACCAGCGCGCTGCGCTGCTTCAAGCTCCACGCGAGCTTTATCCAAGTCCGCTTTAATGTTCTGAGCGCCGTGTACTGAGGCTTTTTCAGATGACCAAATTTCATCAAACTCAGCAAATTCTTTTTCTAGCTCATCAATTTGTAGCTCTAAATCCAGCAGGCGTTTCTTAGAACTTTCATCCTCTTCTTTTTTCAACGCTTCACGTTGGATTTTTAGCTGAATCAAGCGACGCTCAAGTTTGTCCATCACCTCAGGTTTTGAGTCAATTTCCATACGAATCCGACTGGCTGCCTCATCAATTAAATCAATCGCTTTATCAGGCAGTTGACGATCAGTAATGTAGCGTTGAGATAAAGTTGTCGCCGCAACAATCGCTGGGTCAGTAATTTCTACACCATGGTGCACTTCATAGCGCTCTTTTAAACCACGCAAAATAGCAATGGTATCTTCGGTAGTTGGTTCATCAACCAGCACCTTCTGGAAGCGACGCTCCAGCGCCGCGTCTTTTTCAATATATTGACGATACTCATCTAACGTCGTGGCACCCACACAGTGTAATTCACCGCGAGCCAGCGCAGGCTTGAGCATATTGCCTGCATCCATTGAACCTTCTGCTTTACCAGCACCGACCATGGTATGCAGCTCATCAATGAACAGAATGACCCGGCCTTCTTCTTTGGACAAATCACTCAAAACAGCTTTCAGTCGCTCTTCAAATTCACCACGAAACTTTGCGCCAGCAATTAATGAGCCCATATCCAAAGATAGGACACGTTTGTTTTTCAGTCCTTCTGGAACTTCTCCATTGACGATTCGTTGCGCCAAACCTTCCACAATAGCGGTTTTACCAACACCTGGCGCACCAATTAACACTGGATTATTTTTGCTGCGTCGCTGCAGAACCTGAATACAACGACGGATCTCATCATCGCGCCCAATAACCGGATCCAACTTGCCACTTTCAGCGCGAGCGTTCAGATCAATGGTATATTTTTCTAAGGCTTGGCGATTATCTTCTGCATTGGGGTCATTGACGTTTTGCCCGCCACGAATCTGTGCAATCGCATCTTCAACCATCTTGCTGGTCACACCCTGAGCCTTAAGTAACTTGCCTAAAGCACCTTTATCTTCAAGCGCAGCCAGCAAGAACAGTTCTGAAGAAATATATTGGTCCTGACGTTGCTGTGAAATCTTGTCACAGACATTCAGTAGCTTGCCCAGGTCTGGGGAAAGATGAACTTCGCCACCAGTACCACTGACCTGTGGCAGCTTTGCCAACTCAGCATCGATGGCATTCATCAACTGACCGGCATGTGCACCAATCTGATTCAGAATTGCCGATACGCTGTTGCCCTGCTGTTGCAGCATCGCCAACATCAAATGTAACGGCTCGATATATTGGTGATCCTTACCTAGCGCCAACGACTGGGCATCGGCTAACGCTGATTGAAACTTACTGGTAAATTTATCCATTCTCATGCAAAAACCTCTCTAGAGTTATCGACACTTTTTTGTGTGCAAACTCAAAATAAAACACTATGCCTTACAAAATGTGGGTTTTTAGACCATTTTCAAGAGCTTATAGAGTATTTTGTTTAATAATTAATCTAATGAATTGACTTTAATCAGTTTTTTAAAAGAAAAGAGATAGTGAAATGTAAAAAGTGTTGAGGTTGAGACCTGACTAGTCAGAAGTTGATGGCTCTGTAACATCATGCTTAAAGCTAACATCTCTTGAGAATGGATTTCGATGGCCTAAAAGAACCTCACCTAAATGATGCAAACTATCACTGTGACTGAAGTAATGGTAATTGATGGTGGGAAATTGAATAATTTTTGATTGAGAACGAAGCAGTAATGAAGTAAAAACGCTCCCCTGCCCACGAACTCCAACAATACGGCAGACAAAAATAGAGTGTTTGCTTAATTCTGCCAGCTTCCTAATTCCAGGTTTAACACGGTAAGGTTCTTCGTGATCCAGATGAATTTTTCCATGAGGAAACAGCGCTATAATTTCACCCTGATCCAGAGCCCTCCGAGCCTGACGAAAAGCAATATCAGCGCGGCCGCTACGATTAACTGGAATACAACCTGCGCGCTTAAACAGCCAGGTTAAACCAAACCGGTTATATTCTTCTGTGGCGATCATAAAACGAATCGGGCGGTTACTGGCAGCAATCAATAAAAGAGGGTCAAGACCAGAAATGTGATTTGAAATGAGTATGGCGCCACCCTCTCTCGGCAAGGAGAAACGCTCAAAATCCAAGCTATGGAAGCGAATACAGTAATAACGGCTCAAGCCATCAATAAAGTTAAGAAAAGGCGAACCCCAGTCAATGTGGTTATACTTTTTAGCACCCTTGATTAATTTGACAATAACAAAAGTCACAATTAATACCACGGCCAGCATTATCCACCAAAATGTCGTCATTATCTTCTCACTAACCTATCATCGTAATTATTCAGCTATCCAAATCATGCTAGCCATTCGCCCAGTTTGCCCATCTCTGCGAAAGGAAAAAAACTGCTGTTCATTTTTAACAGTACACAGCTGACTTAAGAAAACTTCCACACCCAGATTTTCTAACTGCTTTTTTGCCAAACTAGCCAGATCAGCCTGCCAACGTCCTCGGTTATTTTCCACAAAATAGTCGTGATTACTATCATCCAGATCAACAAAAACTTGTCTGACATCATCACCCACCTCAAAACAGTCCTGACTAATAGCTGGTCCGATCCAGGCCATTAATGATTCAGCTCGGTTATATTGATTGACAGTGTTTATAAGGATTCCTTCAGCCAATCCACGCCATCCGGCATGCGCGGCTGCAACCCAGTTGCCGCTGGTGTTTGTAAAAAGCACTGGCAGACAATCAGCGGTCATAATAGCGCAAGCCGAATCGGTTTGGTCAGAAACCATCCCATCTGCCTCAATGAGCGACTTTGAGCCAGAATACTTTATCACTTTATTACTATGAATTTGATTAAGCCATTGCACTGGTGGGTGATTGGATGCTTTTTGTAGCAGTTCGCGATTGACCATGACTTTTTTGTCATCATCCCCAACATGCAATCCCAGATTCAAGCTGTCGAACGGAAACTCACTAACCCCACCTTTGCGTGTGGTTGCAAAAGCTTTAACATGATTTGGGGCTGGCCAGTGTGGTTTGATGAACTCGATCATTCTTCTGCTTCGAAGGTGTCTCTGTTTTCGCGTAAGTGATCGAGTAATTTAGCCATGTCTTGTGGCATAGGTGCACGCCACTCAATGTATTCACCCGTTTCAGGGTGCTTTAAGCCCAGCAAACTGGCATGTAGCGCCTGGCGTTTAAAATTATCCACTGCATTACGCAATTCAGGGGTAATACGGGTAGGCACACGATAGCGACCGCTATACATAGGATCACCAATCAGAGGAAATTTTAAGTAAGCCATATGGACACGGATTTGGTGTGTACGCCCCGTTTCAAGTCGCAGTTTTAAGTGAGTATGGTCCAAAAACTTTTCCACCACACGATAATGAGTTATAGCCCTCTTGCCATCGGCAACCACTGCCATTGACGTACGCTTAGTAGGATGGCGACCAATCGGCTTATCAATGGTCCCGCCAGACACCATCACCCGATTGACTACTGCGTCATATTCACGGGTGAAAGCACGGTTTTGCAACTGCTCAACCAGACTGGTATGCGCCGCAATAGTTTTAGCCACGACCAGCAAACCAGTCGTTTCTTTATCAATACGGTGAATGATGCCAGCTCTTGGCAAATTGGCTAGATCGGGACAATGGTGCAATAGAGCGTTGACCATAGTGCCATCCTGATTTCCGGCACCAGGATGAACCACAAGGCCTGCAGGCTTGTTAATAACTAATAGAGCCTCATCCTCATAAACAATATTGAGATCAATTGCTTCGGGCTTCCAGGCACCGGCAACCTCGATCTCAGCGTTGATTTCGATATCTTCGAAACCCGCCATTTTGTATTTATTGGATGTTATTACTTCGCCATTAACTTTAACGAAGCCATTTTGGATCCATTCTTGAATTCGAGAGCGGGAATAATCACTAAATTGCTGGGATAAAGCAGCATCCAGTCTTTTTCCGTAAACTTTTTCGTCGAATATGTGTCTGAGTGCAATAGATTGGGTGGTCATTGTAAAATCACGTAAAAAGATTGGCCTATAACTGATGGTCAGTTAGAATGAGCCACATTGTATCAGGCTGAACACAAACAGAAAGAATTAAATATGCAAAAACACAGTATTATCGTCCTCGCGCTCCTAGTATTTTCGCTTGCTGGCTGTTCCAGCACTCCTAAAAAACCTGACTTAAACAAGACCAAAGTCGAATCAATGGCTGCGCAAGAGTTATTTGATGGCGCCAAACGCTCAATGCGAAATGGAAACTACGTCAGAGCAACGGAACTTTTAGAGGAGATTGACACCCGCTATCCTTTTGGACGAATTTCTGAGCAAGCAAAACTTGAGCTCATTTATGCTTACTTCAAAAGAGCGGATTATGAGTCAGGCCAAGCTCTTGCTGATCGTTTTTTACGCCAACATCCACAACATGAAAATGCTGATTATGTTTACTACATGAAAGGTGTTATGCACTATGAACAGGAAGTCGGCACATTCAAAGAAGTTTTTACTGCAGACATCGAAAAGCGTGACACGACAAATATTAAAGCTGCATTTGATAATTTTAAAGCATTAGTTGAAGTGTACCCTGAAAGCGAATATGCGCCTGATGCAAGAAAGCGTATGATCCAAATTCGCAATCTTCTAGCTGATTATGAATTACATGTCGCTCGCTATTATATGAAGCGCGACAGCTATATTGGTGCAGCAAATCGTGCCAAATACATTGTTGAAAACTTTCCAAAGACACCGGCAGTTCCAAGCGCGCTTGAAATTTTAATCAACTCATACAAAATACTCGAGTTACCAGAAATTTCTGAAGAGTATCGTAAAGTATTGTTGTTGAATTATCCTGATTACAAGCTAGCTGAATTCTAAAGTAAATAAATTTAAAAAAACGGGCTCAAATAAGAGCCCGTTTTTTATTATGAAATAAAAAAAATAACTTTAGACCTTTAGAGAGCCTTTATATAGCATCCTCGCCCTCTTCACCAGTACGAATACGCACTGTACGCTCAACATTAGTCACAAAGATTTTACCGTCACCAATTTTACCCGTACGCGCTACTTCGATGATAGTTTCGACACATTTATCAACCAGTTCATCATTAACAACTACTTCAATTTTTGCTTTTGGTAGGAAATCCACCATATATTCAGCACCCCGATATAATTCCGTGTGACCTTTTTGGCGACCAAAGCCTTTTACTTCGGTAACCGTCATTCCGTTTACCCCTAAGTCGGTTAAAGCTTCACGAATATCATCAAGTTTGAATGGTTTGATGATGGCTTCTATTTTCTTCATTTGTATATCCTTTATAAACCCTTAATCAATCAAGATTTAAATTGTCGCCCAAAACCTGAGGTTATGGGATAACGACGATCACGACCAAACGCTCTTTGGGTAATGCGAATCCCAGGAGGTGCTTGGCGGCGCTTATGTTCATTGATATCGACCAGTCGAATCACTCTACGAACAACCTCCTCATCATGACCCAACGCAATAATATCATCGATACTTTTGTCTTGTTCAACATAAGCCTCCAATATGGCATCAAGGATATCATACGGTGGTAAATTGTCTTCATCCTTTTGGTCCGGCGCCAGCTCGGCCGATGGTGGACGCGTGATAACCCGTTCAGGAATCACTTGCGAGACCGTATTTCTGTACCGGGCCAGACGATAAACCATCGTTTTGGACACGTCTTTTAGCACATCCAATCCACCGGCCATATCACCATATAAAGTACAGTAACCCACAGCCACTTCCGATTTATTACCCGTGGTCAGCACTAATCGACCAAACTTGTTGGACAGTGCCATCAGCAAAGTACCACGACAGCGCGCTTGAATATTCTGCTCAGTTAAGTCAGCGTCAGTATTTTTAAATTGATGCGACAGCTGACTCATAAATGCTTCGTACATTGGCTCAATAGAAATTACATCAAACTCAATACCTAACGCTTTAGCCTCTTCTTCAGCATCCTCAATACTCATACTGGCGGTATAGCGAAATGGCATCATCACAGCGTTAACATTCTCTTTACCTAATGCATCCACTGCAACCGCCAATGTCACAGCTGAATCAATTCCACCGGACAAACCTAACAGCGCGCCTTCGAAACCATTTTTATGAGCATAGTCTCGCACGCCCAACACCAATGCCTGCCAGATTTCTTCTTCCCCCTGAAACTGATTGAGATAGGCCTTACTTGGCTTGATAGCACCTGTATCAGGATCAAAATCGATATATGCGAAGTCTTCAGCCATTTCGGCCATTTGGAAAACACGCTGACCTTCTTCATTGTAAACAGCGGAGCAGCCATCAAAAATCAGCTCATCCTGACCACCGATTTGATTGACATACACAATTGGCAGCTCATTTTCACGAGCACGAGCCCCCATCTCAGCGCTGCGTAAGGTCCCTTTGCCATAACAGTAGGGTGATGCATTAGGACTTAATAAAATCTTAGCACCCAAATCTTTTACCCGAGCGGTCGGCTCTGGATACCACAGGTCTTCACAAACCAACAAACCTAACTTGACACCGTTAAACTCAAACACACAATCTTCAGAGCCTGATTCAAAATAGCGTTTTTCATCAAATACGGAGTAGTTCGGCAACAATTGCTTTTTGTATTGAACCAACACTTGCCCGCGATGAATCACAGTAGCGACATTAAAGAGCCCTTCGGCTTCTTTTATCGGATGCCCCACGATCATCGCTACTTCAGAGTTCAGCGCTAACAACGCCTCAATCGCTTTATCAATAATAGTATATAAATCAGGACGTAACAGCAGGTCTTCAGGGGGATAACCACAGAGCGAGAGCTCGGAAAAGACCACAATGTCAGCGTTGGCTGATTCAGCTTGCTTAAGTGAAGCTTTTATAAGCTCTAAATTTCGCTTAATGTCACCAACCGTGTAATTGTTTTGCGCAATTGCAATTCGCATCGCAGGACTCATGTAATAATTTGCTCTATATTTTCCAACAATTTCAATTTTTTTCAATGAGTTATACACACAATGCTTGAAATCAGTGCAAACTCACCCTAATCTAGATGACACGCATCAATAGCTCAGGACGCTTAGTGTTTGATAACAATAAAAAAATAGACTTTGGATGGCAATTTTTACGCTACTATTCTGTGGCGAGATTGATTATTGCATTACTACTTTTTTTGCTGCCTTTCATCGCCAAATCGCAATCCAGCTTATATGATCAAGATGTATACACTACTGCGGCCATCAGTTACGTCATTTTAGCTAGCCTATTACTTTTCTTATCCTTCGTTGAACACCAGTTTCATATTCAGGCTTATACTCAACCCTTTACCGATATAGTGCTGCTTAGTTTGCTTGCCTATGCGGGACAAACCGACAGTGCAGGCTACATTGTGCTAATGGCTTTGGTAGCCATTTTTGCTCTGCTTCTTGTTCGAAACCGGCTCGGAATGCTTTACGGCATCTTTGTCAGCATTAGTTTAGTTCTTATCTACCGTTTTCGCGAAGGATCGTTTGACCAAACCTTCTACTCTGAAGTCAGCCTGCAAATAGCCGGGATTCTGGTCGTGACCTTGCTAGGGAATATTCTCGCAAGGCGCCTCACCTATTATGAAGAAGAAACCGCGGAACAACAGCGCTCCATTGCCCATATGCACCGGCTTAACAGCCAAATCATCGAGAAAATGAATCGAGGCATCATCGTCGTTGATGAACAGCACCGAATTCGACACATCAATCAAACGGCCTGGTATGGATTAGGTTTGCCGGATACTCCAATTGGCAAACCACTGGCAGCTATTACCGATGATCTGGATTATCAGTTAAAACGGGCTTACCGCGCATCACATGAAGGGCTACCTTTTAGAGCGACTAATACAGGACCACAACTCCTACCCCGCTTTGTTTCGTTGAATGCTAACAACATGACACTGATTTTGCTGGACAATTACTCTGATGTCATAAAAAAAGCACAGCAGTTAAAGCTCGCTTCACTCGGCCAATTAACAGCCAGTATTGCACACGAAATACGAAACCCGCTCAGTGCCATTAATCAATCGATTCAATTACTTTTAGAGAGCGTAAGCGAGAACGAACAAGAGCAGCAGCTCATGGAGATTATTGAGCGTCAATCAAAGCGCATTAATGAAATCATTGACAACATCCAGAAAGTTTCCAAGCGCAAACCTCCTGAACGTCAGGTGTTGCTATTGGATCGCTTCCTGCCAAGCTTTATTAATGAATATCAGCAAGGACTACAAGAAAAAGCAACAATTACAACCGAAGGTGTTGAACCTGGTTTAAAAGTGGCATTTGACCAGTCGCAATTAAAACAGGTTCTATCCAACCTGTTTGATAATGCTCTAAAATATAGCTATCTCAACACCAATCAATATCAGCTACATCTTACTGCCGGTCGCGATCCCTTAAGCGGAGACTTATTCCTCGATGTGATCGATGAAGGTTCTGGTGTATCGCTTGAAGAAAAAGATAAAATTTTTGAACCTTTCTACACTACTAACCATAACGGCACAGGTTTGGGCTTATATATTTCGAAAGAACTTTGCGAAGCTAATCAGGCCAGACTGGATTGTATCCCAGTAGCTTTTGGCGGCGCCTGTTTCAGGATTAGCTTTGATACCACAAGTTTTTCGATAGACTCCGAACTCGCTGAGCAATTATCTGAGATTGAAGATGAAGAGTCTTCACGTGCGGCGGACTCTCAGCCAAACGAAGATCGTAGACGATAGTACAAGGAATACAAAAAGTATTATGAGTGACAATAAACCCAGAATCCTTGTTATTGATGATGAAGCGGATATCAGGCACCTGCTCACCATGACTTTAATTCAAATGGGCCTGGATGTATCAAGTAGCAAAGATCTGACCAATGCCAAGCAACAGCTCTCAGAAGAAAAGTTCCACTTCTGCTTAACTGACTTAAAGCTACCTGATGGGAATGGCCTCGACTTTGTAAAGTATGTTCGCCAACAATACCCTCTCATGCCAATTGCCGTTATTACAGCATTCGGTAGTACAGACAATGCAATCGAAGCGATGAAATTGGGTGCCTTTGATTTTCTGGCCAAACCAATTGATCTTGCCCACTTGCGACAGCTTCTAAAGCATGCCTTTAAATACGTAGGTGGCAAACAAGTGGAGCCACAAGCACCTTTCACTTTCTTAGCGGGTAGTAGTGAGGTTATCAACAAGCTACGGGAGAAGATGGTCAAGATACGCGGCTCTCAGGCGCCAATTGTGATTGAAGGTGAAAGAGGCACGGAGAAGGAACGACTAGCACAAATTTTGCATGAGCAAAGTTCGCGCTCCGATCATGCTGAAGTATTTCTAGATTGCTCCAGTCAAAGTCCCGAAGAACTTGAGCATCTGCTTTTCAGTAAAGATGATGATAACGAATGCTTACTGTATCAAGCCAACAGCAGTACTTTAATTCTTAGCAATATTCATAGTCTATCAATCATCACTCAAAAGAAATTACTGCATGCCATTGAACAAAAGAAATATCCTGTTGAGTCTGAACAAAGCGACGAACCATTGGATCTTCGTATAATGGTCTGCACTGAGAAACCGCTTATCGACTATGTACACTCTCATCAATTACGGGATGACCTATACTTCAGACTGAACGTTATTCAGCTTAAAGTTCCATCGATTACTCAGCGCTTATCGGATTTGGATACGCTTATCGATAGTTACCTGGAAGAGTTAGCTGAGAACAAGGAGCTTAGCTCTAAAGCAAGACAAACGCTACATAACTACGAATTTCCTTTTAATTATCGTGAGCTTGAAAATATTCTCGAAAAAGCCTGTGCCTTAGCTGAAAGCGACACCATTGAAGAGCCTGATTTATTGCTTGCGCAAAGCGAGGATCTGGATGCAAAAAAGCTGCAATCGCAATCTTCCGATAAAGGGTTTACCCGCGGCAACTTGCCTCTTGATCAATTTATTGAAAAAGTTGAAAAAGCCGAAATCGAGAAAGCACTGAATGAAACACGATGGAATCGTACTGAAGCAGCAAAACTATTAGGTATTAGCTTTAGAACAATCCGTTATAAGATGAAAAAGTTAGGCATTGAGTGACAATGTAGGACAATCACTTGAGAAAATTCGCACAACCTTCAAAGCCATACAGTCTAGTCACACTATTGGCATGAAATTAGTATAGGCATCCTTTGTTGATAATTGGACAGGAACCTACACAATGCCAACCAAAGTTAAAGGACTAACTTTAATAGAACTTATCGTCACTCTTTCAATCGCTACCCTCCTCAGCTTCATGGCAGCTCCTTCAATGCTCATGTTTATAGAAAAACAGAAAGTAAGTTCTGATTTATTTAAAGTAAGAAGTATTATAGAAACTGCCCGTAACCATGCCATTTCAAATAATAGGACCATCCGAATTTGTGGTCTAGAAGACTTAGAACTTGAGCAAAGTGATATTGATTGCCAAAGAGACTGGACTAAACTCAGTGTTTTTGCGCCTGGAAAATCTAAAAAACTAGAGCTTATCCATGTGCATCACTTAGACGGAAACTATGAGCAGATTCAATGGTCCTCTTTTCAAAGAAAACCGTATTTGCAACTCAAGCCTAATGGTTTTACCGACCACCAAAATGGAACTCTGTATCTTTGTCATAACCGCCACAGGTCACTCCATAGAGCAATTTCCATCAGTAAAAGCGGGCGAGTAACAATACATGAAGATTCAAAATCAATAAACGACAACTGCAACAATTAAATCACTATTCATAATTTGTTATTTCTATCTCGCAACGACTTATTGTATGCTGAAGTCTATTCAAATGTTTTTTTCTTTAGCCTAACCACCAGCCACTCAGGTCACTATCAAGCTTATGAATCAAATCGCACAATCACAATACATAGATACCGAGATTACAGCAGAGTCAGGACTGGAATTATTAACCAATGACGAAATCCAAAGACTCAGCGAACACACATCAGGTAACGATTACGAACTCTTTAAGAAGTGTACACTAGCAGTACTTAATAGCACCAATATCACTGACGATATTAGCGTTATTCAGGATCAGCTTGACCATTTCAATATTGAAGTCATGCAATTAAATAAAGGCGTTAAGTTAAAAATTAAAAATGCTCCATCGGGAGCTTTTGTTGATGGAGTCATGATTCAAGGCTTAAAGGAACACGTTTTTAGTGTCCTTAGAGATATTGTCTTTTTAAAGCAGGAGCTGGAGAATAATTCACGCATCGACTTTAATTCAAGCTCAGGCTGCACCAATGCAATCTTCCACATTTTACGAAACGCCAAAGCATTAAAACCAGGCATTGATCCGAATATGGTCGTATGCTGGGGAGGACACGCTATTCCCCACCATGAATATGAATACACCAAAGAGGTCGGTTATCGGCTTGGCCTGCGAGGGCAAAACATTATTACTGGTTGTGGTATTGGCGCCATGAAAGGCCCAATGAAGGGTGCTCTGGTGGGACATTCAAAACAGCGCATTACACGAGGTCGATACATCGGCATTACTGAGCCTGGTATCATAGCCGCCGAATCTCCTAACCCTATTGTTAACGAACTGATCATTATGCCTGATATTGAAAAGCGGCTTGAGACATTCGTTCGAATGGGGCATAGCTTTGTGGTGTTCCCTGGGGGCGTTGGTACAGCTGAGGAAATTTTGTATATCTTAGGAATTTTGCTCCACCCCGAAAACCAACATATCCCCTTCCCATTAATTTTCACTGGCCCAGCCGAATCGGCAGACTATTTTACCCAAATTGACCGTTTTATCGGCAACACGCTTGGCCCAGAAGCTCAGGCTAGATATCAAATCATCATCGATGATCCGGTCAAAGTAGCACGCAGGGTGCAAGCTGGCGTTACTGAAGTAAGAGAATACCGTAAGCAAGTTCAAGATGCCTATCACTTCAATTGGCAACTTCACATCGACTGGGACTTCCAGGAAAGCTTCGATCCAACCCATCATAACATGGCAAGCCTAAACCTCCATCCCGAACAGCCTTTACACTTATTAGCGGCTAACCTGCGTAAAGCTTTTTCCGGAATAGTGTCGGGTAACGTTAAGGAAAAAGGAATTGCTGAAGTCAAAAAGCACGGTCCTTATCAGTTGGATGGTAATAAGGACATCATGCTAGAGCTGGATGAATTATTGAAAGCTTTTGTCGCACAAAAACGCATGAAGCTGGATTACGAGCGTTATACTCCTTGTTATGAATTGAAAAAGTAAATCAGAGAGCTCGAGGCTTTTGACCATAACAAGGTTGTTTTTTATGCAAAATAATTCTTTGATAACTTGTATCAATTTCAGGGGCTGCGCTAGAATACAGCCCCTTTTTGAGTATTCATTCGAGCACCATGTCAGATATGCCTACAAATACCACAGTAACCACTAAAATTCCCGCTAAAAAGGTCGGCTTTATCAGCCTAGGCTGCCCTAAGGCATTGGTTGACTCAGAGCGAATCCTAACCCAGCTAAGAACCGAGGGTTATGACATAGTTCCAACCTATGAGGATGCGGATATTGTTGTGGTCAATACCTGTGGTTTTATCGACGCCGCCAAACAAGAGTCGTTGGAAGCCATCGGCGAAGCCTTGAATGAAAACGGCAAGGTGATTGTTACTGGTTGTCTTGGGGCTCAAGAAAATGACATTCGAGAAATTCATCCTGGCGTATTGAGTGTCAGCGGGCCGGCCCAGTATGAGCAGGTGTTAACGGCTGTGCATAAGCATTTGCCACCGAAGACTGAGCATGATCCTTTTATCGATCTAGTACCGCCACAAGGCATTAAATTGACACCTCGCCACTATGCCTATTTAAAGATTTCCGAAGGCTGTAATCACAAATGCAGCTTCTGCATCATTCCATCAATGCGTGGCAAGCTAGACAGCCGCCCGGTAGGTCAGGTGCTTGATGAAGCGGAGCGACTAGTCAAAGCTGGTGTCAAAGAAATATTGGTGGTTTCGCAAGATACCAGTGCATACGGTGTCGACAAAAAATATGCCATGGACTTTTGGCAAGGTCAGCCCGTCAAGACCCGCATGAAAGATATGTGCGAAGCTCTGGGACAGTTTGATAATGTTTGGGTACGCCTACACTATGTTTATCCCTACCCGCACGTAGACGACATCATTCCTTTGATGGCTGAAGGCAAAATCCTGCCTTATCTGGATATCCCTTTCCAGCATGCCAGCCCGCGAATCTTAAAATTAATGAAGCGTCCTGGCGATATTAATAATGTGCTTGAGCGTGTCCAAAAATGGCGTGATATCTGCCCTGATATTACTATTCGTAGCACCTTCATTGTCGGCTTCCCGGGGGAAACCGAGGAAGAGTTCCAGGAATTATTGGAGTTTCTGGAAGTGGCTCAACTTGACCGGGTTGGTTGCTTTAAATACTCTCCTGTTGAAGGCGCCAGCGCCAATGAGCTCCCAGATCCAGTGCCGGAAGAAGTGAAAGAAGAGCGTCTTGCTCGGTTTATGGCTGTTCAAGAAGCCATAAGCGCAAAAAAGCTACAGCAAAAAATTGGGAAAGTCATGACAGTGTTAGTTGATGAGCTTTACGAAGATTGTGCTTTAGCTCGCTCCAGCGCAGATGCTCCGGAGATCGATGGTAAGGTTATCATTGACAAGGGTTTTGAAAATCTAACAGAAGGTCAGTTCGTTGAAGTGACTATCGAAGCCGCCGATCAGCACGACCTATTTGCTTCGGTAAACTAAAAACCATCTATTTACTTTCAAGTAAAAGGGAGGCTCTTGCCTCCTTTTTCAGCTCCAATCAGATCTTACTTTTTATAAACTCCAAGATACTTTAACTCTACTTTAGGATCTTTTTACCATACTCGATCGTAGGCCGGTTGGGCTTGGCAATATACACTACCCAATAATTAACGTGAGGGCTAAACCACTCTTCGGCATAACCAACACCAATTTCGTATTGTTCTAAATAAAAGGGATGCTCTCCAAACAAATGAATTCTGTGAGCATATGAATTTCTAAAGTAGTCCAGAGCTTCTTCCGCACTAGCTGCCCCACCCATGATTGACTCTACATGATTAGTACCAACAACCAAGTTTGGTAAGGATAGAGGGTAACCAGCTTTCATCAGTCGCAAGTCAGGAGTCCCTCCTGGACCATCGTGGTTAACTTTGCCTTCTTTAGCCATCTCTCTGGCTTTATCAGCTGCTATTTCTGACAACATAGCATTACATTCCAGACTAGGTCGCTTCTGATCTTTATCTGTGATGATCATGCGAGCAAGCTCTTGTGCTTTGCTATTCTCTCCACATGATAGGTATTCGTTTCCGCTAGCTTGAGCATAAGAAAATACAAGCAGCAGCAGACTAATCCTTAGCAAAAGGCATCTCCTTAAGATACAAGTCGTGTTTAGAATATGGGATCTCAATGCCTTTCACTCTGAAGGTTTTGTGGATATCCATAATCAGTTTGTGTGTAATCATCCCTTTCTGCTCAGGGTAATTAATCCAAGCCATCAATTGTAGATCAATACTTGAAGCGCCGAAGGCACGGTAACGGACTCTGGGGGCTGGGTTATTGGCAATATCATCTCGATCTTCAACTAGCTCCATTAAGACATCGTGCACAAATTCAAGATCAGAGTCATAAGAAACTCCTACATCAACTCGAATACGTGTTTTTTCCCAAGGACCACCACTTTCGTTAACAATTTTGGCATTACCAATCACTGAGTTTGGAATAGTGATCTCAACGTCATCACGCGTCAGCAATCGTGTACTACGGATACCAACATGGGTAACTCTACCGCGTTCAGCTGCGTCGAGAATAATGTAGTCGCCTAATTTATAGGGTGAATCTGCAACGATAAAAAAACCAGAAAATAGATTAGCCAGAGTATCTTTAGCTGCAAAACCGACGGCAATACCGATGATACCCGCTGAGGCTAACCAAGCTGTTGGGTCGATTCCCCAGGAAAGAATCAAGAAATATAGCGCAGCACCGACAATCAGAATCTTTGACGATATATCAAGGATAGGGATAGTTCTTTCTTCAACGAACTTAAACCTGTTTTTGCTATTAGCTAGAGCATTAAGTACCAATTTTGTTGCTTTGAGCAATTTAGACATCAAAGATAAGATCAAAATAGAAACAACAAAGCGTTTGAGGAAAGTATCAATCGACTCAGACAAATCCAAGGCTTCTATAGCAATAATCAGGGTTAGAAAAAAGATAAAGGTAAAGACTGTCTTGCTAAGAAGCGGAGCCAGCTTATCATCAAAATCACCGGGCGTCTTTTCAGCAATTTTCATTATTAGCGATCGAATGAACCACTGTGCACTCTTGGCAACTATATAGCCAAGGACGAATACAATAATCGATAAAATCCAGGGGTTCGTCTGTAACTTATCCCATAATGGAACAATAAAATCTGGCAGGTAAGCTTCAATGTTGCCAAGAGTTTCATCGGCAAGTGTACTGGTGTTCTCTGTTTCTTCAGATTTGTTCGACTGTTCAGCGATCACAATGCATTATCCTTATATAAAAAAACGGCTTAGTTTTCATACTAAGCCGTTTTAATATAAAAGAAAGTGTTACTAATAACAATTAGGGAGCGTCAAACTCTTCACCTTCTTTCTCAATTTCTGGAGGCATAAGGTCTTCTTTAGTAATACCCAAGGCAAGTGTGGTTGGACTTGCTATGAATACCGAAGAATAAGTACCCACCAAAACACCAACGATTAGAGCCTCTGCGAACGAGTGGATAGTTTGGCCACCGAAGAAAAATAAGGCTAATAATACCAACATTGTCGTTAAGGAGGTCATTACTGTACGCGACAAAGTTAAGTTGATTGAGTTATTGATCACTTCTTTCGGGGTTGCCTTACGCATCAAAAGAAAGTTTTCTCGAATACGGTCAAACACAACAATGGTATCATTTAATGAGTAACCAATAACCGCCAGCAAAGCCGCCAATACTGTCAGGTCAAACTCCACCGAAGTGATTGAGAAAAAGCCAACAACAATAATGACATCATGCGCCAATGCAGCTACGGAGCCAACAGAGAACTTCCACTCGAAGCGTAACGCAACATAAATCATGATGCAGATTAGAGCTACAATCATAGCTAATCCGCCTTGCTCTTTTAACTCTTCACCAACAACAGGACCAACAAATGACTGGTCACGCTTTGTTACCTCAGAACCATCGCTAGCAAGTTTGGCAAGAACCACGTCACTAACTTCAGCGTTTGCAATGTGATCCTGTTGCGGCATTCTTATTTGTACAACTTTAGCTGAACCAAAGTTCTGAACTACCGCACCGTTGATATCAATCTCAGCTAACTGTTGGCGTATCTTTTGTAAATCTGCATCTTGCTCATAGCTGACTTCAACCAAAGTACCACCAGTAAAATCTAAGCCGTAGTTCAACCCTTTGGTAAAAAAGGACACTATCGAAGCAATAATTAAGATTGCAGATAACGTAAACGCGAACTTGCGGACTTTGAGGAAATCATAATTAGTATCTTCATTTAAAAAACTCATTCTAATACTCCCTTTATATCCACAGTTTGCTTGGTTTTTTGCCACGACCATAAATCAGATTTATGATACCTCGACTAACCAGGATTGCGGTGAACATTGATGTCAAGATACCGATAAACAAGGTAATTGCGAACCCTTTGATAGGACCAGTACCAACCGCATAAAGAATAATGGCTGCAATTGCAGTAGTAATGTTGGCATCAGCAATAGTTGATAAGGCTTGCGAATAACCTTTATCAATAGCCTGAGCGACACCTGTACCATGACGGAGCTCTTCACGAATACGCTCAAAGATAATGACGTTAGCATCGACCGCCATACCGACTGTCAACACGATACCAGCGATACCAGGTAGCGTTAAGGTTGCCCCCATAATCGACATTACAGCAACAATGGTAACAACATTGAATATCAGCGCAATATTGGCAACCACACCAAATGCTTTGTAGTACAACAGCATGAATAACACTACTAGTGAGAAGCCGATAATAACCGAGTTAATACCTTTCTCAATATTTTCCGCACCAAGCGATGCACCAATGGTACGCTCTTCAACAATAAAGGTAGGAGCTATTAAAGCGCCTGAACGAAGTTGAGTCGCTAAATCTTTTGTATTTGCCGGAGTAAAGTCAGGTCCTTCAATAAAGAAATCTGTGCCAAAAGCACCGTTAATACGAGGCGCACTAACTAGAGTTTCTACTACACTGGATTTTACTAACTCACGCTTACCGTCTTTAATCTCAAAAACGGGCACTGACTCTTTTAAAATCATTGCCAATGAGTTGCCTCGATTAGCGGTAGTGGTGCGAAGCATACGTGCACCACCCTCACCATCAAGACGTACTGAAACAATGGGCTGATTAGTTTGTGGGTGGAAACTTGAAAATGCATCAGTTAAGTGATCACCTGAGACTTGAACTTCATCGTAAACCACAGTCGGGCCACGGTCTGATTCGAAAAGCTTGCTACCAGGTGGAACACGGCCTTGTTGTGCAGCCACGATATCTGCTTCATGATTAACCAAACGGAATTCCAGTGTTGCGGTTGCGCCGAGAATTCGTTTTGCTAAGGCCGAATCTTGAACACCAGGTAACTGAACCACGATTCGGTCACTACCCTGGCGTTGAATTAATGGCTCAGCAACGCCTAGAGAGTTAACACGATTACTTAAAATCAAACGGTTTTGATCAATCGCGTTATCTTGTATGGCTTGCAGTTTAGTTTGATTAAAAGTAGCACGAACAACCGGACGATTATTTTGCTCGGCTAAATTAATATCGATACGATCGATGTAGCTTTGATATAACACTGAATAAGCACGCTCCGCATCTTCTTGACTACGGAAACTGATCAACAAGCCATTATCAATTGTTTCAACGCGGCCGCGAATCGAAGGCTTCTCTGCAGTTAATGACTCAATAAAGTCACGGCGTAACTGCTCTTGCTGACGAGCCATAGCCTGCTCCATATCCACCTGCATCAGGAAGTGGATACCGCCACGCAAGTCAAGACCAAGCTTCATTGGCTTACCGCCAAGCGACGCTAACCAGTCTGGAGTCGCAGGAGCTAAATTAAGCGCCACAACATAGTTCTGGTTTTCAAGCGATGGATTCAGAATCTTATTAGCGATTTCCTGAGCTTGTAGCTGCTCTTCGTTGGATTGGAATCGAGCAATTGCCAGCTTTTCACCATCGCGCTCGATAGCTTTTGGTGTCAAGCCCTCTTCCTGCCAAGCTGCTTCAATTTGCTCAATCTGTTGCTCAGAGATAGTAGCGTCACGAAGAGCTGATAATTGAACCGCTGGATCCTCACCATAAATATTAGGTGCTGCGTAAAGAAGAGAGATTGCGACAACGAAAAGTATCAGTACATACTTCCACTTGGGGTAGGTATTGATAGGTAGCAATCTTTGATTGGATTGATCAGTAAACATAATTTATGTCCGGATTAAAAACGAAACCGCCCGAGCATGTTAATCACATGTCGGGCGATCAAATATTATTCGTCGATTGACTTAATGGTGCCTTTTGGCAAAGTTTGCGCAATGGCCGCTTTCTGGAATTTAATTTCAATGCCATCAGCGATTGATACAACGATAAAGTCATCTTTGATTTTATTAATACGACCTAATATACCACCCGTGGTCATGACTTCATCACCTTTTTCCAAGCTAGAAACCATTTCTTTATGTTGCTTCATTTTCTTCTGTTGAGGGCGAATCATCATAAAGTACATGATAAGAATCAAAGGAACGAACATCACAAGGAAGCTCATCAAACCACCACCTTGTGGTGCAGCAGCTGCTAGAAACATCTGGAATTACCTCTATAGTTTAATATTATCAATTAGTTAGTGACGGAACAGGTTTTCCCTGCTTCGTATAAAAATCTTTAACAAAGTCGCACAATGTACCTGTTTCAATCGCCTTTCGCAATCCACTCATCAGATTTTGATAGAAGCGTAAATTGTGGATGGTATTGAGCTTAGCACCTAAAATCTCATTGCACTTATCCAGGTGATGTAAATAGGCGCGACTATAGTTTTTACAGGTATAGCAATCACAGGCCTCATCCAACGGGCCGGTATCGGTTTTATTGTGGCTGTTGCGCAATTTTACAACCCCTGTGCTGGTGAAAAGGTGGCCATTGCGAGCATTACGAGTCGGCATCACACAATCAAACATATCGACACCGCGGCGGACCGCCTCAACAATATCTTCAGGTTTACCGACGCCCATAAGGTAGCGCGGTTTATCCTGAGGCATGTCGCCCGTGAGGTTATCCAACACTTTCAGCATTTCGTCTTTCGGCTCACCTACCGACAAGCCACCAATGGCATAACCATCAAAACCAATCTCAGTAAGACCTGCCAAAGATTCTTTACGCAGATGGGGATACATACCACCCTGCACGATACCAAACAGCGCTGCTTTATTGCTGGTTTCATGAGCAACTTTACTGCGCTTGGCCCAGCGTAGCGAAAGCTCCATTGAGTCACGAGCTTCCGACTCAGTGGCGGGATACGGCGTACACTCATCGAAAATCATTACAATATCCGAACCCAGTTTACGCTGAACTTCCATAGCCTCTTCGGGGCCTAGAAACACTTTTGAGCCATTGACCGGCGAGCGGAACTCAACGCCCTGCTCAGTAATTTTGCGCAAATTACCCAGACTGAACACCTGAAAACCACCTGAATCAGTCAAAATAGGCTTATCCCAATGCATAAAGTCGTGCAAGTCTCCATGCATCTCAATAATGTCGGTACCAGGACGAAGCATTAGATGGAAAGTATTACCTAAAATAATCTCCGCTCCAATTTCTTTTATCTCTTCAGGCGTCATTGACTTAACGGTACCGTAGGTTCCCACCGGCATAAAGGCAGGAGTCTGAATGGTGCCACGCTCAAAGGTGATTTCACCGCGGCGTGCCATACCGTCCGTTGTGTTTAATTTAAATTGCATTGTGAGTCTCTCTTAAGCTGTCTTCACTGGCAGACCTGCTTGTTTGGATTAGTCTAGATTCAGTTTTGATCTGGTGAATAAACATAGAGTCGCCATAGCTGAAAAAGCGGTAATGCTCTCTAACTGCCTCAGCATAGGCATTCATAATGTGATCTTTGCCAGCAAAGGCGCTGACTAACATCATCAGGGTGGATTCAGGCAAATGGAAATTGGTAATCAACGCATCGACCGAGCGAAATTGATAGCCAGGATAGATAAAAATATCGGTTTCGCCCATATGAGGCTTGATAGAGCCGTCGATTGAAGCTGATTCTAAGCAGCGCACCGAGGTTGTTCCCACCGCGATCACTCGTCCGCCCTTTGCACGAGTCGCATTAACCTTGTCGCACACCTCTTGCGAAACCTCGAACCATTCTGAATGCATCTTATGTTCAGTGATATTCTCAACCCGAACCGGGCTGAAGGTCCCAGCGCCAACATGCAAAGTGACAAAGGCCGAATCGACTCCCTTGCTACGAATTTTCTCAAGCAGCTCATCATCGAAGTGCAAACCGGCGGTCGGCGCGGCTACCGCACCGTCAACCTTGCTATACACCGTCTGATAGCGCTCTTTATCCGATAGTTCGTCCGCACGGTCTATATAAGGGGGTAATGGCATATGCCCTACAGCGATCATAGCTGTCTGCCAATCACCTTCCTGCAACTGCAAAGAAAAGAGAGCCTCTTTTCGTCCAGTAATCAACACCTTAAAACCATTTTCCAGTACAAAATGCGAACCAGGCTTAGGGGTCCGGTTTGAGCGAATATGAGCAATGGCTTCAACATCCGAATCCAGGCGCTCAATCAAAATCTCAAGCTTACCGCCAGTAACCTTCTGGCCAAATAAACGGGCCGGTATTACTCGTGTATTATTGAACACCAATAAATCATCAGGGTGAAGCAGATCAACCAGATCATAAAAGTGTTTATGGTCGACGGCACCACTTTGACCATCAAGGCACAATAAACGACTGGCAGAGCGTTGTTCGGTGGGATAACGAGCAATCAGCTCATCAGGTAAATCGAAATGAAAATCTTCTAAACGCATAAAAACTCTGACCTTACGGGGTCACAAGTAAAAGTGCGCATAGTTTAACCACTGATAGAGAAAAGACAAGCTTAACAAGCAAAAATCAGAAAGGTAAATAACGGGCAAAAAAGAAGGGGCCGAAGCCCCATTCTCCTCAGGAAGAACTCAGTTTCTTCCAAAAAGCTTAGAACCAAACAACCTGACTCCGAGAAGAAGCAACAATAGCAATCCTGCGCTACCACCGCCCGAGCCACCACTTGATGGTGGAGTTGGATTAGGCGTATCACCACCCTGGTCGTCATCACCACCCTGGTCGTCATCACCACCCTGGTCGTCATCACCACCCTGGTCGTCATCACCACCCTGCTCGTCAGCAACATGCAGGACATTGATATTCAAAGTTTGCTTAGTAACATCCAGATCATCATCGACAACTTCGATTTCAAAGCTGATTAATATATCTTCATCCACCTCAGGCGCGGTAAAGCTAAACACACCTGATTCAGGTTGTGACAAGGACACTGCTGGGCCAGATAATTGCACCAATGAAATATCAGTAATAATGCCGTCGCTGTCTGTTGATCCACTCGCATCAATCACCACCTCAAGGGTTTCATCAACCTCATCAGGTGCTGTGACACTGATCACTGGCAGCTCATTAAACACCACCTTAAAAAACTCGCAGCCAACATCATTGTTACAACCACGCGTTATCAAGTACTTACCATAAGTCATGGCGTTAAAAGAAGACATCCTCAAGTAATCCATACCGGGCATTGAAACCTTGTTCCATTCATCTTCTGCTTCACCACTCAACAGATAAATACCGTCAGTACCCGAACTGCTAGCAGAAAATCCCAATAGATGTCCATTTGATACGGCCAACGAACTAAGAATGGAACCTTCTCCTGGTGTAAAATCTTGTACTAGCACAAAGTTGTCATTCTGCATTTCCCACAGTTCAGTACCGTAAGCCTGATTAGTAGCCAGTGCGTAGAGGTTTTCACCAGTCGAGGCAATAGTTCCAAAACTTAAGTCTGCTTCTGAAGCTACTTCAGTTACGGTATCGCCAGTTGCACGCCATACCTTACGTCCAGTATCAGAGCTTGCAGTGAAATAGAGGCTGCCTTGATGAGAAATAGGCGCACCCGGACTTGAGCTGTTTGCACCAGGATAAATATCTAACAATGGTTCGATATAATTATCCATATCAGTAGACCACTTTTCTCTTCCAAGCTGAGGAGTGCTGGCGGAAAAGTACAGGGTACTTCCGACTTTTATCAATTGGCTTGGATTACTGGATGAAGCTCCAGGATTAATATCTGAAACGATTTGATATTGGCCAGGTTCAATATACACCCAAAGCTCGCGTCCATGAGTACCATCATTAGCAGCAAAAACTAACATATCGTTAAAGAGAGTTAAGCCTGCAGGATCCGATGAGCCTGCTCCTGGATTAAGATCCAAGGCAACTTCAATATCATCACCATTGGTAGCGATTAACTCTCCACCAAGGCCATCAATGGTCGCAACAAAGAATAGATAGCCATAGAATGGAATCAGCTCAGTGGGGTAGCTACTTTCTGGGCCTTCTTCAAGGTCAGCAAACAGTTCGGTGATTTCACCATTGGTGCGCCACAATTCCCTACCTTCGTTAAGAGTCGTCGCTGCAAAGTAAAGCCAATTATCATATTCCATAAAGTTAGCAGGTTTAGAGCCAGCTTTACCTGAGTTAATATCATGCACCAACTCTGCATCATGACCGTCAGTACGCCACAACTCTACACCAAACTCTTCTGTGTATGCAGTGAAATATAGTTCGCCTTGAAACTCTACCTCAGCTTTAGTCCAGTTATTGACGTTACCACTATCAACACCACTGGCTTGAGCAACATTGAAATCATTGGTTTCCGAGTTGTTCGAATCAAACAATCGGACTTTTCGATTTAGACCTTCATAAAAAACAGGCCCGTTAGGTAATACCCCTAACACTCCTAAAGTGTCGCTGGGTTGTCCCTCAAGAGTTTCATAAGCAAGTTCTATATCAAAAGAGCCCAGCGTTAACTTTAGAAGCTCTTCTCCTCTATCGGTAGCCACAGCTTTAAAGTACATAACATTGTCATACACTACGCAACTATTGGGGTTAGAGCTTTCAGCTCCCGAATTTATATCAGCAATCTCACCTTCTAATCCAAAGAAAAGATCAACTTGACCACTTTTAACTCTATACAATTCGACGCCATTACCCTCGAGCACATTAGATGACAACATTAGAGCACCATCAAAATCACACAAGAAATCAATCGTATCCTGTTCAGCTTCTTTTTCGGGAATGTTAACTCCATTGTATGACCATAGCTCTTCATGGACTCCAATTTGAGGCGTGAAGTAGAGCAAACCATCTGGTGCAATGTGCATCTCTTCGATTGCAGTTATTGAATCTGCCCCCACCACAGCATCAAACAATAGTGGCACAGTCTGATGGTCATCTGCGACAAAATGTAACTCATAACCCACCACATTGGTGTAAGCATGCACCAATAACTTGTCACCATAAACTATCATCGGAGACTCGTGCTTCACACCATGGGAATTACCGGCTCTAAATTCTTTAAACAACTCGGTAGTTTCACCATTCGTGCGGTATAACTCATGACCTTGAACCACATTATTGGCGGTAAAGTACATCCAGTCGCCGAAAGGGGTAAGGTTAGCAATAGCGCTATCACCTTCATTGTTAATGTCAGACAGTCGCTCTGTTTGCGAGCCGTCTGTACGCCAAAGCTCTCGCCCGTGAACACCGTCGTCAGCAACAAAATATAAATACCCTTGATACTCAGTCAACTGCTCAGGCTCACTTGAGCCGTCGGGGTTGATATCCATTACTAGCTCTACTGTAGAGCCATCATAGATATAAAGCTCTCGACCATCCGGGCCTTCAGCACTGAAAAAGACCTGGCCACTGTACGAAGTGAACAGTTTGGGATGAGAATCTTTCATCCCTGGGTAAATGTCAGCCACCATTTCAACTGACATATCCTCTTTTGCTGCCCATAGCTCGACGCCCTCCTCTGGACTTCGTCCCATGAACAATAATGCAGACGAATCACCATCTGAAAATGGGAAAGCTTGCCCATAGCTACTGTAAGAATACACGCTAGACTTATTCGTGTTGATATCAGATAGGTTTTGAACTTTGATTGATGTCTCAGCTACCGTTAGCTGTGTGACCGCGGCTATCACAGTGGCAGCCACTCCTTTAATTACGCTTGAATACATAGTTTCCTCCTGAAGTTTTCCTGTATTGCGTAGCGCAATCTTATGAGGCTTTGCATAATCGTTTTTTCTCAAATTTACTCAGGTTTTTATCATTTTTTTATCACTAGACATGAGCAAAGCCACGCATACCAATAAAATCAATAAGTTATCTGATTTATTTGCATTGAAAAAAGCGCTATACTAGTCCATGGAACGTTAAATAAAGATAAGAATGGTTATGGAAACGTCGGATATATATAGCGTACTAAAGGATTTTTCTTCAGGACTTCAATCTGCTCCAAGCCCCAGCCAAGTGATGTGGTTGATTTGTAATACAGTGGAAAAAACAGGCCTTAACGACTGTGTTGTGTATAACGCGGACATTGAATCAGAAGAGCTGACTCAGGTTGCAGCAATTGGAGCCAAGGTCAATGAATTACAGCAAATAATCGATCCTATAGTTTTAAAGTTTGGTCAAAGCATTGTTGGTAATGCAGCCCTGCTAAAAAGAGAAATCATCGTCGATAACACTGCTTTAACCCCAAACTATGTTGTCGATGGCGATATTTGCGCTTCAGAATTATCGGTCCCCATCATTTACGACAATACCATATTAGGCGTTATCGACTCTGAACATAAAGAACCGAACTTCTACAAACAACACCACTTGCTACTGTTTAAAACACTAGCTGCACTCGCGGCTCCATGGATTGGCAATCCCAAAATACCAGATCTATATTTAACCAGAAGAAAAACTGATAGGCAGCAGGCTAGCATCAAGTATGGACTTCACTTTGATAATAGTCAGCTTAAGCAAGTAACAATAGATTATATGCAAGAATCATTTAGGCTTTTTGCTTCATTGAGTCATGATGAGTTTGAAGAAATTATGAAGGTATTTCTAAAGCATTACTCCAAACCTTACCCCTTTAAGCATATTTCAGTGTTGGACAAAATGCTTGCTAAACACAATGAAGACTTTAAACGCTTCCTTTGTGATCGAGTCAAAGATCTGGTTAAGCTTTCAATGGATGATATTTTCTTGCCTAGCCCTAAAACTCAGCGATATCACTTTATCATTGAGCACACCTACATCAATCCTCTCAACGATCATCAAGCTGTTGCAGACGAACTTGGAATGTCCTACAGCACTTTTGCGCGGCATCTAGCAAAAGCCAGAGCCGAGCTGATTGATTTTTTATGGGCTAAGCTACATAAGGATATGAAGACCGTCGCGCCAATTATTGAGTAAGTATCTAAAACGGTAAGTAGTGGGTGGGGTGGATTACTTATTGTTCAACACGGAAATGTAATTCAGAGAAAGCCCCGGTTTCATCCACCACTATCACTTCATAATCGCCGCGCGATAAATCATTCAATGCAATACGATGTTCTGACTCTAGCTGAGACTCCAATAGGCGACCATTTAAAAACCAATAAGGTTGACCAGTAACTCCCTCTGCCCTTAACTGCACTTCAGGTAGCTTTTTCTTTTGGGGTTCTGCGTAAATAACCGCTTCAGGATCAAGCCCAACAATTCTAAGCTTGTTTGAGCTGACATTGACTTGACAGTTTTCTGCATACTCCGGCAACAAACTATCACTACGAAATGGTTTGGCAATCCACGGTTCAAGACTTTTCGGCCATAGAGCAATCCCCTTGATAACTACAGAGCCTTGGAAACACTGATTATTGACACGTTTGCCTGTTTCAGCATCAAGTTGCACCTTCATCACACCATTATGCCAATTACTACTCAAGGGATCGGCAAAAGTCGCAGGAGCAGTATCATCGATCAGATAGGCCGATCGTTTTTTATGGCAGTTTTCGTCAGACTGTAATGAAGCCAACGTTCCGAGTGGCCAGCAAATATCAGCCATGGTTACACTAGCCGGGCGCTCAATGGGTTGTAGCCAATCGCTAGGCATTATCCTTATAATTCTCTCCAACAAAGGTACTGCGGTTGTGCGCCCACTATTATTAACACTAAATGAGCCATCAGGCATTCCTACCCAGACTCCAATAGTAACCTTTCCATTTGAGGCCAACACCCAGGCATCACGAGAACCATAACTGGTACCCGTTTTATAGGCGATTTGTTTGGTGGGTTGCAGATATTGATCCCTCAGATGATTGTTAAGCGGGATTTGTCTTAAAATACTCTGCACCACCCAGCTAGCTTCCTGACTCAACAAGGGCAACTTTTTCTGTGTCTGATCGGGAGCTAATCTCAACTCAGTTGCTACACCCTTATTCCCCAAAGCTGAAAAAGCACCAACCAACTGCTGCAAAGTAGCGCTGCCTCCTCCTAAAGCCAAACTTAAGTTAGGAGATGCTGCTTCGGGTAATGATAATTTCAGCCCGGCATTGGTAAGCTGTGTATAAAAATACTCAGGTGATAACTCATTCAATACTTGCACCGCCGGCATATTAAGTGAACGTCCAAGCGATTGAGAAACACTGACTGCACCATTAAAATTTTCGTTGAAGTTTTTGGGTTTATAACCTTGAAATGACTGTGGAACGTCAAACAATAAAGACTCAGAATGAATTAATCCCTTATCTAAAGCCAAGCCGTAAATAAAGGGTTTAAGAGTTGAGCCTGGTGAGCGAGTCGCTTTGGTCATATCGACATAACCAGCACGCTCAGGATTTGCAAAATCGGCACTGCCAATATAGGCCAGAGGCATTGAGGTAGCGTTATCCATTACAATCACTGCCGCTGACAAACCTTTTTCTTTACCTCGAATATAGTCGGAAACACTTAACTCTAGTTCTGTTTGCAAGTTGCGATTGATCGCTGTTTTAATCAATCGGTGTTGTGGATAATGACTCATCAATTCACGACTTAATAAGGGAGCTAACACAGGTTGCGTGTTATATTCCGCCCAGACTTCTTCTTGTTTAATTTCATCAACCAAATCGGCAGACCAAACATCAAACTCAGCTAAACGATCAAGCAGTTTGTTGCGTTGCGCTTTGGCTCGCCCAGGGTACAAATCAGGACGGTTCCATGAAGGCGCCTGTGGTAATACTGCCAACATGGCGGCTTCAGAAGCGGTTAAACCTTTGGACGACTTACCCAGATAAGTAAAGCTGGCTGCTTCAACGCCTTCGATAGTACCACCAAAGGGTGCATAGTTAAGGTAGTAAGTTAGAATCTCATCTTTGGAATAATGCCATTCCAATTGCAATGCCCGGAACATCTGCTGCAACTTTCCAGCAACACTTTTATCATGTGGTTCCAGTATTCTTGCCACCTGCATGGTCAAAGTAGAGCCGCCCGAAACGATTTCGCCATGATAAATCGCCTGAGCCAGGGCCCTCATCAAAGCAAAAGGATTAACTCCAGGGTGCTGATAAAAATGGCGGTCTTCATAATTAATCAAGGCCTCGAGGTATAATGGAGAGACTTCATCCAGAGTTACTGGATAGCGCCAGACACCTTGCGAATCCGGAAAAGCTCGCAAAGGTCTACCTTCCGCATCAACCACAAGCTGAGCAAAACTTCGTTGCTCAAAATCTTCGATTGGTAAAGGAAGGAGTTTGTCTAAAACCCAAAAGGAAACAAAACAAAGCAGTGCAACAATCAATAAACGCTTCAGACTTTTCAGCCAGAAGCGTTTACTGAATACACTTTTAGATTGAGCCATCAAACAACCTACTATTGAGCATCCGGCTTACTAATAGTAATGGCTTTTTCTGGTTCACTAATGCCGCGAATTTCAGGACGATACATATCTTCTACAAAACTAGAGGGCACAGTGTAAGTACCGGGAGTTACCGCGCGAACCATATAGAACAAATGAGTCGTTTGATAACTTCTCAACTCGAGAGCCGCCATGAAACGATCATCCCAAAACTCTTGGTGAGCAATTTGAGTATTCTGGGTCAGCTCTTTAATGCTTTTTCCATCAATATTAATGTCATCAATCTTGAATGAATGCTCAAGGTTTTGATTCTCTAATTCAAAGCCTGCAGGTAGTAAATCGATGATCATGGCATTACGTAACTTATTATGTTCGCGTGCCAGATCAATAGACAGTCCCACAATAATCCTGTCACCAGCAGTCAAGTTCTGAATAAAGATAGGATCACCTTGGAGACTAAAATAGCGACGCTTTATGGCAACATCATCAAACATACCTTCTGGAGCTGTTTTAGGATAGCCTTGGGCTTTGTAATCCACAAAGACAGTTTTCGCACCCAAATTTTTCAAAACTAAAGGCTGCTTTACTGTCTTGTTTTTAGTTACCGCAATATAATCCACCGTTTGCTTAAATGACTCTGACTCGCTGCCCCGCCCTATTTCCAAGTTAAGTTCAGATTGATCCGAGTTCATATCATTCAACTGCTTGGCTAAACGAGCCAAGGCTCCTTTTTCCTGCGTCGATAACCAACTACGGGATTCCAGCTCACCTTTTAAGTCATAAACCAAATCCAGTCCATTAAGGTCTAGCGCTTCCACAACTTTGCTATCTAAACTCAAACTTGCTACCTGGCTCATATCGCGAATTGGCGAACCATAATCTCCGTAATACCAATAAGGTTGATGCTTGAACTTAGTAGTAAAGGCTTGTCCCCACGCCAGTTTGGCACGACGCTGATCGCCGAGCTTCTCTAGTGCAAAGGCTAAGTGGGCCAGCGGCAAGGATCGCTCGGCATCGGATGCATTCTTGTCATAAAGCGCACGTACATCCTGCAAACTGGCGCTACCGATTTTGGTTAACACATAAGCAGAGTAAGCGCGATAGGCTAGTTCAAAATGCTCTCTATCATCATAGTAACTCCAATTGTCTGTTCTAAAAGCACTGGAGCGCACATAACGTTGTAGGCGTCTAACCGCTTTGTCCAAGTTGTCTTCCGGAACCTGATAACCCAACTGCTTCGCTTCAATCAAAAAGTCAGTGACATAAGCAGTCATCCAAGGTTCTTCCGGTGAATTGTTCGACCATAGACCAAAACTTCCATCATAACGTTGCATCGAAAGCGTTCTACTAATAGCCGCATCAATCAACTGCTGTCGCTGCTCGAATAACTGAGCAGTACGTTCTGACTCGAGCGTGTTTAAGTCGTCCCTTTCAATATTCAACCAAGGCCAGGCACGCGATGTAGTTTGCTCCAGACAACCATAAGGGTACTGCAACAGGCCATTAATATAAGAACCTGTATCCAAAGGCGGAGTGCTGGACACTGTTAACACCGATTTCAAACCATAATTATCGTACTGACTGGCAAAGTCATCGCTAACCGTAAATTGACTACCGGCATTAATAGCCGCTTGCTTGCTAATAATTGAAGCGGCATAGGCAGGACGCAGACCAAGCGACCAGCTACGATTCATGTTTAAATCCGAATTATCGCTTTGGACAGTTAGGGACACTTTTCCTGAGCCGGTAAATTGAGAGGCTTTCACATCCAGTGCTAGCAGGGCCTTGCCTTTTGGCTCAAGCGTTAACGTCTTAGAAACACTGCCATTACCTAAAGCATCATCGGCTTCAAGTGTCACGGTGATGGTTTGCTCAGTCTCCTCCATGTTTTTGATATCAAACATGACTTGTGACTGGTCACCTTTGGCTAAGAAACGTGGCATGGAAGCCTGAACCACTAGGGGGGCTGCAACCTTAGCTTTCGACTCAGCCGAACCGTAACGATTCTTACTGAAAGCAACAGCCATCAATCGTAACTCACCATTAAAGTATGGCAGTTCAATATTGAGTTTAGCTAGCCCATTCTCATCTAGCTGCACTTTGTCTTTAACGATAGAAACAATTTGCACATCAGAAACTGGCGCATCACCACCACGACTTAAATCCGCATCACCACCGAAGCGCTGTCTGGCCATACTGCCGTCAGTCAGTTCAACAAAACTGCCGTAATTGTCTTTTAATGCAGCCTCATACGCACGCTGGCCAAAGAACCAGTCAATCGGGTTTGGTGATTCAAAGTTGCTAATGCTTAATATGCCACTATCAACCAAGGCTAATGTAGCAAATACTTCCTCATCAGATTTTTGGTTGTTAACTTTTAGTTCAACCTCTACGGTTTGCAGTGGACGCAGTTTCTCACTATGTGTGATTTCAACATCAAGTTTCTTTGCGTCACGCTTTAGAGGTAAATGCATAACCCCAAAGGCTCGGTTGGGCAGGTGTTTTCGTTTAATATCACCAGGTTTAAGTACCATCACCGACACATAAAGGTTATGAGTGTTCCAATTACTGTCCATAGGAATAGTGACAGCCGATTCGGCCGAATCAAGCTCTACCGCACGCTTCCACAGAAGCTGATCGCTTTCTACAGTAACCAATGCATGTCCTGCATAAGGCGAAGTAATATTGACCTGCAAATCTTTACCAAGCTCTACAAAATCCTGCTCAATAGACAACTTAACCTGATCGGGTCGCTCGCCATTTTGCTGGCTATTGTCAGACCAATACCAGCCAGCAAAGAAATGATAGCTAGTGAGCAATTGATTCTTTTGATTATGAATTTCTAATCGGTAGTTACCATACTCCAGTGGCAAAGAAATTTCGGGACGTTGTGCTGAGTCAAACTTTATAGTTTTGGCATAAACAGGAACGTTCGCTTCCGATGACCGGTACTCCCAGCCACTGTTTCCATACTGCCAATAGAGTCGACTGTCTTCACGTATCAGGGTCACCTGATATTGCTGTCCGTTGGTTAATGGCTCACCTTGGGTATTAACAGCAGCCAATTCAACCAGGTTATTATCGTTAGGTGCGGCAAATTCACGCTCGGAAACCCATAGCGGTCTTACTCCTACTAATTCCTCATGCGGGAAAGCATACTGAGTCACTCGACGAGTAATCGGACGCCCCCCACTTTCATAAACATTAACGCTACTCAGTAAACGGATCGGGAACTGGCTGCCGGCCCATTGATTGTTTAACTTCAAAGTCGCGTGCCCTTCTTCATCCAATGCACCAGCAGGAACATCCATAACCTGATTAAAATCACGATATTTATTTGAACCAAAATGAAAACCTTTGTAATCCTCAAAAGGATTTTTAGCGCTTGAAACGGTTACCGTTGCATCAAAACGGTTGCCACTGGCAGGTGCGCCATAAAGGTAATCAGACTGAACACTAATAACCGGCACATCCGCTATCTTAAGTGGCTGATCATTACCGGCACTCAACTCAAGCTTCAGACGTTCTGGTAAAAAGTCTTCTACGGCCAACTCGTATTTAAAGGTAGTTTTATTGGCAAGAGTTGCTTCAAAGGTCCAGCTGCCGCGCATGGCATCTGTTGGAAGCTGAAAATCAGTTTGGTAATAACCAGCTTCATCGCCTTTCCATTGCAGTGAGGCATGGACTTTATTGTCAGGCCGTAACACTCGCACAGAAACTGGCGTGGGCTCTAGCCAGTTAGCTTGATAATCACGCAAGATTCCTTGTATACGCACCGTCTCACCGGGGCGATATAAATCTCTCGGGCCATATAAAAATAATTCGATGGGATACTGTTGGCGCTTGGTTAGCTTATATTCAGACAAATCCAGCTTGGGGCTGTTTAAGCGAATTAAGTTGGTATTTTGTCCTTTGCTAGCAATTAAAAATCGCGCATTTTCAACCCTCGTAGCATCAAACTCTGCAAAACCTTCTGAATTAGTCTCCTGCTCCGCTAAACGCACTCCTTTGTTATTCAGCAAAGCAAGCTCAACACCTTGATAGGGTTTAGTTGATGGCAACTGATGGGCAAACACCACCAGGGTATCTGCATATTGACGGGTATGCAGACCAACGTCACTCATCACAAACCAGCTAAATTCATATTGATAGGGATAGTCATCGGCGGGTTGCATAGTCACCGCGTAAACACCATTGTCCTTCAGTGCCTTGATATCTTTTAATTGAATGTGATGAGTCAGACGCTGGTTGTCTTTGGCTTCAAGTTCAAAACGGCCGGTATGTGCCAGCTCGGCCATCTCTTTTAGGTTTTGTAGCTGATAGTATCGACGATAATCGCCACTTGCAAAAAAGTTATCATAGTAACGGGGCTTTAAACGCCAGAACTTAATGTCGACCTCTTTTACGTTGACCGCTTCAATAGGCAAGATGCCGCTATCACGTAAAATGGTTGATCCCTGACTCAGGAAACGTAACTGACGCTCAAGCGCACTGGTCTTAATCTGCTTTTTAAAAGCGCTACCTAAGGAGCGTCCATTATCAGCTACCAGGTCACTAGAGAAAGTAACCTCATAGATCTGCTCAGGCTCAATATAGGGGTAATAAATACGACGGTTATCATCACTAATGACCCAGCCGCCATCTTGAGGAGTATTATTGAGAGAAAGTTGAATTAGCTGTTCTAAATCTTGGTCACGCTTAATCGCTCGACTGAAGTTAATCTGCAAGGCAGGCGCATTATCATAAGTCCCCTGATAGACGCTTAATACATTGAAAGGTGTCAGTGTGTCAGCTTCAGAAGCGGCGGTTGTCTGAGAGGACTCCTGGCTCGATTTCTTCTCGGAACTTACCTCAGAGGCACTGGAGTCATCAGACTCATCACCGCACCCCGTCAACAATAAAACCAAGCACAAACCCACCCCAGCTACCAATGAGCGCAAACGATAAGACATAATACTCCCCTGTAATGATTTATAATCGCTATTATACAAACGCCACTATAACCAGAAAGGGTTAAGATTGTGGCGAATTATGAATAATTTATGCTTCATTATTCCAAAGGAGATGGAAATAGGCTAGCAATAAGAAAAATCTAAGCTAAGCCACCGCATACTAAAATGGTGCAGCGGCACAGTCTTTATGAGGCCACTACACATTAAATAGTTATATAATCAGTTTAAAAAGACTCTTGGTATGTAGTGATTAGTAAAGCATTACCTACGCATCAACGTTACTAACCTTTGAATTTTTCAGAGCCTCTTCATATTTCTGAAGTTTAGCCTGCATACTTTCAGGAACTTTATTAACACGGCGCAATTTCTTGTGGGCCATCTTTTGGTAATTTATAGCTTCACCAAAATCGCCACTTTCAAAATAAAGCTTCGCAAGTAACTCATAATGTCTTATTGGGTACTGGATATCTGAAATATTGTAAGAAAGCAAGAATGAGATTATTGATTCCAAACTATATCTTTCATCATCAAGATTATAGGCAAAAGCGGCTACATCATATGCAGACTTTGGATCCTGAGAAGAAATTGCCTTATCCAACCAAAAATAAGCCCTGTCCTTATCTTCAAGCCTAGAAAAGAGTTTAGCTAACTTTAGTTGTGAAATCGCCAAGTCACCGGAGGCGGACTTAACTAGCCAATTGATTGCTTTTTCCTTGTCAGCTTCACAACCATCACCAAATAACAGACTGTCGGCTACTTCGTATTGAGCCTGTAAATGACCTTGACGAGCTGCTTTATAAAGCCATTTTGTAGGGTTAAACTCAGGCTCATAATCGACTTTATCTTTAAATTTTGCATAACGATACTGAGCATCAGGATCCCCAGCTTCAGCTTTTTCTTTTATCTCTGCCAGCAACCTTTTATTAGACTGTGTAGGTTCAGAAAGTTTAAACTCAAGTTTAAACTTATAAACTTCCTGATATGGCTCATCTCCTAATGGAAGTTGAAACTTCCATCGCTTGACTGCTTTTAGGGTATTCCTGACAAATATATTTCCTGGATAGGAATCAATCGCTTTAATTTCAACAGGCAGCCCCTCACCATCAAGCTGATATGCAACGGTTACCCAACCCTCAACTCCTTTGTAAGAAGCTTCCCTTGGATACAAAGGAGCAACGGATTTTAATATCTTTGGATCCTCACGTCTAATTTCAGCTTTAGATTTCCTGTCCGTGTTTTTATAAATTGGTTCAAGCGCAGTTTTTAAAGCTTCTTCACTTAAGGTCTCTTTTAAGCTGGTGTAAAAGGTATCAGCTTCTACTTGCTTCTCATCTGTAAGTTGTTGGTAAATTTCCATTACTAAATCGACTTCTTTTTGATCCTCTAGATCTGACAGTTTTATCCAGCCATAAGCTTTGATTAAATCCTTATCAGTTCCAGCTCCTTCTAAAAACATAGAGCCGAGATTAAACTGAGCCTTTTTGTGTCCTATCTCTGCCAGATTATAAAACTGTGAAAAAGCTTCCTGGTATTGTTTGTTTTCATAGTTTTGGAGAGCTTCTTCAAAATTTGCTAAGACTGGCGAAGCCTGCAAAAATAATAAGAAAGCTATAAAAGATATGGTTTTCTTCATGGGTTATCCTTAGTTTAAGAATTAGCTAAAGCTTTTTCATATTGAGCTAATGTATCCTGCATATAGTCAGGTACTCTTTTAATTTTTCTCATAACTTTGTTAGCTTTTTCTTGGCTTTCCACTGCGAGAGCAAATTGGCCATTAAGAAAGTATAGCTTTGCTGCAAACTCATGATGCTTGACCGGATAAGCGACTTTATCTAGATCTGCTTCTTTGAGCTGCTCGATGATTAACTCCAATGAATATTTGGAGTCATTTAATTCATGCAAATACTCTGCTAACTCAAGAGCGATTTCCTGGTCGTTAGACTGAATAGCCTTATCCAACCAAAAATAAGCCTTTTCTTTATCATCTACTTGGAAGAAAAGCTTGGCTAGCTTAAATTGCGAACGTCCCAAGTTTCCTGATGCTGATTGGATTAACCAAGAGATAGCTTTTTCTTTATCCTCCTCACAACCCTCACCCTCTAACAAGTTGATGGCTAATTCATATTGAGCGTCGGCAATTCCTTGCTGTGCTGATTTATAAAGCCAAATCGTTGGATTGAACTCTTCTTCAGGATCAACCATAGGCGCATATTTTGCATAATAATACTGCGCTACCGGATCACCAGACTCTGCTTTTTCTTTAACTTCTGAAATAATCGATCTGTTTTTTCTATTATTTTTATCAAGCTCAAAACTTAAACGATATTTATAAATTTTATTAAGTTGGCTTTTGTCATTAGGGGTTTCAAACTGCCACTTCGAAATTGCAGCAATTGAATCTTTAACAAAAACATCTCCAGGGTATGCATCCATTACCTGAATGTCTGTCGGGGTTCCTTCCTGATCAAGTTTGAAAGCAAACTGGGACCAACCTTCAACGCCTTTCATAGCAGCCTCCAGTGGGTACTCTGGAGCGAATGTCTTAAGCGGCTTGGCATTGTTAGAGCTAGTTGCAGACTCTTCAATCGGCTTATAGACAGGTTCGAGTGCCAACTTTAGTGCTTCCTCACTGAATGTTGTATCAAGACTGGTAAAATAAAAATCAGCCTCTTGTTGTTGTTTTTGGTTAAGTTGCTGAAAAATTTCATCAAGGAAGGCTTTTTCTTGTTGCGGCTTTTTATCGGATAACTTTATCCAAGCATGAGCCTTGACCGGATCAGATTGAACGCCAGTTCCCTCAAGGTACATAACACCTAAATTAAACTGTGCTCCTTTATGACCAATTTCTGCTAGTGCCTGAAATTCTGTAAGTGCTTTCTGGTGATTACCTTCTTCGTAATACTTCACCGCATCTTCAAAAGTTGCGTGGGATACAATAGAAGTCGTAAATAAAATTAATAGACAGGCTATCTTTGTAGCTATTCTCATAGTGAGTCCTTTTTGTAATCTGTAATAATCCGTCGACAAGTATATAAATAACGTCATTCATATTCAACGCTGTAACGATCCTCATTAAAAAGCCCGGGCTGAACCGGGCTTGTGTATTTTATATTTTGATGTATTGATAAAACTATTTACTAAAGGTGTTAAATATAAGCTTTCATTCCATTAGTAGTAAACGCCTCTCGGCCCTCTCGCCAACCGCCTAACCATTCCTCTCGCGCATTCAGTTCTTCAAAGGGACAGTTTTCTTTTGACTGACCTTGAAGTGCGGCATTAAAACCTTTTGTGTGGGCTCTTTGAAGTTTATCTCTTTTCTGACGTTTCATAGATATCGTCCCCTTTCATGTTAACGATGTTTACTTGATGTATTGAACACATAAAAAAAGCCGACAGCTCTTGCGAGCGATCGGCTTTATTCTAAAATTCTGTTGTTTGCTGTCATTAAACGTATAGTCACTGTCTATTTTTTTACTCTATGGGTTTAACTTACACCTAACTTAGAGGGCTTGGCAATTGATAAGTTTCACACTTTGACCATATTTTCTTCATTTCAATCATTTAGCTTTTAAAGTTATTTTTTATTGAAGATACAAGCTCAATTGATTGTTTTTTATTCGCGCACATACAATATCAATTACTTAGTCGTATTTTCTTAGCCAAAATCGATAACGACTGGTCTGATCTGAATGAGACGAGACCTCTGCAAGTTTACGTTTGCGTAAAGGTAAGGTATCATTTTGTCTTATTTGACCGAATAAGCAGGCTTATGTCAGGCCAGACAGCAAAATCCATCAGCGAACGAGAATACAGTATTAGCGATCTCGCTAAAGAGTTCGGTATTACTGCGCGTTCGATTCGCCATTATGAAGATGAAAAACTGATTTGCCCTGAGCGTCGCGGCGTCCATCGTATTTACAGCGCCAGAGACAGAGTCCGCTTGCAACTTATCCTTCGCGGTAAGCGCCTTGGCTTTTCACTGGCCGAAATCCGCGAAATTATCGATTTATATGATTTGCCTGAAGGTAAGCAAAAGCAGGCAAAGCTTCTCGCAGAACTCATCCAAAAACGTCGGGATGCCCTGCTCCAACAGCGTAAAGACATTGAACATATGCTGAAAGAGCTGGATATGCTCGAACAGAAACTGGACTGAACTGATTACTATTGATTTGTTGATTTTAAGATAGAGGAACAAGCATGTATCCATCGTTGAACTTTGACTTAGGCGAAACCGCCGACATGATCCGCGAAATGGTTCGTGGGTTTGCAGAAAAAGAAATCGCTCCAATTGCAGAAAAAACGGACCACGACAACCTGTTCCCACACCATCTATGGCAGAAATTCGGTGAACTGGGGCTTTTAGGCATCACAGTCGAAGAAGAATATGGCGGCTCTGGCATGGGCTATCTTGAGCATGTTGTGGCGATGGAAGAAATCAGCCGCGCCAGTGCTTCTATTGGCTTGAGCTATGGTGCTCACTCTAATTTATGTGTCAACCAGATTCGTCGTAATGGTTCAGAAGAGCAAAAACAAAAATACTTACCTAAACTATGTTCTGGCGAGCACGTTGGCGCTTTGGCCATGTCTGAGCCTGGTGCTGGTTCTGACGTGGTAGGCATGAAACTTCGCGCAGAGCTTAAGGGTGACAAATACATTCTTAACGGCAACAAAATGTGGATCACCAATGGTCCAGAAGCCGATGTGTTGGTGGTTTACGCCAAAACTGAACCAGAAGCCGGTTCAAAAGGTATTACTGCCTTTATTATCGAAAAAGGCTTCAAAGGTTTCTCAACAGCGCAAAAACTCGACAAATTGGGTATGCGCGGTTCAAACACTTGTGAATTAGTTTTTGAAGACTGTGAAGTCCCTGCCGAAAACGTCATGGGCCCAATCAATGAAGGTGTTAAAATCCTGATGAGCGGTCTGGATTATGAGCGTGCAGTTCTATCGGCTGGCCCACTAGGCATCATGCGTGCCTGTATGGATGTAGTTGTTCCTTACGTTCATGAGCGTAAACAATTCGGCAAACCAATCGGCTCCTTCCAGCTTATTCAAGGCAAAGTAGCAGACATGTACACCACCATGAACGCCAGCCGCGCTTACGTATATGCCGTAGCTAAGTCCTGTGATCGTGGTGAAACCACCCGTAAAGACGCCGCTGCAGCGATTCTATTCGCAGCAGAAAATGCTACTAAATTAGCCTTGGATGCGATTCAGGTTCTTGGCGGTAATGGTTACATCAATGAATACCCTACAGGCCGTTTGCTACGTGACGCTAAATTGTATGAAATCGGCGCTGGTACTTCAGAGATTCGTCGTATGTTGATTGGTCGTGAGTTGTTTAACGAAACAGCTTAAACCTGCTCTATTAAAGTAAAAGACTAAGGTAAGAGAAGCGAGCGAGCTTCTCTACAACAAACTCAAGCAAGAGAAGTTATCGAGCGAGGCTAAAACGTGACAGATTATAGCTTCTCGAAGAACAGTTAAATTCACTTTGTAGTAGAAGTGAGCGAGCTTCTCTCAACAAAATTAAGCAAGAGGAGTTATCGTGCGACGCTAGAACGAGGCAAATAACTTTTTAGATTCGGAGGTGACCTAGCTGGTCATTGGAGAAGAAAAAAGTCATTTAACAAAGTTATAGCAAGCTCGGAAACTTCGAACAGGAGAAATATTTATGTCAGATCCAATCGTAATTGTAAGCGCTGCGAGAACCCCAATGGGCGGCTTTGGCGGCGCACTATCAACCGTAAAATCAACTGAACTTGGCGCTACAGCTATCAAAGCTGCTGTTGAGCGCGCAGGAATTAAAGCCGATGATGTTCAAGAAGTCATCATGGGCTGCGTACTTCCTGCTGGCGTTGGTCAGGCTCCAGCACGTCAGGCTTCGTTGGGTGCAGGCCTTCCTCAGTCTACTGGCGCTACGACTGTTAATAAAGTCTGTGGTTCTGGTATGAAGACCATCATGCTGGCTCATGACTTATTGGTGGCTGGCACTAATCAAGTGATGGTTGCTGGTGGTATGGAAAGCATGAGCCTTGCACCTTACCTATTGCCTACGGGTCGTTATGGCCAACGTTTTGGTCATGGCAAAACTTTAGACCATATGGCTTTTGATGGTCTTGAAGATGCCTATGAAGGTCAGGCTATGGGTGTTTACGCTGAGCAGACGGTTGAGAAATATGGTTTTACTCGCGAAGACCAGGACGCTTATGCCATTGAATCTTTGGCCCGCGCCAACAAGGCAATCGAAGAGGGTTCGTTCAAAAACGAAATCACACCGGTCACTGTAAAATCCCGCAAAGGTGATGTTGAAGTGGATGTTGACGAGCAGCCTTTAAAAGCTCGCCCTGACAAAATCCCTTCACTACGCCCTGCTTTCAAAAAAGATGGTACTGTCACGGCAGCTAATGCCAGCTCTATTTCTGACGGTGCAGCGGCTGTGGTATTAATGCGTCAATCAGAAGCAGAAAAACGTGGCTTGAAACCTCTTGCCAAAATTGTTGCGCAATCAACCAATGCTCGCATACCTGCTGAGTTCACGATTGCTCCTGTCGGCGCAATTGAAAAAGTATTGGATAAAGCCGGCTGGTCAAAAGATGATGTTGATTTGTTTGAAATCAACGAAGCTTTTGCCGTAGTAACCATGGCTGCCATGAAAGATTTGCAACTTGACCACGCTAAAGTGAATGTTCACGGCGGTGCCTGTGCATTGGGCCACCCTATCGGTTGTTCTGGCACGCGTATTGTTGTTACCTTGATTGAAGCTTTACGCAAATATGGCAAGTCGAAGGGTGTTGCTTCTTTATGTATTGGTGGCGGAGAAGCCACTGCCTTGGCCGTAGAGTTACTATAATTTCTATTCCCAAAAACTAAAGTATAGATTTACCAACTTTTGGAAGAACAATTTTATGATTCTGAGTGAAGAACAACGCATGATTCAGGATATGGCCAGGGGCTATGTGCAAGAGCGCATTGCCCCTTTCGCCGAGGAATGGGACAAGAATAAGACCTTCCCTGCTGAGGCGCTACAAGGCCTGGCCGAGCTAGGTTTTTATGGCATGTTAGTGCCTGAGCAATGGGGTGGCTGCGAAATAGGTTATGTTGCAGCAGCTTTAGTACTGGAAGAAATCGCCGCAGGCGATGGCGCTTGCTCGACTATTATCTCGGTTACAAACTCTGTTGGTTGTATGCCAATCTTAAATTTCGGCACCGATGAACAAAAAGAAAAATTCTTAAAACCTTTGGCCTCTGGCGAAAAGCTTGGTGCTTTTTGTTTAACCGAGCCACATGCCGGCAGTGATGCATCTGACTTGAAAACTAAGGCCGTTCTTAAAAAGAGTCCAGATGGCGACCATTACATTATTAATGGTTCAAAGCAGTTCATTACATCAGGCAAAAACGGCGACACTGCAATCGTATTTGCGGTCACCGACCCAAGCGCAGGTAAAAAAGGCATCAGTGCCTTTATCGTGCCGACTGATACTCCAGGATATATTGTTGCCAACATCGAAGATAAGATGGGGCAAAATGCGTCAGACACAGCCTCAATTGTTTTCGAAGACTGCAAAATTCCAGCCGAAAACTTACTTGGTAAAGAAGGCGAAGGTTACAAAATCGCCCTTTCCGGTTTAGAAGGCGGCCGCATCGGTATTGCAGCACAAGCTGTGGGTATGGCTCGAGCCGCTTATGAGTATGCTCTTGAATACTCCAAAGAACGCACATCCTTTGGTAAGCCGATTAATAAACATCAGGCAGTACAATTCAAACTGGCCGACATGGCCACTCAGGTTGAAGCGGCCCGTCAGATGGTGTTACACGCGGCACAGTTACGCGACAATAATCTGCCCTGCTTAAAAGAAGCCTGTATGGCAAAACTGTTCGCATCTGAAATTGCTGAAAAAGTGTGCTCAGAAGCGATTCAAATTTTAGGCGGTTATGGTTATTTACGTGACTACCCTGTGGAAAGAATTTATCGCGACGTTCGCATCGCGCAGATTTACGAAGGTACAAGCGAAGTTCAGCGCATGGTGATTGGCCGTGCGATCGCATCAGAATAACAGTAGGACAGACATATGCCTGTAATTAAATCGTCATTGAATCCGCGTAGCGCAAGTTTTACTGAAAATGCCGAAGCAATGACTGCTTTGGTCGACGACTTACGCGACAAGATGGAATACATCACCCAAGGTGGTGGTCCCAAGTATCAGGAGAAGCACTTATCACGCGGCAAATTGCTGCCTCGTGAACGTGTGCGCAAGCTTCTTGACGTTGGTTCACCTTTCCTTGAGATTTCTCAAATGGCCGCCTGGGACTTGTATGACAATAAGGTTCCAGCAGCTGGCTTGATTGCCGGTATTGGTCGTGTTTCAGGCATCGAGTGCATGATCGTTGCCAACGATGCTACCGTTAAAGGCGGCACCTATTTTCCTGAAACAGTTAAAAAGCACTTACGTGCTCAAGAAATTGCAGAAGAAAATAATCTGCCGTGTATTTACCTGGTCGATTCAGGCGGTGCAAACTTGCCGCAACAAGACGAAGTATTCCCGGACAAAGACCACTTCGGTCGTATTTTCTACAACCAGGCCAATATGTCCGCGAAAGGTATTCCGCAAATTGCGGTGGTGATGGGTTCTTGTACTGCAGGTGGAGCTTATGTTCCAGCAATGGCGGATGAGTCAATCATCGTTAAAGAACAAGGCACTATTTTCCTGGGTGGTCCTCCATTGGTTAAAGCAGCAACCGGTGAAGTGGTTTCCAGCGAAGATTTAGGTGGCGCAGACGTACACTGTAAAAATTCTGGTGTTACTGACCATTATGCCTTAAATGACGAACACGCGTTAAAATTAGCGCGTCAGGTAGTTTCCAATTTAAATCGCAAGAAAATGCCTCCGGTCACTTTGAAAAAGCCCGTTGATCCGCTCTACCCTGCTGAAGAATTGTATGGCGTTATCAACAAAGATCCTCGCAAGCCATTTGATATTCGCGAAATTATTGCGCGAATCGTTGATGGTTCTGAGCTGGATGAATTCAAAGCTTTATACGGCAATACGCTTATTTGCGGCTTTGCTCGCATTCATGGTTATCCGGTAGGTATCGTTGCCAATAACGGTATTCTGTTCTCTGAGTCGGCACTAAAAGGCGCCCACTTTATTGAGCTGTGTTCACAACGCGGCATTCCTTTGGTATTCCTGCAAAACATCACTGGCTTTATGGTCGGTCGCAAATACGAAAACGAAGGTATTGCTAAAAACGGCGCCAAGATGGTGACAGCAGTAGCCTGTGCCAAAGTGCCTAAGTTTACGATTATTGTTGGCGGCAGTTTTGGTGCCGGTAACTACGGCATGTGTGGTCGTGCTTATAGCCCTAAATTCTTGTGGATGTGGCCTAATGCTCGTATCTCTGTGATGGGTGGCGAACAAGCTGCTAACGTATTGGCACAAATTAAGCGTGACAATTTCGAACGTACCGATCAGCCAATGTGGTCCGAAGAACAAGAGAAAGAATTTAAGCGTCCGATTGAAGAGCAATATGAAAAGCAAGGTCACCCTTACTATTCGAGTGCTCGCTTATGGGATGACGGTATTATCGATCCAGCCGATACGCGTATGGTTCTTGGTCTGGGATTATCTGTTGCCATGAACAAAGAAGCCGAAGAAACGAAGTTCGGCGTCTTCAGAATGTAAGGCAAGGAGAATCATCTTATGAGTGAAGCATTAAATATCAGTATCGATCAAAGTGAGCTCGGTAAAAGCGGCCGCGGTGTTGGATATATCACCCTCACCCGCCCTGAGATTCATAATGCCTTTGATGACAAGTTAATTGGCGAGCTGACTGAAGCTTTTACTGCGATGGAAAACAACGCTGAAGTGGAAGTGGTTGTGTTGCGCGCGGAAGGCAAAAGCTTTTCAGCCGGTGCAGATTTAAACTGGATGCGTCGCATGGCAGATTATTCCTGGGAAGAAAATTACCAGGACTCGCAAGCTCTGGCCACATTGATGAACACGATTTATAGCATGAGCAAAACTACAGTCTGCCAAGTACAAGGCGCAGCATTTGGTGGCGGCGTTGGCTTAGTTGCCTGTTGCGATATTGTCATTGCATCTGAGCGCGCCAGCTTCTGTTTATCGGAAGTAAAGCTAGGTCTTATTCCTGCGGTGATCAGCCCCTATGTAGTCAAAGCTATGGGCGAACGTCAGGCGCAGCGCTACTTTACTACGGCTGAACGTTTCAAAGCCGATAAAGCCGCTGAATATGGTCTGGCCCACGAAGTGGTTACAGAAGAATCATTGGTTGAAAAAACCAATGAGGTGATCGCCACCTTGTTGAGCAATGGCCCGCAAGCTGTAAAAGCAGCAAAGAGTTTAATTAGAGCTGTAGCGAATCAAACCATTGATCAATCCTTGATGGATGAAACGGCGCGTCGCATTGCGGATATTCGTGCCAGCGAACAAGGTAAAGAAGGTTTGAACGCTTTCCTCGAAAAACGTACTGCTGATTGGTCGGTTGGCCAGTCTAAAAGCAGTTCACAATAATTGGTTAAGGAAACAGCGAACATGTTTACAAAAATATTGATTGCTAACCGTGGTGAGATTGCTTGCCGCGTGATAAAAACGGCGAAAAAACTCGGTATTAAAACCGTTGCCGTTTATTCAGAAGCCGATAAAGATGCGATGCATGTAGCAATGGCCGACGAAGCGGTATATTTAGGCCCTGCTCCAGCACGCGAATCTTATCTTAAAGGTGAGCTGATTATTGAGGCTTGCAAAAGAACCGGCGCGCAGGCAGTGCATCCAGGTTATGGCTTCCTATCTGAGAACGCTGATTTTGCCAAAGCACTTGCAGAAAATGACATTGAATTTATTGGCCCGCCAGAAGGTGCGATTATCGCCATGGGCTCAAAGTCTGCAGCGAAAGAAATCATGGAAGAAGCCAATGTACCTTTAGTCAAAGGCTATCACGGTGAAAACCAGGATGGCGACTTCCTTAAATCACAGGCGGACGAGATCGGATACCCCGTTATCATCAAAGCAACAGCTGGCGGTGGCGGCAAAGGTATGCGCATCGTCTGGAAAGAAGAAGACTTTGCTTCTAGCTTGGCTTCCTGTAAACGTGAGTCCGCTGCATCATTTAGCGACGACAAGGTTCTAGTTGAAAAATACATTACCAAACCTCGCCACGTAGAGATTCAAGTGTTTGCTGATAAGCATGGTAATGCGGTACACCTATTTGAGCGCGATTGCTCTGTGCAACGTCGTCATCAAAAAGTTATTGAAGAAGCCCCTGCTCCAGGCTTAAGTGAAGATACTCGCTCCAAGATGGGACAGGTAGCAATCCGTGCAGCACAGGCGATTGGTTATGTGGGCGCCGGTACGGTTGAGTTTTTGTACGATGAAGACGAGTCTTTCTATTTTATGGAAATGAACACTCGTTTGCAGGTAGAGCATCCGGTTACTGAAAAAATCACCGGTCAGGATCTGGTTGAATGGCAATTAAAAGTTGCAGCTGGCCAAGAACTGCCGATGCAACAAGATGAATTGAGCATCAATGGTCATGCGTTTGAAGTGCGCATTTATGCAGAAGATCCAAATCAGGACTTCCTACCAGCAACAGGTACTTTATTACATCTGAACACTCCCGAAGAATCCGATTACGTTCGTATCGATACTGGTGTCACTCAGGGCGATTCGGTTTCGGTTCACTATGATCCCATGATTGCCAAGCTAATCGTTTGGGATCAGGATCGGAATGCTGCGCTAGCTCGCTTACGCGGCGCCTTAGCTCAGTATCAGGTTGTCGGTTTAACCACCAACGTCCCTTTCCTTTCTGCATTGGCTCATAGTCAAGGGTTTGAAGATCTTGACCTCGACACAAACTTTATTGAACGTTACAAAGACGATTTAATTTTAGACGAAGAAGCAGCTGACGATGACACTCTGGTTGCAGCAGCGGTCTATCAGTTACTAAAACGTGAACAGGTAGCAGCTGAAAACGCAGCACACAGTGATGACCCTTATTCACCGTGGCACACTGTTAACGGCTGGCGTCTAAATACTGACAACCATCATAATTTTGAATATCTGGATAAAGTTGATGGCATCGCCAATGATGTGGAAGTCATTGTCCACTTCCGTGACAAAGGTTATTTACTGGATTTACCAAGCGGTGAACTACCGGTTCATAGCGCAACTCTTAATGATCATATTCTACGTTTGGATGCTAACGGCAAACGTTTCAATGCAACCGTGGTTGATGATGGTGCAAACCTGCACATATTCATCCATGGTCATTATAAAGTGCTTGAAAAAGTAGAACGTGGCTTGGCCGGCGATTCCGAAGATGCAGGCGGTAGCTTAACCGCACCGATGCCAGGCACCGTGATTGAAGTTCTGGTCAGCGAAGGTGATCACGTTGAATCCGGTCAGCCATTGGTAATTTTAGAAGCGATGAAAATGGAACACACTATAAACGCGCCAACTGCTGGCGTAGTCAGTGAAGTGCATTATGCCGCAGGCGATTTGGTTGATGATGGCGCTGAATTGCTTTCGTTGGAGGTTGCTGAATAATGGTCATGGTATCGGATAATCCAGCCCTACCCACTCACGTTAAAATTGTTGAGATGGGGCCACGTGATGGATTACAAAATGAAAAGCAACCGGTATCCACTGAAGTTAAGCTTGAGTTGATTCGTCGTTTGATTGATGCCGGTGAGACACACATTGAAGCGACAGCTTTTGTTTCACCAAAATGGGTGCCACAAATGGCAGATCATAACGACATCATGGCAGGCCTTAAAAACTTTCCCGAAGCTCAAGATGGCAGCGTCTGGTTTCCGGTGCTAACACCAAACCTTAAAGGTTTTGAAGGTGCGTTAGCAGGTGGCGCTAAAGAAGTTGCCGTCTTTGCCGCTGCATCAGAAAGCTTTTCGCAGAAAAATATCAACTGTTCGATTGCAGAATCTATCGAGCGTTTCAAGCCAGTTATCGAAGCTGCCAAAGAGCAAGGCGTTAAAGTTCGCGGCTATGTTTCCTGTGTGTTAGGCTGTCCCTTCGAAGGCGCCATTGCCCCTGACAAAGTCGCCGAAGTTGCCAAAGCATTGTATGACTTAGGCTGCTACGAAATTTCTCTGGGCGACACCATTGGCGTTGGTACACCGAACAAGGCGCGCGCTATGATAGCAGCGGTTGCAGAGCATGTACCGACCAATAAATTAGCCTGTCACTTCCACGATACTTATGGTCAGGCATTAGCCAATATTTATGCATGCCTTGAGCTTGGAGTTGCCACAGTTGATAGCTCAGTTGCAGGTTTGGGTGGTTGCCCTTACGCACCAGGTGCTACTGGCAATGTAGCAACAGAAGATGTCGTTTATATGCTTAACGGTTTAGGGATTGAAACTGGTATCAATTTAAATAAACTGGTGGACGCTGGTGCTTATATTTCAGAGCAACTGGGTCGTCATCCAGTATCCCGAGCAGCCAATGCGTTGCTCGCTAAAAAACAATAACTGATTCATTCGATTTGACGAGGAACTAAGATGTCAGGTTTTGATAAAGTCGTACACAGTTACGAAGAAGCTTTAGAAGGCTTTACCGATAACATGACCGTAATGGTCGGCGGTTTTGGCCTATGCGGTATCCCTGAAGGCTTGATTGAACAAGTCTACAAAATGGGCTGCAGCGGATTGACCGCAATTTCAAACAACGCAGGCGTTGATGGCTTTGGTTTGGGTAAATGGTTAGAAAAACGCCAAATCAGCACCATGATTGGCTCCTACGTTGGCGAAAATGAGCTATTTGAAAAGTTGCTTCTTTCTGGTGAGATGGAAGTGATTTTGACACCTCAAGGCACGCTGGCCGAAAAAATACGTGCGGGCGGTGCAGGTATCCCTGCTTTCTTCACAGCAACCGGTTTTGGTACACAAGTAGCTGAAGGTAAAGAAACCCGCAATATTGATGGTCGCGACTATGTGCTTGAGCCATCATTAACTGCTGACTTTGCTTTAATCAAGGCCTGGAAAGCGGACACCATGGGCAATTTGATTTTCAACAAGACTGCCATGAACTTTAATCCAATGATGGCGACAGCCGGTAAAATCACCGTGGTTGAAGTGGAAGAAATTGTTGAACCTGGTGAGTTAGATCCAAACTTTATTCATACACCAGGTATTTACGTTCAGCGCGTGATCAAAGGCAATAACTTTGAGAAACGTATCGAACAACGCACGGTAAGATCATAAGGAGCGCATCATGGCATTATCACGTGAACAAATCGCCATGCGAGTGGCGCAAGAATTAGAAGACGGCTTCTATGTTAACCTGGGTATCGGTATCCCTACCTTGGTCGCAAACTATATCCCAGAAGGCGTTAAAGTCATGCTTCAGTCTGAGAATGGCTTATTAGGTATGGGTCAGTTCCCGACCGAAGAAACAATCGATCCAGATCTGATCAACGCAGGGAAACAGACAGTAACCGCGGTCACTGGCGCAGCCTTCTTTTCTTCAGCAGAAAGCTTCGCCATGATTCGTGGCGGCCACGTTGATTTAACAGTACTTGGTGCTTTCGAAGTGGATCAGGAAGGAAATATTGCTTCCTGGATGATTCCCGGCAAGCTGGTTAAAGGCATGGGCGGTGCAATGGATTTGGTAGCGGGCGCAGAAAACATCATTGTTACCATGACGCATGCCAATAAACACGGTGTGTCAAAAATCTTAAAACAGTGCACCCTACCGCTAACCGGTGCCAAATGCATTAAGCGCGTCATCACTGAGCTTGCATTAATGGAAATTAAAGACGGTGCCTTCCACCTCATTGAGCGTGCCCCAGGCGTTTCAGTTGAAGAAATTCGAGAAAAAACTGAAGCTGATTTGGTGGTTCCTGATCATGTTCCAGAAATGAAAGTCTAATTGACTACAATCAAATTAGAAAATTGAACCTGAAAGCCGGCCTTCGTGTCGGCTTTTTTGTAATATTTATTAACACTTTTCCGCAAATTGGCATTAGAAATTCATTATCAATGCTTTAGGATTAATCGGTTATTCTTTTAACAACAATGTAGAGAGTCCAATGAAAAAACTATTAATCACGGCGGCTTTGGCCCTTGCCGTCTCGCCTTTAATGGCGGATGAAGGCATGTGGCAGCCCCACCAATTACCTACTATCAAAAAACAGCTAAAGAAAGCTGGTATTAAAATCAATCCTAATAAACTCACAGAATTGACTGAATTCCCTATGGGTGCGGTTATCAGTTTAGGCGGTTGTACTGCATCATTCCTGTCACCAAAAGGCTTGGTTGCAACTAACCATCACTGTGCTTACGGCAGTATTCAGTTCAACTCAACTGCTGAAAACAATCTATTAGACAAAGGCTTCTTAGCTGAAGATTTGAGCAAGGAGCTTCCAGCTGCGCCAGGTTCTCGCGTTTATGTCACTATTGATGTTAGCAACGTTACATCTGACGTTAACACTGCCAGCGAGGAGCTTTCAGGCCTTGAGCGCTATAAAGCTATCGAAGACAAAGAAAAAGCTTTAGTTGCTGACTGCGAACAAGATGAAGGGCATCGCTGTAATGTTGTGTCTTTTCATGGTGGTTTAGAATATTACCTTATCAAGCAATTGGAAATTAAGGACGTTCGTCTGGTCTATGCGCCCTCTTCCCACATTGGTAAATACGGTGGTGATGTAGACAACTGGATGTGGCCTCGCCATACCGGTGACTTTGCCTTTTACCGTGCTTATGTCGATAAAGACGGCAACCCGGCCGAATATTCAGAGGATAACGTTCCTTACGAGCCTGAGCACTACTTGAAAGTGAATAAAGACGGTGTTGATAAGGGTGATTTCGTGATGGTTGCAGGCTACCCTGGCAGCACCAACCGTTACCGCACCAGTGCAGAAGTGAAAAACCAGTTCGAGTGGTGGTACCCAACTTTCCGCACAACGCTACAAGAATATATTGGCCTGATCAAAGAAACAGCCCCTGAAGGAACCGATGCCCGCGTGAAATACGCAAGTACTTTGGCTGGTCTTAATAACGCTGAAAAGAACTGGGGTAGCATGATAGAAAGTTATGCTAAAGGAGACCTCCTAGAACGCAGAGTCGCTCTAGAGAACGATCTTAAAACCTGGCTTAACGCTAACCCAAAAATGCAAGCTAAACATGGCGATGCATTAGATGCACTGAATGCTTTAATCCTTGAAAACATTGCTGAACAGGAACGCACTCTACGTTCTTGGGCTATTAACCGCGACACATTAACAAGCACAGCAGCTCGTTTATATCGTCTCGCGATTGAAAAAGAAAAGCCTGACGCAGAGCGTGAGCCAGGTTATCAAGAACGCGACATGGTTCGATTTAAAGAAGGCCTGAAAAGCATGGAGCGTCGTTGGGATGCGAGTGTCGAGAAAGCCTTGTTGAAGCACTTTGCTCCAATGTATGCAGAGCTTCCTGCTGATCAGCGATTGAAAAGCTATGATGAGTTTATGGGTATTGGTGAAACACTGGATGAAAAGTCATTCGCGCAGAAAGTGGATGCGATGTATGCCGAAACAGAACTAGCAGACCTTGAAACTCGACTGGCCTGGACGGAAAAATCAGTAGAAGACTTTAAAAACTCTGATGATCCTTACATTAAGCTGGCAGTCGCTACCTTTGATGAAAAATATGAGCAAGAGCTGGAAAGTAAAGAACGTAGCGGTAAATTCCAGGAGCTTCGTCCTCGCTTCATGTCTGCAGTGATTGACTTCTATAAGTCACAAGATAAGCCTATCTATGCGGATGCTAACAGCACATTGCGAGTAACCTTTGGTAACGTTAAAGGCTATTCACCTAAAGATGGTCTTTATGCAACGCCATTTACAACATTAGAAGGTCTTGCAGCTAAACATACTGGTGAAGAGCCCTTTAACTCGCCTCAAAAGCAACTTGATTTAATCAAAGCTAAAGAGTTTGGCGATTACTTAGATAAAGACTTGAACAGTGTTCAAGTCAACTTCCTAACCACTTTAGATGTGACAGGTGGTAACTCAGGTTCACCAACTCTCAATGCCGAAGCAGAGTTTGTAGGTCTTATCTTTGACGGCGTATACGAGTCGATTATTGCTGACTGGGATTATAACGATGAATTAAATCGTTCAATCCATGTTAGCAGTGCATATATGTTGTGGGTTATGGAGCATGTTGATCATGCCGACAACCTCATCAAAGAAATGAAAATCGTTGACTAGTCAGTCAGAAAGCTCAAAAAAGCCGACTTTAATAGTCGGCTTTTTTATGCCCATAATCAAGCAAAAGCCTGCTATTTCAATAAGTTATTTAAAATAATTAAGGAAGTATATTGCGTCAAATGGTAATTACAGCTAAGGTGGAGAAGTTTGCAGGAGGGTGCCCATTGTTACTAAAAAAGCTTTGTCATTTTTCGTTGTTCCTACTTATGCTTTTGTCATTGCAAAGCGGTTACCTCAATGCAGCTGATAACCAACAAATTAAAACTTTGCGGGTAGCTATATTCGATGCTCCTCCAGCCCTAATTCCAAACGACAATGGTGAACACACCGGCTTTTTAGTCGACTACATTGAAGAAGTTGCCAGCCGTGAAAACTGGCGTGTGCAATGGCTATACCTCAAGTGGCCGGAGATTATCAACAGCGCAAAACGAGCCGAGCTCGACCTAGTACCCTTCGTTGCCTACTCCCGCGAGCGTTCCGAATATCTGGATTATAATTCAATCAGTTATATTACTGGCTGGGGACAGGTCTACATCCATCCCGACGAACAATTCCTCGAAAATATATTCGACTTTGAGGGCAAGACGATTGCTGTGGTCAAAGATGAAATTTACGCCATTCAATTTGCTAACTTATGCGCACAGTTCGATATCATCTGCCACCTGAAGGAAGTTGAAGATTATAATACAGCGTTCTCCCTGCTCGATAAGCGCTTGGTTGACGGCGCTGTTAGTGGAAATCTTGTGGGCTATAGCTTTGAGGAGCGATTCAATATCGAACGCACCCCGATAGTCTTCAATCCTTCCAAAGTGTTATTTGCCAGCCCTAAAGATAAAAACTCCGAGATACTACAAACTATCGATAACTACCTCGGACAATGGAAAGAAAACCCTAGCTCTCCCTACTACGAAATTAATGAGCGCTGGCTGGGCAAAGATGCTCACAACCAGTTCATGCCAAGGTGGTTGCTCTATAGTTTGGCAGCCTTAGGCTTGTTGTTGCTACTGAGTGCATTGGTTCTGTTGATTTTACGCAAACAAATCCGCAAGAAAACAGCAGACCTTGCCGATAAAACAGACCAAATCAAGCAAATCATAAATCTCGTGCCACACATGATTTATGCCACTAATGCCAATGGTGAGCTGATTCTGGCAAATCGTTATGCTGCCGACTTTTTTGGTTTGCACCTCAAAGATCTTAACAACATCAGTATTGAACAACTCAGATTAAAAGCGCCCGCTGCTAATGATTTATTTGAAGATGAAGATTACTTATTACGCAAAGATGCTGTAGCCGTGGAAAAGCAATTAAAGCTTAACGACAGTAACGGTAAAGCCACTTATCTCACGATATCAAAGGTTCCTTTTGTAGGACGCTATAGTCGATTACCAGCAGTAGTTACCGTTGGCGTGGATGTCACCGAGACAAAACAGTTTGAGCAACAAATCCAGCATATGGCGCAACATGACTCCTTAACCGGCTTGCCCAATCGCTTACTACTAAATGACCGGGTTAATCAGTCATTAGCGCTATCTTTGCGACATCATCACAACGGGGCTTTATTATTCATTGATCTGGATTTCTTTAAAAATATTAATGACTCCTTAGGGCACATGACAGGCGATAAGTTACTGGTCGAAGTCGCAAAGCGATTAGAAAATAATGTTCGCTCCGGTGATACAGTTGCTCGTCTTGGTGGCGATGAGTTTATTATTCAACTGAGCGAATTGAGTGATGTTGAAGCAGAAGCCGAACTGGATGCCATTACCGTAGCGGAAAAACTGATACAAACTCTGACCCAGGAGTTCCATGTCAATGGCCAATCACTGCATATTACCGCCAGTATCGGGGTTCTAGTTTACCCGCGCGACGCTGATAGCCATGAATTAATAATGCAACGCGCAGACACCGCCATGTACCATGCTAAAGCTAAAGGTCGTAACGGATACGCCGTATTCAAGTCCGATATGGAAGCGGTCATAATGCGCCGCCAAACTCTGGAAAGCGATCTGCATAAAGCCATTTACAATAATGAGTTTTTCTTGCTTTATCAGCCTCAAATTGATGCCAACACCGGCAAGTTGCTTTGTGTAGAAGCATTAATTCGTTGGAACCACCCAGAGGAAGGTATTATTTCGCCGCTCGAGTTTATCCCAATCGCAGAAGACAATGGAAGTATTGTTCAAATCGGCAACTGGGTTCTCGAAAAGGCCTGCCAACAAATAAAGTTATGGATACAAGAATATGGTTACTCTCCTGCCATATCAGTAAATTTATCTGCCATTCAATTAAGTCAAAGTGACTTGGTTGAAACCATTTCAAATTTATTAGAACAAGAAAAAATCCCCGCAGAATTACTTGAGTTAGAAGTGACAGAAACTTTAATTCTGCATGAAGAGAAGCGCTCTATTGAGGTGCTTAAATCACTCAAGAAACTGGGTATTAGAATTTCTATTGATGACTTTGGCACTGGTTATTCATCTCTCAACCATTTAAAGAAGCTGCCTTTAGACAAGCTTAAAATTGACAGAACTTTTGTGAGCGACATACCCGGAGATCCGGATAGCGAAACCATCATAAAAACCATTATTAAGATGAGTAAGGAACTTGGGCTAGAGGTTACTGCGGAAGGTGTCGAAACCATAGAGCAACTAGAGTTCTTAAAAAACGAGCTATGCCCTCAATTCCAGGGCTATTATTTCGATAGACCAGTCAGTCCAATGGTCATACAGGACAAATACTTTAAAAAGGACTAAAACCCCAACACCGATGTGGCAATCAGCAGTGGGGTGTATAAGAATTGTTCAGAGCTAACCAAAAGTCACACTTTGATCACGGTTTGGCTAAAGAAAAGACTTGTTAAAAGTTGAAACCTATCGCATAGCCAATCAGGTAACCCGATAATAACAACATCACAGCCCAAGTCAGTATTACGCCATAAAATCGACCGAATGATTTGCCCACAGATCTAGACAGCCCTAATGCATGCAACACCCGTCCCAGTAACAACGCAATACCTGCTCCATGCATTAACCAGTAAGAAGCTTGCTGCATTTCGGCAAAAGCCATCAATAAAAGACAGATAGGAATATACTCAATAGCATTAGCGTGAACACGAATAGCACGAGCCAGTACCTTCTCACCATTAGTTCCTATTCCAACCTGCAACTTCCTACGAAGCATCACCACTCGGTACGACAGCAGTAAAATTAATAGCGCCAGAAACGCAGCGTATATCGACGTGATTCCAATACTCATAAAAGCTAACCCCAATTATTGTTGTTTAAGACAGCTACAATCTAGCAGACAGTCGGACATAAAAAAAGCCCACCGAAGTGGGCTTTTTTAGTAGACAGCTTTTAAAAGAAGCTTAAGCGCCAACGGTTACTTTATTTGCGACTGGGATAGTCACTTTGGCCGCTTTTGCTTTGTACTCTTCCATTTGATGGAAGTTCATGTACTTATAAATATCTTTAGATAAAGAGTCTAGTTTACTCGCGTAACTCATATACTCTTCAACACTTGGTAAACGACCCATCACAGCTGCAACTGATGCAAGCTCAGCCGATGCCAAATAAACATTAGCGCCTTGACCTAAACGGTTCGGGAAGTTTCGGGTTGAAGTAGAAACCACCGTTGATTTCGGAGCCACACGCGCCTGGTTACCCATACACAATGAACAGCCAGGCATTTCAAGGCGAGCGCCTGAACGACCGAAGATATTGTAATGCCCTTCTTCCATCAACTGATGCTCATCCATACGTGTTGGCGGAGCAATCCATAAACGTGTTTCCAAAGTACCCGCTTCAACGCTTTCCAGCAACTTAGAGGCAGCACGGAAATGACCAATATTCGTCATACAAGAACCGATGAATACCTCATCAATCTTATCGCCAGCGACTTCGCTTAATAGGCGAGCATCATCTGGATCATTTGGTGCACATAGAACTGGCTCTTTCAGGTTATCCATATCAATTTCAATAACCGCTGAGTAGTCTGCGTCTTTGTCCGCAACCATCAAGGATGGATTAGCCAACCACTCTTCCATTTTCTCGATACGACGTCCGATAGTACGCTCATCGCCATAGCCATTACCAATCATCCACTTCAATAGTACGATGTTTGATTGCAAGTATTCAGCAACAGACTCTTCGCTTAACTTAATCGTACAACCAGCAGCTGAACGCTCAGCAGAAGCATCAGAAAGCTCAAATGCCTGCTCAGCAGTTAAGTGCTCAAGACCTTCAATTTCAAGTATGCGACCCGAGAAGATATTCTTCTTGCCAGCTTTTTCAACCGTCAACAAACCATCTTTAATCGCTTGATAAGGAATCGCATGGACAAGATCACGTAAAGTGATGCCAGGCTGCATTTTACCTTTGAAACGAACCAATACTGACTCAGGCATATCCAATGGCATAACACCGGTAGCCGCTGCGAAAGCAACCAGACCAGAACCTGCCGGGAAAGAAATACCAAGCGGGAAACGCGTATGCGAGTCACCACCGGTACCGACGGTATCAGGTAGCAACATACGATTTAACCAGCTGTGAATAATACCGTCACCTGGACGTAATGAAACGCCGCCACGGTTCATGATAAAGTCTGGAAGCGTATGTTGAGTACCAACGTCAACAGGCTTTGGATAAGCGGCAGTGTGACAGAATGACTGCATAACCAAGTCAGCCTGGAAGCCTAAACAGGCCAAATCTTTCAACTCATCACGAGTCATAGGGCCGGTAGTATCTTGCGAGCCGACAGTAGTCATCAATGGCTCACAATATTGGCCAGGACGAACACCTTCCAGACCACAAGCTTTGCCGACCATCTTTTGGGCAAGCGTAAAGCCTTTGTCCGACTCGACAACATCTTCAGGTGAACGGAAGAAATCTGCAGCCGGCATATCCAAATATTGGCGAGCGCGTGTTGTCAAACCACGACCGATGATCAAAGGAATTCGACCACCTGCTTGAACCTCATCAAGAACCACGCCAGAACCAAAGTCGAAAGTAGCAATAACTTCGCCATCTTTCTCAACTTTACCTTCGTATGGATACACATCAATTACATCGCCAGTGTTCATTTTAGACACATCCAGCTCAACTGGTAATGCACCCGCATCTTTCATGGTGTTGTAAAAGATTGGTGCAATTTTGCTACCGAAACAGAAACCGCCAGCACGCTTATTAGGTACATGAGGAATGTCTGCACCCATATGCCATAGAACAGAGTTAGTTGCAGACTTACGCGAAGAACCGGTACCCACAACATCGCCTACATAAGCTAATGGATGACCTTTTTGTTTTAATTCTTCGATAACAGAGATAGGGCCTATTTCGCCTTCCTTGTCTGGGTTGATACCTTCACGCTCGTTTTTCAACATTGCCAGAGCATGCAAAGGAATATCCGGACGCGACCAGGCGTCTTGCGCTGGTGACAAATCATCAGTATTGGTTTCGCCAGGAACTTTGAATACGGTTAAGGTGATTTTTTCTGCCAAAGATGGCTTTTCTTTAAACCATTCTGCATTTGCCCATGATTCAATAACAGCTTTAGCAACCGCATTGCCTTTATCAGCTTTTTCAGCAACGTCATGGAAAGCATCAAACATCAATAAGGTATGTTTTAATTTTTCACCGGCCAATTCAGCCAGCTCAGAATCGTCTAGCAGCTCAACCAAAGTCACAATGTTATAGCCACCCAGCATAGTACCCAACAGCTTGGTAGCATGAGCTTTATCAATTAGTGGAGACTCAGCCTCACCTTTAGCAATAGCTGCCAAGAAAGCGGCTTTCACATAAGCAGCTTCGTCAACACCCGGTGGTACACGATGAGTTAACAATTCGACCAGGAACTCTTCTTCGCCAGCTGGAGGGTTCTTTAATAACTCAACCAGTTGACTCACTTGTTCTGCATTTAAAGGTAAAGGCGGAATGCCTTGTTCTGCGCGTTCTGCAACATGACTTCTGTAAGCTTCTAACACTTAGGATTCCTCGTTGTTCGATGTTTGTTGTACCGCTGACATCACCCGCGTACCAGTACGCAAATGACACAGGGAGTCTCTCTCAAAAGGTGGCCGATTATAACACAGGCTTTATAGAATGTGAGCCATATCTTATTTAACTAAAGTAAGCCACCAATAAAGTGTATGTTGGTTACAATAGGCCTATGCTATAAGTACACATATACCTTTAAATGGAGTTACAAGATGAATCGAACACCATTAATTATCACTATGGCAGCTTTAGGGCTGACTTTCACATTTTCAAATAGTTACGCTATGGACAGAGCGCCAAAAAGCGAGCAAGCCGACCGTGCAGAGCAAATTGCCCCACAAGCAGCTCGTGACGGCAGGTTCCACGAAGACGAGATTCAAGTTATTCGTGATTATTACCGTGATTATGATCGAGAACATGATAGGGACGGCAAGAAAAAAACCTTGCCCAAAGGATTGCAAAAGAAATACGAAAGAACCGGTGAACTTCCTCCCGGCTGGGAAAAGAAGTTACAGCGCGGCGAAGTGCTCTCTGAAGATGTCTACCGCTACGGACAGCCTCTACCTGTGGACTTGAAAAGGCAACTGCCATATACCCCAGAAGGTAGCGAAATCATTGAAGTTGAGGGCAAAATCATACGAGTCTTAGAAAATTCTCGAGAAATTATCGATATCTTAAATTTGGAAACCCGATAAACTACATAGTACTCAAACACAAAAAAGCCAGCGAAACGCTGGCTTTTTTTACAATCAATAGGTTAAGTATTCGATTTGATTAAGCTTATTAATTTCTTGTTATAGATAGCAGCAAAATTACGTGTCTTCACTCTAAGTTCAGCATGCCGTGAGTTATAAACAATTTCAGACATACCGGGCAATATTTCATAGTCACCATTATCAACAACTAATTCGCACACATCTTTGGGGAGACCAGGGATTAAGATTTCACCATCGGCTTCAACGGCTAAGAATCGGCGAGGTGCTTTCAGCTTTTGTTTTACCAAAATTTCAACATTCGCATTTTCTACCCACTCCATTTGCTGAATCAATTCTCTGATTTGACTATTGGTCGACTTACCTTCACCACTTACTGATTGCCCGTCACTACATCCTGTCAGTGAAAACACCAATATGCTTATAACTATCAAAAACTTACTCATCGTGACCGTACTCAGCTCTTAGCTATATAAAGCTATAAAAATCTAATGGCGCGGATAATGACAAAAAAGCTGACAGATTAAAACCGATCTTTCCCATATTTTTGTAAAGAATTGTCGCATTAGCCCATCAAAATATCTCATACCCAGTTTTATAGATGCCAAAAAGCGCCAGTTGCGGTATGATCCGCGTTTCGAAAAATGCCTTTGATTCATAGGCTAAGTGGTGACTCCAGCCGGTTATATTTTTGTAACAGGGCCTAAAACGAGAGCCACGCTATTCAGATAGTTTTTCTTATAGTTTGAAAACCAGTAACGGGAAACATTTCATGCAACTTTCAGCTCTTACCGCAATTTCACCTGTCGATGGCCGTTATGGCTCAAAAGTCACTGATTTACGTAGCATTTTTAGTGAGTTTGGCTTATTAAAATACCGTGTTACGGTTGAAGTTCGCTGGCTACAGGCGCTTTCTAAAGCAGACGCTATTAAAGAAGTTCCTGCTTTTTCTGACGAAGCCAATCAGTTGTTAGACAGTATCGTTGAATTCTTTGCTGAGAGTGATGCTGAAAAAATCAAGGAAATCGAGCGCACCACCAACCATGACGTGAAAGCGGTTGAGTATTTCCTGAAAGAAAAAATCCGTCACAGTGATGAGCTCGAGAATGTTAGTGAGTTCATTCACTTTGCCTGTACTTCTGAAGACATCAACAACCTGTCTTATGCCTTGATGCTCAAAGAAGGCACAGAATCTCTCGCCAAATACCAACAAGAGGTATGCCAGTCTATTCGCAGCCTGGCAGCTCAGTTTGCAGAAATTCCAATGATGGCCCGCACCCACGGTCAGCCAGCTTCGCCTTCAACTATGGGCAAGGAAATGGCTAATGTGGTCTATCGTTTAGAACGTCAATTAAAGCAAATTCAGAACCAGGAAATTCTTGGTAAAATTAATGGTGCCGTGGGTAACTACAATGCGCACCTCTCTGCCTATCCTGAATTTGACTGGCAATCCTTCGCTCAGAAGTTTGTAACCTCTTTAGGTTTAACCTGGAATCCTTACACCACTCAAATCGAGCCACACGATTACATGGCGGAGTTATTTGACGCTATTGCGCGCTTTAACACAGTGATCATCGATTTTGACCGTGACGTATGGGGTTACATTGCACTGGGCCACTTCAAACAAAAAACTGTTGCTGGCGAAATTGGCTCATCTACTATGCCACACAAGGTTAACCCGATTGATTTTGAAAACTCTGAAGGTAACCTGGGTATCGCCAATGCCTTATTCGATCACCTGGCGATGAAGTTGCCTATTTCTCGCTGGCAACGTGACTTATCAGACTCTACCGTACAACGTGTTTTAGGCGTGGGCTATGCGCATAGCGTGATCGCCTATCAAGCAACGCTAAAGGGCATTTCGAAACTTGAAGTGAACGAGCAAGCGTTACTTAATGAACTCGATGGCAATTGGGAATTGTTGGCAGAGCCCATCCAAACGGTTATGCGCCGTTACGGTATCCCTAACCCCTACGAAAAATTGAAAGAGCTGACTCGTGGTAAGCGTGTAACACGTGAGGGGATGCAAGCCTTCATCGACTCTCTGGAACTACCAGAAGACGAAAAAGAGCGCCTGAAGCAATTAACGCCGGCGACTTATATCGGTAATGCGATCAGTCAGGCGAAAAACATCTAAAGCGACTTGATTCGATACAAATGGAAAAGCTATGACAAGCATTCTCGGCGACATCAGTCCTGAGCAATTCCTGAAGGAATATTGGCAAAAACGCCCCTTGTTAATCCGAGGGGCGTTTTCTTCTGCGCAGGTATCTGGCGAAGATGCGCTGATTTCCGCAGAAGAATTAGCTGGTTATAGCTTAGAGGATGAAATCGAGTCGCGTCTGATGGAGAAAAATGGAGATAGCTGGCAGCTGGAACATGGCCCCATTGATGAGTCCAAGTATGTTGAGCTAGGTGATGAGAACTGGACTTTGCTGGTTCAGTCGCTGGATTATTTTCACCCGCCACTATGCGACTTAATTAAAGCCTGTAGCTTCATCCCGCGCTGGCGGCTGGATGATGTAATGGTGTCTTTTGCTACCAATGGTGGTGGCGTTGGCCCACATTTAGACAAGTACGATGTTTTTTTGATTCAGGGTGACGGACAACGTCGCTGGCGAGTGGGTCACAAAGATCAAGCAACCGTCATTTTCTGTCCGCACCCGCAGATTGCTCAAATTGAGCCTTTCGATGCGGATATGGATGTCATCGTCAACCCAGGTGACTTGCTCTACATACCTCCCAACACACCACACTGGGGCGAATCTATTGGTGACAGCACTTGCTATTCGGTAGGTTTTCGAGCACCCAGTATTGGTGGTATTGTGCAAAAGCTGCTACAGCTACCACAGACCGATTTAGATCGGCTTTGGAGTGATGAAGATCGTCTCACTCGACAGTCAGCTAATGGCGAATTAACACCCGACATGAGCCTGTGGGCGGAACAGCAGCTGAAACAGCTTTGGACATCGGATGATTATCTGATGGCTTTTGGTAAAGAAGTCACCGAGCTAAAATACCCTGAGATGTTAGAAGTACCTTCTGATGACGAACTCAAGGACTGGATCGATCTGGCCCTGCAAGAAGGCGTTAAAGCTGAGCCGCTTGCACGCATGACTTATTTCGCGAAAAACGACGAACTTTGGTTATTCATCAATGGCGAATGGCAAGTAATGCACACCAGCCTTAAACCTATTGTTGAACAGTTGAATCTAACCTTTGCCTGTTCAGCAGATGAGTTAAACGCTTTAGATGATCAAGTTGCTCACATATTCCTAAGTTTTGCGGTAGCCTTAGGTGCGCTAAAGCCTGCATCATTCGATATATAATTGACTGTGCCTCGGGCATAAGTATTAATAACTTCCAATCATAAAAAGGTTCTTCATGGTAGATTCAAAAAAGAATAGCGATAGCCACAGCTGGCAAGATATTCGCCATGAAACCAGCGCGATCATTCGTATCGCTATACCTGCAATCCTGGCCCAGCTGGCGCAAATGTCGCTGGGGGTTATTGATACCCTGATGGCGGGTAATTACAGCAGTAATGCACTGGCCGCGGTCGGAACCGGTTTCAACACCTTCATGATTATCTTCTCTCTGTTTATGGGACTGATGATGGCCATCAACCCTATGGTGGCGCACTTTAATGGCCAGGGGAAAATGGACAGTATTGGCAAGACCTTCCAGATGGGCATGTTTCTGGCGGTCATTTTCGGCATCATTACCTTTATCCTGTTACGTAACGTTGATCCGATTCTTTATTTGCTCGGTGTCGAAGATGCGATTGTCGAAACCACCAGTGGCTACCTGAAAGCATTAAGCTGGGGTTGCGTCTTTGCATTTTTATTTATTGCGCTGCGCTCTGGTAATGAAGGTTTGTTTTCAACCAAAATCGTAATGTTCTGCTCCTTCATGGTGATTCCATTCAACCTACTTTTTAACACCTGGTTTATTTATGGTGGGTTAGGTGTACCGGCAATGGGTGCTGTTGGTGTTGGCTATGCCACCAGTGTGGTCTGGACATTACTCTTTCTGTTCTTATTATTCTTTACCTGGCGTAATCCTTCTTTTGCTAGCCTGAACATTTTCAAGAAAGTTCGCTTGCCTACCTGGAAACTGATTAAAGAGTTTTTCTCCATTGGCACTCCAATGTCGTTGGGACTGCTGATGGAAGTCAGCATGTTTGGCATGATCGGCATCCTGGTTGCTCGCTATGGCGTTGATTTAACCGGTGCGCACCAGATAGCCATGAACATTGCCACCGTCGCTTTCATGGTGCCCTGGGGGCTTTCCATAGCGATTACCGCACGTGTTGGCTACTGGATGGGCAGACAAGATTATCGCCAGATGCGTTTATCAGGCTTCTGCGGCATTGGAACCAGCCTGTTTTTCCAAGCGGTCTCGGTAGCTATTATGCTGTTATTCCGCTACCAATTAGTGGGCGTCTACACCGACGACCAGGCAATCATAGAAATATCAGCATCCTTGATTTTCTTGGCCGCCATATTCCAGTTCTCAGATGGCTTGCAAGTTAATAGCGCCGGAGCACTGCGCGGCATGAAGGATACCAAGATACCAACCGTTTACATGGCCATTGCCTATTGGTTGATTGGCTTCCCGATTGGGATATACATGGCGGATTATATGGACCTTAAAGTTAAAGGTTTCTGGATAGGCATTCTATTTGGGTTAACCGTTGCCGCAATCCTGTTACTGGGCCGCTTTATCCATCGTTCAAAGCAGACCATTGCGTTTGCAGAAGCATCTAAGTAATAAACCCGTTATACGGCGATGTTCGAAGTTTTTATAGAATGGGTTTACCCAGGAGGGCAGACCCGGCATTCCTGCGTAACCCACCAATGCTCCCCTCTACAGATAAAATAATACCGTTCACAATCTCATGCGAACGGTATTATCAATTTTATTATATTGTCGTTACTTCTGCTTAATAAACCCATCACCTAACTTGGGACTTACTCTCGGCTTACTGGCAGGCCTTGGGCTAGATGTTGGTTGAACCCTTACTTCAGGCTCCGGACTGCGTTGCTCAATCCGTTGCTTTGGCATCGGCGGATCATTCGGCTGATTCTTTAAATTTGGATTCACTCGAGGCTCGTAGTCACGAATCACACGGTAGCGATAATAGTAAGGCCAGTGATAAGGACGATGATAGAACCAGTAAGGATCCCACATCGAATAAACTTCGACATACTCACGTCTTGGACGTTCTTTCCACAAATAATGGCTTCTAGTATCTACTACGGGGAAATTAATTTCGTGCTTGCCTACTTTGCCCGGCATAGGCTCCCCTAGCATACCAACCAGGGTAATTTCTTTACCCTTCTGATAAATCATAGGGTCCAGGAAACCAGGGACTCGGGCAATAAAACGACCACCTGTTTGGCTATCCTGAACAGGTCTAGCCTGGCGATCGAGTGGTAAATTCACGACTTCTATCAGGGTATCTTTTTCCAGATTCTCAACCCGAGCAACAATGCCGCCCCAGCGAACCTCCTGACCAGTGTAACTTGCTGGGCTTTGTGCCACCTGAGTAAAATCGACGCTCTGTTCTTCAAACTCAACCGATTCAGGAACATTAGCACAAGCCGCTAATAAACCAGCTATGGCGCTGATTGAAAGAAATTTTAAATAATGTCGCATTAAATGCCTCCCTTTATTAGGCCTGATTGAATTCCAGACAGGCAATTAAAATCAAGCACTTAAACTATATTGCTTTATATGTAACACAAAGTCTATGAACGCTTCCTGAATTTTAAGGATTCAACTCAGTTGACCCTACTTAGCTGCCTTGCTCAGCAACTTTCTTAGCTACATTGTTGCGCAAATAAACCGGTTGTGCCTGCTCAGCATCCAACGCTAAGCCATCAGCAAGCTGTTGAGCGACCCATGGCAACATGTGTTTCGCGCTCGGAAAAGAAACTTCTCCCTCAATCACTAGCGATACACTACTGCGCTGCGCCAGTTGATCGGGATAAGTCTGCCAACCGCTTCCAACTGCTCTATAGATAATAGACGAATCAAGCTGATCAATGGTGACAGTTTCTGGTTCAGCAACTTCTTCCTGCCCCACTCGCATCATCAATCCATCCTGCAGTTGATAGACACCCCAGTAAACTTCGCCCATGCGTGCATCAATGGCACTCAAGATATGCTCCTCATTTGTACTCTGATAAGCAGCTTGTGCCATTGCCTGTAAGCTGGAAACACCAACGACAGGCACTCCCGCTCCATATGCAAGACCCTGCACAATACTGATGCAAATCCGTAAACCGGTAAAAGCACCGGGGCCCTGCCCATAGCCGATCACATCCAGATCCGCCAGTTTGATTTTAGCCTGTTGTAATAGCGCATCAACCATTGGCAACACCAGCTCACCATGCTGACGAGGCGCAACTTTATAGTCGGTATAAACCGCATCGCCAACTTGCAAGGCAACCGAACAGGCTTCAGTAGAAGTATCAATGACAAGAATATTGGACATGTATATGGATTAATCTTGAGTTAGGTTTTGCAGAAATTCTATCACAGTCTTTTGTTCGCGCGTACGCCGCATTGGCGGCAAGCTACGCAGGAATCGTTTGCCATAAGCGTTGGCTATCAAACGAGGATCGCACAACACCAGGACACCACGATCGGTTTGGTCACGAATCAAGCGTCCCGCGCCCTGCTTTAAGGCGATAATGGCTTCAGGAATTTGCAGGTCAAAAAACGGATTCTTGCCCGACTTACGCATTGCCTGAATCTTCGCTTCAATAAGTGGTTCATCCGGCGCAGCAAAGGGTAATTTATCAATAATCACGCAACTTAACGCCAAACCCTTAACATCGACTCCTTCCCAAAAACTGGAGGTTGCCAACAGTACCGCATTGCCTTCTTCACGAAAATGTTCGATCAGCTGATTCTTCGGCTTCTCGCCCTGCATCAATACCGTTTTATCCAACAGCTTATCTTTCCAGAGCTCCTGCACCTGATGCATGGCGGAATAACTGGTGAACAACACGAAGGTACCACCGGGATTTGTCTCAACAATTGGTAACACCGCTTTTTGCCAACTGTTGATAAAGTCTTTGGACCGCGGATCAGCAAGTCCGCGTGGGATATGCAGGATCGCTTGCGACGCGTAATCAAAAGGGCTTGGTAGCTCAAGCTCACGAGCCTCTTCCAGTCCCAAGCGTTCTTTGAAGTGTTTAAAATCGCTAGTGCCTTTGCTGCTTGCCTGGGTAATGGTTGCCGAAGTAAAAACCCAACTACGCGTCGACTGCTCGCGACAACTTTGCGCAAAGGCTTTTGATACATCGAGCGGCGTTTCCATCATGGCAAAACCTTGACGGTACGTTTCCACCCAACGCACAGCAGTAAGCTCCTGATCCTTATCGCTAAAGAAAGCCAGCGTATGCAAGCATTCTTCTGCGCGTTTATGGCATGAATCCAGACCTTTGGAGCGCGAAGCGTGACGTTCTAAACGACTGTGCAATGCACCTAATTCTTTTTTCAGTTCAGCCAGTAATTGTTTACGCTGAGGGTTAACAATCTGCTGCCAGTTCTTCTTTTGCCCAGACTCGCCAAGACTTAATCGAATCTCATTGACCGCACCTTCAACCCGTCGTACCGCCACTGACAGTTGACGGTCATCTTTGGCATTGGTTAATGCTTCAAGCTCGGTATCGCGACAAATCTCCATCAATTGTCGACTGGTTAAACGGCGACCATAAAAACTGTGTGCAATGTCTGCTAATTGATGTCCTTCATCAACCACCACGATATCGGCATCGGGCAACAACTCACCGAAGCCGTCTTCTTTGAGCACCATATCCGCCAACAATAGATGATGATTCACCACTACCACATCGGCAGTAACCGCTCGCTGGCGAGCCTTGGCAACAAAACATTCCGCATAATCCGGACACTCAGCGCCAAGGCAATTTTCATTAGTCGAAGTCACGTAAGACCACAACGGATCATTGTCAGCAAGATCAGTGCACTGCGTCAAATCACCACTGGCAGTTTTTACCGACCATTCATTAACTCGGCTTAAAGTATCGACCATGGAGCGGCTTTGGAAACGCCCACTTTCCAGACTCTGTTGCAGTCTGTATTGGCATAAATAATTGTTTCGCCCTTTGAGCAAGGCAATTTTTGGAGAGATAGAAAGCGCTTTACAGATATCAGGAAGGTCGCGGAAATAAAGTTGGTCTTGCAGGTTTTTGGTACCGGTAGACACAATAATTTTACTGTCTTGTTCGTACCAGCTTTTTAAGGCAGGAACGAGATAAGCAAAAGTTTTACCAGTTCCGGTGCCCGCTTCAATACAGATCGAGGCTTCTTCTTTAATGGCCGACTCAATCGACTGTGCCATCTGTTCCTGCTCGGAACGTCGGACAAAGCCTTCGAAATAATCGGCCAACAGGCCATCAGCAGAAAAAAGTTCTTCTAAAGATGCTAGTGATGCCATTACTCAAGGATACTTATGCAACAGCTACTTGAGCAAACGCTGTTCAAGTAATGTGAGCATCATTTCGATGTGAGCATCATCATCATTCAAAGCAGGAATATAATCGTAACGCTTGCCGCCACTTTCAACAAAGACTTCTTTGTTTTCTTCAGCAATTTCCTCAAGTGTTTCGAGACAATCGGCGCTAAAGGCTGGGCAAACAACTTGCACCGATTCAACGCCCTCTTTACCCCAGCTTTCCAAAGTTGCATCAGTGTACGGTTTAATCCATTCTTCTTTCCCAAAACGTGATTGGAATGAAGTCAGATAATCGCCCTCTTGCAAACCCAGTTCCTTAACAACTAACTCAGTGGTTTTATGGCATTGCTGCTCATAAGGATCACCGCCTTTACTGAAACGCTCTGGCACACCGTGATAGGAAAAAAGCAACTTGTCTGCTTTACCTTGATTGCTCCAGTGGCGCTTAATGGAATCAGCAAGTGCTTTGATATAAAGCGGGTCATCGTGATAGTCGCCAACGAAAGAAAACTCAGGAACAAAGAATTCCTTTTTCATGGCTTTAGCAACTCGATCAAAAATTGAAGCCGTTGAGGCAGAACTGTATTGAGGATAAAGCGGTAACACGATAATACGCTCGCAGCCTTGGTTCTTTAGCGCTTTTAACGCTTTCGGAATTGAAGGGTTACCATAAGCCATCGCGATTTCAACCGGAATATGTTTGCCATATTCCTGATCAACGAAGCGGTTATTCATCATGATCTGTAGCTTCTTGCGCTGGCGTTGAGTAATCGCCAGCAATGGCGAGCCTTCGCGCGTCCAGATAGATTTATAGAGTTTGGCGACTCTGGCAGGACGAATACGCAAAATAATACCGTGTAGTATTAGACACCAGACCCAGCGGGTTAGTGACACCACACGGTAATCATGAAGAAACTCAGCAAGATAGCGCCGAACTGCTTTAGGAGTTGGCTCGTCCGGCGTTCCTAGATTACAGAGGAGAACTCCTTGTTTTTTCAAAAACAGCCTCTCTTATTCGATAAAACTAAAGGTGCTCGGGATTATGATTCCAATCCCGTGAAGATTGCGTCACGAATATCTTCAACAGAACCCACACCTTCAACTCTAACGTATTCTGGCGCAGCATCCGCATCTTTTTCAGCCCAGTCAGAATAATACTCTATCAAAGGCTTAGTCTGTTCAACATAAACCGCTAAACGACGACGGATAGTATCTTCTTTATCATCATCACGCTGAATCAAAGGCTCGCCACTGACATCATCTTTGCCGGCCTCTTTAGGCGGATTGTAAGTCACATGGTAAACACGGCCTGAAGCAGGATGGACACGACGACCGCTTAAACGCTTAACAATCTCTTCATGGTCAACGTCTATTTCAACAACATAGTCCACATTGATATTGTTCTCACGCATAGCGTCAGCCTGAGGGATAGTACGCGGGAAGCCGTCAAGCAAGTAACCATTGGCACAATCGGCTTCTTTCACACGCTCTTTGACGATACCAATGATAATGTCGTCCGACACCAACTCACCAGCATCCATCTTTTGTTTGGCCTGTATACCAAGCTCAGTACCGGCTTTAACCGCCGCACGTAACATATCCCCGGTAGAAATCTGAGGAATATTATACTTTTCTTTAATGAATTGAGCCTGTGTACCTTTACCAGCACCTGGCGCGCCAAGCAAAATAATGCGCATCTGCGGAATCTCCTACAAGTAGTCGCAATGTATGAGTTATAAGGCGCTAAAGATACTTGGATCGGCAGGCTATCTCAAGTAAAAAATCGGCCAATTTCCCGATTTACGAGCCATTACAGGGAATTCAAGGTAATGAGGCATGGTAAGAGTGCCCAAAGGTTATAACACTGGAGAGATGCGGCCCTTTAGTCCTTGACCAGATAAGGCTTGAGCAAATATCCAACCACAACGCCAGTCAGAACACCGAGTGAGTTAGCCATTAAATCCATCCACTCAAAGCCACGATTCGGAATGAACTGCTGCAAAAACTCAATAAGAAGCGAAAAAAGAATACAACCGATGATTATCTGCCAGCTTGGGTGTTTCTTCGAGCCCATCCGCGCCAAAAACGCCAATCCTGCATAACCAATAAAATGCAGCGCCTTATCCCACGGCAAGCCTTTCGGCAGCTGCTTACCCGGCATCAACGACATTGTAAAAATTGCCAAACAGGCAATCACAAATAAGAATTTAAATAATCGACTGTTTAAAAATCGAACCATAAAAAAACCGCCAGAAGCGGTGAATCCAATAAGTTAGCAAGATTCTAGCAATTAGAAAGTTAACTGACTAGAAGTATGTTGCCATAAAATGGGTTACCCCCCAATGTACAGTAGGGTGCGTCGTGACGCACCGATAGAGCTAAAATGTTACTAAAACTCAATACGTTCAGGTTGTGACAGAGTTTCTTTGAGTTTAGTGTGGGGCTAAAGGCCATTTGTTTAAGATGATTTTAAAAGTATCTTTTGCTTTATTCACCGTTTCGGGATGATATTCAACTGAAAAATCTACGTCCAAGTCACCATTCTGCCAAAATTCTTTAAATGTCCAATCACCAACATAATTAATTTGTTGTGCTTCTACAGAAAAGAAATAATTTATGTGCTTTAGACTAGGCCTCAAATTTGTATACAACTTATATCTTGAAAGACGATAAAGTCCGGGAGTTAATTTAAATACTACAGGATTTCCGCGGTTTCCCTCACGGATCATGTCGCGCAATACAACCTTCTCACCTGTATTAATATTTTCTACTTGGATTTGGGCTGATAATGCAGCGTTTTGATTATCAGCTTTCACCAATATAACCCCATAAGAGGGATCAGATACCATTTCATTATGTTTACCTTCTATCGATATACATCCAAAAATACTTACGGATAATATAATAACAATTAGATATCTCATACTAACTCTCTATCAACCATGTTCACACAGTTTGTGCATAACCTAAAATTTATACTTTAATTACCTATAACTCTTAAACAACCAGTTCATACCTTCGCGGTAACTATCGGTACTGTTTGCGGCATGGGTACCACCTTCAATGCTAATCACTTTAACAGCCCACGGCAAAGACTTCTGCGCTTCTACATAATCAAGCCATTCAAACGCGGATTGCCTTAAATTTTGACGGTCAATAGAACCACTAGTCACCACTAACCCCAAGTCTGTCCGACTAGCTGGTTCACCCGCAGAGAAAAACAGATCGCGCCCGGCATTGAAGTGGGGATTGCTAGCAATTCGCCCCCAGAATAAATCGGGCTCAGTAAAAGCGGAATAAAGCACCATTGTTCCACCGTAACTTTGACCGAAAAGCACTCGCTTAGTCGGATCAGCACGGAAGCGACTCTCGACATCAGGAATCAACTCATTTTGCAAAAAATGATGAAAGTTCGCCGCCCCACCTTCCCCTTCTTTGGCGTCGGGTGAGTTCGGAGTAAAGTCGTAGCCACGTTTATTAATAGCAGGATCAAAGGATCCATAGGCAATCCCCACAATAATCGCTTCAGGAAGCTTATCATCATAAGTCAGGAACAAATGGTTCGATGCCAGAATCGGAAACAATGAATCGCCATCTAGCAAATAAACTATGGGATAATCAGTAGAGTTATCATCATAACCCTGCGGTAGACGCACATAAATATGCAAAGGACGCTCTAAAACCTCAGACTGAAACTCAAAATAATCACCCTGCAACGCAGGAAGGTGTTGTATTGAATCCACAGCGACATCATTATCCTCAGAAGATAAATGTGCTTGGCAGGCTGATAGAAATATCGCGATGACTAAATAACAAATTCGATGGAGCTTCATTAATTCTCTCTTCTCTTATTCTATTAAAATTTACGCACTTCCAGAGCTTTACTTTGAATCACCACCATTGCTTGTAGAAAAGAGCGGATAGAAACCTTCAACCACCTCAAACTTATTTACTCCCCCTTCCCAGTGCATTTGCTGCGTTCCACCCCAGACTGTTTCGCGGTACTCCGTTATCTGCTTTATCTGATACTGGATATGAGGAAGGTTAATCACCTCAAGCGCCTGATCTACTGGTAACCATTTTACCTGGTCGATACCGTCGGGAAGTTTGTAGTTTTCATTTAGAGCTTCAGCAGAATGGATCAATCGGGTGGAAATCTTCTGTTCTGAGCCCATTCTAAGAATGAAAACGCCCCGAAGTTGTGGATTGTTGATTTTAAGAGCATAGCTGTGCGCTAGATTTGTTAATCCCTCACTGATTGTCGAGTCCTGATCCTGATACCAACCCGGAGTGACCCAAAGGTCTCTGTCCTTAATCTTCACCACTAACATTTCATTGCTATCGTTGAAAATTAGCAACCGATGGAAGGTCGAAGGCGTTGAATCTTCCTGCGCATACAAGCTCGGTGCGCATAGCAAGACAGTCAACAGGACAAATAATCTAATCACTAAATTCTCCTTGAAACTTTATATAAGGAAATAATGGGAATTGCTTTTAATTAACTCTGACCCCATTAACTCCCACCATTAACTCTTTTAATACCGAGAGAAACTAACCTTTTATTATACGAATTCAATTGTAACATCCTTATTTCAAAAGGCTTTCTATACAGTAACGATATTATAGTAATTTAGGTAACTAGAGAGGAGTACCAACAACTACTGAATCACCCCAACGCCAACCTTGGTACAATTCTTGTAAAGAATTAACATAGGTGTAGCCTGTCCATGGGTCCGATACAATGATGCCACCGGTTCTAGGATGCACTCCTTGCAAAACAATAAAATGCCCAACCGGACCATTCGAAGGCCGCGCAAAAGCTATTAACTTCCAACCATCATTTAATGAATCATAAAGTTCCTGTGGTGACCCCGGTCTACCCGCACTCCATGCACGAAAACCATATGACCTTAATAACATCACAACTTCTTGAATGTGAGCAGGTCTATCAGTTGGCCAACCATCTAAACGAGCTGCAATCTGTTCTTGTGTTTGATATAAACCGGCTTGAGCCATAACATCTTGCACAGATGCAGCCCAGCACCAGTTCTGAGCCCGTTGCTGTTCAATAGCGGATGTTGTCAATGAGGCAGCCGAAAGTACAACTACCAGTAAGAATTTAGATAACTTTTTCATTCCATCACTCCTTTGATTCAATTGATGTTTTAAACAAGCATTGCTCAATGTGCTCCTTCATAACATCCTAATTTCGAAGTAATTTTATTACAAGTGATTATTTTACGAACAATAAAGAGCAGATCACCTAAAGGTGCTTCCTTCGGTCGCATCACAGGCATTCCCTTCGTTCGTACCACGGGCACTTCCTTCGATCGTACCACGGGCACTTCCTTCGGTCGTCTGAATCTAGTTCAGAATGACAGGATTATATTAATAGAGTCTGCGTGATTTTTATTTTGATACACATTTTGCTGGGATTCGCAGGCTCATCACCAGCCTACATCAAGCCACAGGATGGCAGTTGTAAAGAATTATGTACACGAATAAAAAAATGCCGCGATTTACGCGGCATTTTAATGATGGAAAGGAGTTTTAACTGGCTAGTTTTAGCAGCAGTTTATTAAGCTTTGTTGCGAAGCTGGCGGGGTCTTCTAACTGCCCAGCTTCGGCGAGTTGTGCCTGGTCGAACAGTACGTCGACCCATTCGTTGAACTGGTCTTGATCCTGTTCTTTTTCAACCAACTGAATCAAGGCATGTTCTGGGTTGAGTTCGAATACTGGTTTAACATCTGGCACGGGTTGACCAGCGGCTTGCATCATTTTGACGATCTGCAGTGGCATGTCGCCTTCGCCTGCTACGATACATGCTGGTGTGTTGGTTAGACGCAAGGTCACTCGAACATCGGCTACTTTGTCGCCAAGTACCTCTTTGACGCGCTTGACTAGGTCTTCGTGTTCTTTTGAGGCCTGCTCCTGGGCTTTCTTGTCTTCAGCATCTTCAAGGTTGCCAAGATCTAATGAGCCTTGTGTGACCGAGACAAATTGCTTGCCTTTGTATTCCTGCAAGTGCGATACCGTCCATTCGTCAATACGGTCGTGCATCAAGAGAACTTCGATACCTTTTTTGCGGAAAATTTCCAAGTGTGGGCTGTTTTTGGCAGCGAGGAAGCTGTCAGTAGCAATATAGTAGATCTTGTCTTGCTCTGGCTTCATGCGCTCAATGTAGTCATCCAAAGAGACGGTTTGTTCTTTGCTGTCGTTATGGGTTGAGCTAAAGCGGAACAGGCTGGCAATTTTTTCTTTGTTGGAGAAGTCTTCGCCGGGGCCTTCTTTCAAGACCTGGCCAAATTCGTTCCAGAACTGCTGATACTTTTCTTTATCTTTCTTGGCCAGCTGCTCAAGCATTTTTAGCACGCGGCTTACAGTCGCTGAGCGTAATGATTGCGTTACTGAGCTGTCTTGCAGAATTTCACGCGACACGTTAAGCGGTAAATCATTAGAATCAATTAATCCGCGCACGAAACGCAAATAAACTGGCAGGAATTGCTCCGCATCATCCATGATAAAGACACGCTGTACGTATAGCTTTACGCCACGCACCCGATCACGGTTCCACATATCGAATGGTGCTTTGGCTGGAATGTATAACAAGCTGGTGTATTCCTGCTTACCTTCAACCTGATTATGACTCCAGCTCAATGCATCCTGGAAGTCATGCGCAACATGCTTATAAAACTCTTGATATTCTTCGTCAGTGATTTCTGCCTTAGGACGAGTCCACAAGGCGGTCGCTTTGTTGACCACTTCAAATTCAGGTTGTTCAGGCTTGTCTTTGTCCTCACCTTGATGCACTTTATGCATTTCTACTGGCAAGGAAATATGGTCTGAGTATTTGCCGATGATGGTGCGTAGACGGTAATCCTCCAGGAACTCTTCTTCACCCTCTTTGAGGTGTAAGGTAATGTCGGTACCGCGAGTATCTTTGGTGGTTGGCTCAATGGTAAATTCACCATCGCCTGCCGATTCCCAGATCACCGCATGGTCGGCAGCCAGCCCAGCGCCACGCGTCACGACAGTAACTTTGTCGGCAACGATAAAGGCTGAGTAGAAACCAACACCAAACTGTCCAATCAACTTTGAGTCTTTTTTCTTGTCGCCAGTCAACTGACTCAAGAAGTCGGCAGTACCTGACTTGGCGATAGTACCAAGATGGGCAATGACCTCTTCTTCGGTCATGCCGATACCGTTATCAGATATGGTTAAAGTTTTTGTGTCTTTGTCTGTTGTGATGCGAATACGAAGCTCAGGATCATCTGCTAACAGACTAGCATCATCCAATGCCTTGAAGCGGAGTTTATCCGCTGCATCTGCTGCGTTCGAGATAAGCTCACGAAGGAAGATTTCTTTATTGGAATATAAAGAATGCACCATCAAGTGCAGGAGTTGTTTGACTTCAGTTTGAAATGAATGTGTTTGTTTTTCAGCCGCTACCGACATAACAAATCTCCGTTATCTGTTCAGTTATGAGTTCAGAAAGAAAGGTTGAAACTTGGATAGAATGTGGGGATTTGTTGGCTTGATTTCAAGGCCAGCCTAAACAATTAAGGCTAGTCAGCTTTTATGCCCTAGGGGGTAACTCTAGGATCTTACACTTAACGGTTTGCAATGGATACAGGGTATCGTTTTGAGAATCAAACAGATAGCAATTGTCGTCATACTTTAGCAGCTGAAACTGACGTGGCATTTCTTCAATACGACCCATCACTGGCAGGCCGTCTTTTTTGTGGGCTGCAATTTGAATAGAGAGAATATTGGTATTCGTTAGCACATCTTGCGCCAGAGTCACTGGGCGGTTATTAAAGATAGTCGAAACCACTTCGGTTAACTCCGCGGTGGTTTCGGCTGAAGGATTGGTAATAACAGCAGGCTCGGCATGAGCAGGATCAATGGTCTTGCAGGCCGAAGCCAACAAGACCGTTGAAACCATTGCTAATATCAGCCTGAAACTCATGACTATTTCGGCTCAGTCAGAATCAGGTTCTGCTTTAAGAACATCCGATCACGCAGTATTTGTGAGTTATAGAGCGAGTTTTGGTCATAAACATCGGAAGGTTTATAAGGTGCCTGATGCAATGATTTTGGAGATGATGCTGGACAGGTTCCCGTATCACGGAAATTTAAAGCTGCCGCTAATCTGGCTTCCTGCTCATTGCCTAAGGCGTTATTGAAGTCGTCGGCAACCACACAGCCGCGGACTACGTCTTCACCATTATCGCTACCAGCAATCACGAAGCCGTCAGCATAGTCGCCGAAGGCCTTGTCATTCTCACCACGGAACTGGATAGTGAAGTAAGTGGTACCACAGTTGTCAGTGGCATAGAAGCCATAAGGCTTACCACAGGTATCATCACCAATTAGAATCACTTCCACATCAACACCTCGAAGGCCATTGATGAATGCTTCACTGGCTGAACAAGTACCACCATCAGATAAGACGAACACTCGATTAAGGTTTAACTGAGGCAAGGCCTGACCTTGGTTCACTGAAAATCCTAACGAAGTATTGTAGAAAGGGGTTGGTGACAGAGTTTGACCAGTAACCGGATTGATAGTCGGATGCTTATCATTAAACACCGTTTGGCTATAGGTTCTTCCACTGGTTGCCGAGCTGCCCGCCACCATGTAAGCCAACTGGCTGGAAATGGCCAGGAAGCCACCGCCGTTATAGCGCAGATCTATAACCAGGTCATTAATGCCCTGAGTTTCAAAAGTGCTAAAGGCATCAATTAACTCTGCTTCTGCGTCGACAATACCGAAGGTATTAAAAGTTAGGTAACCCACATCACCACTGGCAGTCGCAATAATTTTTTCATTTTGTACCGGATCAGTGGTCACAATTTCCGAGTTCATAGTGATGGTACGAGTGGTACCGCCAATGTCTTCGACCAAAAACTCATGGCTTTCTCCAGCACCGTCTGGAAACAAACCAGCATTCAGAGTATCAACATCACTGCCATTGATCATGTCAACGCCGTCAACCTCAAGGATTTTCACGCCCCGCGTTAAGTTGGCAGTTGTCGCTGGAGAGTTTGGTTCAGTAAAAGCAACGCGGACATCGCGTGGCGGTGAAGATTGGAGCAATACCCACTCAGCGCCATAACCGGCAGAAGCACCTGATGATACCAGTTGCTCATAAACATCGGTGTCATACGTGTAATGAAAACGATCTTTGGGATTGCCTGATGGCGTTAAGGCAGTGGTTTTTAACACTGCAAAATAATCAAGTGGGTCATTAAAGTTGGCAGGATTCTGATCCTGGATTTCGTTATACCAAAGATAAGTATTGTTGCTCCAGGAACGAAGCCAATGGTTTTCATGCAAGGTTGAACCAGCCTTATCAGGCCATGGGTCGCCATCAATATCAGTCCCCGTTCTTGGCACTTCACAGAAATCTTTAAAGCTAGCCTCATCTTCAAATACCCCTTGGGTCCAGGACAGTTGCTCGTCCGTTGGTGGGGATGAATCAGAATCTGAGTCCGAATTACAACTGATCAAAATAAAGGAAAGAGAGGTTAAGCCAAGGATCTTTAGGCGATTCGCCCAGTTATTATGTTGTGTACTCATGCGCACCTACCTGAACTTAAGTAATAAGTAATGAAATGACGGCTGAATAGTATTTTTCAGAGATAAAAATACATTACCAGTTTTATGCCGGTCTGTGTAGTTTTTAAACGACAGTCTGATTAAACTATTGATTTATAACTTGCGAACCAGATTAATACCATCGCGTACTGTTAATACGACGTTTTCAACACGTGGATCGGTGACAATTAATTGATTGAGCTTATTAATGGCGATATCCGTTTCTGATTCTGGCTCTAAAACTTTGCCTGACCAGAGACAGTTATCAATCACCAATAATCCATTGGACTTTAATTTTGGGATTATCGCCTGGTAGTATTCCACATAGTTTTCTTTGTCGGCATCAAGAAAAGCCAGATCAAAGGTTTGATTAAGACTGGAGATAGTGTTCAGAGCTGGAGCAAGCTCAATAGTGATTTTGGAGCCATGAGTGCTGCGAGCAAAATAATCTTTGGCCAGCTTAGCCACTTCTTCATCAATATCGCAGGTTATTAACTGGCCATCGTCGGGTAAGGCTTCCGCCATAGAAAGTGCCGAGTAACCGGTGAACATACCAATTTCAAGAACTGTTTTCGCACCAGTCAAAGCTACCAACATCTTCAACAAGCGCCCTTCTATCTTGCCGGTTAGCATCTGCGCCATCGGCATGTTCGTTTCTGTGAATTCAGCCAGTTCTTTTAACAGCTCAGGCTCGTTACTGGTATAGAGCTTTGCGTACTCCTCAATCTCCTTATCGATAAAGTTCATCCTAACTCCTTATTTAAGTTTTCAGAATTAAAGCTAACGTCGATAGGGTTGGCGCCCTGAAAGTGAGTGCATCAAGGTTCCGCCATCAATGTATTCAAGCTCACCGCCAAGCGGCACACCCGAAGCAATACGTGACAGGATAACTTCATTCTTTTGTAACATTTCTGAAATGAAATGTGCAGTGGCTTCGCCCTCAACTGTCGAGTTGGTTGCCAAAATAATTTCCGCGGGCTTTTCCTCATCCACTAGACGCTTCAGTTGGTCAAGCCCTAAATCTTCCGGGCCAATACCATCAAGTGGCGATAAGTGCCCCATCAAGACAAAGTACTTACCCTTAAAACTTGCAGTAGATTCGATGGCGAACACATCAGCGGGGCTTTCAACGATGCAAAGCAAACTGTTATCGCGTGCTTGAGAATTGCAGATTCCACACAGATCATCTTCGGTAAAATCGCGACAGCGCTTGCAATGCTTCACACCGTTCATTGCAGCAACTAATGCTTCGGCCAATTGCTCGCCACCTTCGCGGTTACGCTCCAATAAAAAATACGCCATACGCTGCGCCGATTTATTACCCACACCCGGCAAACAAGTAAAAGCTTCAATTAATTTTTTTATCAACGGTGATTGCATTTAAGTGCCTGTAATAATCGTCTGTCATGCATAAACTTTACAAAAGAGCGATGCGTTTCGACGTAGGATTAGCCCCCTTGGGTACCCTACAGATCTTGCCACCTTAAGCTTTAACGCAAAATATTTTCGTGTGTTCGAGGCAGTTTCGCACGGAGAGCTTGAGCGTATAAAAATACTCAAACCCTACCTCTTCCCCTCACATACCGCGTTTTAACTCAGGATTTTTCTTTCTGAGCGAGGAAGTACTGCGCGCAAACCTCTACCCCAAAATATCGAGAAAGTTGCGGATTTTTGCTCAAGTTCGAGGCAAAACTGCGCGGAGAGACTGAGTGTATAAAAATACTCGATGTCTCGAGCACAGCTTTAACGAAGAAATTGAGCAAAAAGGCCAACTTCATCGGTATTTTTAAAATGGGAGGTTCATCCCTGGGGGCAAATTCATCCCCTTAGTCACTTCCGCCATACGCGCTTTAGTTGTCTCTTCAACCTTACGTACTGCGGCATTAACTGCTGCGGCGACCAGATCTTCGAGAAGATCTTTGTCATCTTCCATCAGGCTTGGGTCGATTTCGACGCGCTTAACGTCGTGACGGCCGGTCATGGTTACTTTGACCATGCCTGCTCCCGCTTCTGCGGTAACCTCAAGATTGCCAATTTCTTCCTGAGCTTGTTGCATTTTTTCCTGCATTTGTTGGGCTTGTTTCATCATGTTGCCCAAACCACCTTTACCAAACATAGTGACCTCTACTAATCAGTTAAATCATTGCTGAGCATCCAGATATTGGATACTGCTTTTATCAAGTTTTGCGCCAAACTTTTGCGCCAGTTGCTGCACAAAAGGATGCTGGGTAATCGTTTCGCAAGCTTTGCGATGTTTTGCTTTGGCGGCTCTTTGCCAAATCATGGCTGGTGTTGCCACTTCCGGTTCAGCAAATCGCCACTCTACTGTAACAGGCTTGCTGAAATAGTGCGCCAGTGCTTCTTCTATCGCTTGCTTTGCGGTCTCGGTACTCAGAATATCCTGAGCTGGCTCGACAGTGAGCTGTATTTTATCATCAGATAGCCATTGAGCTGTACTGGATTGTGCAATTTGATGATAAGTGCCGGTTAAATCCATCTTTTTAACGTGCTGCGACCACTTCAGCGCTTCTTCTGTAGCAGGTGGATCATTCTCTAATGGATCAGTCTGTTCAAGATCAGTCTCGTCCAAATCAGTCATGTGCTCACTTGCCTTTACCTGAACTGATTCAGTAGATTCCGAAGAAGTTGCTGAAGCCCTTTCATTCTCCTGGATTAATACCTCTGGTTCAGGTTCCTGCTCGATTGTATGAGGCTGTAATTGAAAACCATCATCATTCGATTGCTCAGGTTCGGCTACTTTAACTGTCTCAGCTTGTGCTGTTTCAGTTTGCGCTGTCTCAACAACTTTATGTTGAGCTGGCTGTACTGATTTTTCAGATGATGCGTCCCCATCATCTGAGAAGCTAAGTCCTAGTGCTGAGTGCAGGCTGGCCAGTGCAGCTTGCTCATTATCAGAAGACTGCTCCGTATTTTCTTTGATGCTGTTAGACGGTACTTCAACCACCTGCTCTTCTAGTTTTGATGGTTCAGGAGTTTGATATTGATCGATTATCGAATCTTCAGTTTTTTCATCATCACTGAATGAGGCGTAATCATCGGGATTGAATGGTGGTTCTTCGGGGCCATTGCTGGTTGATTGAGTTTCCTCATTTACGGTTTTTTTAGCAATGCTTGATTCAGACTTTTGTTCTTGTTTTGCTGCTTGCTCAGGCTCAGCTTTTTCAGAAGGTTCTTTTTCAACAGTAGAATTCTCAGCAGGAGCATTCTCACTAGGAACTTCTTGCGTAGCAGGCTCTGATGGCTTCAGGCTAACTTTTTTTTTTGCCTCTGAATCTAATGAGGTTTGGCTTGTGCTGTTGTGAACGACTTGGGAAGGTTCAAGTCGAAACGCCAACATTCGCAACAGTGCCATTTCAAGGCCCTGTCGTGGTGACGGTGCCCATTCCAGATCGCGACGAGCATGTAAGCCCATCTGATAATAAAGTTGTAAGTCATCGCTGGCAATTTTGTTCGCAAAGTCTTGAACATATGGGGCAGCTTGATCCAATAACACGCCAGTGCTTTGGAAAATAGCAATTTGATGAATGCGTGATAACAACTCTTTAAGTGCGTCGGCAAAATCTACAGGATAATGACTCATTTCAGCAATCGCATTGATTGCTTCTGCCGAATCTTTGTTGGCCAGTGCTTCGAGCAATTTGACCATAAACTGATGGTCAATTGTACCGAGCATAGTACGAATATCTTCTTCCTGAACTTTGCCCTGACCAAAGGCAATCGCCTGGTCAAGCAAGCTCAATGCATCACGCATACTGCCTTCGGCCGAACGTGAAATCAACTCAAGCGCTGGCGTCTCAAAATCAATCGTTTCTTGTTGCAGGATATAAGCGAGATGCTTAGAAATGGTTTGCTCTTCCATGTGCTTTAAATGGAACTGCAAACAACGCGACAGTACAGTCACCGGAAGTTTTTGCGGATCAGTGGTCGCTAATAAAAATATGACGTGTTCGGGCGGCTCTTCCAAAGTTTTTAACAGCGCATTGAATGAGCTGTTAGAGAGCATATGCACCTCATCGATAAGGTAAACCTTATAACGACCGCGCGTAGGCTTATATTGAACATTCTCTAAGAGCTCGCGGGTGTCATCAACTTTAGTTCGTGATGCCGCATCCACTTCAATCAAATCAACAAAACGCCCTTCGTCAATCTCAACACAGCTTCCACACTCACCACAGGGTTTTGAGGTTAAGCCGTTAGTTTCACAGTTAAGACATTTAGAAAGGATGCGCGCGATAGTGGTTTTACCAACCCCACGCGTGCCGGTGAATAAATAAGCATGATGCAAACGACCGCTTTCAATAGCATTGACCAGCGCACGACTAACGTGTTCCTGACCTTGTAATTCATCGAAATTCTTTGGACGCCATTTACGGGCGAGCACCTGATAGCTCATTTTTTAGTCAGTTTTATTTGAGTGATTGGTAAGTGGGCAAACAATAGCACAATTAGCCTTATCGAGAAAATAGAATAATCTTTCTCTATCACTCAGTATCAATAGATAAAAGCACCGACTCTTTCAATATCAGTTACTTAATCTACATTTTTACCAAAAGCTCCCCAGCTTGCCCGCTTTTGCCTGCTGTTTCGATCTACAAAGCGTCAATCGTCCACTATGGTGAATCTGTCATTAAGACTGAGCAATAAAGCTCGTTTAATCCATAAACAAATTTTTTGAGGTACACAATGAAAACGTTAAGCAAAGCCCTGTTGATTTCTGGATTGATTGCCACATCAGGAATAACTCAACCAGCTGATGCTGCTGGTAACTGTACTACCTGCGGTGGTTATTTCTACACAGCCATTTCGTATATTAATAACAATGGCATTACTAATTACCAATATATGTCAGTAGGCCCATTCTCAGATCAGGACTCTTGTTGGCAGGCAGTGAATGATGACTATGGTAACAATGATAACTGGCTACCCTTTGAAGGAAGCCCTAAATGTGTTTGGCGCTATGAAACCAATTACGAAGCCTATGACGATATCATTGAAGATTGGAACACTGTAAGCAACCCAACGAATCCCGGTGTCATAGTTGATAAAGAGGCTATTGCTAAAATTGTTGAACTTCGCGAAGTGTATAGAATGAAAGAATATGAAGCACAACTTCACAGTGTCATAACAGATCCAAACCATGACGAAGATGAAGATAACCATGTGAAGCGCTGATTTGATCGGCTTGAAACACACAGTTTTAAAGTCATGAAACACAAAAACCGCCAACTTGGCGGTTTTTTTTATTCCTACATCTACAGAAATAGATGTTAGAAATTAAAGACTCTGCTAGCCACACCTCGGCACACGAGACAGTTGCTACCGTTGCTCCCTTCCGGGCCTGGCGGGATTCACAACCTTACGTTGCGAGGGGACCAGCAGAGCCGGGCGCATTATCCCCCAACTAAAAAAAATTATAAACCCTTAATCTTAAAAATTTCCTTCTACTCTGAGTTCCGCAGAAGGAAAGTCTCTGCTTGTTTAATCGCTGTGCCCTTGATTTTATTTGTGATGGCCAAAGGGATCTATGCTATATTGACCAGCAATTGGTCAATCGGCCATTCAATTTATTGATATCACTCTAAGTACAATCTGGAAGGCACATGAAAATAGGTATTTTATCGCGTAATCCTCGCCTTTATTCCACCAAGAGACTGGTTGAAGCAGCAGAGGAACGTGGTCACGAAGCGCAAGTAGTTGATGTACTCAAATGCTTCATGAACATCACATCTAACCGCCCTACTGTACACAGTAAGGTTCAAGGCAAAGTTCGCCAGTTGGAGTTTGAAGCGGTCATTCCGCGCATTGGAGCCTCCGTAACTGCTTATGGTACTGCAGTATTACGACAATTCGAGGTGGGTGGCGTTTACTCGGTTAATGAGTCGATAGCCATTACCCGTTCGCGCGATAAGTTACGCGCACACCAACTACTAGCCCGTAAAGGTGTTGGCATGCCAATCACCAGTTATGCGCACTCGGTTGAAGCGACCGATGAACTCATCGAATCTGTTGGCGGTGCGCCTTTGATTGTTAAGGTTATCGAAAGTACCCACGGCAATGGCGTGGTATTGGCAGAGACCAATAAAGCAGCAGAAAGTTTGATCAATGCTTTTCGTAGCCTGAATGCAGACTTCCTGGTGCAAGAATTCATCAAAGAAGCTGGCGGCTCTGATATTCGTTGCTTTGTGGTTGGCGAGAAAGTGATTGCTGCCATGCAGCGTAGCGCCAAAGAAGGCGAGTTCCGCTCTAACCTGCATCGTGGAGGTAGCGCTCAAGTCATCAAGCTTAAACCGGAAGAACGCGCTCTGGCCGTTCGTGCGGCAAAAGTGATGGGACTGGACGTAGCTGGCGTCGATCTGATTCGTTCCGCACATGGTCCGCTCGTGATTGAAGTGAATTCATCACCCGGTCTTGAAGGTATTGAAAAAGCCACTGGCAAAGATGTTGCCGGTGCTATTATCCAGTTCATCGAAAAAGACGCTTTGAAAGGCCCTAATAAGCCGAAAGGCCGTGGCTAATTGAGATCAGCAATATGAGCAAGATAAGAGTCGGATGGAAAGAAAAAGCCAAGCTATCAGGGCTTGGCATTTCAAGCATTAAAATCAAAGTTGATACAGGCGCGAAAACCTCAAGCCTGCACGCCTTTGACATCAAAACCTTTGACAAAGACGGCAACACATACGTGTCATTCAAAACCTGTCCGCTTCGCCGTCACCCAAAACGAGTCTTCAATTGTGAAGCAGAAATGATCGACTATCGCAAAATCACCAGCTCCAATGGCCAAACCCAATCACGCTACGTGATACGAACCCCTATCACCATTGGTGATCAAACCTGGGATATTGATATTAGCCTAGCTAATCGCGAAAAAATGCGCTACAAAATGCTGCTTGGCCGCGAGGCAATGGAAAACATACTGGTTTCTCCGACAGAAGCTTACTTGCAGAGTCCTAAAGATTAAATATTGTAAGTTAACTTACTTGCAGGCATAAAAAACCCGGCTTAAGCCGGGTTTTTAAATCTTATTGAAAACTAATTACTTGTTACCGTTAGCCTGTTCAATAATCTCTTCTGCAGTTTTGCCATGTAGCTTTTCTTTAAGTTCTTTTTCGATTTTTTCTTCATCGCCCATAGAACTAAAACCGACCTGCATTGCAATACTCATTACAGCTTGACCCAATTCCATTTTTTCTTCTTCGGTCATGTCTTTCGTCATTTCCTCCATCGAAGCTTCCATGGTTTGGTCATTCGTTGCATCAAATGTAGGCTCACTGCTACAAGCCGCTACACCCAACGCCAAAAACAAAACAAAAATTGAACGGATTAAAATTGTCATACTGATTCCCTCTTATTAAGAGGCTTCATCTTACTTGAAAATAAACCCGTCTTCTAATACTTATTTCTGCTCATTTAAAAATAAGTCCATCACATAGTCATCCATCACAAAGCCTCCACCAATATCCACCACAACCTCATCCACAGTTTTAAATCCCATCCGTTTATAGGCCTCTATACTACCAGAATTGTATTTATTAACGGTCAGCTGTATCTTTGCGAAACCCATTGTTTTAGCCTGTTCAATGACAAACTCCATCGCCTGACGCCCTATGCCTTTCCCCCTGAGACTGGAGGAAACATAAATCTTGCTCAAGAACAAAGCCCCATCTTTAGGGTAAAAAGAAAGATACCCGACTAACGTTCCATCAAGCAAAACACTGTAATAAAAGGTCCCATCAGAAATCTGCTCCGCCATCGCTGAAACAGATTGATATTTCTTCAGCATATACTCAACTTGCTCAGAGCCAATAATAGGCGTGTAATGCTCGCGCCAGATGTCATTTGCCAGCTTAGCAATAGAGGGCAAGTCCGTTTGGGATGCCTTGTTAATCGTTACAGTCTTCATAAAACGTCTCATTTCCCTAAATAAGCCTTCACTTCTCGTTCACAGCGAAACGGAATAATAACAGCATGAGTATCGCGATTGTATTTGGCGCCAATGGTGGCATCGGCCAAGAGTTTGTCAAACAAGCTCTCGAACGCTATGCGGTAGTCTTTGCTTGCTCGCGTCCAAAGGAACCAACATCAGATAGCTCTCAATTGCCCGATATTAAGCCACTGGATAATGGTCTGGTCAAGGTTAAACTCAATCCACTTGATGAAGAAAAGTTACAGCGTTTTTCGCAGCATGTAAGCAATCAATACGGTCATGTAGACCTCATTATTAACGCAATTGGCATATTGCATGATTCAAAAGAACTGCAACCTGAGAAGAAAATAGAAGACTTTAAACTCGATAACTTTGTTGAGGTAATGACAATAAACGCCTCAACTACCGCATTAATAGCAAAGCACTTCATAAAACTATTGAAAAAATCAGACGCACAACCCGCCATATTAGCCAGCCTGTCGGCACGGGTCGGAAGCATCAGTGATAATCGACTGGGCGGTTGGTACAGCTATCGCGCCAGCAAAGCCGCGCTTAACCAAATCATCAAAACATTATCGATTGAAGTAGCTCGACGCAATAAAAACACCGCGATTATCGGGCTACACCCAGGCACAACCGACACGAAGCTGTCAAAGCCTTTCCAACAAAACGTCAAACCCGAAAAACTCTTCTCCACAGAGTATTCAGTGCGCAGGATGTTTCAAATCATCGATAACTTATTTCTTGAAGATAACGGAAAATTCTTTGCCTGGGACGGCTCAACCATAGAATGGTGAAGCCTTGAAAGAGTTAGGAACCAGCCTGGGCCAAATCAGCTTTAGTCTTGATGGTATTTACAAAAGTCTCATCTTCTTTATGATCATGCGGTGACAATAAATAAAAGCTGCCGCCATCATATGTTTCAACATAGATCTGGCTATAGCTAATAGCAGTTCCCTTTTCCTCAATTCCAACAAAAGAAACTTCAGAAAATGGTGCCGAATAGATATACAGCTCCCCATCAAGAGTCTCATAACTGATTACACGTGAGTTAGTGACAACATTGCCACCTTCCAGTATTGAAGTAAGACCTTCTGAGAAAAACAGCTCAATTTTTTCATCACTATTAATGATGTTGTTATCACGTAAAGTTTCGACATGAGATATAGAAAGTGTCTCTTCACTCATCAACGATGTAGGTACCCAGAATCCTGACTCAACAAGAAGAAAAAGCACAAGAACCAAGCTCAAAATTGTATTAACTGGTGTAGCCAGCCACCATGTTCGTTTGCTCGTTGACTTATAGTCTGGGTTCAGTTGTTTTCGTAAGCGGTGATACTTAAAGGCTGCTAAGGTAGCTTGAGTCAAAAGGACAGCAATAATTATTGCAATAACGACTCCAGAAGCTTTACCGGTTTGATTAATTTGAATAACTTTAGAGATAACGTAATATGACAGCATTAATAGCGCACTAACTCGGCTTTTATAATAAATGCCTATTGCTAAAAAAACACAAACTGCTACATCGTAGAAATATGATGAGTCAAGTATAGCAACTAGACCACTCTCATAATTAGTGACAATAGCCATGATTAAGGTTAAGACAGCAACGACAACAGTAGTCCAAAAGCCCCGCCTTATTTTAATTTTGCACTCTTCAAGTTCAGGCCCTATATCCTCACTGAACTTTACCTCATCAGCATCTTTACTATCGTTTTTAAAGTGATACTCCATACGCCCCCCTAAATACTTAACATTATTTTTATGTCTATAGTCATAGTCATCCGACTAAAAAGACATTCTAGCTAGATTATCCGGTCTGACAATTAATAATTGACCAGGGAGTCATGATATTTACATATTTTTCACATGCCGCCTGATAGCTTAATAACAAATTCGTGTTACAGGAGTTTCATTATGAGTCGTTTACTTTATGAGTCAGACAAGCTCAAACATGTACAAGCCACCTATGAGGATTTAAAGGCACACGGTATTGAAGACAGCGATCTGCACGTTATCGCTAAAAAACAAGGCAAAGTACTTCGCCGCGGATTAAATACAGCTAACTTCTGGTACAAAACCAATGTACTAAACGGTAGCTTCAAGGGGTTTATTGGCGGAACCCTAATTGGTTTAATTGTCGCGACGATACTGTATAACGCAGAAGCCCTTAACGGCTTGTACAGCACCTTTGGCTTTGTAGCCACAACCATATTATTGAGTGGATTTGGTACATGGTTAGGCGGTTTGTTAGGACTTGAAAGTAAAAACTACAAGTTACGTAAATATTATAACTTGGTAGAAGAAGGGAAATATTTATTATTGATAGATATAAAAGAACATGATTTAAAAACTGTTGTGCAATCGATTCATCTGAATCACCCACAACTAAAATTACTCAGCGATGAAATCGAAACCGTCATTCCATTCGACTTCATGCAAACAAGTCATTGAAAGTTTAGGCAGGTTAGCCTGATGGATTAGTCGTAGACCTTGAACGTTAAAGGTTCTTACCCTAGATATAAGATACCCTCCTAACCCAACTATCTTATATCGCTTTTAGCTCCCTCACCGGGAGCTTTTTTTGCAAACGATATTTTAAAAGTATGTTAGCATCGCCGGCTTTTGATTAAACACAAGCCAACATGTTAATTGTCGTTTTGATTTCCCTGTTAATCCAATATTGGTTTAAAGGATCATACAAACAATATGCAAGACATAAATCTAATAAACATGAATGTTTAAAGACTATAAGAATTCATAGGAACCAAAAGAAGCCCGACTGGGTAACTCAGGAAGTTTTGCGGTTAAAAGCTCATCTACCTCAAGCAAGTTGCCGTACTTTGGCTTATATTTTTAACAGACAGTTCAGGCACAAAGAGCAATCTGTTGGTAAAACGTTTGTCAGTTACACTATTCGTAACCATCTGTACGACATTCAGGTGCTACGCAAACAGATTAAAAGCCAACCACCCTACCATGTTGCTTTTAATCGTTACTGGGGAATGGACATTACCTTTGTGGACAACAAGCCTGTACTTGGTGTGATTGAACATCATTCTCGAAAGCTTATGGGGTTAATACCGCTCAGCTCAAAGTCGTCACTAAATATCATTAAGCAGCTTGTCAGGTTATTTCGTTATTCCAAGAAACCTTCAATAATTAGAAGTGACAACGAGGCTTGCTTCAATTCAAAGCTGCTCAAGCTCTTTCTAAAATTCGCTGGCATCAAACACCAAACGATAGAGAAACACTGTCCATGGATGAACGGTAGGGTTGAACGTTTATTTGGAACCTTTAAAACCACCATTGATGGATTACCGATTAAACCAGAAGAATTACCATTGCACTGTTACGACTTCCAGCAGTGGTATAACGTCATTCGTCCACACCAATCTCTCAATGGTGCAGCACCAGAAGAAATTTATTGGACTCAAGTAGGAAAGCGATATCGGCAGTAAAAAATACTATCACTTTATAGTACCAACTCACAGTCCGTAAGTTCGGTAGATGCCGAGTGCTTTAAATTCAAAAAACAGGTTGAATATTGAGCAGAAAACTATTGTAAAGTGAAAAAAGACTACTCTTTTTTATAGCGAAAACAAAAAAGCAAAGGTTGGTTTGACTATTTCTTAACCAAATCAACCTTGAAAAACTAAAGCAACACTGTAACGGACATGCGGACAGGACACCTTGTACTGATAATTACCATCGGGGTTTGAAGTAAACGAATAGTTAGTGATTGTGGGAGAAGTTATATACTTACTAACATAAGAGCCATTGCGATACTCGACTAGCTCGTACTCCCCTGACTCCATGCCGCTCATAATCATATTTGAAGATGCAGTCCAGGATACTGTATAGGATCCATTCGTACTTTTAATCACCGACACGCTTGGAGTCCCAGGAGGGGTTGGCTTCGGTGGAGGCTCATCGGTGTCACAACTCCCCGAGCTCACCTGATAATCATTGGAGTTATTACCCTTGCCACGTTTTTCTTTATTTTTTTTATTGCCCTTAGTGGGCTCTGTCCCATCAGAAGGGTCTTCAACACTATACGGATCTAAGCATATATATGCTTCAGCCGTAGCGGGTAAAAGAACGGTTACAAAAAAAAGTACGAATAAAGGTGCGCCAATCATGTAGTGGCGAAGTGACAAAAACTCCATGACAATCCCTCTCAAATCCTGATTATTAAAGTTGTTTTTTGCAGTTCTTATTTTTATTAACCGCAAGGTGTCGGATTTTAGTGAGGGTGTAAATGCGTGTCAAATCTGCAATGAATATAAAATAATGCAAATATGACTTATTTGTTTACAGTTAAACTATATAGCAAACAAATCACTTTTACTTAAGCAGCTAGTTAATTGATTTAACAAGCCGTTAGCGCATAGTGGACAATGCGCACTTGACTTAAGGGGTATATGAAATTTTCTAGTAAATTACTAGCAAATTCATAAGTCCTATAACCTGTGTCTCAATCAAGGCTTCTTTTAGGTAGAGCCGCTAATACTTTAAGACGCACACATTCAAGGATAATCACAAAAGCGCTGAAACTTTTTCTTTAGTCACCAAACACATACAATGTGGGTCTAATCAATGCATAGTATATTGTTGTGTCCAAAGCCGATAAACCCTCAAAAGTAACGCTTCCGGTTCAGAGCGGTTATCAGTCAGTCTTATCATTTCTGATTGATACCTTTCCTCATGTATTTGAAACTGAGTGGACGAGTCGAATGGCTGAAGGGAAGGTCTATTGGGAAAACAGCGAAAAAGTTACAGTCGATACAGAATATGACGCAGGTAGGGTTGTATATTATCACCGCGAGGTAGAACAAGAGCCGACGATTCCTTTTTCAGAGGTTATTATTGAGCACAATGAGCATTTTTTGATTGCTCACAAACCCCACTTCCTGCCCGTTATGCCGGGTGGCGTTTTTGTTAACGAGTGTCTACAACAAAGGTTAATCAATAAAACTGGCAACCACGACCTTCAAGCGGTTCATCGACTGGATCGAGACACCGCTGGACTTGTCATGTTTTCAACCAATCCGAACACTCGCAACCAATATCATCAATTATTTGCCCAGCAAAAGATTAAAAAACACTATCAAGCACTCGCAAAGACTCAAGCAGGCAAGTGTCTGAGCGATAAAAGTTGGCATGTTAAGAATTATCTGGCTCGCTCAAATCCTCAATTTCTTTTCCAAAATCTTGATACGCCTCCATATGATAAAGATGCTCAATATGCAGAGTCACTCATCCAATGCGAAGATGATAGCCATGAACTGGGACTGTTCACCTTATCCCCCATAACTGGGCGCACCCATCAATTACGCCTCCATATGATGTCCATCGGCTTTCCGATACTTAATGATCGTTTTTACCCTTCCCTACAGCCGAGACAAGCTGATAATTTCAAGCAGCCATTACAGTTATTGGCCCACAAACTGAACTTCATAGACCCCATCAGTGGACAGCAACGTGCTTTCACCAGCCCCGTGTCACTTGAAATTTAGACCAAAAGTCCCACAATAGTCAGTAACAGTCACCATTATTCCCTAATATTATGGCTTCAGGTTGGGCGCGCGAAGGCGCGGTACAGGAACAAATTGAAAGCACCATCAAAGATGGCGTTGAGCGTGCGCGCAACGAAATGAACCATGCCGGAGAGTCACTCACTCACTGTGAATGGTGCGATGCCAAAATACCTGAACTTCGCAGACAAGCAATAAAAGGCGTACGTTTTTGTATTCAGTGCCAGGAAGAGTATGAGAAAGAAAAACTAGCCTCCGCTGGCATGAATCGTCGAGGAAGCAAAGATAGCCAGTTACGATAAGGGATTGCTCTATTGAGATATTCCTAACCCCTCAAACATCTCCAGCCCAAGACCTGAAACACACTCTAAAGCTTATATCACCAGCAAGTTCATAAATTCATTAACCGGTGTCTCAAGGAAAGCCTCTTCATCGAGGCAAAGATCGATGATTTCCTGACCATGTTTTTTAGGGAATCGTGTGTAGACGTTCTTTTTGAATTTATCGATAAGCACTGGGATTCCTTCGTCGCGACGGAAGCGATGGCCGAGTGGATATTCCACTTCTATCTTGTCGGTGGAGCTACCATCTTTGAAATGGATTTGGATGGCGTTGGTGATGCTGCGTTTTTCGGGGTTGTGATAATCTTCTGAGTAATTTTTATCTTCCACCACTGACATTTTCTCACGTAGAGCATCAAGTCGTTCGTCGCCAGCGATATCATCTTCATAATATTCTGCAACCAAGTCACCGAACAGGAGTCCGCAGGCAACCATATATTGTAAGCAGTGATCCCTATCTGCAGGATTATGCAGCGGCCCTTCTTTGGAAATGATACGGATTGCAGATTCGTGCGTAGTAAGCTCTATTCGTTCGATACTGTCGAGTTTGTCTTTGATTTCATCATGTAATTGAATTGCCGCTTCTACCGCAGTTTGTGCATGAAATTCTGCGGGATAAGAGATTTTGAAGAGGATGTTTTCCATGACATAAGAGCCATAATCGCGCTGAAACTTAAATTCTTTGCCGCCAAATGACACATCATAGAACCCCCAACCTTTTGCGGTTAAAGCTCCCGGATAGCCCATTTCACCAGTCATGGTAATCATGGCCAAACGTACAGCCCGTGATGTGGCGTCACCTGCCGCCCACGACTTTCGCGATCCGGTATTCGGCGAGTGTCGATACGTGCGAAGAGATTGACCATCAACAAAGGCTTGCGACACTGCGTCAATGATGTCTTCTTTTTCGCCACCTAGCATGTGCGCAACCACAGCAGTGGAGGCAATTTTAACCAGAATGACATGGTCCAGGCCGACTCGATTGAAACTATTCTCTAATGCCAGAACTCCCTGGATTTCATGCGCTTTGACCATGGCTTCAAGCACTTCTTTCATGGTCATGGGTGAATAACCTTCGGCTAACGCTTGCCTACTGAAAAAATCTGCTACAGCTAATATTGCCCCAAGGTTGTCCGATGGATGCCCCCACTCCGCCGCCAGCCAGGTATCATTGAAATCCAACCAGCGCACCATGCAGCCGATATCGAATGCCGCTTTTATCGGATCCAGCTCAAACTGTGTTCCTGGAACACGCGCCCCAAACGGCACAACAGTTCCCGGCATGATCGGCCCAAGATGCTTAGTGCACTCAGGATATCGCAGTGCCAAGAATCCACAGCCTAAGGTATCCATCAAACAATAACGTGCGGTTTCCATCGCCTCATCACTACTCACCACATAATCGGCAACGTATTCGGCGATATCAACCAGAACCTGATCCGGTTGCTGACGAATATTTGACTCAACATTAGTGCTCATACTCATTCCTTAATCCATGTATTGAAGGTAATGGCTTCATACTAACGCTGAAAGTTATGATTGTCATCAGGAGTGAGCTGACTGCACAAATGATTTCAGTCTGCTGTTAAAGTTAATAACGTCACAATGGAACCCTGATACTTTTTATACCAACCTTGGAATATATCACCCTGAGTAAAGTATGGGTTAAGGGAGTCAATCAATTGTATGGAAAAGCGTGACCAACCCTCTCTGTTTTCGATAGTAGTTACCTGCGCTACAGAAAAGTCAAAAAAACGTTTTACTATAGGATAAAGTAATTTGTACAAGCTTTCTTTGGCCGAAAAGATCATCGTTAAAGCTTCGTTCTTTGTAAGGGGGAAGTGAGGCAATAACGAGAATTCAGACTCGGTTAGAATCTGACGCTTTATAACCGCATAACTCTCTTCGGAGATAAGTGGTTCTATATCAATTCCGATAGACCGAATCGTTTCACAGCTTGTCACAGCAGCTATGGCCACATTGCCGGTATGAGATATGGATCCGACAAAGCCCTTCGGGAAAACAGGCACTCTAGAATCTGCAGTCATCACTTGGCCTGGAGTTATCATACTTGCTGAACATTTCAAGCACTCAGACATAGCATTTTTTGCAGCTAGTCGACCGGCTAAATAGTCCGACTGACGCTTTGCAGAGGCTTCGAATACTTTATCAGGAATACTAATATCAAACTGTTGGAACAAATCTAAACTGCAGCATTCAGGGTCAAAGGAAACTGCTGATATGACACTGGGAATACTATCGGGAGCTCCAAAATAGAACTCCCGTGAAACAAACGGCTTCAACTGGCTTTTTTTACTCGCTGCCAACTGGCAAACCTTTCTTTTAAGCGCTCAACATCTTCACTGACCCGCTTAATTAATGTCTTGCGAATTAAATTATGCGGAATGATGCCGAAGAACTTACCTGGTGTTGCAGTAAAAACCCAATGTATCTTAACCTCTGATTCCGTTGGTACAAATGTGTAGTGTCCCTGATAACGCAGTGGGCCAGATAACGTTTCATAAGCATAGTGCTTATTTTTGTCGTACTCAGATACTTGTGCTTCAAAATTCATTTTTCTACTTAAAAAAGCAAAGTGAATAATATACTCCGTACCTTTTTGAATCGGCATATCAGGGTTTTTCAGAGTAACCTTGTCGCACGATGACTGCCACTCTTCATCGTTAACAGGGTTTGCCAGGTATTGATACACTTCATCAATGGTTCCCGGCAAGCTGTAATCCAAAACCACTGTAATATCCTTACTTTGTCCGCTCATTGTTTTCTCCAAATTCTAAGAAGCTTTCTTTATTCTTGCGTTGTTGATCATTAAATGTTGATTCAAATGCTCAGCGATCTGATGGACATTCGGCTTATACATAATAGAGTTATGATCTCCTGGGATATCAACAACAGAAAAGTCATTGCTTAGTATGCTATCCCAGCCTAAATACTCACCGTAATCCTCAGGTTCATCTTCTGCCCGGTATAAATACACATCTAAGTCATAACGCTTTTCTTCATACATTTGTAGCGCCATGCCATTTGCAATATAAACCTGGAAAAAATTAAGCAGGCTATCAACATCGGTATCAGCATCTAAAATGTTTATTTCTCGAGCTCTGTCGAGCACATATTCAAACTGATCTTCGGGCTCAATTTCTCTCAGTATTTCGATTGGAATATCCAAGGTTTTATTATGGGGTACAGCAAGATCACGCGCGAACCAAGACAACAGTGTCGCGTCATCACCGTCACTGGGGTGATTAGCAACAATGGGGGCTCTAGTGTCGAAGACATGTATCGCCTCTACATCATGACCCAATGCTTTGAGCTGGGATGCGGACTCGTAAGCTAGAACACCTCCGAAACACCACCCTCCCAATCTAAATGGACCCTCGGGTTGGTTTATAAGTATTCTCTCTACATATTTTGACGCAATATCTTCTATACCGACTTCAATTTCATCTGCATCTTTAATGCCGGGAGATTGATAGGCAAATACCGGAATATTACTATCAAGATATTGATTTAATGCCATGTAGCAATGAATAGTTCCACCAATAGGATGTAGCAAATGCAGAGGCCTAACTTCAGAGTGACCTTTATTGAGAGGCACAACAATATGATCGTCAGAACCAAAATCACTGTGACTGATAGCAGATGCCATTGCTTCAATTGTGGTATTGCTAAATATAAACTGATTATTTAAGTTTAAATTAAAAGCTTCATTAATCTTGCCGATCAACTTCATGGCCAATAACGAGTGACCGCCAATATCATAGAAATCATCGTCAACACTGATAGATTCCTGATTCAGGACTTCTTGCCACAATTCAAGCAGTTGTCTTTCTAAGTCTGAGCTTGGCTCAATCAATGTCCTATTATAATTATTTGCAAAATCAAAATTTGGTAATTGCTTACGATCAACTTTCCCATTCGAGTTCAGCGGTAATCGATCAAGCTCATTAATAAAATTAGGAATCATGTAATACGGAAGCAAATGCTTCAGTTCTGCCTTTACCATTTTACCAGTCAGGCTCTGTTCGCTACTACTTACAAAATAGCCAACTAGAATAAGCTCGCCGTTCAACTTTTCTGCGACGACTACGGCATCCTTAACACCAGTAATTTTGCGAAAGTTTTCTTCTATATCAGAAAGCTCTATACGAAAGCCTCTGATTTTGAGTTGGTTATCACGACGACCAAGACATTCAATCTGTCGATCATGAGTGAGTCTACCAACGTCACCAGTCTGATAAATTTTATCCCCAAAACTGTCTGACCATAGGTACGCTTGTTCTGTTAAATCGTTTCTATTGAAGTAACCTTTAGTTAATCCATCACCTGCTATGTAGATATCGCCAACCACACCGAGAGGGACCGGTTCTAGGGTCTTATTAAGAATCATGACTGTAGTATTGGCAATAGGAGTACCAATATCGACTTGCGCTCCCTGATATTCAGACAGCGTTGACCAAACGGTCGTTTCTGTCGGTCCGTAAACATTGAATAGCCTTGAGCATTTTTCTGATAAATCATCAGCAAGTGACTTGGGAAGGTTTTCACCTCCACAAAGAATCGTTAGCCCGTCTATACCCTGCCAAGCTGAATCAACCAACATTTTCCAAGTTGCGGGAGTTGCCTGCATCCAACTAGGCTTAAGTTCATTCAATTTGTCGATTAACAGAGACGCGTCGGCACTAGTATTAGAGCCCAGAATAATAGTTTTAGCGCCAACCGATAAAGGTAAGAAAAGTTCCAACACTGAGATATCAAAAGAAATCGTGGTAACAGCTAATAACGAATCAAATTCAGACATACCAGGAGTGTGTGCGAAGCTACGCAACATGTTAACAACATTTCTATGGCTTACCTCAACCCCTTTCGGTCTTCCTGTAGAACCAGAGGTGAATATCACATACGCAGAAGCGTCAGGGGCGACTGCGGGTATTTTATTGTTACAAGGTTGTTCGGCAGCTTTATTTATAAGTTCTTGAATGCTGACACTATCAAGAGCACCACTTGTATCTGAATGTCCTTGTGAGTCATTAATGATAAGGCACAAATTACCATCTTCGACTATCATCTGTGCTCGATCCATGGGAAGATTCGGATCAATCGGAACATAAGCTGCTCCAGCTTTCATAATAGCTAATAGTGTTATGATTAACTCTTTATTACGCTCCAATGAAACGCCAACCCTTTTCCCGGCAATCGAATAATATTCACATAAATACTGGGACAGCTGTGTTGAGGATTTAGACAATTCATCATAACTCAGTTCAGAAGTTTCATCCTGAACTGCGACTCGGTTGGGGAAGTTGTCTGCGGTAGTTTCTATCAAATCAGAAATGGATACTTTTGGAATGTCGAGCTCAATATTAGAACTAACCACAGACTGCATACCATTTGCATGAAGTTCTGGCAGCAGCTCTAGCGCAGAAACATCAGAATCCAATTTTCTAAGCACCTGATCAAGGATATGAGTAAAACTGAGCCCTAACTGATGCATGCTCTCGCGTTTAAAAAGATCGTCGCGATACTTTAGCGAAACGCAGAGTTCACCATCGACCATCGCCCCCATTTCAATATTAATATCGTACTGGCCTTCTTGTTGTGGCAACCAATAGGGCTTGAGCAATAAATCGCCCCACTCTACACTGCTATCAGAACCCGTATCGTTAAAGAAGTCAGAAAAATCATTCAAACCAGGTAATTTATCCCAGGCAAAACCTGCTTGTACTAATGCAGAGCGGCTGGGGTCAGGTTTAATCTTTAATGCTGCAACCAAATCAGGGAAAGAAACTTTCTGGTTTTTCACCGCAGTTTTTATGGCGCTGGCAGTTTCACTGATAAACTGTGATACTTTACAGTTATCCTGCAAGGAGCTACTAAGCACGATGGTATTAACAAAGTTACCAATAGCTTTGTGATACTTTCGTCTATCTCGGCCAGAAACTGGTGTGCCAACCAACACTTCATCTTGACCGGTATAACTATGCAGCACAATACAATACGAAGCTAACAATAAGGTATAGGGTGTTACTTCCAGGGCCTTTGAGCTCTCTAAAAGCCTGGCGGTGATGTCACCAGGAATACGAAACTCTATCGACTCCCCTTTAAAAGAATTTATAGTAGGTCTTGGGAAGTCAGTTGACATATTTAAAACCATATCGCCCATGGTTATTTTTTCAGCCAAAGAAGTTACTATGGCTTTATACTCATCGCTCTTTTTATATTCACTGTCTTCATCTAGATAGTTATTGTATTCACAGTTATCATCATTAGAAAAAAGTTCACCATTGGATACAGCCGAGTATGCAGATGATACATCTTTTAAGAAAAGACCCAGCGACCAAAAATCAAAACACGAGTGGTGGGCAACAAATAGCAATACTTGCTCTTTATCAGTTAGTTGAAAAAGATAGCACTTAAGTGCTACCTCATCTTCTAACGCAAAAGACGATCGTGAATAGTTTAAAATATTGTCTTTGGCTTCAGCTGAAGTAAGGCCCGATAAGTCAACACTTTCAACCTGAATTACCTGTTCCGTTGGTTTAAAATAAATATCCTCCTGATATTCACAAAAAACAGAACGGAGAGCCGTGTGCCTTTTTTGCACGTGTGAAACCGCGCTCTGCAATTGATCAAGCTCACAGCCATTGATAACCCTGGCAGCGAACACAAGGTTGTATGCTGCCGTTGATGGGTTACTTTTCTGTATATAATACAAGCCTTTTTGAGTTGCGGTTGCATGTTTTAACAGTTCCATTTCATCAGCACTCATAATATTCCCGTATTCGATTTATAACGTTAAGTCTTTAAAGTTATTAGCTACATATTCAGCCATTTCATTGATGTTGTTAAAATCCCATAACAAAGTGCTTGGCAACTCGATATCGTACTGATCTTCAAGGTCGCCGATCAGTGTTATAGCGTCAATCGAGTCAAGACCATATCCGGTGAAGGTTTTATTTAAGTCAACTTCACTTTCGGTGATCGATAAACGCTTCGCTAATAATTTCTTAGTTTCAGTTTGAATTTCTTCAATTGTTGGTTGTTCGATTATAGTTGTATCGTTCATGCTACATGCTCTTCCGTATTGTTAATGTTGTTATTGATTAATGGTAGAATTGGTAAACTAACCAGTGAGTAAGTAAGATGCTGATTGGTTCTTCGTTCCAGCTCCTTAGCCGCATTATCATAATAAGGGTTGAGGTTATCCTGAGTGCCCTCATGAAGTTCGTGTAATAACCTATCCAAGGCAACGATTAGCCATTCACCATCTGCAATGTATTGATCACTTAGATCACGGTTGTATAGCCAATAGTTAATAGCACACACAGCAGCATGAGTAATGCAGTACTGTCTTGAAAGATTGAACATTTCAGGCGATTGAAGACCAATCTTGTAGCCTGTATTCCCCATGACACGATTTAAATTCGCTTGATATTTTTCTAGCAGTTTATCGACTAATAACCGTATTGCTTGAATAGAAGACACATCCGAAATTTGAGCAAGCTTCTCTGGAATATCAACGATACTTTCCATGATCAGATCTTTAGAATGACTTGATAGATCAAGTTTGCCACCATCAAACGCCGGCACTTTTTCTGATGCTCTGAATAACTGGCTCAATAGCTCATTATTTACTGGGATTTTTTTCTCAAGGACTTTTTTCTGGCGTCTTGCCAGTAATGGTAACTGAGTACTGAGAGAATAAAGATTAACTTCTGAGCTTCCATCAAAAAGACTGACCACCTGGCTATCCCTCAATGATTTCTGAAAAATCCCCTCTTTATGGCGTTCTCTAAAGAAGAATCGAGCACCCAGAACGGTAGCTAAATCCTTTTGTGATTTATCCAGCTTCAGCGGTGCAAAACATTTGGCAACAGCCGACAAAATGCTGAGTTGCTCTGGAATGACATGAGCGGCTCGAATCAAGGTTGAACCCACTGTGTCTGTAGTTAAAATATCAACGAATGCGCCGGTCAAATAGCGCTTTGCATTAGGGATGTCAAAAACTGACTTTTTATACAGCTGACGCTTTTGAGCAAAGTCCATAACAACTCTCAAGTTGTTTTCTAAAGCGCCAATAGATAAAGTTGCGCAAAGTGTGCGAGTAACCTGAAAGGCTTTAATTGCAATTTCCAGACCATCGCCTTCTCGACCAATCAAACTATCTTTTGATATTTCAGTACCTTTAAACTTAATACCGCAAATGTCACACCCTCTTAGACCATAGCTTTTCACTTTAGGTAGGTAACTGAAAGTTGAAGGGTCAAGCTTGCTCTTTTCAACCATGAATAACGACAGATTACGAGCTCCTTTGTCATTACTGGTTCTAGCCAAAAGCATTACGGTGTCAGAACGCGCAGCCCTATTAATTGGCCACTTTTCTCCTTCTAAAATATAACCATCTTCTGTCTTTGTGGCTGTTAATCCATTTGCTAAAAGATCTGAACCATGATCCTCTTCTGAATAAGCAAGACAGGGTGAGCAATTATTTGACAAAGTAATTTCTGCACAACGCTTCTTTAGCTTCTCATCTCCTCCAACCCAGGCAATCAATGACCAGATCAAAGTGCTCATAGTAACCGCAGTAGATAAATCACGGCGTGCCAGAACTCTACCAAGCTCATAGATTTCTTCATAAGAATGGAGTTCGCCACCAAGACTTTGTGGAACATATTTGTGATGAAGTTTGAGCGACAGAAGAAACTGGAAAAACTCCTCCTGAAATGATTCGCTTTCATCCAACTCCATGATGCGCTTAAAGGACATCAGGGTTTCAGGGTTGTTCGGGTCGCCAAGCTTAGCTTCAAGCTCTTGTGCCAATTGAAAATGTGGCAATTCCTTTATGTTCATAACTCCTCCATTAAATTTGCAACTGGCTTTTCTTCCAAAGGTAAGGCGTTTGCTAAAACCTCATCGAGATAGACTTTTTTTGCTTGTCGTCTCTGTATCTTGCCACTGGTTGTTTTAGGTAATGTTCCTGGTCTTATAAATTTGACATCAAAGAGCTGTAAACCGTGGTTTTCGGCAACTTTTTCTTTTAGGATCTCTTTAACTTCAACATGCTGCTCAGGTTCTAGACGACGATCGATTTCCTGCATTACCACTAACTTTTCTGCCCCATCGAGTTCTACGGAAAACGCAGCCCCTGAGTGTGGCTTTATGTGCTCGCTGGCATCAGTGATAGTTGCTTCAATATCTTGTGGATAATGGTTTTTACCGCGAATAATGATTAAATCTTTGATTCGGCCAGTGATAAACACTTCTTGGTTATCGATAAACCCTAGATCGCCTGTTCTCAAGTAACGATGTTCTGTGTCACCATCCAATATCCCAACAAAGTCTTCACCAGTTACTGGAGCTTTTTGCCAATAGCCAAGAGCAATACTATCGCCCTTTACCCAGATTTCACCTACTTGACCATCTGCATTTTCAATTGCATTTTCAGGATCTACGACCTTAATCTCGAGGTCGGGTACCACTTTACCGCTACTCACCAAAGACACTGCAGCATCCAACTGGTTAGAGCGTTTCCCCAAATCAGCTTGTAAATGTTCTTTATCAAAGTAACTTATGATCGGACTGGACACATGACATGCACTGGAAACCATTAACGTGGTTTCAGCCATTCCATAACAGGGCAAATGGCTAGAATGCCTGAAACCATACTGCTCAAACCGTGCGCTAAAAGCATTAACCGTATCAGCGTTAATTGGCTCGGCGCCATTAAAAGCAACTTGCCAACTGCTCAAGTCACAATCAATCAGCTGCTTTTCTCTAACTCTCTTTACACATGCCTCGTAAATAAAGTTAGGGCCACCCGAAATCGTACCTTTGTAATCACGTATTGCGTTCAGCCACTTAATGGGTCTCTGGATTACGGAAATAGGTGACAAAATGACGCATTGATAACCTGTATACATTGGCTGTATCAGTCCGCCAATCAAACCCATGTCGTGGTAAGGCGGCAACCATGTCACCATGCATGAGGACTGATCTTGACCAGTGACCTGACGAATCATTTCAGAATTGTGTAGCAGATTACCATTAGTAACCATGACTCCCTTAGGGTTGCCCGTTGATCCAGAGGTATACTGGAGGAATACCACTGAATCTTTAGAAAGTGAAACAGGCTTCCATACTTCATCACCGGTGAAACAATCTTCGCTATCGGTGGTAAGCCAGCTGGCCCCAAACTGACTCAGTTTCTCTAAAATTTCATCACTGGTGGCTTTAATCACCTTTTCCTTGGTCAGTAAAATTTTTGGTTGGCAATCGGCCAGGATTCTTTCAATCCGATTGAAATGGTTACTTTGTCGAGGTTCATATACTGGAACCGCAATAGCTCCGGCAAATATCACCGCAAAATAAGCAACCGTATAATCAATACCAGGTGGGTACATTAAAACGATACGTTCACCTGCAACGTCAAACTCTTGTAGTTTTGCTGCCAGTTGCTTGACCCTTCTCTCAAAATCAATATAAGTAATTTTCTCTATATCACCGTCTCGATCTTTTAAATGGATATAGGCAATTTTATCTGGTTGAACTTTGGCTCTATGCTCGACTAAGTCGATCAATGAGCCACCACAAAAGTCATGCTGATTAATCATTACACTTTCTCTCCCTGTTCTATATTTAAACGGTCCTCATTCAAATCTCTAGCAAATATCCAACTATCAAACTTCAATAACAACGCAGGTAAAATGGTTAAATCCATGATTAGTGCAACCAGTAAGGTCAATGAAGATAAATAACCGATGGTGCTATTAACTTTGAAACCAGATGTTGCAAGAATTGCAAAACCAATCACTAGCACTATTGATGTCACAACAATCGCTTTACCAACACTGGTGTAGGTATCATTCAAAGCCTGTTGTGGGTTCATATTATTGACGCGTCGGTTATGAACATAACGGCTGATGAAGTGAATACTGTCATCGACAACAATACCAAAGGTCAGTGCCGTTATGATTGATGCAGCCAATCCAATCATCCCTACTGTTAAGCCCCAGATGCCCAGAGCGACTAAAGCAGGCAATACATTGGGTATCAAGCTTAAGACACCCAGTTTTGCTGAGCGGAATGGGAAAATTAATATAAAGGAAATCACGATAAGAGCGATGGCTGTTGCCCATAACATACTGTCGATATTATCTTGCGCCACATTACCGAACATCATTGACCAGCCAAGGCCATCACTATGCATATATGCTGGCAGATTATCAGCCATCCAATTCTGTGCATGCTGTTCAAATGCAAGTAACTGGTTGTTAGTCAGATCATCCAGGGTCACAGTCATGCGAGTTGCTGACTTATCAAGCTTTACACGCTCTGTAATACCAAGACCGTAAGGCAAAGAAGTTTCATATAGCAGAATGTATTGACTAATAAGATCACTGTTATCCGGTATGGTATAGAATGACTGGTCATCACCATTCATATTTTTATTTAAGCGTTTAACCACATCAGAGAAAGTGTTCACATGAACAACTTCCGGCTGCTCATAAAGCCAGTTACTGAACTTCTCCAAATTGTTCATATACTCAGGCTGAGAAATTTTTTCTCCTGCTTTTGCTGGCAAGTCATACTCAACAATGGCAATACCCGTTAAATTGTTGAGTGCGAACTCAGTGGACTTACGAACATCGTATGATTCATCGAAGTAACGAATGAAATCTTCGTTCAACTCATTTTTCATTGCAGCAGCAGACAAACCAACTGCAGCAATAATACCAACTAACAGAACCTTAGCTGGATGCTTAGAAACCCAGCCAGCAATGCCTCTTAGCAGGTTTGAAAGGTTTTGGTTTTGTGGTTTCTTATTGGATAGTTTTTTTACCGGCAAGATATTAATCAATGCAGGAAGAAGTGTCAGTGATAAGAAACATGCAACCGCTATACCTACTGCCGCAATATTGCCAAGCTCTCTGAAAGGAGGTGCATCACTGAAGTTCATGGTTAGAAAGCCAATGATAGTACTAAGGGAAGTCAGCATGACCGGCTTTGCATTGAGCCTTAAGGCTTCCTGCATCGCTTTATGTTTCTCATAACCATTAACGCGATAATAATGTACAAAACTCAGTAACAAGTGAACACAGTCGGCTACAGCAACCGTCAAGATAATAATTGGTGCCGCACCTGATACGGGATTTAATTCCATACCCGTCCATCCAGCAACGCCAACAGCAGCTCCAATGGAGAGCAACATAACAAGTAACGTGGCTGATACAGCGGTAATAGAACGAAGTAGGAAATAAAGACCAACCAAGATAATGAGTAGCATTAATGGAATCAGCTTGCCATTATCCTTCTCAGTCGTTTCAGGGAATGCATTGTTCATGATAACAATGCCGGTCAGATACATATCAATGTCAGGGTTTGAGGCCAGTGTTTCTTCTATCAGGTTACGGGCATGAGCCACTACTTCACGAGTCTGGCTATCAACCTTACCTTCGGTGAAGTTGATCGTGACATTCACGCCGGTCACAGCGGCATCATCTGAAATTAAACGATTAATTAGATTAGGTTCATTAAGCGCGGTGCTTCTGATGTCTTGAATGTCCGCGGCTGTCATTGACTCAAGATCACCCACAAGATCTTCAATGATTAGATCGTCTTCCTGTGCATAGCTATGCTGAAAGTTTGTGATTGAATCAACACGTGTTGAGTAAGGAATCTGCCAACTTTCTTCAGTAAGCTTCTGAACAGTGGCCAGAGTTTCTTTAGTAAATACACTACCTGACTTCGGTGCAATAACGAATAGCAGGTTATCGCTTTGCGAATAATCATCGCCAAGCTTTTCAGAAGCCATTAGCTGAGTATTGCTTTTATCGAAATAGACTTTGTAATCCGCTGTTTGAGTTAGATTTTTCGCGCCTACGGCAAATATCACAGCTATAACTATACTCATCGCTAACAAATGCCAACGATATTTGTTCACCCAACAGAAACCCATAAAGACACCTTTATTGATAAATTTAACTAATGATTTAAAAATGATCGACAAGACTCCTTTCGATCTAACATATATCTTACATTCCATTGTGTTACGAAATGATTTAAGTAACGTTTAGAAAACGTTAAATTATTTGACGCTTAACTCGCTGTTTTGCAATGGTTTTTATATCCTGGCGAGTTCTAAGCGGCGGGAAGTATATAAATAATCTTCAAGCAAAGTAAAATGAATTTTAGTTATTTATTTACTGGTTGAACCACACAAAGACAAATTAATGCAAATACTACTTATTAGTTTAACTATTGAGTCATATGCGCTTTAAAATCGATTAAATTTTGATCGCATGTACAAAAACATGACACTAATAAAATCAGGATTATGATCAGAAAATAACAAGGTGATAAAAAAAGATGACATACAAACGTCACAATGAATGGTGAATTTATTGCGTTCTGCAAACTCGATTTGTTAATAACACGGTTTCACTTTTTTCAATAAATAGAAATAGCCGTATTTAAAAATAAATTGGTATTTGTATGAATACAATTAATCATTGAACGTGTATTGATAAGAGATGTTTTGTGGAAGAAATTTAGAACTCTGGCACCTCCTCCAACCTGGCATAGGAATATTCTGCTTCTTTTCTCAAACAGTAATATTGGTTCAGCCCCGCTACCCCTGTAGTGTCACAGGCCTGCAAATCGATATATCCCATCTCATTCACCGCATAATCGGGAACGACCATAAGCTGGATTTCGCCTATAACTAAGGTGGTTCCATTCAATTCAATCGGAATTGATTGGACATGCTTTAGGCCAAACTTGATATACGAATCTTTCACAAAAGGTGCTGGAAACCCTTTGATGTACTCTTTATCGATTGCACATCGATCAAACTCTGAAATATCCGCAGGAAATTTAGCGGACGTATAATGAGCCTGGCGGGTTAAAGTCAGAGGGACGTGATTTATGGTGTAGTAACCTGTCGCCTTAATGTTATCGAAAGTGTTACGGGCGACCTCGCTGTCAGGGCGTACAATCATCCCAATCAATGCGGGATCACTACCAAGATGGACTACCGAGCTAAAAATTGCCAGGTTTGCTACCCCTTCTGACGACTGGGAACCAATAAGGTTAGCTGGCTTGATGCCAGTGATACTATTAATCAGGTTTAGACGAAACTTCCGGTCTAACCGGTTAATCTGCTCTTTATCGATAAACATACTGCGGACTCTAAAAGGTAATACCTAGCAATATTGTCCACTTTACAAGTCGAAAAAATGTGAACGCAGAATAGATTATTATCTTAGTTAAAGACCCTATTTTCGTATCTTTGTAATGTTATCAACCCATAGCCCGCGCAAATACCGACAATAAGACCTATCACCAGAAACAGCCACTCGCCAAGCACTCCACCACTCACTAAACCCAGCAAGCCCGCAATGAACATCTGTAAGGTAAAGGATTTTACTTTTGTTAAGACGAGGAACTCCATAATGGTTGTGGCTATCAGCGCTTGAATGCCAACCAATATGTAAGCAAAGCCTATAATTTCTAACAATGCACGGATAGGTAGAAAAGGATCATCGCCTGAGTCAATGAGGGTTACAGTGCCATCGTTCGCTAAATCGATATAAACATAAAACAATATCGCTCCAAGAATTGGAGGCAGATTAATACCCAGGAGGTAGCGGTACAGTCTAAAGCGGTTCATCTGAGTTAAAACGTTAATTTTATAAGTGCGGACAGATTAACCTTTACGTTCAGTCAGGTCTAGCCCATCTGAATTATTCATAAGGTCAAGTAAGTTCAAGTACGGTTGATTCATAAACTGCCCCTAAAAAAAAGAATTTGCACACCTAACTTACTCTGCCTGCTCATCCAACCTCCCAGTATAGACATCCAGCTCAGTTGACTATTCTTGTGCTTACATTATGATTTGGCGCATCATTTCTATATCTCAGTCATTATGGCCAACTACCCAAACAGTTATTACGCGGCGACCCTGAACTCTGAACTGGAAGCTACTCCCCTACCACAGAATTTGCAGGTTGAAACCTGCGTCATTGGCGGTGGTTATGCGGGCTTAATGACGGCTCTGAGCCTGATTGAGCGCGGTCACACCAATGTGGCGGTTATTGAAAAGAATAAGGTTGGCTGGGGTTGTTCTGGGCGTAATGGTGGTTTTGTGTTCGGTGGCTATTCACTGGGTCCTAAGCAACTCATCAAGCAGGTTGGTGAGGAGAAAGCCCGTGAGCTGTATCAGCTGACACTTAGTGGCGTTAACCTGATTCGTGAGCGTGTTAAAAAGTACAACATTGACTGCGATCTGGTTGACGAAGGCGTACTGTGGGCTAACTGGTTCAAGGATCAGTCAATGCTATTGAAAGAACAAGCCTTCATGCAAGACAAGATGGGGGTTGATTGGCAGTACATTACTCCAGATACCCTAAAGGACCAGCTTAAGACTGAACGCTATCATGGTGCTTTATTTGAACCTAACGCCATGCACTTTCACCCACTCAATTATGCTCGTGGCATCGCAAAACAAATCCAATCTCAAGGCGGGCTGATTTTCGAAGATTGTGAAGTGCTGGATATTGACTATCAAAGCGCTACCAAAGTTGTGAAAACCGCACAAGGCAATGTCCAAGCAAAGAATATCGTTCTATCAGGCGGTGGTTATATTGGCGACTTATGCAAACCGGTTGCACGTTCGATTCTTCCCATCTCGACCTACGTGATGACTACGGAGCCACTGGGGGACGAATTACAAAATTATATCAATACCCAAGCTGCCGTTTACGACACTCGCTTCGCATTTGATTATTACCGACCATTAAAAGACACGCGTATTTTGTGGGGTGGCCGTATTAATGCTAATACCAGTAAGCCGAAAGACCTCGACCACATTCTACGTCGCGATCTGGCCAAAGTATTCCCGGAACTTAAAGACGTTAAAGTAGATTACAACTGGCAAGGATGGATGGGCTATGCCCGTCACCAGATGGTGCAAATCGGCGAGCTCGCGCCTAACGTTTGGTATAACATTGGTTTTGGTGGGCATGGAGTTGCCCCAACTACCGCAGCCGGAGAAATCGTGGCATCAGCAATCACCAAACAAAACCAGGACTACAAAAGATTTGAGCAATGGGACTTGCCTTGGAATGGCGGAATCTTTGGGCCACCAGCAGCTCAACTAAGCTACTGGTGGTATGAACTGAACGACTGGTGGAAAGAAAAGTGGCAATAGCCTCTTATTCGACGACAAAACTTTTATTAATCTCGGCGGCATTAATTTCTGATACCCATAAATAACGACCGGGTGTTAAGTCGACCTTTATGTATCCGTGGTTACCCTCGGACATATGCTCCAGGCCTCCAATAAACTGAACCGGGGCCGGAGCTCTCAAACCGCCAACATTAGTCCAATCCATCCAGAAATATACTTCTTCCAAATCAGTATCGTCGCTTAACCTCGCCAAGTTCAAATCATAGGGAATAAAGCTCGCGGGATTATCTTGCATTGAAATTTTGATCGTATGTTCTCCAGCCGGTAGCGAACTTGGTGCTTCGACCCCAGAGTTGGATACGATAACTTGATAATCAGACGTCGGTTCAATAGCATCATTAAGATCATCTGATACTTCAATCTGATGCATCATTCCCATCAATGTATGCCACTGACCATTGGGTGCTTTTACATAACACTCAACTAAATAAATACCCGGCTTTTCGATATAAAAACTGGATTCTGTTGACTTGCCAGGTGATAGCAAAGCAGCGCCACCAACCCAAGTCATTTGCAAGCCCCACTCCGGAACGTTTTCTGCAAAGAAAGGACCGATATCGGCTTTGGTTAATTCGCCATTTCGTAGCCCCTCCATCAAAGGGTCAAAAACTGGAGCAACTTCTGCCAGCTGATCGTCTATATTTTTTCCATCAACCAAGCGGTACATGGCAACAAAATGTACTTGCTTACCCTCGTTTTTAAAACGAAATGTTGTCCAGCCCTTATTGATTGCAGAAGGCGCGGAAATTTTATAATCCGTGGTTGTTACTTCAATAACTCCATCATCTTTATCTGTGATGACCTCGTCTTTGGCTTGTTCTTGATAATCTGTTGCCAAAGTAGATGAATGATCAGCAACGACTTTTTCACTCTCATCATTTTGATCGCAGGCCACCAGTTGAAAAGCAGCTAAAGCAACGACAATACTGACTTTAAATATATTCATAACTCTCTATCTCCCTCTTACTGTTATACAACCTGACAGCACTGCTTAGATGCAGTTTTGGCTGTCTCCAATAAACTTTATTTTTTCAGCTATATTTATTTTTATTCTAATAAATCGCCTGACGTTGCTTTTGAAGCCGATTATGAGGCTATATAACCGTAACATATTTGGCACTATTTGTTTAAAATTTAATCAGTCGAAAAGTTTTAGACTCAATCTTTGAAGCCTGCACCGCCAATACCGGCAACATCAGTCATGACAGATTTACAATACTGATCGCTGCAAATGGGATCGTTCGAAAGGAAAAGGAGAATAAAAAAAGCGACCTCATAGAAGCCGCTTATTTGATGGTGAATAATAGATTATTCGCTTTCGGTGTCCTTTACTGCACGATCCGGGATGATCCAAAGATAGTCCGTTAGAGTGAGGTCTTTTAAACACTCACTATCGGAGTCTAAATCGTCAAGCAAGCCTGGGCAGTCTGGATTCTGATAACTGGCTGTTCCAGCGACCTTACCCGTTGGCCAGCCTGCGCGAACATGGCAGTTACGGCAGTTAGTTGCAACCGGATGAATAACGCCTTCGATGTAAGGGTTAACCGCAATATCAAGTTTACCGTCTGGATTAGCAGGAACCGCATAAGCATCAGTTAGTAGATAATGATCCCATGGGCCTTGCGCCTGCGGCAGCTCTGGACGATTTTTAGAGTAAATTCCCTCGTTCGGAGTATCCGACCACCAAACACTTTGCAGGGTCCAGCTCATCAATTCTTTGGTGTTCACGTGCATCGCGACCGTAACTAAATAATCACCAACCTCAATTGGCTTACCGTTCGCCCACCGACTGGCAGCATCAAGAATCGCTTTATCGGCTTCATCAAAGCGTTTCCAGTCTTCATCAGTAATTTTATGAAAGTAAAAATCATCAAGAGCATACACTTTGGCTTTGCCTTTTACGGGCTCCATCAGCTTACCTTCATGGTCTTTTACACCATATAAAAACGCCGCATTCGCAATCTGCCCGACCTGTAATCCTGACGGGTCAATGGCAACCAATGTGTCCCACACTTCATAACCCGCATACCCGGTAAAGCTTGGTTCAAAGTTATTTTTCCAAACGGGAAGTGCCGTAATCCCTTTGGCTTTAACTGGCCAATACATATGCTTGGTAACAATCCATCGTTGATCCAGATCCAGCATGTGAACACCTTGTGCATGCTTATCATCCAGAGTCGATTGCAAATACAGTTTTCGACCGCGAATATCATTCATCGCAGCACGGCTCAAAGACTCAGTGGCAATCATGATGTCACCATTCGACACAAAGTTCTTACCATCGCAAGCAATATCTTTGCCCTTCTTATCTTTACAGATACTTTTGGGATAACTGGTTATAACACCTGCAGGAAGATCATAGATAGGCGCGGGAGTGTCAACGTCAGGTGCATTTTCAAAGTTCTTCTGCACTATTGTAGAGTGAACGTTTTTAGGCTTCTCTTGAGATTGATTTTGAGAGCCCGACTGCCTTTCCCCTATTGGCCCCGGCCCAGAATTTTCGAAAGCACCTTTGGTGTTAGGCCAACTGAACCACAAAGGCCAACCAAGCGACTCATCCGGTTGCATAATACCTGCCCATAAACTCCAGGCGTGCTGACGAATAACGGTTCTATCGCCTTCATCCGTGGCTTGCTGCAAGACCTTTAGGTTTTCCATGTAGCCATAACCATCCGGAAATGGCACGTAACCGTCTGAGTTCCAGTCAACTACCTCAACGACCTCTTCATCTTTAACGACTTTTTCCTCTTCTACTACCTCAATCTTCTCGACAGACACTTTCTCATGCACATCCTTTGTTTGTGATGTATCTTGCTGCTCACAAGAAAATAAAACGAAACATAAAACTAAAACACTATATCGAAACATAACTCCCCCGTTGCTATATTTAATAGATTAAAATTGCTTTTTTACTTATCTATCTTATTAAGGATTTTGAAATCCTTAGGTGGCAACTCTTTACTTGTTTTTAAAAACTCAGTGACTTCCATAATCGAATTTACCGTCGCCGACGATATAATCCCTGAGGTGCAGGTTTCTGGTGTGTATTTATCGGTAGTAATCACATATAAATCACTGCCCTTTTTAGTTGAACATGTACACATGGCTTTGCCAGTTTTTTTATCGATCGTACAAGGCGCATCTAAACAGTATGCCCACTCGCGATCATTTTGACAGGCGACAAAACTTTTAACTGGGTAATATCGTGACACCAGAGCGCCTGACTTAGCATCACCCTCACTTTCACAGGCTTTAGAACCGACCGAATATCCTTTTTTAACATCACAAGAACATGCGACCGCATCAGTGCCATCAATAGGCTCACACTGCGCGGTTGTACACAAAGCATATTTCCCTTTGCATACTTGCAATGTATCGTTTTCTGCAACCTCATTGGCTACAGATACAGAGCTAAAATTAATAGTGGAAGAAAATATACAGCAATAGAAAAGCGTGTGGAAAAGAATACTGAACAGACGTGTTGAGTTTAAAACATTCATAAGAAACCTCCATGATAACTTCTTGTAAGCCATCACCCCTATATCCATGACAGCTTTTTAAGCATAATCCATTAAAAACTTAGCTTAAACAAGTAGTTTCTCAAAGCAAATTTGCATTAATGTTTTTCCCACTCAGGAGGCCAGGGGGCTTGCATACAGAAGCAATTATCAGGTTGAGCACTGGTGTAAGTCTCGGAAAGCGTTTTGCAGGTTATTGAGACTTCTTTTTGTTTATGCTTAAACTCAAAGTAAACTCCAAAAGTTTGAGTGGATGGATAAATATGCTGGCCACTACAAGATAAGAAGGAGCCAAGGGGCTCAACACAAAATCCGCATGAATCATAGCCTCCGAACAAGTTCTTCACTTCACTCACAGCTCTCAGTTCCCTGCTACTTTTCTTGCCAATATAGTTATTACTTTTCGGCAATCCTACACATTGAAATGGCCTATCATAGGAATAGAAGTGAACGGATCTGGGCCAATGGCATTTATTTTTTATGGTCACCTTACCAGTCAGGATATTCTCCTCGGCTGAAACTTTTGTAGTAAAAGCACCAAACAACAAAAACATAACAATTAGCATTAACCATTTACGATTTCTAATCGTATACTTATATAATTCCTTCATAACACTATACTTATATTCGATGCACTTACATAAATATGGGTTCTAAATCAGCCACGATATTGCTATCTGGTAAGTTTGATAAAGGCACTTTAACCAAGCGTCCTTTAAATCCAACTAAGCTTTTCCCTTCTTGCTTATATGTCTGCTTTTGAATATTAGTTGCATAATGCATGGTTCCAAACGGGCCATATTGTTGACCACTTTGACATTCAAACAACACTTGAACGACGCACTGCCAACCAAACCAGGTTCCACGGGATATGGTTACTGCCACAAGAGAATCGTTTGAAGGAATAGTAATGGCGTCTACCGTTCCCGTCTCACTACCATGTAATAGCAATGAATAATCAATTTGCACTGTTTGGTTATTAAAAGTAAAAGGAGCTGAGTTAGCGGTTTGGATAGCATTGATCACATCACCATGGCGTATCACCAGTTGTTCTAATACAGGAGAACCAATCGCACCCAGAATATCGCTATCATCAAAAGGCAAACCCATTCCACGTACTAATTGACTGTAAATCAATTGATAGGCTTGTTCGGATTGATAATTACCTGAGTTTAAGCGCCAGGTGCATGTTTTAGCGGATGAGTAATCTAAAAACTCTGAGTGAGCTTGTTGCGGCGTTTGATAGGGAGCAATATCATAGCTACTGGTGCTTTCGTATTTTGCTCCAAATGACAACAAATCTTCATCAATTCCAATGTTCGTATAATCTTCTTTCGAAGTCGGACCGTATGCTTGAACATTTAACCAGTCGGTCGTTTGATTAACGACCTCCGCAACCATGCTCCCGGTACCTGCCGGTGATATTGTCAGATAATACTTTCTACTGGATGCATCAAAAGCTTTGCGAATCGCATTGAATAACAAAGAAAACTGTTCGCTAGTAATTGAATTAGGAACGGGATACTCCCAATCGAGATCAAATCCATCAAGATTATTATCAGCTAAGTATTCCACCAAATTATTTGCGAAGTTGGTAGCGCCTGTTGAGTCATCACTTCCTGAGAAAATATTACTTAATACTCCTTCGTTGTAACCAAGAGTTGCCAGGAAGAGCATATTAGGATTTGCAGCTTTAGCATCGCGAATAACATACTCCATATAATCTTGGGTAGAAGGATGAGTGTTATTGCCGGGTTGGTTACTTGGATAGGTCTGATCTTTATTGCCGAGTTCAATAGTCCACGAGCCATCAGTTCTTTTAACGGTAACGAAAAAACATAAATTTACAGCATCTAAAGTTTGATAAACATTGAATCGATTAAGTGTCTGATAGCAACTGATAGAATCATTATAATTAGTACCGCTCGGATTGTTTTCCCCTAACAAAATCCATGCGTACATTCCATTGCTCTTTTTTTGCATCCTTTAACTCCCTGTAAGCATCACTCATCTAGCAGTGATTGATATGATATCTGTATAAAGTATAGGTCGAAAAACAGTATCACCTAGCTCAACAAGTACTTTCAAGAAATTATCAAAAGCAAATTTGCATTAACACAGAATACAACCAGAAAATCTATAAAGCCCTGTCATTATGAATAGCGACCGAAGGAAGCACCTTTAGGTGATCTGCTCTTAACTTATAAATAGCTATTCCTTAGCTCCCTCCCCCTTCATCTTACCCTTAGCAATATACCCGGTATCTATTCCGAACCAAAAAGCATCAGTATCAGGATCATAATACATATGGCGAATCGAGCCACCTTCTTCAACAACAGTGCTACTGAAAAAGCTTTCACGATTGGTATCAAAACCCACCATTACATTCGGATAAGGTCCAGTCTGTGCAATCCAGATCACTTCCTCATCGTCCAGTGCGGTGCCATAGGGTCGACTGCCTTCTCCACTGGGTAACAACCACTCCTCAAACTCTTTTTCTTGAGGGTTGTATCGTCCCAAGAAACCACCCATAAAATCCACGTACCAGACATTACCATCATCAGTAATTTCCATGCGGCGTGGGCGTGCATTATCGCGAGGAAGCCTAACTTCAATTAAAGCAAAAGTTTCTTTATCAACAAAAGCTAACTTATTAGTACCCAGCAATACCGACCACGCATTGTTATTAGCATCGGTTTTAATTCCATACGGACGTGAACGCTTTTTTGTCATAGACACATGTTGCACATCGCCCGTTTCCACATTTAAATGACCAATCACATTGGAGTGCTGAGCGGTAAACCAGATATTCTCATCGGAATCGAATACCAGAGTATGGGGATCTTGAACTCCTTCTGGCATTGAGTATTGCTTAATAGCACCTGTTTCAGGATGAATACGACCGATATGGCCATTCCGATTACCGGCATACCAAACAAAGCCTTTACTATCGACTATCAGGTTATGCGGATGACTGCCCTCAGCTACTTCAAATTTCTTCATCTCACCTGACTCAGGATCCAAGCGCGCAATATAATTATTCGCCTGCCCACAGAACCACACCATGCCGTCCGGAGCTACATAAGGATCTCGCGGCCGCCCCTTCCACTCAACCTCATAAGCCGTTACCTCAAGCAGTGACGGTAGTTTATTGGGAGCTGCGACTTCACCAGCGGCATTAGCAGAAGCGATGAACAACCCAGAAAGGAAAAAAGAAGAGAACAGAAACTTCAAAGAGGCGAGAAACATAAAGAACTCCTGTAATAAAACACAGGAGTTCAGTATATGTGGAAATTAATGTAGGAGCAAAGAGGTACTTTGCAGACTACCAACACTTGTCATCCCGTGGCACCATAGGCACTTCCTTCGGTCGGTGACTACGGGATCCAGTGATCTTTTAATTGTTGGTATGTCTCGACATATATATATCAAACTATTTAGCAATTAAGGTAAAGTCATATTCGAGATAAAGACGCAACTCAGAGACAGACGCCCTTTCCCACATCAGAGATTGACTTAATCCACTAATATCTACTTTATAGTTATCACCAAATATATTAATTGTAGAGTTTATATCTTTAGCAATTGCAGCCAGTAACTCTTGACGATATTTTTCTGGATTTACAATACTTAATACAAGCTCACCATTCTTTTCAACTTCGGTTCGTCCTGATACAGAAATTGTAGTTATAAAGTCATTAATGCGCGTTACTAACTTTTCAACTTGGCTTTTATTATTTATTGGAGTCTTAATGTACAAATTAACGACAGAAGTATCTGTGCGCTCGCCTTCCTCAAAGTCCAACTGTAAATCATCTAACGTAATTGGATAAACGATATCTTTGCCAACGCCTAACTCAATAAGTTTGCTTTTATTCGCGCTCCTAAGAATGTCCTTTACCGTATTAGTAAGTTCCTTTTCTCGCAAAGATTGATCCCTAGAGTCATTAAGCAATTTGACTTGTTGCACTAAATAATCAGCAGGCTTAACTAACGTGACAGCTGGAGAATCATACCAATCGATTCTAGAGCCTGTTACTACAATGGTCTCAACATCGTTAGCTCTCACTAGACTTGGAGTAACAATTGTACAAAAAATAATGGTTAGCATTGTTAAGTATTTTATATTATTCATGTTTTTTCCTTATTATGGTTTGACAAAACTATCCCATAAATAAAGCTGCATGTTAAGTGCTGCCTTAGTTCAAGTATGATTAAAATACCATTAACGCCATACCTCGCGCATTAGATTATAGGCATTCAAACCCAGCACCTTTTCAATTCTGGTAGTGCTGTGCCCTCTTTCTGCGAGCTTATTTGCGAGTAAGTAAAATTGGTTTGATCCAACGATATCAGGCATAAAGTTTAAATTACCGATTTTCTCACCGGCGGCTGCAGCTCCATTATCAATCCGGTGCTGTGTCATCTTATCGGTGCTTTGACGAACTTTATCTATGTCATCAATACCGGTATAGCCACCGTCTGTGCCAATGGAGACATGATCTTCACCGCAGACATTAATGGCATGCTCAATGTGCGCCACCAGATGCTCAGAATTCGCCTTGCTGTCCGGCGCTAAGAACGGCATAAAGTAGACACCGAACAAGCCCCCTTTATCAGCCAACAAACGCAACTCCTTATCCGTTTTATTACGCGGAAAGTCAGCTAAAGCTCTGCAACCACTGTGACTGATAGTTACCGGCACCTTACTGGCCCTGATCGCTTCGAGACAGGTTCTCTCACCGCTGTGACTAAGATCAATCAAAATATTCTGTTCGTTCATCTTCTCAATGACCTTATGCCCAAACTCGGTCAAAGGTAATCGAGGACTAACATTCGCCCCTCCTCCAATTTGGTTTTGTCCGTTGTAAGTAAGCTGCATGGTCAGCACACCAAGGTGTTTGAAGGTTTCAATATGCTCCAGATTATTACCGATGGTATGACTATTCTGAAATCCTAAGGTGACGGCAATCTTATTATCTTTTTTTGCCTGTACGATATCGTCGAACTTGCGAACCAAAGTCAGCACATCGGCATTGGCATCAATGAGCTTATGGTGTTGGCTGAGAATACTGACGCTGGTCTCGAAGACATCATCACCGGGATAGGCTGGAAAGGGTGCTCCTGTCGTTTGTCGGTAACAATCAAGACCACTGGCTAACAGCTCCTGCTTCAAACGATCCGTCATGCGCCAGTTATCCTGAATACCGCCTGTTGGGTCATTAATATCATACAAAACACCTAACCCATCAAATACAAACCAATCGTTATATTGTTTTCTAGTAATCACATTATGTATTTTGGTAGAAGCTAGCAAACCTCCAGAACCAAGATTGATACCCACAGCTGCCGCAGCGAGAGCAGAGTTCTTGATAAACGACCGTCTATTCATTGTTCTATTCCTTTGATGATCTAAATCTACGCACATGCAATTATTGCAACATATTGCGCAACATGTTACATTCTTTCCTAAATTTAAGTCAACTACCAAATTGAAACAGAATGTTGAACAGCGTCTTAAAGGCGTGTTGAAAGAAAATAAAAGCGAATCAAAAACGGATAAAACTTCATGGGCTTAGAGCAAAGCATCAACCAGAAAGCATTGCTGGGAAAGAGAGCCGAAGATCTCAGCAATCTCATAGAACAGCAAACTCAGCCTATCTTTGATAGCCTGGGCATCATTGTGCCAATCAAATCCTGTTCCACCCTGCTAAGCTTACTCGAATTAGAACAAGCATCCTTAGTTGATATATCCAAGGAACTCGGACAATCTCACCAACTGGTTAAACAAAAAATACCGAAACTGATAAAGCTGGGACTTGTACAGCAACACTCAGACAAAGAAGATAAAAGACGAACGCTGTACTCATTAACTAACAAAGGCGAAGAGCAAAGCCATAAGATAAAAGAATACCTCAAGGAATCAGCCGCATTGGTGGATAGTATTTCTGAAGAGATTGGAGTTCATATCTTTGGCAGCATCGATAAAGCTATTAAAGCGATAGAAGGCAAGAGCTTGTGGGAGAGGTTTAATGGAGGGCCCCAAGTCACCACCCGAAAATAATGCATCGTTAACTTATGAAAGTTAACGATGCATTTTAAGCTTTCTATTATTGTAAAAAACAAAAATACCAAGTGTGTAATAACTAGTATTTTAGTTTATTCCGTTGCCTGAGTGTCTTTTGGATTTTTTTCCTCTTTAGAGATCAACTCATCAATAAGCTTAGGTACCCGAGCATAAAAACTAAGTTTGCTAAGCTCTTGATCTGATAAATGTTGATTATTATCCATATAGATTATATTGGTTTGGACCATAACCTCTTCCAAACTGGTTACCTTTACAATCTTCTTATCGGTAGAAAGGTAGTAAGTTGTTGGGTAACTGATGTTCCTAACACCCGAAATTAACTCCCCGTAACCATCATCTAAATCAGTTGTATTATCTTCAGTTACGCTAATTACAGTTATATTGTTATTAAATGGGCCATATAATTTTGGAAATTTCTCTTCCATCATACCTGAAGCGAAAGGCGCTTGTTTATGTAAGACAATAAACTTAATATCATCGGAGTACTTTACAGCCATATCATTAATGTACTCTTTTTCCCTGAGTGACTGCCCCAAAGAATCTGAAAAAGTATGTAAATAGATTGGTTTTTTGATTGTACTCAGATCTATCTTTTTATTGCCGGACGCAATGACGAGTGGAGAAAAAGAATCGCCTATGACATTTTTATCAAAACACTCCTGAACCGGGTTAGAAGTAAAATTAATTTGAAAGGTCTTTTTATAAGCTTCATGAGCCTCAGTTATACACTCTGATATCTTCTCAGAGTAAGGCGGCTCATCCACACAGGCGGTTAACAGAAACAGACTTATTATTATGACAGCGGTTTTCTTTATCATCACATTTCCTTTTAAAATAGACGCAACAACTCGCAGCCAACTATTGGTTAGAATACCCGCTTAGAGTTATTTTTGTTATTACGATTTCTTAGTTATCACCCGGCACTCGCACCCACCCTTCCATTAAGACGCGTGCGCTTCGACTCATGCTGACTTTTTTGGCGACCCAGTCATTGCTCTGCTTTTCAGTTTCGGCACCAACCTTGAGGGTTCCTGACGGATGACCAAAGGTAACGCCTTGACGATCTCCTCCACCTGCAGCGAGGTTGACTAATGTGCCCGGTATGGTTGCTGCGGTTGCGATGGAAACGGCGGCGGTGCCCATCATGGCATGGTGCAATTTGCCCATGGATAAAGCGCGAACATTAAGATCGATGTCGTTGGCGTTGATTTGCTTGCCACTGGAAGATACATAGTCCGCTGGCGGTGCTACGAAGGCGACTTTCGGAGTATGCTGGCGATTGGCGGCTTCTTCGATGTCTGCAATTAAGCCCATCTTCACTGCTCCGTGTGCGCGAATGAGTTCAAACATAAGTAATGCTTTGCCATCATTGTTGATCGCTTCTTGAAGCTCAGTGCCGTTGTAATTAACTTCTTTAGCGTTGAGGAAAATGGTTGGAATGCCAGCGTTAATCATGGTTGCTTTCAAGGTACCGATGCCCGGCACTTGCAAATCATCAACCAGATTACCCGTTGGGAACATCGAACCTTCACCATCGGCTGGATCCATAAATTCAACTTTGACCTCTGCTGCTGGAAATGTAACTCCGTCCAATTCAAAGTCACCGGTTTCCTGCACTTCACCATTGGTTATAGGCACGTGAGCCACAATGGTTTTCTCAATGTTCGCTTGCCAGATGCGAACAACTGCAACACCATTGTCTGGAATTCGACTGGGATCAACCAAACCACTGCTGATAGCAAACGAACCTACTGCCGCGGTTAAGTTACCGCAATTGCCGCTCCAGTCTACAAAAGGCTTGTCGATTGAAACCTGTCCAAAAAGATAGTCCACATCATGATCGGGCTTACTGCTCTTTGAAAGAATCACTGTCTTGCTGGTGCTTGAAGTAGCGCCACCCATACCATCGGTATGTTTACCATATGGATCCGGGCTGCCAACGACACGCAGCAATAATTTATCGCGCGCTGCACCTGGCACTTGTGCTGCTTTGGGCAAGTCGGTCAGGTTAAAGAAAACACCTTTACTGGTACCGCCACGCATGTAAGTGGCTGGAATTCTAATCTGTGGAGGGAACTGTTTGGACATAGTTTTGCCTTTAATTAATCAAAAAATCCCCACTGTTGTGGGGATGATTTGCTATATGATTTTAGCTCGCTGCCAGGAAGTCCTGTGCGAAACGCTGCAACACACCACCAGCCTCGTAGATAGAAACTTCTTCAGCGGTATCGAGGCGACACTTCACAGGGATCTCAACACGCTCACCATCTTTACGATGCATAATCACGGTCAAGTTTGCACCCGGGCTCACTTCGCCTTCGACGTCGTAGGTTTCAGTGCCATCGATGTTGTAGGTTTTGCGTGTTTCACCGTTGGTAAATTCTAAAGGTAAAACACCCATGCCAATTAAGTTGGTGCGATGAATTCGTTCGAAGCCTTCAGCAACAATCACTTCAACGCCTGCAAGACGCACACCTTTAGCAGCCCAGTCACGAGAAGAACCCTGACCGTAATCTGCACCAGCAATAATGATCAACGGCTGCTTGCGTTCCATGTAGGTTTCAATCGTTTCCCACATGCGCATTTCTTTGCCTTCTGGCTCAAGACGGGCTAATGAACCTTGCTTTACCGAACCGTCTTGGTCACGAACCATTTCGTTTAACAATTTTGGGTTAGCGAAAGTGGCGCGTTGTGCGGTCAAGTGATCACCGCGGTGGGTTGCATAAGAATTGTAATCTTCTTCCGGCAAGCCCATCTTGTCGAGATAGGCACCTGCTGCACTCGATTTTTGAATCGCATTGGATGGTGACAGGTGATCGGTTGTGATGTTGTCGCCAAGAACCGCCAACGGGCGCATACCTTTCATGGTGCGCTCGCCTGCCAATGCGCCTTCCCAATAAGGAGGACGACGGATATAGGTACTCTGCGGACGCCAATCATACAATGGGTTGCTCTTCTCGCCTGTGTCCACTTTGACATTGAACATCGGCTCATAAACTGCGCGGAACTGTTCAGGTTTAACGTTTTCTTTGATAATCGAATCAATTTCTTCATCACTTGGCCAAATATCTTTCAAGGTGACTGAGTTACCATCTTTATCAATTCCCAATACATCTTTCTCGATATCGAAACGAATGGTACCTGCAATCGCGTAAGCCACTACTAATGGGGGCGACGCCAGGAAAGCCTGATCAGCGTGCGGATGAATACGACCATCGAAGTTACGGTTACCCGATAACACCGCGGTCGAGTATAAATCACGCTCTTCAATTTCCTGTTTGATCTTAGGATCAAGCGCACCGCTCATGCCGTTACAGGAAGTACAGGCATAACCGACGACACCAAAGCCGAGATTTTCAAGTTCCGGAAGTAGCTTAGATTCTTCAAGATACATAGTTACCGCTTTTGAACCAGGTGCCAATGATGTTTTCACCCAAGGCTTACGGGTTAAGCCCAATTTGTTGGCGTTACGCGCAATCAAACCAGCCGCAATCATGTTGCGTGGGTTACTGGTGTTGGTACAACTGGTAATCGCTGCAATGATACAGGCACCATCCGGCATTTTGCCTTCTTCGGTTTCAATATGTTTGGCGATACCTTTGCTGGCCAGATCGGAAGTGGAAACTCGTGCATGAGGATTCGAAGGACCCGCAATGTTGCGGCCTACTGACGATAAATCAAAGGTCAGTACACGCTCGTATTGAGCGCCGGTCAAACCATCTGCCCACAGGCCAGTTTGCTTGGCGTAAGTTTCAACCAGTTTTACATTCTCATCATCACGACCCGTTAATGTTAAATAATCAATGGTTTGCTGATCGATGTAGAACATGGCTGCGGTTGCACCAAACTCCGGAGTCATATTGGAGATAGTGGCACGGTCGCCTAAAGTTAAGTGCGAAGCACCTTCACCAAAGAACTCAAGGTAGGAAGAAACCACGCGCTCGTTACGCAAAAACTCGGTAATCGCTAATACGATATCGGTACTGGTGATGCCTGGTTGTGGTTTGCCCGTTAACTCAACACCGATAATGTCAGGAAGACGCATGTATGAGGCACGGCCCAGCATAACGCTTTCAGCTTCCAGACCACCAACGCCTACTGCGATAACGCCTAATGCATCAACCATTGGAGTGTGGCTGTCAGTACCAACCAGAGTGTCTGGAAAAGCAACGCCATCGCGTGATTCAATGACTGGCGACATACGTTCTAAATTGATCTGGTGCATGATGCCATTGCCCGGTGGAACAACATTGACGTTTTCAAACGCCGTTTTACACCAATTAATAAAATGGAAACGATCTTCATTACGACGATCTTCGATAGCTCGGTTTTTTTCGAAGGCATCTTTTTCGAAACCAGCATGTTCCACTGCTAACGAGTGATCAACGATTAACTGAGTCGGAACCACTGGATTCACTTTAGAAGGATCACCGCCTTTCTCCGCGATCGCATCGCGCAAACCCGCCAAATCTACAAACGCTGTCTGTCCGAGAATATCGTGGCACACCACACGCGCTGGAAACCAAGGAAAATCAAGATCACGCTTACGCTCAATAAGTTGCTTTAGAGAGTCCGTTAGCAATTCAGGATCGCAACGGCGCACCAGATTTTCAGCAAGTACTTTTGAGGTGTAAGGGAGTTTATCGTAAGCACCAGACTGGATAGCTTCAACCGCTTCTCGCGTATCGAAATAATCAAGATTAGTGCCTTCAAGCTTTTTTCTATAGTTTGTGTTCATAAGTGTCCACACGATTGTGTTTGTTGGATTTGGCGCTACTAATTATTACTAATTTATGACCACTCCCAGTTCCCCGAGAGTGGCATTAACATGATTTTTAAGCACCAGCAGCAATGCTTGCAACAACTCTGTTGCATAACACAGCTACTGGCGCTAAAAAAATTTTAACGCTTGTCGATTGGAACGAATTTAGTATTCTCCGGCCCATTATAATTCGCGCTCGGACGAATAATTTTGCCATCAACACGTTGCTCCATAACATGCGCTGACCAACCGGTGATGCGCGAGATTACGAAGATAGGAGTGAACATGGCCGTTGGGATGCCCATCTTGTTGTATGACACGGCTGAGAACCAATCAAGGTTAGGGAACATTTTCTTTTCGTCCCACATGACTTGTTCCAGACGCTCTGCAACGTCATACAATTTAGTGTCGCCCTGCTCGTCTGATAATTCTTTGGCTACTTTTTTGATCACTTCATTACGTGGATCTGAAACGGTGTAAACCGGATGACCGAAACCGATAACGATTTCTTTGCGTGCCAAACGTTCTTTAATATCAGTTTCTGCATGATCCGCGCTGTCGTAACGCATTTGAATATCCAGTGCGACTTCGTTTGCACCACCATGCTTAGGACCACGTAATGCACCGATACCACCGCAGATGGCTGAGTACATATCTGAGCCTGTACCTGTAATAACGCGACTGGTGAAAGTTGATGCATTAAACTCATGCTCTGCATACAGGTTCAAGGAGATTTGCATCGCACGAACCCACGAATCTGGGCATGGCTCGCCGTGTAATAAGTGCAGGAAGTGTCCGGCAATAGACTCTTCATCTGTTTCCAAATCAATCGCTACGCCATTGTGCGAGAAGTGGTACCAGTACAACAACATGGACGGGAAAGACGCTAACAAACGATCAGCAATGTCTTTTGCTTCGTTCATCGGCTGGCTTTCGCGCTCAGGTAAGACGGTTCCCAACATGGAACAACCGGTACGCAAAACGTCCATTGGGTGTGCATTAGCTGGAATAAGTTCTAACGCGTCCTGAAGTAATGCTGGCAAACCACGAAGCGCTTTTAATTTACGTTTGTAGTTTGCTAACTCAGCTTTATTGGGTAATTTGCCATGTATCAATAAATGGGCAACTTCCTCAAACTCACAGTTTTCTGCTAAATCTAGAATATCGTAACCACGATAATGCAAGTCGTTACCAGTACGGCCTACGGTACACAAAGCGGTATTTCCTGCCGCTACTCCAGACAGTGCTACGGATTTTTTTGGTTTTGGTAAATCTGACATGGTTGTCTCCTGGTATGATTTATTTCTTTTTGGCTTTTTCTTGCGCGAATAATTCATCGAGCTTTTGCTCGTATTCGTGGTAGCCAAGATAGTCGTATAATTCATCGCGTGTTTGCATGATATCAATCACGTCGCGTTGATGTCCTTTCGCCATGACATCTTTGTAGAAAGTTTCAGCGCCTTTGTTCATGGCACGGTAGGCACCACAACAATATAAAACGATATCGACACCAACACCTGCTAGTTCGTCACAGGAGAACAGTGGTGTTGCGCCAAATTCAGTGATGTTAGCCAGGAATGGAGCTTTAACGTGCTTACGGAAAGTTTCATAATCTTCCAGAGAGCGCATGGCTTCAGGGAAAATCATATCGGCACCCGCTTCGATACAAGCATTGGCACGGTCAATCGCTGACTGCATACCTTCAACTGCTAGCGCGTCAGTACGCGCCATAATAACGAAGTTTTCATCGCTACGCGCATCGACTGCTGACTTGATACGGTCGACCATTTCTTGCTGGCTGACGATTTCTTTATTGGGGCGATGACCACAACGCTTAGTCGCAACCTGATCTTCCATATGGAAGCCGGCAGCGCCAGCCTTGATTAAAGCGCGCGTGGTACGAGCAATATTAAATGCGCCACCAAATCCGGTATCAATATCGACCATTAATGGTAATGAACAGACATCAGTGATACGGCGAATATCCACCAACAAATCTTCTGCTGTTGATATGCCAAGATCAGGCATGCCTAATGAATTAGCAGCAACACCACCACCTGATAAGTAAATCGCTTTGTGACCAATTTTTTCAGCCATACGTGCGGTATAGGCTGTGATGGTTCCCATTAATTGTAGCGGATGGTTTTCTTCAACCGCTTTACGAAATTTTAAACCTGCACTCATAATATAAACCTTATTTTATTCGGTGCGTCACGACGCACCCTACGTTCTTGTCATTTACCCAAGGGGATTTTCTTTGGCTGGGCAAGCTCATCCTTTAAGATGTTTAGCTTTTCAAAAACTTCCCATGTTACTGCGAGAATGAAAAAAATAATCCATATCCACCAGTTATATGGATCACCACTACCCCAGTCATATTTCTCGTATAAATAGCCCATTAAAAAGTAGTATGGCGCGGGAAAAGCAATCATAAAGATCAACATTCTCTTAATACTACGAACTTTTTTTTCTAATGGTAGTGACCTATATCTTTTATACCTACTAGCCATATTTAGCTCGCTAACTTAACTTTCCACACCGCTGGCCCCGTCTTGTGGACGCTTTCGCCTTGCGAATCTACAGCTACAGTCACTGGCATATCTTTAACGTCAAATTCATATACCGCTTCCATCCCCAGTTCAGGGAATGCAACGACTTCTGAATGCTTGATCGCTTTAGAAACCAGGTAGGCTGCTCCGCCGACGGCCATTAGATACACGGATTTGTGTTTCTTGATGGCTTCAATGGCTTCATCACCGCGCTCTGCTTTACCGATCATGCCTAGCAAGCCAGTTTTATCGAGCATCATGTCAGTGAATTTATCCATGCGGGTTGCAGTTGTTGGGCCTGCTGGGCCTACTGCTTCATCGCCTACGGCATCTACTGGGCCAACGTAATAAATAAAACGATTGGTGAAATCCAGACCTTCTGGCAAGCCTTCGCCTGAATCGAGTAAATCCTTAATCTTTTTATGGGCAGCATCGCGGCCGGTTAGAATTTTGCCGTTTAACAGCAAGACTTGTCCTGGTTTCCAGCTAGCTACTTCTTCTGGCGTGATATTATTCATATCCACACGCTTGGCATCGGCCGCTGCTTCATATTCCATGTCCGGCCAATCTTCGATTGATGGTGGGGTTAGCATAGCAGGCCCAGTGCCGTCTAATGTGAAGTGAATGTGACGCGTAGCGGCGCAGTTTGGAATCATGGCTACTGGCTTAGAAGCAGCATGAGTTGGCCAGTCTTTGATTTTAACATCAAGCACGGTCGTCACACCGCCCAAACCTTGTGCACCGATACCGAGCTTGTTCACTGCTTCGTAGATCTCGATACGTAATTCTTCAACACGGTTGCTTGGGCCGCGTTTCAATAGCTCCTGCATATCAATTGGATCCATCAAGGATTCTTTGGCCAGTACCATAGCCTTTTCAGCCGTACCGCCAACACCAATACCAAGCATACCCGGCGGACACCAGCCAGCACCCATTTTGGGCACGGTCTCTACAACCCAGTCGACAATAGAATCACTTGGATTGAGCATAACAAATTTGGATTTATTTTCAGAGCCACCACCTTTCGCGGCACAGGTGACTTCAACCTTATCGCCTTTAACCATCTCAACATGTACTACAGCTGGTGTATTGTCTTTGGAGTTAAGGCGTTTACCCGCAGGATCCATCAGTACTGAAGCACGTAATGGGTTATCAGGATTCAAGTAAGCACGACGAACACCTTCATCGACCATTTCCTGAATCGTCATGCCACCTTCAAAACGCGCATCCATCCCTACTTTGACGAAAGCACAGGCAATACCGGTGTCCTGACATACGGGACGATGACCCATGGCGGACATACGTGAATTGACCAGAATCTGTTTCATGGCATCTTTTGCCGCAGGGCTTTCTTCTTTTTCGTAGGCTGCGGTTAACGCCTGGATAAAATCTTTTGGGTGGTAATAGGAAATATATTGAAAGGCATCAGCAACACTTGCAATAAAGTCTTCTGCTTTAATGGCGGCCATTAAGTCTCTCCCGTGGACGGCTCAGAATGAGTAAATTTGTGCTTCGCTATACAAGAAGCAAACAAACCTCTAAAATCGGCAGAACATTATACAGGCTGGCAATGGCGTTTCCCAAATTTTGGACGCTAATTATTCAGATTTAGCCGTCAAATTGACTCTTTTTTAAACTATCTGCATGAAAAACACACAAAACACAGCTCAATTTGTTGAATTTCCTTACCGAGACCCAGCAGCCCTACGTGACCTTTTCTCCTGGTTCGCTAACGAGCCATGGGCCTTATTGCTGGATAGTGGAAAAACCACCCACCAAGCTGCCCGTTTTGATCTGATTTTAGCTCGCCCACGAGCCACCATTTGCTTCAGCGATGGCAAGACCGAAGTTACTGGCCTTGATCTGAAACTTAGCCACACGCCTTTTGAGGATCTGCGTCAGTTTTATCAAGCTGGCCTTGATGACTATCTGTCATTGCCTAAAGAATTATCGCGCCTGCCTTTTCATGGCGGCATCGCTGGCTACTGTAGCTATGACCTCGGTCGTTATGTTGAAAAAATTCCAACCATCGCTAAAAAAGATATTCAGTTGCCGGAAATGGCTTTTGGTTTGTATGAGTGGGGCTTCATCAGTGATCACGAACAGCAAAAATGCTACCTGCTTAAGTTTTCCGATTACTGCGAAAGTTATTGGGAAGATATTATTCGTGAGTTTGAAGGTTATTTTGAGCAAGCCGAACCTGCGCATTTCGATGAGTTTCAATTAGCCGACAACTGGCAATCTAACATGAGCCAGCAAAGCTACACGGATCGATTCCAAAAAGTGCATGACTATATCCATGCAGGCGATTGCTATCAGGCCAATCTCGCGCAACGATTCAAAGCAGCTTATCAGGGTCATCCCTGGAATGCTTATTTAAAACTGGCCGAGCACAATCAAGCGCCCTTCTCTGCTTACATGAACCTCGAACAACAACAGATTCTTTCTGTTTCGCCAGAACGTTTCATTGAAGTTAAGAAGCAAAAACACAAAAGCCATGTTGTGACACAACCGATTAAGGGTACGCGTCCACGCTCTAAAGATCCGATTGAGGACGAACGCCTATCCGATGAATTGCAGAACAGTGTTAAAGACCGTGCAGAAAATTTGATGATTGTTGATTTGCTGCGTAATGATATTGGTCGTAGCGCAGCGATTGGTTCCGTCAAGGTTACTAAACTGTTTGAACTGCAAACCTTTACTTCAGTGCATCATCTGGTCAGTACCATAGAAGCTGATTTGGCACCCAATAAAGACGCCATTGAATTATTAAAATACTGCTTCCCCGGTGGCTCGATTACTGGCGCACCCAAAGTTCGCTCAATGCAAATCATTGAAGAGCTGGAACCACATCGCCGTAGTATCTATTGTGGCTCAGTGTTGTATTATGACTTTAGAGGAATGTTGGATTCGAATATCGCTATCCGCACATTAGTCACCGAAAATGATACGATTTATGCATGGGGTGGCGGTGGACTGGTCGCTGATTCCGAAGCCGACAATGAATATCAGGAAACACTACATAAACTGAGTAAAATTTTACCCGTTCTTAAAGATGATTAAACTGATTGATATAGAAAAAGCTCTGGCGCGCGCAAACCAGATCACACCAAAGGAAACCACGCTCAGACCGAGTGCTGTTCTGGTTCCGATTATTGAGCGTGAAGAAGGGTTACAATTATTATTGACCCAAAGAACCTTCCAATTGCGCCATCATGCGGGACAAATCAGCTTTCCAGGTGGCAGCATGGATGATACGGATAAGGATCTAATCCACACTGCATTACGCGAAACCCACGAAGAAGTGGGGATTCCGGATCGTCTTATCAATGTTATCGGTAAACTTCCACTACAACCCACCGTTTCAGGTTTTATGATCCAGCCCATAGTCGCGCAGGTTCAGGAACATTACGAAATGCGACTGTGTGAAGCTGAGGTTGCGGATGCTTTTGAAGTGCCGCTTGATTTTGTGTTAAATCCAGACAATCAAAATCACTTTTATAAAGAGTACAATGGGCAACGTTATTCGGTCTATTCGATCCCTTATCTGAAGCGTAACATCTGGGGCGCTACCGCCAACATCATTGTCCAGTTTTCTAAGCTTATCCACAGGCGTTAACCCACCATATTTTGCAATAACCTCCCCTTATAAAGGGTCTCTGGTCTGAGTAGCTAGCCATAGCAACTCACTGCTATAGCGAGTACAATCGGACTATTAATTTCATAATGATTTTTTTGAGGTTTCACCTTGGCAATTAGCGTTTTTGACATGTTCAGCATCGGCATTGGCCCATCCAGTTCACACACTGTTGGCCCTATGCGTGCTGCGCACCGTTTTATTGAGTTTTTGGCTGAAAAAAATCTATTAGATTCGGTGACACGAGTCAAAGCCGAACTCTATGGCTCACTCGGCGCAACAGGTAAGGGTCACGGTTCTGATAAAGCAGTTATGATTGGTCTTGAAGGGTATCTTCCAGAAGATGTTGATCCCGATATTATTCCCGCCCGCTTGGAAACCATTCGTGGAGAGAAAAAAATTAAGCTGAACGGTGATGCCGAGATTAAGTTTAAGGAAGATAAAGACTTAGTCATGCATCGTCGAAAATCGTTACCACGGCATTCAAACGGTATGATTTTCTTAGCTTTCGATAAAGATGGTAATGAGATTGCGAAGAAAACTTATTACTCTGTTGGTGGCGGCTTTGTAGTAAACGAAGATATCGACGCTGATACGCCAATCATGGAAGATGACACTAAAGTTAAATACCCCTTCACCAGTGCTGCTGAGCTTTTGCAAATCTGTAAAGATGAAGGGATTTGTATTTCTACTTTAATGCTGGAAAACGAAAAATCGTGGCGCAGTGAAGAAGAAGTCAAAGCCAAACTACTTGAAATCTGGCGAGTGATGGAAGATTGCATCAAGCGCGGCTGTAATCGTGAAGGAATTTTACCCGGTGGCTTAAAAGTCAAACGTCGTGCGCCCGGCATTTATCGTAAACTCAAGTCAGACTCGAATGAGAATGATGTGTTACGTGCCATGGATTGGGTCGATCTTTACGCACTTGCCGTTAATGAAGAAAATGCCGCCGGTGGCAGAGTGGTCACAGCGCCAACCAATGGTGCAGCGGGCATTATTCCAGCCGTTCTCTTTTACTTTATGCGCTTTCACCAAAACGCAGACGAAAAATCCGTTATCCGTTTCTTATTAACCGCTGGCGCGATAGGTATTTTATATAAACTAAACGCCTCGATTTCCGGTGCTGAAGTCGGTTGTCAGGGCGAGGTAGGCGTAGCCTGCTCAATGGCTGCTGGGGCTTTAACCGAAGTTATGGGCGGTAGCCCACAGCAAGTAGAAAATGCTGCAGAAATTGGCATGGAGCATAACCTTGGCTTAACCTGCGACCCTGTTGGTGGCCTGGTTCAGGTTCCCTGTATTGAACGTAACGCCATGGGCTCTATCAAAGCGATTAATGCTGCTCGCCTGGCACTACGTGGCGATGGTGAACACAAAGTATCGCTCGATAAAGTCATCAAAACCATGTGGGACACAGGCATGGATATGCGTGACAAATATAAAGAAACAGCACGCGGTGGTTTAGCGGTACATATTATTGAGTGTTAGTGGTTTAGCTTTTCTTAGGGACAACTCTTGAGTTGTCCCTTCTCTCCCCACTAGACTCCCCTTCCCCTCTAGGTATTATTTCCCCTACAAAGCCGTCTCAAACCGATACAATACCACCTACCAAATATCTAACCTATTCACTTCATTTACACGGTTAGATTGCTATACTGATGTTATGTCTTAATGGCAATTGAAGGATCTTATGGAAACCATTTTAGTTACAGGCGGTACCGGGTTTATTGGCCGCAATTTAATCCCGCTGTTACAAAAGGATAATTACAATATTGTGGTTCTTAGTCGAACACCGACTAAATATGAGGATGATTTTTATTATAAGCACGTGCAGCTGGTGGAAGACCTGAGTGAGGTTCATCATGCAGACATTGTGATTAATTTGGCTGGAGCGAATTTATCAGCCAAGCGTTGGACCGATAAATATAAGCAGGAAATTGTTAACAGCCGATTACACTTAACAGAAAAGCTGGTGGATTGGATGTCACATCAAGAGCGCACGCCTCATACCTTCATTAGCGGTTCTGCTATCGGCTATTATGGCCCACGTGGTAGTGAATTGCTGGATGAAAAGTCAACTTCGGGAAATGCTTCAGAGTTTCAGGTTCGACTATGCTCTAAATGGGAAGATGCGGCCTATCGCGCTGAAAGCCTTGGGGTTCGTGTATGCTGCATTCGCACAGGGGTCGTACTCGGCAACAAAGGAGCCCTTTCACAGATGCTACTGCCTTTTAAGCTTGGACTTGGTGGCAAATTGGGTTCTGGTAATCAATACTTTTCCTGGATTCACATTCTTGACCATGTTCGAGCACTCAAACACATAATAGACAACGACAGTTTGTCAGGCTCTATCAACTTGACCGCACCGAATCCTGTTACCAATGAAACCTTAACCAAAACACTGGGCGAAGTGTTAGGCCGCCCTACTTTTATGACGGTTCCGGGGTTTGCTTTAAAAATTGTGATGGGGGAAATGGCTCATATTCTATTGACTGGGCAAAGAGTGGTGCCGCATAAACTTGAAGAATCAGGTTTTGAATTTAAATATCCGGAATTAGAACCGGCATTAACTCAAATCTTAAAGTAAACAATAGCCTCTGAATAATATTTCAGAGGCTAGTTCAATTTTTATTGAGAGTCTTTCGCTTTTTGCACTATGGCTTTAACATCTTTTCTCAATTGTTGAGCGTCAAAGACGATGCCATCTTTAATGGTGTATTTAACGCCGCCAACTCGTTGCGGAACATTATCAAGCCCCAAACGGTAATGGCCTGTGCCATAAAGCACTTTAAAGTTTGCGATAGGATTTTCATCGACAATCACCAGGTCTGCTAATTTACCCGGACGTAACGAACCAATCTTATCGTCCATATCCAAAGCTTCTGCACCGTTCAGCGTCGCGGACTGGATCACTTCAAGCGGATGGAACCCTGCTTCTTGCAGCAGTTCAAACTCACGAATCAAACCAAAGCCAAAGATCTTGTATATGTAACCAGTGTCAGAGCCCGTGGTAACGCGCCCGCCGTGATTTTTATAGTCATTCAAGAAACTCATCCAGATACGGTAATTTTCTTTCCAGTCAATTTCGTTCTGCGTAGTCCAATCAAAAAAGTAAGAACCATGCGAGTGACGGTTGGGCTCGAAGAATTCAAGTAGTTTGGGGTGAGTATAATCATCATGCCACTCAGCCTCACGCTCACGCATGACATCACGGCTGGCTTCGTAGATGGTCAGTGTCGGATTGATGGTGAAATCTAAATCGATCAGTTCATCACGGACAGAATTCCAGCGGTCACTACCTTTTTGAGCTGCCTGTTGCCATAGGCGGCCAGCTTCAGTGAAGCGATGTGACTCATCGTTGTAGTTATATTCGAGTGGATAATCCTGAATGGTTTTATCGGTGAACAAAGCTTCCGGCAGACCATACCAATGTTCCATGGAAGTTAAGCCCAAACGCGCTGAGTCCAGTGCATTAGTGCCATACACGTTCAGTTGTGCATGGTGCATCATAGTGCCTAAACCTTGCTTGCTAGCTTCATCCAGCGCTGCTTCCATCATATCTTTGGGCAAGCCAAAAAACTTGATTCCGGCTGCGCCTTCTTTTGCCACATGGCGAACCCATTTACGTGCTTCTTTAGGTGTGGTGATTTCTTTATCCCAGCCCATACCAAATCCAATGTAAGGCACAATGCGTGGTGCTGTGATCTTATTCTGTTGACTAAGCTTTTGGTGTTTTAGCGTCCAGTCCAGGCCATTAAAGCTACCCGGTTCGCGCACCGTGGTAATGCCGTGAGCCAACCATAACTTTAAAGGATATTCAGCTGGTAGCCCATCAACACTACCTGCGATATGGCCATGCATATCGACAAAGCCAGGCAAAACATAATGGCCACTGATATCCATGACCTTATCGTTTGGGCCAGCTTTGGGTCTTTTAGCTTCATTAATAGCAACTCCCGGTGCGCCCACTGAGCGGATGCTTTTGATGGTATTACCTTCAATAATAATATCGACTGGGCCAGTTGGCGGAGCGCCCTCCCCATTGATGATGATGCCACCACGGAGAATGAGTCGATCATAAGGACCTTCACCTTCGGTTCTCTCTGGAGCATCCAGAGTGGCAGCCACTGATGTAAAGCTAGCAAAGCATAGAAGTGCTGAAATGATGTGTTTGATACTGATATTCACGCTGATATCCCAATGGAATGTTCAAAAAACAAGATTACAGCACGATGCCCGAATCGCAGTTAAATATCAAGGAAGGAGGTGTAACGAGGTTTTAGTAAGCGCAATCTATTTTATTACGCTTTGTTCTTGTTAATGACGCCATTAGGTACGTGTCCACTGGCGATATGTTCTCTGGCGCGCTCAATATGCCCTTCCTGGTCATCGAAGAACACATCTGCACCAAATGCTTTGAGGAATTTTGTTTTGTCCATGCCGCCCAGGAATAAAGCTTCATCAATGCGAATGTCCCAGTAACGGAGTGTTCGAATCACGCGCTCATGCGCAGGGGCCGAACGAGCTGTAACCAGTGCTGTTCGAATAGGACAGTTCTCTGTACCAAATTCTTTTTGCAGCTTATGCAGTGCGGCAAGGAAGTTTTTGAATGGTCCACCTTCGAGAGGTTTTTGCGCGGATGCTTTCTCATGCCTGGTAAACTCTTCCAATCCACCGCTTTGAAAAATCTGCTCGGACTCATCAGAAAACAGAACCGCATCACCATCAAAAGCGAACTTGATGATATCGGTTTCATTACCTGCTTGCGTCGGTGCAACAATAGTAGCGGCAGCGATACCGGCCTCTATGGCCTGAGTGACGTCAACAGGATTAGTCGATAAAAACAGGTGAGCACCAAAGGCTTCGGCATAAAGATAAGGACTGTTGCCTGAGGTAAAAGCAGCGCGGGTAATATGCAATCGATGATTTTCTATGGAGTTGAATACACGCAGCCCAGTGTCCGCACTGTTGCGGGATAGGAGAATCACTTCAACACGAGGCTTGTCTTGCGCACCTTCGTTCAAGGCAAGTAGCTTGCGAACCAGGCCAAATGCCGCACCAGGCTTGAGTAGCTCATCTTCGTGATCGATTTGATATTGGGCGTAACTGTTGACGCCACTTTCCATGTAAATGCGATGGCTCTCTGCCAAGTCAAACAAGGCAGTTGACGAAATGGCTATAACCAAAGTGTCTTTAAAATCCATCGGCATGATTCGATATTCCTGTTATTGCTGCTTAGGGTAAATTACCAATCTTCGCAGTCTTCTTCAAACTCACAATCATCTTCGATCGGTGGTCGACCGTCATGAATCAGGAACTCACGGCGCTGTAGATAGGCATCGCGGACCATTGAGTAGTCGTCTAACGCCTGCTCCAGCTGTTCTTCCAAAGGTAATAACGATGCCCGAGTCTGGATCAGATCAAGCGCTCTTAAGCTCCACTCGGTTTGCGAGTCATTCATTTCGTCATACGGGCTGTATAAGGCAGCTTTATCCACCGCAAAGCCAATACTATCACGAGCGGTTGAGGGGCCGAGGAATGGTAACATCAGGTATGGACCCGAATCGAAGCCCCAGGCAGCCAGGGTCTGACCAAAGTCTTCTTCTTCTTTCTTTAAGCCCATTTCTGTGGCTGGATCAAGAAAACCAGCCAAACCCAGAGTACTATTAATCAGAAAACGTCCTGTATCACGCCCCGCTTTACCAAACTTGGCTTGCAGAATGTCATTAATAATGGTTTCGATTTCACCTAAGTTACTGAAAAAATTAGAAATGCCTTTCTCAACCGGATCTGGTGTAATCGCTTGATAGCCCTTTGCTGTGGGCTTTAAGATGGCGTTGTCGATGGCGCGGTTAAATTCCCACACGTCTCGGTTAAAATCTTCGTAGGGATCTTTAGGGTTCCTTGAGTCAGTTGTTGCGCAAGCTGATAAGGTTAAAACACCCAAAACCAATATCAATCGGTGAAACGTCATTATTTTGTCCTTTGGTATCTCAATGGCGCAATGATAAAGGTTTCAATGGATTTGCGCCAGACTTGTTGTTTGGGTCTGTTGACCTTTGCTCATGAATTAACGCCCAGAATGACGTCCCGTTGCAAGAGACTGTCCAGCATTTGCTTGCCGCCTTCAATAAGCTGTTGCGGATTGGGAAACTGAGTTTCTTCAGCCAGCTGCTGCAAAGCCTGCTGGCCGGTAATTTGCCGCTCCTGTTCCAAATGCTCCAGGAAAATCTGTAACAAACGGTAGGTGAACAGGTTAGTTTCCATAAACTCAATCTTATGCTTACGATCACGGCAAATAATTAGGAAGCTTGGCTGTTCAGGCTTGTCTTCCGGGATGTAAGCGCTACCGATACGATGCACCGGATATTCATAGGCGACGGCACTCGCTAAGGGTGATATCACAATATTTTGCTCAAACAAATCACCGTTCCTATCATGGGGAATCGACAGAATATCGTCTTTATTGGCTAATAGAGCCACCTCCAGCCACTCCCAATGGGCAAGTTCCAGCATAAAAGGATAATCATCCTGCTCGGGCTGACGATGCTCTGACAGATAATTTAAAAACTCAGCGGAAATCTCTGCAAAGTAAGGTGAGTGGGCGCGATATTCAGTAAAAAAGTCGCGCACCATGCGATGCCATTTATCGTCTGGCGTCAAAGAACGTAGGATAGGAAAACCTTTGGCACAGAAATTTTGTACATTGTTGTAAAACAAATCCTGATAAACCTTCATACGCCTCGCTTCAATGCCTTCAGGCGCCTGAAACTTCGCTGGATTTCGCAGGTTTTTAGCGAACTCGTATTGGATTTGTTGAAATTTAGGTAGCTCCGGGCTTTTATTCATTACACCTAAACCTCTAAGCTATCGCTGCCGGAACTTGCTGGTATTTATTTTGCAATGCTTTGATCTGCTCAACTTCTTTTAATAGCTGGCTCATTTTTGGGATGTTGAAATCTCGCTCAAGTAAAGTCGGGAAAACGCCAAACTGCTCATAAGCCATATCCAGCAGGTCCCAGACTTCGGGTTTAACATCGGAGCCATGAGTATCGACTTTGAGATCCTCTGCTTCATCGTAATGACCGGCAATATGGCCATAAGCGATGCGATGCTTTGGCAGAGCTTTTAAAAATTGCTTAGGATCGTACTTATGATTAATACTGTTTACGTAGATGTTATTAACGTCTAACAGCAACTTACAATCAGCCTCTTCCAAAACCGCCAACAAAAATTCGAGTTCGGGCATTTCCTGCCCTGGTGCCGCATAATAGGACACGTTTTCCATAGCGATTTGCTGGCCAATAATATCCTGAACCTGCTTAATTCGGTTTGCAACGTAATGAACCGCTTCTTCGGTAAATGGAATTGGCATCAGATCATACATATGACCATCATCGCTACAGTAACTTAAGTGTTCACTGTAAAACTGAATGTCATAAGTCTTAATGAATTCTGCGACCTGTTTGACGAAGTCAGTATCCAGCGGCGTCGGGCCACCGATCGACAGCGACAAACCATGAATCACAAAGGGGAATCTGTCTGCGTAGCGCTTAAACTGTTCTTGTAAGCGACCGCCGTAAGGAATCCAGTTTTCAGGGGCAACTTCCATGAAATCAACATCAGACTGATCCAAAGCGTCATACTCATCAAGAAAGTCTCGACGAAGTCCTAAGCCTGCACCTGTAATGATCTTACGTTGTTTCACATTTACTCCTGAGAAAATAATGAGTAGAAAGGAAAAGTGGCGACTAAGCGCCACTTTAATTGGGTCAGCTCAAGTGATTAGCTAGCGCCACCACATTTGCCTTCTTCGGTTTTTTCAGCTTTTTCTTCGCCGCATTTACCTTCACCACATTTACCTTCTTCGGCTTTGTCGGCTTTATCTTCACCACATTTACCTTCGCCGCACTTGCCTTCACCACATTTACCTTCTTCGGCTTTCTCGGCTTTTTCTTCACCGCACTTGCCTTCACCACATTTGCCTTCGCCATCTTTACCATGGCCGTCAAACATAGAAAGGTTATAACCAGACTGTAAGTCATTTAAAGTGAATGGGTTCTCGCCAGCAGTTGCTGTGCCGATTGCTGCAGAAGCAGCTAGTGATGCAGATACTACTAGGGCTAACTTGGTTTTATCTTTGTTTAACATATGACATAACTCCTAACTTGTTGTTTAAAAAACTGTTCTATAATATCGAACATTCGGTTATTAGAGTAACCTATTCGCTATTTGTTACATAGCTTAACAACAAATTTCCACTATTCCCTGTGAAAGTCACGTCAAAACGAGAAGGGATCGAACTTAATTCACAGTTTGATTGAGCTCAATGTGAAATTGGTCACCCGGAGTAAGGTTAGCCAATACCTCAGTTCGACCATAAATATCACCGGTACCAGGCTGTGCTATGCCTTCAACGGATAAGCGAATCTCAACCAACACATCCTGAGCCTGCCATAAATCAACATCCGGTAACATCACATCATTGGGAGTCAACAATACACCCTGTTCGAGCTGCGCCAATGCCACAGAGCGCACTGCAACAGGCGGACCGCCGGTATAGGAACGTACAATCACAAAGGCTTTACTGAACTGCTGTAAAGGTAAATCTGATAAGTTATCAACAAACACCCGAATATTATTGGTTTGCTGTAATTTAAGTTGGTGTTTCGCGCGAGCGATTTGTTGTTGCATCAGCTCGGCAGACTGACTGCCAGGTTCGCGCATCTGCAAAAGGCGCTGCCAATAGTCGATGGCCGCCTGGAATTTCTGTTGTTTAAACTGGTTTACTCCTTGCATTAATAAAGCGCCTTCATGATTGGGCTGCTCCATCAAAACCAGGTTAATATGACGTTCGGCTCTTTCATAGGCTGCCTGTTGATCCGTCTCAAGATAATATTGCGCGACTTGTAAACGACTGGCATCGCCAGGCTCCTGACTGATAGCACGAACAAAAGCTTGATCTGCTTCTTCAACCTCACCAAACCTTAAAAAGATTTGCCCAAGCTGCAACCACTTCTCTTTATTGTCAGGATCAAGCTCACTACGCAAACGTAGCTCGGTTAAAAACTCAAGAACCGTAATCTCTTTCTTTTGTGCTTTATCCGCCAACTGTACAAGATCAAGTTCAACAAAAGACTGGTGCTTCTCAGAAAGCTGCTCAAGCTCGGCATGAGCACCCATCTTGAAATAGATGAACAAACTCAGAACACCACTGACCAACAGCATACTAAGGTACAGCAGCTTTCTGTTTGAGCCTTTGAATACACCACCGAATAACCAGGCAGCCCAAGCCAATACAATTAGTGCTAATGTGATCCAAGCAACCATGAATTATTCGCCCTTCTCTTTTGAGTGAATATCTTTTGATTCAACATCGCCTGTAGCAGGATTGACTTTGCGACGACCTACTCGGCTGATGACAACGACCAGTATAATCAGGAAAATCGCCAGCGGAGCAAACCACAACACATAGTTAGCAGGCTGCACAGGAGGGTCATATAAAACAAAATCACCGTAGCGCTCTTGCATATAGGTTAATATTTGAGATTTCGTCTCACCCACTTTAATTTTTTGCTGCACGATAAAACGCAAATCTCGGGATAAAGGAGCATCCGAGTCTGCTATGGTCTGGTTCTGACATTTAGGGCAGCGAAGCTCATTGATAATTTCATAATAAAGTTGTTCTTGTTCTTCATTATCAAAATCATAAGTTTCAATAACTGCCTCAGCCAGCTGGGCAAAAAACAAGATGCTGATGATCAGTGCAAACTTTTTCATTGAGTTGCCTCCACGTCGACTAATGATGGATCAAGCTCTTTCATTTTAGGCAGAATCACCGTAGTCCATACGCGTTCGTCGATGACACCAACATAGCGATGATGGATGATACCCTCACCATCCACAATAAAGGTTTCCGGAGCACCGTAAACACCCAGATCGATACCCATAGTGCCGTCTTCATCGGCTATTGAAAACAGATAAGGATCACCACCTTTTTGCAAGTACTGCAATGCGTCAACCCGTACATCCTTATAGTTTAAGCCAATGATAGGGATGGGGTACTGATTAGCGAATTTAACTAAATACGGATGCTCAACATGGCATGACACACACCAGGTTGCCCACACATTGAGTAAGAAAGGCTTATTGGGCAAATCTTTATTGGTAAAAGTTTCTTCAGGGTTATGCAGATTACTCAAGCGAAACTCTGGTACCTGCTTACCAATACGTTGCGAGGGTAGCTCAGTTGGATCAGAGCCCAAAGAGAACCAGAAGACAATCACCAATGCTATGAAAACAACGATAGGGATTGATGTTATCAGTAACTTCTTATTGGCCATTAGTAACAGCCTCCTGAGTACCTTTTTTCTTAAACTTCTTTTCCCGATAGCGTTTATCGGTCATCGCTAAAAGTCCACCTAAGGCCATAAAGATAGCACCGAACCAAATCCAGCGCACAAAGGGCTTATAATAAACACGGATGGCCCAGGCAGCATTATCCAGCGGCTCTCCCATGGCAATATAAACGTCTCTGAATAAACCGGGATCAATTGCCGCTTCAGTCATCACCATTTGCGATGCATTGTAACGCCGTTTTTCAGGCTTTAATTCAGCGATAAAATCGCCTGACTTGGTCACCGCAAAAATAGCTTTCGACGAAATATAGTTCGGGCCCTGAATGTTCTTGAAATCTTTAAATTGAACCGACAAACCTTCCACTTCGACAGTCTCGCCAATCTCAATTCGGATATCTTTCTCAATACTGTAGTAAGAGGTTAACACCACACCCAGAGTTGTCACTGCCACACCGATATGGGCAAAAATCATACCCCAATAACTACGGCTTATTTTTCGCATTCCCGCCCAGCGTGTCTGGCCTTTTTCGGATTGCAGCTGAATGTACTTGACCGTGCCAGCGATTACCCACAAGCCTAAAATAGTTCCTATCACTGCCATTGGTTCAAGTTCATCAAAAGTGAAACCATTCAGACCCAAGGTCAGAATGAAGGCCAGAATAATGCAGCTTAAGAACCACCAGATATATTTTTTCAACAGTGCAGGCAGATCATCTTTTTTCCACTTGATTTGCTGCCCAAAAGGCATCAATAGCAAAATTGGAATGAAGAAGACAGAGAACATCAAATTAAAATAAGGAGGGCCAACCGACGACTTACCGTCAGTGAAAGCTTCAATCATCAGCGGATGCAATGTACCCAGTAACACCACAAAGGTCGACACTGCTAACAATGCATTATTAAACAGTAACGCCACTTCTCGTGATACCAAGGTAAAATCTGATTTCGAGCGAACTTTGCTCGATTGAATGGCGTACAGCAATAAAGAAGCACCCACCACAATCGCCAGGAATACTAAAATAAACTTACCGCGAACCGGGTCATTAGCGAAGGCATGAACCGAGGTTAGGACACCGGAACGAACCAGGAAGGTTCCAAGCAGGCTTAACGAAAAAGTCAAAATCGCCAGCAACACTGTCCACGACTTAAATACGCCGCGCTTTTCCGTAGCTGCCAACGAGTGGATCAAAGCGGTACCCGCCAACCAAGGCAGGAAGGAAGCATTTTCAACTGGATCCCAGAACCACCAGCCACCCCAGCCAAGCTCATAGTAAGCCCACCAACTGCCTAGTGCGATTCCTATCGTCATAAAGATCCAGGCGACCACCGTCCAAGGGCGTGACCACTTGGCCCAATGATGATCAAGCTCACCCTGCAACAGCCCAGCGATAGCGAAAGCAAACACCACAGAGAAGCCAACGTAGCCCATGTACAACATAGGCGGATGAACAATCAAACCGAAATCCTGCAACAGAGGATTCAGATCAGCACCATCAATCGGTATAAAGGGTAATTCACGCTCGAATGGATTAGAGGTGAATAAGGTAAAGGAAACAAAACCAACCGCAATGAGGCCCATAACACCCAACACGCGTGCGGTCATCGTGTCAGGTAAAGATTTGCTGAACTTGGATACCGCAAAGATCCAGCCCGTTAAGATTAGCACCCACAGCAACAAAGAACCTTCATGCGATCCCCATACTGCAGAAATTCGGTAATAAATGGGAAGTTGGGAATTGGAATGATTAGCAACATAAGCTACCGAAAAATCATTCTGAATAAAGGCAATCGTCAGGCAGACAAAACTGACCAACATCAGCAGGAAAATACTGGTCGATGCACGGTGCGCAAATTGAATCAAACCCTTATGGTTGGTGTGCGCACCATAAAATGGCAAAGTACCTAATAAAATGGCGTTAATAAACGCCAATATAAGAAAGAAGTTACCGAGTTCTGGGATCAAGGTTAAACCTGCTAGTATTTGTCTGAGGATTGTTTAGGCTTATCACCATCTCTTGGTTGCATCGGATGGCCATATTTCTGCAGCGAGGCTTCTACCTCAGGTGGCATATAAGTCTCGTCGTGTTTTGCCAACACCTTAGTCGCGACCAACTTATTTTGATCAACCAGTTGACCCTCAGCAATCACACCCTGCCCTTCTTTAAACATATCCGGCAAGATGTTATCGAAACTAATGACCATCTGACTCTGATTGTCGGTGATTTTAAACTCGACATAGAGTCTTTCACCAGAACGCTCAATTGAGCCAGGAACCACCAGACCACCAACACGAATGGTTTTGTTTAAAGGCGCATTGCCTTCTTTAACTTCGGTAGGGGCGTAAAAGTGATTAATATTTTCGGTCAAAGCGTAGAGGATCAGAGCAACGGCACCGGATAATAGAATCAGGCCAGAGATGATAGCGATAAGTTTGTTACGACGGTGTGCTTTCATAAATCTTTTAATCTCGCGATTCGGTTTTTTCGACTTTCAACTTGCGCGCTTTTGGCCGAACAGCATTTGAATCACTGGAATTGTGCTCAGATTTTACTTGGCTACGCAGAGATTTCAATAAATATCGGAACCAATAGAACATGCCTAATAACACGATAAAGGTCATTAGATAGCTCGACCAGACATAGGCGCCATGTTTGCCCATAAAAATAAACTCATGGAAACTATTCATCTATAAACCTCGCTTCGGTGCTTTCTGCGTCTTTTGTTCAGTAGCCCAATCAGCTACCCAACGCGACTTTTGCTCACGCATTAGAATTTCTACGCGCAAACGCATTATGACCAGACCAATAAATAGCAAATAGAAAGCACCAATCATGGTGAACAACGGCACTTGAAATTCAGGCGCCAAAGCACCCTTTTGAGTCACAGAAAAACCTTGGTGCAGAGTGTTCCACCATTTCACTGAGAAATAGATGATAGGCACATTAATCACGCCCACTATCGCCAACACAGCCGCAGCCTTGTCCGCTTTAGCGCGCTCAGCAAAAGATGAGTGCAAGGCTATAAAGCCCAAGTATAAGAAGAGTAACAATAACTCAGAAGTCAGACGTGCATCCCACTCCCACCAAGTGCCCCAGGTAGGTTTGCCCCAGACCGCACCGGTGAACAATGCAATAAAGGTCATGGCTGCGCCAATCGGTGCTATCGCTCGCGATGCAGCGAAGGCCATCTTCATTTTCCAGACCAGACCTATGGTAGACGCTATCGCCATCGCCACATAACCAATCATGGATAAGGCAGCGGCGGGAACATGAATATACATGATACGAACGGTGTGGCCCTGGCCTTGGCGAGCTTCGATTGGTGAAGCCCATAATGAGTAGTACAAACCAACTGCCAATAAAATCAGCGTGCTAACCCAGATCCAGGGAAGCCATTTAGCGGATTTTTCGAAAAACCATTTGGGGGAACCGAGTTGATGAAACCAACGCCAACGAGAAGCCATTAATTGTAAACCTATTATCAGTCAGTCTTTAATTGAATTAGCAGTCGCTTATGGTGAAGCTAACTTACCGAAATTTTCAATGCGCGTCCTGCTGCAAAAGGACTCATAACCAGCGCAATCAATAATAAAGCAGCTAAAATCGCAAGTTGGCCATTATAGCTGAAATTTTCCAGCGATGCTGTAACTGTTGAAGTGCCAAAAATCAAAATTGGTACGTACAGAGGCAACACCAAAACCGCGACTAGCATCCCATTGCGATTTGCCGCCAAAGCCAGACTCATTCCCACCGCACCAATCAAGCATAAGGTTGGCGTTCCAAGCAGTAAGCTCAACATCAGAACCCAAGTATGATTGGAGCCAGCAAAGCCATGATTGATCTGCATCAAAATGCCGAGCAATGGCGAAACAATCACCAATGGCAAGCCGGTTAATAACCAATGAGCGAGAATTTTGGCGCTAGCGACTTGGGTGGGCCCAGCAATCAACAAAGTCTGTTCCAGCGAACCATCCTGATAATCGCTACGATAAAACTGCTCAAGCGACAGCAGCGTAGCCAGTAGCGCCGCCACCCAGATAATGCCGGGGGCGATCTTTTGTAATGTGGGCGCTTCGGGGCTCACCCCAAAAGGAAACAAACTGACCACCATGACAAAGAAAAACAACGGAATGACAATGCCAATCCAGTTGCGGCGAGCTACCATTAACTCTTTTTTCAACAAGGCGCCAAACATCAGTGTTCAATCCCTATGCGCTGATCAATCGCCAGCTCTTCGATTTCGTGATGCGAGGTAAATAGCACCACCCCACCCTGTTTGGCAAACTTTTGAATCAAGCCTGCGAGCCAGTGACGGGTAGCCTTGTCCAGATTGACAAAGGGCTCATCCAAAATCCATATTTTGGCTGGCTCAATCACCAGCCGACACAAAGCCACTTTGTGCTGCTGGCCAGCAGACAATTCGGCAAAACGACGGTTTTGTAATTGAGCAATCCCCAGCTGGGAAGTTGCTTGATCAATTAATGATTTGGGGTCTTTGATGCCACGCAAGCGCGCATAAAAACTCAGGTTTTCGAATATAGTCAGCTCTGCCTTCATGGATAAAGCGTGAGCGAGAAAGATAAGATCTTGAAAATATTCAGAATCGAGACTGGTGATAGACTGGCCATTCCAATAAATTTTACCGCTGTCAGCTTGCAATAAGCCAGACAGACAACGCATCAGACTGGTTTTGCCAGCGCCATTTTCACCATAAAGATAGGTAATAGTCGAAGGCGCCAACTCAAGTTCAGCGCCTTCCAACAAAACGTGCTCAGCACGCGATATGGTCAAATCAGAGGCTAATAAGCCTTTGTTTGTCATAGTGACCCTTATTTCAGAGCAGCTAATACTGCATCGCCCATTTCACTGGTCGATACCAACTTCATGCCGTCAGTATAAATGTCACCGGTACGGTAACCTTGATCCAGGACAGTAGAAACCGCATTTTCAATTTTGTCTGCTAAAGCTTCTTCGCCGAAACTATGACGCAACATCATCGAGACTGACAGAATAGTTGCTAGTGGATTCGCTTTATTCTGGCCAGCAATATCTGGCGCACTACCATGAATCGGTTCATACATACCCTTGCCGTTGGCATCCAAACTGGCCGAAGGCAACATACCAATCGAACCCGTCAACATAGCGGCGCAATCGGACAGAATATCACCGAACATATTGCCGGTTACCATCACATCGAACTGCTTCGGCGCACGCACCAATTGCATAGCCGCGTTATCCACATACATATGCGTCAACTCGACTTCTGGGTACTCTTTACCAACACGCGTCATCACTTCACGCCACAACTCAGTCACTTCAAGTACATTGGCTTTGTCCACTGAACATAAACGCTTGTCACGCAACATAGCCGCGCGGAAAGCCACATGAGCAATGCGCTCGATTTCGCTTTCGCTGTATACGTACGTATTAAAACCTTCGCGCTCGCCATTATCCTTGGTGCGAATACCGCGAGGCTGACCAAAATAAATGCCGCCGGTTAATTCACGAACGATCAACATATCAAGACCAGAAACCAGCTCAGGTTTTAAGCTTGAAGCACTCGCCAATTGTGGATACAAAATCGCAGGACGCAGGTTACCGAACAGCTTTAATTCAGAACGCAGTTTTAACAACGCCTTTTCAGGACGAACCGCAATTTCATACTGTTCCCATTTAGGGCCGCCCACCGCGCCCAATAATACTGAGTCTGCCTGATGCGCCTTTTCAAGCACCTCGTCAGTCAAAGGGACGCCATGCTCATCAAAAGATGAACCGCCCACCAGATCAGATTCATAAGCCATATCCAAACCATGATCAGCAATCAACGCATCCAATACACGCGTCGCCTGACCTACAATCTCCGGACCAATACCATCGCCCGGCAATACCAAAATTTTCTTAGTCATAATTCAACTCAATTTAATTGTTTGTTGTATATTCAATTGCTGTATAGAACGGAGTCTTATCACCAATATATGAAAATTGTCGCTTCATTTCACTCAAAAAACATGCAACGAATGCGTTCTCAGGTTGATGCCATACTTGATCCACTTTACCCGACGCATCAAGACTCACAACTACCGTAAATATCTCTGCAAAACTACCTGTTCTATTAATACAGACAGGGATTGCCTTACCCAACAACTCACCTTGGGCCTTCATTAAACGATAAGTATCCTGCTGTCCTAAACTTGACTCCATACTATGCGCTTTAGATAGCGCTTGGTCGAAACTCAAGTCTGTGGTTTGAGCAGAGGCAGTTCCCATTAAAACCAATAAAAAAAACATCCATTTCATAATTATTCTCTCTAGTTGATAACTTGATGAGTAAAGTTCACTGCGAAGGCTACTTTTGTAGAACGGTGCGTCACGACGCACCCTACATTCAACTTATAGTTTGACTTTTCAATCAAAAAAACGCTGAGACATTGTTTAAAGGCGAGGCATTAAGAGTTTCTAATGGGGAGTTAACGTTCAGGTTAATGACCCAGAAAAACCCTTAATAACAAAGCCAAAGAGCAATTTAACGCATTTTACGATTGAAAAAGCCAAGGCGCGCGTTTCTTACGCTCGTTCTCATAAGCAGTAATCGCCGCTTCTTGCTGCAAGGTAATACCAATATCATCCAGGCCGTTCAACAAGCTGTGTTTACGATCTTGCTCAACCTCAAACTTGATCACTTCGCCATTGGGGCGAGTAACTGTTTGTTGTTCAAGATTAATATCCAGCTTGTAGCCTTCGTTCGCTTCGGATTCTTTAAACAGCAAATCAACGGTTTCGTGATCTAAAACTATCGGTAAGATACCGTTTTTGAAGCAGTTATTGAAGAAGATATCCGCGAAACTTGGCGCAATAACGGCTTTAAAGCCATAATCTTCCAATGCCCATGGCGCGTGCTCACGGCTTGAGCCACAACCAAAGTTTTCACGCGCCAGTAAAATGGATGCCCCCTGATAGCGCGGAAAGTTCAAAACGAAGTCTGGGTTAATAGGACGCTGTGAATTGTCCATACCGGGTTCGCCATGATCCAGATAACGCCACTCATCAAATAAGTTCGGGCCAAAGCCACTGCGCTTAATGGATTTCAAAAACTGCTTGGGAATAATCGCATCAGTGTCGACGTTGGCACGGTCTAAAGGCACCGTTAAGCCTGTGTGTTGAGTAAAGGCTTCCATTAGTTAGCACCTCCATTAATCGGTTGCAGTTCTAATTCACGAACGTCGGTGAAGTGACCATAAACAGCTGCCGCGGCGGCCATTCCAGGGCTAACCAGATGGGTACGTCCACCCTGCCCTTGGCGACCTTCGAAGTTACGGTTTGAGGTTGAAGCACAATGCTCACCTGGCTCCAAACGATCAGCATTCATCGCCAAACACATGGAGCAACCTGGCTCACGCCATTCGAAACCAGCTTCGGTAAAGATTTTGTCCAAACCTTCCGCTTCGGCCTGCTCTTTAACCAGACCAGAACCTGGAACCACCATCGCTAATTTAACGCTGGCAGCTACTTTGCGACCTTTTGCCACAGCTGCTGCTTCGCGTAAATCTTCGATGCGCGAGTTAGTACAGGAACCAATAAAGACTTTATCCACGGGAATTTGCGTGATTGGCATATCCGCTTTCAAATCCATGTATTTCAATGCACGCTCAATACCCTCTTGCTTAACCGGGTTTGATTCTTTGGCTGGATTTGGAATAGTGCCGGTGACTGGCTTAACCATTTCTGGAGAAGTACCCCAGGTCACTTGTGGAATGATGTCTTCAGCTTTTAATTCAACCACTTTATCGAAGTGCGCATCCGGATCCGTTTTCAGCTCTTTCCAGGCTTCAACCGCCATATCCCAATGCTCGCCTTTTGGTGCGAATGGACGACCTTTCACGTATTCAATGGTCTTTTCATCAACAGCGACCAGACCAATACGGGCACCGGCTTCGATGGCCATATTACAGATAGTCATACGGCCTTCCATCGACAAATCTTCAATCGCAGAACCAGCAAACTCGATAGCATGACCATTACCGCCCGCAGTACCAATTTCACCAATCACCGCTAACACGATATCTTTTGCGGTTACGCCATGACCTAGCTTGCCATCAACTTTGACCAGCATGTTCTTCATTTTCTTCTGGCGCAAACATTGAGTCGCTAGCACGTGCTCAACTTCTGATGTACCCACACCAAATGCCATCGCTGCAAATGCACCGTGGGTAGCAGTGTGCGAATCACCACAGACCATGGTTAAACCCGGTAACGTGTAGCCCTGCTCAGGACCAATCACATGCACGATACCCTGACGAATATCGTCCATCTTAAATTCAGTGACACCGTATTCATCACAGTTATCATCCAGAGTTTGCACCTGAATGCGTGAAATTGGATCTGCAATGCCTTTTGTTCTGTCTGTGGTAGGAACATTGTGATCCGGCGTCGCTAAATTAGCTTCAATACGACGCGGTTTACGACCCGCCAGTTTCAAGCCTTCAAAAGCCTGTGGCGAAGTGACTTCGTGTAACAATTGACGGTCGATATAGATCAACGCAGAACCGTCGTCATTTTGCGCGACAAGATGGTCATCCCATAACTTGTCAAAAAGGGTTTTTGCTGCCATTTGGCACCTCTATTATCTTAAAAAAGCGTCTTTATAAAAAAGAGTATGTATAAAAAAAGAGTCTTGAGTTAGGTTAATGTTGGCCGTCAGGCTTGCCTATTGAATGCTGTTATTACGCAAACTCAGGCATGAGAGTGTCCTGACAGTGACAACTATCACTTGAGCATAATAGAGCTTCGCTTATAATAACTCAAATTCATTAATTTCATTAAGTTAATAACCCAAAGGAATGACATGGATACAGATTTACTGAAAACCTTTCTAAGCGTTGCCAGCATTGGCTCCTTTACCTTGGCTGCCAAAAAGCTACAGCTGACCCAGCCTGCTTTGAGCAAACGAATTAAAAGGTTGGAAGCTATTGTTGGTACCAATTTGTTTGACCGAGTCGGTAACCATGTTATCGAAACGGAGGCTGGGCGACTATTACGTGAACAGGCCCCAGCCATACTTGGTAGCATTGATAGCACCTTTCAGGATATCAGAGACCTCACCGGCAAAGTCAGCGGTCAACTGCATATTGGCACCAGCCACTATATTGGATTGCACCTGCTGCCCGATTACCTTGAGCAATATATTGACACTTATCCTGAAGTGGATCTCAATATTGACTTTATTGACTCGGAACTGGCTTATGATCGAGTACTTAGCGGGGATCTTGAACTGGCACTACTGACCTTCCCCTCTCAAGCTAACCCACGATTAGAACATCAACTTATTTGGCAAGAAGCGTTGCAAATAGTGTGTCACTGCGACTATGAGCTGCTTAACCACCAAGAGCCCATGAGCCAACTCAGCGACTACCCCTGCATTTTGCCGCCAGCTCACACCTTCCCCCGAGAGCTGTTTGAACATCAGCTGGAAGCACTTGGCGTGCATCTGGGCAAAGTCAAAACCGCTAACTATCTGGAAGTGATTGCAAAATTGGTCGCCTGCAAAATGGGCTGGACCTTATTACCGGAGCGGTTGGTCAGTGAGCCATTAACACTTATCGGAGAGTCAGAACAACTCTCCGTTCGTAGCATGGGCATCATTTATCGCACTAATAAAACCCTCTCCAATGCCGCGCAGGCGCTGGTCGATTTGTTACATACTAACTAAGTTAAATTTCGAAAGTTCAATAGTTGGGCAGAAGTGGTAACTGGATTATGAGAAAGAAAGAGAATGACCTGAAACTGGTTGATTGCCAGAGTGGAAAAACGTCATACCACTCTTAACAGTGGTATGACGCTAGTAAAACAATATAATAAATTTTAAAATTTACTTCTTACTAAAGGCTAACTGCAAAATTCCGACCAAGCCTAGTACACCACCGCCAATCATTAACCAGGTGGCTTTATCTGAAAAAGATCCAGTCCAAGCTTCGCGTATTTGCTCCCCTGCTGCCTGCGACATATTATAGCCCCATACAAATAGAGCGATTCCAACGACCAGTAGAACTACTGCCATAATCTTTTTGTTCATAGTTGTTTCCCCTTTTATGATATTAGTTGTTTAGTACACCAACTATCATAAAGAATTTCAAGCAGTTAGCAATTATTGTTGCTGGGCATGGTTCTCAACCTGAGTCCAAACGCGAAGTAGGTTTCCAGACAAAATCTTGGCTATATCGTCTTCGCTGTAGCCTCGCACCAACAATCCTTCAATCAAATTCGGATAAGTTGAAACGTCTTTAAGGCCTGTTGGAAGACTATCACCAACACCGTCATAGTCCGAACCGATACCCACATAATCCACGCCGACCAAGTCAATCACATGATCAAAATGATTAAGGACAATCGCCAGATCTGCAAACTCAAACGGCTTTTCAGCGCGGTACTGTTCCGTAAACGTCATAACACTTTCATGCTCAACTGAAACACCGTTTTCATCCATAAACTTCTGGCGCGCCTCTTTGTAAGCATCATAGTTATCACGTGATGCCTGTGAGACAAAAGTAGAACCGAAATTGATAAATATAACGCCACCTTTTTCAGCAAGAGCTTTAATCATTTCGTCGCTCATGTTGCGCTCGAAACCAGGTGTGAACTCACGTGCCGAAGAATGGCTGGCGATGACTGGAACTTCAGATACTTCAAGCACGTCATAAAAGGCTTTATCCGATAGATGCGACACATCCACCATCATACCCAGACGATTCATTTCCTTGACCACTGCACGACCAAAGTCGCTCAATCCATCGTTCGGACGGGCTTCGTCATAAGAAGAGTCCGATAGATGGTTGCTCAGCGAGTGCGCCAAAGTAATGTAACGAATACCTCGCTTAAAAAAATGTTCAACATTGGCTAAGTCACCTTCTAAAGGCGAACCATTTTCCATGCCCATTGGCAGTGACATAACGCCCTGCCTAAAGTTACGCAGTAAGTCACCTGGCGAAAGAGCAATAGCAAACTTCTCGGGTGAATCAGCGGCCATTTTCTCAACCATATCTATCAGCTGTTCAGCCTGCGCTTTGCTGCCGCCCTTTTCTTCTAAGTCAGCAGGTGTATAAATCGACATGAAAGGCGCATCTAAGCCGCCCTTAACCGCACGCGGATAATCAAAGTCCCCGCCTTCGGTCGACCCACTGACATCATCATATTTTTCCAGTAATCGGTATGGCACATCGACATGAGTATCAGCGATAATATATTTTTTACTGATTTCTTCTGCTTTAGCACTGAAATCTACCGGTTTATCCGAAACCTCTACTTCAGCGACAACTTCAAGGTTGCTGACAGCTTCATCTGTCGCTTGCTCTTCTTGCTGGCAAGCAGTAACCACAGATAACGAAAGCGCTAGCAGTAATAATTTTAAAAACATGCTTTTCATAGTTTCTCTCTTGACTTTAAGACTCTATAGCATCATAAACACTCATACTCAGATTGCAATCCACAACCTATACCTCTATGCCCGAAACAAAGCCTACAGCACAGCCGCCATCACAAGCCTCTCCACAACAAGAGCTCATCGACGCCATTAACCAGGTCATGCCTTTCGGAAAATACCAGGGACGTCGTTTGCTGGAGCTGCCAGAACCCTATTTAGTCTGGTTTAACAAAGAAGGCTTCCCCAACAACAAGCTAGGTCGTCAATTAGCGCTTATTTATGAAGTAAAACTTAATGGTCTTGAGGGTATGCTGAAGCCTTTGCTAAAGAGTAAAACACAAAGGCATCCGTAGGGGCGAACGGTGTTCGCTCGAAAGACCCCATTTACGCACAGGCAATTCATGAATTACTCCTAAACTTTAGAGCTACCCTCTCCTCTTCAGCTGTAAAAACCGCATTAAAAATGAACACCCCACAAAATTTAATGCTAAAATACCGCCAGATATTTTCAACCGGATATGCATGTGTCAGAGACATCTATTTTTCAGGAACTCCATTCTGGACTACAAAAAGCGTTACAAAAGTTAAAACATCACACTCCAACTGAAGTTCAGGATAAGACCATTGAGCCCATTCTTGATGGGCAAGATCTTATGGTCAGTGCTGAAACGGGCTCTGGGAAAACGGCGGCCTTCTTGCTACCGATCATCCATAATTTATTGGAAAAGCCTTCGCGACATACAAGCACACGTGTTTTGATTCTTGCACCAACGCGCGAACTTGCGCGTCAGATAAATAAGCAGGCCAAAGATCTGTCGCAGTTTACCCAGATTAAAACGGGATTGATTATCGGTGGCGCTGATTACAAATATCAACAAGCTCTTTTCCGTGATAACCCTGAAATCATTATTGCTACACCGGGGCGCATGCTAGAGCATTGCGAAAAGCAAGGCGCAGATCTTAATGATCTCGAGTATCTAGTGATTGATGAAGCGGACAAAATGTTTGAGATGGGCTTTACTGATGATGTACAAGCCATTGCTGGCTATTGCAGCCCACAGCGTCAAACACTTTTATTCTCCGCCACTTTGAAGAGTAAAGGCATACAGCATTTAACTGACTACCTAATGAATGATCCCCAAGCGATTGTTCTTAATTCTTTTGAAGCGAAAAATGATTCCATTGAGCAATTCATTATCACCGCTGATGATTTAGTTCATAAAGAAAAACTAACTCAGTGGCTATTAGCCAATGAAGACTATCGTAAGGCGATTGTGTTCTGTAATACCAAAGAGCAGGTTGATCGACTGGGCGGTCTGATTCGTTACCACAAGATCGCTGCCGGTACTTTGCATGGCGATATATCACAAAGCATTCGAAATCATGTTATGACTCAATTTCGTGATGGAAAAGTAAAGGTATTGATTGCTTCAGATGTAGCTGCTCGTGGTATTGATGTTAAAGATATTGACCTGGTCATCAACTTTGATATGGCCCATAACGCTGAAGATTATATTCACCGTATCGGGCGTACTGGACGAGTTGCTGAAACAGGCACCGCAATTTCGTTAATCAGTCACCGCGAATGGAATCTAATGGCAGCCATCGAAAAAGCAATCAGCGGTAGTTTCCAGCTACGAAGCATTAAAGAGCTTCCAGCTAACTATAAAGGCCCGAAGAAATTAAAATCTAGCGGCAAAGCAGCCGGTAGTAAAAAGAAGAAAGACGGCGCAAAAAAACTGACTGCACGCGAAAAGAAGCGTTTAGAGAAAAAGCAAAAGAAGAAAGTAACGGGTTCACCAGCCTCTCCATCAGAGAAAGCAAAGAAAAAATTTGGGGCCGTTATGGTTGATTCCGGTGATGCTCCAATGAAGAAAAAATCCTGATTTTGCGAGGCTACACTTAGTGAGCAATTTGATTAAGGGGCTTGCACTTTACTGAACGAGCCCTTTAATATCAGGACAACTTTAAATAATTGAATCGATACTATGGCAATAGATGATCTGCGGCGCGAATACCTGCTGACCAAACTCCATCGCTCAGATCTGTTGGATAACCCCATTGAGCAGTTTCAGCTTTGGTTACAGCAAGCTATCGACTTTGAATTAAATGACCCAACAGCGATGGTACTCAGCACTGTTGATGAGCACCAGTCTCCGAGCCAACGCATTGTTCTGCTTAAAGATGTGAGCGATAAAGGTTTTGTTTTCTATACCAACAGCCAAAGCCAGAAAGCACAACAGATTGCACAGAACCCAAAGGTCAGCCTCTACTTTCCCTGGCATAAAATGGAACGTCAGGTTTCAATCAAAGGGGTCGCCGAAAAACTAGGCATTAAAGATACTCTGGCTTACTTTGCAAAAAGACCGAGAGAGAGCCAGATTGCAGCCTGGGCTTCGCAACAGAGTCGACCAATCAAAAGTCGTGAATTACTGGTGCAACAGTTTGAGAAAATGAAAATTCGCTTTGCTAAGGGTGAAGTACCCTTGCCGGACTTCTGGAGCGGTTATCGAGTGAAATCTCAAAGTATTGAGTTTTGGCAGGGTGGCGCGCATCGCCTTCATGATCGTTTTGTATATACGAGCACAGACAGCGGCTGGAATATTGAACGATTGATGCCTTAACAATAAATTTAAACTTTTCAGTCAGGCATAAAAAAAGCAAGCACTAGGTGCTTGCTTTTTCGTATTACGATTTAATACTGTGTGTTAATCAGTATTAAAGAGCAGTAATGTTTTCAGCTTGTGGGCCTTTCTGGCCGTCAGTCAAGGTAAACTCAACTTGTTGACCTTCTGCCAAAGTTTTGAATCCAGAGCTAGCAATAGCGCTGAAGTGAGCAAATACGTCTGGACCAGACTCTTGCTCGATAAAACCAAAACCTTTTGCTTCGTTGAACCATTTAACGGTTCCTTTAACTGTTTTAGACATAATAAATATCCTGTAATTTAAATATAGTGTTGCCTTCATGAGGCATGAATAGCGTGAAATACTGGCTGAGAATTTTGAAACTACAGAACGGAGTACTACGAATAAAACTGCGATTTGGAGTGTATAAATACTTAGGTCATTCTTTCTAGCTGTGGTCAGCTTATAGTAGTTTGAATTATTGTCAACATATATCGCTGAATTAAGTCTTTTATTTGCAAGTTCGGATAATCCTAACTGCGATATATATCCACCAGCAGGACAATGAAGCCGCCAATCATGCTGACTAAGCCAGCAATGACGAGGAAAAGTGCGATAAGACCTACGAATACCTGGAAACCACCCTCGGGCAAAAAAGCTGAACCCCACAATAGAGGCAAACCGATAAAAAGTGCCAACACTAAACTAAGGATGACAATTTTCCAGCCACGAGGAATACGGCTGGTAATGATGTACTCAATAGGGTTCACTCTAACTCCAAAAATTCTAAGCGCTGCGGGTAATTTTTTCGCAGATTATCAAACTCCGCGGCAATAGTCGCCCCCGCTAGCCGCATTTGCTTATCATCTTGTTGAATATCGTAAAAAGGCTGTAGGCTCTGGTACAGTTTGTTCGACTCGGATTTTAACTGCTGCGGTAAGCTCCACTTAGTTGCCGCTGGCAGCAAGGATATAAGCTCTATTGCCGGTTCAATGCCCTGCCACTGACAGAACGCCTGGTAAAGCTGGTAGGTACCTCTAATCTTGCCTTCTTGCGTATAGCCGGCAATATGCGGCGTTGCAATTAATGTTTGCTCCAGTAGCTCATGGTTAACGTTCGGCTCGTTTTCCCAGACATCGAGGATAAAGTCGATGTTTTGACCAATTTGCTTAGATTGTAGTGCCGCCTGATTATCCAACACCGCACCTCGCGAGCTGTTGATCAATAAGCTGCCTTCAGCCATACCCGCAAGAAATGTCTGATTGATTAAATGATAGGTGGGGTGTTTGCCAGCTTTGGTCAGTGGCACGTGGCATGTAACCACATCACACTGTTGAATAGCTTTTAAAGCAACGAATTGGCGGGAATCACCCTGTTCCTCTAAAGGTGGGTCATTCAATAAATAGTCAATGCCCAATAACTCTAAAACCTGCGCAACTTTTGAGCCCACATTTCCCGCACCAATAATCCCGACTCGACATTGAGTCAGATCTTTTTGTTGATGCTGTGCCCAGTAGGCTATCGCTGTCAAAACATACTCGGCCACAGCCTGCGCATTACAGCCTGGCGCGTAGGAAAACTGAATTCCTTGTTTTACTAAATAGTCTCGATCAATATGGTCAGTGCCAATGGTGGCGCTACCGACAAAGTTAACCTGACTAGCTTCAAGCAAGTTTTGGTTAACCTGAGTTACTGAACGAACCAATAATGCCTCAGCATCAATCAGATCCTCAGAGGTTATTTTTCGACCAGCCATTAACTTCACTTCGGCAAACTGCCCAAACAGTTCTTTGACCAAAGGCATATTTTCATCGGCAACAATTTTCATACTTAACGGTCAAGCCTTCACACAAAACTCATAATTATTTGGGTATTGTAGCGATATCTATTAGAATTACGACTGAAACGACCGCAGAGTAAGATAAATGTCTGACAAATTAGAAAACTTATACCGCGAAATCCTGGTGGAAATCGGCGAAGATATTTCCCGCAACGGTATTTTAGATACTCCCAAACGCGCTGCTAAAGCGATGAAATTCCTGACCCATGGTTATGAGCAAGATTTGAACGAAGTGGTCAATGGTGCGATTTTCGATTCTGACAATGATGCCATGGTTATCGTTAAAGACATCGAGCTTTATTCCATGTGTGAGCACCACATATTGCCATTTATTGGCAAGGTTCATGTAGGCTACTTGCCGACTGGCAAAGTGATTGGTCTTTCCAAAATTGCCCGTATCGTAGATATGTTTGCCCGTCGCTTGCAAATTCAAGAAAACCTGACCAAGCAGATCGCTCACGCGGTTCAAGATGTTACAGGCGCTTCTGGCGTTGGCGTGATTGTTGAAGCGAAGCACATGTGCATGATGATGCGCGGCGTGGAAAAGCAGAACTCGGTGATGACCAGCTCAACCATGCTCGGCCAGTTCCGCTCATCGCAAAATACTCGCCAGGAATTCTTAACCCTGATTGAGAAACGATAATACCTGACAATGCATAATGCATTTTTAGGCGTTGAGCCCGCAAACATCGAATGGCGCCCGGCCACAGTTCGAGAGGGCTCAACAGAACCAGCTCCCCTCATTCCCTACTCAAAACGATTCAATGATATCTATTTCGATACCCGCGATGGCATCGCGGAAACCGACTATGTGTTTCTCAAAAGTAATCGCCTTCCTGAACGATTTGAAAATCTGACTAGCGACCGATTTGTCATTATCGAAACGGGGTTTGGTACCGGACTTAATTTTCTTCGCACATGCAAGCTTTGGCATGAGCTTGATAATCACAAAACCAACCCTGCCGCTCAACTGCAATTTATCAGTATTGAGCAATATCCAATTGGCCCCGATGATTTGCAAAGAATGTATCAGGCACTTGATATTGAATCAGAGTTTACCGAACAACTACTGGCCCAATACCCACCTGCCATGCCCGGTGTTTATACCATCGAGCTTCCACACAATATTAAATTGACCCTGATACTTAATCCCATTGATAAAGCTCTCAAAGAATTTGCCGCGGGAGCAGACTTTAAGGTTGATGCCTGGTTTCTGGACGGTTTTGCTCCCATCAAGAATCCTGAAATGTGGGGGAAAGGCCTATTACACTTCATGGCACTGCATGGCATCAACACGGACAGCAGACAAACTACCTTTGCAACATTTACCGCGGCATCCGTTGTTCGCAAGCAACTACACCATTATGGATTTGAAGTTTCAAAACAGAAAGGTTTTGGCTCGAAGCGGGAAATGTTAGTTGGATCATTTTTGCAGAAAACAATCTCAAGCCCACACCCAACACTCGCTGATGATTATTTTCTAAAACGCGATTCATCGCATCAAAAAGTAGCGGTAATTGGCGCAGGGCTCGCAGGTTGTTCATTAGCCTATAGCCTGCATCAAAGAGGTATTGAGGTACATCTTTTTGAGAAAGGCAACAGCCTGGCCAGTGGTGCCTCGAAAATGCCTGCACTATTAGCAACACCGAATATCTCGCTTGACCATAATGCGTTTAGTCAATTGACCTTTATGGGCATGGAACACCTCCAACGCTTCTTACACAAGCACAAAGACAAACATAAACAAACTCAGCCGACGATAAACTATAGCAAAACATGTTTACAGCTTGGCAGTGAGAAATATTCTGAATGGCAACTTGAGCAATACATCAAGGTCTATCAAGGGCGCTACTGGGATCCTCAGCTACTCACATGGCGTAAGACAACAATTAATTACACAGCACACAGAGGGTTGCTGCTCCCTGGCTTTTTAGTTAATGGGCCGGCATTCTGCGAGTCGCTGATAGAGTCCATACCGCAAAAACAAATTCACTTAAATCATGCCATTGAGTCCTTAGCAGAGCTGAAAGAATTCGATCATATTATTATGGCGACAGGTCATCATAGTCTGTTAAACAAGTTAGCAGAGAATGAGCCGACACTTTCTCCTCTCAGGGGGCAATTAACGGCACTGACACAAAAACCTGAGCAGCGTTTAGGCTTAGACTATCCAATTAATTACGACGGCCATTTATTTGAATGTGGGAACCAACTGATGGTTGGTGCAACCTTTGATATGAGTTTGGACGAAAGTATCAATCTAGAAGACCGGCAAAAGAATCTACAACAGGCAAACGAACGGTTTGGCTTACATTTAGAAGATAACAAGCAGTGTACTGATTACGTTGGTATACGTGCAGCAACTTATGATCGTTATCCCTTTTGTGGCCCGCTCACTGAGCAGTCTGAAAACACGCCAATGATATGGACGAACTACGGCTTCGGAACTCGCGGTTTGTGTCTTTCGCTTTTATGCGCAGAAATAATCAGTAGCGCTATCAACCATGAGTCTCTTTCTCTGCCTAAATTCTTACTACAAAGAATCAGTCCGAAGCGTGTACAAAAAGCATAAAAAAAGCCGAGAAGCGTGAACTTCCCGGCTTTCTATGACTAACAGACTCTTAGATCAAAACAATCTATTAGAACTGAGCTCTTAAACCAATAGTGTAAGTCTCAGTCTCAACCAAATCATCTTGAGAAGCAAAGCTTGCATACAAAGCAACGTTCTCGTTGAAGAAGTGTTGAGCACTAACTTCATACAAGTCATCGTCACCTAAAGTTGCAGAAACAGAAGTTGCTTTGCTGAAGTAGTAGCTTGAACCTAACGCCCAAGTGCTACCAAAATCTGTATCAGTGAATGAAACGTTAGCTGTGAAATACTTGTCATCACCTAAGTGAGTGAAGTATTTAGAAGACAAAGTTACATAATCAGTATTGTCGTCAGTCGCCAAAGTGAAACCAAGGTAATCAGTTTCATTGATTTGGTGATTGTAAGCAGCAGAGATATTGTAAACAGTATCAGCACCGTCAGTATCTATTGCATCAACGCGAACTAACAAGTCGTCGCTGAACAAGTAACCTAATGAAAATAGAGTCGCATCATTATCAAATTTATCTTCTGCGTATCCAGCACCGATCAAGAAGTTTTCAACAAACAACTCACCAGAAACTTCAGCTGTGTAATACTCACCAGTTTCCCAGTTAGTATAAGCTGCGCCAATATTGCTGACTTTGTTGATGTATTCGAATTCGTTGTATGGACCCAATGATTCTTTTTTATCGAAGTAGTAAGTGCCATCCAGCCCTAATACATCATAAGAAGAACCAGCAACATCTACATTACTCCAGGTAATGTCAGAGATAACCTGATACTCTTCTGCAGAAACAGAAATCGCTGAAGAAAAAAGAACTGCTGTAGTAATTAATTTTAATTTCACTTTGTTAGTCTCCGTGTGTTTTATCTAAAGTGCGGCGCGGATTCTAAGCGAAGGAAACAGGATGGTCAATTAAAAACTGAACTCTTATATCTTTTTGTAATTAAAGGTTTTTTAGCCTCGATAGGATTAAATTAACTAATCCTATCGGTTAGATTTTCTTACTTTGTTTCGTTGCTATAGCTCATTGCAGTTATTGCCTTTTTACACTTTATAATGCTACCGTAACTTTCACCTACTTGAGCCAAGTCAATACTCTAATCGCTAGTTCGTTGTAACTTAGCAAGAGTATTCTGTAACAAGGAGATGTATGATGAAAATCAAACCATTAACATTAGGAATAGCAACTGCGATTGCTTTCGCCATCGTCTGGACACTATGTTTTATTTTTGTTTGGGTGCTACCATCACTATCAATGAATGTTTTTGAAGATATGATGCACAGTACTGAAATGGGTATGGAATGGCATATCAGTATGTCTGGATTTTTAGTTGGCTTGGTTGTTTGGTCTGTGTGTGGAGGATTTACAGCTTGGCTACTAGCGGTTATATACAACAAGCTTTCATAAAATAATCATAGACACATCTTTATCTACATCAGGGAAATGCAGCCTTTCGGTCATTCTAAGGGAAGAGCCTCTACCATCCAGTGCTTTGCATCCCGTTTTGTATGAAGTACTTCTTAATCTCCTGACTTGTTATTGATTATTTTTGAGATTTCACTGATTTTTTGCGAATATGTGAAAAGATATTAGATAGGATCACAAAAAACAATTTTTAAGTAGGGGAACCAAAAGGAGAAATAGAATAATGTATAGACCATTATTAGCGATTGTTTTATTAGGGGTTATTCTGAGTGGCTGTGACCAAGAGTCTGCTACCACTGAGACGAACAATTCAAATCAGCCAGAGGTAAAACCGCAATCCACCACGAATAATCAACCTGCTCTGCCCATGATAGAGTTAGCAGAGTTGCCTGCCACAGTAAATTTAGATCCCTGCCAGCTGCTATCAAAAGCAGAACTTAACGAAATTGGGTTACCCGACAAACAGCACTTTTCGCAATATGGCTGGAGCAGGCAAATTCCTAATCACAGTCCCATTACCCCATTCATAGCTTGTAAATGGCGGTCAGTGGATCAGGGTACTCCTGTTGGTTGGATTCAAGTGCAACAGATAAAGGGAGAAGTAGAACCTCAGGGAGAAGAACGTTATTCTTTGGGTGAAGCTGCCTGGAAAGGGACCTTTGAAGGCCGAGATCAGTTGATTATAAAAACGGGGGGACGATTGGTCATGGTAGTGAATCAAATTCCTTATAATAATAAATCCGAGATGGAGTCCAACATCTGGATTGCTGAGAAAGTGCTTAGTCGTTTGCAAGAAATATCAGATTCAACCCAGCCGCAATCCGCCAATATCAGTTTGCTTGGCGGACCATCACTGGATATGTGTAAAGTCAGTAATGCTGCTAAGCCTTACGAATTACTGCAAGGTGATGTTGCTTGGGCTATCCCTAGAATTGAGATTAACCATACTCCATCCTTGAAAGAGCGTCCGCAAGAAGATGGCGTTGCCTGTACCTACAGCAGTGATAGACGCGGCTCGGTGACTGTTACTTATCTGGGCAATGACGGTGTGAAGCGATGGAATAGTTATTTTGAGAAAAATGGCGACCAAGAAATGCTATCGCAATACAGTGTCGTGAGACAAAGAAACCGTCTTTATATTCCTTTAGAGAAAGGCGCAATAATGATTGAGGCGAGAGGCATTAGATATAGTGATGAAGAAATAGCTCATAAATTTAATGATATTGCTTTGGAACTGTTAAACAAACTATCATCATAAATTTTACCGCCTGAATTTATTCTATATAAAAAATAGCCTGCGCAAAGCAGGCTAAAATGACTAATTTATAGAATGGGCCTATTACTCTATTTTCCCCATTTTTCCACTTTGAAAATCGAGTATAGCTTGTTTGATTTCCTCAGGCTTGTTCATAACGAATGGACCATGACGAACGACAGGCTCTTTGATCGGTTCACCAGCAAGTAGCAGAAACTCGACGTAGTTTTCAGCGTCTGGGTCGAGTGAAAATTTAACCGCATCGCCATCGTGCAAGATAACCATTTCACCATCATCAACTTTTAGGCCATCAATTCTCAAGCCATTACCTTGAAACACATAGAGCATGGCATTAACGCCAATCTTGAGCTCTTGGGTATATGAGCTTCCGGGGTTAATAATCCAGTGCTGAAAAGTGATTGGAGTATGGGTATCAATAACTGCTTTTTTACCCATGGCTTCGCCAGCGATAATCTTAACCGATACGCGACCGTCTTCTGTTGTAGCTGTTGGGATCGATTCATCAGGGACCTCCTGATAACGCGGCGGATCCATTTTATTTTTAGCAGGTAAGTTAATCCAGATTTGAAAACCATGTACTCTGCCGCCTTTTTCCATAATTAAACTGGAAGGCATCTCAGAATGTACTACACCACTACCGGCGGTCATCCACTGAACATCACCTGGGGCAATCCGTCCACTATTACCTGCTGAATCTTTATGCTCAAAGACTCCATCCAGCATATAGGTCACGGTTTCAAAGCCACGGTGTGGGTGGTCAGGGGCACCCACGGCTTCGCCTGGCTCATATTCAGTGGGGCCCATCTCGTCAATTAATAAAAAAGGATCAACAATCCTGTCAGGGATCTGTCCTGGAAACGGACGTCGAACTTTAAAGCCGCCACCTTCCATGAGTTCCACGGCTCGCACTTTCATCAAAATGCCGCGTAAATTCATAAGGTCTCCAAATTAGAATTACACAATCTATCTTTCTACAAAATCAATCATCAACAAAGCCTGTCAATTTGATGTTTCTCTTGATGTTAAACCAACCATTTAATCCTTATGGCTATTTAACTGGGCTTTGAGTCGTAAACTTAAATATATTGCTACCGAGAATGCCGCAGAGCAAAGAATGGTTGCCATAATCACAATCTGGTAGCGCACTGCTAACAGGGGCGACACACCGGATAAAATCTGCCCTGTCATCATGCCAGGCAAAGCAACCAATCCTACCGCCAGCAGGCTATTTATCTGCGGTATCATCGCGGTGTTGAATGCTTTATTTCGAGCTTGCTCTGGTGGCTGACTAATTAATAACTCACTATCCAATCGCTCACCAGCAAGACTCAAACTATTCATGGTATTAGCCAATAACATTCCTGCAAGAGGAATCACATAACGTGGCTGATACCATGTATCTAAATGTAGCACAGCCACGATAATGAGAGCGAGAACCGATCCACATCCAAGCGCTAAGGACGCCACTAACTGTATAAAATGACGGAGGTTTTTGTCTTTTATCGGCCGCAAAGCGATCCAGCTCGAAACCAGTAGCATGAAACTTAAAACCGCCAGCCCAAGCAACCAGTTGTCGGTGGTAAATAGATAGACCAGTACAAAGCCAATAGCGATCAACTGAACTACCATTCGTACGGTGGCAATCACCAAGTCAGATAGCGGGATCGACCAGCGATAGAAAATCACGCCAACAAGCACAACAGGTAGAAGGACATAAACAAGTTCTAGATAACCAATATCAGGCAAGGTCAAAATTATGACTCTTCTTTCTTACTTTGCGATTCTTCAGCACCCTCTTCAGATGTCCAGTCGGCCATCCAGGGCTGTCGTTGCTCAACTTTATTAGCCTCTTGATCCGCCCGTAAAACCGTTTCCAGTAACTCTGCTTTTTCAGCTGCCTCCAAAATATACTGTTTATCATCTCCCCAAATATCCGACAGCTCCTCAAGGTGTTTGTTATCATAATGTAAAAAAGTTTTTGCAGCGCGGTGCGCCTGGTAATGTCGGTAGCCCAGAGCACTCAGCGCTTCCTGTCCTAACAACAATGCTGACCCCAAAGTTTCGCGAATCACGTAATCAGCACCCGCTTTCCTGGTTTCATGCGCTTCACGCCGACCTTTCGCGCGAGCAAGCACTTTGAGTTGCGGAAAATGCTCCTTACACAGCTTGGTCACCTTTAGACACTTATCCTGATTATCAACTGCTATAATCATCAACTTTGCTGTTTCTGCTCCCGCCGCCCGCAAAATATCAACATTGGTCACGTCACCATAAAAAGCCTTAGTACCAAAGCGCTTGACCAACTCTATCTGCATCACGTCATATTCTAACAAAGTTGTATTAAAACCTTGTGACCGCAATAAGCGTGAAACCACCTGCCCAAAGCGGCCATAGCCCGCCACGATAACCGGAGTTTCCCCATCATCAATTTCATCAAAATCACGACGCTCAATGTCTTTTTTCAGCATCGGTTGCAACACACGTTCAGCAAAGATAATCAAAAGCGGCGTCAGCAGCATGCTTAAAGTTACAACGACAGTCAGAATCGAAATGGTATTTTGATCCAGCACCCCATTTTGAGCAGCATAGGTTGATAATACAAACGCAAACTCACCACCTTGCGCGAGGGAGAAGGTAAATATCAAGTTTTCCAAAAGAGGCATTTTAAATTGTCGAGCCAACACACCCAGCACCGCAATTTTAACGATTAACAACAAAAGCAATAGGCCAACGATTAGCCATACCGAATCAGCCAAAAGCTCTAGATTAATACTAGCCCCAACGGTAATAAAAAACAGACCAAGCAATAAACTCTTAAAGGTGTCTAAACCGACTTCTAACTCATGTCGATATTGGCTTTCGGCTAACACAACGCCAGCCAAGAACGCGCCAAGAGCTGGAGACAGGCCTACTTTCTGCATCACCAGGGTAATGGTTATAACCAGCAACAAGGACGTTGCAATAAAAATTTCTCGAAGCCCGGTTCGAGCAATCCAGTTGAAAATTGGTGATATCAGATAGCGTCCCACTAAAATAATACCTACAACAGAACCAAGAATTAAGAAGGTCTGTTGCAAACCCAGTTCTTTAACATGTCCAACAGAAGTCGCCGCATCAACTTGCAAAGTCGACAGTAGCGGCATCACCGCAATCATCGGAATAACGATAACGTCTTGAAATAACAATACTGCAAAAGAAGATTTACCAGCATGTGTTCTAAGCAAACCTTTTTCAGAAAGAGTTTGCAGAACGATTGCTGTTGATGACAAAGCCAGCATCATGCCAATAGCTAATGACATTTTCCAATGCAAGCCAAGAATCGATACAGCAATCGCGGTAATCAATAAGGTAGTGAGCAGAACCTGCAACCCACCCAATCCTAAAATAGGAACTCGCAGCTTCCACAGCTTTTTAGGCTCAAGTTCCAAGCCAATCAGAAACAACATCATGACTACGCCAAACTCAGCAAAATGCATCACGTCACTAACGTCGTTACCTACCAGGCCCAGCGCAAATGGCCCAATGATAATCCCGGCTCCCAGGTAACCCAGCACAGAGCCCAGCCCCATTCGCTTAGCCAGCGTTACCCCTATGACTGCTGCCAACAGGAATATAAAGGTCTGGTATAAAACGCCCTGCATTTCCATTAATACCTATCCTCCTGTATTAGTGAATCATCGTCCCTTAATGACCGTAATAATTGCGCATAACGGTGTGCCTCGTCGGCAAGTTCGGAGTCGGACAAAGCCAATGCATCATACAAGACAAACGGTTTTAGAAAACGCATACCACAAAATATGGCGGTTTGTTCAAAAGGCTTAAGTAATTCTTCGACAGGGTAGTGATTAAAACCGCTAGAACCATAACTCGACTCACTGCCGCCGATAGTGACAGCATTCATCAAACACTTCCCAGACAACTGATAGCCGCCCTCGCCATAAGCAAAAGAATAATCTAATACCACGTCCTGCCATTCTTTCAAAAGTGAGGGAGAGCTGTACCAATAAAAGGGATGTTGAAAAATAACAATTTGATGTTCTTTAAGAAGTCGTTGCTCTTCTTCAACATCAATGAAAAAATCAGGGTACTTTTCGTAAAGGTCGTTAAATGTCACGCCTTCAAGATCTCGGATAGCAGAGACCATAGCGCGGTTGGCAATGGACTGCTCATAAGCGGGATGGGCAAATATGACTAAGACCCTGTTTTGCATAGTTTTTCCTTTAATACGGCCAGTAAGGCTTACTATGCTTTGAGTCTACACAAGATTGCTGGAAATATAAATTATTGCAAAACAGACAGACAAAATAAAAGCGGCCGAAGCCGCTTTCAATGTGAATCGTTAGATCCCCTTTTCCCTACCTTGGGTGGTATATCCGTATACTCGTTTCCATGTTCCTATATTCTTCCAGACTCGATTTGTAGATTGTGTAATCTCCCTGACTACGCGGGCTACTTTAGCAAATAAGATGTTTTGTACAACAAGTCAAAAATGAAGTTCGGCCAGAGAACCGTACATTAAGACTTACTTATATAGTTATAAATCAGGAAGTTAGATCAAAACTGTGTGTTTTAGGGGCTCTTCTACTAGAGTCTTTTCAGCGATCTCCGAGGAGCTTGTGAGAGATCTCGCACAAAGATAGTGGCGATAGTCGTAATAATCGAAGTTTCAGATCCGTCCAATCGGGTATAAAACTGAGTCTTCGTAGCCTGTTATAACCTTGATCGGTCCTGAAAACTCTTCATTAAGCGTTAAATCGTCACTATCAATGATTAAAGGCTTACCGTTCAGTTGCTGTAACTTAGTCTTGGTAGCAATTACAATCAGGTTATCGCGCCCAAGCTTACGCAACACCTTGGCGCTAAGTTGCTGGTTTCCACGGCCGATAATATGGCCCTGCCCACCAATAATGGTAATGATAGCTCTTACCTTGCCTGGATTATTATCAACCAACTCCAGTAGATGCTTTTCGTAAACGTCCGCCTGAACCAGCTGTTGCTGAAAAATATGGTCGATACCCAATAGAGTATTGGGTAACTTCAAAACATCCATAATCGCTGCACAGGTTGTCCCCGAGCCGATGAGGTAATGACAATCATCAACCATCTGCTCAACTATATACTCAGCGATATCCTGTACCACCAAGGCTTCAACTTCTTTGCCGCCAGACTTGGTGGACTGAACGTATCGATGCTCAGCTGGAACCTGCATTTCACCATATTTCTTGGCGCGAACATTACCCCGCCTAAAAGCATCCTCGTCAATATCCATGACTGACGTTTCGAGCAAGCTGACCAGCTCATTATTGAGCATCTGCTCAATCACCAGTCCTGCTGCCTTAGGAGTCACCGCATAGACACCAGAATGGATCTTGACTCCGGCAGGTACTCCTAACACGGGTAAATCTTCACCCACAGCTTCATAAACATTTCTAGCCGTGCCGTCGCCTCCGGCAAACAACAGCAGGTTAGCATTTTTTGTTGTAATCACTTTGGCTGCATCAATCGTATCCTGCGCTCTGGACTGGCCCTGGTACGAATAGACGCACTCATAGCTAAAGCCCATCTCTTTGAGCAAACCTTCGCCCATATCGCCTGAGGCGGTATAGAAAAATAATTTATCCTTGTAAGGCTGCAAAATTTGCAGAGCAATCCTCGCTCGATTTGTCGATTGACTGATAGCGCCGCGGGCAAAAGCCTCCTCACGGATTGCTTTGCCATCGCTGCCTTTAAGGCCCACTTTGCCACCGATACCGGCAAATGGATTAACAATAAAACCTAAATGGAACATGTTGAAATATCTGGAATTTGAATGGGGTGACCTTGTCGATAATAACGGCAAAGCATTTGAATCATACGTGTAGCGCGAGGTGGAAAACCATGCTCAAAGTAATCGTTTAAAGCTGAAAATACCTGCTCTCTGAAAGCTTTTCCATCACCAGAAGGATTGTTCAGATTATCCAGGCTAAGACGGAATGGAAGATTAGAGGCCAGTGCAAAAGCCCATTCTAATGCCTGTGGCTTTTGCTCGACCCTGAAAAACTCTTGCTGCTGCTTGGGAGTTCGACCATCAGCTGCATACCAATAACCATAATCATCCATCTGACGGCGCTTTTCGCCTGCGATGCACCAATGGGCACACTCATGCAAGGCGCTGGAAAAATAATCTTGGGTGGAAAAAATAATCGCTGGCTTATGGTCTACCGGAGCTTGATAGAAAGGTTCATCCGCACCAGCTTGCAGGCGTGTATTGCAGTCGGAAAACTCTCGATTAAAGAGTTCAACGAAGTCCTCAACTTTATGAAAGTCTTGGTTATAGATCATTTAATAACAAACGTTTATGAAAAATGCTCAAGTAGCTGCTGCCGAGTCAGTAAGAAAACGCCATCACCACCCTTTTCAAATTCCAGCCAGCTGAAAGGCACATCCGGGAAGGCTTCTTCCAGTGCTGGCCAGCTATTACCCACTTCGACAATTAGACAGCCTTGCTCAGTAAGATGCTTAGCCGCTTGTTCTAGAATACGGCGCGTGATATCCAGGCCGTCTTCGCCAGAGCCTAAACCAATTTCAGGTTCATGCTGGTATTCTGCCGGCATATCTGACAAATCTTCCGAGTCCACATACGGTGGATTGGAAACGATCAAATCAAACTTTTCATCACTCATGGCTTCGAACAAATCAGAAACCACCGTTTGTGCTTTTGGATACAAACCAAGGCGCTCATTATTGATGTCAGCAACCGTGATGGCATCTTCGGAAATATCCGACAGAACAACATCTGCATCTTCGATATAAGCCGCAATTGCTAGACCAATGCAACCGCTACCACAGCATAAATCGAGAATACGAGGGTTGTCTGCTTCCAACCAGGGATAGAAATCATTTTCGATTAATTCAGCAATCGGTGAGCGAGGTACAAGCACTCGCTCATCAATATAAAATTCAAGGCCGACAAAGTACGCTTTATTGGTAATGTAAGCTAAAGGTTTGCGGTGCTCAACGCGCTCAAAGATAGCGTGAATGAGATGCTTTTTCTCATCAGCTAATAACTTCGCCGTTAACATACCTTGCGGATAATCTTGCGGCAGATCTAGCATTTGCAGAACGATGGCAACCGCTTCATCCCAGGCATTATCGGTGCCATGACCGAAATATAAGTCTGACTGATGAAACTGCGAAGCAGCAAAGCGAATGAAGTCAGCAACTGTCTCTAAAGACTGCTCTGCTTCCTGATAAACGGGACTTAAGGTCATGAGCTTCTCTCTTCCAGCATCCTTTTCATCGAATTATATACCAGATCAGACAGTTCATGGCGATGTTCTACATCAAACTCACGACAATCTATTGCTTGCCCTACCTTAACCTTAACTGGCTGATGCAGGCGCATTTTGAGCCATTTCTTGTCAGGCAGCACCTTATAAATATCCTGCATCACCACTGGAATAATCAGCGCATTGGTATCAATCGCCAGGCGAATACCGCCTTTTTTGAGAGGAATTACTTCACCATTTTTAGAGCGGGTGCCCTCAGGGAACATCCAGATTCGAATACCGCTTTCCATTTTTTCACGGGCAATTTTCAGATCTTTAATCGCTTGCTGGCGATTTTGACGATTGATGGAAAGGATTTCAGCGGCTCTCATGGCACTAGAAAGTAGCGGAATACTGAACATTTCTTTTTTAGAAATCATGCGGATACTGCCCGGTAACGCAGTAAAAGCGAGCGGAATATCATAGGTGCTGGAATGATTGCACATGATGATGACACGACGCCCTTCCTCGATTTGTGCTTCTAGATCGCCTTCCACTTCCCACTCCAGTCGACCAGCGCGAATCAATCGGCTCGACCAGTCATAAAGGATCTTGTCTACTTTGCCGCGCATATTCTTTTTCGAAAAGAAGGCGAAATACAAAGTCTTAAGACAATATTTACCGGTTACCACAATCGAATAGGTTATTACCCATAGCGCTCGTAGTAAGCCTGCCTTTTTCGGTTGCGGACGTGGCTGCTTCTCGGTCTTTGTTTGTGCTGTCTGAGTTGAAGAGTTCAAAGTTATAGAAGGTCAATCATCAATGAAGTGGCAATGCTAGCCACTTTTTGCCCTAACTTCCAGTATAAACTTGTATCAAAAGCCCTTAGTGCAGCTGAGGAAGCCTTTACTTAATAGATTGTTATGTGCAAATTTATTCAGGAGCTTGGGTGAGCGCTGCGCGCTCCTGCCTAACTGAAGAACGGTGGTTCCCCCCAGGATAAGTCACTGAGGCTCATAAAAGTTGGTAAGTTTTGGCTTTCCACCGACAAATTCTATTTCTGCAATAGCCGAGGTTGGAAAATAACGCCCCTGCCCTGGCAACCAGCTGGCAAGCAAATTTGCGACTAATGGCATATGACTAACCAGCAAAATCGTCGACTGCGGCAGTGCTTCAATATAGGAAGCTGTCATCTCAGGATCAGACTCTGAGCGCAACAAAGGCTCTTGCTCAGTTAAAAACGGCCTGACTTTAGCCGTCATTAACTGCTGTTCTACGATATCGGCAGTTTGCTGGGCGCGTAAATAAGGACTGGCCAGCATCACTTCAAGTTCCAGTTCCTGCTCCTTCAATATTTCAGCAAGGCGTTGCCCCATCTGTGCTACGTCCTGCTTACCAAGCTCAGACAATTGACGCTCCCCATCAATATAGGGAGCATCGCCGTGTCGCATAATCCATACTTTCATAATCGATTACATTAATCCTGAATTGGTCCTGAAAGAAATCCTGAAAAAACAGTCTCTTTACTTGCCGAAATGTTGTTGATTAAACTCTTTGAGCTCATCAATCGCTTTGCCATACAGACGAGGGCCAAACTGAGTCACTAGGTGTCCTGCCGCAAAACTAGCCAGTTTTCCGCACTCGGCAAAGCTATAGCCCTGAGTTAAGCCATATATAAAGGCACCAGCGAACATATCGCCAGCACCATTGGTATCCACTGCTTTTACCGGGTGGGCTTCGATATTGTGAGTTTGCTCACCATCAAAGAAGATGGCTCCTTTCTTGCCAAGCGTGATAGCCACCTGTTTTGCTGACTGCTTTAGAATTTCCATGGCCTGATTAATATCGGATGCGCCAGTAAACTCAAGAGCTTCATCATCATTACAGAATAACAAATCAACACCAGCTTCCAGAATCTGCTCAATCTGCGGCTTAAAGAAACGCACCATGTTGGGATCCGATAATGTGGTGGCAACTTTAACACCATTGGCTTGTGCATGCTTTTTCGCGCTCAAAGCGGCCAGATGCGCTTCAGGGGAACTCACCAGATAGCCTTCCAGATACAGATACTTACTGTCGGCCAGTGCATCAAAGTGGATATCCTGCTCTTTGAGCTCACTGCTAATACCCAGGAAAGTATTCATGGTGCGATCAGCGTCAGGTGTCACCATGACCAGACACTTGCCGGTTGCACCATGGTTATCTTCCAATTGATGTAAGCCATTATCCACACCTGCAGAATTCAAATCTGAAGCATAAAAAACACCGGCTTCATCACGACCTACTTTGCAGGAATGAAAGGCTTTACCACCCAATTGTGCCAGCGCAATTACACTGTTAGCCGCTGAGCCGCCTGAGGCACGCTGGTGAATATTACCGTGCAAATGGCTTAACAGATAATCGTGACGCTCTTCGTCTACCAGAGTCATAACCCCCTTTTCGACCCCAAGACGCTCCAATTCCTGTTCATCAACCTCGATTTCGATATCGACCAATGCATTGCCTAAGGCGTATAAATCATAATGCTTCATAAAATTCTAATAGCTTATAAAAGTTAATTTTGCGATGCAGGGATTATGCTATAATTCGAGTCATTATTGAATGCCTTTTAAAGAACCAATCATTATGCCTGCACTATTTGTTGACCAACTCACTGTTATTGATTTTGCCTTTTTTGATCCTGTCCGCGGGATTGTGGGCGAAAGCTGGATTGTCGATCTAGTGCTGGAAGGTGAACTCGATGACCAGGGCATGGTGTTCGACTTTGGTGACGTAAAGAAGCGAATCAAGCAAGCGATTGATGCAACTCTGGATCACAAGTTAGCGGTTCCGAGCCAGTACTCGGAGCTGTCTATTGCAGAAGATGGCGATACCTTGAGCCTAGACATGCGTGATAAACAAGGCCGCTTCTACCGCCATCAGTCGCCAAAGCAGGCAGTTGCACTGGTTCCAGCAGAGATCATCACTCGCGAAAGCGCTTTGCCGATGTTACATGAAGCATGCTTGAAAGTGGTGCCGGGCAATGTTAAGAAGATTTACCTTAACCTGCGCACGGAAAACATTAGTGGCGATTACTATCATTATGCTCATGGCTTGAAAAAACATTTAGGTGACTGCCAGCGCATCGCGCATGGTCATCGCTCGCAAATACACGTTTATGAGAATAATCAGCGCAACACTGACCTAGAAACATACTGGTGTGAGTTGTGGCGGGATATTTATATTGGCACTGCTGAAGACTTACAGAAAGATTTTGAAGACAATGGCGTACAATATTTTGAGTTTTCCTACCAAAGCGAACAAGGTGAGTTTTCCTTGGTAATACCCGCAGAGCGATGCCATATCATGCAACAAGATTCGACGGTAGAATTAATTGCCCAACACATTGCGGACCAACTCAAAGAAAAGCAGCCTAAATCAGATATTAAAGTTAAAGCCTATGAAGGCGTTAACAAAGGTGCTATTGCGTTTGCTTAGCCCAAATCTGTAGCTACTGAGTCGGCTCTCCCGACTCAGTCTCATCGTTAGTTTCTGCTTCTGCACTAGTTTCGATCTCACTTTCTGGACTAAGCGAATTTTCAACCTCAGGCTCTTCCTTTTTCAACTCTGGATGCGGTATTTCAACTCCTTTCTCAGGATGCGTTACTTTACCGTCATAAACGCTGTCACAATAACCACCGGTTAACAGACCAACGCCTGTTTTCAAAAGCCCAACCACAGAGCCAGTCACCGCATCAAAAGCGGTGCGGAAGGTTTCTATTTCAGGAGAGCTCAAACTTCCGTTCAAGGTTTGGCTGTATTCTTTGCAACCTTCTTTATTGAGAATCATAAACTCGAAATCATTGAATGCCATAATCGATAAATCGATATTACCGTCAAAAGCAAAGCGATAATACTGAGTAGAAGCGGCAACATCACGTGTTTTTAAAACACCCTTATCGATGGTCATATCGACGTGAACTTGACCAAACATGGTATTACCTTGATCAGCACCAAGGTTACTTAACACACCCTGCATACTAACGCCCTGTGACAATAACAATCCCGCTGGCCCCGCCAAAACGAAACCACCAATATCCAATAAACCGAACTCCTGGCTTTCGAGGAAACGTTCTAACACTTTATTAACATTCAGATTGACCAGTTGCACTGGTTCATTATTGGTTAACAGAATTTGGCCACTCAAGCTGGAGTAGATGTCATCAGTTTTTAAACCGGTAAAGTTTAAATCTGCTAAGCCATCAAGCTTACCGCGCAGGTTAATAGAGCTTTCGTTGTCAGGACGAACCAGTTTCTCCAAATCAAGATTTTGAAAATCAAATTCAAAATGTGATGCATAGCCCGGCTGGGCCAAGTCAATCGACCAGTCAGCACTGAGATCAGCCTCATTCACTTTAACGGTTAAAGGTTTAACCGTGATGGTGCGAGCCGCTTGCACGGCCTTAATATCAAAGTTGGAATAAGTATCTTCGTCCTGTTGTATCTGAGCAACTTTTAATTCGATGCTTTTAAATGCATTTTCAAGTTGCGAGTCGAACCACTCACTAATCAATTGGTTATTTTTAACCAGCGACAAATTAGAAGCTAACAGGTCCACATCCGTGATTTTATATATTTCCTTTATGCGAGCTTCATTACCGTCCTCATCAAGACCATCCGTCATGTTAACAATATCGCCATTAAAGTTACGCAGGTTAAGACTATTTATGACAACAGATTTAATCGGCAAACGCTGGGCCGCTACCGCTTGCTCAGAAGTAGCCTTCTGTTGTGATGGAGAGTCTAAATCGAGAGTTAACCTTCCCGACTGATTAGTAAGAGTCTCAAATATCAGCCGACTATCGGCAATAGAGCCGACAGCTGATAAAGAACGGATAGCCAACTGTTTCGATTCAAAACTATCGGTGGTGACTCTAAAGCCCATATCAAGCTGATCTAAAGCATCAAGATTAAAAAGCACTTTATTTGCCATTAATGGAAAGACATCAAACTCTATTGAAGCGTTATCTACAGTCAGCTCACCATCAGTGAGCTTGGCCACAGCATCCAACTGTTTAACTTTAGCGTCTTTAATAGTGATTTGATTGAACGGTAAGGTATCATTGCTACCGGAAGTATTGTCAGCCGCATCTCCTACTGCCGCTAAATCAAGCTTAAGAGCGACTCCCTCCAGACTCAGGGGAGATATCAATAGACTACCGGACTCGCTTTCAATATCTGTAGAAATTTTTGTGATCGCTGCTTGAGGCAAACGAACGTCAGAAGCCTCAATTTTTGCATTAGTCTTTTGCTTCCATAGTTCGGGGTTTGCAATGACTAATTTGTGTTCAAGAATCACTGGTAACTGCTGCACTTCAGCATTAATAGATTGAGCTTTATAGCTATCACTCAGCTGCAGATCCAAGCTACCGTTAGTAATAGTGAGTTGATTTAAATGAACGCGTGCAAACGGCAAATGAAAATCTGTACTATTTTCAGGCGAAACATTATCTTCAGAAGACGCATCCTCTGACTGACTACTATCAGTATCGGTTGCCTGAGCATCAGCGTGGTAATTGAAGGTTGGAGTAGCCAGCGTAAGTTGCTTAATCTCAAAAGAGCTATCAGCTAACTCACCTTCCATTTGAAGTTTTTTATAGCTGAGTTTCTCGGAATCGAGCTCCTTGGAAGACAGAGTATATTGGCTGTTTTGCTGTAGGTAAAAGTCTTCCCAGTCAGTCCATAAAGGCTTTTTATCTTTAACCAGAACTAACTGAGAAAAAGTCGCTTGAATATCATTTACCGATAGTTGGTGTTGGCCTTCCAATTTAAAGTGAGTTGTTCCGATATCAACAGCCTCAACCAATAGGCTATTGAAAGGTAGCGTTAGTAACTCAGTCTCCTGAACGTTGCTATTATTATTACCGCCAGAACCGCTATTAGCGACGCTAATAATAATATCCGCTGAAGTTGATGAAAGCTTCTCAATAATAATATTCTGGTCTGAAATTCTCGCTTGCAGCTTAACCTTATTCAGGCTGCTTTTATCGGTATGTAATTGATCAATGTCGGCAGATATCCGAGTATTACTCTCAACGAAGAACTCGTTAAGTTGACTAAACAGGAAAATACTGCGCTCGGCAACCGGCAAATCCGTAATGACTAAATTAATTCCAGTAGCCTCTAACTTCACTTCATCATCAAAAACGAAATCAGAATCTTTTATACGAATTTCAGAAACGCTCAATCGTTCGAAAAAGAAGCCTTGCTCACTCTCTTCAGCTACTTCATTAGCTTCGGACAACTCATAATCGAAGGGGTATCGGATAACCGCTTTATCAAGCGCAATGCTATCAATGAGTATACTACTGAATAAACCAGAGTAAGAAATCTCTGCGGTTAACTTATCGAAAGTTATGGCAGGATTATCCTCCGGCCCTACTCTCGTCTCAGAGATACTGACGGTTCCGGAAAATATCGACACATCAAGCTCGCCCACTTGCGAGCTCATGCCTAATTGCTTTTGAATTTGCTTTTCTAAAAAAGCTTCTGAGTTGATCAGATAAACCAGAATCGAAACAGAAAGAATCAGCAGAATAAACAAGCCTGCCAAAACCCAAAGTAGCCTTTTACTCCACTTCCATAACTTAGTCATACGCTTCCTGTTCCGAATCAAAAGATGTATTTTAAATTACAACAATTCCTAACGATTTAAGTCAAACTCTGTCCATACCGGCGCATGGTCAGATGGACGCTCCATTGAACGGATCTCATAATCGATGTCAGAGGCAACCGCTCGTTGGTTTAACCAATCACAAGCAAATACAGAGTCGATACGAAGGCCACGTCTTGGTTCGCGCTCGAAACCTCGGCTTCGATAATCAAACCAGCTGAACTTATCGTCAACATCAGGATTAATAGTACGATACGTATCATACAACCCTGTTGCCAAAATCTGCTGCAACCATTCGCGCTCTTCTGGTAAGAAACTACACTTACCATCGCGCAACCAGCGCTTGCGGTTCGGTTCACCAATGCCAATATCGATATCCTGCGGAGAAATGTTGATATCACCTAATACGATGGTACGGTGATCGCCTGTATCATTCTGCAAATAGGCTAACAAATCTGCATAAAATTTTCGTTTGTACGGGAATTTCACAGGATGCTCGCGATTCTCACCCTGTGGGAAATAACCATTGAGCACTTTGATAATTTCATCGCCATACTGATAACTGGTAATGATCATCCGACGTTGCGCGTCTTCGGGATCATTTGGAAAACCTTTCTCAACCGTTATTGGTTTTTGCTTACTAAAGGTCGCTACCCCATAGTGCGCCTTTCCACCATGAATGTCGATGTGATAGCCAAGATGTTCGTATAGATCAAACGGGAAAGCATCGTCATGGACTTTGGTTTCCTGTAAGCAAATAATGTCCGGATCATGTTTTGCGACCAATGCATCAATTTGATGCGCTCGTGTGCGGACACTATTAATATTAAAGGTGACTATTTTCATTCGGTTTCCCATTTTTTATTTCAATTTATTAAACTTAAAAATTCTTACTGTAACTGGCTTATACAATAGTTAAGGCGTCAGCCACTGCTTCAGCTTTGCCGACTGATCTTTTTCTTCACTGCTATAGACCAGATAAGCAGTATCGGCAACACTTGCTCTCAGTTTGACTTCAAAACGGATCAGTTCATCGCGGCGAAAGCCTCGAATAACAACAGTTTCACCGATTTCATACTCGGCCAGACGTTTCGCGAACTCGTCATTATCTATTTTCAGATCGTTCATACTGATTAATTGATCACCCGCAGAAATGCCAGCTTCGCAAGCCGCAGAATCCCAATATACTGATTTAACCAATATTCCTAAACTGGCCGCTTGATAATCAATGCCTAAACTGGGCTTTGGTTTATTATGAGGCATTTCATCTTTAACCTGCCCTTTATCATTACGATCATTTTTAGGCTGGAAGACAAGTTCTAGATCAACTGTTTTCAGCAACTCCTCCACGGGTAGCTCATCAGTCGAATAAAGTGCTTTCTGGAAAAATTGCTCTAACTTGGATTGATGTTGGTCACCGCAGATTTCAATCGTGATATTTTGAATCGAGTCATTTTTAACGCCAACCTGTGGTTGACCAAATTCCTGCCATAAACGCACCATCACATCCCGTAATGATTTTTGATTATCCGTTAGCTGGCGAATTAACAAATCCATACAAAGCGCAATCACAGTACCCTTGCCATAGTAGCTGACCACTGAATTGGGTGCATTCTCATCTTGCTTATAAAACTTGGTCCAAGCATCGTAACTGGAATCCGCAATGGATTGAATCAAACGCCCTCGCGCTCGCTGTAATACCGTAATGGTTTTAGCAATGCTTAACAGGTATTGTTTGATCGGAATGATACCAGTCTGTACTAAGGCTAAATTATCATAGTAGGAAGTAAACCCTTCGAAAGCCCATAACAACTCAGTATAGGATTCCTGTTGTGTGTCGTAGGGTAAAAACTCAGCAGGTTTAATACGCTTCACATTCCAGGTATGAAAGTACTCATGCGAACACAAATCCAGAAACGTCAGATAAGAATCCTTTACCTTCTCCGGATCGTCGCTGGGCAAGGGTAAATCTTCACGACTGCAATGCAGTGCGGTGGAGTTGCGATGCTCTAAGCCTCCAAATCCCTTACCAAGAACATAGGTCATGAAGATATAACGATCAACAGGTGCTGGTTCACCAAAGAAACGGATATGCTGTTCGCAGATTTTAATCAGATCATTTCTTAGGCGTGCTTCGTCAACTTGATGCTTACCAGTCAGCGCCATGTAATGCGGCACACCACAGGCTTCAAAACTGATTAAGCGAAAATCAGACATCTCAACCGGGCAATCAATTAATTCATCATAGTTATCCGCGGCATACCAGCCAAAACCAAACTCTGCTGTCCCATCAACAGGTTTCAAGCCGGTGGCTACACGCCAGGACTGATAAGTATCACCCTTGGGTCGCTCAATGTTGACACGACACTGAGTCTCTTCTTGCCCTTTGACCGCTAGAAAGACACTGGTACCATTGAAAAAACCGTGAGTCTGATCGAGATGCGCTCCTCGCACCGACAAGTCCCAAGCATACACTTGATAACGAACCTCAAGCGGCCCCGCCACCTCCTTCACCAGCCAACGAGCTTTGTCCAACTTACTAACCGGCAAAGCTTTACCCTGCGAATCAGCCTTTAACCATTGAACATGCTTGGCAAAATCGCGAATCATATAGCTGCCCGGAATCCAGTTTGGCAAATACAATTCCAGCTCAGAACCGGATGGTTTATCAAGAGTCAGGGTTACTTCGAAAAGATGGGCGTGTGGATCAATGGGAAGAATCTGGTATTGAGTCATGAAAGACAATTAATATCCTAACGATAAGTTCTCGCATGATTATAGGCAATCGAATAAAAATTTGCAGGTCTTACTGAAAAAATAGCTGCAGCCGGACAAACAAGGTCCAACCGCAGCTACCCTATCGCTACGATAGTTTGCTCTTTGTCATACTGGATGAGGGTATCGGTTATCACCTGGGAAGTCCCCCCCATCAGGCAAACCAGCAATCACGGCTGCACTCGGTGTAGGGGTTGGCATAGCCCAATCCAGCCAGCCAGGAATGAAGGCATTACCCGGTTTAGGCGGCTGGTTAGCTTGTGGATGAATGTGTCCCACCACACAGATTCTGTAACCCTGCATCACCACATAGGTATAGGCTTGACGAGTTTGCCCAGCTTGTGAGGTATTCACAAACACGGCATTATTAAAATCGGCTAAGGCCACTGCCTGAGCCGCATCCTGATTAGTAAAATGGGGGGGATAACCCCACAGACATTTATTCTGGTCCCATGGCATAGCTACTCTCCTTAGTTAAACTGAATGGCCTGACAGCTCTGCACTTCATACTGTTTAATGGTACAGCGCTGAATAGCGTTCATGGCAATATGCTGAGCCAAGCTATTAGGGACAATCACTTCTATAGCCCCTTCTTCGTTGTTATAACAACGGAAACAATAGCCCAATTGACCCAGCTTAGGTATTAGCAACTCATCATCGGCAACCTGAATACCCTTGTCTCTAATGGATTGCTTGAGTGCTGGCATATCAATATCACCCCGCTTAAATGACTCATCCAGACAGGTAATAAGCTGTAGCTCCTGTGTTAAAGATGCTCGATGAATATAGCCAACGCCATTACCGTTATCGCCTGCGTAATCCGGTAAATAACCTTTTGCAGTTGCTTCAACCTCTGCAATGTACAAACCTGACCAATCTGCGTCGTTACCTGCATTTTGCTGGTATATTGCTGCATCCCAAGCTTGAAAGCTTGCAGCCTTGTAGCCAAGATTTCCTATGGGTAGCCGCCCTACTTGTACGTTCATAATGTCACTCCTTTAAAAGACTGTTAGTGAAGACGCATTTTAATGCTTGGCTTGTTCAGCAACTTTTTCAAATGAGTTAACGGCTTTAGTCACCACATTAGATGATTCTCCAGCCAGAGAAACCTTGGCAGAGCATCCTTTGCAGCTGAAAGAATCTCCAGCAACCAATCTTTTCACGTTAATCGCTATGGGTTGTTGACAATTAGGGCAATTAATCTGCGTAAACATAAAAACTCCTTGCATAATTAGCTTTATTAAAAGGCTATGCCGAAGCATAGCCTTGATTCGAACACCGCTTAACCAGCTTCACCATAAACAGGCATTTCAATTGGTGAAATGCTGTTTGTGAAAGCCTGGATAATGGTTGTAACACCCTGCGGCAGTGGGATTTGGCCGGCATGAACCTTCACGCTGTATTGAGCAGAGTTGCTCTTCTCATAATGAGTATCACGAGAAGACGAACTAGAACTGTCATAACTCACGCTACCTGAAACTTCAGCGGAAAATACACCGTAACCAACTTTGGCTGAGAAGCTTGACTGTGCACTCAGTGCTTCTTCAGTTTTATCATTGGTGGTTTCACTAAAGCTTGATTTCACTTCCATATCAAAACCAATTGACACATCATCGACGGCCAATGAGTTCAGAGGAAGGATCGTTAACAGTGGTAAGTCAAACGTCGTTTTAACTTCGCTAATGGTTGGTTCCTGGTCGGGCTGCGATGGATCCACAGGCACCAGAACACCGCGTGACAACGTCATTTTGATCAGCACAGGCTGATAATGATCTTTTCCGTCATCGGTGGTTTCCTTCGCAAAACAGGTATCAAGCAAAAACTTGGTCTGTGTTGCCGCCATTGCTGAGTTCGCTTTAGCTGCCGCTAATAAAGGTGCACCAATCAAATCACCCATTGGTAACCCTGTGAACTGCTCAGCCATACTGACTAATGGTGGTTGTGCATCAGACATAGTAAATCTCCTTATATTTAAAGTTTATTAAGTTAAAGTGCAGAAGAACCCAAACCCACTTCTTCTATCCTGGGATTTGTGCTCTTAGTGCTCGGTCATAACCTTCCACAAGTTTCTGCAATCCTTGTGGCGGTTCTTTGCAGTCAATCACCACTTCTAAAGTGGCGTGATGCGATTTGCCCTGGCCATCATCCTTGGATTTACCAAGACGACCAGCTTTAGGCTTATCTGGGAATGCAATCTGAAGTTTGTCTTCGACCAGGCTGATATCCAGGTCAGTGGTAAACTTAAGTTCAGACAGTTGAATGGAGTTAATTGGAATGAGACTTAACAGAGGCACGCTAACGGTATGAGTCTCCACTCCATGCTTGGTCACGTTAGGATATTCAATATTAACCAGCTTTGGTGCCAATGAGCCCGCTTTATCATGTCCTGCTTTTTTCAATGCAGCAGATAGGCTATTGAGTACGTCTTTAATTTTCTCTGCCTGCTCAGCATCTTTACTGTCGAGTTCTGAAATCGCTGACAGGGCTGACTTAGCCAAATCGTCGACATCAGAGTCTTCTTCATAACGCTCAAAAAAATCATCCAGAATCTCAAGATTCTTTTTAGCGACTACCGACGAAGCTGATAGTGCACTTTGCTGTATCGCGGAAACTAGCTCTTCTAAATTAATCATCGTTTTACTCCCTTAAATAAGTCATATTTGCATCTGCTGACAAACAGCGTTCATGCGGTTAGGATGATTAAGTTATGCGACGGATTGAGATGAAAGTCCTTCTGGAAAGCTGGAGAAAGCTTGCGGAAAACTGGATATTGAAAAACCTATATATTTCAATAAGTTAAAGAACAAAAATAATTTTAACAATAGAAATAAAAACAAATAGCTGAAGAGAAAATGATGGAAAAGAGACCCATTCAAGTTGGCGAGTGGCTTGTGGATATTGACAGCCACCAGATGCATCATTGTGATGATGTAAATCAACAAGTCATATTTGAACCTAAAGTCATGAATGTCTTGGCTTGTCTTGTCGAACATGCTGGTCAAGTTGTCAGTTCTGAAGAGCTGATTGAGCGCTGTTGGCCCAATCAATTCCTAAGCGATAATCCTTTGCATAAATGTATCACTCAGCTACGGAAAGCATTTAAAGATAGCTCAAGAAATCCAACCTATATCCAAACCATTCCTAAGCGTGGTTATCGATTAATAGCCAAAGTAATCTCCCCGCCAGATGACAAACCGCTATACGACACAGACATTATTCCCTACCCCGGAGCCCGCAGCTTTTCCAATACTGAAAGCCATCTCTTCTATGGTAGAGACTACGAAGTTCAAGAACTACTCTACCTAGTAAAGCAACCACAATCTGTCTGCAATAACGCCGGTATTCTAGTTATAGGCCAATCATCCGTAGGAAAAACCTCGTTGATTCATGCAGGTCTAAGGCCGGAACTTGAGAATCAGAAAATTGTGTTCAAATGTATAGATGCAACCTCCACTCAGAGTGACTTTGAAGAAACCTATAGATCTCTAGAAGATTTTGCCAATGGTAGAAATCATTTAGACAGAGACACAGTCGTTTTTATTGATCACTTGGATCTTGCTCTTCTGTTACCGGAAGAACAAATGGCTCAAGAAAATTCAAGATATAAAACTGAAGTTGGTAATAAGGTTCATCAATTATTGCGCTTGGCAGTAAAGCTTAATTCGATTCCAAATATAAAACTGGTTATATGCATGTCCCCCTTCAGTTTGGGCTTACTAAGAAGACATGCTGTCTACCAATCTCTCGCCGATAGCGCCTCTTTGTATTGCCTGGACAGTCCCTCTTCTACCGACGTCCATCTAGCGATAACACAACCTGCAACCAACAATGGATATACCTTTGAAATATGTCCTAAAACAGGAAAAACCCTTGCTCAAGAGTTACACAAACTTTATGTGAAAAATCAGTTGTCTCTCAAACAACTGCAGGGCTTTTTGCTAGAGTTATGCCAAAGAAGCTCCGGTAAAGAACTGACTTTTGAAACTTATAATCAAATTAAGCGAGACAGAACTGACCTATGGATAAAGCGACAATTACATGTCAGGAATGAGTTTCATACAAACTCTAAATCCATTGATACCCTCCTATCAATGCTAATTAAAGTTAACTTTAATGGCGCTTTCCACATCAAATTAGCCGAAATACCATTAGACACAATACAATGTAAGAATATGTTAAGGCTGACTGGGGAATTGATCAGTAATGATTTACTCGTCTGTTATGTAAAGAATGAAGAACCCCATATCCGTTTTGCAAACCAGTCTGTTATACATACGCTACCTTTCACTCAACAATGGATAAACAAACACTATCAGAGTCTGATAACCAAAGAGCATATTTCTGCGAATTGTGAATTGTGGAAAACTCATCATCATAGCAACGGGTATTTATTATCGCCTGGAAAGTCACTTGAGGATGCTCGACAGCTTCTCGAATTAAAGGAGCAGGATCTTGCTCAGCCACACAAAGACTATATCCGCGCATCAATACAATCAGAGAAAAGAAAAAAACGAATTAAAACTATTTTGGTAGCAGCAGTCTGTATCCTATCCTTAACCTCAACCAGTGCTTTACTGGTGGCCAATAAAGCAAGAATTAACCAACAGAATGCGAGAAGCAATGCCGAGCAATTGATTGCCTTCATGAATCAGGAGTTAAAACGAGAACTGATACCCCTTGGCAAACTGGACCTGATGGAGAACCTCGGCATTGAAATTATCAACTACTTCAACAGTAGCGGCATTGATAGCTCAAGCGCTCAACTTCACAATGCCATGGCACAAAGACTTTTAGGGGAAGTTTATACCCAGCAGGGGCATCATGACAAAGCCAGCAATAATTTCGAACAATCTGCAAAGATACTCAATCATCTGATGAAAACACAGTCTAATTCGAGCCCCCTATATAACGACGTAACTTTTGAATTAGGGCAGGTGAGTTACTGGAGAGGATACCTGGGTTATTTAGATAATAATTATTCTCAAGCGCGTCAATACTGGAATGACTATTACCAACTATCAACGCAGCTTGTCGAGCAGTTACCCGAAAGCAGCCATTATCTTAATGAGCTTTCCTACGCACATAACAATCTTGGCACTCTGGCATTACTTGAATACCAATACCAGAACGCACTTGAACATTTTCAGAAATCCGCACAACTAAAACAACAATTAGTCGAAGATAAAGCATATGATGTAACAACCGAATTGGTGGATACCTACTCATGGATTGCTCGAACTTATGACTACCTCGGCGAAACAGAGCAAAGTCGAAGTCAGTACCAGATACAGCTCGAGACGCTTCAGACGTTAAAGCAACAACAAAAGATCAGCAAAGCACAACAGTATTATCTTGCCGTAGCCTATCAAAATCTAGCTAACATGAGTTTCGTGTTAAACGATCTTAAACTGTCTCTAAATCAGTTAGAACGCTCTCAAGCTATTCTCGATGAATTAATCTTATACGAGCCAACTAATGTGGAATATCAAGAGTCAAAAGTATTCTCCCTGACTATGATGGGTCAAATTTATCGACTTCAAAGTCAAAATGATTTAGCACAGCTTCACCTTAATCAAGCCCTAACCCTCAATCAGGCATTAACGCAGCCAATAGAAGACAAAAGAATATCGCATAAAGCAGGATTCTATCAAAGCAAGATTTATTATGAACTCGGTCGCTACCACCATGCCCAACAGCATTTCAACAGTGCCGCTGATTATTACCGGAAAGCATTAACTCAGAACATCATAAATAGTCAAGACGGCTACTACCGAGAGCTCGTCGCATTAATCCATCTTAGAAGAGCAGAACTAAAGATGGATGAAACAGGACAACAGTCAATTACTGGAACTGTGCAGATAGAGTTGGAGAAAGCTGAAAAGATATTTAAAAAATTGACACAGCACAACCGCTCCTTACGCTATCAACTCCCCTATTGCCAAATAAGACATTACCTGAAAAAAACTGCATACAGACAGTGTGGGGCAAGCGGAGATGGGACTATCAGCCTTGTTCATAACCATCCAGAGTACAACAATATATTCGAAACACCAAAAGCAAACTAAAAAGGAAAACATATGAAAACAGAACTCACAGTAGTCTATGTAGGAGTTAATGGTAACTCTAATTTAGGCAAATACTTTTATAATTATGACCCAGCTATTTTGCTCGTGGAGGACTGTGAATGTCCTATAACTTTTACCTTATCTGAGGAAACCCAGCCACATTATAAAATTATCGATATGTTCGTTGCTGGTTCTGGCAAACAATTTAAAGATATCAAAATTGCCGAAGATGGTCGAAGCATCAGTTTTGTCGACATCAATACTAAAAAGCAATTAATTAGCCTTTCAATATTGGTTAAAGACACCAAGTTGGGGAATCTGGTTAACTGCGATCCCCAGGTTATGAATAAGCCACCAAACTAAACGCCCCATTACACAAAAAAAGCCCCAAGTCTTACAAAAGACTGGGGCTATAAACACAAGGGGATTGTGTTTTAACAAGACTAACGAGGTTGTCTTGGACCTTTCCCTTTGTTAGTTGCCTGTGCAGCAACAACAATCACGGTCTCTGAGCAAACATTACTTCCAGCTTCACAAACTTGATAAGCAAATTCGTTATTTGCTGACTGGAATCGGTCTGTAAATGACCCGTCATTGTTAGTTGTATCAACTAGCACACCATCACGGTACACATCTACAGAGTTTGTTGAACCACCAACCCAGTTTAACTGAGCCGTAATGCGACCATTCTTGTTTTCAGCTGAGGCAATCAAATCAATAGCTGCTGAAACAGATACTGTTTTAGATACAGTATGGCTCGCACCCTGATCATCGGTTACCGTCAAGCTTACCGTATAAGAACCCTTCGCATTATAAGTATGCGAAGGGTTAGCTAAGCTTGAGCTAATACCGTCACCAAAATCCCAGTCCCACGCAACTACGGAACCATCAGCGTCACCACTTAAATCTGAGAAGATGACATCAAGATTGTTAACACTGAAGTTAAAGTCAGCTACCGGAAGTTCATTCACTGGAGCAGGATTAACAGTTACAGAAACCTGAGCAGTACCATTTGCACTTGCACTGTCTGTAGCAGTAGCAGTTACAACGTGTGTACCAACGCTCAATAAAGATGTGCTTACTGAGCTACCAGTGCCAAGATTGCCCTGAATATCTGAAGACCAAACCAAAGTATTCGTCACATCACCATCTTCTACATCGTTTGCAGAACCAGCGAATGTCACCAGGTCACCTTCAGTAAATGTAGAGCCTCCGGTTGGAGAGCTAATGGTAACAGCAGGAGCCTGATTACCTGGGTTAGTGCCACCACTACCATCGTGGACAAAAGTTAACTGCCAGCGATTTAAGTTACCCGAATTATTTGACCATTCATCTTTAATTCGAAGTTCCCAAGTACCTGCGGCATTCTCACCATTGAACTCTACTGGGTTAAATGTCTTGACCAAATCACGGTAATATTCACCATCAGCTTTGCGATCAAAGATTTCAACCACTGTTCCGTTTGGAGAAACAAGGTGAATCAACATGTCATTAGCAAAACTATGTTGAATGTCTACGAAGAGACTCATTTCACCAATTGTGACACCCAATGGTACTTCTATTTGAGCGATTACAGTTTGAAGATCAGGTAGTGGGTAACGTGTTGTATCCTCATAAGACACTGTCGTACCGTCTGTCACAATGTAAATATTGAACTGCTTGCTACTAACAGCACCGTCGCTATCTGTTGCTGATAGGGTGATTTGATGAGAACCTTGAGTTAAATCACTTCGAGTAAAGGTTCCACCAGTTCCAATCACACCATCGATACTTGAAGTCCAAGTTAAGTTCTGGCTAATGTTACCATCTTCAGAGTCAATTGCTTCAGCATTGAAGTTAATTGCTGAACCTGGCAAATGAAGTGAGTTTGCAGTAGGACTAGACACTGTAATAGTTGGAGGCAAGTTAGTACCAGGATCGGCACCACCAGTAATATCCATACTCCAGTTATTCAGAGTACCTGTATCAGCACCTACGTTATCACTTACGTTAAGTACCCAATCACCGAAAGCTTCAGTCAGGTCATAATCCGATAAGTTATAACTAGCAACCAGGTTATCAGCTGAGCCGCCAGTTGCATTATGCAATGTCACCGTTTGCCCTAAAGGCGATGTTAAAGTAACGATAAGATCGCTGATGTAAGTGTGAGAGATATCAATGTTCACTGTAAAATCGGTTATGGTTAAGTTCATGCCGACATTAATTATGCTATTGATACCTGCAGGATCGTTATCAGGGATAGCAAGAGGATTGTTGTTTTCAAACGTACCAGTAAAGGTACCAGTTGGATAAACCAACAATGTTACGTCTGTTGTTTCAGTAATATCACCATCAACAGCCGTGATAGTAATCGTATACTCACCCAAGGCAGTAGCTGCGCTTGTCTGAACGGTCATAACTGTTGAACTATTAGCGCCAACAGCCGTGTTTGAGAAACTGATATCAGCATTCAAACCAGGAGCCGTAGCAGTAAAGGTAGCGGTTCCGGTGTAACCACCCACAGCATTCATGTCAATTACGTAGTCTGTTGGTGACCCCTGATTGACAGTTCTGCTGCTTGGTGTTGTTAGCAAGTAATAACCTGGGCCACCCGCACCAGCCATATTAAGAGCATTGTTAACATTAAGGCGTTTGCCACTTACCGTTAATCCATCAAGTGATGGAAGCGGATCGCCAGAAGTCATCAAGATGTTTTTAACATCTGCTGTGGCCAAACCTGGGTTTGCCGACAATATCAGAGCCGCTGCACCCGCTACATGCGGTGTTGCCATTGAAGTACCACTTAGCGTGTTATAACCGCCAGGGACGGTTGAATAAACACTAGAGCCAGGCGCGCCCATATCTACAGTAGTTGCTCCCCACTGAGAGAAACTCGACATAGCATCAGTACTGGTGGTTGAAGCAATAGACATAACGTTTGGTACGTCATAGTTTGCTGGCCAAGAATCAACCTGGTCATTATTCACAGCATCGTTTCCAGCTGCCGCAACAAATAACATGCCCGCGTTATCAGCTGAAATGATGGCATCCTTTAATGATTGACTGAAAGCTCCACCACCCCATGAGTTGTTCAAGACTCGTATGTTCACACCACGGTTGACCAAATCAACCATGTAATCAATACACTGAATCGCATCTGTTGTAGTACCACCAGAACCACCAAGGAAGCTACAGCCAACCATACTGGTATTCCAGTTCACACCAACAACACCCACACCGTTGTTACCGGTCGCACCAATAGTTCCAGCAACGTGTGTACCATGGTAGTGCGTGTCTTGTGGGTTACCGTTATCGTTGATAGCAGAAATACCGTGAATATCATCGATATATCCATTACCGTCATCATCGACGCCGTTATTTGGAATCTCATTTGGGTTTGACCAAATGTTAGCGGCTAGATCTGGATGGGTATAATCAAAGCCTGTATCGATCACACCGACCACGATATCTTTGGAACCCATCTCCATTTCCCAACCCTGCTCAGCGCTGATTTTAGACATTCCCCATAAAGTGCCATAATCGGGATCATTTGGAACAACCGAAGGGAAATGTAAATAATTTAGCTCTGCGTACTCAATATTCGGATTGTGCTTTAAACGCTCAACAAGCGCTTCTGGATCGGTTCCTTTAGGGAGAGACAATTGCGCTAATCTACCTTTAGCGATGTTCCTGAAACGATCATCAACTCCATCATCGTTTTTATCTTTGAACGCTCCCCCGAGCGACTTTGCCAACATTTTACGCTCAGAACCTTTCACGTTCTCTTTGAACTTTACAATGATCGACTCATTGGAAAATTTAGCCTTTGGTGTCTCTTTGCCTTTTGTATCAGCTGCTGAGGCCATGCCAGCTCCAGCCAATAAACTGGTCGATAGCAATGCAGCTAACACCTTATTAGGTTTACTTGGAAATTTCATTTTTAACTCCTCGCTTTATGCGATTATTACCCCTTAGATTGGATATACTTACTTTGAGAATTGTATATTTATGTATACAATTATGAGTAATAAAGCATATTCGTGTGGTTTTGTAAAATAGTTTTTATATTAAAAGATACAAACCACAAGAAAAACTAATAGCGAATAAGGCAGGCAATGCTTTTAATTAGGGCTTAATCGATTGATTTTAAATGGCTTTTTTGGGATGGCAGGCAAGAAGCAATCAAGCAGGTCGGATTTGTATGTTTTTTTATACTAAATGGGTTTTGTATAAAGAGGCCACTGTAATGCGAAACAAGCCCCCCCTAATTTGCTTTCGGTGATTTTGACACTGGCACCATAAATTGATGTCAGGCGTTTAACAATGGCTAAACCAAGTCCGGTCCCCCCTGTCGTTCTAGTACGGCTGGGGTCAAGGCGCATGAAGGGATCAAAAATTCGGTCACGATATTCTTTCGGAATACCAGGACCATCATCTTCAACATGAATCTCTAATTGTGTAGGGCTTACTTTATAACTGATATCTACCCTGCTCTTTGAATAGTACATAGCATTACTAATCAAGTTACTCAAAATCCAATTGAAGTGCTTTTTGGGTAGTTCAAACTCTGTCTCCAACTTGGAAGAATCCAGTAAAACAACAGATTTATCCGGGCTTAACTGTCTTTGTGCATGAGCTTGTTCTGAGAGCAAATCGGTCAGTATGACAGGCTGGAGATTCTCTTTTTGCCTTCTCGACTCCATCTTTAAGAGTTCAAGAATTTCTTTTAATAGGGAGTCCAGTTCTTTCAGTCCACGATTGATGTTCTGGAAAACCTTCTTATCCTGATCTTGGCTAGGTTCTTCAAGCATATCAACACCCAGCTGAACCCTTGCCAATGGTCCACGAAACTCATGGGCTACTGCTTGCATAAGACCGGTTTGTGTATCGAGTGCTCGGCTCAGTGCCTGATTGACTTTTCTCTGGCTGTAGCGGCCATAAAGTAGCAGCGCAATGAATAATAGAAGCGTTAAGCTGGTAATCCAGACATTTCTCTCAAAACGCTGCTGTTGAATCTTATTAGCCTGTAATGCTTTATCACGCTCTAATAACTCAATCTGCTTATTACGCTTTTCAGCTTCATATAGACTTTGTAGCTGCGCTAATTTATCGCTATTGGTCTGACTAAAAATCTCATCGTTAAGAGATTTGAATTGTCTAAAGGAATTCAGGCTTTTCTGGTACTCTCCCTGTGCTTCGTAGATTCTCGATAAGAGTTCATAAGCCCGACTTTCCTGGGCTTTTTCTTTCATATTCTGAGACATACGGATTGTCAGTTGAATTTCAGCTAATGCCTGCTCCAGTTGATTCTGACTCAAGTAGATTTCAGCCTGTAAAGCATGAGCCTGTGACTCTATGGACTCCAAACCAAGGGTTTGGGCCAGTTCTACCGCGCTATCAAGATAAAACTGCGCCTCGGTATACTTCTCTTCAGCAACCTTTAATTCAGCTAACGATAATAAGATATTGCATTCAACGAGTTTGTCGCCTGTCTGACGACCATAATCCAATGCTTTTTCATAATGCCATAAGGCCTGCTTGTAATTGGCTTGGTGAAAATATGCCAAGCCCGTTGCGTTCAAAGTCTGTGCTATCGCACGGGTATCACCCAAAGGCTCAAAATAACGAATGGCTCGACTAAAAAACTCATGAGCTTTATCGTAATCCCCAATATGGTCATAGGTAATACCAATGTTTAATAGTATCTCAGCGGTTCCTGGTTCATCGTCCAACTTCTCGCGAATTCGAAGCACTTCCAGTTGGATTTCCAGTGCCTGACTATAACTTCCCTGTGCCGAGTAAATTCCGGCAATATTATTCATGGCGGTGGTTAACGCATGCTGATTATTATTTTTCTCGTAAAGCATCTTTGCGTTCGTGAAATAAACAAAAGCGGTTGGACTATCTCCCTGCTCAATATAAATTAAACCAATGTTATTTAAAGTCGTGGCTTCCCCCCGAACATCACCAATCTCCTGGGTTACATCCAGAGCTCTAAAGTAATACTTCAAAGCCTCGTCATAACGGCCCTGTCGCCAATAGGCCAGTCCTGCGATGTTTAGGGGTACAATTAAAGCTTTAATATCGTTAATACTTTGCGCCAGTTCGAGCCCTTCAACTGCCAGCGACTCTGCTTCTTCATATTGGCCTATCACCATGTGTGACCAGGACATATTAGACAGCACCAAAACTTTATCGTCATCGCTCGGAAATTGTTTGAGATGCTCCAGTGCCTGTTTGCCATAATCAATCGTCACCTGTGGCTGAGCATTGCGGTTTTTAACCATAATATCCAGATAGGTGACCGTTTTATCTTGGCCTTTTGCCTGAGCTAGCTGTTGGAATAACTCTTCATTGGTAAGCGTTTGCTCGTGATCAGCTTTACTTGGAAAAACAACTAACAAAGACACAATAAAAAGCAGGCCTGTCACCACTTGTGTGAACAGGCCTGAATAAAATCTATTGTGAGTTTGCTTTGCAATCATTGTAGGGCCAGTTGATAACCTTTGCCGCGAACAGTTTTAATGAGAGTCGGAACCCTCGGGTCATCATCCATTTTGCGCCTTAAGTGTGAAATTCTCAAATCGATAGTTCGAGTTGAGCTGTCATACCCCATGCTCTTAAAACTCTCAGAGATTTCGTCACGAGTGACCACCTGACCGGCATTGTTCGCAAGAATCCAAAGTAATTCAAATTCAGAGGTAGTGAGATCCAGGCTGTTACCATGTAACGTTGCAGATCGCGCGACCTTATCAACGGTCAACCCATTAACCGTTACCCGATATTGATCGCTTTGAGACTCGGATTCTTCCTGATACTTCGATAGTAATCCGTAGCGACGTAATAGTGCTCTGACTCTTGCCAACAGAACTCGAGAGCGAACTGGCTTTGCCAGATAGTCATCCGCCCCAATTTCTAAACCGGTCACTTCATCTACATCATCCTCAAGGGCAGTCAGCATTAAAATGGGCCCTTCATAGTCATTGCGCACTTCGCGACAAATTGAAAGTCCATCCAAGTCAGGTAACATCACATCCAAAATGACAAGCTTAGGCTGACCTTCGATGATTGTAGAAACTGCTTTGGCACCATTCGTCTCGGTTCTGACTTGAAACCCATTTTTTTCCAGGAATCGAGTCAACAACTCAGTCAACTCGGTATCATCGTCAACAATAAGAATCCAATCGCTTAACTTCATAAATCCATCAACCGGTTAATCAATACACGCAGAATTGTATCATAATGTATAGATTAGTGTTTATTGAAATACAAATTTAACAATTGTAAAAAAAACTCAGGCCGAAGCCTGAGTAAAATGAATAGGAGATATTTTATGATTATTAGAATTCTAGACTCTGATACGTTTTCTCAAGAAGAAGCCCAGCATCAGTAATAGCAACCAGTTAGTGCTACCACCGCCACCAGAGCCACCTTCAGAGCCGGCAGACGTAGGAGCTGCTGATACTTCAACATCAACTGTTTTCTCGACTTGAAGTGCTCCATCACTAACCACAAGCGTGTAAGTGTAGGAACCGGCAGCCAGACCACTCACAGAAGTTGTTGCTGCTGAACTGTTCTCAATCGAGCCTGAGCCAGACCAGTTGAAGATTAAGCTATCACCATCAGGATCATAGGTACCTGAAGCATTTAAGTTAGCGCTTTGACCTTCAGTAATAGTGATCTCTGCTGACTCAAGCACAATAACCGGTGCATCATTCACCCCGCTAACATTAACCATGAACTTGGTTGATGCACGATCCGTTGGCTGGTTATCATCCTGAACCGTCACAGTAACTTCAGTCAAGCCTGAGAAGTTTTCATTAGCAATCAGGTCAAAGGTGGCGCCATTGTGATGCCCATGAACAACCGCGGTCACACCTTCACCGTGAACACTAATGGTATTAGAGACATTGTTGTTATCCATGTAAGCAACTTGAATGCCTTCAATTGTGCTCTCTTCCACCATGGATTGGTCATCAATGCTGAAAAGCGTGATGTTCGAAGGCGCAATCAAGCTCGCAGTAAGCACTTTGCTGCCCACACCGTCCATTGTCAGCATAGACATCACATCAAAACTTTGGCCAATAGCTTCAGACTTAACCTTAACTTTAAACGCAACTTCAAAAGCAGTGACTTCTGGGCCGTTGTAGTCAAAGCAGATAGCCATATCGTCTTGAAGGTAATTAGCTAATTGACCATAGCCATCATAGCCTGGAACAGCACTTTGATTTAAGTAACCTTCAACCGGGTCACCAGCCCATGGGCTGGCACCACCATGCACACCAGCTGTTACAACATTCTCGACTCGAAGATCCGTCTGGAACGGTGAACCATTACCGGTGTAATGACCAAAGTTCAAATTGTCATACACATAGACCATCTCGTAAGCACCAGTGGCAGAGCTATAGTCACGCGCCAGAATAAGCTGTGCATCTACAGAAGTTGTTGAACTGGGATTGGGTTCCCAATCAGCGCATCCTCTGAAGGTACATGATGTACCAGTTACATGCTGAAGGTTATCCCACTCAATTAAAACGTGAGTCCCTTCATTCTGTTGATTAACCAGACGCACAAAGCTAATACCCGATGCTTCAGCTTCCACACCAGTGTCAACGTATGGGGCACCAAACTCCATGCCCTGAGAACCAAAACCTGCCAATCCATACCAGAAGACCCCAATATTAGCTATAGACGGTGCTTTATAAGTGTCATTGAAAGCCCTATTGGTAAATGAGCCAAAGAAACCTGGTGCCATGCCGTGCAAGTCCACCATGCCGTTACCCCAGATATAGAGGCTGCTACTATTGAAGGTATTACCATCTTGATAATTAAATAGCGCGTAACTCTCACCTGATGAAGCTCGTTCATCCTGGAATATTTCATTCAAGGTAACTTGCATACCAGGTTGTCTATTACTTTCTGGAGCATTCTCAAGTGGCGAGAAGCCATAGTCATACAAATTGACATAACCGCCAGCGCCCACCGGTGCACGACATGATGCATCAGTCAATGAGTCAGTAATAATATACTCACGCTTACGATCGCGGCTGTCATTCTGTATACCCGTTACATTGAAGCTATTACCTTCTTGAACAATGTCTGCATTTACAAAACGGTTATCAACCAACTGTACACTACCATCAACCAGCTCAAGCCCTTCTGGAATTTCAGAGGAAAGATTGAAGCTGCGGTCAGCGCCACTCAGGTTAGCGTTTATTGAAACCGTATAATCAATCACATCCCCAACAACTGCGCCTGTCTGGCTAGCAGCCATATTAATGCCATCTTTTTGACGAACAAAGTTGGTAGAAATTAAGCCAATGTTCTCAGGGTTGTTGGCATCAGTACCAAGCTCAATTGCTGAGTAATATTTCTGACCTTCAACAAAGTTGGTGTCATCAAGATGTAAAGTCACATCATAGAAGTTGTCACTGTTAGTGCTGGCTGGCGCTTCAACGTTCAAGTACGCAGCTTGTTCATCCATAACAACTGCAGTGGCAACTTTATGTTTGAAAATAGCATCCTCATAGCCTAAATAACCACGGCTGTTGAAGTTGTGCTCTTGCCAAACTACCCAATAATTACCAGCTTCAGGATTAGGAATATTACACCAGTCAAGTAGCTCAGTTGATTTTAATACAGATTTACAAATGGCTTCATTGTCATAATCAATCACACCATCTTCATTGGCATCGATACCGACATAAATACCGGCATTACCCATAGGTTGTGTATATTCATTAGGATTTATAGCAGCACCGCTTTCTAGAACTTCAGCTACAAAACGCTTAGCACCTTCAGGAACCGAAACCCAGGTCACTTTAACTCGCTCAAGGTCTTGTGCAACTTCAAACAGATTGGAACCATTACCAGAATCACGTTCAACCAGTTCAACTTCTTCAATACTGGCTAATACTGGCTCATATGCCGTAACATTCAAGTAAGGAGCATCACCTAGGGCCAAATTCTTAATGGTATGACTACTTTGAGCAGAGAACACATTGTATTCAACGACTTCTGGCAAAGTACCACTGTCCAACTCCATCTCCACATTCATACTGGCAACTGGAATTGATGCGTTTTCATGAGTCAAAAGAACCTTACCAAACACCGTTAGACCTCGTGGCGAAGCATGAACACTACGAGAGTCAGTCCAAGAGCCATTGATGATGAGACGCTGTGTTTCACCAGCCTTTAAAGAGAACGTACTAGGGAAGGCTTCAATTTCAACACTGTACTCATCAGTTTCAGTTGAAACAGTCCAGGTACCATCAACAGTTGCCGTCACTTCACGGACCCAGCTACAGGTACGGTAGCAGCTCGAATCAACCATGTTAGGCGTATTCAAAGCACCAATATTTCCGCCCTGATGTGGATTAGCGATGGTGTAATGTTCTACAGGAACATGCATAACCAGTCCCGAATGAATAGCTTTATCGACTTGTGCCATACCAGAACCATAGAACCATGGATTGGTTAATTCAGGACGACCAAATTGATCACCAACCAGATCATTGGCTGTCAATTGCATTGCTGACATAACTTCAGAAGGCGACCAGTCTGGGCGAGCTTGCTTAATGAGTGCTAATGCACCTGCAATATGAGGGCTAGACATAGACGTACCACTGATGGAATTAAAGTCAGTAGCGCCTGCATATTGAGTAAAGGGTTGATCGGAAGAATAAGCAGAGTAAATATCTGAACCCGGAGCTGTAATGCTTGGTGCTGTAGATTCTCTGTATTCGTCCAGGTACGCATGACCAATTGAACTGAATGGAGAAATAGCGTCCTGACGTGCTGGGTCAATCGTACGCGTAACTTCAGTTGCTGGAATCGTGCCATAGTGGCCATCCAGGTCATTCAACCAGGCAACAACCACATCACCATCGTAGCGATCCATCTGAACCGTTGGAATGCTGTGTGGTAAGTTTGGATACATATCCTGTGACGAGTCAGCAGTATTGTAGATTACCGCAGCAGCAGCGCCACCAGCAGCAACATTAGCTGACTTATCGATAAGTGCATTCTCACCACGCTCACAGAATACGATTTCTCCATTAGCAAATGTTCCCGCAGAGAAGGGTGTTGAACAAAGAGAGTTACCATAATCAGCAGCTAAAACCATTGGGCCAGAGACAGGCGCCTTGTTGATACCTTGAACATCCGTACGATAAACAGCAGGAATCGATGTACCGTTGTAGCTTAGATCCTGCAATTGGGAAGCTGTTTGAACGTTAAATCTACGTCCGTGCTGGCTGGAGGCAACGGATAATAACCAAGGTGATACGTGGTTTACTGAACGATAGGCACCTGCGTTACCGGCGGATGCAGCGACGTTAATGCCAGACTCATGAGCTGACAGGAATGAAAGCTCAACCGGATCATTATGTGAATCATAACCACCAGAGATTGAATAGTTTATGACATCTACGCCATCAAGAATCGCCTGTTCAATCGCAGGAATAATCGCACTGCTCGGGCAGCCAACCCACTTATCCGCACCATTTCCTGGATAACAAACCTGGTAAGAAATAATGTTGGCATGAGGTGCGATACCTGACATCTTTGGAATCACATAACCGGTATCAATACCTTCGTGGGTCTGTGCAATTGCCGGAACTTTATAGGGCACATCAAATAGAACATTACCCGCGGCAATACTGGCAGTATGCGAGCCGTGTCCCTGATAATCTTCACCCACAGCAGGGCGAGTTTCTGTAAACTCAGAATCACTAAATGCATCGGTGATAATTGGAGTCGACCAGACACCAATAAGCTTGTCATTGCATAAGTATTGGTAGGCTTCTACAGAACAATCATGCAAAAAATTTCCGGAACCCAGTGGGTTCTGTATCGTATACCCGTCATCACCTGCTGCTGCAAAAGAAGGATGTTGAGTGTTGATACCGGTATCGATAACACCGATTAACATACCCTCGCCCTTCAAGCCATCTGGGTTTCCCGGAGCGCTGGTATCGGTCCATACATTAGGAACACCTGTACGCTCTGGAGCAATATCCATCAATAATTCATGACGGACATCTCTTGAGATATAAGCAACTTCACTTAATTTTGATAAGCGCTCCGCTTCTTCCTGAGTCATTTCAGCAATCACCGCATTAATGGCGATCTGGTGTTGCTTTTTGACATTTAAATTGACACCTACAGAGCTAGCTTTGCTAACTAATACTGCTTGTTCACTTTTCAGTTTGCTGGTGTAAGCAGCAATTTTAGAGTTTGATTTAAGGTCGACCTTTCTAGGACCTAACGACTTATTTGAGAACAGATCTTTGGTTGATGCAAAACCACTCACGTCACCTTTATAAAGTGCAGCAGGGGCACTTTTTAATTGAATAATGTAGTTATGACGACCTGAAATGTTGTCTTCGACTTTAAACTTTACTTTCGGGCTCAGTTTAAGGTTACCCCCCATCCCCTCAAGTAAAGAGGTATCCGAAGTTTCGTAACCAGACTCAACACGAGCCTTAGCAGATTCAGGGCTGATATTGATGGGTTCAATCTGGTAGCCTGAGCCACCGACTGCACTGGCAGTAGCTGCAATACCGGCTGAATAAACAGCGGCAACAACGACTGAAGCAATGGTTTTGATTTTCACGACTGTACTCCTATAAATTGAATAAGTTTTTTTATAGCGCCAGTACGTATAGCACAACCAAAACTAATACCTAGAAGCATAAAGTGTACGAAATTGTACGAGCAGGAATAGATCAAGTACTTCCGCAATCTTTGTACGAAATTGTACGAATCTTAGTTACTGGTTGGACAAGCTTTCTAGTCGTTGCTAGACTCAATTTACTGTCAATAAAATACAGTAGCCAACCCTTTTATGGGTCACCTATGAAGAAACGTTTCCATTTATATATATTGTTATCATTAAGCTTATTTTGTCTATCGGTCAGCGCAACCGAGAATCCCCCTATTGAAACTGAAATTATAGAAATCGAAGCAGTTGATGAAACTCTAATACCTAAAGAAAAAGAGTCACAAAAAAAAGATTCATCTCAGTATCAAACCACTGGTCAGTGGGAATTCGCACTCAGCATAGGTTATGGCCAGGTTGAAAGTATCATAGGTAATGTAGATGACTATGAACTCTATCTGCTTCCAAGCATTAGTTACTACGGCGAAAATTTCTTCTTGGACAACACAACGATTGGTTACACACTATTTGAAAACTCTGATTTGTACATTGATTTAGTGGGGCGACTTAATGACGACGGTATTTATTTCAAACTTGATGACTTCGGTGTATTCACTGCGTTAGGTATTCAACCTCCTCTCAGAGATCCCAGAATTCAGCCCGAAGATGTCGAGCGCGATATCTCATATTTGGCTGGCGTGGCGGTAAACTACACGATTGGAGACTTTGATATTCGTTCAGGGTATTACCATGACGTCACCGATGTTCATAATGGCTATGAAATTGATGTGTCTATTTCTTATGGCTTGATGATTACCGACCAATGGTCATTAGGTATGAGAGGTAGTGCTATACACAAGAGCAAAAGACTGCTCAACTATTATTATGGAACCAGGCCTGAAGAAGCACTTTTACCTGCTTTTTCTTATCAGCCAAATTCTTCAGGCACAAACTATGCTTTTAGCATCGACTCCGAGTACCAAATAAACTCCTCCTGGTCTTGGCAGTTGAATTATCGGAGAACTTTTTTAGCACACGAAATCACTGATAACGAAATCATCAGCACGGATGAACCAGACACTTACTTTCTGGGTATCAAATATCGATTCTAGGATTAATGATGAAGCGACCTGCATTTGCCATTTCACTAACAACTTACCTCTTGGTGGGAAGTTGTTGTTTGGCCACGCAGCAGGAGCATAGCTGGAGCGCGGACTCCCCTATCGAAAAGATGAAGGCAAGTCTGACTATTAGACCAACAACTTGTGTGGTTAAACAACAGGGCCAAATCTGTAAGCAAGCCATCACCATATTGTTTGTGAGCCAACAACAGCACAATCTATGTATCTATCAAGTTCCAAAAGAGAATCCGCTATGGTGCAAAGAACAAACCAGCGAGATAGAGCTTAACGTTAAGATAACAGCTAATAAGAGTATTCAGCTCCAGGCAGTTGATGAAGACAAGGGACTGGTGTTAGCAACCAGCAGTTTTACTCACAGTGTTTTCGAGCCCGTTGATAAAAAAAAGCGACGAAACTACGGCCTAGGGATCTTGTAGCGATGCTTGATTGTAATATCCTGTTAATTGAAGATGATTTACCATTAGCTCAACTCATAGAAGAGTACCTGACCGCTCATGGCTTTTTGATTACCCACATAGCAAAAGGTCTCGATGCAAAAAAAGTCTCTAATCCGGAGTCTTTTGACCTAATCCTCTGTGATGTGATGCTGCCTGATATAGATGGATTTAACTTAAAAAATATTTTAGAACAAACTTTCCATTGCCCGATTATCTTCATGACCGCGCTGAGTGATGATGAAGATCAGATTAGAGGTCTGGAGCTGGGCGCTATTGATTACATCGTCAAACCAGTAGAACCCAACGTTCTGCTCGCCCGAATAAAAGCCAACCTGCGTAAAACAAAGCCTCTTAAATCACAGGATATTTTAACCATTTCAGATTTAGAGCTTAACAAGAATCAAAAAGTAGTGACGGTAGATAACAAACCTCTGGATTTAACCAGTCAGGATTTTGATCTCTTGTGGGTCTTCGCAATCAACCAGGGCAAAGTGCTTTCCAGAGAATTTCTATTTCAGGCAATTATCGGCCGTGAATATAATGGTATGGATAGAACTGTTGATGCCAGAACCAGCCGTTTACGCGCAAAAATTGATAGCTTCAAAATTCCCGGTCTTGTGATACGTACAGTATGGGGCAAAGGCTATCTATTTACTTACACCAAAGAAGTTGAGTCTCAATGAAGTTCCAGTTCTTTAGGTTTTATGCCCTGATTATCCTTGCTGGTACTCTGCTGGTATGGTCTTTTAATCAGATTTATAACGCAATCCAAGACGATAATCTAAATTACCAAATTGAGGTCGATTATTTTTTTGATGGCCTTAGCACAGGCAGTAAAAGAGGTTCAAAACCCTTACCTAATCTTTTAACCCTAGAAGCCAGCAGTTTAGCCTTACCATCTGATATTCAGCAGATGGTAGAACAAGGAAAAGTAATTGCAATTACTGATGATAGCGATCAGACGTTTTACTACAAGAAAGATCTGAATAGCGGACAGCTGATGCAGTTTGGTCCCTTTATACATCAAAAAAAAGTAACATCCTTTGAACCTTATGTTGTGCCTCTCTTTTACAGCAGCCTTGCATTTCTCATACTGCTTATGATGCGTCCTATTTTCCGAGACCTCTACAAGCTTCAGCAGGATGCGGTGGACTTTGGTTTGAAGCCCTCTCCAATGAAGCGCTCAATTAAGGAAACGTCCAACATATACCCTCTTGCTCGCGCCTTTTATACCATGTCAGACAAAGTCTTAAACTTTATTCAAATGAATAAGGATTTATCGCGAACGATTTCACACGAAATTAGAACACCATTGGCACGGATGAAATTTATGTTGGAGCTCATTTCTCCGAATATTAAAGCTTCGCAGAAACAACGAATTCAAAACGACATCTCAGAAATTGAATCCCTGGTCAATGATTACCTATCCTTCGCAAAAGTTGAAAATGAAACAGATACTCTGAACTTTGAGGTTCTGTCGATAAAAGACTTCTTAAAAGAAATTTACGAAAAATTTTCCATTTATGAGGAACAAACCGTTATTCATTGCCATAGTGATGACGTACAAGTCTGTTTTGATAAGTCATCAATGTCGATAGCGATACAAAACCTGCTGACCAATGCCATTCGTTTTTCAGACAAACAGATTAGTCTCCATTTTGAAATCCTTGATAATACTTGTGTGCTATCAGTAGAAGACGATGGTCCGGGCGTGGGAGATAATGCACAACAGCTGATGCAACCGTTTAGCCGCGAGAACGTGAAGGAACAGAACCACAAGGGCTTTGGTTTAGGACTTTATATCGTACGCAAGGTAGCAATTTGGCATGAGGGAGAATTCTCCATTTCTAAGTCCGACTCCCTTGGTGGCGCAAAGATGGTCATTTGCTGGCCAAGCAACCTGCCCCATAGCTAGCTGTTTAGATCTTCTCACTAGAATTACCGAATACCAATAGCCATTAACAGTTCTTGCTACTAGAGCTCTGTTTACTAAGGGATATTAGAAAAAAGATTAAAAAAGAGATGGTGCCCAGGGCCGGAGTCGAACCGGCACGGTGTTGCCACCGAGGGATTTTAAGTCCCTTGCGTCTACCAATTTCGCCACCTGGGCAGATGACTTGCTTAACCACACCAGTTTATAGCTAACCGTAATTATGGAGGCTGAGGCCGGAGTCGAACCGACGTCCACGGATTTGCAATCCGCTGTATAGCCACTCTACCACTCAGCCATAAATCAGTTTTGCTGGTGCTGATATAAAAAACCTCGGCCTAGAAGCACCGAGGTTTTGAATTTGGAGCGGGAAACGAGATTCGAACTCGCGACCCCAACCTTGGCAAGGTTGTGCTCTACCAGCTGAGCTATTCCCGCGTCATTTGATGGCGTGCATTTTACTGTGAAATCTTTATGTGTCAACACAAAAAAACGATTTTTTTAGCACGCTTCCTGAGGCTGATTAAGGCTTGAACAATATGCTGTTTTTTTAACCTTAAATCCTGGTGCCGCTTCAGGAGCTGGTTATTATGCGTCATTCTCCGAGCTTGTCAAGTACGGCCAGGCAGCTTTTAAATAGCTATACATAGACCATAAAGTCAGTAACGCTGACAACCAGATGAAGACAAAACCAAAGGTCTTAGGCAGACCGAATACACTTGGCGGCGCTAATAGAAACAGGAAAATGGCGAACATCTGGCTCAGAGTTTTAAGCTTTCCAATCACCGATACACCAACCACGGCCCGATTACCAACTTCAGCCATCCATTCACGCAATGCCGAAATGGTGATTTCTCGGCCAATGATGACTAACGCAGGAATGGCCAGCCACAGGCTCCCCTCTCTTTCAACTAACAAGATTAGGGTAATAGCCACCATCAACTTATCCGCAACGGGGTCTAAGAATGCCCCAAACGGTGACTCAATATTCATTTTTCGGGCTAAAAAACCATCCAGCCAGTCGGTCGCTGCGGCAAAACAGAATATACCTAATGTAATCCAGCGTGCTACAGGGCTATCAATATAAAAGAATACGACAAACAGCGGTACCAGCAAAATACGAAAAGCTGTGAGTACGTTGGGTAAATTCCACATGATGACTTTAAGGTTCCTGATTGATTGTTATTGACGGCATCATTGTAGCGGATTGTTTTTGAGAAATACCGCTAACTATGCAAATAATCATAAATTTTTTGTGCCAGTGCCAGACTCACTCCCGGTGCTCCAGCAATATCTTTAACGCTGGCCTTTTCCACCTCTTGCCAGCCACCGAAATGTCTCAGCAGCGCTTGGCGTCGCTTAGCACCCACTCCCGGTATTTCTTCGAGCAGTGACTTGGTGGCTGACTTTTTACGCTGGTGGCGGTGCTTGGTAATGGCAAAGCGATGTGCTTCATCGCGAATATGCTGGATAAAGTGTAGTGCTTTGGAGTCGTCATCCAGTAATAGTGGCTGGTGTTGCCCTGGAAACCAGATCTGCTCCATGCCTACCTTGCGGTCGCTGCCTTTGGAAACACCAATCAGATAGCTCGATTTTAACTCCAGCTCATTAAAAACTTCTTCAGCCTTCGCCAGCTGCCCTTTTCCACCATCAACAATGACCAAATCGGGCAATGCCTGCTTTTCATCTTTTAAGCGCTTATAGCGACGCGTTAGAGCTTGCTGCATGGCCGCATAATCGTCACCTTCGGTAATCCCCGAGATATTAAACATGCGATAGTCAGCTTTCTTGGGGCCATTCTCATCAAACACTACGCAAGATGCCACTGTCTGCTTACCCTGGGTATGGCTGATATCAAAACACTCCACATGTTTCGGCATCTGCTCCATTTGCAATGCTTTTTGTAGATCCAGCAAACGTTGCGTGAAGTTAGATTTACTGTTGAGCTTAGCCCGTAAGGAGTGTTCGGCATTCTTATTAGCGAAGGTCTGCCATTCTTTGACCTGCCCGCGACTGGCCTGGCGAATCGTGACTTTAGAACCTCGCTGTTCGGCAAAAGCCTCCTGTAATGCATCAATATCTTCCGGTAAATTTTCAATCACCACCTGTTTGGGAATTTCTGCACCGGATAAATAATAAAACCCGAGGAAGGTTGACACGATTTCCTGCAAATCACTGTGCTTGGGTACTTTCGGAAAATAAGTTTTATTGCCAACGATCATGCCCTGGCGAATAAATACTAATAAGATACAGCACACCCCAGAAGCATAAGACACACCAATCACATCCAGATCCGACGCAGTGCCGCTGATTACCTGTTGTTGCATGACATGGCGCATCTGTTTTATTTGATCGCGATAACGCGCGGCAATTTCAAACTCCAGGTTCTGGCTGGCTACGTCCATCTTCTTCTGCAAACGCTCAATAACCTGTTCGCTTTTGCCCTGATAAAACAGCTTCACGTTCTCGACGTCTTTGGCGTATTCTTCTTTTGAAATATAATCCACGCAAGGCGCTGTGCAGCGCTTGATCTGATACTGCAAACAGGGGCGAGAACGGTTGGCAAAATAACTGTCCTCACATTGACGAATCTGAAAGGTCTTTTGAATCAGTGACAAACTCTGGCGCACCGCACTGGAGCTGGGGAAAGGGCCAAAATATTCACCCTTCTCTTTTTTAGCACCACGATGATAGGCCAGTCGTGGAAAATCGCCGGCCGATAAAAATACAAAAGGATAGGATTTATCATCACGAAAGATAACGTTGAAGCGCGGCTTATATTTCTTAATTAGATTATTTTCGAGCAGCAGTGCTTCCGTTTCCGTTTCCGTTACCGTGGTATGGATATCTTCAATATAGGTCACCAGCAACTCAGTTTTCGGCGACTGGTACTTTTTCGTGAAGTAGCTTTTAACGCGATTGGAAAGATTCTTGGCTTTGCCCACATAGAGGGTTTCGCCATCTTTGCCCAGCATTTGGTACACGCCGGGCTTATGACTCAGGTGAGCAAGGATTTTTTTAATGTGCGGTTTAATTGAAGATGAATTGTCGTCCACAGGACTCATAGGTTCTCTTGTTGCTAAACCGGCTACTGAGCTTCAATCACTTTATAGCGAAGTGCCATGTGAGTCAGGCTCACATCATTCTCAACGCCAAGCTTTTCAAATAAGCGGTAACGATAGCTGTTAACTGTCTTAGGACTTAAATGCAGCTTGTCGGAAATCGCCTGGACTTTTTCACCGCGCGTAATCATCAACATAATCTGCATTTCGCGCTCGGATAAGGTGCTGAAAGGATTATCTTCGGTTTTATTGAACTGGCTAAGCGCCATCTGTTGCGCCACTTCCGCAGCCAGATAAAGCTTACCGCGATTGACCGAATGAATGGCTTTAACCATTTCACTGATATCCGTTCCTTTAGTCAGATAACCCATAGCACCAGCAGCGATAAACTGCGTTGGATAAGGTTCAGAACCATGTACCGTCAAAGCAATCACCTTAAGATCTGGTTCAAAGCGCAACATACGCCGAGTTGCCTCTAAACCGCCTATCCCCGGCATATTGGCATCCATCATTACGACATGAGGATTCAGCTCTTTAACTTTCTTTATCGCTTCTTCCCCAGACTCAGCCTCGCCTACGACCTCAATTCCATCTGCATCAGAAAGTAAACGACCCAATCCCATGCGTACCAAATCGTGATCATCCACCAGCAAGACTTTAATCATGTATACCTCAATAACTCATTTATATTTTTGAATAAAATAGCGGTTCAATTATTATGAAATTGCTTTAATATAGCAAGCACAGTTAGAACAGGAATGAGAACTAATATGAATATAAAGCACATCTGCATTTTATTTGGGATAACCGCATGGGCCAACTTCTCCACAGCGGCCTCAACACCAGAGGACTGCGTAGCCATCACCGACGATGCCAAGCGCCTCGCCTGCTATGACCAGTTTCTAAAAAATAGACCAGCACCCTCTAAATCTGAACCTGCTGCACAGCCTGCCAAGCCAGTCGAACCAGCTAAACCAGCCATGCCGGAGCAAGCACAAAAGCCTTCACCGAAAGCTGAAGTTGTCAGCAAAAAAGACAAGGTAAATGAATTTGGCAGTGAACGAATTAAAGAAGAAGAAACCTTAGAAAAAATTACGGCGACCGCGCTGGGTGAATTCGCTGAATGGGAAAAAGGTATGCAAATCCAACTTGATAATGGTCAAGTCTGGGAAATCACAGACCTGCGTCCTGGTTACTACAAAATCACCAACCCTACAGTGACTATCGAAAAAGGATTTATGGACAGCTACAACATGAACGTCAAAGGAAGGAACAAAAGCTACCGTGTAATCCGTGTCGAATAACCCAAAATCGAACTTTAATATCCTTTTATAGCGGGCCAAGGCCCGCACTACTACCAACCGGAATTATAATCTAGTGTAGGGGCGACCTGCGGTCGCCCAATAAACACAGAGTCAATGGCCAAAGGCCCACCCTAATAACCAGCCCTCATAATATCCCAATCGCTTTGATCCAGGTCAAATCCCTAAACTTTCTGTGGTTGTTTAGAAACCGGCTATCCCGCATAATATGCACTCTTTCGATGGCAAGTTTTACCAATTGTCACTTTCGACCCACTCCGTCGCGAAAATTGCGCAAAAACAAGGTGTTATCAGCTGATGGGCGAGTATTTGCTACTCTTTATCGGTACCGTTTTGGTCAATAATTTTGTTCTGGTGAAGTTCCTTGGGCTTTGTCCGTTTATGGGTGTCTCCGGAAAACTGGAAACAGCGATAGGCATGTCGGTAGCGACTACCTTTGTTTTAACCCTAGCCTCTGCGTTGAGTTACATCGTCAACACCTTTATCCTTGCCCCTCTTGGCATGGAGTATTTACAAACTCTTTCCTTCATTTTGGTGATTGCTGTCATGGTGCAGCTGACGGAAATGATTATTCATAAGACCAGCCCGATTCTTTACCGCTTGCTGGGGATTTTCTTGCCTTTAATTACTACCAACTGCGCAGTACTTGGTGTGGCTTTACTTAATGTTAATGAAGCCCACAACTTTGTGCAGTCTGTCATTTATGGTTTTGGTGCAGCGGTAGGCTTTTCCCTGGTTCTGATTTTATTTGCCGCGATGCGCGAACGTTTGGCCGCAGCAGATGTGCCGCTCCCCTTCAAAGGTGCTTCCATTGCAATGATCACTGCGGGCCTGATGTCGCTTGCGTTCATGGGCTTTTCCGGCCTCGTTAAGCTGTAAGGTTGCCGATGGACTTACTCGTAGCAGTTATTATTCTTGCTGTGCTTGGCCTGATTTTTGGCGCCATTCTTGGCTTCGCGTCGGTAAAATTCAAGGTTGAAGGCGACCCCATTGTTGAGCAAATCAATGAAGTATTACCACAGACACAGTGCGGCCAATGCGGCTATCCTGGCTGCAAACCTTACGCGGAAGCCATTGCTAATGGCGATGCCATTAATAAGTGCCCCCCCGGCGGTGAAGCAGGCGTTAAGGCCCTAGCTGATTTACTGGGTCGCGAAGTCATTCCGCTGGATGAAGAATGCGGTGAAGAAAAACCACCTCGCATCGCTTATATTCGTGAAGACGAGTGTATTGGTTGCACCAAGTGCATTCAGGCCTGCCCTGTCGATGCCATTTTAGGTGCGCCCAAGTTAATGCATACGGTCATTGTTGATGAATGTACCGGCTGCGATTTGTGTGTTGAGCCTTGCCCGGTGGATTGCATCGATATGCTTGAAATTCCGCAGACCATTGCAACCTGGAAATGGCAACAGCCTGAACAGATGGAATTGAACCAAATTCCAGTCAAACAGATTTTCAGTAAGGAGTCCCATTAATGGAGCGCTCCAATTATAAATCTGAAATCCCTATTTTTGAATTTCCTGGCGGCATTCACCCCAAGGAACACAAAGTCGAGTCGAACCAGACGCCGATTCAGGATATCCCTTTACCGAAACAGCTAGTCATCAACCTTAAAGGCCAGGCCGGCAATCGCTCTTTACCGACAGTCAATATTGGCGACACAGTATTGAAAGGCCAGGTCATAGCCGAAAGCGATGGCGTATTCAGTACATTCCATCATGCGCCGAGTTCTGGCACAGTAGTGGCCATTGAGAAGCGCCCAATTGCGCACCCATCGGGGCTTGATGATATATGCGTCGTCGTTGAAACCGACGGCAATGATCAATGGTGTGACTTAAACCCTAAGTCAGATGTTCAGAACTTAGAGCGTGCGGAAATTCTGGCCCACATTTGCGAAAGCGGTATCGTTGGTCTTGGCGGCGCATCATTCCCCACTCATATAAAACTAAAACGCGAGTCCGGCATTGATACTCTAATCATCAATGCGGCTGAGTGTGAACCTTACATCACCTGCGATGACCGATTGCTGCAAGAGCATGCGGCAGAAGTCTTAAAAGGCACGCAAATTATTAGCCGCCTCTATGACAATTTAAACATTGTCATAGGCATCGAAGACAATAAGCCTGATGCGATAGATGCTTTAGTGTCGGCACGGAAAGAGCTTGGTTTAGATGACGCTAAAATTGCCGTCATACCAACCAAGTATCCAAGTGGTGGCGAGAAACAGCTTATCCAGCTTATCACCGGCAAAGAAGTCCCGCATGGTGGATTACCAGCCGACTTAGGGTTGGTCATGCACAACGTCGGCACCTGTTTCGCGATTTACGAAGCCTTTGAGTTTGGTAAACCGTTAGTGTCGCGCATTGTCACCTTGACTGGTGAAGCTTGCCAAAAACCCGGCAACTATCGAGTACCCTTTGGCACTCCCGTTGAGCATTTAATGGCCATCAGTAATGCCACTAATCCAGGAGTTCTGGTCATGGGCGGCCCCATGATGGGCTTTGAATTACCGAACTCCAAAGTTGGTATTGTTAAGGCCACCAACTGCATTATTATGGCCGCGCCAAAAGAATTAAAGCATGATCATCTAGCTCTGCCATGTATTCGTTGCGGTGCCTGTATGGATGCCTGTCCCGCTTCGCTGCTGCCACAACAATTATATTGGCACGCCAAGTCTGATGAGTTCGAAAAAGCCGAAGAGTATGATTTATTTGATTGCATCGAGTGCGGAGCCTGCGCTTATGTTTGCCCCAGTGATATTCCGCTGGTGCAATACTATCGCTATGCCAAATCGACTATTCGCAATCAGAAAGTCGAAAAGACTAAAGCCGACAAAGCTCGCTTGCGTCATGAAGCGCGCCAGGAACGGTTGGAACGTGTGAAGCGTGAAAAGGCTGAGAAACACCGCAAAGCAGCCGAAGCAAGACGAAAAGCAGCCGAAGCGACCAATGAAGATGATGCCAAAAAATCTGCAGTTGCCGCAGCGCTGGCACGGGTCAAAGCAAAAAAAGCACAACAAGACGATGAACCTGAAACGAAGCCTTCCAATGAAACCGACCAAAAAGGTAATGACGCATGAGTCTAATTTCGTCACCATTTGCTAAAAAACCCACATCAGTTACTGAGCTGATGCTATGGGTAATTGGTGCAACTCTGCCCGGTCTATTTGCGCTCGTCTATTTTTATGGCTTTGGCGTCATTATCAACATCATTCTAGCTGGCACCACTGCGATAGTCACCGAAGCGCTTATCCTAAAAGTTCGCCAGCGACCTATTCTGCCATCTTTATTCGACGGTAGTGCGCTAGTAACCGCCTGGTTATTGGCGCTCGCCATTCCGCCACTGCTTCCCTGGTGGATGACGGTACTGGGCGTTTCATTCGCGATTGTTTTTGCCAAGCATGTCTATGGTGGGCTTGGTAACAACCTGTTCAATCCTGCCATGGTTGGTTATGTGCTTCTGTTGATCTCTTTTCCATTAGAAATGACCTCATGGCTTCCACCGGCAGAGCTTGCGCAAAACCCGGTTGGATTTTTAGATGCACTCTCTTATATTTTCACCGGCACAGGCTTTGATGGCCAATCTATCACCGCGGCTCGCATGGGGCTTGATGGCTTTACCATGGCAACACCACTTGATCATGTCAAAACAGAATTGGCACAGGGCTATCGTCTGGCGGAAATTGAAACTCACGCTGTCATCAATGGACTGTCTGGTTCTGGCTGGCAGTGGGTTAACCTGGGCTTTCTTGCGGGTGGCCTGGTACTTATGTTCCGCAAAGTTATCGGCTGGCAAATACCGGCTGGTGTGTTACTCGGCATGATAATTATGTCATTGGCTTTATTCATCACCGATAGCGATCATTATTTATCACCAAACTTTCACCTGTTCGCCGGCGCAACCATGCTAGGTGCATTCTTTATCGCCACCGATCCAGTGACTGCATCAACCACGCCTAAAGGCCGTTGGATATTTGGTTTTGGTATTGGCGTTATCACCATTTTGATAAGAACTTTTGGTGGTTATCCCGATGCTATTGCTTTTGCTGTTTTGCTGATGAACATGACCGTGCCGATGCTCGACTATTACACCAAACCAAAAGTTTATGGCCACAAAGCGAAAGCAAACAATGGCAAAGGAGATTCTGATGCTCGCTAAGATGATTAGTAAGAACGGACTCATTCTGGCGATTTTTGCGGCTGTATGTGTGGGGCTGATTGCAATAACCTACTACATTACTCGCGACACCATTGCTGGTGAGATGGAAGCGGCATTAGCTCGAACCTTGAATCAACTGGTCGCACAAAACGAATACAACAATGATGTCTACCATGACTGCACTTTAATTGAAGATGCCAGTAAGCTGGGTTCTAACAAGCCCTTAAAAGCCTATCGCATGCGCCAGGATGGAGAGCCTGTTGCAGTGGTTCTGGAGTCGGTGGCTCCTAATGGCTACAGCGGTAAAATTACCATGGTAGTAGGTATTTATGCAGATGGCACTGTCGCCGGTGTACGCGTCACCGATCACAAAGAGACGCCGGGACTCGGTGATAAAATTGACGCTAAGAAAAGCGACTGGATTTTAAGCTTTTCTGGAAAATCACTGAATAATCCAAAGCCTGCAGCATGGGCAGTGACTAAAGACGGCGGTCAATTTGATGCATTTACTGGCGCCACCATTACGCCACGAGCAGTGATTCAGCAAGTCGCCAAAACATTGGTCTTTTTCGAAAACAATAAACAGCAGCTGTTCGAAGGGCCGCAAAACTGTGGAGGAAGTAATGATTAACTCCGAACACAAGACCATCATCAAAAACGGACTATGGGATAACAATCCCGCACTGGTTCAATTGCTCGGTTTGTGCCCTTTATTGGCAGTTAGCAATACTTTCATTAATGGCCTGGCGCTTGGTCTTGCCACCACCTGGGTATTGGCCGGCTCCAACGGCTCAGTGTCGCTGGTCCGTAACTATATCCCTAAAGAAATTCGTATCCCCATTTTCGTGATGATGATCGCCAGCTTTGTGACTAACGTTGGTCTAATCATGAATGCCTTCACTTACGATTTATATTTGACGCTTGGCATTTTCATTCCATTGATCGTCACCAACTGCGCCATCATTGGCCGCGCCGAAGCCTTTGCCTCGAAGAATAAATTCTTCCCATCGCTTCTTGATGGCGTCATGCAAGGTTTAGGCTTTACAGCGGTATTGTGTACACTTGGCGCGCTACGCGAAATGATTGGCCAAGGAACCCTCTTCTCAGGCGCCGAACAACTGCTCGGTGAGTGGGCCAGTGACTTAACCATTTCTTTCTATCTGACTGACTCAACATTCCTGTTCGCCATCTTGCCGCCAGGTGCATTCGTTGGACTGGGAATTCTGATCGCCATCAAAAACGGTATTGACCACAAGCGAGCTGAACAAGCCAAAGCCAGTAAAACTTCGCCCATACAAAGTGGAGAAGCCTTGAGTCATGAATAAAGCCAAGCGACAGGAAATATTCGAGCGACTGCGTGAGCATAATCCCAACCCGGAAACTGAGCTGGAATACAACTCCACTTTCGAGTTGCTCATTGCCGTCATTTTATCAGCGCAAGCCACTGATGTCGGGGTCAACAAGGCAACTCGCAAACTATTTCCTGTCGCCAACACCCCAGAAGCTATTTATGAACTGGGCGAAGAAGGGCTCAAGGAATACATCAAAACCATCGGACTTTTTAACAGCAAGGCTAAAAACGTTATCTCCTGCTGCAAAGACTTAGTGGAAAAACACGACTCCGTTGTACCTGACAATCGCAAAGAACTCGAAGCATTGGCTGGTGTCGGTCGCAAAACCGCCAACGTAGTGCTCAACACCGCCTTCAGACAGCCCGCCATGGCGGTGGACACACACATCTTTCGCGTGTCCAACCGCACCAAAATCGCGCCCGGTAAAAACGTCCGTCAGGTCGAAGAAAAGCTACTCAAATTTGTCCCCAAAGAATTCCTACTTGATGCCCACCACTGGCTAATCTTGCACGGTCGCTACACTTGCCTTGCCAGAAAGCCCCGCTGCGGCAGCTGCATTATCGAAGACCTGTGTGAGTTTAAAGATAAGACTAGTGATTAAATGTGCCTTGGAACACTACAAATAAACCAGAAGCTTAAGGAATGACACTTGCCCATAGAGAACATCCCCTCAAGGAATGTCATTCCAAACTGTGACCAACGGAAATGCCCTTGGGTAATTTGGAATCTGCTCTTCCCAGTATCATAGGATGGGTTAGCAAAGCGTAACCCATTAAATCATCACAGTGCACTTCTCACAACGCCATCTACCTTATGAGCTAAACTAGCTGGGATTCGTGACCTGATTCTGCCCTAGGGGTGCATCACCAGCCTACTTTAGATTATTGATAAATTACAGGCACAAAAAATGCCGCATAAGCGGCATTCTTTTTAATTTGGTAGTCAACAAGTTACAGTCCCTTCAAAACTCGCATTCCCACTGTCCTGAGCTGGCGCGAGTGGACTACTCGGGCTATCCTGCCCTCGCCCTGCGGGCCAGACTAAAGTCTGTTCTAAGTTGACTGACTGCCAGGGATGGCAGGAATGCATTAAATGCAGGAGCAATTTAATGTCCGACGACTTTGTCAAACCACCTTCGGTGGTTCTTCGGTCCGCTTATCTCAAATACAAAAAATGCCGCATTAAGCGGCATTCTTTTGAATTTGGTAGTCGCGAGTGGACTCGAACCACCGACCCCCACCATGTCAAGGTGGTGCTCTAACCAGCTGAGCTACGCGACTATTTTAAGAGCGGGAATTCTACCATAATCCTTTTGCGGTTCAAGCAATTATTTATGATATAAACCCTTCATGTCTTAAATATGCCAATACTTGTTCAGCTAGGGCATCAACCGAATGTTCATCCGTTTTTAGGTGTATCTCTGGCTGTTGAGGTGCTTCATAAGGAGAGTCCAGTCCGGTGAAATTCTTGATATCGCCAGCTCGAGCCTTTTTATACAACCCCTTAGGGTCGCGCTGCTCACACACCTCCAAAGGAGTATCAACGAAAACTTCAATAAAACCACCAGCGTCATGCAAACCACGGACTTGTTGACGGTCGGTCTTAAATGGCGAAATAAATGCGGACAATACAATTAAACCTGAATCGGTAAACAGTTTGGTGACTTCCCCAATACGGCGTATATTCTCAACGCGATCCTGCTCAGAAAATGACAAGTCTTTATTCAAACCATGCCGAGCATTGTCTCCGTCTAGCAGATAGCTGTGGTTGCCGTTCTTAAATAGTAGCGCTTCAACTGCATTGGCAACAGTCGATTTGCCCGATCCTGAAAGCCCTGTAAACCAAAGTACGCAAGGCTTTTGCTTTTTCTGCTGACAACGGTTTTCATGAGTCACATTATGATGATGCCAAACGATATTCTCTGTCATGAAAACTCTCTCCTGATATTATGAAAATGGAAATATTATGGGGATCATTACCAAGGCCACGATAGTAAAACAAAGCGAAACAAGCCAACCGACTTTTGCAAAGTCTTTGAAACTATAGTTACCGACGTTCATTACCATTAAGTTGGTTTGATAGCCATAAGGGCTAATAAAACTAGCCGATGCGCCATAAGCAACTGCCATAACGAATGGCATATAGCTTACGCCAATGGACTCTGCTAAACCAAAAGCAACGGGGAACATCAACGCTGCCGCAGCATTATTGGTCACCATCTCAGTAATAATCCAGGTCAGTAAATAGATGCTAATAAAGGATAAATAAATACCGGTTAAATCATCACTGCCTTCAATATGAAATAAGCCTGTCACACCATTCGCAATTAAACTGGCCACTCCCACCTGATTAAATACATCAGCAATGGCAAGTGCCGAAGCAATGACCAGCCAGATATCTAACGGCAAGCGACGTCTTACTTCGGTAGCGCTAATAACTTTGGTTGAAAATATTAGTATCAGGTATGCAATAAGTGCGGTTAGTAAATCTACAAGGCCAACAGCCGCCAAAGCTATCGCTAGAAAGAACCCGGTAAAGGTAATAACTTCTTGCGAGATCTTTAAGGGAGGATGTAATTTAACATTGTCTAGAAAGATAAAATTTCGTTCGACGTTTGGACGTTTATAAAAGTCACGGCCGGTTGCAATAACCAGTTTATCACCCCCGCGAATTTCGACTTCTCCCAAAGCCCCTGATAGACGCCCACCATTGCGCCCAATAGCTACCACTGCGGCATCAAAATGCGCGCGGAAACTACTCTGTTTTAAGCTACGTCCTATTAAAGTGGACATAGGGCTCACGATCACTTCTTTAAGATGCTTGTCTAACAAGCCTGAATCTTCAGCGAAAACACTCAAACCCTTAATACTTGCAAGCTGTTTCGCTAATTTGACATCACCACAATAAATGAGTTGATCGCCCTCTTCAATTTCAAAGTCATGCTCAACGGGTGCAATCACTTGCTCCTTACGAACAACCTCAACCAAATCGAGTCCTGAAATAGTTATGAGCCCAGCTTGATAAAGAGTTTTACCAATAAGCGAACTGTCCGTATCAATATTCGCTTCGAGGAAATACTCACGCGAAACGGTACCGGCAATATTTTCTTTAGGTAACCAATAGCTGACAATAATAACCGCGATACCACAGATTAATAAAATGACTAAGCCCACAGGTAAAAAGTCAAAGAAATTAAAGCCTGGCTCGCCATAATCTACCAGGAAGCTGTTCACTACTAAGTTGGTCGAAGTACCAATCAGGGTTAAGGTGCCACCAAGAATGGCGAAATAAGACAAGGGAATCAGGAGGCGTTTAGCGGATTGACTAGAGTTATTTCGTACAGCTCCCATCAAGGAGGCAACAATAGCGGTATTATTTAAGAATGCGGAGCTGGCAGCGACCAATCCGCCCATTTTGGCCAAAGTAACAAATTGGCTTTTACTGAATAATTGCTTACTGACCCAGGCTAAAGCGCGAGTTCGCTCCAGCGCGATAGAGCAAACAAGCAATAGCACTAAAGTTAATACCGCTGGATTAACTGCGTGACTAAAGAAACGCTCAGCAGGCACGAAGCCGGGAAAATAAAGCGCTAATGCAGCTAACGAAAAAAGCCACGCAGGCCGAGCCAGATTAAATACTAGCCCTGCCAGCATGGCTATAACCACACTAAAGACGTAAATTTGCGTTAGCAGCATACTGCTTTCAACAATAGTGACTAATTTTTCGAGATATCTTTAGCACCCCAGTGCGGGAAGTGCTTTCTGACAAATTGATTGAGTTCCAACTCAAAAGCACTGACGTTTACAGGCTCGCTTGGCTCATCAGAATCAGATAGCGGTTCTTCGATCATACCTGCACCGACTGTTACGTTACTCAGACGATCAATAATGATAAAAGCCCCAGTTTTGTGGATAGAGCGATAATCATCAAACATCACTTTTTCGCCCACCTCAAGATCAACCAGACCTATTTCATTAAGCTCTAACTGACCAGCCGGATGTTCTGCCATAGTATTAACATCAATACGATGATGAATCTTGTCAAACTCACCAGAGGTTAATTTGCTGTTAAACTTTATATAGTACTCTTTATGTTCGGTAAGTGGCAGCTCATGCATCCAAACAACTTTGGCACGCATCCGAGAAGAAACGTGTGGTAAGTTGTCCTTCTTAACAATCATATCACCGCGACTAATATCGATTTCGTCATTCAACGTTATAGTAACCGCCATTGGCGCAGTAGCTTCTTCTAGCTCACCTTCAAAAGTTACTATTGACTTTACGGTACTCAATTTTCCAGAAGGCAAAGCTCTAACCGTATCACCAACCCTGAGCGATCCTGACGTAATGGTTCCAGCGTAACCTCGGAAGTTAAGGTTAGGACGATTCACATACTGAACCGGGAAACGGAAGTCTTCCAGGTTAATGTCATGTGCAATTTCAGTGATTTCTAGATAATGCATCAACGGTGAACCACGGAACCATTTCATATTCTCGCTTGGATTAACCACGTTATCGCCATCCAATGCAGAAATTGGTACAAAACGAATATCCGGAATATCCAATGTTCCCGCTAACTTAAGGTAATCAGCTTGAATCGACTTATAAACATCTTGCGAGTAATCCACCAAATCCATTTTGTTAACCGCAACGATCACGTGCTTAATGCCAAGTAGTGAACAAATAAAGCTATGACGACGGGTTTGCGTTTGCACACCATAACGAGCATCAATCAGAATAATCGCAAGGTCTGAAGTTGAAGCGCCGGTTGCCATATTACGCGTATATTGTTCATGCCCAGGAGTGTCCGCAATAATGAACTTGCGTTTGTCGGTCGAAAAATAACGATAGGCAACATCAATGGTAATGCCCTGCTCACGTTCAGATTGCAATCCATCTACCAGCAATGCCAAGTCTACTTTATCACCTGTAGTACCAGACTTTTTACTGTCTTCAGTAATGGCTGCAAGCTGATCTTCAAAAATCATCTTGCTGTCATGTAATAAGCGTCCAATTAACGTACTTTTACCATCGTCTACACTACCGCATGTAATAAAGCGCAATAACTCTTTATTCTCATGTTGGTCAAGATAACTGAGGATATCTTCTTGAATCAAAGGTGAAGCGTGTGACATTAGAAGTACCCCTCAATTTTTTTCTTTTCCATTGAGCCTGTGCTGTCACGATCAATGACACGACCTTGACGCTCAGAGGTTTTAGTTAATAACATTTCTTGAATAATGGCTGGTAAAGTATCTGCTTCAGATTCAACGGCGCCAGTCAGTGGATAGCAACCTAAAGTACGGAAGCGTACTTTCTTCATAACAGGAGTTTCCCCCTCTTCCAATGGCATACGATCATCATCAACCATAATCAGGGTGCCATCCCGCTCAACAACCGGACGCTCTTTAGAAAAATACAGTTCAGGTATTTGGATATTCTCCAAATAGATATACTGCCAAATATCCAGTTCAGTCCAGTTGGATAAAGGAAAAACTCGAATGCTCTCACCTTTATGAACCTTACCATTGTAGATATTCCAAAGTTCAGGTCTTTGATTCTTCGGCTCCCAACGGTGCTTCTTATCACGGAAGGAATACACACGTTCTTTAGCACGAGACTTCTCTTCATCACGACGAGCGCCACCAAAAGCAGCGTCAAACTGATACTGATCAAGTGCTTGCTTAAGGCCTTGAGTTTTCATGATATCCGTATGGGTCGCGCTACCATGCGTAAAAGGGCCAACGCCCATCGCTAAACCTTCTGGATTCTGGTGAACCAAAAGCTCAAAATCATATTCCTTAGCCATACGATCACGAAACTCAATCATTTCGCGGAACTTCCACGTAGTATCCACATGCAATAGTGGAAATGGAATTTTGCCTGGCGCAAAAGCTTTACGCGCCAAATGAAGGAGAACTGAAGAGTCCTTACCCACAGAATAAAGCATTACCGGTTTCTCAAACTCGGCAACAACTTCACGCATGATGTGGATTGACTCATATTCAAGTTGACGAAGATGAGATATAGAAATGACCATAATGATTGCTTATCCCCTATTTGGAATAAAACCAAAAACACCCCATAAGTGGGGTGTTAAACAATCATTAAAGTATAGTGAAGGGGGTTCTGTTATTTAAATAACAAGAAAGGATATAGATTTCAGCTAAAGAAATATGACTATGGCTCAAATAATTTGAAAGAAAGGTTTGGCTAAGTCAAAAGTACTTCGATACCTAACTCAAACTACACTATTTCACTTTGAGCTAGGTAGTATCCGTTTTATTTTGAACAACAGGAAAATATTAATGTGGAAGCTTGACAATTTTGGAGCTTTTAGATGATATGATTGAAGTCTCATCCCACAAGTAATCCTCTATACCGCCAGTGGGCTGATAATCTGCAGGGGCATTCAATAAAACATCTCTAATTCCTTCAAGATCATTCCTCTTGCAGTAGCTATCTAACTGGTCGATTAATTTAACTATTTCAGTCCAGGACAAAAGTTTCTCCTTTGCTGTCATAACTCTAGGGTGGCTAGTACCTTCAACATCGTTGCCAATCAGCAACTCCTCATATAACTTTTCACCAGGCCTTAATCCAGAGTATACAACCTCTATATCACCATTTGGATTCTCATCATTTTTTAACTCGAGTCCCATAAGTAGAATCAGCTTTTCTGCCAATTCAACGATTTTCACAGGCTCTCCCATATCCAGTACAAAAACATCCCCACCTTTTGCCATAGCACCAGCCTGAATAACCAACTGAGCTGCTTCAGGGATAGTCATAAAGTATCTAATAATATCGGGATGAGTAACCGTGACAGGACCTCCTTGTTTAATCTGCTTTTTAAAGACAGGTACAACAGAGCCAGAGGAGCCTAATACATTTCCAAATCGAACCATGCTAAAGCATGTGTTCTTTTGATTGGTAGCCAGCCCCTGGCATACTAACTCTGCAAATCTTTTAGTTGCTCCCATTACATTAGTTGGCCTTACTGCCTTATCTGTAGAAATTAAGACAAAGTTCTCAACACCTTGCTCTTCTGATGCTTTGGCAACACTTAATGTACCGAAAATGTTATTCTTAATTCCCTCAACAACATTATGTTCGACCATTGGAACATGTTTATACGCAGCCGCATGGTAGACGGTTTGTATATTAAAATGCTTTATTACTCTTTGAACCTTTTCTGAGTCTAAGACCGTGCCTAAGATTGGTTTAATACAAATGTGTAAATTGTAATTTTTTAGAATTTCGTTGAGCTCTTTATCAATTTGATAGAGCGCAAACTCAGATACATCATAAAGAATTAACAACCTCGGTTGTAATTTGATAATTTGCCTACACAGCTCTGAGCCAATAGAACCACCAGCGCCTGTAACCATAATAGCTTTATTAGTAATGTTTTTTTGTAGTAGCTCCTCAACTGGCGGCACAGGATCGCGCCCTAAAAGATCTTCGATTTCGACATCCTGGAACTCATCAATCTTCATTTTCCCAGCAACTATATCAGCCATACCAGGTATAGTCTGAACCGCGACACCAGCCTTTTCCACTCGACTAATAATAAGCTTTCGTTGAGCTCTTGAAATACTAGGTAAAGCCAGTAATACTTTTTCAGCATTATGGCTTTTAACCACAGATTTAAGTTCATCAGAATGATAAACCTTGATACCTTGTATCACTACTTTGCTCAACGCTCCATCGTCATCAACAAAAGCAACAGGGTAATACTCATTACCATTAAACAAACTTATAGCTAACTGGCGTCCCGCAGAGCCAGCACCATAAATAACAACACGTTTTTTTTGAGTATTATAGCGGGTGCTAAAATAAGATCGTACAAGTAGCCTAGAACCACCAAGAAGAATACACAAGACAGTTCCATAAAGTACTGTTGACGATGCAACGATATACTCAATTCCTAAAGATTTTCCTAAAAAGTAGTAAGCCACACTTGAAAGAATAGTTGCAATAGAAACAGTAATTAAAATCTTAAAACTGATAAAACGATTAACTGTTCTATAAAAGCCTAATATAGCTAAAAACAATATTGAAACAAATATTGTAGACAGGGCATGTATATAATAGGTGCTACCAAGAGTTTCTATGTCCAAGCTTTTTACTGTCAAGTATAGAGCTAGTGAATACGCAAATATATTAATGCAAATATCAACGAAGTAAGTTATTGCTCTTTTCACAAGGCGTGGAGCTGTAGATAGTAGATCCATTGTAGCTTTCATACATTCTTCCCTATTTACTTGCTTCTTCGAGTATCTGACGAAGCACTGAACAAGTTAGTGAAATTTCATCTTCAGTTAATGTTGGATGCACCAAAAACATCAAACTCGTTTCACCTAACGATTGAGCGTTTGGTAATGATTCCTTTGGCCTAAAACTTGTATTATCAAATGCCTTTTCTAAATACACTTCTGAGCATGAGCCTTGAAAACATGGCACGCCACGCTCAACGATCTCAGATACCACTCGGTCACGTGTCCAACCATCGGCTAACAACTCTTCGTCAACAAAACAGTAATGCTTATAGCAAGCATGTTCCATGTATTCTGGCAGCTCAGGAGTTCTAATCACATCGAAATGTGAGCAGGCTTCAGTGATAAGTGCTGCATATTGTTGGCGCTTAGCAGCCCACTCAGACATGCGCGTTAACTGAATTCGACCGATAGCAGCCTGCATTTCCATCATCCGCCAATTGGTTCCAAAGTTCTCGTGTAACCAGCGAAAACCCGGAGGATGTTCTCGCTCGTAAACCGCTTCGTAGCTTTTACCATGATCTTTAAAAGACCACATAGTACGCCAAAGCCGTTCATCATTAGTTGTAACCATACCGCCTTCGCCACCAGTCGTCATAATCTTATCCTGACAGAATGACCAAGCTCCGACATGACCAATCGAGCCCACCGAGCGACCTTTATAACGAGCGCCATGCGCTTGAGCGCAGTCTTCAATAACGTAAAAGTTATACTTCGCTGCAAGCTCCATAATAGGGTCCATATCTGCCGGACGCCCTGCAAGATGCACCACAATAACGGCTTTTGTTCTTGGTGTAATTAATGACTTAATAGTATGCGCTTCTATATTTTGTGAGTCCAGATCCACATCGGCAAATACAGGTCTGGCCCCTGCATTAACTACTGAAGACACTGAAGCAATGAAGGTACGAGGAGTAACAATGACCTCATCCCCTGGACCAATGTCCAAAGCCTTTAAAGCCACATCCAGCGCCAAAGTGCCGTTAGCTAAAGCAACTGCATATTTTGAGTCCGCAAATCTCGCAAATTCTTTCTCGAAATCTCGGCACTCAGAACCTGTCCAATAATTCACACGGTTAGAAAGCAATACATCATGAACAGCCTTCGCTTCTTCTTCAGTAAAGGAAGGCCACGGGGAAAATGGAGTGTTTAGCATTCTATTTCTCTAATTGTTTAGCTGGTACACCAACTACAGTTTGACGATCAGGGATATCTTTAAGAACAATTGCCCCAGCACCAACCGTGACGTAATCACCAATTTTAGTCTGTTGAATAACAGAGCTGCCGATACCAACCCAACTAAAATCACCAATAATAACTCCACCAGCTAAGGAAGCACTTGGGCAAATATGTGAATAGTTCCCAACAATACAATCGTGTTCTACGATAGCTCCAGAGTTAATAATTACACCCTCACCAATTATTGCATCAGCGTTAACTATTGCGCCCGGCATAACCACGGAGCCTTTTCCTATTACAGCAGCTTTACTAATAACTGCTGTCGGATGAATAAGTGCAGGTGAAACCTTATGGAGCTTCCCTTGAAGATCTTCTCTAACGCTTGCGCTTCCTATAGCAACAATTACAAAATCGTAGGACTCTGAGCTATGCAATGCGGCCTTTGTATCGCCGACCACGGGAAACCCATAACTCTGCTTTAGTTCAGGCCAGCGGTCATCATAAAAAATAATATCCTTGATATCATTCGCTAGAGCAACGTCGGCAACAACTTTACCGTGACCGCTAGCACCTATGATAGCGAGCTTACCCATAGTTATTTAGAGCCTTTAAATTTTTCGATAGTGACATGCCCATCCGCAGAAATACCTTCTCGAACAAAGACTTTCTTAACAGTCATAAATAGAATTTTTAAATCTAACCAAATTGACTGATTATCAACATACCAGACATCAAGCTTAAACTTATCTTCCCAACTGATCGCATTACGGCCATTAACTTGAGCCCAGCCAGTAATTCCTGGCCGAACTTCGTTACGGCGAGCTTGCTCTGGCGTATACAGTTCAAGATATTCCATCAGCAATGGTCTTGGACCAACAAGACTCATGTCGCCTTTTAGGACATTCCATAGTCCGGGAAGCTCATCTAAACTTGTTGCCCGAATAAATAAGCCAAATTTTGTCAATCGTTCTGAGTCAGGTAGTAAGTTACCGTCTGAATCACGTTTATCCAGCATGCTTCTGAACTTGATCATATTAAATGCTTTATTATTAAGCCCAGGGCGTTTTTGTGTAAATATAATCGGAGAGCCTAACTTTATACGGATTAATAAAGCAACTACAATAATTATTGGAAACAAAGTAATTAATGCCAAAGAAGAACAAACTAAATCAAATAAACGCTTCATTCAACAGTACTCGTTACCCACTCAACCCAGTTATCTGCCAAATCATGCCTTTTAAACCTATCAGCAGCCAATTTTTTTGCTCGCTTTCCCATCTCAGAGAGGTCGTCCCTATTGTCTGCTGCATGTTCTAAAGCTTTGGCAAAGACAATTGGGTTATCTGGTTCAATTGCATACCCGCACTCATATTCCTTAATCATACCTGCCAACCAACCAGGGTAATTATTTAACACGGGCAGACCTGCAGAAATGTAATCAAAAAATTTATTTGGTGAAGTACCATAATAAAATGCTGGAACATTTGCTAGTAATTGCAATCCAATATCTGCCCCTGTCATTAGCTCAGCCAACTTTGCCTTATTTACTGGCGGGTGGAAGATGACATTACTTAGTCCCTCACTAGCAGCTCTTTCCTGCAAAGCAGGCTTCAACTTCCCTTGCCCTACTAAAACAAGCTTAATTTCTTGTCGGCCTCGTTGCTTAAGTAGTTTCGCAGCATCTAAAGCCGCGTCTAAACCGTTTGCAATGCCATGTGTGCCTGTAAATACAGCCATTAAGTCACCATCAGACACCCCCTCTGGGCGCCAGGCAGAAACTTCCTGTGCAAAAATGTTTAAATCACATCCATTTGGCACAAGCTTTACTTTTGACGCCTCCACGCCTCGTTTTTTTATTCCCTCCACAATACCTGGCGAAAGGCCAATACAGCGATGCGCTGAACGGTAAGAACACCACTCCAAAACTGACATAGCGGCAAGTACAAAAGGGTTCTTAATCACCCCCATTTCTTTTGGTAACTCAGGCCATAAATCCCTAACTTCAAATACAAACAACTTACCACGCAACCATCTTGCAAAGATCCCAGGGATACCAGCTGTTAAGGGTGTTGTCGTAGCAAAAACTACATCGTATTTGTGTGTTAAAGCGATACTGATACTTTTCAAAGCAAACTTAAAGAAAGTCCCCGCTCTCTTTATAAGACCATCCGAATTTGAATAAGCTAAATCAAACTCAATTATATCGATACCATCAACATTACCTTTTCGACGGCCTTTGACAAACTCACCCGCTAGACCTGTTTCTCCACCACCATAACTGCCACACACCATAGTGACTTGGTGACCATGATGAATCAGTCGGCGTGCCATTTCATAAGAGCGTATCCCGACTGAACCGTTAGGAGTTGAAAAATGTTGATGAAAATACAATACCTTCATAATTAAAAATATACTTCCGTAGTAATACACCCTGCTGCAACAATTTCTATCTCAATAACAGGGACAGTTGTCTCTTGATAGTAGTATCTTGATTCTTTGCCATACATGAGCTCAACACGCCTAATCTCAACATCAGCAGAAAAGGTAATTCGACACATATCACAAATGAGCTCGTTGTCTTCTAAGGACCAGTTTAAAGGTGCTAGTCTAAACCTTAAAACAGCTTTTGTATTGAACCCTGTCATTTGGTCTACTATCGTTAGTTTGTCATCAGAAAGGTGCAGCTGCCTTTTATGACTACACCCCTTTCTATCCACGTAACCAATGGAAAACTGTTTTGCTTCCGCGTTTGTTGATAGCTCATCTTTAAAACTAGTCTTCAGCCAATCACCAAGTAGAAAACGGCTAAGCCTTGGCATTTGCTCACGGTCATCAAATTGTACTGTGTTATGGCTGCGCACCCCACCATAATAATCAATATATGATTGACCTGCATTGTAACTATATGTGCCGCCATCTCGAAAAAGATTCACACCCTTAACCCACATATCTATGTGCAGGGAATCACATTGACTAGGCCTAAATTTAAAACTAGGGTATCTTAAAAACACATCAACAGAGGTGGTAGTCAAATAGCAGTAACCGCCGTCAGAGAAATCTCTAGCATCTTTAGCAGAGATAACCTGCATTGGTTTGCTTAACTGAAGCCATTCTAAAGGTAGATCATATTCTCCTGTGGTCTCATAGGCCGCACGTTTTAGAAACAGAGCACAGGATAACTGAACACTTGGTCTAAAATCCCTGTAATCTGTACCGGTCAGAGGAATCAACCTTGCACCATCATTGGCACCAAGATTGGGAGCGTCACCATTTTCTGGGTTAGTGAAGTAGTATAGCCATATAGACGCTGACCTAAGTTTATCGTAAAACCGAGCCGAAAAATCAGGCAATTTATGCTTCTTTCGCCAAACTTCCGTCATGCAGTAAGTATCTAGCATTACTCGATGATAATTTACTGAATATTGACTAAAACTGCCATCTTTCTCTATTAAACGTTTAGCTCGATTTTCAAGCCATCTTAGTCCTTGCTTATGCCATTTCCAGCCATCAGGATCACCATTCAACGCTAACCAAGAGCCTCCGATATATAAGGCGGCAGCTTCTGATGTCCCGTGGTTATTATCTTGAGCAATTGCATACATCATTGTAGGTGAAATTCTCTTGAGGTGAACTTTTATAAAGGTTAACAAAGCACGTTGAGTTCCTACTGTTTGCTCTAATAATAAAGCCGTTAAAGATAAGTGAATAACCCGAATTGAAGCTTCTTGCCCACACTTCCAGTTAACGCCTAGATAAGGCGCATTGTTTTCAACCCAATCATTGAGCCAACCATTAAGTGAGTCTAACATCGAGCTATCACCAAGCTTAGCTTTCTGCGCAAATGAGATGCACCAATCAAAACGTGAAGCCTCCCAAATACCTTTGATATCACCTATATTTGTATCAAAGTCGGCAATCTCATACCAAGGTAGGTTCTGTGGGGTGGATTTTTTTGATAAACAGCTTTGATGCCAGTTAGGAAGACCTGATTCCGAGGCAGCTTTACCGAAATAATAGTGATGTTGAAGCCATTGATTATTTGGCTTCAACCCACTCAAAGCCGAAAATGAGGAATCAAAAAATAACCCAGCCTCTAATTCAGCATGGAGCTTTTTAATTGGATTTAGACCCGTTTTTATCCCTAACTGATATGCAAAAACTCTTGCTAAATTTGGTACCCCTAACGCGAGTGCTGTTTTTACTTTAACAAAACCCATTACTGCTGACGTAATTGCTCGGCAATACTGATAGTAACTTTAGCAACTTCAAAAAGCTCATTGGCTGGGATCGGCGCCTCAAGTCCATTTCGTATTGATTGTATAAAAGCAGCGGAGCATGCTGTCTGTCCTTTATCCTGCCGCCACAAGTTCATCTTCTTAAATCCTTTCCAGCCAAACCCTTTTAACTTAATAAAGTTATCTAACTGAAGTGTGCCACCTGCAGCAAAAACTTCAATTCGTTCTTTAGGAAAACTTGCAGCACCGTTAGCTAAGTAATGAATAGTTCCAAAAGAACCATCGGCAAAACCCAGTATTATAGCAGCCTTATCTTCAGTAATGGTTACAGCATTATTATCTCCCATCCTTCGGGCTTGAACCGAAACTATTTCTGAATCCGCTAAAAAACGCATAAGATCGATAAAGTGGCAGGCTTCACCAATTATACGTCCCCCACCTATTTGATTATCCTGCGTCCAATGAGCGGCCGGAATACTCCCTGCATTCATTGTCATTACAAACGATTTTGGTTCTTTAATAGGAGTAAGTAATGCTTTCATTTTTTGTATTTGTGGCGAGAAGCGTCGATTAAAGCCAACCATAAGTATCGGCGGGTTGTCGAGTTGAATAGCTTCTTCATACGCCTTTTGAACCTCATTAAGCTCTTCATGCGAAATCGCTAAAGGCTTTTCGACAAAGACATTCTTACCCGCTTTAAGAACTTCTTTAACGAAATATGCATGACTATTATGTCGTGTCACAACAGCAACTGTATTAACTTGAGGATCTTGAATTAAAGCGTTTGTATCGGTCGTTGCTTCGGCAAAACCTGCTTTTTCACCATTAATAACACCATTAATGCCACCCGACGTAGCTATATTGTGAAACTGAGCACCAGCTTTTTTAAATGCGGGAATCAACATTCGTGACGCGTAGTTACCCGCGCCAATAAAACCAACAACAGGTTCGTTAGACTGATAAGCTTGATTTTCTTTTAGGCAGATAGAATGTTCATGGCGTGTTTGAGGCTCAGACCGGTACTGTAATAATATTCCCAGAGCGCTTTTATCGGCTGTCAATAAATCATATGCCTCGCTGGCGTTTTCAAACTTAAAGTGATGCGTAATAAGTGGCTTCACATTTAATAAACCAGTAGCCATCATATCCAGTATAGCCTCAAAGTTACGTTGTTCAGTCCAACGAACAAAGGCAAGAGGATAATCGTTACCATCAGATTCATAACTTGGGTCATATCGACCAGGACCATAAGAACATGAAACCTGGAAAGTTAACTCCTTTTCGTAAAAATCAGAACGATTTAGTTCAAGGCCAGTAACGCCAACTAATATGATTCGACCACGCTTTCTGCACATGCGAGCTGCTTGAATGACAGGGTCATTAGACTTTGTTGAAGCAGTAATAATCACTCCGTCAATGCCACTACCTCTGCTAAAAGTAACTCCAGCGGCTACAGGGTCTTCGCCTTTGCCTGGATTACAAACTTCAGCACCAAACTTCTTAGCAAGTTCGAGCTTACTTTCGTCAAAATCAATTGCAAGAACCCTACAGCCATTAGCCTTGAGCATTTGAACAGTTAGTAAGCCAATTAAGCCAACTCCTGTAACAACAAAAGACTCTCCCATTGATGGTTTAGCTAAACGGATCCCCTGCAACCCAATGCTGGCTACAACTGTAAAAGACGCCTCTTCATCACTAACATTATCCGGAATAATCGCGGCGAGGTTTTTACCTACCCTTACTACATCGGAATGAGGTCCATTAGATACGACCCTGTCTCCGACTCTAAACTTTTCTGCTCCTTTTCCCACGGAGTTAACTACCCCAACATTGCAATATCCAAGAGGAAGTGGTTCAGCTAACTTAGACTTGACAGCATCAACCGTAGTCATCAATCCATCTGTCTTAACTTTATCTAAGACCATCTTCACCTTTTCTGGTTGCTGACGAGCCTTATCGAATAAACTGGCTTTACCAAAATCAACGAGCATTCTTTCAGTTCCAGCTGAAATCAAGCTAGTTGTGGTATTTACTATTATATTATTACTAGTTACTTGGGGAGTTGGGGCTTCGACTATAGCAGTCCCACCTTTAGACATATCTTGGAGTATTTGCTTCATTATTCCTCTTTTAACTCATACCTAAATTAAAACGGACACTTCACATGGTCATGAAGTATTAAATTGTTTAACAGAACAGTGCCAGGGAAACTCGCATCAAAATAGTCTTTGGACACAAAGACATTATTCTTAAATACATTGTTTTCTGGGTAACTAGCTAAATAATCACTAGCAGTTGCATCACCTTCATCTAAAATTGCTAACTTGTTATAACCATAAAATCTATTGCCTTGGAAAACATTGTCCTTTGCAGCCCAGTAGCTATTATAAAGATCTGGACGAAATTCTGTATAAACCATCTCTGCATGAAGTGACACTGCAGCACCAGAACCACAGACTTTGTTATTTTCAAATAAATTTCGTTCACCAGATATTCTAAATGGGAAAATAGAATTACCCACCATCACATTATTGAAAATCTGATTGTCATTACCCATTCTGACTACAATTGCAGAAAATGAGTTATTTCGAAAATAATTGTTGTAAATTTTGTTTTTATTGGACTTGATTGATATAAGCTCTTTCTCCAAATTCCAGTTAGATACAAAGTTATTAGCAAACTCATGATATGTATCATCTAAAAAGGGAGGTTCCCCTTGCCTTACGGATGTTGCATCGCCAAAATGAACGACTTCCCCTGCACCGCCAAAATAATAACTATTCAAAAAATCATTATAAATGACCCTGATATATTTAGAATAATCCCCTGAAGCGATTGCAATTGCTTGGCTGTTCTTAAATGTATTATTATTAATAATAATATCTTGTGACCCAGAGATTAATATCCCTATACCTGTTTTATCTTCTAAAGGAGTATTAATTCCAATCGACTCAAAAAAATTATTTTCAATAAGAACATGATTAGAACTGATAAAAATTGCGCCATGCCTATCTTCACTTGTTCCACCCGACGGAGAACCACCATTCAAAAAGGCTAGCCCTTCTATAACAACGTCATTGGCAGTGATCTTTACATAACTTGAACCTGTAACTATAGCCCCACCTAATTCTGAAGAACTAATTTTAACAGGATAATCTACTTCAATAACTCCTAAATCATAATACCCATTTTTTAAAATAATATGTTCTTCTCTATTTACCAATGCTTGCTTCAATTCGAAAGCATTTGAAACACAAGAGTTTCTGTTTATACAATCAATATTCTTGTAAGTGTTTAATTTTCTTCCATATATGTCCTTGCTTAGCTCTATAGTATTTACTCTATCATCTTTACAAGCTATTAAAAATTGAAGGAGCAGCCCAACTATTAAAAACATTCTAGTAATACCCATACTCATAATTCCTTGAAATCTCTTTGTCGGATTGCTAAAAATAGAATCAAAGCAATTGAAATCCAAAATAATCGATATTCTGCATATGTAAAGCTTTTCTGCAATTCTAAAAATGGAAGCATTAGTATAATAAAATACTTATTCACTCTGTTCAAAAGCAGCAACCTAATTAATACGAACATAAATACCAGAAATGACAAAATGCCAAATAAGCCCGAGTCTGCCATAATGCCTATGAATAGGTTGTGAGGGTAATCTCGCACTCCAGGACCAAAAGCAATAACTCCATAACTACCCAAGCCAGAACCAAAAAGCAATTGTGTAATATCAGTGAAACTTTCATAATATCTAGCCCAATATTCTAAGCGAGCGCCAGAGTCACCATCGAAAATAAGTGAAAATCTCCAAATAGTTCTTGATACTAAACTATCACCCGAGTCAGAAGTCACAATATAAACTAAAGTTATAATTACAGCCGGAATTAAAAGAAAAAAAGTTGAAAGTTTTCTCATAATAACCACATTATGAAAAATGTGACAAATAGCTAAGAAAATTAGAGGGCCTCGAGCCCCAGTAAAAATGATCTCAGCGTATATAATTACAAGCCACAATGCATTTACCTTTTTGAATGGCTTAAAAATAATCAATAATACTCCACTAAATGCTAAAAGAGATCCTGATGTAAGATATACCGCGATATTATCCGTAGATATATCCGGAGCACTCTGAAATAAACCACTATAAAAATACGGATAAAGAGCGCCTAAGGCTAAACTAAACACTATGGTGGTCTTAACATATAAGGAAAGCACTTTCTCATTGAACTGACTAGCAATCCAAAACAAAATCACAACATTACATATTAGTGAAATAAGCTTACTCAGCGCATATTCAATATGTTCTGAGTAAAAAAAAGAAATCATTGTTAACAGGAGGAATGGAACGAGAGAGATTAGTAATAAATACAAAGTGTTGGGGAAGAAAAACAATCCTGTTTTGCTTTTAATTATTGAAAAGAAGAGTATATAGAAAAAAACGCTTGCTAGTGAAAAGATAGATAAATTTAGAAATGTGATTCCAAATGAATATAAATAATAGTTTGCTACCGGCGCTACTGTGTACACTGCAGCAATAATTGCAATTGCGAAGTTAATCAAACGCCTTTCGTATTCTGAGCTCCCACAGGCTTTCATATATAAATTCACACTATGCTAGAAACTACATTCATTAGTTGTTGATAACGAGCAGAGCTATAATGAGCGGGAAGAAAGTCCTTAATAATAGGTTGGCAGTTATAGAAATTACATTTGTAGAATGTAATATTCTCTATGTATTCGGATAACTTACTTGCTGTAGATATTGCTTCAACTGGTGCCTCCAATATATGTGGAAGGTTAGGATAAATTACAGGAATACCCTTCGCGAGTAACCTAAATGCTCTATTACTTACAGTGCAAGCTTTTATCGATTCAATACTTATATCGTAAGGGGCGATTGAACAGCATACATCTTCTAAATCTAATTTACTTAAGCAACGTGGGGATATATATTCAAAATTATCATAATTATTAGATAGAGAATTAACTTGATTTTTAGCATCTTCCTCATTAATCGGTCCAACAAATCTAATAGTAATGTCTTTATCCAGCAACCCCTTAACTATTTGCCAATCTAACCTGTTGTTTATAAAGCCATAATAAAGTACTACATTTCTAACTTTGGACTTTGTTGGCTGTTCGTACTTATCATCACACCAAGGTAAAAACAGAAATGAGTTGTCACAATAACTGTCCACCAGTTTTTTTAAAGGATATGATACGGAAAGCACGGAACTCGAAACCTTACATGTCATAACCATTTGTTCTCTAATAGCTCGTCTCATCCAAGGTTTTGCTTGAGCAATAAAGTCATCGTTAATAATAGTAACGAACTTATCAGCGTCAATGCATGAAGTTATATAAGAGTAGTCATAATTAAAGTTGAAAATTAAATCAAACTTATTTTTATTCAAAAACGACTTCAACTTAACCATTACAAACTTCGCATTTAAATATTGAAAAAGCCCAAAAAATTTTAGTTGATGATGTAGAAGCTCAGGATATACGCCCAAAGTTAAATTCTCACTAACAGTTTGCAATCTAAGTGGTGATAAAAGTTTATTGGTTGGCTTTTCTAAGAAAACCACTTTATGTCCGCGTTTAAGCAACATGTTGCAAAGTTGATGACGGATACGAGGAGGCTCATTCCAATTAGTTCTAGTAATTATCAGAATTTTCATGATTATGAATGCGGTTTCATAAACGTAAGTAATGAATTTTCACGAGTTGCTTTTAAAAATTTCGCATGTAATTTCTCAGAATTTTCATAGTCAGCATATGTCTTCAAAGGTAAACTTAAAATATTTTCAAGTTCATCTACTGATATTTCGAATTTCTTAGCTACAAACTCTTTATCACGCATAATATTTTCATCATATAATGGTTTAGTTAATTCATTAAGAGCTTCTTCACGAGTTAAATTACCAGTGTTAATCAACGTAGAGTAATGTGCCTTTCTTTTATCAATACCGAACTTTGTAGGCAAAATATATGACTGAAAGAACCTCGTATAAACTGACTCATAATGCTTGCCACCATAATAAACCCAGTCCAGATTATTTTGGAGAACATCCATAGCTTTATCTCTATCGTAATCAATTAAGTCTAGAATTCTAACCAGCTTGATTTTTTTAATTAAACGATAATACGCCAACTTTATAAGTCCATAATGAGGAAACGATGATATCTTTTCTGTTCCAAATCTTTTCTGAATACCACTTATATATTTAAAATCTTTGACTCCATAAGTCCAAGATTTTGGAAGTATCCCCTCAGTTGTAAAGTTGCTACCATTCAATATATATTTAATATTGTATTTGGCCGCCAGTTTATAAAGTATCGCTGATATCGCATGATCGGTTGGAACTTCTGCGTCCGGCACTGATGCTTTTAAGAAGCTAAGTTGGATATCTTTAAATTCCTTCCAATCAATTACGTATGTAAAGAGATCAATATCAAGCTTATCTAATGTTTTCTCGATATTACTGACTGCTAGCTCAGAATTCCAGCCATTATCTAAGTGAACGGCTAGTGGCCTTAAGCCAAGCTCTTTAATTTTATATGCAAGATAGGTGCTATCAACACCTCCACTGACTCCAATAATACAGTCATACTCTTTGTTCTTAGCTGATTTCTGGATTGTAGTAACCAGCTGTTCTAACTTTTGTTTCTTATCCTCTCCAGAGGGCATGTCGGACAGCACTTTTCGGTGATTTTTGCAATGATTACAGACACCATCATTATCAAATATAATATCAGGATCACTAGAGTCCATTACGCAGTATGTACATTGCTTAAAACTAGAATTATTCATTTAAATATCACCTAAATAACTTAACATTTTACTTTTTGGGTAGTTAATCAGTACTGCTCGATGCTTACCCTTATATACAAAGAAACTACCGCATGAAACGGCGGTAATATTTGTACTTCTAAAAACTTCTGCTATATCCTCACAACTTCCAGCGCCGCCATTTACGATCATTGGAAGTTTCGTTTTTTCACTAAAAGACTTTACTAGATTCATATCGAATCCCGTCATCGTCCCCTCTCTATTAATTGATGTTAAGTATATTTCGCCAACTTTCACATCATGTAAATAATCTATAGCCTGATCCAAATTTATTGCTAAGCTCTTGGTGCCTGACATCCGCTTAATTATGTATTTTCCAAAAATATTTTTTTGAACATCAATAGAAGCAACTATACTTTGACTTCCGTATTTTCTAACGGCCTCTACAACTAATCGCTTGTCTTTAAAAAGCATATTGTTTAGGGCAACCTTCTCTATGCCTAATGCAAATAACTTATCTATATCTTCAATAGTCTTAACACCTCCGCCATAACATACTGGCATAAATGCCTCTCTAGTTATGGACTCTATTAGAGGGAAATTAATTTTAGCATTAGTTTTAGATGCCGCTATATCAAGCAAACAAAGTTCATCTACTTCTTTATCATTAAATATACGAACAGCATTAATGGGGTCCCCTATATACATAGGATCTCGAAACTTTACAGTCTTAACAAGTTTGCCTTTACTTAATAGCAACGTAGGTATAACTCTTTTTTCAAGCATGACTATATCCAAGAAAATTTTCTAATAGCTGCATACCAAATTTGTGGCTTTTCTCGGGATGAAACTGTACACCAAATATATTATCTTTGTAGATACCCGAACTAAATGTATTACCATAATTTGTTTCGAACAGTATATTTTCAGCATTATTACAATGAACTTCATATGAGTGCACAAAATAAAATCTAGCAGCATCATGAAGACCTTTAGTTAACTCGATATCTACTATTGGTTTTGCTATATTCCACCCCATGTGCGGAACTCTATAACTATCATCCCTTTCTATTTTATAAGCGTGTGCATCTATCCAACCCAACCCAGGAATACTCCCCTCATCACTACCTTTAGTCAATAGTTGCATACCTAAGCAAATACCCAATATGGGTACCTTCTTTTCGAAAACAGCCTCCTCAATATACGGAAGAAGCTTGGACTCTCTCAGTTTCGTAATTCCATGATCAAAAGAACCTACTCCTGGCAGTATTAAAAGGTTTGCAGACAATATGTCTGAGCTACTTTTTGCTAAACGAGATTCGGCACCAACTCTCTTCAACATATTCTGAACCGAACCAATATTTCCTGCCCCATAGTCTATAATTGCAACTTTACACAGGCTGTTCATTTATTACTCCGAAGATAATTTGCGTTTCTTTATAAAAGTAAGAAACATCAAAAAAGTGACTATTATCATATAAAATGCGGATGCAAATATAGATATGAGACTAGAGTCTATTAAAAAGCTTATTAAATAGAGAGCAACAAAATTGATAATGCACAATAATAGCAACTTATTAATTTTATCTCGAAGGCCTCTCATATCAAAATTACCAACTTTATATACCAGATATAGATAACCTAAATTATAAAGGACAGCACAAACAGAGTATGATGCGACAGTATAAATTGGTTCTTTAAATAAGAAGCTAACCGCTACTAAGCTTATAATTGTGATGGCATCGCATACTACTTGGTACTTTAATATAACCTCTTGCTTATTTGCTACTTCAAAAACTCTTTCAGGCCAAGCTGTAAGTAATAACATGAAAGCTACTGGAATCAGAAATGATGCATAAGCCCCAACGCCAACCCAGTCTTGCCCTAAGAAATAAACTAAAAGAGTCTCTGAGTAAAAAGATACAAAAACTGCAGGAGCAACTCCTAGTAGTAAAATTATATCCATCATTTTATCTACGAAAGTCTCTACTGTAGAGTGTTCTTTTTTTAGTCCTTTTGCTGCCAACTCGAAAAAAACCTTCCCTATCGATCTAGTCACTATACCCACTGGTGCATTTATCAATGTTCGGCTTAATCCGACCAATCCGGCTGCTACAAACATTTCAAATGCAGCTAGAACTATAATAAGGAAACCATTTGAAAATGAAGTCAACAATGTTAAAGGAAGGTTAAACAGTGGTAGCTTTTTATATCTTTTCAGTATAGCTAAATAATCTGTCCTGCGTATTAACTTCTTTGAGGACCTTTTCACTAAAAGATATAAACAAAAACTAGATACCACAGCCAAGCCTATAGTGTGCCCTAAATAGATACCAATTCCGAGCGCAAAGACCGCCCCAAAAAAGATCTTAATCACTGCAGACAAGAATTGTTGTGAAATCATTATTAAGGACATTTCCTTATAATGCCCTTGACGATTTCTAAAGTTAATTTCTATATTTGCTAAAGCTATTGCTGCACCACTCAATAGAATACTTAATATCAAGATAAGATCATAATCTTCACTAAAAACGTGAGCGCTGACTATTAAGTATAATGACACCAAAACACAACATACTACTGACGCAAGCGCTATATTAATTAAGCATGCTTGGCAAATTAAACTTGCTAGCCTATTGCTTTGTGCAAAAACAATTGACATTTCATATCGTAACGAAAGGCAGTTCCCCAAAATTAACGCCCATACGAAGTACAAAGAAAAATAGCCGAACTCCGCAGGAGAATATAGCCTAGATAAAATTGGTAAAGCCAAAAGAGGGATTACTTGAGACAAAAGTGTCCCTGTCAGCATTGTTTTTATTTTAGTGCCAGATTGAAAACTACTCATTATACAATTTTAAATTTACTTCAGGTAACCGTGCATCGGAAGACTAAACACTGAATCGCTTAAAGCCTCAGCCACAGGGAAATCACCTTTATTGTACCCTAAATATTCGAATGCAGTTTGCTGATGCATACAGGTTCCGTAATACACCATTGTTGGTATGCCCTTTGCCTTGTACTCAGCCATAATTACATCACGTGACTCATGTTGTAGTGTATATTGTGCCCAAGAACTTATGTAACCTTCAGGAGTGAATGGTGTTTTATATTTACCCATGAGCTCTTTTGTGTAATTTTGCGCGACCAGATTGCGAGCTTTTAATTCAGTAGGGAACTCTTGTAATTTTTCAAGAAGAATGGCTGCTTGAATTGTATCAAGGCGGCTATTCATTCCAATTCGCACATTATCGTACTTGTCTTTACCCTTACCATGAACTCTATACGACTTGATTAATTCGGCATAGCCATCACTGTTGGTGAAAACTGCCCCCCCATCACCATAACAGCCTAAGGGCTTGGCAGGAAAAAAACTTGTTGTCGCTATATCACCAAAACTACCTGCCCGTTTGCCACTAATCTCGCCACCAAAACCTTGCGCTGCATCTTCGACTAACTTTAGGTTATATTTATTAGCTATAGCTTCTATTTCTGGATAATTTGCCGGTAAGCCAAAAAGATCAACCGCTATAATTGCTTTTGGATTTAGTGCTCCTTCTTCTATCACTTTTTGGATTTGGTTCTCAAGATCTATTGGACATATATTAAAAGTATCAGGATCGGAGTCAACAAATATAGGAGTCGCACCCTCATAAGCAATTACTTCGGCTGTGGCAAAGAAGGTAAAGGTAGGACAAAAGATCGCATCCCCCTCTTTTATCTCTAATGTCATTAGAGCCAATGTAAGAGCATCTGTTCCATTTGCACATGTAATAGCATGCTTTACGCCAACATAGTCTGCCAGTTTTTCCTCTAGCTCCTGAACTTCTGGCCCCATAATATACTGGCCATGCTCAAGTACAGTTTGTATTCTTTTATCTATTCTTTCCTTAAGGTGTTTATATTGTGCTGCTAAATCAATAAATTGCATCATTCTTAATTAGACCCTTGAAGAAATCTTTGTGACAGTGGTTCCACTTAGTACATACCGGTCACCAGTATGTTCACATACAGTTTCGCCTTCCCCAGTTAGTGGTAAATCGAGCTGCTCACCATATTCGCTCATCCACCCACGATGTTTAGCTGGAACGCCAAGCATTAAAGCATAAGCAGGGACATCTTTGTTTACGACCGCTCCAGCACCAACAAAAGAATACTCACCAATGGTTACACCGCATACAATAGTGCAGTTCGCTCCTAGAGTTGCACCTTTTTTGACAATAGTATCTTTGTATTCTTCTTTACGTTCGATCAATGAACGGGGGTTGTATACATTAGTAAATACCATGCTTGGACCACAGAAAACCCCCTCCTCAAGATACACATTGTCATAGACCGATACGTTATTCTGAATCTTGCAGTAATCAGCAATCTTTACACGATTACCAACGAAGACGTTTTGACCTAGTGATACACCTTTGCCGATTTTAGCGCCACCACAAACATGCACGAAGTGCCAAACGCGACTACCATCACCTATTTGTGCACCTACATCTACTATAGCGGATTCATGTTGATAAAAGCTCATGCGCTTTTTACCTTTTGCAACAGTGGGTGAGTATTGTTTGAATTGCTCGCAATCACAGCATCTCGAATAACTTCAACTGTTTTTATGGCCGTTCTATTTTCCTCAATCCCATAGCCCTCATCAGCTAGAATACGCTGGTAACTCTGTGTATGAAGATCGGTGAAACCGCCCGAAAACTCGAGCTCTTCACCTTCGATAGTGATACTTCTGTAAGTAAGTTTTTCACCATGCACAGCATTTTCAGGAAGGTTATTTGAGTCTATTGATAAGAACCATTTCACCCTAGCTCTTTCATATTCAAGATAACCAGAAGCTGTTTTCTCATCTCGATAATGCACTTCATTGTGGGTCACTTTCCCGAAGATGAAATGTAACATGTCGTAGAAGTGGACACCGATGTTCGTTGCTACACCACCCGACTTTTCATCCACACCTTTCCATGATTTTAGGTACCACTTACCGCGTGAGGTCAAGTAGGTTAGGTCGACATCAAAAATTTTACCTTTTGGGGCCGCTTGCACTTTTTCCTGTAGTGCAATAATTGAGGGGTGGAGTCGTAACTGCAGAATTGAATTTATTTTTGCTTTATATTTGTTTTCGTAAGCCGATATGCTATCTAAGTCTTTGATACTCAAAACCAAAGGCTTCTCACAAATGACATCTATGCCATTTTTTAAAGCATATTTTATATGAGGTGCATGCAAATAATTAGGAGAGCAAATAGATATATAGTCAAGCTTTTCCCCGTTCATTGCTTTATCTTGAACAAACGCCTCAAACGCCTCAAACTCAGTAAAAAACTCAGCGTCTGGGAAATGACTATCCATAATTCCCACCGAATCATTAACATCCATAGCTACCACAAGATCGTTGCCAGTATCTTTAATGGCTTTCAAATGACGTGGAGCTATATAGCCAGCAGCACCTATTAATGCAAACTTTTTCATTCTTATAACCTTAAATCTGATTCTTCTTTGGGCAATACATGTTTTACATCGTATAGAACATGTAACTCTTTACCTAACTTTCTAATTTTGGAAGCACCCAATTTCTTAAATTGACTATGATCTACTGCGATAACTATTCCATCATAATAATTTTCTTTTAGCTCATTTATCAGATCAATACCGTATTCTTGTGATACCTCTGATGGGTCTGCCCAGTCATCGTAGACGTCAACACTCATATTAAAATCTTTTAACTCAGTGACAATATCAATTATCTTGGTATTCCTTACATCAGGACAGTCACCTTTGAAAGTAAACCCTAAGATTATAACTTTTGCCTCGTCAATATGAATTTTTTTACTCGAAAGCTTTTTAACTAACTGAGTTGCGACATATTCTCCCATTCCATCATTTATTCTGCGGCCAGCAAGAATAACTTCAGGTCTATAACCGACTTCTTGAGCTTTGTGAGTAAGATAATAAGGGTCTACGCTGATACAGTGGCCACCTACCAAACCAGGCTTAAATTTCAAAAAATTCCATTTTGTTCCTGCCGCATTAAGGACTTCCTCTGTATCTATATTCAACTTATTAAAAATTTTTGCAAACTCGTTTATAACCGCAATATTTAAGTCTCGTTGAGTATTTTCAATCACCTTTGCTGCTTCAGCCACTTTGATGGAGCTTGCCTTATGAGTTCCAGCAGTAATAATTGAGCCGTAAAGTTGGTCAATAAAATCGGCAACTTCCGGTGTAGAACCAGAAGTTATCTTTAAAATCTTAGTAAGTGTATTAACCTTATCACCAGGATTTATTCGTTCGGGGGAGTAGCCAGCGTAAAAGTCTTTGTTGTATTGCAGGCCTGAATATTTCTCTAAAATAGGAATACATACTTCTTCTGTTGCGCCTGGGTAAACTGTTGACTCGTAAATAACAATATCGTCATGTTTTATTCTGCTTGCAAGCATCTTGCTAGCATTCTCTAACGGCCTTAAATCGGGAGCATTATTCTCATCAATAGGAGTTGGGACAGTGACTATATATATATTGCAATCTTCTATATCCGCTATATCCGATGAAAATGACAAGTTACAAGCAGAGCTAAGTTCCTCGTCACTCACCTCAAGTGTAAAATCATGTCCATCAACTAATTGTTGAACTCGAGATTTGTTAATATCAAAACCAACAACATTGTACTTTTTTCCAAATTCAACAGCCAAAGGCAATCCAACATAGCCTAAACCTATAACCCCAACGTTAGCTTTATCTAGAGTCATCACCAAATTCCTTTCGTATCAACGATAGAGTCAATTGGAGGTCTTTCCATTGCTCTAAATTCTTTGTGATCTACGAGCAACACCGCGATATCAGCCTGTACTCCAGCTTGTTCAAGTGAGCATAATCGAAAATTTTCACCTTCTAGGGTGTGGATATTAGGCTCAACTGCAATCACTTGACCTTTGTGAAATTTTGCGAGCTCGCGAGTAATAGCCATTGCAGGACTTTCTCGCAAATCATCAATATCAGGTTTAAAAGCTAAGCCATAACAAGCAATAGTCACTTCTTTTAAAGATTTGTTTGAATTCTTTTGCAAAAAATCGGTTATAGCTATTTTAACTTTATTGATTACCCAGTTAGGCTTGAAATCATTTATTTTACGGGCGGTATGAATTAATTTTGATTCATCAGGCGCTTTACTGACAATAAACCATGGATCCACTGCTATACAATGCCCCCCAACACCTGGACCAGGCTGTAAAATATTAATTCGAGGATGACGATTTGCTAGAGAAATAAGCTCCCATACATTAATGTCTAACTTGTCACAAATGATAGATAACTCGTTAGCAAAAGCTATCTGGACATCTCGACAAGAATTTTCAGTCAGCTTAGCCATTTCTGCAGTACGAGCATTAGTTACTACACACTGACCTTGAACAAAGGTTTTATAAAGCTCAATAGCCCGCTCTGAGCATTTCGGGGTAATGCCACCGATAACACGGTCATTTTCTACTAATTCGCGTACAACATGACCGGGCAGTACTCGTTCTGGACAATGAGCAACATTAATATCAGCTTCTTCGCCGACCTTATGTGGGAAACTTAAGTCAGTTCTAGCTTGAGACAACCACTCAGCCAATTGTTCTGTAGCTCCCACTGGTGACGTAGACTCTAAAATTACTAAATCACCTTTTTTTAAAACTGGCGCAATAGCGTTTGCAGCCGCTTCAATATACGAAAGATCGGGCTCAGGGATAGCACTTTTTGAATCTTTGAATGGGGTTGGTACAGCGATTAAGAATGCATCTGCAGGCTCAGGCTTAATTACTGCTTTTAGATAGCCTTCTTTCACAGTAGCATGCACTATCATATCCAGCTCTGGCTCTATGATATGTATTTCGCCACGATTAATAGTATCAACTGTATGTTGATTAACATCTACACCAATCACATTCTTCTTGCGTGATGCAAACATCGCGGCAGTTGGCAGCCCGATATATCCGAGTCCTACTACCGATATAGTGTTGAATGACATATTATTATTAACTCTACTTATTCGTTTGTATTAATGCGTTTAAAATTCGTTCGCAGGCCTTACCATCACCGTATGGGTTATGAGCAAAACTCATACGGTTATATTCATCTTCGGATTGGAGTAAGGTATTAACTGAATCAATAATCAGCTCTTTATTGGTTCCTACTAACTTTACAGTACCAGCACTAACCGCCTCTGGCCTTTCAGTAGTCTCTCTCATCACAAGTACTGGTTTCCCTAAGCTTGGAGCTTCTTCCTGTATTCCTCCTGAATCCGTTAAAATTATATGGGCACAATTCATAAGATATACAAAAGAAAGATACTTTTGTGGCGGGATTAATTGAATATTTTCTATGCCCGCTAGTATGCGATTTACCGGCTCCTGAACATTTGGATTTAGATGAACTGGGTAAACTATCTGAATATTGCTGTTTGACTTCGCAATATTTGCTAAGGCTTCGCAAATACTCTCAAATCCATCGCCAAAACTTTCACGTCTGTGACCAGTAACTAATATTAATTTCTTAGAGCTATCTAAGAATGGAAATTCATATGTAAGTTTTTTTTGAAGATGATAATCGTTTTCAAGCTTGCTCTTTACCATAAGTAAAGCATCGATTACTGTATTTCCAGTAATAAATATGTTTTCTTGCACATGATTTTCTTTCAGTAGGTTATCTTTACTTGTTTGTGTCGGAGCAAAGTGAAACTTTGTTAGTGAGCCTGTTAGCATTCTATTAGCTTCTTCTGGCCATGGTGAGTAGATATTTCCTGTTCGCAACCCTGCCTCAACATGCCCAACATGAATTTTTTCGTAATATGCTGCTAAACTAGCCGCAAAAGTTGTAGCTGTATCACCATGTACTAAAACTACATCTGGCTTGAACTCTTTTAAGACAGAGGTAACTCCTAACAATATACGGCTAGTAACTTCTGACAAGGTCTGTCCTGACCGCATTAGATTTAAATCATAATCTGGCTCAATATCAAAGAGCTCCAAAACTTGATCAAGCATTTCTCTATGTTGAGCAGTGACACATACTCTTGACAAGAATCGATTATCGACACTTAATGCATGTACCACTGGTGCCATTTTTATTGCTTCAGGACGCGTTCCAAAAATTGTTAATACCTTCATTTTGCTTATATGCTCTAAATTAAATCTACTGAGGTTTTGTTACATATCATGCTTCTTATCAGTTTTAAAATAACTCATGATTAGCACAACAAACACGGATAAGATACTGCCTAGCAGAACACTTAAGATCACAATCAATGCTCTTTTAGGTTTGTTTTTTTCTTCTGGTACTTTTGCTTCACTGATTGTTTTAAATACATATTCATCTGACACTTGAGCTAGCATTTTCGTTTTATGTTGCTCCTGAATCAGCTCACTGAAAACTGCTCTTATCTCAGCTACCGATGTTTGATTAATTTGCTCTTCTAGGTATTTAATGCTTTCATTTGCTTCCTGAAGAGCTCTTTCTTTCATGTGTTGATTGATATCTTGTACTAACCAATCTGTCCATTGCTTTGCAATGACTGGCGAATAGTGAGTTATAGAGATACTGACTAAGCCGGTCTCTTTGTCTTGACTTATCGCTAATCTGTCCTTGAACTTCTCATAAAGCTCCCAGCTTGTTGGTTTAACGGTTTTTCCTTTTGGAGCTTCTCTTACCCATTTGTTTTGCTGGGGGTCATAGAGTTCTTCATCAATGATCAGTTTATTTGTTGATTGATTCCACCCTTTTGCAGCAAATATCGGAACCGCCAAGTCATGTTTCTTAATGAATTGCTCCACGAAGCCCCAACTTTTTAATATTTCCATTGCTATTACCGCATCAGAAGATTCTCCAGCTCCTAAGTTAATACCAGCAAGAGACGCCAGTCCTCCAAATTGACCAGCTATAGAAGCTAATTTCCCCCCACTTCCACTATCATTAGGTTGTACTAAAGCAGTGGCTTTATATTCATTTGGCAAAGAAAGAGCAAATATTACGGATCCGATTGCGAACACAAAAGTAATCGCAATGATTAACCATTTACCTTTCCAAATCATAGAAAAAAGCTCACGAAGATCTACTTCGCCTTCTTGGTAGTGCGATGGGTGGGGGTAGCCCGGAGTTTGGGGTTGCATATTTTGCTGCTTATTTTCAGTGTTCATAATTTGTTTTCTTTATTTGGGCAGTTCGCAAATTGGCCCTACTAGTCGATTTATCCTTTACTTTCGTCAGGCTTAAGAGCAGATCCTGATTTTCATCAGGATGACAAGCGTTAAGTCAGTTGTTCATGAATGCCTGTACGGGTTTGCCATGCTGGGTGGGCTTATAGGTGCCACACCAACTGTTTTCTAACTTGTACAGGCACATTGGAATTCCCCTACCAAGCATTAGACTTACAGCTCCATAGTCCAGGATATTCCAATATTATATTTATCCTGTTGATAGCCAAATGAGTCGATCAGCTTGTCTTTAACATCCAACTCAATTCCGAGAAGACCATATTTGGTTGGGTGCTGGTATTTAAGTTCAATTTGATTAAAGCTAACAGCCGTTTCGTTAATGGTATGGTTACCAGTGCCATCGCTGTTTAGATCTATCTTTGCAAAACGGAGTTTATACCTGTCACCGTTTTTATGGGTCGCTAACAACCCAAGTGACAAACTTTGTGTATCACTATCAAAGGTCGACCCGATGCTTCGCCCTTTAGTTCTATAACCTGTTTGGTAGATACCATGCTCATAGGTCACGTTAGGAGCATACTCATTTTCGGTATCAGCATATTCAAAGTAACCTGTTACTGCAAAATCACTGATATGAAAGTTTGTTTTATAACCTAACTGATAAAACTTTCTTGAAGGTGCATAACCTGCTTCGTCTTCCCCTACCAGCTGACCATATAAGCTTCCCATATAACTTTCAGTTGGAAGCCTCCAATTGAAATCAATACCAGCTAGCTGATTTCCGGCCTCATTTCCGCTAAGGCGATCATCGCAACCATCTTCTATTTGGTCGCAGTTTGTTCTTCCAATAGCTAAATCAACTAAACTTGATAGTGATTCTGGCCTGCCTTCACCGCCCCATTGTGCTGTTCGGCGCAAGCCAATATCTAATGACTCAAATGGCTTGAATGTAACGCTCATACCCAATAATTTAGCATGAGGAATAAATCGATCACTTTCTAACTGGCCTGCAAAAGCATTTAGGCTCCAAGGACCTATCCATGAAAGCCAAGGCGTTTCAAAAGCATCGCTATAATTTCTTTGCAGTGACACGCCAGGAACAGGCCTAGCATTATTACTTAGAAGCAGAGAAGTATCCCAACCAGGTCCATACCATCGCTCTTGTGTCCCAGCAGAAATAATCCAGTTACCCCAGATAGTCGCAACATAAGAATGATCGAGTCGTTGTTCTTCACCATCAAGCGGATCAAACGCTTTAGTAGCTTCTAGATTCCATGCAAAATTTTTGCTTACGCCCGTGACTCGACTTGAAATCTCTGCTTTCTCACGACGGTCATCACCAAAATGGCGCAGTAATTTTGACTGATTACCAGCTTTAAGGCTAATCCGTTTATAGGTTTCAGTATCGGTTTCCAGTCGAGCTTTACGTTTAACACGAAGAAATACCGGTAGTATATGTTCGTCTAGCTCTGCTCTGGAGGCACCTTCTAAATCTTTTATGATCGGTGCCCAAGGCAGTGGCCAAGTAGTGATTGGACTTTTTATAACTCCCTCATTCGCTAATAACTCAATATCTGCTCGAAGCCACGCATCCCGGGTATCAATCCATGGCTCGGCTTTTGATATTGATGCGCTAAGTATTAGTAATGTTATTAGAGTTTTTTTCATTATGTATATTACAGAGCAAACACACAGGTTTTCCCATACCTATTATTGAAGCATTATTAGAAGCTATTAATAGCTGCTGCGCCGAGTGCCATTTGATAAACGATCTGGCTGACTTTAGTCCAGAGCTCTAAGCTATTGACTCTATCAGTATCTAATGGAACAACAATAGTGTCACCAGGCTCTATATTCGCTTGGCTATGAGTCAGCCATGAAGATTTATTGGGCAACACTACTGAACCGTCAGCTTTTACGATATAAATTGCATCACTGTTAGAGGTATCCTTTTCTCCCCCACTTCGATCGATATAATCTTCAAAATCTAAATTCTGATTATAAAGGTGAGACGTTGGGACTTGGACTTCACCAACAACTGTGACTTCTTGCCTGAACGTCGGGATAATTAATCGGTCACCGTCCTTCAAAACGACGTCGGCTGATGTACCCTCCATAACAGCATTCAAATCTACAACTAACCGCCCAGTCGCCTCTGTCGTATCAAGCACATCTAGTAAGGACTGTGCTTTAGTGGCATCAGAAGCCTTACCTATGTTGGACTGTTCAAGTTCTGTTGTGGCTATTTCTTGGCGCAATCTGTCTTGTAATATTTTAATTTGCTCTTGCTCTCTTTCTCTTAATTCTTTTCTAGAGAACACAGTTGCTTTAACATGCGCAAACTCGCTAAAACCTCCCACTCTCTTCATTAACTGAGAAAGTGTTTCACCGCGACGAATCGTGTATTGGCCAGGAAATTTAACTTCGCCTTGTACATCAACTTTTGCTACATCTCTATATTCTGGTGTTGATTTAATTACCACTTGATCATGAGACTTTAACTGGAACTGTACGGTACCAAGAAACTCTTGTTGTAAATCAATTGGCATATGAGAAATATCAGCTTGCTGAGGATTAGAAAGGTCTTGCCTCGTTACCTCAGCTTCCAGTGTATAGGCTGATTCAGCAAACCCTCCCGCCAACTGAACTAAATCAACAATAGTCATATCTCTTGCCAAAGGGTATTTACCGGGAAACTTTACCGAGCCATCTATTGAAACTAATTTCGCGCGAGAATCGAACCCCGCTTGGTTCATTAACTCCTGGTTTATTAACACTAACTCCTGACTTCTCAACTCTAAGCTTAGTCTTGACCTCAACTCTGATAGTTCTTGCTCTGTAAGCTCTTGCTCCGTTGGCTCTTCTTTTCCTTTTACTTTTTCTTTTTCTAAAAATTCTTCGAGCTTAACCTTTAACTCATCTTTATCAACAACATTAGCCAATACAACCAACCTATCGCGAGGATTTAATGCTATATTTTCATCATTGGATTGATTTTTTAGTATTTCTCTTAGACTAATTTTTATTGGTTGCAACTCACCTAGTAAGTTTGCTTCTCTAATAATTAATGCAGCGTCAATGTTTGCATTTTGCTTTAAGTATTCAGTACCTGGGATAACATCGCTGACCCGAAGTCCTTTTTCCCATGCAACCAATCCTGGGCGGAGTACATGACCTAATAGCTCAATAACATTTTCATTTTTATCTGCAACGGGATAAATCTTCAGAAAGTCACCACTTTTAATCGAAGCTGACTTTCCTGCTGCCATCAATAAGTTAACATCAATTGCAGTTTTTCTATTTTTCTCATCTATTCTTTCAATTCGAACATCTTGTGCATAAGCAGTAGGTAACAAACCGCCTGCCAGCTCTACTAGTTCAGAGATTGTTTTCTCATTCTTGATTTCATAGATCGCTGGACGAACGACCTCACCTGCAACTGAAGCTGTCTTTTTAACAGAAGGAATGAAGATTACATCGCCTGATTGCAGTCGACGATCAGCTCTTGTGTCACCTTTTAATAAGAAGTCGTAAAGATCTATGGTACTAACAAGCTGGCCATTTCTTTTAAGCTGAATATTTCGTAATGAGCCAATTTCTTTAACGCCTCCACTGACATATAAAGCATTCATAACTGTAGAGAGCGATGAAACAGTGTAGGCACCAGGCTTAAACGACTCTCCTAACACAAACACCTGGATCGAGCGCAATTCACCCAAGCTTATATTCGATTTCACACCAATAAACTGCTCATTGATTTGTTGTGTTAAAGATTCCTTTAATTCGGTGTAAGACAGTCCTGCCACGTTGATTGGACCAAGCTGAGGGAATTGGATATTTCCACTGCGAGAAACAGTGAGCTCATAACTATTATTTTCTTTACCATAAAGCTGAATTTGTATTACATCGCCAGGGCCCACCACGTAATTCGATGGGACAGGGATATCCGACACTGGAGTATAAGTTGTTGGTACACCTGCAAATAGATCGTAACCGAATTTTTCCAGTTTTTGCTCTACGCGCGGAATATCCTCTTTATCTTTAGCTTCTGTTTCTTGCTTGTCTTCCTCTAATGGGAACTGTTCCAACTCCCTTGGCAAGATTGGGTTAGCTGAAGTTTGCTTCTGATTACTGCTTGATGTTTGATTTTTCAATGAGGCGCAAAGTGCATCAACGTCATAGCCAGCAGCACGCGCCATTTCTCTTTGTTGAGCTGAGGCATTTTCACATAACTGCTTGGCTTGTGATAAATCTTGTGCAGCATGACTCGATTGAGACGCCAAAGCTACGAAACCAAGTACTAAACTCAGCGGTACACCCAATAACTTATTCATTGATAACAGGCCCTTTAACAATAAAGTACGGATTCAGCAAAGACTCTTTAGTGTTATAAGTTAGGTCTTCAGCTTCGGAATTATTTTTTTCATCAAATATGACGCAACGCCCACCAGCTGCATTTACTATGGCATGTGCCGCTGCAGTATCCCACTCGCATGTTGGTCCAAGTCGAGGATACAGATCTGCTTTACCTTCAGCAACCAGGCACAATTTTAACGAACTTCCCATAGGAATTAATTTGTGACTAGGATACTGACTTAAATATTCTGTCATAGCATCGGATTGGTGTGAGCGACTACCAACCACTCGTACCGGGTTTTCTGCTTTGACTGACACATTAATTTTGTTTGTAGTGCCAGAGTCAAGTTTCCAAGCACCAATCTCATTTGACGCATAATAAAGGATATCGATAACCGGTGCATAAACAACACCAAGAACAGGTCTGTTTTGATGAATTAAGGCAATATTCACCGTGAACTCACCATTTTTCTTAATAAATTCTTTGGTGCCATCAAGCGGATCAACCAGCCAATAGGTTTGCCATGACTGACGCTCACTCCAATCAATATCCGCAGATTCCTCAGACAATATAGGAAAGCCAGCATCTAATGCGGTAAGCTCATTGATAATATGATGATGCGAAGCCAGGTCAGCTTCAGTGAGAGGGGACTCGTCCTTTTTTTCGTAAATATCAAAGTCCCTTTCATAAACAGCCATGATTTTCTTTCCTGAATCAATGGCTATCTTATTAATTTTACTAACAAATTCTTGGTTTAAAAAAGTTTCTGCTTCCATATTTTTTATGTCTTTCAGGTACGCTACCGCCCGTGGGTTTCGGTTCCCAAAGCACCTTCTTGGTAATAGCTACCTGTTTTAATTTTGTCCAGTTTTTTTACAAATATCTCAAAGCGCGCGCTATTATATAGTCAAATAGGTCACGATTGTAACCGCCAAATCTAATTAATTTGACTTAAAATAAATTAGCTTTCGGCCTTCCTTAACTTTGTATTCTCGAGCTCCATTTCCGTAATGTTGCCTAATATAGTCAACAGGACGATGGAACGCTTTTCTCCGTTACTAATTTTAAAAACACCTTCAAGATCTTTGAAAGGGCCTTCTGTAATAACAACTTTGTCACCCACTCTTGGTGCATTCGTTTCCATGGGAGTATTTGAAGTATCCAGTAGCTGCAAATGCTCTAACACTGAATCTGGAACCCTGCCTGGTACGCCTCCAAAGCGGACAAAATCACGCACGCCACGCGTTGAGCGGATTTTTGACCAATCCTGCCCATTGGTCTGCAGCTCAACGAATAAGTAACCGGGGAATAATGGTTCAGTGACTTTTTGCCTTTTGCCTCGAATAATCTTATCGACTTCTAAAACCGGCAATACGCAGTTAATTTCTTGATTTTTAAGGTGCTCTTCGGCTCTTAGCTCTTGCTTGGGTTTTGAGTTGATTAAATACCAACTCTTCTCACACTCACTCACTTCTTTGCAACCTTCAGTTTTTTATTAAATTCTTGGTTTTTGCTATCCAGATCCGCCAATACACCCTCGAATCCCTTAGCATCAAAAGTTGTCTGGAAGTAATTTTGCTTCATTTTAATAAAACTAATCCCTTGGAAACTAAAATCATAAATAGTCCAATCGGTATCTTCTTTGTAGATTTTTAAATCAATCGATATATCTGGGAGGGACTGACTCTCTAACACAACGGTTAGCCAGCCCTTATTCTGCTTGTCATTCAGACGAATGGAGTCCACTGCCGCTACCTGGCCTTGATATCGACTCATTACCTCGTATAAGTAACGACGCATGGTCTGTTCATAGGCTTTAATGAGTATAGCTTCTTGTTGAGTTGTCAGCTTTGACCAGCGTTGGGCTCCGAGCATGGCACGAATGGTATTTTTTGCTGACCAGACTGTGAGTAGCTCTTCATCTACGAATGTCATCAAACTAGAAGGGTTTTCCAGGGCTTTTTGGTGGTTTTCCTGCATGAAGTGGTTAATCGTGTCTAATTTATGCTGAAAAAACTGCTTTAGATCCTGTTTATCCAGGCTCGCGTTTGCAAGCTGACTAAACAACCATAACATCACAAGCAAGCTTAACTTCACTGTCTTTGTCATATCCACTCCAGACACTCCACTTGTCAAATCAACAAGTTAAATAATATTACTGGCTATTAACAACCACTGTAGCCGAAACCGATGAACCTCGGCTTAATGCTCTTTTGAGGTTGACTATACAACCGCGAGCTTAACGACACATTGTAGCATCTGAGCAAGGAGTTAAACAAAGGTTCAATGAAGCTCTGTTTATTTGTGAAAGCATTTTCTATTTTGTGAGTTTAGCTTAATTAAAGCGAAGGACTGAGGGCGAGCGCCATGCTCCTCCCACTTGCCATTGCGGACTCCGATACAAAATCGGCACTTGGCTCTTAACGACTCGTATGCCGGTTATGTACCCGATGTAGTTTACCCTCAGTGTGCAGCAATAATCAGGTAGCCAAACTCGCTTCTCGAAGTTTTTGTATCTCGTCGCGTAGCTTGGCAGCCTTTTCAAACTCCAGGTTCTTAGCGTACTCAAGCATCTGTTTTTCCATTTGGGCAATCTCTTTAACCGCATCAGCAAGAGATTTGACCTTGTATTGCCCCAGCTTTTCAGCAACTTTGCGACTTTTCTTGCTGTGGCCGGTATCCATGACGTCAGTAATCTTCTTGCTGACACCAATAGGAGTAATGCCATGCTTTTTGTTGTACTCCACCTGAATCGCGCGGCGACGATCAGTTTCACTAATGGCTCTTTCCATGGAGCCAGTTATTCTGTCGGCATAGAGTATAGCTTTACCACTTAAATTCCGTGCCGCACGCCCAATGGTCTGTATCAATGAGCGTTCGGAGCGCAAGAAACCTTCTTTATCCGCATCCAAAATTGCGACTAATGAAACTTCTGGCATATCGAGGCCTTCTCGCAACAAGTTAATCCCGACCAATACGTCGAACTCACCCAAACGCAAATCACGAATAATCTCCATTCGCTCTACGGTATCAATATCCGAGTGAAGATATCGCACTCGAGCACCGTGCTCAGATAAGTAATCAGTTAAGTCCTCTGACATCCTCTTGGTTAAAGTTGTAACCAAGACGCGCTCATTTTTCTCTACGCGCAAATGAATCTCGGATAAGAGGTCATCCACCTGCGTTCCTACCGGACGAATCTCAACTTCCGGGTCAATCAAGCCTGTGGGACGTACCACCTGCTCAACAACCTGATCTGCATGCTCTTCTTCATACTTGCCGGGAGTAGCAGAAACAAATACGGTTTGGGGAGTGATCCGCTCGAACTCTTCAAACTTCAATGGTCGGTTATCCAGTGCTGCGGGCAGTCTGAAACCATAGTTGACCAGGGTTTCTTTGCGCGAGCGGTCACCTTTATACATGGCACCGATCTGGGAGACCGTGACATGCGACTCGTCAATAATCATCAGAGCATCTGGTGGCAAATAGTCCAGCAAACAAGGGGGCGCTTCGCCAGGTTGTGCGCCAGACAGGTAACGGGAGTAGTTCTCAATGCCTGAGCAATAACCCAGCTCCTGCATCATCTCTATATCAAATTTAACCCGCTGCTCGAGACGCTGTGCTTCAACCAACTTATTTTGTTCATAAAACTGAGCCAACCGCTCTTTTAGATCAACTTTGATCTGCTCAATCGCGTCGAGAATGGTTTGGCGCGAGGTCACATAGTGGCTTTTCGGGAAAATGGTTACTCGTGTTAGTCGTTTCAATACTTCGCCAGTTAATGGATCAAAGGTTTGAATGGTTTCCACTTCGTCATCAAACAACTCGATTCGAATCGCATGTTTATCCGACTCTGCGGGATAAATATCGATCAAGTCACCGCGAACACGATATGTTGCCCGCTCGAGATCAAATTCATTACGCGTATATTGTAGCTCTGCCAGACGTCGTAAAATAAAGCGCTGGTCAACGGCATCGCCAACTTTCAAATGCATCACCATGCTGTGGAAAGCCTTTGGATCGCCCAGACCATAAATCGCAGATACCGAAGCCACGATAATGGTATCGCGACGCTCTAATAACGCCCGCGTTGCTGATAATCGCATTTGCTCGATATGCTCATTAATCGAAGAGTCTTTTTCGATAAAGGTGTCTGAAGCGGCAACATAAGCTTCAGGCTGATAGTAGTCGTAGTATGAAACGAAATATTCAACCGCATTATTGGGGAAAAACTCCTTCATTTCACCATATAGCTGCGCTGCCAATGTTTTATTCGGTGCCATGATGATGGCTGGGCGGCCACTTTGCGCGATCACATTGGCCATCGTGTAAGTCTTACCTGAGCCCGTCACTCCCAGCAGGGTTTGGCAGGATAAACCGTCTTCCAGACCTTCCAGTAGCTGTTTGATGGCTTTCGGCTGATCGCCTGCTGGCGGGAAAGGTGAATGGATATCAAATTGTTGGCTCATGACGTTTACTTATACACTCTTGTAAAACTACGCTGCTAAAACTTGGGTGGGCGAAAAAGTTGGAGTATCATTGCCAGATATTCTCGCACACTCAACATCGATCAAACAAATTAAGGGGATACGGTGGCTATTCAACTTTCCGAACGTGTAAAACTTGTTAAACCATCACCAACGCTTGCGGTGGCAGCTAAAGCCAAAGAGCTTAAAGCACAGGGCCGCCCTATCGTTGGCTTGGGAACTGGTGAACCTGACTTTGATACACCGGACCATATTAAGCAAGCGGCTATTGAAGCCATCAAAGGCGGTGCAACCAAATACACGCCGGTTGATGGTACACCTGAGCTTAAACAGGCCGTTATCGACAAGTTCAAGCGTGATAATAATCTTGACTATCAAGCCAACCAGATCCTTATATCATGTGGGGGCAAACAAAGTTTTTACAACCTTTGCCAAGCTCTAATCAATGATGGTGATGAGGTCATTATCCCTGCTCCCTACTGGGTTTCCTACCCTGACATGGCCATTCTGGCAGGTGGCAAACCGGTTATTATTGAAACCACCATTGAGCAGCACCTAAAAATCACCCCGGAGCAGTTGCGAAACGCCATTACTGACAAAACCAAATTGTTTGTCATTAATAGCCCAAGCAATCCAACCGGTGTTGCCTACAGCAAAGAAGAACTTAAAGCCTTGGCAAATGTTTTGCTTGAATATCCAAATGTTGTAGTCGCCACCGACGATATGTATGAACATATTCTTTGGACCAAGCAGCCATTCGTCAATATTCTCAATGTGTGCCCGGAGCTTTACGACAGAACGGTTGTATTGAATGGCGTTTCCAAAGCCTACGCCATGACTGGCTGGCGCATTGGCTATGCTGGCGGCCCAGCAGGCCTGATAGGCGCGATGAAGAAGATTCAGTCACAAAGTACCTCTAATCCAGCCGCTCCAAGCCAAGCTGCGGCCACCGCTGCATTGGCTGGCGATCAGTCGTGCATTAAGCCAATGCTTGAAGCCTTCAAAAGACGCCATGATTACCTTGTTGATGCTTTAAATAGCATTGAGGGAGTCACCTGCTTACCAAGCGATGGCACCTTCTACGCCTTCCCAAATATGCAGGGCCTAATAGAGAAACATGGCTGCGAATCTGACCTTGATTTTGCAGAACTGTTAATCGAAAAAGTGGATCTGGCACTGGTGCCTGGTTCAGCGTTCGGGGCACCTGGCCACTTGCGCTTATCCTATGCCGCCAGCATGGACACGCTTGAGGAAGCCATCGTAAGACTCAGAAAAATGGCTTAAATTTAAAAAAATCATCACTTGGGTGTTGACCGTTAAGCGAAATATGTCTATTATCTCGCCCCGTTCAGCACACAAAGTGATGCGCGAATAATTCCCCCTTAGTTCAGTTGGTAGAACGGTGGACTGTTAATCCATATGTCGCTGGTTCGAGTCCAGCAGGGGGAGCCAAATTCAAAAGGCCTTACAGCAATGTAAGGCCTTTTTTATTAGCCGGGAAATAAGTCATGTAGGCAGTATGTAGCCATAGTTTGAGTTTATAGGCTATGTTGCAAGAACATAATACGAACTACGCTGCCCACTTCTACAAGCAACGTAGTTAAGAAAAAAGAGAAAGGCTTAACGCAATAGAATCAAAGGAATATTGCTGTTGCTGATCATGGTTTGCGTGTTGCTACCAAGGAAGAATTGGCGAACCCGGGAATGGCCATAAGCGCCCATGATCATCATTTCGATACCGACTTTATGGCGATAGGCTTTCAATGCTTCGATAACCTCCCCTTCAACTAATGCTGACTGAGCATTGTGTCCATGCTTTTTTAAAATATCAGTGGCCTGGTTCAGGATTTGGTTATTCTTGTCGTTATCATCACCGACCATGACAATGTGGCCTTCCAACCCTTTCAACAATGGGCTGGCTGCGACGCGGTCAATGGCTTTATTGGCGGTGTCACTGCCATCATACGCGATCATATAATTCTTTGGTGCCTTGAACTCGCCCACTGCAACCAGAATGGGCACATGCATGGCACGAATCACACTTTCCAGCTGCGAACCGATGGTATGAGCTGAGACATCATGGTCTTCACCCAGACGGCCCAATACCAACAAACGCATATCGGATTCAAGCTCGGTCAATGACTCAAGCAAACTGCCATGACGTTGCTGCATGAAGACATCATTAACGCCCTGCTCCACAGCACGCTGACGCGCATCTTCCAGCATATGCTTACCATGCTCTAATGCAATACGACTTCGCTTCTCATCCAGCTCGGTGAGCTGCTCCAGCAAAGCTTCTCTTGCGCCTAATCCGATCGAGCCTGACAGGTTTTCATTCTCAGGACTGACCGTTTTTTCTAATACATGAAGCAAACTTAATGGTGCATCCAGTTTGTTGCTCGCCCAGGCCGCTGCATCGCACACAGAAGCTGACATGGCCGAGCCGTCAATACAGGCAATTATGTTTTTCATATCATTCTCCTTAGGTGCAGACTAATGCCCAGACATCAGCTTTTCAACTTCTTCAGGCTTGTCATAAATACTAAATTTATCCACAACCGTTTTCGACGCTTCGTTCAAGCCAACAACATTGACGTGTGTACCTTCGCGACGAAACTTGATCACCACACTATCCAGTGCCCCGACCGCTGAAATATCCCAGAAATGCGCGTGGGTTAGATCAATCGTAACCTCTTCAATGGCTTCCTTAAAATCAAAAGCACCGATGAACTTCTCCGAAGAAGCAAAGAACACCTGACCCACTACTTCATAATAGCGCGAACTCGTATCCTGTTCACTTTTACGCTTGATAACCATAAAACGGCTGATTTTGTTAGCGAAGAACAATGCTGCCATCAGCACGCCCACGAACACACCGATTGCAAGATTGTGCGTAAAAACAACCACAACAACGGTTGTTACCATCACCAGATTAGTCGACATCGGGTGCTGCTTCATGTCTTTGATCGATGACCATGAGAAGGTACCAATAGATACCATTACCATCACAGCAACCAACGCCGCCATTGGAATCAAACTGATCCACTCATCAAGGAAGACAACTAGAACAATTAAAACCACACCTGCGATAAAAGTAGATAGTCGACCGCGACCACCTGATTTAACATTAATCACCGACTGCCCAATCATCGCACAGCCTGCCATACCACCCATTAATCCAGCACCGATATTAGCAATCCCTTGGCCTTTACACTCACGGTTCTTATTGCTTGGGGTATCGGTTAAATCATCAACAATGCCTGCCGTCATCAATGACTCAAGCAAACCAACCACAGCCAGCGCAGCCGACGTTGGGAAAATAATTATCAATGTTTCTAGGTTAAGTGGCACATCAGGCCATAAGAAAATAGGCAAGGTATCCGGTAACTCACCCTTACTGCCAACATTTGGAATTTCCCAGCCCAAAGCAACCACGGCGATGGTAAGTCCAACAATACAAATAAGTGGAGATGGTATCACTTTGCCAACAACTGGAATCAGCGGAAACAGGTAAATAATTGCCAAGCCTACTGCAGCAACCAAATAGACATGCCAGGTGACATCAATCAGCTCTGGAACTTGCGCCATAAAGATCAGTATCGCCAAGGCATTAACGAAGCCTGTCACCACTGAGCGCGAAACAAAACGCATTAAGCCATCAAGACGCAAATAACCCGCTGCAATCTGCAAAATACCGGTTAGCACTGTAGCAGCTAATAAGTACTGAAGGCCGTGTTCTTTAACCAGAGTCACCATTAATAATGCCATGGCACCAGTTGCCGCTGAAATCATTCCTGTGCGACCTCCAACAAAGGCAATGATAACTGCAATACAGAATGATGCGTATAACCCTACTTTTGGGTCAACATCAGCAAGAATTGAAAAGGCAATAGCCTCTGGAATCAAAGCTAGTGCGACCACTAAACCGGCGAGCAGATCGCCTCTGATGTTTGAGAACCAGTCTCTCTTGATAGTTTGTAACATTGTAATAACCGTAAAATAAGAACAACAACAATAATGTCGTTATAAAAACTCAATAGGAAATACTCGCGGCTAGTGGCGAGTTGGAGTGATAACAAAGATTGTTATCATAGGAAAAAGGTGCGCTATGGTGGACTAATGAGCATAGAACTCAGTATCTGGCCAAAAAAGAGCGCGGAGTTTACCAGCCCCCTGCATTGATTACAAATTGACTTGATGTGAGTCAAATATGAATCGATGGTCTGATTTGACCAAATAAGTAAAGCAGATTCGACTTAATGGGTATTTTATTAGTCAGATAATAGCCTGAACCATCACAGGAACAGCCGGAGACATTTCGGAACACAAAGACTATCGACTTTTTTATTAAGTATGTAAGAGGCGTGTAACTCATTAATTTTAGGAAAAAAAAAGCCGAGAACTTGTCTCGGCCAAATCCCACCATATAGCTGAAGGAAAACTGATTGCGGTTATTACCGCGCTTCTGAAAGTCAAACTTTCGTTTCGCTACAAATCAATACTTTATTTGTATTTCACTCTGTGTTACAAATAGCTAACGATTGCATTTCAGAACTTGGTTTAAATAATAATGCAAGTATGCATAGAAATCAAACCGAATTTGCATCTTTTTTTAGGAAATCTCATGAGCGAAATAATTGATCAACTGAAGCAACTTATGCAAAGCCTTGGTGAAACGGACTATTCGATGCAGCATAAGGCCCATATTAGCCAATCAACCATTTATCGTATTTTGGAGGGGAAAACATCTGACCCAGGTGTTCACAAAATCGATGGTTTAGCGAGAGCACTTGGTTATCGCCTGTCCTTGGTTCCGATGAGTGAATACTATACTCAGGTAGACTACGGCGCAGAAGTCGATACTCTAGGCAAAATCATTGCCTTGGTAGAATCCTTGTCGACTACTCGAGGCATTAACCTTTCACCAGAAGAAAAAGCTGAGCTGATTCTTTCAAATTACCGCGCGAACAGCAGTAAGGAAGAATTGGGAGTTCGGATTGCTAACCTGAAGTAATCGCTGAGAAAGATTAGATACATAAAGTAAAGGCCTGCAAATGCAGGCCTTTTTTAATTCTTGGGTTCAATTATTGGCTGTACTAAGTTCGAGTAAACTCAGTGGGTGCTTTACTGCTCTGTAGTTGAATAGGCTTTAAAAAGCCACGAGACTGAATAATGCGTCGATTATTTATCTCGAACTCTTGTAGTTTTTGATTCCACAATAAAATCTCACGTAGCTTGTCCTTCTCAGGTAAGTTACTGGATTCAATCTGTGAATACTCCTGAAGCAAGCGCAAACCAATCATATCAGCTCGTTTAAAAGCCGATAGATCTATAACGTTGCCATCAGATTGGTACTCGCTGTCTAGCGAATATTCATCATAAGGTACGTCTATTCGTCCGCGATAAGCTTTCAGGATTAGCCAAAACAGCGCTGCTGCGAACGCTGCTAACACTAAACCGTAGGCCAAAAATAGTAATGCCATTGATTTTTCTTCCTAAAGTTACCACCAGCTGTTTAACTACTGGCGTTAATAAAGCTAATATGATGCAGAAGTTCACTGAATTGATAGCAAACGATTGTACACTTACTATCACTTCTAAGTCAGTGAAATGTCTTTCTATAAATCTAAGTATATTTATTGTTATTGCAATAGTTGTTACTACAGTTACTGCAAACTCTGCCTTTAAAACCTTACCTGTTGTTACTGCTTTAAAAGCAACATAAAGCAGGATAAAAATATCCGTTACCATCCAAGTTATGTACCAGATAAACTTAGCAGACTGATGGTTCCATAAAAATGATGTCAAATTCCAGTTTATAAACTGGATCACTAAAATGACAACGGAGAATGTGAGAAGTCTGTTATTTTTTGTAAATAACAGATGCAAAAATACACAACCTAAGAGTGACATCATAAAAATGTCACTCATTAGATTGTTAAGATCAAAGTTATTTATAATGCTTTGAATCAATTCTCTTTCTCTTTTGTCGGGTCATCTCCTGGCTCGCCACCACCGCTACCAGTAAAAATACGCGTAATAGGAGGCTGCTCAAACTCAGGAGCTTCTAAAAATTGTGGTTCTGATATAGATAAATAGCAGATCATAGCGATAGTTTCAAACATAATATTTTCCTCTTTATTGGATGATTTACATAAAAAAAGCCTATAGAATTTACTCACATAGCATTCAGAAAAACAAATTGCACCATCAAAGCTCTGTAACTAATTGCTTTTAAAAGAAATTTCTTACAATTCATATTTTTGCAATCCGTTTTGCTTGTTCAAATTTTAGCCAGAGTTGATGATCAAAAGTGTGAACTAAATTTTACATTTGATAAAAATATTTTATGACCCAATTTCTCAGAACATACGCATTTGCATTGGCGCTAAGTCATATTTGCATTATTAGCTACTTACTTTTGCCTCAATCTAACTTATGGATGGCTTACGATCGTGCATTGGTTGAATCGGGACAGTGGTGGCGTTTAATCACTGCCAATCTGGTTCACCTTGGCGGTTGGCACACACTCATGAATTTGGCCAGCCTGTGGCTAATTAGTTTTATCTTCCAACCTCTGTTAAAAATGTCTCACTGGATGAGCTGGGTCCTTCTACTTTATTTCGTTAATATTTTAGCGATGCATTTATGGACTCCACATATTGTTCATTATGTTGGTATGTCAGGAGCTTTGTATGGCTTGATTGCCGCTTGCGCCACAGCTGAATTGCGACTGGGTGTAAAGCTTAGTGGTTTGCTGTTAATTATTGTCGCAGTCAAAATATTCCTGCCTGAAATAATGGGCGTTCAATCAGAGTACGACAATTGGCTAGGCGGTGCTGTTGTGGAAGAGTCGCATATCATCGGTTTCGTACAGGGCCTAATCCTAGGTCTGGTTTGGCCCAAAAGTCTGCTGAAAGGCCCTGCCCTTCAATCAATTCTTAAATCTAAGCAATCAAAAAAAGCTTAGAGCATTTATTCGATGGTGCTACGCTCATTAGATTAGGCCCCACTCTCTATTTTCTGTTGCGTAGCACAATAGATTCGATATAAAAAAGCCCAAAGAAACTTTGGGCCTTAGATGGATTAACCGCTAATTACTCTAGCTTAATCTTGCTTTTGTTTTTATCGACAGTTTTCTGACCAATACCTTTTACTGCAGTCAACTCATTGGCTGATTTAAAAGGGCCAAACTTTTGTCGATACTCAATAATAGCTTCTGCTTTTTTAGCACCGACACCAACCAACACTTTAGACAGCTGTTTGGCGTCAGCCGAATTAATATTAACAGTGTTAGAAACTTCTTGTCCTGCTCCCTGACTTCCTGCAGCAGCTAAGCCACCTCGTTCCTTGGCAGCTAAAACTTGAGTATTTACAGCTAAAATTAATGATAGGATTAAAGCTAGTTTTTTCATCATATATCTCCTTGTTATTGATATCCTTATTGTCACTGTCACGCGACAGACAAGAGGATAGTCAGAGGAGAGTTGCTTTACAACTAGCTTACAATGCTTTCAGAAATGTCGTACAGCGCTTTTAGTGGATCACTTGCTTTGGTTATTGGCCGCCCTATAACCAGATAATCTGAGCCGGCAGCAACGGCTTGCTCAGGGGTCATAATACGGCTTTGATCACCAATGTCACTGCCCGGTGGTCGAATACCAGGCGTCACTAACTTAAAGTCATTACCTAATTGCTCTTTTAACCTTTTGGCTTCCCAGGCTGAGCAAACAACCCCATCTAAACCAGCTGATTTCGATATGCTCGCTAAATGTTCTACCTGCTCTGGTAGATCGCGTTTGAAGCCTATCTCACTATAAGCAACCTCGTCCATACTGGTGAGCAAGGTAACAGCTATCAACAAGGGGCGATTGTCGTACTCTTCAATGGCTTGGCGTGCTGCATGCATCATTTTGCTACCACCGGAAGCATGCACATTAATCATCCAGACACCAAGCTCTGCAGCAGCTTTGCACGCTTTTGCGACCGTATTAGGGATATCATGGAACTTGAGGTCTAAGAAAACTTTAAAACCTTTGTTGACCAGTGTCTTTACAAACTCGGGGCCAAACAGAGTGAACATTTCCTTGCCTACTTTTAAGCCACACAGTTCTGGCTTTAACTTATCTACAAGCTCTAATGCTTGCGCCTGATTATCATAATCCAGCGCAACCAGAATTTTGGGATCGGACATACTCTTACTCGCCTTCTATACCTTTTATGGGTTTAACGGAACTCCACTCCTTACAGCTAGGACATTGCCAATAAATAGCTTTTGTCTGGAAACCACAGTTCTGACATTCATAGCGTGGCTTTCTAAGGAGCAATTTCACAACAATATCATCAAGTAGCTGCAAACTCGGTTTAGCTGATTCTTGCGCGTGCTCAATATGCAACGCTATCAGCCTGTGAAGCCCCTTTAAGGATGGTTTTTCTTGTAAATAGTGACCAATTAACATCGCTGCCGCTTTGTCATCCTTTTCTCTTTGAATGAGCTTGGAAAGCTCTATAAGCACTGAAACCCCAGCGTCCTGCTCTAAGCTTTCATTAAGGAACTGCTTGTAGCCTTTTGGATCCTTCTGCTCTGTGTAAGCCTCAGCAATTTTAGGCAGTGCCTCGGGTAGAAACGCAATGTCTTGTTTAAGAATTCTTTGATAGGAATTAATGGCCTGCTTGAAGCTCTTTTGCTGCAGATAAATATCGCCCTGCAAAATACTCACCCGCACCGAATCTGGGTTGATGGAAAGTGCTTTTTTAAGGTTAGCCAGCGCAGCTTTAATATCACCTTCGGAGCGCTTTTGATCGGCTAGCTCACAGTAAAAGTGGGCCAATGGCTTAGATTGTTCCTCACCCATACTGGACTGGAGTTGCTCGGCAACTTTTGCTGCCTGATCCCAGTCTTTAGTTAACTGATAAATATTAAGCAATTGGTGCAAGGACTCAGATTTATGTTCAGGATCATCTAATAGCTCAGTAAACAGGCTGATGGCTCTGTCATACATACCAACGGCATTATAATCGAGGCCTAACTGATAGAGAGCGGTATTACGATCATCGGATGAAAGTTGTGGGCGGGCAATCAGGTTTTGATGCAGTCTAATGGCGCGATCAACCTCACCACGTTTGCGGAATAGGTTACCCAGAGCCAAATGAGTCTCAACGGTGTCGGTATCAACCGTTAACAGGTCAATAAAGGTGTCTACTGCCTTATCGGCTTGCTCGTTAAGTAAGTAGTTAAGGCCTTTGATATAGTTGCTAGAAAGGCCGGAACCGGAGCTTTTAGAGTCTTTTCGTTGCTTACGGCCAAGGCGATAGCCAGAATATGCTGCGATGGGTAGTAGCGACAACACCCCATACAGGAACCATTCGTTCATGCTAAACCGTATCCTTGACCGGTGCAGTCCTCAAATTATTTAATTCTAATTCGGCTTTTCTTAGCCGGTTTTGGCTACGCTTTAGCTGTACGCGCAACTTAAGCACTAAAACGGTCATAGCTAACACGCCAAGCACCAGGCCAATTAAGGCAACCCAGAAAATCAATGTAGAAAGGGCCAATTCAGACTCAGCAAACAGGTAATCAACCACAATTGGCTGATTATTATTTAAGGCAAATACAGTACTGAGAATCAGTAAAGCAATGAAGAGTATAATCGCGAAGAGTTGTCGCAAGGTATTCTCCGTTTTGGTCAGAAATAACTATTTCAGAGGCTGTTAAGGTTTGATTGGCTTATCCTGGCCGTCATTCACTCGCTCACGCAACTCTTTGCCTGGCTTGAAATGAGGGACATATTTGCCGTCTAGCTTCACCGACTCACCAGTTTTTGGGTTACGGCCTACGCGTGGCGCGCGATAGTGAAGCGAAAAGCTGCCAAAACCACGGATTTCAATGCGGTCTCCATCAGACAGAGATTCCGACATTTGATCAATCATGGATTTCACTACCAGTTCGACATCACGTACTGATAGCTGTGGATTTTTATCCACTAAGCGCTCTATCAATTGCGATTTAGTCATGGTCAATATCCTTACGTCGTTCTACCTTTATTGCCTACAGTATGGTGGATTTTACCGAAAAATGCACCTAACTGTTTTAATTATATGATCTTTTTTACACTTTTCTAAGCAAAAAAAAGCCCGACTGGAGTCGGGCTTGATTTGGATCATGATGCTAAAAGCAATCAATATACGATTATTCGTCGCCTAATTGCTCTTTTAACAAGTCACCTAGAGTTGCTGGAGCAGAAGCATCGTTGCTGAACTCTTTAATTGCAGCAGCTTCTTCAGCAGCATCTTTCGCCTTAATAGAAAGGTTCAAGTTGCGGTTTTTCTTGTCAACGCCCATAAACTTGGCTTCGATTTCATCACCAACGCTTAGGTGTTTAGTTGCATCTTCAACACGGTCTGTGCTGATGTCTGATGCGCGTACATAACCGTCAATGTTGTCAGCTAATTCAATCAATGCACCTTTCGCATCAACTTCCTTAACTTTACCATTAACAAGTGTACCTTTTGGATGCTCTGACAAGTATTCAGCTAATGGGTCTGAATCAACTTGCTTGATACCAAGAGAAATACGCTCACGCTCAGCGTCAACAGCTAGAACAACTGCTTCAACTTCGTCACCTTTCTTGTAGTCACGAACAGCTTCTTCACCAGCGACAGTCCAAGAGATGTCAGACAAGTGAACTAAGCCATCGATACCGCCGTCAAGGCCAATGAAAATACCAAAGTCAGTGATAGATTTGATGCTACCTTTAACTTTGTCATTTTTGTTATGAGTTGCAGCAAATTCGTTCCAAGGATTTGGTACGCATTGCTTGATACCTAGTGAAATACGACGACGCTCTTCATCGATATCAAGAACCATAACTTCAACTTCATCACCCAAGTTAACCACTTTAGATGGGTGGATGTTTTTGTTAGTCCAATCCATTTCAGAAACGTGAACCAAACCTTCAACACCGTCTTCGATTTCAACGAAACAACCGTAATCAGTAAGGTTAGTGACACGACCTTGTAGACGTGCGCCTTCTGGGTAACGGTCATTGATATCAACCCATGGATCTGAACCCAATTGCTTGATACCTAGTGATACGCGGTTACGCTCACGGTCAAATTTAAGAACTTTTACGTCGATTTCGTCACCAACTTGAACCACTTCGCTTGGGTGCTTAATGCGTTTCCAAGCCATATCGGTGATGTGAAGCAAGCCATCAATACCACCTAAGTCAACGAACGCACCGTAATCAGTAAGGTTCTTAACGATACCTTTAAGCTCTGAACCTTCTTCCAGGTTCTCAAGAAGCTCTTCACGCTCAGCACTGTTTTCAGATTCGATAACAGCACGACGAGAAACCACTACGTTGTTACGTTTTTGATCAAGCTTGATAACTTTAAATTCAAGCTCAATGCTTTCAAGGTGAGTTGTATCACGTACTGGACGAACGTCTACCAATGAACCTGGTAAGAACGCACGAATTGATTGAACGTCAACTGTGAAACCACCTTTAACTTTGCCAGTGATAACACCTTTAACAGTTTCATTCGCTTCATGGGCAGCTTCCAAAACACCCCAAGCCGCAAAACGCTTCGCGCGCTCACGTGATAGGCGTGTTTCACCAAAACCATCTTCAACCGCGTCCAAAGCAACTTGTACTTCGTCGCCAACAGAAACTTCAAGCTCACCCGAATCACTTAAGAATTGATTACGTGGGATAACGCCTTCTGATTTCAAACCAGCGTTTACAACAACGACTTCGTTATCAATATCAACCACCACACCTGTGATGATTGCACCTGGACGCATTTCTACGTTTGCTAAACTTTCTTCAAAAAGTTGTGCGAAATTTTCGCTCATTCGTTAGTACCTGATATTCTTTGTCGGTATACAGAGTATTAGTAAACCGAACAAAGGCTTGTTTAAATCACCACACTATGGTCCTATAGTGATGGGTCAGTTAGTTAAGCTAACTCATTCATCCGTGCGAGCCAGCGTAAAATAATTACTCAGAAAACCCTATAAAATCAAGAATTTGCTGAACCACTTCATCAATAGATAATTGTGAGCTATCAATAACAAGAGCACCCTCTGCTGGCACCAATGGAGCCACAGTACGAGTGCGATCACGCTCATCTCTATCGATGATGCTTTTTAAAAGGTGCGAAATGTTAGCATCTACGCCCTTTTCGATCAACTGTTTATGGCGCCTTTCCGCCCGTATCTCGGGGCTTGCGGTCAAGAAAACCTTAAAATCGGCGTCGGTAAAAACCACTGTCCCCATGTCTCGCCCATCAGCAACCAGACCGGGTTTCTGCCTAAACTGCCGCTGACGAGTCAACAAGGCTTCTCTGAGCTCTGGAATTGTCGCAATTTTAGAGGCCATAGCGCTGATTTCGTCCAAACGCAGTTTAACTCCAACATCTTCGCCATTAAGCAGGACTAACTGCTCGCCATCAGCTTGTGGTTCGAACACCACATCCAGGTTCAAAGCAGCTTGCGCCACGGCTTGAGTATCTTCAGGATCAATCTCCTGCTCAATCACTGACAACGCCGTTAAACGATACAAGGCCCCACTATCCAACAAATGATAGCCCAGTTTTGTTGCAAGAATTTGACTTATGGTACCTTTGCCGGAACCACTAGGCCCGTCAATGGCTATGACAGGCACCTGCTTATTATCTGCATTCATGGCTTATTACTTAGTCATTTCGCGCAAGACGCGGACAAACTTAGCATTTTCCTCTTCTAGGCCAATACTGATACGCAAATGATTCGGCATTTCATAGTTGCCCACTGGACGGACAATCACGCCCTGCTCCAACATTTGCTGATATAAAGGACCTGCTGCCTGTTTCATATCTACCGTGATAAAGTTAGTGACAGACGGAATATAATCATAACCAAGCTCATCAAATACTGAGATTAATTGCTGCATACCAGCCTTATTAACATCTAAGGCTTTTTGCAGGTAAGCATGGTCATCTAGCACCGCTTCTGCCGCTGCCAGTGCCAAAGAGTTCATATTGAAAGGCTGGCGAGGACGGTTAATCAAACCGGTTATTTCTTCATTGGCTACCGCATAGCCAGCTCGAACGCCTGCCAAGCCATACGCTTTTGAGAAAGTACGAGTGACAATCAAGTTAGGATATTCTTTAATCCAGGGCACTGTTTGTGGGTATTCCGCATCTTCGACATACTCGTAATAGGCTTCATCTACCACCACGATCACGTCTTCTGGAACCTTATCCATAAAAGCTTTCAGGTCAGTTTTATTAACCCAGGTGCCGGTAGGATTGTTCGGGTTAGCGATAAAAATCATACGCGTGTTCGGTGTGATTGCCGCAGCTGTCGCTTCGAGATCATGCCCCCAGTCTTTTGCCGGGATAACGACTTTCTTAGCACCAATTGCCTGAGTCACTATCGGGTAAACTACAAACGCGTGCTGCGAGAAGATCACTTCATGCTCTGGTGCGACAAATACACGTGCAATCAACTCAAGTACATCATTCGAGCCGTTACCTAGCGTAATCTGGCTAATCCCAACACCCAGACGCTCAGCCAACTTGGCTTTCAAATAATAGCCATTGGCATCCGGGTAGCGAGCCAAGTCCGCAAATTCTTTCTCCATGGCAGCTTTTGCTTTAGCGCTGATACCAATTGGATTTTCATTACTGGCCAACTTTACAATATTGGTGATACCTAGCTCTCTCTCCAACTCCGAAATTGGTTTGCCTGGCTGGTATGGATGAAGTTCCTGAACACCCTTATTCGCCAAAGCGATAAAATCACAACTCATAACTTACTCCAGTCTCTTAAACATAATACGCCCGAACCTTAGGCGTCTCGTTCAATACTTCGAAATGGCCGCCATTATCCTTGAAACTCACCAGATTTTCACCCCTTCTGATTTCTTTAGTGGTATTCAACAAAAAAGGCCGCACAAGGCGGCCTAAATCTATAGGTGAATCATTTATATTATTAGAAGTTTACTGACACTCCTAAGCGTACCGAGCGCGGAGCTTGGTAGCTAGTAGGTGTTAGATAATTTGGATCTGGATCACCATTATCTTGCTCAGCTCTCTCATAAACCTCTGTATAGGTTTCTGTAGTCCAGATATTGAATACATCCAATCGAATAGTCATATCCAAATCTCCCCACTCAGGCATATAAGCCAAACCTAAATCAAGGTCCTTAACAGATGGTGTACGACCACGACTACCACGAGGTACTAGCTGTCCATTATCGTAGAATGACTCAGCACCATAAAGAGAAGCAAAGAAGTCTGTCGGATGCACCCCAAATGCATTTACAGGACGACCCGACTGCCACAAGAAGTTACCACTCAAGTGCAAGTTATCAGTTAATGCTGTGCGCCCCCATAACTTTAAGGTATGACGTCTATCATTTGGTAAGTACCCATAAGCACCATCTAACAATCCAGGTTGGTCAAACAAAGTTGTTAAACCGGCATCGGCCTGTCCATTATCACTTCGTACAAAGCCTTCATTATTACCGTAGCTTTGTGCCCACACGTATGAACCTTGCAATGACCAATCACCGTCCCATGGACGCTCAAAACTAAACTCTACAGAGTTATACTTACGACTTGACTCTGGATAGCCTAGCTGATCAGCAGTCAGATTAGCAAACTGCTCAAACTCAGGCAGGTAGATACGCATATCCTGACCCGGATTAGTTAGAACATATTGATGGAAGCCACTCCAAACATCTGCTGGGTCATCGCCATCAACCGTTTGCGTTAGGCCATTTTCGGCAGCCCAATCGAGAACAGCAGCATCAATCGCTACATCTTCAAGTGTTGACTTAAGATCACGACGAATGAAGCGTACCCCGGCAGTCCAGTCATTATCAAATGCGTATTGATAACCGATAGCAAACTCATCTTGATACATCGGATCTAGATCTTGGTTAACAATAGCGCGTTCGTCCGCAACCTGGCCGTTTGCATACACAGTTACAGGCTCCATTGCAGGACCTACAACTGGTGTGCCATCAGCATTAACACCATTCAGCTCAAAGAATTGCTGCGTGAAAAATTCAGCACCAGCCAAACGAATATTTGTATTAGTTGCTACAGGTAAGTGATAACGACCATAGTTTACAAAGAACTTAGACCGGCCATCACCATTAATATCCCAAGCCATGCCTAAGCGTGGTGCAATCTGGTTGTCAATTTTAGTAAAGGTATCACCGTTTACATTCTTGTTATCAAAGTACTCATTTCTCAGCCCCAACGTCAAAGTAACATCACCAAGAGACCAGATATCTTCGATATACAATGCTCGAGAAATCGTTTCGAAAGAGCCGCCGTTAAAATAGAAACGCTCACGTACTGACTCGCCAGTTGAACTGTCGGTATCGGAATAATAACGATAGTAAACCCCACCGGAATACTGAGAGGTGTCCGTTGCAGTGTAGTTTTCTTCATCAAAACCAAAACGAAGTTGATGGTCTCCGAGATACCAATCAAAATCTAATCGGAAGGCATCTTTTTCATCAAGCGATGACCCAACAGATAAATTAGCCCAGTTACCTAAAGGAACAAGAACACCAGAACGACCATCATAAATAGCTGGATTCCCATCAAGAGAACTGTATGAAGTACGATCGTATTCGCTTTGACCAAACAAGGCAGACACAGTTAAGTCATTAAACTGTCCTGTGTACTTCAAAATATGGTTATCACCACCAGACTTCTGGAAGGCAACTCGGGGATTATTACCACTTAAATCCACTGTAGTGTATTGGGTATCTGTCGCATCAGAAAACCCTGTGTATTCAAGTAACTGGTCAGCATTAATCTGCCAGTCAATTTTGGCACCCCAGAAAGCATCATCACTTTGACCGGTTTGTAACTCGGTTCCACCACTGATTAAATCTTCTGACTTATTATCACGTGGGTTATACATGACATAGTAGAATAACTTGTCTTCAAGTATTGGTCCGCTTGCGTGTAGAACGACATTCTTATAATCATCGTAGTCCTGACTGTTATCAGTAATGATCGTTGTACCGTCGCTAAGTCGAATAATATCTTGTCGATCACCCCTTAAGCTGTCGGGCTCCCAGAAATAATCGATACCCCACTCAAACTCATTGCCACCGGATTTAGTAACCGCGTTTACAACACCACCCGTTGAGCGCCCAAATTCTGCGCTGTAACCACCTGTTTTAACCTGGAACTGTTCATAAAATTCAAACGGAATAGTACTAGCACCCAAGCCATTACGGAAATTGGTTACGTTGAAGCCGTTGACATAGTAGGCATTTTCACCAACAGTCGCGCCACCAAATGAAGCGAGATTACCGAATGCAGAGTCTCCTTGAAGTGTACCCGGTGCGAGCAATGATACAGCGGTTAGGTTCCGGCCAACTGGTAACGCATCAATTTCTGCTTCTGTTACATTCAAGGCTGCTTCTGCAGTAGTTGAATCCAGACGAATTCGACCTGTTGTAACAACAACTGTTTCGACACCTTCCTGGGCAAGACTCACATCAATTTCTGTACGCCCGCCAATGCCAACACGAACGTCAGCAGTGTAAACCTCATAACCTTCTTTAGACACGTTTACCTTATACAAACCAACGGGTAAAGCTGGAAACACAAACTCACCGTTTACGTCAGATTGGATCGATTTTGTATAACCAGTGCTTTCATTGGTTACAGTAATTGTCGCACCACCCAACTGCTGTTCTCCAGCAGCAACATCACCAGCAATGACACCGTTAACGTTACTTGCTGCCTGTAAGTGCCCAGAGGCCAAGCCCAGCGCAACAATTACAGCAGTATGTGCGACTATTTTTTTAAAGGAATAGTTCCCCATAAACATCTCCATAGCTATATAGTGGTACATAATTTTTGATTGAGTAAGAAGTTCTTATAATGCTTTTATTGACTTCCGCAGCTAAACTACTGATGCGTTGTGTAAATAGCAATAAACCACCAAAGACCTATATGACAGATGCTTATATCGAATGTGACTTGTAATAAACCAAACTAATAAGGCTTGCAAACATTGCAAGCAAGACGATACTGCAAAGATTAGAAAAGCTCTTAAATAATAAATAAATAATACTAATGAATGCAGTATTGACTTGGCGGCTAAATTATGAAAAAAAGCCTTTGTTATGCAAAAAGATTATATGGTTTGGATAATAATTTTTACTGTATAGTGAGTTTTTTTGAACTCCTCAATTAGCAAGGAATAGTCCAATGAAGTATTTATTTGCTTTGCTCAGTCTTATTTTACTGATAGCTGGCGTTTACCTAATGGCAATCAATAAAGAGTCTGAATCGCCTAAAACCACTCCAGTCGAGGAGCAACTAATGCCACATTCAGAGAAATCAGAAGTCATCCCACCCGTAGCCAAGAAAGTACCTCATGAAATGACTATTCATGGCGACACCCGTATTGATGACTATTACTGGATGCGTGACGATAGCCGTACAGACACTGAGATACTGGCGCATCTTGAAGCTGAGAATAACTATAAAGAAGCTATGTTGGCGGATACCAAGAGCTTGCAGGAAAAGCTTTACAACGAGATGGTGAGCCGTCTTGAAAAAGACAAGTCGACAGTACCTTACCGTTTAGGTGATTACTTTTATTATGTTCGTTTTGAGGAAGATAGTGAGTATCCGATTTATGCTCGTAAGCAAGGTTCGCTGGAAGCCAATGAAGAAATTCTGCTTGACGTCAATGAGCTAGCTAAAGGGCATGATTACTTTAATGTAGCATCCACTGAGGTCAGCCCTAATCACGCTATCTTAGCTTATTCAGACGATAGTATTGGCCGTCGTGTTTACACTCTGCGCTTTAAGGATCTCTCGACAGGCAAACTATTGCCAGACACACTCCAAGAGACTGACGGCGGGATTGTATGGGCCAATGATAACGAAACCATTTTTTATATACGCAGAGACCCGCAAACTTTACTTGGCTACCAGGTTTTCCGTCACAAACTAGGTACAGAACAAACAGACGATGCCTTAGTTTACGAAGAAACCGATACCAGTTATTACACTGGGCTAACCAAGTCATTAGATGGTAGCTTCATCAAGATTGGACACTACAGTACTGAAACCAAAGGAGAGAGTATTCTTGATGCTAACGCACCTGACGGTGAGTTCAAAAAATTCTATCCTTTAGAAACTGGACATGAATATTCGACCTACAAGTCAGGCCAATACTTTTATGTACAAACCAATAAAGAGGCTAAGAACTTTCGTTTGATGAAAGTGCATCAAAGTAAACATAATGACTTCTCGGCTTGGAAAGAAGTGATTCCTCATCGTGAAGATACACAAATTACTGATGTAAAAGCCTTTAAAGATTTTATTGCCTTAACCGAACGCAGTAATGGCTTAACCAGCATTCGTGTCATGAACATAGAAAATGGCAGCTTCAAGTCCGTCAACTTTGATGACCCTGCCTACGCGGCCCGTTTTTCTACCAACAAAAACTTCGACAGCGAAACCTTGCGTTATACTTACTCAAGTCTAACCACCCCTGACTCGATCTATGACTTTAATATGGTCACTGGTGACAGTACGTTGCTTAAGCAAGACAAAGTCCTAGGTGAATTCGACAGCAACGACTATCAAAGTGAGCGTTTATTCATTGATGCCAGAGATGGCGTGCAAGTTCCGGTGTCGCTAGTCTATCGTAAAGACATGTTTAAAAAGGATGGCACCAACCCTCTATATCAATACGGTTATGGCTCCTATGGCGCAACCATGGATGCCAACTTCCGCTCCAATTGGCTATCGCTGGTTGATCGTGGATTTGTAGTGGCCATTGCTCATATTCGCGGCAGCCAAATGTTAGGTCGTCAGTGGTATGAAGACGGGAAAATGTTCAATAAAATTAATACCTTCGCCGACTTCATTGATGTCACTGACGGTTTGGTTAAGCAACAGTATGCAGCCAAAGATAAAGTCTTTATCGCAGGCGGAAGCGCCGGTGGTTTATTGATGGGTGCAGTCATTAACATGGCGCCAGAAAAGTACGCAGGTGTTGCTGCCCATGTACCTTTTGTAGATGTGGTAACCACCATGTTAGACGAATCCATTCCGTTAACCACCAATGAGTATGACGAATGGGGTAACCCCAACGATAAAGACTCTTATAAGTATATGTTGTCTTACTCGCCCTACGATAACGTCAAAGCACAAGACTATCCGCACATGTTAGTCACCACCGGATTGCACGACTCACAGGTCCAATATTTTGAGCCGATGAAATGGGTCGCTAAATTGCGTGACTATAAAACAGATGATAATAAACTACTCTTCCATACTAATATGGAAGCAGGCCATGGCGGCGCTTCAGGTCGATTTAAAAGGCTTGAACAAACTGCAATGGAATATGCCTTCTTCTTGGATTTGCTTGGAATTAACGACTGAAATAACTGAAATAATTATTGAACACGTTAGGGCGACAATCCGTCGCCTTTTTTATTAGAGGAGATTTTTAGTGCTGGAATTACGACCCACTTGCGAGAACTGTAGAAAGTCTTTACCACCAGATTCAACAGAGGCCATGATATGCACTTATGAGTGTACTTTTTGTCGAGACTGTGTCGAAAAAATATTACACAATGTTTGCCCGAATTGTGGTGGAGGATTTGTTCCCCGTCCTATAAGGCCTAAAACTGCTCATATTGAAAACGTATCTTTACAACATCAGCCTGCAGGTGCGCGCGAGGTATACTCTCCCATCAACTTAGATACGCAGGCCAAGCTAATCGAAAAACTGGGTAACATCCCCCCAGAGCAACGATAATTTTTCCCCCAATTAAAAAAAGGCAGTCAATTGACTGCCTTTTTATACTTACCGGTACTTGGCCACTAAACTTTTCGTTCAAATTCCCGCATAAACTCAACTAAGGTTTGCACTCCTTCCAACGACATTGCATTGTAAATGCTCGCTCGCATGCCCCCGAAATCACGATGACCTTTCAGAGCAAGTAGACCTTGCTCTTGTGCTTGCTGTAAAAAGACTGAATCCAAACTGTGGTCTTTCAACGTGAAGGCTACATTCATCACCGAGCGTGAGTCTTTTGCTACTGGCGAATGATAAAAATCAGAAGCATCAATCGCATCATAAAGCAGCTGGGCTTTTTGTTGGTTCAATTTTTCAACCGCTTCAACGCCACCCCGCTCTAACAACCACTCGAACACCAGCCCGGCCAGGTAAATACCAAAGCTTGGCGGTGTGTTGAATAAGGATTTATGTTGGGCCATCAATGGATATTGAAATAACGAAGGCACACGATGGGTTTGCATTTGTTCGAACAAATCTTCACGCACAATCACCACCGTCATCCCCGATGGCCCGATGTTTTTTTGTGCGCCGGCATAAATTAAAGCATACTGCTCAATATCAATGGGACGCGACAAAATGTCAGAACACATGTCGCAGACTAAATTTCCAGCAAATGCTTTGGGTTCCGTTTTGAACTGTACTCCGACAATAGTTTCATTGGAGGTAAAGTGCAGGTATTTCCCAGCCTCATCCAACTGCCATTCTGACTCAGGAACAATCGCTAAGCCTTCTTCAGTTTGATGAAAACCTTGCTGAACATGGATGTTGCCAAAGCCCTGAGCTTCTTTAATAGCTTTTTTGGACCAATGAGCTTGTTCAAGATAGTTTGCAGTATCATCCGGTGCCAGGAAATTCATGGGCACCATAGCAAACTGATGAGAAGCACTACCGTGCATAAACAATACGCGGTAGTGGTTTGGGATATTAAGTAGCTTTCTAAGATCGGCTTCAGTTTGCTCAAGAAGCTGTTGAAACTCAGGTGTGCGATGGCCAAATTCCATCACTGAACAACCGTGACCATTCCAGTTTAAAAGCTCTTCTTGCGCACGCTCAAGCACTTCCGTCGGTATGGCGGCTGGGCCAGCACTAAAATTATAACCGCGATTCATATCGTTATTCAGATCTCTACTTTTATCAAAAAGTGCGAGTAAGCTTTAGCAGCTTACTCGTCATCACCTGTCTCTTTACGATCAGTCTCTTGACCATCAACTTCGTCAACGCTATCTGCATTGTCGGCCGTTTCAACAACTTCGGCACCTTCAAACTCATCTTCATCATCTTCGATTTCAACGATACGTTGTAGGCCGACTAATGTTTCACCATCGTCCAACTTGATTAAACGTACGCCTTGAGTGTTTCGACCCATGATGCGAATGTCGTCAACACCGGTTCGAATCAAGGTTCCGCCTTTACTGATCAGCATTACTTCGTCGCCATCAATGACGGGAACCGCGCTAACTACCGCACCATTACGCTCACTCATCTGAATTGAGATCACGCCTTGGCCACCACGACCACGCAATGGATGGTCTTCCATCGCAGTGCGTTTACCGTAGCCATTTTCAGTAGCAGTAAGCACCGAACCATCTTCTTCAGCAACAATCATCTGAATGACCTTCGCCCCTTCAGGTAACTTCATACCGCGAACACCACGTGCTGTACGACCCATGCCACGGACGTTTGCTTCATCAAATCGAATCACTTTACCAGCATCGCTGAACATCATGATGTGGTTGGTACCATCGGTTTCAACTACGCCAATTAACTCATCATCATCAGCAATGGTCAGCGCAATAATGCCGTTCGAGCGAGGACGTGAGAACTGTTCAAGTGACGTTTTCTTAACCGTACCATTGGCCGTAGCCATAAAGACAAACTTGTCTTCAGAGAACTCACGAATTGGCAAAATAGCATTAATTCTTTCATCCGCTTCCAATGGCAAGACGTTAACAATCGGCTTACCACGCGAACCACGACCCGCGTTAGGTAATTCAAATACTTTCAGCCAGTAGACTTTACCGGTTGAGGAGAAACAAAGAATCGTGTCATGAGTCGAAGCAACTAATAATTTTTCAATAAAATCTTCGTCTTTCATCTTGGTTGCAGACTTACCGCGACCACCACGACGTTGCGCTTTATACTCGGACAAGGCCTGGTATTTCACATAGCCTTCGTGCGATAAAGTCACCACCACATCTTCTTCAGTGATCAAGTCAGCAATGGTTAAATCTAATTTGCTATCAAGAATTTCTGAGCGACGCTCATCACCAAAATTTTCTCTGACTTCTTCTAGCTCTTCGCGAATCACTTCAAGCAAACGCTCAGTGCTCATAAGAATACGCAATAACTCTTCGATAAGACCTAATAAGTCTTTGTATTCGCCTAGAATTTTGTCGTGCTCAAGACCAGTCAGCTTGTGTAAACGCAAATCAAGAATGGCTTGCGCCTGTGCATCGGAAAGCTTGTAGAAACCATCATGGAAACCAAACTCAGCAGCCAGTTCTTCTGGGCGACAGGCTTCTGTACCTGCACGCGCCAACATGGTGCTAACCTGACCTGGCTCCCAGCCGCGTGCCATCAATCCTTCTTTCGCTTCTTTCGGTGTCGGCGACTCTTTTATCAGCTCAATAATTGCATCAATATTGGCTAACGCAATCGCTAAACCTTCTAACACGTGAGCTTTTTCGCGCGCTTTACGTAATTCAAAAATGGTACGCCTTGTAACCACTTCACGGCGGTGAGTAACGAAAGCATCGATAGCATCTTTAAGGTTAAACAAACGTGGCTGATTGTTATCTAACGCCACCATGTTAATACCAAAAACATTTTGCATTTGCGACTGTGCATAGAGGTTATTAAGTACCACTTCTGGCACTTCACCTTTACGCAATTCAATCACCATGCGCATACCATCTTTATCTGACTCATCGCGCAGACCGGTAATACCTTCAATCTTCTTTTCTTTGACCAGCTCAGCAATTTTTTCAATCAAGCGCGCCTTGTTGACCTGATAAGGCAACTCAGTCACAACGATCGATTGCTTGCCTGATTTTTCATCGGTTTCGACATGGCTACGCGAACGCAGATAAATTTTACCGCGCCCAGTGTGGTAAGCATCAATAATCCCAGCACGACCATTAATAATTGCCGCAGTTGGGAAATCGGGGCCTTTGATATATTCCATCAACTCAGGAATCGTGATGTCAGGGTTGTCAATCAGAGCCAGACAGCCATCAATAACTTCGGTGATGTTGTGCGGCGGGATATTGGTTGCCATACCGACAGCGATACCGGAAGAACCGTTGATCAATAAGTTAGGGACACGAGTGGGCAGTACCGTTGGCTCGGATTCAGAACCGTCATAGTTGTCTTCGAAATCAACGGTTTCTTTTTCCAGATCAGCCAGTAACTGGTGAGCCAGTTTGTCCATCCGGACTTCGGTATAACGCATCGCAGCTGCTGAGTCACCGTCAATCGAACCGAAGTTACCCTGACCATCGACCAGCATATAGCGTAAGGAGAAAGGTTGAGCCATACGCACGATAGTGTCGTAAACGGCGGTATCACCATGCGGGTGATATTTACCGATAACGTCACCCACTACACGAGCGGATTTTTTATAGGCTTTATTATAGTCATTTCCAAGCACGTTCATGGCGTATAAAACACGGCGGTGAACCGGTTTTAAACCGTCGCGGACATCCGGTAAAGCACGTCCGACGATAACACTCATTGCATAATCAAGGTAGGAAGTTTTTAGTTCATCTTCAATATTGATCGGGAGGATCTCTTTGGCAAGTTCACCCATTGTAAAAACCCTTTAAAATCTGATAGTTATAATTAATTATCACAAACAGTATGGTTTATGTTTTTAAGCGCAAAATTGTAACACAACGCCCTCTTTCAAGCTAATTTTATTCCACTAAATATCCAGCTAAAAGCCCCGTCATGGCTGGACTTTGACGTGCTTTTCACTCTGACCGAAACAAACTGACTAAAAGGTGAGCTTTTGTCACTTGTTAGGTATAATCATCAACCCTAAGTTATTGAAATATTGTAGAGCTGACTGTGAGCCAAACTGTTGAACAAATCATTAGCGCCAAATGGGTCATTCCCGTCAGTCGCGATGGTCGAAAATCGAACAAAATTCTCAACGATTATTCTGTTGTGGTGGACAAAGGCATCATTCTCGAGCTGGTTCCAACCGCCAAGGTATTATCGAAATACACCACTGACCATCACTTTCAGCTCACCGATCACGCCCTCATTCCCGGCTTAGTCAATATTCATACTCACGCAGCCATGAGCCTGTTCAAAGGCTTGGCCGATGACTTGCCACTGATGATTTGGCTGGAGAACCATATCTGGCCCGCAGAACGCGAATGGGTCAGTGATGAATTTTGCGAAGATGGCCTTAAGCTGGCGATAGCCGAAATGATTCGCTGCGGCACCACCACCTTTAATGACATGTATTTCCAGCCGAATATGACCGCCAAGGTTGCACACAAACTGGGAATGCGCGCAACGGTGGGGATGTTGATGTTTGATTTTCCGTCAGTTTGGGGTAATGGCCCGGAGGATTATCTCAAGAAAGGTCTGCAACTGCGCGATGATTATAAACATCACGATATGATCCAGTTTGCCTTTGCCCCACATGCGCCCTACACAGTTTCTGATGAACCGCTCAAGAAAATCGCCACCTTAAGTAATGAGCTTGGTATTCCAGTGCACATGCATGTGCATGAAACGGCGCATGAAGTAAAAGAGGCCCTCAAAGCCACTGGTAAGCGCCCTATCAAGCGTTTGCAGGAGCTGGGCTTGATTACCCCAAACCTGATTGCAGTGCACATGACGCAACTGCAGCGAGGCGAAATAGAATTATTAGTACAAAACGGCGTATCCGTTGCGCACTGCCCTCAATCCAATATGAAACTCGCCAGCGGCATTTGCCCAGTACAAGAACTGATGACAGCTGGTGTCAATATAGCGATCGGAACTGATGGTAACGCCAGCAACAATGACTTAAATATGCTCGCTGAGATGAAATCTGCCGCCTTGCTGGGCAAAGTCTTTACTGGCTCGGCTCAGGCCTGCTCAGCGCACGATATTCTGCATGCGGCAACCTATGGCGGCGCAAAAGCGCTAGGCCAGGAAGATACTATCGGTTCCATAGAGGTCGGCAAAGCCGCCGACTTAACCGCCATCAACTTAAACAGCATTGAGTCACAACCGGTTTATGACCCGGTCTCACAAATCGTTTATACTGCTGGCCGAGAGCAAGTGAGCCATGTCTGGATTAATGGCGTGATAAAACTCAACAACCAACAGCTGGTTGGAATCGATATTGATGAAGTGATTCAACGAGCTAACCATTGGAAAAACGCAATTCAAGGTCAAGCCTAATCATGAGTAAAACAACTGAAAAGCAAGCGAATGTTGATCAACACGAAATCAACAAATTTGAACAGATGGCTTCGCGCTGGTGGGATAAAGAAGGCGACTTTAAGCCGCTGCATGATATTAACCCGCTACGCTTACAGTTTATTCTGGATAATGCCAACGGCTTGCAAGGTAAAAAGGTGTTAGATATTGGTTGTGGTGGCGGTATCTTAACCGAAGCCATGGCTAAAGAAAGTGCACAAGCAACCGGTATCGATATGGGCGAGATGCCGCTTGAAGTTGCCAAGCTGCACATGCTTGAGTCAGGCCTGAATATCGATTATCAAAAAATTACTGCCGAAGAGTTTGCTGAGCAGCATGCTGGCGAATATGACGTGGTGACCTGCCTGGAAATGTTGGAGCATGTTCCCGACCCATCCTCGATTATTAAAGCCTGCCACAAGCTGGTTAAGCCCGATGGTCATGTGTTCTTCTCGACCATTAATCGTAATCCCAAAAGCTTCTTGTTTGCGATCGTTGGTGCAGAATATCTGTTGCAGATGCTTCCTAAGGGCACGCACGACTTTAAGAAGTTTATTCGTCCGTCAGAACTTGAAGCCTGGAGTCGCCCAGCCGGACTGCCTTTCCACAGCATTATTGGCATGCACTACAACCCGCTGACCAAAAAGTACTGGCTTAGTGATAATGTTGATGTGAACTATCTGGTTCATACTCGACCAGAATAATATTGAGACAGCAATGAACACTCAACCCCGCGCAGTTTTCTTCGACTTAGATGGTACCTTATTGGATACTGCGCCGGATATGGCTTTGGCTTTAAATATCCAGCGTGAAGCTCATGGCACAGAACCACTCCCCTTTTCTGAAGTTCGCCCCTACGTTTCGCATGGTGCCGCTGCCATGTTAAGAATCGGCTTTGGCTTGGAACCGCAACATAAAGAATTTGATCAATTTCGAAAGCAGTACCTAAATATCTATGCAGATAATATTGCTGTCCATACTGAGCTCTTTAATGGCCTGCAAGAATTACTTGATGAGCTGAACAAAAGTAATATCGCCTGGGGCATTGCTACCAACAAACCTGAGTTTTTAACGGTGCCTTTATTGGAAGCTTTAAAGCTTCGTGATTCATGCAGCGCACTGGTCTGTGGTGATACCGTAAAGCCTTCCAAGCCACATCCTAACCCTCTGTTCTCTGCTGCACAGCAAGCTGGTGTTAAACCGGTTCAAGCAGTGTATGTTGGCGATGCCTGGCGTGATATTGCAGCGGGTCGCGCTGCAGGGATGAAAACGGTTGTTGCTGAATATGGTTATATTCAACCGGAAGATATGATTCATGAATGGCGAGCAGATGTTATTGTCAAAGAATCAACTGAACTGAAAAGCTTGCTACTTAATCGTTAACACTGGGCTTGGCAATTTTAAATATATCCATGTCAATGTAACCCTTACGCAACAACGGCTCTATGTCTTTTGCCGACTTCGGCCTACTGAATAAGAAACCCTGCCCTAAGTCACAGTTGTATTTTTGCAATAAGCGGCATTGCTCTATGGTTTCAATGCCTTCCACTAAAGAAACCAATTTGAAGCTCTCCGCCAGACGGATAATGTTTTTTATAATAAGTTGATTATCTTTAACTGCCTGCGCAGAAGCCTGTTTTAGACCCTGGATAAAAGTCTGATCAATTTTCACCAGGTCAACGGGCAAACTTGCCAAATAACTAATGGATGAATAGCCCGTACCAAAGTCATCCAGGCTAATACCAATACCTAAATCCGAAAGCTGTCGTAGAGTTTGCACTGAGTGCTCCATATCAGCCATCGCTGCGCTTTCAGTAATTTCAATATCAAGTAAAGTACTATCGACCTGATACTTTTCCAGCGACTGCCTGATATCGGCCTCAAATCCAGCTCGCTGGATATCTCGCGCTGATAAATTAACCGCGATTCGTGTATTCAATCCTTTCTCTAACCAATCCTTAATCTGCTTAATAGCGTTTTCTACCACCCAGCTGGTCAGTTTATAGATCAAGCTATTCGCTTCAGCAATATTAACGATCGTCTGCGGTGAGATATAACCACTTTCTGGATGATTCCAACGTAGCAAAGCCTCCACGGATTCAATAACACCGGTTCTTAGGCACACCTTGGGTTGGTAAAATAATTCCAATGACTCGTCATCAATCGCTTGCACCAGCTCGCGTTCCAAATTAATTCTATAGCGGATACTTTCGCTGTCCTGGGGCTGGAAGAAGGTATATTGCGTACTGAGATTTTTAACGCGACCCACAGCAATTTCAGCCCGGCTCAACAGGTCCTCGGCACTATCTGCATCTTCTGGGAAGCGCGCAATACCGGCTCTAATGGATACTTTCAGCTCCAATTCGCCGATACGAATGATATTCTCGAAAGAAGACAGTATTCGCTCGACAAGCTGTGAAATTTCAAAGGGCTCCTGCTCAGTAAGCACCACCGCGAACTCATCATTACCAGAACGTGCAATGAGGTCAAACTCATCCAGGTTTTCGCGGATGACCCTGGCAACATAATGCAGAACCTGATCGCCAACCCAGTGTCCCATCGCATTGTTAATACCATTCAACTGAACAATATCAAAATAAACTAGGCTGATCGATTGCGGCTCTTTTTTTGATCGTTTAATTTGACGCTCTATCTGCTGACGCAAAAAGTGTCTATTGGGTAGCTCTGTCAGGGTGTCGTAGTTTGAGATTTTATAGATTGATTGCTCAGCGCTTTTCTTATGACTGATATCACGGAAGTTACTGATAATACCGTTAACTACAGGATCATCTAGCAAATTTATCAGGGTATTTTCAACCCAGATGAGACCACCATCTTTCTTAACCAAACGATAGTCCGGAATACGATAAATTTGATTAGGATGTGCTATGACCCAACGCCACGCCTTGCGAACCAGCTCTACATCGCTGGGGAAAATAAAATCTATACCGGTTTTGTTGGTTACATCTTCAGCCTTGTAACCTAGTAGCTTTTCAACACTTTTTGATAGGAATTGGACTCGCCCCTTCTCATCGTAAAGAACTATGCCATCAAATGCATTTTCAACCAAGGCCCGGTAATACTCTTCCTTGTTGATCAGTTCCCGCTCCATTACTTTGCGATGCGTAATATCACTGATAGTGCCAACTTCAATTAAAGGCTCACCTTGACTGGTTCGCTTTACTATTTTGCAGTGATTTTTTAACCAAACCCATTCACCCTTTGCGTTCTTAAACCGTCCTTCAGACTTGATAACTTCATCAGAGCTTGAGCTCATGATTTTAGCACCCCGATCTTTTAAAATATCAGAGTCGTCCGGGTGAATGAACTTTAATACTGAACTCCAACTTTCAAATTCCTCACCATCATAGCCAAGGTAACGTGCAAAGCGATCAGCACCATCAATGATCAAGTCTTTTTCGAAATCAAAAACATAAATGACATCCGGAGAGGTATTGATAATATCCTGCATGAATCGCTTTGAAGTATCGAGCTCGTCAATGACTTGCTGACGCTTTGAAACATCTCTTGCTACCGCAATAATATTATCATCACTTAGCAAGCCGACTTTAACTTCTACTGGAAATACGCTGCCATCTTTTCGTTGGTGCTTACACTCAACAATAACTGGTTCGCCTGGGCGCAAACTTTTATAAAACTCGGTGCCGCTGTTTGTGTTTTGTCCACTGCTTATATCGATATCTTTAACCCGCATCTGCAATAGTTCTTCACGCGAGTAACCCAAACTTAGAACTGCCTGCTGATTAACATCCAGGAAGCGACCCGCCTGGTCATGGATAAAGATACTGTCGCTGGCCTGCTCCATCAGGTTTCGATAAAAAACTTCCTTATCACGTAGTTTTTTCTCGTCAAACTTTAATTTCTCAATGGTCAGGTACAGTTTTTCGTTGGATTGGTATTGTTTGATAAGGTAAGCGACCATTGAAGCAATGGTTTCGACATAACGTGCATCTTGCTTGGTGAAAAAGGCATTGTCAGGATGCTCCATATCAATCACCCCAATCAACTCATCATTCAGCACAATAGGAACGCACAGCTCAGAGTAGTTTTTCTGCAGATCTTGAACAAATATTTTGCTTTGATCGGTGTCATCAATACGCATGGTCTGCCGATTTTCAGCAGTATGTCCGATGATGCCTGAGCCAAGTTTTACCGGTTTGAGTTTGAAAGATTCTTTTTCGCTGACGCCTTGCTTGCAGTAGGAATAACAAATGAGCTCTTGGTGGCTGGCTTCGTATAAAAAAAGTGCGCAATCAAAACTCTCAAGTTGAGTGAATATATGCTCGACAATACCATCAAGCATGCCCTGCAAGTCATCAGCTTTCGCGATACTTACTGCAAGTTGTTGAATTGACGTTAAATGATTGGCCTTAATAGATTCAAATTCCATAACCTACCCTCATGCCCATCATAATACCTTAAGGAGATGCGGTAAAATGTTTATTTCTCCAGACAATATTGATGGAGACGCCGGATTCGTCAAGCTCATTTTCAGCATGCACCTTGGCGCCATGAAAACTGGCTATCAATCGAGCAACGTATAAGCCCAAACCCAAATGCTGGTTGCTGTGTTTACGACTTGAATGCATCAAGCTGAATACATCATGTAAATTTTTCTTCGCAATACTGGGGCCTGCATTACTGACACTTAACACCAGCTGGCGATCTTTTCGCTGCAATGAAATCTTGATCGGTTTTGACTTATCATCAAAGTCTACCGCATTGGAAATCAGCTTATCCAGCATCTGTACAAACAGCTCCTTGGAGCCCAAAACTCGCGCTTCATCCAGCTCAATAACCAGCTTGAAGGCATGGTCAACCCAATTGGTTCGATAAGCAACGACCAGGTCCTGCAAAACAGGAATCATGTCAAAAGGCTCTTTATCAGCACTTCGAATGGCCTGTTCCAGCCTATTGGCTTCACTCAACCGGCTAATGGTCTGGCTCATTCGTACTGCACCGGATTGTGCATTATCAATCAGCTGCAGCTCATCCGCCGGTAAAGTTTCCCGGTTGATATTATCCAGCGAGCTGCGAATGATAGCGATCGGCGTTCTCAGTTCATGGTTAAGTCGAGAAACCAGCTTCTCCTGATAGTCGTGATATTGCTTGAGACGGTTGGTCAACAGCGAAAAACTATTGGTCAGATCGGAAACCTCATCATCAAACTCTTCATCCATATCAATCACATAGCGGATCTGTCCTTCTTCACTGATAGAACCCTCAGTTAAATCCCTAAGCTCCATAATACGCTGACTATAGCGGCGACTTTGCTTGATCACCCACCAGATGAATATGCCCCAGATAAGCCCTAATAACAGCAGGAAGCGTAACCAAAAGTCGCGTAACTGCAGTTTTTCATTAACCGGTGAAGACTCCAGAATCATAGCTCCGACGACTTGCTGCTTACTATAAAGCGGCTTATAAACTCGTGAGAAAGCCGATAGTTGGGTCTCATTAACTAATTCACTTTGAGTGCGTCCAGTCAGTGCCAGGTCCATATTGATACTTGATATGCTTTTTTTGCCCAGTAAGCTGTCACTCGATCCTTCTTCAATAGCCGAGGACCAGATTCGATTACGCCAATTGGCCCGAATATTAGTATGTAATTGTCCAAACTGGTATAAAACCTCACCTTGATTATTGGTCAAGGTCAGTCGGTACAATTCAGGCTCAAGCAAACTTAACACACCACTTTGCAGACGACTGTGCAAACTTAACGACTCAAAATCGGTAAAAGAATAAATCCCCTGTAAAGCTACTCCACTTTGTGCCTGGTCAATATCAGTAATTTCGGCGGAAATGGTCTTACCCACCAAGCTCTGTGGCACGCGAAATTCCAGCTGATAACCCTCTGTTCGTTCTTGCCACACCGCATATACCGGCGTGACCTCGCGATAACCGTCGGCTGTTTGCCGTAGCGCGGGCACTTTACCGGGAGCCATAGGAATAAATTGCATTTGGTAGGAGCCCAGCACCAGAGAAATCTTGTCGGACAGGTCAGCCAAATCGAGCCGCTTACGATAAACGATGGAATTATCTTCCACCTCAAACAATCCATATAAGAAGTCTTTGTCTTCTATCACCGTTAGCTTGGCATCTTGCCCAAAATTACGAATTTTAGTGGTAGCTGATTGATAGGGATACCACTCATCGGAAAAGCCATCGATCAAAAGTGCTGTTTCCTTGAGTGCGATTGGGAATTGCTTTTGCTGAGTCTTATTCAGAAATTGTTGTCGCAGGCTTCTATCGGTTTGCAGCAACTGATTGACAAAGCCGCCGAGAATCTGAGCCTGCTCTTTGCTTTGGTCCAGAGCATTTCGTTCGATATCTTTCTCAAATTTTGCCAATAACAACCAGCTGATCAGCGGAATCAAAACAAATAGTAGACTCAGCAGTAGCAGACGGCTTGTTAAAGACAATGAATTCATTAACGATGATTCCAGCGATACCCCATACCATAAACGGTCTCGATGGAGTCGAATTCCCGATCAATGCGCTGGAACTTTTGACGAATACGCTTTATATGCGAAGTAATGGTGCTGTCATCGACCACAGCTTTAACCGCCTGCATCAATTGATCACGATTTTTAACGTGGCCCGGCTTTTGCGCCAACGCATTGACGATCCAGAACTCACTGACTGTCAAATCGACTGGAGCCCCTTTCCAGGTCAGCGCCAATCGCTCATTATCAATTTCTAAATCACCAACGGTTTGTACGCTATTGCCAGAGCCGGGAGAATTTATACTATCTAAGCGGCGAAACAGCGCAGAAATTCGCGCGAGCAAATGCGGCATACTGATATCTTTGGTTAAATAATCATCAGCTCCCAGGCGCAAACCAGAAATGATATCGAAGTCACTATCCAGCGCAGTAAGAAAAATAATAGGCAGTTGTGATGACTGTTGTCGTAAATTACGACAAACTTCAAAGCCCGCCTCAGAATCATCACCCAACCCAATATCCAGTAAGACCAGATCAGGCAGACGCGTGCTGAACGCGGTAGTGGCCTCTTTTTTTGTGCCGTAAATCATGACCTCATAACCGGCTTTTTTTAAAGCCATGCTGTAGTTCTGCTGTAAAATGGGTTCGTCTTCAACTAAAGCGATTCGTTTTGCCATTTCTATTTGCCATTTCTATTTGCCATTTCTATTTGCCACTTCGTTTCGCAATAGGGCGCTGAGCCTTATTTGGTCTGCTACTGTGGGCTATTCGTTAATCATTAAGTAAGGTAGAATACCTGAATTCCTTGAACCAATCTATTGTAAGAAGTTTTCATGCAACATTATCAAGCCGCACCCGATTCATTAAAAGATAAAGTGATTCTAGTCACTGGTGCAACTGCTGGTATTGGCAAAGAAATTGCCATGACCTATGCCAAACATGGTGCCACAGTCATCCTCCTATCACGCGACACGCGCAAGCTGGAGAAGGTTTACGATGAAATTGAAGCAGCTGGCTATCCGCAACCAGCTTTCCTCCCAGTCAATCTACAGAATAATGACCCACAGCAGTATCAACAAGTTGCCGAAGTGATTGAAAAAGAATTCGGTCACCTTGATGCCCTGGTGCATAATGCAGGTGATCTCGGTCTGTTATCTCCAATTGAACATTTCGATGAAGAAACCTGGTTCCGTGTTATGCAGGTTAATGTTAACGCTGAATTTTTATTAACCAAATACTGCATGCCCTTGCTACGCAAATCAGATGATGCTTCTATTCTATTCACCTCTTCTGGTGTAGGCCGTCAGGGGCGTGCCTATTGGGGAGCTTACGCAGTATCTAAATTCGCAACAGAAGGCCTGATGCAGGTGTTAGCGGATGAACTGGAAAGCGCCAACATTCGCGTTAACAGTATCAACCCTGGTGCAACTCGCACCAAAATGCGCGCTAATGCTTATCCCGGAGAAGATCCAAACACTCTGCCAACTCCAGCCGATCTGATGCCAGCTTATTTGTGGCTGATGGATAGTGAGGCATGCCCTAAAACTGGTCAGGCGATCAATGCTAGAGATTTTATAAAGTAGTTCACAAGGAACCGTCAATTTGAATTTCACGGGATTAACAGAGGACGCTATCAAGGAGCAGTTTGAGGCCGCAGAGCAGGCACAGCCCGTTCAGTATGCCGCCATCGATTTGGGCTCCAACAGCTTTCATCTGGCCATCGCAGAATACGATGGCCATTCGTTCCGTGTTATTGGCCGCCTTAAAGATAAAGTTCAGCTCGCAATTGGTCTTGATGATAACGATGTTCTTTCGCAAGAAGCCATTGAGCGTGGGTTAAACTGCCTGAAACTGTTTCAGGAACGTATCAAAAATATCCCTGCTAAATACACCAAAGTTGTCGCAACCTATACTTTGCGCGAAGCTAAAAATGCCAAAGGATTTGTTGAGCCTGCAGAAATGATTCTGAATAACCCCATTGAGATTTTACCCGGAAAAGAAGAAGCCCGATTGATATATGAAGGGGTGTCACATAACCATCCCGATATTGAAACAGCCTTAGTGATAGATATTGGCGGCGGTAGTACCGAAATTATTTTAGGTGATAAATTTGAACCGATTAATCTGGATAGTTTATCGATTGGTTGCGTTACCTATCAACGCTACTTCCCCAATGGTGAGATTAACGTAAAGCATTTCGAAAATGCCATTCTCACCGCTGCTGCCGAAATATCTCGCATTGAAAAGCGCTACCTCTCCTCAAGCTGGCAACACTGTCTCGGCTCTTCTGGTAGTATCGAAGCAGTTTATAAAGTATTAGTTGAGCTAGGTTTTGACGAAGGTTTCATTCGACCAAGCCATTTACAAATTCTTAAAGACCAACTGATTCAGATGGGTTATTTTGAAAAGATTACGTTTAGTGAATTGTCACTCAGCCGCCAAAATACCTTTGCTGTTGGGTTAGCAATCCTGATAGCACTCTTTCAAGAACTCAATATCGACAAGATGTATGTGGCCAATGGCTCACTGCGTGAAGGAATTTTGATCGAACTGGCGGAAGAATTAAAAGGTAACGATAACCGGCATCATACAGCGCTATCATTGATGAGCCGATTTAATGTGGATCAAGAGTATGCGATTCAGGTAAAGAGATCAGCGCAACATATTTTTGATCAGGTGGCTGATATCTGGCAAATAAACCACCCTATTTATAAAAACTATCTTGATTGGGCCTGTTTGTTGCATGAAATTGGCTTATCTATCAGCTTCTCCAAATTACGCCTGCACAGTGCGTATATTGTTCAGTACGGTGACATGCCAGGCTTTAGTCAGCAAACCAAAGAATCATTAGCCGCCATCATCGCTAATCAACGCAAGAAGCTTTACCCAGAACAGTTCGATAACAAGTATGATCCTTCCTGTGCCCTGTTAGCCATTACGCAAATTTTACGGCTGGCAATCTTACTGAACATCAAGCGCGATCAAGTTGATATCTCTGGATTAACCTTTGCTGCTTCTAGCCACAATCAATTAACCATTCGAATACCACAGCAGTGGGCTTACAAGCACCAGTTGCTCTTAGCTGAGTTGAACAAAGAAAAAGCCTATCTTGAATATCACAAGATTCAACTGGATTGGACTGTTGAAGGCGCTAATTAATCATCTTCTAAGACAGCTTTGCTAACAAAAGATCATGCAGTTTTTTACTGTTTTTAATATGGCTAAAGCGATACTCGCCATCGGCATGCAAGTGCCAACTTTGAATTCGTTCCGAGGTCATCAGCTTTAATTCCTTGATCATTTGTTGCTTTGCAGAATCCGCTAAAATCGGGAAGCATGTTTCAACGCGGTAATAGAGGTTTCGCTCCATCCAGTCTGCTGAGGCAGCATAAACATTCTCAGCATCATCTGCATAGAAATAATAAACCCGAGAGTGCTCAAGAAAACGTCCAATGATGGAAATCACTTCAATATTGTCTGAAACACCTTCGATGCCGGGTCGTAAACAGCAAACGCCGCGTACAATCAATTTGATTTTAACACCGGCAATCGATGCTCGATAAAGCGCTTCGATTAATGACTGATCGGTCAGTGAGTTCACTTTAATGATAATTGCAGCTTTCTTGCCAGCCAGAGCATTTTCTGTTTCGGTTTGAATCGATTTCATAATATTGTCATGCAGTGTAAATGGCGCATGCCATAATTTATGCAACTGATACACCTTACCCATTCCCGTTAACTGCTGAAATACTTTATGAACATCTTCACAAATTTCAGGGTCACTGGTTAGCAAACTATAGTCAGTATATAAACGTGCATTACCCGCATGGTAATTACCGGTACCAAGATGAACAAAGCGGGTTAAGTGTTTCTTCTCACGTTTTACAACCAATGTCATTTTTGCGTGCGTTTTATAACCTACGACGCCATAAACCACCAACACCCCTGCTTCTTGTAATTTCTGAGCCAACTCAATATTAGAAGCTTCATCAAAACGCGCACGCAGCTCTACTACAGCGGTCACCTCTTTACCCGATTGTGCGGCTTCAATTAAAGCTTCAACGATAGCTGACTGACTGCCTGTTCGATACAAGGTTTGCTTAATTGCCAGAACTTCTGGGTCACTGGCAGCCTGACGTACAAAATCAATAACGGGCTGAAAACTTTGATAAGGATGGTGCAAAAGAATGTCACGTTCTGAGACCACATCAAAAACGCCTCGACGCTGAATATCATCTGGCACTTTCGGTGTAAATCCGCTGAACTTTAAATCAGGCCGTTCCACTAAATCAGGCAAGGATATTAATCGATTTAAATTAACTGGCCCATTCACACGGTATAAATCATCAGGAGTTAAATTACACTTTTGTAACAGAAAATTGACGATCTTATTCGGGCATGATTCGCCAACTTCCAAACGCACCGCTGCGCCAAAATTGCGCGATTGCAACTCGCGCTTCAACGCACTGGCTAAATCTTCTATTCCCTTCTCTTCTAGCAATAAATCACTATCGCGAGTTAACCGGAATTGATAACAACCGCTTATTTCCATGCCAGGGAATAAGTCTTCAGCAAATTCGGAAATAATCGCAGACAAATAAACAAAATTATGCCCTTCACTGCCCCCTATCTTTTCTGGCAGCTCGATAATTCGGGGCAAAGAACGCGGCATGTGCAAAACCGCAAACTCAAGGTCACGGCCAAAGGCATCATTGCCATGTAGGTGCAACAAGAAGTGCAAACTTTTATTGACCAAGCGAGGAAATGGATGAGTCAAATCAAGACTGATTGGACTGATGACTGGGGTGACCTGCTGCTTAAAGTATTTCTTCAGCCATTTGTATTGCTCATCGTCCCAATGCTTGGGCGATAAGAAGTGAATATCTTCTTCAGCTAGTCGTGGCAATAACTCTTGATTGAAGATTCGGTACTGCTCTTCAACCAGCTTATGAGCCTGCTCATTAACCTGACGCAGTACTTCTTCAGTAGAAAGGCCATTAAGACCAAAGCGGGCCTCTCCGCGCGCCAGGCTATGACGCAACCCTGCTACTCTCACTTCAAAAAACTCATCAAGGTTGTTACTGCAAATGAAAATAAAACGCATCCGATCAAGTAGTGGAATTGATTGGTCCAGTGCTTGTTGAAGAACACGCCAATTAAAAGCCAAAAGGCTCAATTCGCGATTAAGGTAATATTCGGGATGGTTTAGAGGTATTTTGTTTAAATCATCCATCGACAAAGCCGACTCTTGTGGCTTATCGTCTAAACTAACAGTTGATGATTTATCTGCAGCGGATCCCATAGCTTTCCTTGAGTGGTCTAATTAAGCTGTAACCACTCAATAATAGCCTTTAACAGATATTAAAACTAGGGGACTCTATGACAATTTGATAACGGTTGAACTCGTTATGATACAAGCCCAACCGCTGATAGTAGGAAGGAAATAAATTAACGCTTCTTCCAGATATTTTTTTTCTGACGCTTTTGAACTTCTGGGCGAGCACGACGCGGCGTGACTTCCAGATCAACCAACTTTGCCAAATCATTGATTTCCTGCTCTTCCAAATCAATCCAACGGCCACGGCTTAAACGTGTCGGCAAACTAATTGGCCCATACTGGACACGCATCAAGCGCGAAACTTCAACACCCTGAGATTCCCACAACTTACGAACCTCTCGGTTCTTACCTTCGGCCAAACCAACTTCATACCAATGATTCGCCCCTTCTCCACCTTTGTCTTGAACATAGGTAAACTGACACATATCACCTTCGATCAAGACGCCTTTTTGTAGATTAGTGATCATTTCAGGAGTTACTTCGCCATGCACACGTACTGCATATTTACGCTCGACCTGATAAGAGGGATGCATCAAGCGATGAGCCAGTTCACCATTGTTGGTAAACAACAGAAGTCCGGTCGTATTAATATCCAGACGACCTATACTAATCCAGCGACCAAAACTTGTATTCGGCAGATTATCAAAAACAGTTGTGCGACCCTCTGGATCCTTCTTAGTTGAAACTTCCCCTAGTGGCTTGTTGTAAGCCAATACGCGGGTGTAGGTTTCTTCTGCAGATATAATATTAATGATACGGCCATCAACACGGATGGTATCTTTATCGGTCGCTCGCTCACCGAGTTTAGCGATCGAGCCATTAACGCTGACGCGACCGCCCTCTATCCACTTCTCGATTTCTCGACGAGAACCAAGACCGGCATTCGCAAGAATTTTCTGTAATTTTTCAGACATGATATTACCACTTCAAGAATATAGCCGCATTTTAAGGGCTAGAAAGGGATCAGTCGAGGAATATCAAGAAATCAGCGAAGATTAGGAATAGATTTACACCCATAATGAAAAAAGCCACTTAAACAGCGGCTTTTGCTCTAAATCCTGTGCGTCTTAACACACAGTTTTCATCCAGCAATCGGTCTATCCGTCTAAAGACTTCAAGTCGATTAAAGGGTTTACGCATGAAATCATCGGCTCCGATACGCTCTGCATAATAGGTTTCGGTGGCTTGGACGTTACCACTAATCATAATTACTGGAATATCGCGAGTACGTGGGTCCTTGCGCAATTGACGTAATGCCGCAAATCCATTCATGCCGGGTAGGACGATATCCAGGAAGATAAGATCAGGCTTTTCGCGAAGCGCAACTTCTAAACCCTTTTCAGCATCTAGTGCTGGATGCACGTCATAATGATTCTGTAAAAGCATTTTACGAAGAGTGACTTGAATGGTTTTTGAGTCATCAATGACAAGAATTTTGCTACCAGGTACTGCATTGCGACGACGTTTGGTGCGACGCTCAACAGTCAAACTACCATCTGAACTTTGCTTCAAGACTTGCTGATTATTGGAATCGTCACTGCGCCCTAAACCACTAATCTGGCGTTGGTCTACCAATGTGCGCAATCTGTTTATAATGTTCAATGTTTCCCCCGGCTTGGTTTACAAAGCCACTAACATTTTTTGCAAGTAGCTGTAAAACTTGGGGCCATTATAATTTTGGGGGATATTAAAAACCTAGATCCAATTATCAATTAGGCAAATTAATGTATTGGATAAGTTGCTTTTTGTTCTGAATCTGTGTCTGAGCTCTCATCTTCGTAATCATCATTGTGATTATCATCGAACTCAGTGCTATCCAGTTCAGTACCGTCAAAGTCTGTTTGATCATCTTCAACCGACTCAATCCCTTCAGGATAATGAGCATCATCAATCGATTCATCAACTTGCTCAACCCCTTCGTAGCCTTCTTCGCCAGAGTCAGGGTCAATAGTCTCAGGATCAATAGTCTCAGGATCAATGGTCTCAGGATCAATGGTCTCAGGATCGGCAGTTTCTGGTTCAGCGCTCTCTGGGGCACTTGGCTCTGATCCGTCACCTGGTTCTGCTGAATTGTGATCATGCCCTTCAGCTGCGTTTGAATGCTCAGAAGAGCTTTCCGATTCATCATCGCCATCGAACTTGAACTCAGGGTTCAAGTTATCCAAATCTTTCAGTTCGGATAATGAGGGTAATTCATCAAGACTTTTCAGATTAAAGTAATCAAGAAAACCTTTAGTGGTGGCATACAATGCTGGTTTACCCGGCACATCACGGTGCCCAACCACACGGATCCACTCACGTTCTAGTAAAGTTTTCACAATGGATGAGCTAACGCTGACACCACGAACATGCTCAATATCGCTGCGTGTGGTAGGTTGGCGATATGCAATCAAAGACAGGGTTTCAAGTAGCGCACGCGAATAACGAGCCGGGCGCTCTTCCCACAGGCGGGCAATCCACTCAGCGTAGTCTTGGCGTGCCTGATAACGGAAACCGCTGGCTACTTCGACCAGCTCGATACCGCGACCTTCCGCTTCCTGCTGTAACTGTTCCAGAGCAGTCTTAATTTGCTCTGGCTTAATGTTTTCATCCTCAGCAAAAAGCTCCAGTATCCTGTCTTTAGACAAGGTGCTACCGGCAGCTAAAAGCGAAGCTTCAATAATGCGAACGATTTTTTCTTGATTCATACCCACTGCCAATCAATTCAATTAATCGACCGTTGGCTCAATATCAGCCAACTTGTCCTCAACAGATACCGAATCATCCTCCCCTTCTACTCCAGAGCTGATTTTTGCTCTGACGTGAATCGGGCCGTAACCTTCGGTTTGAATAATTTCTAATAAAGATTCTTTCGCCAGCTCCATAATCGCCAGGAAAGTCACCACCACACCCATACGCCCTTCTTCGACATTAAACAGCTGCGAGAAATCACAGAAGCTCTGCGCCGATAAACGCTCAAGCACAAAGCCCATTTTTTCTCTGACTGACAAGGCTTCGAACTGAATGTGGTGGCTGGTAAACATTTCAGCGCGACGCAAAACATCACGCAAGGCCAACAGAAGTTCTTTCATATCCACATCGGGATCGGGCCTGACTATATTTAATTCTGGTTTTTTAGCACTGACTGCATAGTTATCACGTCCCATGCGCGGTAACTCATCAATATCTTCAGCGGCCTGCTTAAATTGCTCATACTCTTGTAAGCGACGAATCAGATCTGCACGAGGATCGTCTTCTTCATCATCCTCATCTTTAGGGCGAGGCAATAGCACACGGCTTTTGATTTCAGCCAGCATCGCAGCCATCACCAAGTATTCGGCAGCCAGCTCAAGATGTAGAACCTTCATCAACTCAACATATTCCATATATTGCTCGGTGATATGAGCAATCGGAATATTCAGAATATCTACGTTCTGACGCTTAATAAGATAGAGCAATAAATCGAGCGGCCCTTCAAAAGCTTCTAAGAAAACTTCGAGTGCATCCGGTGGGATATAAAGATCTTTGGGAAAATCTGCGAGTTGCTCACCATCGATCAGCGCAAAAGGCATTTCTTCCTGCAAATGCCCTGCTTCGGATGAATGCTCATTGGCATTCGAAAGCTGTTCGCTGGTTGGTTCGCTCATAGATTCTTCTCAATTACCTTGTTTATCGTGTTATTTACAAGACTACTTATACGCCTATTTATAGGACAACCCCATGGCTTGGCGCACATCATCCATGGTTTCTCGAGCCACGTCACGCGCACGCTCGGAACCCTCAGACACAATATTACGGACGATTTCAGGGCTTTCCTGGTATTCTTTAGCGCGCTCAACAAAAGTCTGTTGTTCAGCACAAACCGCATCAATCACTGGGCCTTTACAATCAATACAGCCAATCCCCGCAGTTGTACAACCTTTCTGCACCCAATCTTTAACTTCGTCTGATGAATATATCTTATGGAACTCCCACACCGGACATTTCTCTGGAGTGCCTGGGTCAGTACGACGAACACGAGCTGGGTCAGTCGGCATGGTCTTAATTTTCTTTTCCACCGATTCGCGAGGTTCGCGCATCGCAATCGCATTGCCATACGACTTGGACATTTTTTGTCCATCTAGGCCCGGCATTTTTGAGACAGGTGTTAATAACGCCTGTGGTTCTGGCAATATAATCTTACCCTCACCATCCAGATAACCGTATAAGCGCTCTCGGTCATTAATCGAGATATTGGCCTGTGACTCAACTAATGCTTGCGCCATTTCCAGCGAAGACTGATCGCCTTCTTCTTGGAACTTTTTACGCAAGTTATTGTATAGCTTGGCATTTTTCTTGCCCATCTTCTTAATGGCTTCGGTTACTTTTTCTTCAAATCCAGGCTCTTTACCATAGAAGTGATTAAAGCGACGAGCTGCTTCGCGGGTCATTTCCACGTGCGGTACCTGATCCGCGCCAACCGGCACATTACCAGCGCGATAGACCAGAATATCAGCGGCCTGTAACAATGGATAACCCAAAAAGCCATAAGTCGATAAATCTTTGTTTTGTAACTTTTCTTGCTGCTCTTTGTAGGTTGGCACACGCTCTAGCCAACCTAAAGGCGTCACCATCGACAATAATAAGTGTAATTCAGCATGCTCAGGAACTTTAGATTGCACAAAAATGGTCGCTGCTGTGGGACTAATACCCGCCGCCAACCAATCCAACACCGTATCCCACACATATTGTTCAATATTTGCAGTCTCATCATAATTGGTAGTTAGAGCGTGCCAATCGGCAACCATAAAAAAGCACTCATACTCATGCTGCATTTGTGCCCAATTTTTTAAAACCCCGTGGTAATGTCCCAAATGCAAAGGGCCGGTAGGACGCATTCCAGATAAAACGCGTTTCTGGCCAACAGTAATAGAACTCAAAGAAATACCCTTATAATTATGTCGAAATCGTAGAAATAATAAGACTGCCCATTATAACGATATCGCGTCAAAACGCTATGCCTGAATGCGTAGGGCTAAGTGAATAGTATTGGCCGGTAACTCCATAAATACTCAACATAGTTATTGAGTTTATGTATACTCCAATATTTTGGGGTTACTAATACAAGAAAATGGAGGGAATAATAATGAAGCGAATTATCGCTATATCTGCAATTCTGCTTACGATATTGATAACAGGCTGTGCAACTAAACTCGAGCAATTTAAAGACAACTCGACACTTAACCCAGATGATCGCAAAGGTGTTGTCGTTATTGCTTATGAATCGGACACAGCAATTCACAGCTTAATATTTTCAGGACCAGCGAAGGTTGCGATTGAGCACACTCTATATGATCAAAAGCATAACTATGTAGTCACCACAATGCCTGCAGGAACCTACGATATTATTCGTGCTAAAGTTTATAATCGCTATAACTACATTGAACTTGGAAGTGATGACGGTGGTAACTGGAAAGTAAACATTGAGCCTAATAAAATAAATTACATAGGTCATTTCAATCTAGACAGAATAGGGGCTGGATTCAAAGTTCAGACTAAGAATGAGTCCACATTGGCCCTTTCCTTCTTAAAAGAAAACTACCCCTCTCTTATGAATCGATATCCGCTAGTCTATGCAAAAGATGGTACCCGCGATGACTTTTTTAGCTATATAAAAACACTAGAAGGAGAAGAATAATGACCTTTAAAAACACCCTCCTTACATTGGCAATTATTGTATTTTCCATCAGTGCTCAAGCAAAGCTGGTTAAAAGTAATGAGATTTTTGCAAACCCTCAGTTTAATAACTTTGTCATTTCCCCCTCTGGGCAAACATTCATTGGTAAAAGCTATCTTGATGGGTTCCACCAGTTATTTGCTTTTCAGTCAACAACTAATGAAGCCGCTGAAATATTTAAATTACAGAACTCAGGCTCACTGGAAATTATTGATTATAATTGGATAGATTCAGATACCGCCTATGTTACTTTCAAAGGCAACTTCAATAAATATTACACCCGATTTATCGACTTTACTTTTAAAGAAGATACTTTTGATATCGATTACTTTGATGTCGAAGCAATTGGCTTTGTGATCAATCCGATGTCCACGAAAGACAATAAGGCTTTGTATGCGAAATTCAATTCAGATGATGAGAAGTTTGATCTTTTAGAAATCGATATTGAGAAGCTAAAAAGCGTTAAGGCAACTAAGAAAAATCACCAGAAAATCTTTGATAGCTTCAGAAATCTTAGCGATGGCCTTGACAATACATTTGAATTTTTTGTCTCTAACAAAGACTATAAACTGGAGATGATTGGTCAGTATTTTGAAGATTATAATACCTATTCAATTTATGACTTGAATACTGACTCCTGGCGAGAATTTTTTAGAGTTAACAAAAACACCAATGAAGATAAAAACTATTCAAGGCTTGATATATTTGAACCTGTCGGAGCTATAGATGAGCGCTTTATCGTGGCGCTCTCAAACATGGGAAGAGATAAAACTGCAGTTATCAAGTTTGATGCAAGCTTGCAAAAAGAAGTCGATGTTTTATACGAATCACCTAGTTACGATATTAAGTCAGCAACATTTGATACTATCCAAAACAAGCTGACATCGGTAACTTATGTTGATAGAGGAGTAAAAAAACAGAAATTTTTAGACAAACCTAACCAGGCACTGCAAAAAGAGCTTCACCAGCAAATTGGTTTGGATTCTATCTTCATTATTGATAGCTCATTAAATAACAATGATTTAGTTATTTTTGCTTATGATTCGACGCACCCCGGAAAGTTTTATCACTACAATCAGAAGCTTGATAAGTTACGGTTCTTACAAAATGAGATGCCAGACTTACACCCTTATACCTTCAGAAAAGGCAGGCTTCTTACAGCCAAAAATGAGCTCGACAATGTCGTTGAAGGCTTTTTGTTCCTACCGGAAGCACCTAACAAACATCCCTTAGTTGTTATGCCTCATGGAGGGCCAATTGGCGTACAGGACCGCAATGAATTTGATCAAGCCACTCAGTTCTTAGTCAATAGAGGTTATGCAGTCCTAACCATTAACTTCAGAGGAAGTGCTGGTTATGGTAAAGAATACATGAACGCTGGACGCGAACAGTTTGGCGAGGGTATTGAAGCAGATATTAACCTACTAACTCAAAAAGCGTTTGCTCATCCATCTGTAGATAAAAACAATGCCTGCATTTATGGTACCAGTTACGGTGGTTATTCAGCGGTAACCTCAACGATCATTTATCCGCAGAATTTTAAATGCGCCATCACCGCTTTTGGTGTTTTTGACTTACCTTTACTATTCAGTGCTACCAATCTTAACCAAACTGAAAGCCGTAAAGACGCAATCAGCTTTATTGTTGGCGATATTGATGCGGATTATAGTAAGTTGAAAGCGAATTCACCTTTATATAAGGCTTCTCAGATCAAAGTGCCTACTCTGATTTTTTCAGGCCTCCGTGATGAAATTGCTCATCCCGAACATAGTCGTCGCCTAAACTATGTACTAACAGAACTCGGTAATACAGAAGTTCAATATCATGAGTATACGCTCTCCGGGCATGGACACAAAAACTGGCGTGGCGACATTCACCAATATGTGACCATTGTTGAGTTTTTAGATCGGCATATAGGCAAAAACAAGTCTTACCCAAAAGAAGACCATAGTGTACTGGGAAATGATAACTTTAACGTGGGTATGATTTACTACAATGGGACCTTTGTTGAAAAAGACACCAAGCAGGCTGAACGCTATCTAAAGCTCGCTCATCAATATGGTGATGATCGAGCAGCTCAATACTTAAGGCGTTTAGGTGTTTACAATTTTTAGTTCTAAGTAAATGTAATGCTAAAAGGGGCTTAACGCCCCTTTTCATCTTACTATTTCCGGCTTTTCTCCATTGGCACATTACCCATTACGAATAATTTTATTATTCAAATACAGTCGCATCACCAGCGCCATAACGAATAATTTCTGGATAGCCTGTAGTCATGTCCACTACTGTGGTTTCTTCATGACCACAATAGCCACCATCGATCACCGCATCGACACGGCCATTCAGTTCATCAAAAATTTCGTATGGTGCCAACACCTCGCCTTCGTCTTGGCCAGGCAAGATCAAGCTGGTGTTCATCATGGGTTCGCCAAGTGCTTCTAAAATTGCTTGTGCAATAGCGTTATCTGGCACACGAATACCAATGGTTTTCTTTTTCGGATGCTTAAGACGGTTGGGCACTTCGGCTGTTGCGCGCAGAATGAAGGTGTATGGGCCTGGTGTGTTGTTTTTAATCAGCCGAAACGCGGTGTTGTCCACGCGTGCGTAGAATGCCAATTCCGATAAATCACGGCACACTAAAGTAAAGTTATGATCTTTTTCCAGATCACGTATCTGACGAATGCGATCCAGCGCTTTTTTATCACCAATGTGACAACCGAGCGCGTACCCTGAGTCCGTCGGATACACCACAACGCCGCCATTACGAATGATGGCAACAAGCTGGCTCACTAACCGTGGCTGGGGATTTTCAGGATGTATTTCAATCAGTTGAGTCATAATCTATCTTTAGGGTCTGTTGTTCGATTACTGCCATGCCGTCCATACAGGTGTAACGTCGACAGGCATCGGCGGAAACTTTCCAAGCAAGGCCCACGGTTTATCCGGAGAGTGGAAGTCGGAACCTTGTGAGCCGAGCAGGTTATACTTTTGCGCCCAGTTTGCCAATAGGTTTTTCTTGCCTGGATGAATATTAGGGTAGCATACCTCAATACCCTCGCCGCCCATCGTTTGGAATGACTGAATCAGCTCATGCAGCTGGTTAGAACCCATTTTATAGCGTGTCGGATGTGCTAGCACAGGTACGCCGCCCGCTTGCTTAATAATCGCTATGGCGTCCTCCAGTTCAAACCACTCATCTTTGACAAAAGCCTTGCCGCCTTTAGCCAGATACTTTTTAAAAGCATTGGCAAAATTGTTGACCGCACCTTTGTCGAGCAAATACTGAGCTAAATGGGTGCGGCAGACCATATTCTGCTCTTGCAACATAACTTCCACATCCGCTACCGCCTCTTCAATCCCTGCTTTCTGCATCTTATGCGCCATTTCCAGCGCTCGTGTATGACGTTTCTGCTGCTGAAGTTTTAAAAATGAGGATAAGCCTGCATGTTCAGGGTCGATGTTCAAGCCCAAAATGTGCAAGGTATGCTTGCCCCAACCGGCTGAAATCTCCACCCCTTCGATAAGGTTAATGGCAAAATCATCCGCTTGTTCGCGCAATGCCAGTACGCCAGCCACTGAATCGTGATCGGTAATCGCCAGCTCATCCACACCGCGCTCAATGGCTAACTCAATCAGCTCTACCGGTGACAAACTGCCGTCTGAGGCATGCGTGTGGTTGTGTAAATCTCTCAGCACTTCAATCCTGCTTGGTATTAGGTATCAAATGAAAACGGTTACCAGTTTGCCTATCTTTTGCATTCAGGTAAACTTGGCGAGCACTTTTTTGGAGTCTAATATGACCTTTTTGAAAGAAAATTATCCTTTAGTCGCATTTATCGCGGTTTACCTCATCACTAAAAACTTAATTCTCGCCGCGGCAGTCTGGAGCGCAGGTTCGTTAGTGCAAATTTTAACCAGCGTATTCAACAAGGAACCGATTAAAAAAAGCCACATAGCCTATTTTGTTCTTGGCATTATCTTAGTTGCCTCAGCCTATTATTTTGATGATGAAAACTTCATCAAATGGAAAACCAGTATCATTTTATGGGCTGGCTCATTGTTTATCTTATTCCGCCAGGTTTTCAGTAAGAAATACATCATTCAGGATCTACTCAAAGCCAATGATGTGCTAAAAGATACAGCACCGCAGAGCCTGCTCGTTAAAATTAATTGGTTATGGATCCTTTATTTAACAGGGTTCGGTTTCTTAAATATCTATATCGCCTATACCTTTAGCACCGATGTATGGTTCTGGTTTAAAATTATCGGCCTCTTCGCATCGACCATGCTGCTATTTATCATCAGCATTATCATGTTAAAAGAACACGTTAATCTGGACGAGCCCCAAAAACCAGGTCCTGAAGAAACCAATTCAGATAAGAACGATCCCTAAGAAAAAGAGTCTCAGGAATAAATTATGATATATGTCATCTTTTCACAAGACGTAGAAAACTCATTACCAAAGCGTGCTCAAGTTCGCCCAGCGCATGTAGAGCGGCTACAGGCACTCAAAGAACAGGGGCGCTTAATAATCGCCGGCCCCTGTCCAGCCATCGATGCAGAAGATCCCGGCGAAGCAGGCTTCACCGGCAGTATGATCGTCGCCGAATTCGATTCACTCGAAGATGCTCAAGCCTGGGCCGACGCCGATCCCTACTTTGACGCAGGGGTTTACGAGTCGGTCATCGTAAAGCCTTATAAGAAAGTACTACCTTAAATAGTTATAAACGGAGCCAACAATGGACAACTCACAACGCCTTGAACGCATGCAACAAATGATTCAAAACACACTTAAACCAGAACAACTTGAAGTCATTGACGACAGTCATAAACACATTGGTCATGCCGGCGCTAAAGAAGGCAAAGGACACTTCACCGTAGTAATAAAAAGTGAAGCGTTAGAAGGAAAGCGAATGCTGCAACAGCATCGAATGGTTTATGAAGCGCTAGGCGACATGATGGAAACTGATATCCATGCTTTAGCGATAAAAGTCATTAAATAGTAAAACGGTGCGTCACGACGCACCCTACATTGCATATCTTATTAATCAATTTCAGAAAACTGGCCAGCATGTTGAACCATTTCAAAATACTTATAAAATATTAACCTTTTATTTCTATCTTTACTATTCGACCTCATAAGTTCACTTCTTAAATTCTCCACAATACGTTCCTGAATACTAAAACTGCTACTTGAAAAAAAGAAGTTATCTCCATTGGCTCTTCCTAAGTTATGAAAATATACTGAAAGAACATCTTTAATCGCTATCTTACTATTATGATAGGTGTGCGCTTTATGATATCTTTCCTTTGTCTGTAAGAAAATAGTGTTGTTAAAGCTATTCTCTTTAAAGAAGTTTTCTAAAACGAGCTTTCCTCCTTGTTGCTTAAATCGCTCATAATAGTCACCAAACTCCTGTTGCTTTAATATAAGTAGAAACAATAATAATGGTAACTCAACTTTATCCTCTGCTGTATAAATACATGCTTCAAGAGATATACTTAATTGTTCGATATCTCTTAAACCCAAATTAAAATAGTCGCAGAATCTCCAAAACATATCTAGAATGGACTCGAAGTCATCTTGTCCATTCGGTTCATAAGAGTTAACGTTATCTCCAAATTCAATATCAGAGATCACTTGCCGACAAAACTCTTTACGGCTTGGCTTTCTGAAAGAATATTCAATATCAAAAAACCTTCTTAGGTATGCTTTAGCAGAAAACTCCCCACCATATACGGCTTTGACACTTGCTTGGAGCTCAGAAGTATTGGTAGCCACAAGGAACACGACCCCATGAACTCCAAATAAATGCTTTATAGCTTCTAGTAGCTCAATGGCAAATGTTGGTCTACATCTGTCAAGCTCATCAACTAGAATATATATCGGTAACTTTTTATCTTTTAGCTTCCCATCTCCCTTTCCTAACTCCTTGACTAATTCTTTCAGCGCCTCTGTAAACTCCCCAATACTTTTCTGACTTTCTTTATGTTGCTCTAACATGCTTGTGGCTGCTGAGGTAGTGAGTTTTGATACAGTATCTGAAAAATCAGAAGTACTATCTGATTGATTAGAGTCAGGTTTGTCCTCATCTTCAGGAATCAGACCACTTAAGTCATCCGTTCTTAGTAGATGCTTCACTAAGGCGGATAAAAGTATTGGTACTGAGGACTTGATGATCTGTTTCCCTTTCTCCTTGAAAGTGTGTATTTTTTCCTTAATTTTGGGATTTGCATCTAAAGCTTTGGCAAGCTCATCAGAAATCTCAGAAATAAAGGATACGAGCGCCTCGTTAGAAAAGTCATTACGCCATGCATCGTAATATACAGTAGGATAACCTTGCTCAGAAAGATCGCGTCTTAAGTTTCTTAAGAAAAAAGTTTTTCCTTGTCCCCATTCAGCATTAAGGTTTATCGAAAGAGATGTGGCGTCACTAGCTTCATATTTTCTGTTTATGTATTTAACTAGATATTCTGCTTCAGCTTTTCTATCTAATTTGTCATCTTCCCAATTCATAAATATCCCTTCTGATCAACTTGCTATAGTGTTTTGCTGTATATCCTCTACCGCTTCGGCAAATAACGCATTGGATCGACGGGTTTACCTTTGAAGCGAATTTCAAAGTGTAGTTTGGGAACTTCACTGTCGGTGTTGCCGACTTCGGCGATTTTCTGGCCGGCTTTGATGATTTCGTTTTCTTTAACCAGCAAGATTCGATTGTGGGCGTATGCGCTAATGAAGTCGTTGTTGTGCTTGACGATAACGAGGTTGCCATAGCCACGAAGCCCTCGGCCTGCATAGACTACTCTGCCAGCGGCGGAAGCTCGCACCGGATCGCCTAGATTACCGGCTATATCAATCCCTTTGGAGCTTTTGCTCGCGCCTGAGAAGCCTTGCAGAATTTGGCCCATGGTTGGCCACATCCAGTATTTCACAGGCGAGTTAGGCGTATAGGCGACAGGCTCTTTACTGCCCCCCATAGTATTCGAGCTGCTAACAGGCTCTTTCTTGGGTTCTTTTTTCGGCTCTTGTTGCGGCTCATTAACCTGCTGATGAGACTGGCTAGTGACAGGCGTTCTTGGAACTTCTGCTACCGGTCTTCTGGCAACGCTGACCGGGGTACGACGTGAAGCATCGCTGGATTGTTGCGTACCCGGTGGCTCCGTGCCTGCCACTTCATATTCTTCTGCTGGCGTTATATCGCGGGCTTTCTGAAGATTCAGGCGTTGGCCAGCGTGGATGGTGTAATTGCTATCAATATCGTTAGCCTGAGCAAGAATGTTGTAATCAAGGCCATAACGAAAGGCAATAGAATAAAGGGTGTCACCAGGACGTACATAATAAAATTGTTGGCTGTTATCCACTTCGGAAGGCGGATAAAAGCTGTGTAATTGGGCTTTATAATTGTTGGCTTCGCGCTCTTCGACAGGGGCCAGGCGTTCATTACCACAACCCTGCAACCAAAAGATCACTAACACGATAGCGACGATCCAGAGTGAGCGGACGGCAGAACGTTTAAGTATGTCTTTTGTTTCCTGTCGCATGCTTTAGTTAAAAATCCTTGTTTTTACAATGAGTTATTGATTGTTCTAGCTTACACGTATTTATAAATAATATAAGCGATGACCGCAAGGATTAAGAAGCCCCAGCCAATCCAGTCTACATATTGACGCAATTTATGCTGCATTGGTTCCCCGCCCCACTTCACTAATCCGCCAATGAGATAAAATTGAGCAGCACGAGCGATGATAGAGGCCAGTACAAAAGGCAAAAACGACATACTGAGTGCGCCAGCAGTTAAAGTAAATATCTTGTAGGGTACTGGAGAAAATCCAGCGATCAACACCACCCAGACACCAAAGTCAGCAAACCAGACTACTGCTTTTTCATAAGTTGCTAAATAACCGAACTTTTCAATCGCTGGCAAGACCCAGGACTCAAAAGCAAAGGCCCCCACCAGATAACCTACGATCCCGCCTAACACGGAAGTCACAGTGGCAAGTCCTGCAAGGCTCAAGGCACGGTGCGGGGTCGACAAAGCCATCGGTGCCAGCATGGCAGCTGTAGGAATCGGAAAGAAGATGGATTCGATAAAACTGATTAAGCCTAAAATATAAACTGCGTACTTATGACGCGCCCAACGCATACAAGCGTCGTACATCTTGGTAAAAATTTTCATCGAGCAACGCCACTGACTAACGGTACAAATTTAACTTTCTCAACAACGGTTTGTTTAAACTCGTCTCCCTGACGTTCAACCAGAATCAGCTCTTGCGCAGTTTCAGTTTGGCCTACTGGAATAATCATGCGTCCACCATCGGCCAATTGCACCATCAGCTTTTCAGGAATTTGCGAAGGTGCCGCGGTCACGATGATTGCGTCAAAAGGTGCGTTTTGCTGCCAGCCATTAAAGCCATCAGCGAACAGGTACTGCACATTGTGAATGGATAGTTGGCCGAGGGTTTTGCGGGCCTGCATATGAAGTGCGCGAATACGCTCAACGGTAAATACGGTTTTGCACAGTTTGGACAAAATGGCGGTTTGATAGCCGCAGCCAGTACCAATTTCTAACACCTTGTTCATTGAGCCGGATTCAAGCAAAGCCTGAGTCATACGGGCAACAATATAAGGCTGCGAAATGGTTTGCCCCATACCTATGGGTAGGGCTGTATCTTCATAGGCACGGTGGGATAAGCCCTCATCAATAAACACATGACGAGGCGTGTCTTCAATAGCCTTTAAAACTTGCTGATTGGAAATCCCCTCGGCAAGCAAACGTTGCACCAAACGGCCACGCGTTCTCGCTGAAGTCATGCCAATGCCAGAAAAATGAGCTGCATTCATAGTTGTCGGTCTGTTCTATATTGTTGTTATCGATTGAGCCTATCAGCTTTTCGTTAATGGGCTGTCATAAGTACTCAAAAAGTCTTCCACTTCATCGAAGCTGTTATACGCGGTCAGATCCACATTGATGGGCGTAATCGAAACGTAGCCGTTCTCAACGGCATGAAAATCCGTTCCTTCCCCAATATCTTGCCCACTCGGTAAAGGCCCCAGCCAATAAACCTGACGCCCTTTTGGATCCTTATCCGGAATAATAGTATCAGCACGGTGGCGATTTCCCAAGCGTGTTAGCTTAATTCCTTTTAATTCTTCATAAGGCAGGTCAGGAACATTGATATTCAGCACTCGATCCTTGCCCAGCGGGTGCTCAATTAAGCCTTCAATGATCTCAGCAGCAACTCGTGCAGCGGTTTCATAGTGCTGGCAGTCATGACCGACTAATGACACGGCAACGGCAGTATAACCTAGAGCACGCCCTTCCATCGCAGCCGCAACAGTGCCGGAATAGAGGGTATCATCGCCCAGATTTGCGCCTGTATTAATGCCAGCAACCACCATATCAGGTGCTGCGCCCATCAGATGATGGGTTCCCAGATGCACACAATCAGTTGGCGTACCGGTTACGGCAAAAAATCCACGGTCAGTTTGCCAGGCGCGAATCGGGTGATCCAAGGTTAATGAATTACTGGCCCCACTGCGGTTACGGTCTGGTGCAACCACGGTCACCCGTGCAATACGTTGCAAATGGTCATATAAGGCGTTAATTCCCGGCGCAAAAAAGCCGTCATCATTACTCAGCAGTATTTTCATAATATGTATTAGTGTGGTTAAAGATTGGTTTTAAGCTCAAATAATTCACGCAACAGACTGGTCGCGAAAGCTCCTTTGGGCAAACTAAAGCTTAGTTCCAGCGTTTGCTCATTATGCCATTGCAACGTGACATTTTGTGGAAAAACACGAATCGCACGGCGCTCACCATTGAGCCCTTTGCGCTCCAAAGCAGCAATCAACTCATGATAAGGCTCAAGCACTTCTGCTTCAAACTCAGCAGCCTCAGCCAACAGCTGCGAACGACCCCGTCCGGGCATGGGTGCAGTGGGATGAATATCTTTAGCTACAAAACGTGGTAGCTCCTGCTCCATATCCTGAACCGTGAAACCACTTTCGGAACCATCAAGCTGTACATAGTCGCCATCCAGCAATTCTGAAAACTTATTTGCTTCAATACGCTTGGCCAGAACCTGATTAAAGAAAAAGGAACGCACCGCAGAGAATAACAATCCCTGCAAATTACGATTTTTGAGTTTTTTATTGGCCAGCAGCAGCTCAGCGCCACGGGTTAAATTATCGCCATTATGACCAAAGCGTTGCTCACCAAAATAATTGGGGAAGCCATTCTCCTGAATCTGCTCGATACGCTGATGTAGTGCCTGTTGATCAGAGCCCGGATTAAAGTTCAGATCGCGCAAGGTAATGGCAAAGTGGTTTTGCTTAACCGCACCAATACGTAGTTTTTTGTCATGACGTGTCGCTTTCAGAACAGTCACTTCATCATCATTAAATTCAGACCAGTCGATCTCTTTAAGCAATGGTAACTGTACGCTGAACCATTGACGTGCAATGGCAAAGCGATCTTTCTTGCCGGCATAGCCAACATCTGTGGGATTAACTTCGGCAAAGCGACGCAGTTTGTGACAAACAATGTCAGTATTGATATTACGCTTTTCGATCAAAAGCAAATGGTGCGCACCTTCGCCCGATGGTTCGAAACGTAAATCTTCATCAACACAGAAGTCGCTCAACTTCTGGCGGAAAGTGGCGGTGGCTAATGGGGTGCCGTAGGCTCTGGGCCAATCCTGAACGTGTATCTCCATCTTATTGTTCGATGGATTCAAGTAAACAAACAGAGTGCACTGCAATCCCTTCTTTGCGGCCAACAAAGCCTAGTTTTTCTGTGGTGGTTGCTTTGACGTTAATGCGGTTTAGTTCAGCTTTGCAGATATTGGCAATGACCTGTCGCATGTCAGATATTTTCGCGGCCATTTTAGGTGCCTGCGCCACAATGGTGACGTCAAGATTGCCAAGCTCAAAACCCTCTTCGTGTACCTGCTGCATCACAGCAACCAATAACCCTCGGCTGTCGGCACCAGCGAGTTTCTCATCGGTATCGGGAAAGTGATGACCAATATCGCCCTTAGCAATTGCGCCCAATAGCGCATCACAAACTGCATGCAACACCACATCGCCATCCGAATGAGCGAGCAAACCTTGTTCACCCGGAAATTCGACACCGCCCAAAATTAATGGGCTATCGCCACCAAATTTATGAACGTCATAACCATGACCAATTCGAAACATAGAAATCCTAGCACTTGCGCTTTGACAAAAACTGAATGCTAGGATCTTACCTGCATACTGCGTTCATGCCAAACCAATTGCTCCGCCTCGGCTAATGGGCGACCAATTTCAGCCAGTTGCTTGCACCCCGCATCAGTCACTTGCTGGTACGACTGAATATTCATAAAGCTTTGCACACACAAACCACTGGAACGGTTAGCGCTGCCCATGGTCGGTAAGGTGTGGTTAGGTCCTGCACAATAATCACCGAAAGCCACCGCACTGTTCTGGCCAATAAAGAGTGAGCCATAGTGCTTCAATTGCTCTGCTTGAATCCTTGCATCGGCCAGCAACAAGTGCTCTGGCGCATAACGATTGCTGAACTTAATCATGTCATCGACATGCCTCGCCTGTAATAACACAATCTGCTCACTAGCGAGCAAAGCGCGTAACTCGTCGCTGTTCATTAACTGCTGCTCGATGGATCTCAAGAAAGAATCATCGTCGCTAACCAATAAACTTTGCGCCTGTGGATCATGCTCCGCCTGCGCTGCCATATCAGCGATCAACCACTCCTGATTAACCTCTGCATTAGCTAAAATCAGCAACTCACTGGGGCCTGCAGCAACATCAATTTTGATACGACTTTGCAACAGCTGCTTTGCAACATTGACGTATTGATTGCCCGGCCCAACGATCATCTGCACGGGTTGCAGGTTTTGATAACCAAATGCCATGGCAGCAACGGCTTGCGCTCCGCCAATGTGCCAGAACTCAGTAGCTCCAGCCAGTGAAGCCGCTGCCAAAATTGCAGGGTGCACTGATGGCGAGCAGGCAACTCGGCGCTCACAACCTGCGACACGTGCTGGCATCAGCGTCATCAAAGCGGTAGAGATTAGTGGGAAACGCCCCCCAGGAATATAAGCACCAATCGCTTCAATTGGACTGTACTGAAATCCAAACACGCCATTGGCTTCTTCAATCTGCTGCGGCTGCAAGGTCTCTTTCTGCAAAGTGCAAAAAGCTTCAATGCGTTGCGCAGCCTGCTCAATTGAATTCAACAGTTGCGGATCGAGCGCATAATCACGATAAGGTTTCAGTGCAATTCTTCGCGGTTGAAAGCCATCAAAACGTTTGCTCAAACTATCAATAGCTAAATCGCCACCGGTCTCAACTTCCTGCAACAGTTTTGCCACTTGCTGAAACAATTCTGGTGATTGGGTGAGATTGGGACGCTTCCAATTAGTGGAGCATTCTATATAAGATTTACCCGCCATTACGCGCTCCTAATTCATTAATAATATCGCTTGATGAAACACCTTTAGACTTAGCGCGAGCCAAGGCAAAGAAAATCAGGTCAGCAGCTTCCCAGCGTACTTCACCCTGCTCATCAGCCTCAATTAACTCCTCGCATTCTTCGCGTAACTTCTCTTGCTGCAGAGCATCGCTAGCTAATAGCTTTTGACTAAAGGTTTTTATTTCCTGATTTTGCATGCGTTGTTCAAAAATGCGATCCAAAGTGTCCAGCTCAAAGGAAGCTGATTGACCAGCAAAACAACTGTAGCGTTCGAGGTGACAAGCATTACCGGTTTGTCTGACTTTGAACAATAAAGTATCGCCATCGCAGTCATAATCGACATTCACCAGTTGTTGTTGATTGCCACTGGTTAAGCCTTTCTCCCATAACTCATTACGCGAACGACTGAAATAAACTCCCGCACGCTTACCAATAGCAGCTTCTAATGACTCTTGATTAGAGTAAGCCAGCATTAACACTTTATTGGTCTCCACATCTTGTACAATAGTTGGAATCAATGGCGCTTTCTCAAAATCAAGACAGGCAATAACTGCTTCATCCAGTTTCAACTTGCCAGTGTAAATCGACATGCCGAGCTGGCTGTTGGCACCCAGCTTGTTAATATACTTGATGTCATCCAGATCAGTGATACCGCCAGCGACTGTTACCGGAATATTCGACTGTTTGATCACCTGCTCAATACGCTCGCGATCAATGCCCTGCATCATGCCTTCTTTTTCCACCTGGGTATAAAGAAACTCTGAGCAGTTTTGCTGCAACTCATCAATCATGGCTGCAACTTTGTTATTGGATGATGATTGCCAACCGTGGGTCACCCAATCATCGCCTTTTGCATCAATAGCAAAGATCAGTTGAGATTTAGGCAACTTCTTAACAAAGTCTTCGCGACAACAAGTCCCTAAAATAATTTTTTTAGCACCACTGGCAAGATAATCTCTCGCTGTATCATAATCTCGAATCCCCCCACCCACACGACACGGGAACTTCTTAATTAATTGCTTAATTAATGTTTTATTGTCGCCCTTCCCCAATGCGGCATTTAAATCAATGATGGCCACTTCGCCAAACAAAGAAAACTCTTCCAGCAGTTCGAACAGATTATCTTTTTCAACAATCTTTCGGCTAGCATCGCCCTGCTGCAATTGCACTGCCTTGCCATCTAATAAATCAATACTTGGAATCAACATAATTTTAACCTTTTAAGTATTCGTTTCGAACGGCAACACCGTTTCTCAATAATTCATCTTTAACCTGCCCAACCGTATACTCACCACGATGGAACATACCTGCAGCAAGCGCTGCATCGCTGCCAGCCAAAAAGGTTTCGGTAAAGTGTTCAGGTTTTGACGCACCACCCGAAGCAATCACTTGAATACCAAGTTGCTGGCTGACCGTGCTCATCAACTTATTATCAAAACCCAGGCCAGTGCCATCGCGGTGCATCGCTGTCAGCAACACTTCTCCCGCTCCGCGTTGCTCGACTTCTGTAAGCCACTGGATGGCATCTAAATTGGTTGGGGTATTGCCACCATTAATAAAGACTCGATATTCGCCTACATCTTTTGTTTGCCGGTCCTGCACTTGATTCAAATCGACAGCCACAACTACACACTGCGAACCAAAACCTTTTGCAATCTGATTGATCAAATCAGGGTTCTTGACTGCAGCACTGTTCAGCGTCACTTTGTCGGCACCTGCATTCAGGAACTGCGCAACATCGGTGTAAGTATTGAGTCCACCGCCGACGGTAAAAGGGATCGACAAATTTTCTGCTACTCTGGTTACCGTTTCTAAGGCATTAGCGCGCTGTTCAAGAGTCGCTTTGATATCAAGAAATACAATCTCATCAGCGCCCTGCTCCTGATAACGAATTGCTAATTCAACGGGGTCACCCATATCCTGCAAGCCCTTAAAATTGACACCTTTCACCACACGACCATGGGCTACATCAAGACAAACAATGACGCGCGATTTGAGTCCTTGCTCACTGTTTTTGCTTAACTCAGACATTGCTTTAATACCTCTTCGCCCGCTATACCCGATTTTTCTGGGTGGCATTGGAATGCAATCATATTATTGCTCGCAACAGCAGCCACAAATGTTTCGCCATAAGTCACTTTGGCAATGGATTTATCGCTGGTGCTAACTCCATAACTATTCACAAAATAAAGCGTCTGGTTGTTGAGCCAGTTTTCACTAGACTGAACATCGGCCCATCCCACCATCGGCTGCTTTGGACTTTGTAGGAGAGTGACTTTACCCTGCAATAATCCCAGCCCTGAAACATCGGGATCTTCTTCTGACTCCTCAAACATAATCTGTAAGCCGACACAGATACCGATCAGTTTTTTGTGGTCGTGATACCATCTCTTTATAACCTCATCCAAACCACTGATATTCAAATTGGCCATCACGGTACCAAAGCGACCCTGCCCTGGAATCACCAAAGCCGAAATGTCGTAACGCTCCAGATCACTTGATTGATTGATAGTAACCGGATAAAAACCAATGCGACGTAAACAACCATTCAAGCTATACAAGTTGCCGGCACCAGTATTGATGACTCCGACTTTTTGTATTGCTTCTGTCATTGACGAATCACTCATAAACAACCCTTTGAACTGTTAACACCCTGCTTGGGAGTTAAAGCCTCTTGTAATGCAAAAGCCAAGCCTTTAAAGCTGGCTTCAATCAAGTGATGATTATTATCAAAATACTCTGCTTTAATGTGCAGACTGATTTGTGCGTTTATCGCAAAAGTGTAGAAAAAGTGTTTCCACATTTCGGTAGCAATCTTGCCAATCATTTCACGCGTAAAAGGCAAATCAGTCACACCGTACCCTCGACCGCAGACATCTACCGCAACCATAATCAGACTGGCATCCATTGGTAAAAGACGTTGGCCATAACGAGTAATCGATTCCTGCTGACGCCATGCCTGCTGCAAAGCTTGGCCTAAGCAAATCGCTACATCTTCAATCAGGTGGTGATCATCAACCTCTAAGTCGCCTTTTGCTTCAAGCTGCAAATCCCAGCCAGCGTGAAGCGCTAACTGAGTCAGCATGTGATCATAAAAAGGTAAACCGGTATTGATTTTGAGTTGCTGTGCGCCATAAATATTCAGCTCTAATCGAATCGCTGTTTCTTTAGTCTGACGGACAATTGAAACTATCGCCGGATTTTTAGTTTGTTCTGTCATAACAACCTCTCTAATTCATTAACAGAAGCCACAACAAGATCGGCCCCCGCCTGGTATAAATTGTTTGCGCTCTCGCTTTCGGCAATACCGATGGCCAGTGCGCCCGCAGCTTTAGCTGCCTGAATATCATCTGGTGTATCACCCAGCATCCAACAGTAAGTTGCGCCGTAATAGGTTTTGCATTGATTGATGCCCTCTGGTGCCGGCTTCGATTCAATAACATCACAATCACTGACCAGATAGGTATTTCGAATACCCAAAAGCTTCAGACCAATTTCCGCTTCTCCACGAGGACGCCCCGTCACCACTGCTGTTTTAAACTGCTTGCTGTTCTGCACAAATAATTGGGTACAAAGATCTGCGCTTAATAGCGCCTCTTCTAATTGATTGAGTCCTGCCTGCTCACCGTTACCCAGGTAAAACTGTTGGAACTGTTCCACCACTGAAACGTAGTCTGGCAATGGCCCTTCCGATTGCAACTTTATTAATTCATAAGTCAGCACCCAATCATTATTGAAGCCACCACGTGAACGTAATCTATCGATTTCTTCCTGCTCAGTTTTTGTTTTGGTAAAAAACTCTACGGTTTGTTTAATTGCAGCATCATAGCTCTTACTGGTATCGATCAAGACACCATCCATGTCAAAGCAAATCAATTCAGGTTTAAGCGCCAAAATCAAAGCCTGTCTCAGCGGTTCAAATTCATAAGGTATGGCTATACGAATGGCTGACTGCTCCTGCAAACCCCGTTTCTGTAACTCAAGTCCAACTAAATCACTTTTGATCTGAATATTATATTGCTGGCAAGCCGCCGTTATCAGTTGCAGTCGTTGCGAGTTATCAACAATCAGAATGAAATTGGCCTGGCTGTCTAACACGTTCAAACCACGCTGACGCAAAAACTGCACTAACAAATCACGGTTCTCTGCGATGCGTTGAGTAAAGTCTGCAACATCACGCTGTGCAGCTTGAGAGAATGCCTGGAGTGCGATATCCAATGTTGGCTGCGGAACATTGAATGGCATCTTGCGCTCAGCAAATCGCTGAATAAAAGCTTCGTTGCCCAATAGATAGCCACAACGAATGCCTGCCAACCCATAGGCTTTGGATAAAGTGCGTAGCAGCACCAGATTGTCGAAATCTTCTAGCAAACAAAGAGACTCTTCTGCCTGTCCTGTAAACTCAATATAAGCCTGATCAAGAAACACTTCCGCACCAATAGCTTTTGCGCGTTTGCAGGCGTCTCTTAACACATCCAGTTCTAATGTTTCCCCGGTAGGGTTATTAGGACTGGTCAACACCAGAATCGAGTTCTCGCTTAGCGCATTCAAACTTGCTTCTAAATCAATGCTCAAATCCGGTTTGGCAGGAATCAGCTTTGCTTTACTGTTCCAGACCTTGATACCAGATAAGTATTGACTAAAAGCGGGCATAGGAATGACCAACTCTCGCTGCTCTAGGGTTGCCAGTTTGAACATCAGTTCAATCGCCTCGTCACCGCCATTGGTTACTAAAACCTGTTCAGGGGCCAAGCCCAACTGCTTACTCATGGCTAACTTCAACTGTGACTGATCGGGATAGCGCCAATAATTTTGTGGCGATAGTTTGCTGATATCCAGCCACTCAGGAAAACGATCCGCCCGCTCATTAAAATCGAGCTTTAAAGGCTCAGTTTTGATTTCTTTCATATTCATCACACTTATCCTTTTAAGCAGACGCTACAGCACTTTGCGAATTGGCGTTTCTAAAATATCCGTCGCACCGGCAGTAATCAGCTTTGGCAACAAATCTTTAATTAGCTTACGCTCAATGGCAGCTTTAATGGCAAAACCGTCAGCGTTATATAAGCGGCTTACAGTTGGTGCACGCATTGCTGGTAGTAAGTCAACTACTCGGTCAATGCTTTCTTCTGAACAGTTCATCTCTAACAAGACACGCTTACGACCATTCAAAACACCGCGCATTAACAACAATAAATCATCAATCTGCTGTCGCTTTTCTGGATCATTAAGTACGTTTCTATTGGCAATAAGCTGGGTTGAACTTTCCATCACGGTATCCACAATCTTCAGACGATTGGCACGAATGGTTGAACCGGTACTAGTATTATCAATCACCATGTCCGCATCTTCAGGCGGGAATACTTCGGTCGCGCCATAAGCACGGAGCAGTTGATATTGAACGCCTAACTTATCGAGGTACTTAGCTGAAATCTTTTTGTACTCAGAAGCGACAATGATTTTCCGTTGTTGCACTTCGTTCCAATCCCAATCTTCAGGAATGCAGGAAACCAAGCGAACCGGGTTAAATCCTAAATCTTCAAGCACCTCAACGTCCGCTTCCTGCTCCAAAACCCAATCCATACCGGCAAAGCCAATATCGTGTTGCCCCAACGCCACCATTTCTGGAATGTTCTGGCTTTTCAGTAACTTAACCTCGATATCACAGCCAAATAATTGAGGGCGATAATTGCGACTGTCGCCAACCAGCGTCAGGCCAATATCAGAAAGTAGCTCAGCCACTTTGTCATATAACTTACCTTTTGGGATTACCATTTTTAAAGCCATGTCATTTCTCCTAAAGTTTCAAATTGTTAAAGTTTCAAAATCATCATTTATTAAAGCCAATAAAAAACCCCGTTGACCTTGCGGAGCAACGGGGTTCTTATACCTGGGTGTCTTAACTGTTTAAACTGAATCCTGATAAAGTCTTAAACAAAAGCACCGCCACCGTCGCTCGCGCAGTGTATGATGATGGTGATGATGTAAGCTCTTGTTTAAAAACATGTTTTTATCTCAGTTAATCAGTTTTAGTCGTCAGTTATAAATAATCGGTTAAAAGTTACAAGCATAAAAAAAGCCCCGCTTTTGGCGGGGCTTTTAGAAATTCCTAATCAGTAAACTTCACACATAAAGCAATACCGCCAATCGGTCTGAATGGTGGTGATGGTGGTGAATTTGCGTCATTACTGTTTTCATGTGGCTGATTTAAACCCATAACCATCGTCGTGTCAACATCGAATTGAACTCATATTTTGCATTCATCCAATTACAGAGCGTGACTCCCCATCTCGCCTGTTCTAATTCTAATGACGGTATCGAGGTTGACTACAAAAATCTTACCATCACCAATCTTTCCGGTTTTAGCGGTGTTGATGATGGTTTCAACCACTCGATCAACCTCATCTTCCTCAACGGCAACTTCGACTTTAGTTTTAGGCAAGAAGTCTAAAGTGTACTCTGCCCCACGATAAAGTTCTGTATGCCCTTTTTGTCGACCGAAACCTTTAACTTCAGTTATGGTCATTCCAGTAACACCAATGTCCGTCAACGCTTGGCGAATATCATCCAGCCTGAAGGTTTTTACTATTGCAGTAATCAATTTCATTGCTAACTCCTAACTTTTGGTAAATTCTGGATATGCTTCCAAACCACACTCTTCCTGATCGGCGCCGGTATACTCGAACTCATCATCAATTCTTATTCCGACAAGCCACTTAATCAGATACCAAACTATAAAGCTGACAATGAAAGTCCATACAACTATCACTCCAATGCCCAGCAACTGGCTTAAGATGTTTGCATCACCATTAGCTATAGGGACCAGCAATAAGCCCACTATTCCACCGAGTCCATGCACTGAAATAGCACCCACCGGATCATCAATTTTCCATCGATCTAACGTTACAATCGACACCATGATCAAGACGCCTGCTACCGCTCCATAAAGTAATGCATGAATAGGAGTTGGTGATAATGGATCAGCTGTAATGACAACCAGTCCGCCCAAAACACCATTCAAAATCATGGTTAAATCTGCCCGACCATAACGCAGCTTGGAAAATATCAATGCAGATAACCCACCTGCAGCAGCAGCCGTGTTGGTGTTTAATAAAATCAAGGACACAGCATTAGCACTTGCTGAGTCTGACATTTTAAGTAGCGAGCCCCCATTAAAGCCAAACCAGCCCATCCACAGTATCAGGGTTCCTAGTGTAGCCATTGGGATGTTTGCACCGGGAAATGCATTAACCATTTTTCCTGGGCCATATTTACCCTTTCTTGATCCTAACAGCAAAACCCCTGCTAAAGCAGCTATGGCCCCGCACAGGTGTACGACCCCTGCTCCAGCAAAATCATAAAACTTTGCCGTCTCTAAAAATCCCAATCCCCATTTCCAGTAGCCCTGAATAGGGTAGATAAACGCAGTCATAAAGAAGCAGAACAAAAGGAAGGACCATAATTTCATTCGCTCAGCTACCGCCCCAGAAACAATAGACATGGCCGTTGCCACAAACACCAACTGAAAAAAGATTCCAGCAACTTTCGAGTAACCCTCAGGGCTAATTTGCTCAGCACTCAAATCTGAAAAATCAGGCGAAGCAAATCCAGAAAACCAACTACTCAGGGCGGACTCGGGATACATTAGTTGGTAGCCAATGAGTAAATAAGAAAGGCTAGCGATCGAGTAAAGAGCGATATTTTTAGTCAATATTTCGACGGTGTTTTTTGATCTTACCAAGCCCGCTTCAAGCATGCTGAAACCAGCGGCCATCCACATAACAAGCACAGCAAAAGATAAGATATAAAAGGTATTTAATGCGTAACTCAGCTCAGAAACGGTCTGACTGGCAACCAGAGACAAATCCATGCTTTCCCCCCAAATAAAAAACAAATTTGAAATTTCTTGCGATGACTTTTATTAAAAGCGTGGTCTGACCAGATTGCAATATGGTTATTTAATATGGGCGCACCATATTGGTGCGCTCCAGATAGGGGTAATTTTAAAGTTGGGTTTATTTACTGGTGGGATAACCAGACAGAAGCGAGCAGCATATCTTCTGGCTCAGTGACTTTAATATTTTTGCGGGTACCAATAACTAATGCTGGATTCATACCTTGCGCTTCAATAGCGGAGGCTTCATCAGTTATGGGCAATCCTTGCTGCAAACCTGCCTCGATTGCTGTCGCTAAGGCTTCAACGGGAAAGTATTGTGGTGTTTGGGCTAGCCAGATTTCTTCACGGTTAAGTGTCTTCTCAATCGTTTGATTGGCGTTTGCGAGTTTGACCGTATCCACTGAGGGAATAGCCAGAATAGCGCCATGTTTCGAGTCTTTACCTGCCTGTATCAGCGCATCAATACTACCTGCATCAAGGCACGGTCTGGCGGCATCGTGCACCATCACCCAATCATCGCCAGCCTTCTGCTGCTTAATGGCATGTAGGCCATTAAGCACTGACTCTGCCCGCGTTTCACCACCCTCAGCGGTAATGATTTTAGGATGCTGAGCGATTTTAAGCATTGACCAATGATGGTCATTCGGATGTAAAGCAACTACGACTTTTTCAATGGAAGGATGTTCGAGAAACTTGGAGAGGCTATGCTCGAGAATGGTTTTACCATCGATTTCGAGATATTGCTTAGGTAATTGAGCTTTCATGCGACTGCCAATTCCCGCGGCTGGAATCAGTGCCCAAATCTTGGTTTTATTCTCATTCATATTGTTTTTGATCAGTCTTAACGTTGCTCTTGAGAAGAGCCTTGGCGGCTCTCTTGGCGAGAGTCTTCTCTCGAGTCGAGAATGCGGAAGAAGGTCTCACCTTCTTTGATCATGCCTAATTGATAACGCGCACGCTCTTCTATAGCGTCGGTTCCTTCTCTCAAGTCATGAATTTCAGCGAGAATCTTTTGGTTGCGTAATGCCAGTTCAGCGTTTTCAGATTTGACTAATTCGACTCTGGCTTCCTGTTGCCTTATTTCACGAAAAGAAGATTGCCCGAACCACATTCGGTATTGAAGACTAGTCAAAATGACCAGTAATGTCAGGGCAACCCATTTCATAAACGTAACAATGCCAGAAAATAGGGGGCAAATAAAGTAGTTATGATAGTACTTACTTGCCCCATAAGGCTATAGTTTATTAGAACTTGAAGGCTTTCTTGCCAGGGTAAGGTGCTTTTTCACCTAAAGCTGACTCGATGCGCAACAATTGATTGTACTTGGCAACACGATCAGAGCGGCACAATGAACCGGTTTTAATCTGACCAGCAGCAGTTGCCACAGCTAAATCAGCAATAGTCGTATCTTCTGTTTCACCCGAACGGTGTGAAATCACAGCGGTGTAACCCGCCGCATGCGCCATATCAATCGCTGCTAGAGTTTCAGTCAAGGTACCAATCTGGTTTACCTTGATAAGAATCGAGTTGGCTACGCCCTGCTCAATACCTTTTGACAAGATCTTAGTGTTAGTAACGAACAAGTCATCACCAACTAACTGGCACTTGCTGCCAACCTTATCAGTCAGTAACTTCCAACCTTCCCAGTCACTTTCGTCCATACCGTCTTCGATCGACACGATTGGGTAACGCTCAACCCAGTCTGCTAAATAATCGGTAAACTCAGCTGAGCTTAATACTTTACCTTCGCCAGACAAGTGATACTTGCCGTCTTTGTAGAACTCGCTTGAAGCAATATCCAATGCTAATGCAACATCGTCACCCAACTTATAACCAGCACGATCAACCGCTTCAACAATGGCTTGAATCGCTTCTTCATTTGAACCTAAATCTGGAGCAAAACCACCTTCATCACCCACCGCAGTGTTCAAACCTTTTTCCTGCAATACTTTACGTAAGTGATGGAAAATTTCCGCACCCATACGTAATGCTTCTGAGAAAGTTGGTGCACCAACAGGCATGACCATAAACTCTTGAATATCAACATTGTTATCCGCGTGCTCACCACCATTGATGATGTTCATCATTGGTACCGGCATAGAGAATTTACCATCACGGCTGATGTGTTCATACAAAGGCTTGCCCAATGCCTGCGCTGCAGCTTTAGCATTCGCTAAAGAAACAGCAAGAATCGCGTTTGCACCGAGTTTTTCTTTATTTTCTGTGCCATCCAGATCCAGCATGACCTGATCGATAGCAACCTGGTCAGTGGCATCTTTGCCAACTAAGGCTGACTTGATTTCATTGTTAACATGACCAACGGCTTTTAACACGCCCTTACCCAGGTAACGAGACTTATCACCATCACGCAATTCCAATGCTTCGCGTGAACCGGTTGATGCACCTGATGGTGAACATGCCATAGCGCGCACGCCATTCTCTAACACCACTTCTGCTTCAACTGTTGGATTGCCGCGTGAGTCCAATACTTCGCGACCGATGATATCTGTAATTTTCAAGCCAATACCCTCTTAAATTGTTTCAACCAAAACCAAAATAAAGAAAAAATCGAATAGACATAAAAAAACACTCCTCAGAACAGGAGTGTTAGAAACTTAGAGCAAGTCGCCCTTACCAAATTCGTGGATCGAGTCCTCAATATAGCCAGTCTTTTTGACCACATCATCCAACTCTTTCATAACACGTAGCATTTCTTCGATGCGATACATGGGGAAAGAGTTCGGGCCATCACACTTAGCCACTTCAGGATTCGGGTGTGACTCCATAAATACACCAGAAACGCCAGCAGCAATCGCAGCACGGGCCAACACAGGAATCACATCACGCAAGCCACCAGAAGTAGAACCTTGACCACCCGGCAGTTGCGCAGAATGGGTCGCATCATAAACGATTGGACAACCGGTATCGCGCATAATCGACAGCGAACGCATATCTGATACCAGATTATTGTAACCAAAGGAAACACCGCGCTCGCAAACCATAATGTTCTGGTTACCGGTTTCGCGCGCTTTATCAACCACGTTCTTCATATCCCATGGCGATAAAAACTGACCTTTTTTGATGTTAACCGGAATACCCGGCTCACACACTTTACGAATGAAGTTAGTTTGACGGCACAGGAAAGCAGGCGTCTGCATCACATCAACCACATCCGCCACTTCTTGCATCGGTGTGTCTTCGTGGACATCGGTTAGTACCGGAACGCCCACCTGATCTTTGACTTTTTGCAGGATACGTAAGCCTTCTTCAAGGCCTGGCCCACGAAAGCTTTTACTGGATGAGCGATTCGCTTTATCAAACGATGATTTGTAAATATAAGGAATGCCCAATCTGTCGGTAATTTCTTTCATGAAGCCCGCAGTATCAATCGCCAGCTGTTCGCTTTCAATGACACAGGGACCACAAATCAAGAAAAACGGTTGATCCAGACCAACTTCCCAATCCAGTAATTTCATACTTTCACCTTAATAACTAGTCTCACCTTAGTAACTATTTGATTAACCAGCTGTTTGTTTCGCGTGGTAATCTTTCGCCGCATTCACGAATGCACTGAACAAAGGATGTCCATCGCGAGGCGTCGAAGTGAACTCCGGGTGGAACTGACAAGCCACATACCAAGGGTGATCTTTCAGCTCTACCATCTCTACCAAATGCTTTTCAGTAGAGGTACATGATACCACAAGGCCAGCTTCTTCAAGCTTTGGCAGCAAGTTATTGTTAACTTCGTAACGGTGACGGTGGCGCTCATTGACTACTTCACTTTGGTAGATTTCGAAGGCTTTAGTTCCCTTCTTGATATCCGCAGGCTGTGCGCCAAGTCGCATAGTGCCGCCTAAATCAGAGTCATCCGCACGCTCTTCTTTAGAGCCATCACGGTTAATCCATTCAGTAATCAAACCAACAACAGGGTAAGGACTTTCAGGGTTAAACTCTGAGCTATTAGCATTTTCAAGGCCAGCTTTATGACGGGCATACTCAATCACAGCCACTTGCATACCTAAGCAGATGCCTAGATAAGGAATTTTGTTTTCACGTGCATATTTGGCGGTAGCAATCTTGCCTTCAACGCCACGTTCGCCAAATCCACCAGGAATCAGGATGGCATCCATGTCTTTTAGTAAAACAGTGCCTTTCTTTTCGATATCCTGAGAGTCGATATAATGAATTTTTACGGATTGACGGGTATGCAAACCAGCGTGCTTTAAAGCTTCGGTCAAGGATTTGTAGGCTTCGGTCAGGTCCATATATTTTCCAACCATGGCAATATTAACCTCGCCTTTTGGATTGGCTTCGCGGTACAGGACTTCTTCCCACTCAGACAAATTCGCTTCTGGCACAGTGATTTCAAAGCGCTCACAAATAAAGTCATCTACGTGCTGATTCAAGAGAATCGCAGGAATACGGTAAATACTGTCAACGTCCTGCAAAGAAATTACAGCGCGCTCTTTAACGTTAGTGAACAAGGCAATTTTGCCGCGCTCACTGGCTGGGATGGAACGATCAGAGCGACAAATCAACATGTCTGGCTGGATACCAATCGAACGTAATTCTTTTACTGAGTGCTGGGTAGGCTTGGTTTTTAACTCGCCGGCGGTGGCGATATAAGGCAATAAGGTCAAATGCACAAACATGGCATTTTCCTTGCCTACTTCAAAGCGCAACTGACGAATTGCTTCCATAAAAGGCAATGACTCGATGTCACCTACGGTACCACCAATCTCAACCATCGCAATATCAGCACCTTTGGCGCCTTCGATGATTTTATGCTTAATTTCGTCAGTGATATGAGGAATAACCTGAACGGTTCCGCCCAGATAGTCGCCGCGACGTTCTTTCTTCAAAACGTCCGAGTAGACACGGCCAGTGGTGAAGTTGTTGCGCTGATGCATACGTGTACGCACGAAACGCTCATAGTGGCCCAAATCCATATCGGTTTCTGCGCCATCTTCAGTCACAAACACTTCACCGTGTTGGAATGGGCTCATAGTGCCGGGATCCACGTTAATATAAGGGTCCAGTTTCAACATGGTCACTTTTAGACCACGCGACTCTAGAAGTGCAGCAATCGAAGCCGCTGCGATACCCTTACCCAAAGAAGAAACAACACCACCGGTAACAAATACGTACTTGGTCATAAGCCTAACCCAACTTAAATAATTGCGAGCAGCTAGCCCTGCTCAAAAACACCATAAACAACAATATACAAAATTCGCCAATGCGAAAATGGGCCTGGAGGCCTTATATATCGTAGCTTTTCGAATTCTGACACACTTTAAATCGACCAAGGAACTCGGCCAAATGTCGATGAGAAGAAAGGGTCTCAAGACGGGAAGGCAGTATATCAAAAAGGTCGGAGCATTGGCGAGGAGTTTTTGTAAATTTACTTGAGCCTAAAATTGAGTGCCTGGAGATTGAGGGCTTGTGATGAAGGCCATTTAGGGGGCAATGGCCTTTCTTAAGTCAGAGTTTCAAGATCAGGGTTTCAAGGTCACGCCCTCCTCACTGGCAACTTCCTGCTCTTGAGGTTTACTCTCCAAAGCTAACATAATAAACACAGGCACAAAGCCGAAAGGTACTAAAAACAATAGCTGACACCAGCCACTATGGCCAACGTCATTAAAACGCCTGGTACCAGCAGCTAACAATGGTAACAGAGCTAAAATGGCAATAATCAGGTACAACTTCTCATGCAGGACTTTCGAAACAGCCGCAATGAGCAAAACAAACAGGAAAAACCACCAATACTCAGCTCTGGAAGCTTTGCCTTCAAAGTTCGCATAATTGATAAGACAGTGTTTAGCTGCCGAAAAGAGAGACATCGGAGGCTCACCGGTTTCGAGCTTGTCGCTTTCAGCCTGCCCGCTTTCGGGAAAAGTTAAGTCATCCGGCGAAACCTCAAAAACTGCGGCCAAAGCTCGGACAGTCTCAATAGAAGCCTTCCCTGAGCTCTCTAAGCGCTGAATGGTTCTTAAGTTAAGACCACATGCATCACTTAGTTGCTGCTGCGACCAATGTCTATCCGCACGTAATTGTTTAACCAATTCTGAATTGATTCTCATCTAGCTAACTCTTATTCCCTGAATGAAGCTCTAATATAAAGAAATTTGGGCACAATAGTTACGACAATTTTACGGCAACACCTACGACACTCAATGACAGAGATATTCTTTTACTCAATAAAACAGTGACTTGGCATTAAATGGTGTAAAATAGAATAAATATTAAATTGCTGGAATCATCATGAAAATCTGGGTTGATGCTGACGCCTGCCCCGTAGTCATCAAAGATATTCTGTTTCGCGCAGCTGAGCGCACCAAAACACCACTAACACTGGTCGCAAATCAGTTTATTCGCACGCCTCCGTCGCCTTATCTCAAGGCAATACAGGTCAGCTCTGGCTTTGATGTGGCTGATGATGAAATCGTGCAACGTGCAGAGAAAGGTGATTTGGTCATTACTTCGGATATTCCATTGGCTGCCGAGGTCATTGAAAAAGGCTGCCAGGCATTAAGTCCACGCGGTGAGCTCTTTACAAAGGATAATATTCGAGGACGGCTCAATATGCGAGACTTTATGGATACCATGCGCTCCAGTGGTATTCACACCGGCGGACCACCACCGCTTGGCCAAAGTGACCGCATGAGTTTTGCCAATCATTTGGATAGGATTTTAGCGAAGGGTTAAGGGATAGAAAATGGATGGCTTGCTATAACTGTTTAACTGCACACCAACCTTTATCCAACTGTTCAAGAGTCGCGCTATCTACCGTCAACTTTCTTTCTGCTAAATAGTCTTCAAGCTTTCTGAACCGACTCTCAAACTTGCGGGCGCTTTTACGCAATGCTGCTTCGGCATCAACTTTAAGGTGGCGCGACAAGTTTACGCAGGAAAATAGTAAATCACCGATTTCTTCTTCAATGTTTTGTTGGTCATTGTTAGCAATAGCTTGTTTGAGTTCTTCGATTTCTTCTTCTATTTTTTCAATCACACCACTGACTTCAGGCCAGTCAAAGCCATGACGACCAACACGCTTTTGCATTTTCTGGGCAAGGGACAAGGCTGGAAAGTGTTTAGGCAGGTCATCCAGCAAGCTGGTATTGGACTCATCTTTACCTTGCCGCTCTTGATGCTTTTGTTGCTCCCAGTTCTTTTTCAGTTCTTCATCAGTGGTAAATTCTTTATCACCAAACACATGGGGATGACGACTGACTAACTTGTCAGAGACCTTTTCGGCAATAGACTCAAAATCAAAGCGCCCTTCTTCCTGGCCTATCTGAGCATAGAAAATAACCTGAAACAATAAATCACCCAGCTCGCCATGTAACTCCTTAAAATCGCCACGCTCAATAGCATCCGCCACTTCGTAAGCTTCTTCCAGCGTATAAGGAACAATGGTTTCAAAAGTTTGTTTACGATCCCAGGGGCAGCCCGAAACAGGATCACGCAAAGCTTGCATGATGGTCATCAGTCGTTGCGTTTGTGGAAGTGCAGTAAGAACGGTTGTATCACTCATAAGTTAACTATTTATCCGCGTCGTCTTTCAACTTTTAATACATTGGGCAATTGCTTAAGTAGTGTAATAATACGTTGTAGATCTTCAAGCTGCGACAACTCAATTTCTATCGAAATCTGCACCTGTTCGTTGCGTTTGCTAGTGGATAAGTCTGTTACACCAGCATTTTCGTTAGCAAGAACAGTAGTGATGTCTTTGAGCAAGCTTTTCCGATCCATCGCCACAATCACCAAATCGACAGCATAGGCATTGGTTGATTCAGCCTCCCATTGCACCGGAATAATTCTCTCGGGCTTATCGCGCAAAGCCTTTCTAGCGTGAGTACAGTCTTTCAGGTGAATGACGATGCCTCGCCCCTGAGTGACGTAACCGATAATATCTTCACCCGGCACGGGCTTACAGCATCTGGCAATACTGGTCAGCAGATCGCCGACTCCTGACACTGATACATCACTGAAAGATTTACGCTTTGATTTTTTGCGCAGGGTCGGCTGAATATCTCGTTGCGGCTGCTTGGATTCGAGCAGCTCTTTAGCACGATTGATAGCCTGCGTAATACCCAGGTTACCAGTACCAATCTTGGTATACATTTCCACATCACTGGCCAGGTGCATTTTTTGCGCCAGTTCTTGATGCGGCACATTGGTCAAATGATTACGCGCCAACTCTTTTTCCAATAACTGACGGCCAGCATTGGCATTATCTTCTTGATCCAGCTTATTAAAAAACTGTTGGATTTTATGGCGGGTGCGACTGCTATTAATATAACCATTGTGTGGAATCAACCAATCGCGGCTTGGCGACTCTTCTTTCTGCGTCATGATTTCAATGACTTCGCCAGTTTGCACCTGATAGGTCAGCGGTACAATTCGGCCATTAATCTTAGCACCCACGCACCGATGACCAATTGAGCTATGAATACGATATGCAAAGTCAATCGGCGTACTGCCAGCCGGTAAATCGATAACCTTTCCCTGTGGCGTAAACACAAATACGCGGTCTTCGGAAACCGAGCTTTGGAACTCATGCATCAATTCATCAGCATTCACATCCGCTAGTTCACTTTGCCATTCCAGCAATTGCCGCATCCAGGCAATCTTATCGTCGACACCTACTTTGGCTAAGTTGGCACCTTCTTTATAAGCCCAATGCGCGGCAATCCCTTTTTCCGATTCTTCATGCATCTGGAAAGTACGGATCTGAATTTCAAGGATTTTGCCTTCCGGTCCCACCACCGCGGTATGAATCGAGCGATAGCCGTTTTCTTTTGGTGTTGCTACATAGTCATCAAACTCTTTCGGAATATGTTGCCACTCGCCATGCACAATGCCGAGCGCCCCATAACAATCCTGAACCCGTTCAACCAGAATTCGCACAGCACGAACATCATAAATTTCCTCAAAGCCCACATTTTTTCGGGTCATCTTCTTCCAGATGCTGTAAATATGCTTTACCCGACCGCTGACTTCGCCCTTGATATTTTCTTCTTTAAGTTTTTTCTCAAGCAACTGAGTAACATCTTCGATATACCTTTCGCGATCGACTCGTTTTTCTTTGAGATTTTTAGCAATCGACAAATAAGCTTCCGGCTCGAGATAACGGAACGCCAAATCTTCCAGCTCCCACTTCAGCTGACCAATTCCAAGACGGTTTGCCAGAGGGGCAAAAATATTTTTAGTTTCGCGGGCAAAAGTTAATTGAGTTTCACGACTAGTATCTTTGATATGACGAAGCGAGACAACGCGGTCAGCGAGCTTTAACAAGACGACTCGCGCATCGTTCACCATACCCAGTAGCATCTTACGCAGACTTTCCACCTGCTGATGGTCATTTTCAGCACCAGTTTCCTGTTGCAAGCTACGCATAGCCTCCATCTGGCCAGCACCTTCCACCAGTCCAGCGATGGTTGAACCCACTTTATCTTTGATGGTTTCTATTTTAACCGAACCGGCAATCACAGAAGGTAATAATACAGCTGCCGTGAGAGTGTCCGCATCAGCATTGAAATGAGTCAAAACCTCCGCCAGCTCAAGACCTGCCGCCAAAGTGTTCAGCTTAAGCACAGGAGTCACAGATACATTCTGCTGGGCCATAGTCACCGCTTTCTCCAGCTTAGACTTAGGCTTACCATCAACCGTCAGTTGATTCAGCTCAAGCCACTGCTCAAACGAAAACTGAGAATTCTCAACCAGCTCAAATATATCGTGATCTTTACGTTTCATAATCTGGAGGCTTATTCTATCCTTGGAATAGTTCTAATTCAGGGACCATCTACAATGACGAAAGACCTATATTAGCAGCATTGATTTTTATTGGAAGTACAGAAAAGTAATCAGGGTGTAAGTAAGTGTTTTGGTGCTTACTGGATCGCAGGTAGCTAATCTCCTTTTCAGTTAACGTACTTTTCTTACACATATAATAAGCTATAGTTCTAGTGTCGAATAATATTTAAATAGGACTTTCATGAAAACGTTAATCTTGATAGCACTTTTAACTTTAATTAGTTCAGTTAAATCAGTGGAAATAACAAACTTTAAAGCAGGCCTAGCCTGTACTGATGGTGAAACATTTGGTTGGATTTGCCATGAAACAAATGACATATATATAACAGGACAAGGAAAGTGTGTTTATAACAAGCAAGTAAAGCCCTGTACTTGGCATGGTTTTTCTTTTGATTATACTGGGATGACCGAAAATAAAGAAATAAAATGTACGATCAAGTCTTCACATCCAGCAAACCTAGGTAACCCCAAAGAACAAACTAGCACAAACCAAGTAAGTTCGGAGTTTACTTTACCATTACCAATTGGAGATGGTCACTTCTTCAACCCTCAATACCGAGTTCTTTCATTTATCAATGGTGACCCTGTTATCACTGAAAAAACATCTTGTTATTTCAGTGATAAATTAATATTTGAGATCAATAACCGTTATATCCACCCCAGCAATCCATTAAAGTAGTATTTTTAGGTTACGATAAAGAATTCCCCCCTAACAGGCGGGGTAAAATGAAAAACTGGCGAGGGAGTTTACAATTAGTAAGTAACGAGGCCTATTTTTTTAGTAGCTTTAACCCTTAACTAAACGCTACCAGAAAGAACTAAAATGCTTAAGTTCGCGGCAAAAAGTTGCGAAAGAGCGGAGGTGACCTAGTAGGTCATTGAGCATCTTGAGCAACTCTTTAACAAAGCATAAAAAAGCTAGCAACACACTCTCCGACAGGGTTTTAAAGCAGGTTTTTTCTTTCAAGACAAGACATGAGACTTTTTGAGGCGCGGAGCGGACTAGTCGTCCGTGAGCACCTCAAATAAGTCTTATAACGCAGTATTGGAAGGAAAAGACTATTTAAAACTAGCCCCTTTCAAACAGAGCGATGGATTCTGTGTGGGAGGTATGCGGAAACATATCCATAACCCCCGCCTTCACCAACTTATACCCTTTCTCCTTCAACTCACCTGCGTCACGCGCTAAAGTCGCTGGGTTACAGGATACATAAACGATGCGTTCTGGGTTGAAGCGAGTGATGTTTTGCACTACATCAAGTGCGCCGCTGCGTGGTGGGTCAATAAGGATTTTGTTGAAACCTTGTTGTGCCCATTCTTCTTGCGTGAAGTCGTCTTGCAAGTTGGTGGCGTAAAATTCTACGTTGCTCAAACCGTTATGTTTGGCGTTCATTTGTCCACGCTCAACCATGGCTTCGCTGCCTTCGACACCGACCACGTTTTGTACCTGAGTCGCTAACGGAATGGTGAAATTCCCTAAACCACAGAATAGATCTAGAATTCGGTCATCTGCTTTTGGCTCTAGCCATTCAATGGCGCGTTTAACCATTTTCGAATTAATGCTGGCGTTAACCTGGGTGAAGTCCATGGGGTGGAACAGCATTTCCACATCATAGTCATCCAATCGATAGGATAACCAGTCGCGCGTATCTGGACCGTAGAGCAAATGAACCGTATCTGGGCCTTTCGGTTGCAGGTAAATATAGAGGCCATGTTCTTTTCCGAATTCAATCCACAGGTTCTGATCTTTTTCGGTTAATGGCACCAGATGACGTACCACTAAGGCTACCTGGTCATCGCCCATGGCGACTTCAAGCTGCGCAGTTTTATCGTTACTATCGAGTTCACTGATCATGTTTTTCAGTGGCGTGATCAGTTGCCCTACTCGCGGATCAAGCACCACACAGGAATCAATAGTGGCTAAGAAGCTGCTGCGCTTTTCACGGAAGCCGACTAATGCTCCACCTTTCTTAGGCACAAATTTAACGCCCAGTCGCGCTTTTCGACGATAGCCTAAAACATCTGCCTGCAGCGGCTCAACTAATTCATAATCACCGGTTTTATGCGAGTGGCCACCGAAATGCTCTAGCTGCTCGACCAATACATTTTGCTTGTGAGCTATCTGCGCTGGGTTACTCATGTGTTGCAAGCTACAGCCGCCACAAATATCTGCGTGGTCGCACGGCGGGGTTACGCGGTCTTCCGAGGCACTGTGAATCTCAATCGCAACGCCTTCATCAAACTTGCCACGCTTTTCGGTGTACTGGAATGACACTTCTTCGCCCTTAAGCGCATTGTCTACAAAAACCGTTTTGCCTTCTACGCTACAAATCCCGCGACCTTCGTGCGAGAACGCATGAATGGTTGCATTAACGGGTTCGGTCGGTAACGGCTTTCTACGACGTCTTCTTGCCATGATTAACTCTCAGATCAATTGATAAAATTCAGTAAAAGGAAAGCCTGAGTCTGGATCAGATCCAGGCTTCGAGAAATTCAGTAAAGTGCGGTTGGTTTTCGCTGGCTAAATACTCTTTTAATTTTTGCTCTTCTGCTTCCAAATCTTGCTGGCTTAAATTGCCACGCATCACTTCAAAGCGCAGATACACCAGGTAAGTATTAAGCACATCCGTTTCGCAATAATCGCGGATAGCTTTTAGATCACCCTTATGGAAGGTTTCCCATACTTTGGCGCCGCTCATGCCCATTTTGCCGGGGTAGCCCAACATACTGGCGATTTTATCCAGCGGTGCATTGGCGCGCGGATTATAAGAAGCGATCACATCCATCAAGTCCAGATGGCGACTATGATAACGGCTAATATAGTTGTTCCACTTGAACTGACTATCCATTTCGCCGGTGTCCCAATATTTTGGAGCGGCGATATTATGCTTCATGGCACGATAGTGTAAGACTGGCAAATCAAAGCCAGAACCATTCCAGGACACGATAGTCGGCGTGAAACGGTCTATACCATCGAAAAAGCGCTGAATGATTTCTTTCTCATCCGCCTGCTCATCGCCCAAAGACCAGACCGTTAACTTATCGCCATGACGAAATACTGCTGAAATCGCAACGACCTTTTGCAAATACAAAGGCTGGAAGGTATTACCGGTTTGTTGATAGCGCAAATGCTCCATCGCAGTGACCACGTCTTCATCGGACAAACCTTCAAATTCGTTCAGCAAACGGCCGGTTTCAATGTCAGGGATCGTTTCGATATCAAATACAAATATATTCATAATGTCTGTCTGCTTATTTAGCCTTTTTCTGGCCGTTATCTGACCTCGGGCGTAAGAGCTTAAGGCCTTTACTTGCCTATATCCATGGGGCAAGGTAGATTATGCAACGAAAGCCCCACATTATAACGACTTTGTCAGAAAAAGCTTGGAGAAATCATCTTTGAAACCTTTGCAGTGGTTCTACACAGCGGCTTTGATCTTTAGCCTGTTATTACAGAGCCCTTCTGCTGTGGCCGAACACCCAACTCGCAAGGTTATTTCGGTTGATGTTTTAGGCCCTTACTCAAGCCCACAAGAACAGGAATTACTGTTCAGCCTTAAGCAAAACCTGCTCGATAAATATGACCTGAGCCTCAAGCAAAATCTGCTGTTCTGGCAAAGACAACCCAATTGGGCAACCTACATAAAGAATACGGAAGCAGATTATATTATCACTGTTGGTCAGGAAGCCTTAGACCGAGTGATGAGGGTGCAAACAGATCGTCCGGTTATAGCTCTGATGAATACCGCAGATAGCATCGAAATACTGCGTCAACACCCTCATGACAACTTTTATGCCATCACACATGAGCAGCCACTTATTCGCTACTTTGCTTTGATTAAAAGTCTTAACATTTATCAGGCACAAACCGCGTCATTTTTCAGCGACCAGAACAGCTATCTGAAGACACGCTACCAGCAACTATCACGCTTCTTTAATTTACCTTACAAACCATTAGTGGTTAATCCGCAATTAAAAACGCTGGATGCCATTAATCAATTAATCAGCTGTTGCCGTATTATGCTGCATGATACGGATCGGATTTATCCGCCCGGCCGTTCGCGAAAATCCTTGCTGATCAACAGCTTCCGCCACAGACTGATAGTAATAGGAAACTCACAGAATATGTTGCAGGAAGGCGCGATGCTGGCATTATTTAGTAAGCCCTATACAATAGGCGAACAAACGGCTGATTTAATATATCAGATTGAAAAGGGGCAAATTAAAGAGCGGTACCAATATCCAGACAAATTTGTACTGGATGCCAATCGCCGGATTGCCAAACTACTCGGCTTTTCAGAATTGACTTTGGGTGAGTTAATTGGTCAGATCGAGATGTTAGAAAATGTATATTATGAGATGGAACAATAGATGAAAGAGTGGGGAATCAGTAAAAGGATTATGACTTTGGCGTTAACGCCAACTATTTTGGTTGCCTTATTGTTAGGAACCCTCTTCATCAGCAACCATATCAACGACAGTAAATATTCCCTCACCGCTCGCGGAAAAACCATCGCCACTCACCTTGCCCTAGCCAGCGAATATGGCCTGATTACGCTGGATGAAAAGAATCTGGCAGAAATGGCGCAAGCTGCGCGCGATAATGACAAAGACTTAATGGCAGTCGCCATTTATGATCAGAACAACCGTGTTCTGGCATCAGTGGGGGCCGCTGAGATGCTCAGTGAAATGAGTTATGACAACCCCTACTCTCTGGCAAGATCTGGCTCTTCTAATAATTTAATGCGCTTTGCCCGCACCTCTGACAGCGAACATGGCAAACTGTTTTATGCTCCGATCATTTCCAAGTTCCCAGAAAATTATGAATCCTGGCAGAATTACAGTCAGGCTAACGCCCAACTGTTAGGTTATGTTGCGGTGATGATGACCAACGAGTTTTCTGCAATCAGTCGTTACAACACTATTTTAACCACCTTATTCATTACCATCATTGGACTCTTAATTGGTGGCTTCCTCGCCCGTAGAATGTCGATGAGCGTCACCACACCAATTGAAAAGATGGTCGAAGGCATCAATCGCATCAAAGACGGCCGTCTTGATACGCGTCTTGAGTCCGAAGCAACTGCTGAACTATTAACTCTGCAAGAAGGAATCAACCTGATGGCCGAGAACATGGAGCACTATCAGGAAGAGATGCAGTTGGCAGTTGATCAGGCGACCGAAGATTTACGCGAAACCTTAGAAACTCTGGAAGTGAATAACCTCGAGCTGGATATTGCACGTCGTCAGGCATTGGAAGCCAGTCGTATTAAAACAGAATTCCTGGCCAATATGAGCCATGAAATTCGCACCCCAATGAATGGCGTTATTGGTTTCACTGAACTGTTATTGAAAACGGAGCTTAACAATAAACAAAAAGACTTCCTGTTTGATATTAAACGCTCGGCCACCAGCTTATTGTCAATTATTGATGACATTCTAGATTACTCAAAAATTGAAGCGGGCAAAATGTCTTTCGAGCGCTATCCGTTTGATTTACGCGAGTGTGTCGATGATATCTTCAGAATGCTAGGCCCTAACGCCAATAAAAAAGGCATTGAGCTGGTTTCGCTTATTTATTCCGATGTCCCTAAAGCTTTGCTGGGCGACCCCATTCGAATCAAACAGATTATTACCAATCTTGTTAACAACGCTATTAAATTCACCAAGTCCGGAAGTGTTGAGCTGTATGCCGAAGTTGAATCGGAAAATCAAAAAGGGCTTAAGCTTAAAGTTCAGGTTAAAGATTCTGGTATCGGCTTAACTCAGGAACAGCAGCGCAACCTGTTTAAGGCGTTCAGTCAGGCTGACAGTTCTACGAAACGTGAGTTTGGCGGTACTGGTTTGGGATTGGTTATATCTAAATCTCTAGTTGAAAAGATGGGTGGCAATATTGGTGTAAATAGCACCGCTGGCGATGGCTCAACTTTCTGGTTTACTTTGCAATGCGAGCGTACAGACTCTCTCCCAGAAGATGGCCTGACAGGCGAGTTCCTGGCCAACAAATCCGTGCTGGTTTTTGATCCCCATCCTTCGACCCGATTATCGATTACTCAAATTCTTGAAGACTGGAGCATGTTGGTACGCTCTTTCGACAAGATTGATGACCTGATGACAGAAATTGATCTGTATAGCCAAAGCGGTAAAAGTATTGAACTTATAGTGATTGGCGGTCAGCGTTTCCGTCGTCGCCAACAACAGCTTGAGTACATCTGCAATAAGGCCCAGACTCAGCTACTCTGCCCGGTCATTACCTTTAGTACGGCTGGCAACGCTGATTTCCTGGAACACCTGCACTCAATTGGCGTAACTCGCGCTATGACCAAACCGGTTACCCACCGCGCACTCTATAATTCATTGATCGAACTACTTAAAACACCGCTAACCTCTTCTGGCAAAGAACCTGCTCCAACCGTCGTTGGCGATGCCAGCTTACTAAAAGATATTTATGTGTTAGCGGTTGATGACAATCCCTCAAATCTTCGCTTAGTTACCACTTTGCTTCAAGATCTGAACATCAAAGTTGATGCAGCAGAAAGCGGTATGCAGGCCGTATCCTTAAGTAAAAACAAAGTTTACGATGCCATCCTGATGGATATTCAAATGCCAGAAATGGATGGCCTGGAGGCAACGAGAACCATTCGAGCTAACCGCACAAATTTGACTACTCCGATTATCGCACTAACCGCACATGCCATGGCTAGCGAACGCGAACAATTGCTCGAAGCTGGAATGGATGACTACATGACCAAACCCGTGTCAGAGCAGGCTTTAATCAACTTACTGCTCAAATGGACACAAGCAGCTTCCGACCTCACACCAAGAGAGCCCGAAGAAAGGAAACTGGACGAAACAGAACAGGACCAAACTCTGGATTGGAGCTTGAGTTTAAAACTGGCCAACAACAATGAACAACTGGCCATAGATATGCTTAAAATGTTGGTAGATTCAAACTTTGAAACTGGTCGCAATATCCATGCTGCTTATCAGTCTCAAGATTTCGATCAATTATTGCAACATGTTCATAAACTTCACGGGGCCAGCTGTTACGTTGGCACCCCAAAACTCAAACACCTGAGTAATGTTTACGAAACTCGATTAAAGAAACAGCAATACAACAAGCTGGAAGAATTACACGAACAGCTACTGGCCGAACTGGAAATCATCAATAAAGAAGCAGAGCGTTTCTTAAATCCAGAGAAACCCGAGGCAGCAGATAGTTAAATATTAGAAGCTCACACTAAAAAGGGGCTGAAATCAGCCCCTTTTTTCAAATCACCAAAACAGTGACAAATCATCCAATCGTTTTAACCTCAATCGCTGGCGATTCCTGCTGCGGAATCTCATCCAGAATGACACCATTTAAATATCCGTTTTCACTATCAACACTTTCAATTTTAGTATTGAGAATCGTTCTCTCAGGACTCAACCCTGGAGGAATTTCTACAGCAATTTTATGATAGTTCGGCGTATAGCCAAAATAACGCTGCTTACCTTCTTCAGTGTATTGATTGGAACTCTCCCACAGCACGGGAACGGTCTGGCCCACTTGACGCCCAAGCTCTTCAACTTTAAGTCTAGCCGCTAATTCATGTAATCGATGGCTACGTTCTTTCTTGACCTCTTTAGTAATTTTCCCCAGCAATCGAGCGGCTTTGGTTCCTTCACGATCAGAATAGGTAAAGATGTGAATATGTCCGAAACCCACCTCTTCAATGTACTGCATGGTTTGCTCAAACTCTTCGTCAGTCTCGCCAGGGAAGCCGACAATCACATCAGTAGTCACGTTAAAGCCTGCAACCTGAGTTTTTGCCTGGTTCACAAGCTCACTGAAAGTGGAGGTTTTACAGCGACGGGACATACGTCGCAGGACGGTGTCAGCACCACTTTGAATGGGAAGGTGCATATGTGGCATTAAGCGCGGGTTAGCAAATAATTCAAAAAAGTTCTCGCCTAAATCCCACGGCTCAACCGAAGCAAAACGAATCCGCGGCATATCGGTTTCACGCAATATGGCTTCCACTAGCTCATATAAACTTGAATCTATGTCAGAGCCATAACCACCAACATGGACACCAGCTAAGACAATCTCCTGCACGCCTTCGGCATGTAACTGATTCACTTCGTCCACTAAGTCTTGAATAGTGCGACTGCGCTCTTCACCACGTGCTACCGTCACAATGCAGTAGGTACAACGGTAACGGCAACCGTCCTGAATTTTGATGAAAGCCCGCTCACGATTGCGGGCAAATAATGCACTTTCGCCAGGCTCAGTGGCAAACTCTGGCATCGCTGGAATATCCAGTAATTGCTTAGCCTGCTCCACTAAAATATCTTTATCTTCGTTAGCGACCACCAGATCAACGCCCATAATCTGGGCAACTTCCTCTGGCTCCAATGAAGCATAGCAGCCGGTAACAACCTTACGAGCCTGTGGATTTGCGCGGTGGAAACGACGAACTGTTTGACGAGATTTACGAGCAGCTTCAGCAGTTACTGCGCAAGTATTCAATACAATCAAATCCGCAGCATCGACCTCAGAAGTTAAAGACAAGCCCAAACGCTGGAAGGAATTCGCCCAGTTTTGAAGCTCCGCCTCATTCAATCGACACCCTAACGCGCTTAAATGTACCTGCATAACCACCTGACTCGTTTCACAAACTTCGGCAGAGAAAGACATCTCTACCCGATAAAAATTGGGCGACAATTGTACAGTTTCTAGCCGTTATTGGCACTACCTTTTGCAATGGATTTTCATGCCCGCACAAAAAAAGGCGCCCGAAAGCGCCTTTATTAATCACTGAAACTACCTATTTTTCAACAGTATGCAAGTGCACATCTCGCTGAGGGTATGGGATGCTAATATTGTTGGCATCTAGCGCCTTTTTGATAGCTTCCAGGTTTTCAAAATACACACCCCAGTAATTTGCGCTATCAACCCAAACACGTAGGACAAAATTCACAGAGCTGTCTGCTAATTCCTTTACTGCGATAAACGGCACCGGCTCTTGATGAATGCGGTCATCTTTGGCGATAACAGCAAGAATCACATCGCGTGCTGTATCAATATCGTCGTCGTAACCAATACCAATAGTAAAATCGACACGGCGGGTTGGCATGGTGCTGTAATTGATCATTGAGCCAGTTGAAATAGGCGAGTTTGGAATGATGATCACCTTGTTGTCCGGTGTAGTCAGAATAGTATTAAATATCTGAATTTCTTTGACTGTACCCGAATGACCTTGTAGCTCAATAAAGTCGCCTACTTTGTAGGGGCGGATAATCAACAGAATCACGCCACCGGCAAAGTTTTGCAGAGTACCAGACAAAGCCAAACCAATCGCCAAGCCGGCGGCACCCAACATGGCAACAAAGGTAGTCATCTGAATACCAAGCATACCAATTACCGTAATGGCCAGTGCTGCTTTAAGCAAAATGCCAATCATGCTCAGGAGGAAGCGTTGCAGGGTAATGTCAAAATTCTTCTTCTCAAAGCCTTTGCGAATGGCGTTAACTATCATCCGAATAAGGATCAAACCAACCAGCAGGACCACAAGTGCAGAAATCAGCTTAGGAGTATAGTCGAGCATTACTTGCCAGCTGCTCTCAGCAAAACTTGTTAATTGTTCTGTATCCACAGGTAGTTGCATTGTTAACCTCTTGATTTTAATCTTGTTAATTTCTGCAGGACATTCTAGCGAAGGATAATTAAAGTTGCGAACTTCGTGTGCAAAATTTACAAAAATGTCACGCAATGGCGCTAAATATCAAGCAAATACTGGCAAGTTACCATATCTCGTGCAACACTCTTTGTATCAAAAGCAACCAATTGGAAGTTTGTATGATGAATAAATCCTCCATAAAACTGAGCCTTATAAGTGCAACTCTGATAGTCATGCTATCAGGCTGTAGCACCGTCCAACCCGCAGAGGTAGATAGCAAGCTCACAGCCTGGCAAGGTGCTGATATTGAAACCCTGGTTCAGACCTGGGGCCTGCCAACAGGCGAGCAACAAGTTAATAATTTAACCTACGCCGAGTGGAATACCCGAGACATTAAAAACAAGCCTTCCATGCGCGTCGGTGTTGGTGGATTTGGTGGTAACTTCTTCGGTAGTATTGGCACCACTCTGTTTGGTGGTCGTAAAGAAGTTCATTGTCGGGTGCAGGTGGGTTACAACCAAGAAGGTCGTGTAGTCACCTCTAACTGGACCGGTGATGCCGAAGCTTGCGACACAGCTATTCCTGAGCGTGAGTCTTAATTAGAGGCTTATCAAGCTTAAGACAGACGCTCGAAATATTGAATAAGCAACTGTAATTCTGGCACATTATAATAGTCATTGATATCAGGCTTATACACAGCTCGTATGGTTTGTGCGGGCTGTGACAACCAATCCTCCACATCGATTCTAAATGCAATAGCCTGTACTGCTGCTTGCTCATCTGATTTACGCAAGGTCAGCTTTAAGTGATTTTCGCCGACAATTCGATGGTTTAACACCACAAACTCACCATCAAATGCTGGCTCAGGAAATCCCTGTCCGAAGGGGCCTGCCTGAGTTAATTCAAAAGCGGTTTCAATGGTTAGTTCACCTGACTCCAGTTCGCCATCCGTTTCAATCGCATCCTCGATCGCCTTCCCATTCAGCAAGTCTGTTACCGCCTGCTCAAAAGCCTGTTGAAATGCTGCTAATTTATCAAGCGCCAATGATAAGCCCGCAGCCATAGCATGGCCGCCAAACTTTTCAATTAACTGAGGATGGCGGCTATCAACCAGCGCCAAAGCATCACGAATATGCACCTCCTTTACCGAGCGGGCTGAGCCTTTAATGCTGGTTTCATCAGCATTGGCAAACACAATACAAGGCTTGTTCACTTTTTCTTTAATGCGCGAGGCTAATAAACCCACCACTCCCTGATGCCAATGCGGTTCATACAGACACACGGAATGAGCAAACTCACCAGTATGCCAGTCAACTTCTTCAAGTTTTGAAAGCGCCTCATCCTGCATTTCCTGTTCAACCTGTTGGCGGTCGCTGTTTAAACTGTGCAACATATCCGCTAGCTCTTTAGCTGTTTTGCTGTCCTCCGCCAACAAACACTCAATCCCTATCGACATATCATCCAGTCGTCCGGCCGCATTAAGTCTAGGCCCTACCGCAAAGCCCAAGTCTGTGGCTGTCACCTTGTCCAACTGGCGCTTGGCTAACTGTAATAAAGCACTAATACCAGGCCGACAGCGACCGGCTCGAATCAATCGCAGGCCATTGTGCACCAACAAACGGTTATTGCTATCAAGCGGTACAACATCGGCAACCGTTCCCAGCGCAACAATGTCTAGATAATGAGCTAAGTTAGGCTCTTCAATATCTTGTGATACAAACCAATTGTTTTCGCGCAAGCGGGCACGCAAGGCTAATAAAACATAAAAAACAACACCGACACCAGCCATATTCTTACTGGGAAAAGTGTCTCTCGGCTGGTTTGGATTCACAATAGCATCAGCTTGCGGCAACTCACCGCCCGCCAGGTGATGGTCGGTGACCAACACTTTAATGCCCGCCTCTTGCGCTGTTTCCACCCCAGCGATACTGGAAATCCCATTATCAACGGTAACGATCAAGTCAGGATTCAATTCCTTGGCAACTTCGACCAATTCAGGCGACAAACCATAACCAAACTCAAACCGATTAGGCACTAAATACTCCACCTGCTTCGCACCAAAGGCAGATAACACCAGTTTGGCTAAGGCGCTACTGGTAGCGCCATCAGCATCGAAATCACCAACAATTAATATGCGCTTCTGCTCAGTAATGGCTTCGACCAATAAATCCACTGCTGCATCAATTCCCTTCAGTTCATGATAAGGCAGTAGTTGGCTTAAATTATAATCAAGCTCAGCAGGATCCTGTATTCCTCGATTGGAATAAATTCGGTTTAACACAGAACTTGAGGTCAAAGGCTTTATGCTTGCTTGTGGTTGTCGTTGTCGAATCGTTTTTTTCATAGAGTTATCACTAATTGTCGAATTCACACTTTGATCCATCGTCCGATGAGTTGCTATTATAGGGACTCCTTTCAACAGATGAAAACCACCCATGGACCTTTCGCTGGATAATAACACTGGTCGCTACAAGATACGCTCTTATAGCCCAGGTTCTATTATCATCAATGATGCGACATATCAGGACCCCATTATTGTAGGGCTTGAAGTGTTGCGTGAGAATCAGCTGCCGATGGATTTAGGCGAGCTAAATAAAGAATTGCTGGAGGAGTTAAAGATTACCGATTATGAAGTGGTGATTTTAGGCACTGGCGAAACTCAGCAATTTCCCTCCTGGGATCTATTAGAGCAAGCGCAGATAATGGGAACACCGCTCGAAATTATGGCAACCGATGCTGCTTGTCGAACATTCACTATTCTAGCAAGCGATGGACGCAAAGTTTTGGCTATACTCTATCCTTAACAAGCTATTAAAACCTTTAAACCCATAAATCGAAGCAATAAAAAAGCCCACTTCATCACAGGACAAAGCAGGCTTAGAATCAGTCTGTTTTAGACTTATTTGCTGTCTTTCTTAAGCTCATCCAGGCGTTGGCGCATAATTTCTGCTGGTAAATAACCACCCACTAAATCACCATTTTCAAGGATAATACCTGGTGTTCCACGAATTCCAAACTTTCTGACCAAGCTCATATGCTCAGCGAATGGTGTCGCACAATTGCCCTCACGGTATTTACGCTCTAGCTTGGCTTCGGTCATAGCCGTTTGAGGGTCGCTTGAGCACCAGATTCCTTTCAGCTTTTCACCGGAAGGTGAATTAATTCCCGAACGAGGAAATGCCAGGTAACGAATGGTGATACCACGACTTAAATAATCATTTCGCTCACGGTGCATCTTCTGACAATAGCCACAATCAATATCAGTGAAAACACTAATGACGTGCTCTTCATTCGGAGCTTTAAAGATAACCATATCGTCATCTTTCAATTTAGCAATTTCACGCTTGCGCATCGGTGATTTCATTTGATCGAGCTGAGAAATTCGCTCCTGCGAGATATTACGAATTTGCTCTGTTGAGATATCCAGCATTTTGCCATCAATCAAATATTTGCCATCGTTGGAAATGTAATAAAGATCACCTTGCAGGATAAAGGAGTAGAGCGAGTCCACCTCGGAGGGAGCAACGTGGTCTATTGATGCGCCAGGAAAGCGTGCTTCCAGCATTACTCTAATTTCGTCTTCGCTCAGTGCTTTGCTGGCCGCTGAAGCTAGAGGAATGCTCAAGCTTAACATCAATATAATAAACAGCTTTTTCATCGTGTTCGAAACTCCAAGGTGTTCAGTCAATTTGGTATGTACGCCCGCTACATTTTAGATTACAGACGCATTGTAAACATCCTCATTCTAGCGAGCTGCGGCCAGGGTTTTAAGCCGATTTACAAACCTTTACACCCTAAGAGTATCGATGACTGAGTACCAGAGCCCTATCCGCGAGGATGATGCTCACTGTGTAATTGCTTGAGCCGCTCTTTAGCAACATGGGTATAGATTTGCGTTGTTGATAGGTCACTATGCCCCAACAGCATCTGTAATGTACGTAAATCAGCACCATGATTCAATAAGTGGGTGGCAAACGCATGGCGTAAGGTATGCGGGGAAAGGTGCTTTCTGATGCCAGCCGTTTTGGCATAAACCTTAATCCGATGCCAAAAAGTCTGGCGGGTCATTCGTTGCCCTCGGGTGCTTAAGAACAACCAGTCACAAACCTTCTCATGAGCCAGCTCAGCTCGCCCATGCCTAATGTACTGTGCTATCGCCTGCAGCGCTTCCTCACCAATTGGAACCAGGCGTTCCTTGTTACCCTTACCAATAACTCGCATAACGCCTTGCTGAAAGCCGATCTGATTCATCTCTACCGAAATCAGCTCTGTAATACGCAGACCACTACTGTATAAAAGCTCCAGCATGGCTTTATCACGCAAACCCAAAGCTGTATCCAGGTTAGGCTGACTCAATAAGTTATCCACTTCATCTTCACTTAACGATTTAGGCACAGGAGGTTGAATTTTAGGACTGTCGATTTGCTGAGTCGGGTCCACCTTGATTTGATTTAACTGCAAAAGATAGCGGTAAAACTTTCGAGCCGAAGATAAAAAACGTGCAGTAGAACGGCTACTGTATTGCTGAGTATAGCGCTCAGCTAAATACTGCTGAATATCATAAGCCGAACTACTAACCAGATCTTTTCCTTGTTTATGTAGCCATTGATTAAACAGTTTGAGATCGCTCCGATAGCTAGATAAGGTTGCATCGGATAACCCCTGCTCCATCCAGACCTGGTCACAAAACTGCTCAATAATCGATTCGCTCATATTGCCACAACGAAAACCTAATGAGCTTCAACTTTACCAGAATAAAAGTTTCAGGCATAAAAAAAGCAGCCCAATGGACTGCTTTTTTGGCGAAAAACGGTTATTACTTTTTAAGAACCAATTTTTCTTTAATACGTGCAGATTTACCTGAACGCTCGCGCAAGTAGTAGATTTTCGCTTTACGAACATCACCACGACGCTTAACTTCAATGCTGTCAATCATTGGGCTGTAAGATTGGAATGTACGCTCAACGCCTACACCAGAAGAAATCTTACGCACGGTGAATGCAGAATTAAGACCACGGTTACGCTTTGCGATAACAACGCCTTCAAAAGCCTGTAAACGCTCACGGTTACCTTCTTTAACTTTAACTTGAACAATAACTGTATCACCGGCACCGAAAGTCGGGATCTCTTTGTTCATTTGCTCAGCTTCTAATTGCTGGATGATGTTACTCATGGCTGTATGCTCCTCATTCGAGCTCTCGCTCGTTCAAAATTAATCGGTCGAAGACTACTTGTTAGCGTTTGCTTGGTATTCTTCAATAAATTCCTGTAAGAGTTTTTGTTGCTCATCATTCAATTGAATGCCGTCCAACAAATCCTTACGTCTCAACCAGGTTCTCCCCAGAGATTGCTTCAGCCTCCAGCGACGAATGTTCTCATGATCGCCACTGAGCAATATGGGCGGGACCTGCTGGCCCTCAAAAATTTCAGGCCTTGTATAATGCGGATGATCCAACAAACCTTCCGCAAAAGAGTCTTCCCTTGCAGAGTCTTCATGCCCGAGCACACCCGGTTGCATTCTGACTACTGCATCGATCACAGCCATAGCTGCAATCTCACCACCACTAAGAACAAAGTCGCCTAACGAGATTTCATCGTCAACTTCTGACTCAATCACTCGCTCATCAATCCCTTCGTAGCGTCCCGCTACGAATAGCAGGTTTGGCTTTCCGGCCAACTCTTTAACCACCTGATGATTCAGGCGGCGTCCTTGTGGGGACAAATACACTTTGTAAACAGGTTCTGATGGTGTCTCAAGACTCATACGAGTCTCGGCATAACGGATTGCTTCAGCTAGCGGTTCAGTCATCATCAACATGCCTGGCCCACCACCATAAGGTCTATCGTCAACGGTTCTATGCTTATCCATTGTAAAGTCTCGCGGATTAGTCACGGCAAACTGTACCTTGCCCTGTTTAACCGCTCTGCCAACTACGCCTTGCTCCATCACTCCATCAAACATGGTCGGAAACAAAGAAATCACATGAATGTTCATGCGCTGAACCTCATGTGATTCATGACTGGTCTTCAAACTCCCAGTCAACCGTAATCTGCTTAGACTCCAGATCAACCTTCATCACGCTATACTCGGGAACATAAGGTATTAGCAATTCTTCTTTCGAAGCAGTTTTGACCACTAATACGTCATTAGCACCCGTTTCCATCATTTTATCGACTGTTCCCATCTTGTCTCCAGCGACATTCACTACCGTTAACCCAACCAGGTCACGCCAGTAATACTCACCTTCCTCAAGTTGAGGCAGTTGAGATTCGTCAATAGCAATCTCAACGCCACGATAACTCTCAGCAGTATTGCGATCATTGCAACCTTCCAATTGAGCTACCACAGTCTTTCCCTGCTCACGTCCATTGATAATTGAAGCCTCTTGCCATTGGCCATCCAGCTTCAAATACCAGGGACTATAATTCAGGATATTTTCCTTGGGATCGGTATAAGAATAAACTTTTACCCACCCTTTTATGCCAGAAGCTCCGTTTAATTTACCGACGATTAGCGGCTTAAAAGCTTGTGACATAGAAAACCCTATTAAATCAGTCTGTTAGAACGATTTAATTAAGCTTTTGCAGCTTGTTTCATTAAAGCAGCTACGCGGTCACTAGTTTGCGCGCCTTCACCGATCCAATGTTGGATACGGTCATTATCAAGGCGTAAACGCTCTTCATTACCACGAGCTACCGGGTTGAAGAAACCTACACGCTCAATGAAACGGCCGTCGCGACGAGCGCGAACATCAGCAACTACAACGTGGTAAAATGGGCGTTTTTTAGAACCACCACGAGCTAAACGAATGGTTACCATATCGTTCAAATCCTCTGTTTTAAGTACAAAACAGCCCTAAAAGCGCCATAAATCGAGGCTTTTGAAGGCTTTCAAAATTTTAAGAGCGCGAATTTTACATTAAATACACGTCATTTGGAAACGATTTTACCTAAAAAATCCTTATTTCTCCGCTAGTTTACAGCATGCTCTGAGTATTTGAATCAGAACATCTGAGTCACTTACAAAATAGGCATACTCCCGGCTTGCCTAAACACACATTAAATTCTCTATGAGCTTCAAAATGAAGTCAGCTAAAATGAAGACTATCTATATGATTTAAAAGATCTATTTATTGTTCTCGGCTAACTTGGTGAATAATGACTTCTATCAGTTTTATACACCACAAAAGCCTTTATACTCAGTAAGAAGCTAATCAATACGGAGATGAACATGTCCTACTTAATCATCATTAACGACCCACCGTACGGCACCGAGCGCCTCTTTAATGGACTTCGCTTAGCTCATACACTGATCAATAAAGAACACAAAGTCACAGTGTTTCTCATGGCAGACGCAGTATCCGGCGCAAAATCCGGTCAAAAAACCCCAGACGGTTACTATAATGTGGAGAGAATGCTAAAACGCGTTTTTACAAAAGGCGATGTACTTTTATGCGGTACCTGTATGGATGCACGGGGACTAACAGACGATGAAGTTTTAAAAGGAGCCAAACGTAGCACCATGGACGAATTGGCTGACTTAACAATCAGTTCAGATAAGGTGCTTATATTTTAATGCGTTAAGGCAAGGAGCGCATGAATAGAGTTTCTTTGTCACCTTCCTCATTCCAATATCGTCTTAGGGATGATAATTAATCAATAAGCAAAGGAAAAAAGGACTATGCTAACCAAAAAATTACTATTAACTATCGTCTTACTATGTTGCTCTTCAGCCACTTTTGGTAATAACCAAGAGTTTTATGTGGTTAATGAATCCGATATAGCAAGAGCAGATGAGCTGTTCCAAAAGGAGCAATACACAGAATCACAACAGCTATACTCAAAGTTAGCCAAAGCGGGCGACAAATATGCTCAGTATGTCTTATCCGTTATTTACTTAAATGGGCTTACTGGAGAACAAAGCCTAGGAAAGGCTTATGCTTGGGCAAGAGTGGCAAAAGAAGAGAATAGCAAGCTACTCACTAAGCATTTTGAGTATGTGAAATCACTTATCCCTCCCGAAAACAAAGAAGCAATCGTCAAGGAATCCTCTGATATTTATAAAAAATACAGCAATCTTGCCGTTGCGGAAAGCTATCTTTCATACCTTAAGAAAGAATTTCCAAAATGTACTGGAAGCAGACTTAGAGTAAATATGAATGCTTGTGAAAAAATCCAAGTAACATGCAACCTAAATAGTGTTTGGGGGGGCAACACAATTCCAGATCTTGCAAGTAGCTTTGGTAAAGCCTGTCTAGAGTTTGCAACCAAAATCCAGCCCGAAAACCTCAAGAAAATGAAGGCTAATATCGATCTTATGGAAGAGTATATCGAAGAGGAAAGGAAAAAAGGGACAGTGATTATTACAGAAGAAAAATAATCACAAAATACCGCAAAAGCACCTTTCTAACAAGATAAAATCGCTAAGTACGAGGCAAACCCTTTTCAAAATGGGCGCTTACATCAGTAAGAAACCAGGTTAAAAAGGGTTTTTAATAAAGTAATTAGTGATTTTAGTCACTAGAGATTAACGACCGAATGGGGGCATCCCACCAGGCCCTCCTCCTCCCGGAGGCATCATTCCTTTCATTCCGCGCATCATCTTCATCATGCCACCTGGCCCTTTCATCTTCTTCATCATCTTTTGCATCTGATTGAATTGCTTGAGCAGGCGATTAACATCCTGAATCTGGGTGCCGGAACCATTGGCGATTCGCTTTTTACGAGAACCTTTGATCAGCTCTGGGCGCGCGCGTTCTTTAGGGGTCATTGAATTGATCATGGCGATCATGCGATCGGTCATTTTGTTATTGAGTGCTTTCTTCTTGGCTGCTTCAGGAATTTGTCCCATACCGGGTAGCTTATCCATTAGGCCAGCCATACCACCCATGTTATTCATTTGTAAAAGCTGATCACGGAAGTCACCGAGATCAAAACCTTTACCTTTCATAATTTTCTTGGCGACTTTCTCAGCTTTTTTCTTATCGACTGTGCGTTCGACTTCTTCAATCAAGCTTAAGACGTCACCCATGCCAAGGATTCTTGAAGCAACGCGCTCTGGGTGGAATGGTTCGAGCTGATCGATTTTCTCGCCCATACCGATAAACTTGATGGGCTTACCCGTAATGTGACGAATCGATAACGCAGCACCACCACGAGCATCACCATCAGCCTTGGTCAGAATGACACCGGTTAATGGCAAGGCATCGTTAAAAGCCTTAGCAGTATTAGCCGCATCCTGACCGGTCATTGAGTCAACCACAAATAGGGTTTCGGTTGGTTCGATGGCAGCATGAAGCGCTTTGATCTCATCCATCATGGCTTCATCAATCGCTAAACGACCTGCAGTATCAATAATGACCACGTCGATGAATTGCTTTTTCGCTTCTTTTATTGCGTTGCTGGCAATATCGATTGGCTTTTGTTCGGTTGTACTTGGGAAGAAGGTAGCGCCCACTTCACCAGCTACTGTTTCCAGCTGTTTAATTGCTGCCGGACGATAAACGTCAGCACTGGCAACCATTACCGATTTCTTTTCTCGGGTTTGCAACAAATGAGCCAGTTTACCGGCACTGGTTGTTTTACCGGCACCTTGTAAACCTGCCATTAAAATAACAACCGGTGGCTTCGCGCTCAGGTTCAAACCATCATTGGCCTCGCCCATCGCTTTGACCAACTCATCATTAACAATTTTGATGAAAGCCTGACCAGGGTCGAGTGCTTTGCCAACTTCAGCGCCTAACGCACGCTCTTTGACGTCACCAATAAAGGCTTTAACGACCGGCAATGCAACATCAGCCTCCAACAAGGCCATGCGCACTTCACGTAACGTATCCTTAATATTGTCTTCACTGATTTTGCCCTTCCCTTTTAGCGTTTTCAGGGCACCGGAGAGACGATCACTTAAACTGTCAAACATTGTTGCTTATCTCAAATTAATGGCTTTTATTAAATTAGGGGCATTATAACGAAAAGCAAGTGGCTTTGTTGTAGTATTTCTCATAGATAGCGCTTGTTTCAGTGTTAATTTGCTCTAAAATGGCGGATTAAGAAAACTCTAACAAACTAAAGGCCTTAAGGCAGTGTTAATCGATATAATTACCGGGCTTTCTTATCTTGTATTGGCGGTATTTTTTATTCTCCGCCTTAACCACCCGGCCAAAGAAGTTCCAGAATGGGGAAAATGGTTGCCGCTGGCACCCATTGCTTTGCATCTGTACGCGCTTTATTTGGCGATAGAAACTGGTGCTGGTCAGAATTTATCACTGCTTAATACCTTATCGCTTATTTCTCTGATCATGGTGTTGCTGGTAGCCATTTATCGATTAAGTCATCAGACCCCGCACCTAATGCTTTACGCCTGCTTATTTGCCGGAGTGGTGTCGTTACTTAATGTACTTCCGGAAAAGCCCAATATTTTAGTTTTGTCCGGTAATGCACTTGGCTTCTGGCATATCTGGCTCTCTGTCATTGGATTTAGTTTGCTTCTGGTAGCAACTTTTCAAAGTGCTTTAGTCCTGTTCCTGCACAAAAAACTGCGTAGTAAGCCAGCATCCATTCACCCGCTATTACCACCGCTTATGCAGATGGAGCAATTTCTCTCGGCCTTGGTACTGTCGGGCATCATCAGTTTGGGCATCGCTCTGGTACTTGGCTTTATGCAACCCAATGACGCACTAAAAGCTCAGTCACTGCACAAAATTATTCTTTCAGCTTTGGCTTGGTTCAGCTTCTGTACATTTTACCTCGGGTATAAATTATCCCGTTTAAGTGGTATTCGCTTTGCTCGGCTATGCATTGTTGCCTTTATTATTCTGGCAGTTGGATTTGTAGGCAGTAAGCTGGTGCTAGACTACATTCTTCAGCGAGGTTAGTGTTTGGAAACCCTGTCGACCAGCACCCTGTTTATCATTCTTGGTTTACTGATCCTTCTCTCAGCCTTTTTCTCAAGCTCAGAGACGGGAATGATGTCCCTCAACCGTTATCGATTGAAGCACCGAGCAAAAAATGGTGACCACGCTGCCAAACGAGTCTACAACATGCTCAAGCGTCCAGACAAACTCCTCGGGCTGATATTGCTCGGCAACAACATTGTTAACATTTTGGCTTCGGCCATTGCGACAGTTATTGCCATTCGCTTTTGGGGAGAAGGCGGAATATTTGCTGCAACATTAATGTTGACCGTCGTAGTTTTAATCTTCGCCGAAGTGACTCCCAAAACATTAGCAGCACTTTATCCAGAACGAATTGCATTTTTTGCAGCACCGATTCTAAAACCACTGTCCGCGCTTTTTTCGCCGGTCATTAAACTGATTGGTTTTCTGGCGAATGGCTTATTAAAACTATTTGGTGTCAATGCTGGCAAAGCAGGCGAAGATCATCTCAGTCAGGATGAGTTGAGAACAGTGGTTAATGAAGCTGGTGCAATGATTCCACGTCGTCACCAAAAAATGTTGCTCAGTATTTTAGATCTGGAAACCGTCTCAGTAGACGATATTATGGTGCCTCGCAACGAAATTGCCGGTATCGATTTAGCGGATGACATGGACTATATTTTTGAACAAATCCGCAACAGTATTCACACTCGGCTACTCGTATTCAAAGAAGAAATTGATCAAGTGCAGGGCTTTCTACACGCGCGCAACTTTGGCCGTATTTTAGAGCTTGAAGAACCTACACCTGAAGCGATTCTCGATTTCCTGGATCCTATTTATTATGTTCCGGAAGGTACGCCACTGCATACGCAGCTAATGAAGTTTCAGCGTAAACGTGACCGTATCGGTTTGGTGGTTGATGAGTATGGCGATATTGAAGGATTAGTCACACTGGACGATATTCTTGAAGAAATTGTCGGCGACTTCACCACAGAAATGTCGAACATCAATAAAGAAATTCAACCACAACACGATGGCACATATTTAGTGGACGGTACTATTACGATTCGTGAATTGAATCGAGCCATGAAATGGTACTTGCCGCTTGATGGTCCAAAAACATTAAATGGTTTGATTACAGAATATTTGGAAACCATTCCGGATGCATCAACAGGCTTACGCTTGCATGGCTACCCGATGGAAATCCTGCAAGTTAAAGACAATCTTATTAAAACTGTGCGGATAATGCCGAAGCTCTACCGCGCACCAGAAACTGATATTTAAACTTGGAACTCATCCATGACACATAATAAAGACCACTTCTTTTTCAGGCTTTATCAGAAACTGATTTTGAACCATCCGATCATCACGTTATCTTTGGTGATTATACTGTCGGTGATCGCTGCCACTCAGCTGCCTAAGTTTCGCCTGGATGCATCCGGTGAGTCATTGACCCTTGAAAATGATGAGTCATTAAACTTTTATCGCCAGGTAAATGAGCGCTATGGTTCGGATGATTTCCTGATTATTACCTGGAAGCCTAATGCTGGCTTGATGGACGAAGAGGCGCTGGCGTCGTTACAGGATCTGGTCAGTCGATTAGAGCAGATTCCAACGGTTGCCAATATCAACAGCATTCTTAATGTGCCTTTGTTGGATGGTATCAAACTGGATGCAGAAGCCCTATCTGCTGAAATTCCAACGCTTATGGATGAAGGCGTTGATAAACAAAAAGCGCTTGAAGAGTTTACTAGCAGCCCTCTTTACACCAACCTGTTGGTTGGAGACAACGGTGAAACCAGTGCTATTCAAGTTAACTTTGAGCGGGATGAGCGTTATTTTAGTCTACTGGATGCACGAGATAAATTACGCTTGAAGCGTAGCGAGCAAAAATTATCCGCAGAAGAATCAGCCCAACTAGAACAGCTGGAAGATGAGTTTGATGCTCATAGTAAAGTAACATCGGAACGCACTAGCCAAATCATTCAGGATGTTCGTGTCATCATGGATGACTACAGAGACGTTGCAGAACTCTATCTCGGTGGTATTTCGATGATCACCAATGACATGCTCGATTTTATTCAGCACGACATTACAGTGTTCGGTATCGGCATCTTATTATTTATCATGGTTGCGTTGTTTGTCTTCTTTGGCAAAATTCGCTGGGTGGTCGTCCCTCTGTTTTCCTGCTTGGTTACCGTTCTTATTTTAGCGGGCTTGCTCAGTTATCTTGACTGGCGAATAACCGTGATTTCATCCAACTTCCCATCGATATTGTTAATAACCGTGTTGGCGCTTAACGTCCACTTAGTGGTCTTCTACCGTGACTTTATTTCTGACAACCCCAGCAGTACTCAAATGGAGCGTGTCAAAGCCACTATTAAGACCATGTATTGGCCTTGCCTCTATACGGCTCTCACTACTATAGTCGCCTTCATTTCATTGCTCATCAGTGGTATTCGTCCAGTTATTGATTTTGGCTGGATCATGACCATTGGCTTGGCGCTTGGTTTCATCATCACATTTATTGTCTTCCCTAGCTTTATACAGATTCTTAGCACTGAAAAGCATCAAAGTGGCTCTAGCATCACTTATAAAATCACTCACTGGATTTATAACATCAGCGTTAAGTTTAAACCGGCAATATTTACTTTAGCAGTGTTGTTAGTAGTTTTCAGTGCTTATGGCATTTCTCAGCTGAAAGTGGAAAACCGCTTTATTGATTACTTCAAGCCATCCACTGAAATATATCAGGGCATGACAGTTATTGACCAACAACTTGGCGGCACAACGCCTTTAGACATAGTTATTGATGCTGATCCTGATGAAGAGTCTCTATTCGCAGAAGATGAATTCGAAGATGAATTCGGTGATGAGTTTGATAGCGCAACTTATGATCCTGGCTACTGGTTTACTCGAAGTAAACTGGAAACCTTGGAAAAGATCCATGACTACATTGACAGTCTAGGAGTTACTGGTAAAGTTCAATCACTAGCTACCACAGCTAAGGTTCTCAAACAAATGAACGGTGGCGAATATCCCGATGAACTAACCTTATCTCTGGTTCATAAGGAAATGCCTGAGGATGTCAGAAAAACTTTGCTCAACCCTTACCTTTCAGAAGATGGTGAGCAAGTTCGTATCAATATTCGAGTCGAAGAAACAAACCCTGATTTAAAACGCTCCGAGTTGATTGAGACCATTAATACTTTTATTGTTAATGAAACCAGTATCAAACCTGAGCATGTTCATTTTACCGGTATGCTGGTTCTCTATAATAATATGCTCCAGAGCTTGTTTGACTCGCAGATCATGACCATTGGCGTGGTCTATCTCGCTATCCTACTGATGTTCCTGGTTCTGTTCCGTTCATTCACCCTGGCCATTCTCGCTACCATACCCAACGCACTCTCAGCAGCGCTGGTGCTGGGCATTATGGGCTGGATGGGTGTGCCAATGGACATGATGACCATCACCATTGCCGCCATCGTGATAGGTATCGCAGTGGACAACTCGATTCACTATGTCCATCGCTTTAAACGTGAATTCACCAAGGATAATAATTACCTGGCAACCATGGAACGCTGCCATGGCAGTATTGGTAAAGCGATTTACTATACCGGCGTAACGATTATTGTTGGGTTTGCTATCTTGGCGCTGTCTGAGTTTATTCCATCGATATACTTTGGCTTACTGACTGGCTTTGCCATGGCGGTAGCGCTGTTCCTGAACTTGACCCTGCTACCACTCATGCTAATCACGTTCAAACCGCTAAAGGCCAATAACCATTAACGGTACATATCTATAGCAAGAAAAAAGGAGCTCAATGAGCTCCTTTTTTCTTATTATCAAATAACTAAATTACTCTTTCGGTTTGCGCATCTGAACACAGAGTACATCACAAGGTGCGCCATGTAGCACTCCATTAGCTGTAGAACCTAACAGTAGTTCCCAACCATGCTGTCCATGAGTTCCGATGACGATCATATCGCAATGTTGTTCTTCAGCATATTTTTTGATTTCGCGTGATGGCTTACCGATTTTGATATGACAATGGTCATCAGCAACGCCATATTTTTTGGCAAACTCATTGATCCGCTTGGTCTTAGCTTTAATTGCTTCCTGCTCAATATCATCAGTATTGACAATAACAGCTCCAAACGGGGCCCCCGCCCAGAGTCCGGCTTCGATGGGTTCTGCGACATGGAGTAGGTGCAAGTCACCACCGTCTGCCAGAACATTTTTTGCTTTTTGAATAATGGCTTCCCCTTCTTTACGAAGATCTAATGCCACTAAGACCTGTTTGTATGAACCCATAACTCTCTCCTTTGTCTAACAGGTGTTTCTAATAGATATATGTGATAGATACGTTCGTTATACCCTATCAACCTACCATCATTTTGATCTGGATCAAAATGACGGGAGGTAGGTAGGTTTAGTCTAGCATAGCAAACTACATAATTTGGAGGTGTATTATGCAACTATCTAAGTGGAAACCTTTCTCAAATATTGAGTCCTATCTTAACTTTCCTGTGTCAGGCTTATTTGACGAAATGTCGAATGGGATTGGTAACGAGTGGCGTCCAGCTGTCGACTTTATTGAAAAGTCTGATGAGTTCCTGATTAAAGCCGAGCTGCCAGAAGTTAAAAAAGAAGACGTCAAAATTAATATCGAGAATAATATTCTTAGTGTTCAGGGTGAACGTCGCTATGAAGAAAAGGACGAAAAACAACACAGGCTGGAGCGATTCTACGGCAGTTTCACACGTAGCTTTACCTTGCCTGACAACGTTGACACGGATCAATGCAAAGCTGAGTTCAAAGATGGCATGCTAAACATCCACCTACCCAAAAAAGCTGGTAGTGAAAAGCCAACAAAATCAATCGAAATTAACTAGTGGCTTGTAAATAGGTAGGTCTTACTGGACTCTCTTGGGTATCACTCTTTACGAGTAATGACACTTAAGCCCAAGAGAGTTCTTTTTTATTGCAGCTAAAATTTTAAAGCTGAATAGTGACTTTTGCAGCACTATTACGTGCTTTAGCTCTAGCTTGCTCTACTGAATCAGCCTTAGCCAGGGCCACACCCATACGACGCTTGCCACTTACCTCAGGTTTACCGAATAAACGCAATTGAGTATCCGCTTCAAACAAAGCCGCCTCAAGATTGCCAAACTCAACCTGTTGTGACTCGCCCTCGACCAGTATCACTGCAGAAGCTGATGGACCAAATTGTCGAATAGTTGGAATGGGTAACCCCAAAATAGCGCGGGCATGTAACGCAAACTCAGACAGATCCTGAGAAATTAATGTAACCAGCCCTGTGTCATGCGGTCTTGGTGATACCTCACTAAAAATGGCTTTATCACCTTTAATGAATATCTCAACCCCAAAAAGACCATAACCTCCCAAATCATCCGTCACAGCTTTGGCCATGTGTTGTGCTTCCGCTAATGCTTTTTCGGACATTGCCTGCGGTTGCCAGGATTCACGGTAATCGCCGTCCTCCTGAATATGCCCAATGGGAGCGCAGAACTGAGTTCCCTTAACCGAACGAACCGTTAATAAGGTAATTTCATAATCGAAATCAACAAACCCTTCAACGATAACTCGCCCTTCACCAGTTCGACCGCCTGCCTGAGAGTACTTCCAGGCCGCATCCACTTGCTCCTCAGTTTTAACCGTCGATTGTCCTTTCCCAGAACTGCTCATCACCGGCTTAATCACGAAAGGCAAACCAATCTCTTTAACCGCCTGCTTGTATTCTTCATAGGTATCGGCAAAACAATAAGGAGAGGTTTCTAGGTCCAAATCTTCAGCGGCTAAACGACGAATGCCTTCACGATCCATCGTCAAACGCGTTGCGCGCGCAGTTGGAATAACCGTATAGCCTTCTTTCTCGACTTCTAACAAGGTTTCCGTCGCAATCGCTTCGATTTCAGGCACAATTAGATCCGGCTTTTCCTCTACAATTAAACGCTTCAGTGCATCACCATTAAGCATATTCAGCACATGACTACGATGAGCTACCTGCATTGCAGGTGCATTGACGTACCGATCAACTGCAATCACTTCAACCCCAAAACGTTGCAATTCAATAACAACCTCTTTGCCCAACTCACCAGAGCCAAGCATCATGACCTTTTTAGCCGTTTTCGATAAAGGAGTGCCGATCTTAGACATAAGTAATTCCAATAAAAGACTGATTTAAAAATTTAAGTGCCGATAGAGTAGCAATTGGGGTAGGTTCAGGCAATAAAGAATACCCATAAAAAAAGCCTCACAAGGAGGCTTTAGCAGAAAGTTATAGATGAACTATTTTGCAAAATCGTCAAGAGCATTACCCGTTAAACGGAACACTGTCCATTCATCCATAGGCTTGGCACCTATGCTGTTATAGAAGTCGATTGCAGGCTGATTCCAGTCTAACACTGACCAGTCCACGCGAGCACAATCTTTTTCAACCGCGATTTTTGCCAACTTCTGCAATAAGCTATACCCTATTTTTTTACTGCGAAACTCTGGCTTAACGTAAAGATCCTCCAGGTAAATACCGTATTTACCTAAAAAGGTTGAGTAGTTGAAAAAATATAGGGCGAACCCGGCTGGTTTCCCTTCATACTCAGCAATCAGGCAATGAGCTCTGGCATCATCAGCAAACACAGTCTGTTCAATATCGGCAACCGTAGCCACCACTTCATGGGAAAGCTTTTCGTACTCTGCAAGCTCTCTGATGAAGCCAAGAATTTGCGGTGCGTCTTGACGCACCGCTTCTCGTATAACCAGGTTAGTCATTAGCTTTTATACTTCTTAAATTCACTGCGATACCAGTCGAACTGGTTGTATGTTGTTTCAGCAACTTGAGTCATTTTACTCACAATAATGATTGCTAAGCTGGCGAATACAAAGCCAGGTAACATTTCATACAAGTCAAATATAGCTATATCAGTGTTGGTTCCTAACCAGTCCCAAACTAGAACAGTCACCGCACCCGTTACAATACCGGCTAATGCACCATGACGAGTCATGCGTTGCCATAGAAGCGAGAGAATAATCACTGGACCAAAAGCGGCTCCAAAACCTGCCCAAGCTTGGCCTACTAAATTAAGAACATTTCTGGACTCTCCCATCGCAACTGAAATACCAATCCCGGCAACCAGAATTACGACAAAACGGTTAACCCATACAAGCTCTTTTTCAGAAGCATTTGGGCGCATATAAGGTTTATAAACGTCTTCCGTTACTGAGCTGGATACTGCCAACAGTTGCGAGTCGATGGTACTCATTACCGCTGCCAGAATCGCAGCCAACAAGAAACCTGCCAACCATGGATTAAACAATGCCTGAGTCAACAGTAAGAATATTTTTTCACTACCACGCTGAGTATTCAATACAGAAACTTCTTCTGCAGTTAGTAGGACATACGCTTTTGCATTAAAGTCACCACCAAAGAAAGCGATACCAGCGAAACCGATAAACACTGCACCCAGCACACAGATAATCATCCAGCTCATACCAATACGGCGGGCTTGTGGGACGGTATTGACGCTTTTGATTGCCATAAAACGTGCCAAAATATGTGGCTGACCGAAATAACCCAGACCCCAGGCAGCTAGTGATAAAAAGGCAATCCATTTAAAAGAGTCGTTATTATCAAAGAAGCCTTGAGTAAAGCTCACAGCCTCAGGTTTGATTTCACGCGTAGCTTCAACGATACCGCTAAGCCCGTTGTACTCAACCAGTAGCACAATTGGTGCCACAATTAGAGCCGTCATTATGATCAGCCCCTGGAAAAAATCAGTCCAGGAAACCGCCAGGAAACCACCCAGGAAAGTATAAGAAATAATAACGATGGAACTGATCAATAACGCCGTGTTGTAATCATAGCCAAAGCTCGACTCGAACAACTTACTGCCCGCGACCAGACCAGAACCGATGTAATAGCCGAAGAAAACGATCATGACTAATACAGCAACGATACGCAGCGATTTGCCGGCATCGTGGAAACGTCCTGCAAAATAATCAGGAAGGGTTAATGCATTGTCAGCAATTTCAGTATAAGACCGTAGTCGACCCGCAATAAATTTCCAGTTCAGGTAAGCGCCAATGATTAAGAACAGTGCCAACCACGAATCAGATAAACCTGAAAAGTAAATCGCTCCGGGCAAACCCATCAAAATCCAGCCGCTCATATCTGATGCGCCAGCACTTAATGCAGTTACCGCACCACCAAGGCCGCGACCACCCAGCATATAATCGCTGGAATCATTAGTGCGCATGTAAGCCCAGATACCGATACCAATCATAAACACCAGATAGATCAAAAACGCGATCTCAACCGGCCCTACGGTCATCCCCAAAAAATCGAACTTGGTATAGTTCATAACACCTCACTAGGTTAAATAAATGTGTCTAAGCAAAATATTGCTTGAGATATTCTTCAAAAGATAAGGAGTCACTCTCCTCAATCTGCTTTTGCTTCTCAATAGACTGAGCCGCTTCACGCTCGAACAGAGCCTCAACCTCAGGGCTGATGTGCTCAGATAGAAAGTGCTGACGCGTCTTTTTGGAAAGATCCATGGTGTAACCATAATAACCTTTGCCGTACGCCAGCATATTATTGAGAAACTGACCCGATAACGTCTTTTCCGTATCGTTGGCCATTTCAATGGCCTCACCAAGCGCTTGCGTATAAGCCTTGGTTTGGTTGCTCTTATCAAGCAACACTGCAACCGGGCGCATTTCCTCGAAAATAGCCAATGCCGCCTCTTTTAGTGGGATTGCTCGATTAAATCTCAAGAGCCCGAGGTCAGGTTTTCGACCGTAATACACCGTACGACGGAAATTTTCGTCGTTTTCAGCATTCTCACGATCCGATTGATTGCAGCTCTCCTGCAACAGGCAAAAGAGCAAAAAGACGTCTAAAAAGTCAATTTGTGACTGACTTATACCAAGTGGATCGAAAGGATTCAAGTCAAGTGAGCGAACTTCAACGTATTGAACCCCGCCTCTTTTCAAAGCCTGAGTCGGTCTTTCACCCGAATGAATGACTCGTTTGGGACGTATTTTCGCGTAGTATTCGTTCTCAATTTGTAGCAAATTAGCGTTCAACTGACGGTATTCGCCATCAACCTTAACGCCCAGCTCCTCATAAAACTCATCCTTGGTTCGAATGGCCCGCTCCAGCTCTCCCACATACTCGTCTAAGTCATTGTGACGAATAGAGAATTTAGATTGCGCATTGTTCTGATAACCCAGATCACTCATGCGCAGAGAAGTGGCATATTGACCGTATAAACTACCGTCACCATGGTCTTCTAGCAGCGAACCGCCCTTGCCTTTAGTGAAGGAACGACAAATCGCAGGCGAAGCGCCAAACAAATAAGGCAGTAACCAGCAATAACGTAGATAATTGCGAATCAGACCTAAATACTGATTGGAGATAAAATCTTTTAACGAGCCGCTATCTTTCTTGAACTGTTGGTATTTAGGCCAGAAGTCCTCAGGAAGGGAGAAATTATAATGAACTCCGGCAATCACCTGCATGTATCGACCATAACGATAACCCAGACCGCGACGATAGATATGCTTCATCATACCCACATTCGAGGTGCCATAATTGGCCAAAGGGACATCGTCTTCTTTTGTCAGAATACAGGGCATACTACCAATCCATAGAATTTCATCATCCATGTGCTGATAGATAAATTGATGAATGTCGTGCAACCACTGGCGTGGCTTCAAGCGATCATTCGACACCGGCGTGATCAGCTCAGGTAAAGCCTCAGAATAATCCGTCGTAATGTACTCATTGGTCAGGGCAGAACCCCATTGCTTAGGATGAGGTTTAGTTGAAAGGTAACCATCCTCCGTGACACGCAAACTCTCTTTTTCAATGCCACGGTTTAAACGAGTCAAACAATCCGCCAACTCGCCTTCCACAAACGCCAAAGCGTCACGATCCAGTTTCGGGTCACGCATAAAATAGATTCAGTAAGAATTGAGCAGCCAATACTATGCCACAGGGAAAACCTATTTTGAAGTTAAGTCTTTGTTCCTCAATGCATATCAACTATCAATGAATTGGAAATAACAATTGCTAGATGCCATAATCCAAATCGGATAAATAACCATAACAGCAGGTTGGAGACACCATGGAACCACTAATCAGCTTACTCATAGTCGTATTATTACTTGTCCTACCACTAAAATTCGCCGCTAAATTTATAGGCGCCAAAAACACAGGCTTCTTCTCCTGCCTGTTCGCCTTAATCGTATCCGCATTATTCCAGTTTGGTGTTGACCACTACTTCCCCGGATTAGACGACACCTACGGCTGGATTGTTACCGTTCCAGTAGCCGCCCTCGCCTACATGCTAGTGTTAGGTACAACCTTTTTAAAAGCCGTACTGATAGCAATCGTGCAAGTGATACTGATGGTATTACTGACAGCGTTAGTGGCTGGGTTATTGGCGGGGATATAGAGTACCATTACCCATGCATGGTTCTTATACTCTACTTGATTCATAACTAAGGATAGAAATGGCTCCTCTTATAATTGCTGCCTTATATTGGTTGATGTTCTTACTAATAAAACTTGTGACATCTTTTGAATTTAGTAACGAAGTCAGATTAATAATAAACATCGTTGGCGGTATTGGCGCACTTGTTGTGCCAATCCTCATATACTCCATTATCGACTTCAAACTAACACAACGAGCTCTAAACCAAGTAGGCCGAGATTGGTGTGAAAAACATAGCCTGGAGTTCAAAACAGTAGAGATGCATAAAAACCACTTCGCCCTTATCTACCATCAAGATAACAAGAAAATGCGCAAAAAATTCAGGGCTCGGTTTATTCCAACAACATGGTTTGTTAAGTCGGTTGAATGGCTGGAGAAGTAATGCATCAAAGTTATTGCATGCAGTATTTACTCGGTGCGTCACGACGCACCCTTCGTTCTGAAGGGCTTGTAGTCTCAATTTTAGTTATGGATTTACCAATATGAACCTTATGCCTTTAAATACAGTGATTAATAACTTTATTGTTTTTCTAAACGCCAACTATCAATTGATTACCGAATCCTTTGAAATTTATAAATTAAAAGCCGAGAAGGAAAATTTTTTCTTAGTCTCATTTGAAGAGTATTTCTATGATTGGGCGCAGGCGAATTGGGAACTATTAGTTGAAAGAGTCGTGTGCTCACCTAATGAATCATTTGTAGTTTATGGTTCAGGTAGTGATTATGAAGCAGCTGGACATAGTAGAGTTTTTTTTCATAAGGCAGAACCGACTCACAAGGTAATATGTGCTGCTAAGTCAGAGGTTATAGATTTACTCTCTGAAGCAGAAGTTGATTTAGCGCAATTCGATTTTTATTCCTTCGTTTCTATTGACGGAGGATGGTTCGATATATCCCCACCCTTTGACCATATCCTATTAACTGAAAAAGATGCTCATGGTGGCGATTATCAACAAATAGTCATACCATTTGATCAAGTTAATTTCTACGTTAAGAAAATTGGAAATTCAAGGTAAATTAAATGCATGGAAAATTAATGAAGCAATATTTAGTCCTAATTATTTGTGCTTTTTCTGCGTTCTCAACATTTACTGAAGGTACACAGCAATAATTAGAAGTCAGACAGAGAGATGTTGCAATCGAAGAAATGGCAGAAATACTTTTATATAGCTTTAAGGGCAAATCAAAAGAAGAGCTCTTACAATTTCTTAAAAATCACCCAAAGGCAATTAATAATCCCGATATTGCTTCAGAAGAAGGAAACTATCTGTTTTGGGGTACTACTGTTAAGTTTGAGTTTAGCAATGATAAGCTTATCAATGTATTTTGGTAAACCGTACAGTAAGGCAAATCACCATCCATAACTATCATTTCAGATCGTAAAATTAGAATTTTTCTTCCTAGACGCGGCGTATCAAGATTTTAAGAGGGGAGTTCACGCGTTTGTGAATGACCTGATTAAAATCTTGATACAACAAAGTATAGGGAGAAAAAGGCAATTTTACCCAATGTGCTTGCGGGCGTTATAAAACATCCGCTGCCAAGCCCCATCCTCTCTCCACTCATCCGGTCTCCAGGAGTTCTGCACCGTACGCGCTACTCGCTCTGGGTGTGGCATCATGATGGTGACACGGCCGTCGGTTGTGGTTAGGCCGGTGATGCCGAATGGTGATCCGTTTGGATTGGCTGGATAGGTATCTGCGATGTCGCCATAATTGTTGATGTAGCGCGCTGTGATTAAACCCGATTCGTTGACTTGTTTTGCCAGTACTTCAGATTTAAATTCTGCGCGGCCTTCGCCATGTGAGACGGCGATTGGCAGGCGCGAGCCTTCCATGCCGGTCATGAATAGCGATGGTGATTTGGCGACTTCGACCATGGCGAAACGTGCTTCAAATTGCGCTGATTGGTTGCGCACGAAGTGTGGCCAGTGGTCGGCACCTGGGATTAATTCTTTGAGGTTTGACATCATCTGGCAACCGTTACATATACCTAAGCTGAAAGTGTCTGGACGGTTGAAGAAGGCTTCAAATTCATCACGTGCGCGTGAGTTGAAGAGAATCGATTTTGCCCAACCTTCGCCGGCACCAAGTACGTCACCATAGGAGAAGCCTCCGCAAGCGACAGCCCCGATAAAGTCTTGCAAGCTGACGCGACCGGATAGGATGTCGCTCATATGAACGTCGATGCATTCAAAACCGGCTTTAGTCAGCGCGGCTGCCATTTCGAGATGGCTGTTAACGCCCTGCTCTCTTAGCACAGCTACTCTTGGTCGAGCGCCAGTTGCGATCAATGGCTTAATTATATTTTCATCGACATTATATGTGGCGAATGGCTTGATGCCTGGATTATCCAGATCAAGCTTACTGTCAAACTCCTGTTGTGCGCACTCTGGATTGTCGCGCATGGCTTGCATACGGAAGGTTAGTTCTGACCAAATGGCGCGCAAGTCTTTCATGTCACGTGAGATGACATCGTTACCATCTTTGGTGACACTGAAGGTTTTAGTTTCTGCTGGTTCGCCAATGAAGTGAGCAAATTCGTTGACCTTGTGTTCAACCAAAATGGCTTCAACCTGATCACGTTTATCAGCAGGAACTTGTAATACTGCACCTAACTCTTCGTTGAACAGAATCTCTTCGGCTGTACCATTGAGTTCTGACAAATCAACGCTGACACCGCAGTTTCCGGCAAAGCCCATTTCAACCAAGGTTGCTAATAAGCCACCGTCTGAACGGTCATGGTAAGCATGAACCAAATTATTATGATTAAGCGCCTGAACGGCATTGAAGAAGTTACGTAAATCATCGCTTGAATCAACGTTGGCTGGTTCTGTTCCGAGCAATTTATAGACTTGAGTAAAGGCTGTTGCTCCGAGGCGGTTTTTGCCGCGGCCAAGATCTAGCAGTAATAATTCAGTCTCTAATGAAGAGCCACCTTTGTCTGTTCTCAATTGTGGCGTCAAACTTTTGCGCACATCGGTCACTGGCGCAAAGGCGGTAATAACTAATGATAAAGGTGCAGTAACGCTTTTCTTTTCGCCATTGTCTTCCCAGACGGTCTTCATCGACATCGAGTCTTTACCGACAGGAATGGTGATACCTAATTCAGGGCATAGCTGCATGCCAACGGCTTCAACTGCCTTATAAAGATTCACATCTTCACCTGGTGCACCCGCTGGTGCCATCCAGTTTGCTGATAAGCGAATTTTTTTGATGTCATCAATTTTCGCTGCAGCAATGTTGGTCACCGCTTCGCCCACCGCCATACGCGCAGAAGCTGCGCTATCCAGTAATGCAGCAGGAGTACGCTCACCCATCGCCATCGCTTCGCCAGTGTAGCTGTTATGAGTCGAAGTCGTTACCGCACAGTCGGCTACTGGAACCTGCCACGGGCCGACCATTTGATCGCGCGACACCATACCGCCAACGGTACGGTCACCAATGGTAATCAGGAAGGTTTTATCGGCTACTGCTGGCAACGCCAGAATACGGTCAACCGCTTCATTGATATCATCAACTTGCGGAAGGGCTGTTGATGGAGCTGCCAAGGTAGCAGCTTCACGATGCATTTTTGGTGGCTTGCCGAATAGAATATCCATTGGCAAATCTACCGGCTTGTTATCAAAATGCTCATCGTTTAATTCAAGGTGTAGTTCTTCTGTAGCTTCGCCGACTACCGCAAATGGGCAGCGCTCACGACCACAGATTTCTTCGAACTTGGTCAGGCTTTCAGGAGAAACCGCTAACACATAACGCTCCTGCGCTTCGTTACACCAAATTTCAACCGGAGCCATGCCTTTTTCAGCATTCGGCACACGGCGCAATTCAAACTTACCGCCGCGCTCACCATCATGCACCAGCTCAGGGATGGCATTGGATAAACCGCCCGCACCAACATCATGAATAAATTCGATTGGGTTTTTCTCACCCATTGACCAGCAACGGTCGATCACTTCCTGACAACGACGTTCCATTTCTGGGTTATCGCGCTGTACTGAAGCGAAATCCAAATCTTCCTGGCTTGAACCAGATGCCATGGATGAAGCAGCACCACCGCCCAAACCAATCAGCATCGCTGGGCCACCAAGGACAATTACTTTGTAACCCGGCTTAATTTCTTTTTTCTCTACATGCTGTTCGCGAATGTTACCCATGCCGCCAGCGATCATGATTGGCTTGTGATAGCCACGCACTTCTTTACCGTACTCAAAATCAAACTCTTCTTCGAAGGTACGGAAATAACCGGTTACCGCCGGACGACCAAATTCGTTGTTGAAGCTGGCGCCACCAATTGGGCCTTCGAGCATAATGTCCAACGCAGTTACGATGCGCTCAGGCTTGCCATAATCAGTTTCCCAAGGCTGGATATAACCCGGTACTTTCAAGTTTGAAACCGTAAAACCAGTCAAACCCACTTTCGGTTTACCACCAAGGCCAGTTGCGCCTTCATCTCGAATTTCACCACCGGAGCCAGTCGAAGCACCTGGATAAGGCGAAATACAGGTTGGGTGGTTATGAGTTTCGACCTTACACAGAACGTGTACAGGCTCTAAATGGTATTGGTATTCATTAGTTTCTGCGTTAGCGAAGAAACGATGCGCCGTGAAACCCTCGAAAACTGCTGCATTATCTTTATAAGCCGATAAAACACCTTCGGAATTGACCTGGTAGGTGTTTTTGATCATCTTGAACAATGACATCTCTTTCTCGATGCCATCAATGGTCCAGGATGCGTTGAAAATTTTGTGGCGGCAATGTTCTGAATTAGCCTGCGCAAACATCATCAGCTCAACATCCGACGGATTACGGCCGAGCTTGATGAAACTCTCAACCAAATAATCGATTTCATCTTCAGCTAAAGCTAAACCAATGTCGGTGTTGGCTTTAACCAAGGCTTCGCGGCCGCCGCCAAGAATATCAACATGCGCCAATGGCTTGGGCTGATGTTGCTCAAAAAGAACTTCCGCCTCACTGTGCTCAGTGAAGACTGACTGCGTCATGCGGTCATGAAGTAATGGCTTTAATTGAGCAACTACATCGGCACTCAATTCAGCACCATCGCTGGTCTTAAAATAAACCGCGACAGCACGTTCAATTCGTTCGATTTTATCCAGACTACAGTTTTGCGCGATATTGGTCGCTTTCGAAGACCACGGCGAAATAGTGCCTGGACGCGGTACGACGATAAGACGCTGGCCCGAATGCTCGCTGGCAGGTCGGCTTGGCCCATATTCCAATAATCTTTCGAGAATTTTCAGTTCTTCGTCGCTCAACTCACTGTTGGTATCAACGTAATGAACATATTCACCATAAATATCAACCACTTGAGAGCTAACTGCTGACGCTTCATTGAGTAAATGTTTCTTTTGAAAGTTAGAAAAGGCAGGGTTACCGCGTAATATGAGCATACCGATCTCGACTGTAAATCTGGAGGAATTGCGAAAGCGCAAATTTTACTCTAATTGGCTGTTATTGATAAGTCCTAATGGGAAAATTGAATGCTTTAATTTGCACTTTTTAGCTGGTTGCAGTCATAATGTTGGCAAACCACCGCTAAGATTATAATTTCTTAAATGAATCAAGGCCTTAGAAAAAGCTTAATTGGTTTTGCGCTACTGATAACGACACTATTGTTGCTGACAAGCTGCGGTCAAGAGCCCAAAAACCAGCTGGAACAGGTACAGGAACAAGGGTACATCAAAGTATATACTCGAATTTCACCAACCACCATGTATGTGGGAGAGGAAGGTTTTAGTGGATTTGAGTACGATCTGGTCAAGCTATTTGCCGACGAGCTAGGCGTTCGAGTGCAGATCGTTACTGAAAACGATATTGCCAAAATTCTACGTGAAGTCGCCAGCGGGCGTGCAGATTTTGCAGCCGCCGGATTAACAGTGACTCCACAACGTGAAGAATATCTGCGATTTGGTCCACCCTATCAAGATATCACCAGTAAGCTGGTCTACAAGCAGGGGCATGACCGTCCTCGCGACTTTAGCCAGGTTGATAAAAACCTGACAGTTGTTGCCAACAGCTCGCATTCAGAGACACTGCTGGAAGCACAGCAAGATTACCCAGAGCTAACCTGGACCGAGCGCTCCGACTTAACTCCGCAAGATTTACTAGATGGTGTATTGGATGGCACATTTGATTACACCATCGTCGACTCCAATGAATTATTACTGGCTCGTCAGGTTCAACCCGAACTTGCAGTCGCGTTTAGCGTATCTGACCCTGAGCAGCTGGCTTGGGCTTTTCCCAAAGAAAATGACAATAGCCTGTATGTTAAAGCGATTGAGTTTTTCTCAAAGATCCGCGAGGACGGCACATTAGGCTATCTGACTGAACGTTATTATGGTCACCTTTCTAAATTCGACTATGTCGGAAGCCGTGAGTTTTTACGCGCCATTGATAATAAACTGGATAAGTATCGCCCCTATTTCTATGAAGCTGCTGGGGATGATCTGGACTGGCGCTTGTTGGCGGCAATGGGTTATCAGGAATCTCACTGGGAGCCTCATGCGCGCTCGCCAACAGGTGTTCGCGGTTTAATGATGTTGACTTTGAATACCGCCAAACAGCTTGGCGTTAAAAACCGACTCGATGCGGAGCAAAGTATTTTAGGTGGTGCCGATTATTTACGCCTGGTGAAAAAGAAAATTCCTGAGCGTATCGGTGAGCCTGACCGAACCTGGTTTGCAATGGCAGCTTACAATGTTGGTTTTGGTCACCTCGAAGATGCTCGTCGTTTGGCTGAAGCGGATGGCGCTAATCCTGACAAATGGTTGTCAGTTAAAGAATACCTGCCACTCTTGCGCCAGAAGAAGTGGTACTCAAGAACTCGCTATGGTTATGCCAGAGGTGATGAGCCGGTTAAATATGTGAATAATATTCGCCGCTATTATCAGGTCCTAAAGCAGGTAGCAGAAGCTAAAGCTGGAGGCTCGGAACTACTGGATACAGAAACGGAATCGCTTCCTGATGTCGATATCGAACAGACTAGCACCGAAGAAGACAATGTACTGGGAACCAGTGAAGAAATAGCAGAGCCTATCGAAAACTAAACCGGTTCTGATGTATACATAAAAAAAAGCCTGATGCTCTTTTCATCAGGCTTTTTTTATTGTCTGAGATCTTATTTTCTGAGACCTTTGAATGATTATTTAGTATCGCGTGGTGCTACTCGCAACACTTCATCAATAGTTGTCACTCCAGCAACAACTTTATAAGCACCACTGATTCGTAACAAGTTCATGCCATCTTTTATCCCTTGTCGTCTTAACTCGCGAATTTCTCCATTCTCGTATACCAGAGATTTCAAACCATCTGTAACCTTAAGTAATTCATAAATACCTTGGCGTCCTTGATAACCGGTATGGCGGCAGCGATCGCACCCTACTGGATGAAAAACCTTTTCCGGCATGGATACCATTTGATTGTCACCGACTAACGCTTCCCAAGCCTTTGGTTCAGTTGGCTTTTCTTCCTTACAGAATTTACACAAAGTTCTAACCAAACGTTGAGCCATAACTCCCAGCATGGTGGCATTTAATAAATACGGCTCGATACCAATTTCAATCAGTCGCGTCATCGCTGAGGGGGCATCATTAGTATGCAGTGTTGAAATCACTAAATGTCCCGTAAGCGCCGCTTGCACTGCCATTTGCGCTGTTTCTTTATCTCGAATCTCACCAATCATGATGATGTCCGGATCCTGACGCAACAAAGCTCGCACACCTGCTGCAAAATCGAGACCGATATCGTGATGCACCTGCATTTGATTAAGGTTCGGGTCCACCATCTCGATAGGGTCTTCAATGGTGCATATATTAACATCGGGAGTGGCTAATAATTTTAACGAGGTATATAAGGTAGTTGTTTTACCAGAACCCGTTGGCCCAGTTAGTAAGACAATACCATTTGGCTGGCTAATTAAATCGCGCCAGGTTGTTTCTGTTTCGTACTCCAAGCCCAGTTCATCAAAATTACGCGTTAGAACGGTTGGATCAAAAATACGACCAACGAATTTTTCTCCAAATGCGGTTGGCAAAGTGGATAATCGCAATTCAATTTCTGAACCGTCTGGACTTTTTGTTTTCACACGACCATCCAAAGGCTTTCTTCGTTCAGCCAGGTCCATGCGCCCTAAAATTTTCAGACGTGAAATGACCGCATGAGTAATCGAGATGGGAAGTTCATAAACCGGATGCAACACCCCATCAATTCGGAAGCGTATTCGCCCAACTTCACGGCGAGGCTCAATATGAATATCACTGGCGCGCTCTTTGAAAGCATACTGCAATAACCAATCGACAATTTGTACAATGTGCTGATCATTAGCATCAGCCTCTTCTGCGCCTTTGAGCTCAATCAATTGCTCAAGGTTGGTGACCGAATTTTCTTTTTGTAACTTAACCTCATTGGCACCTTTGATCGAAGCTGACAATAAATAGAATTCTTTTTGGTAGCGTTTGATAAGCGCAGGATTACCCATAACTGGCACAATCTTCATGCGTATAACCTGCTCAAGACTTTCACGCCACGCCAGATCTTCTGGGTTCATTACCGCGACCTTAACCACTTCAGCTTGTTTATCAACATGAATCACTAAAATGTTATGACGCTGCGCGTAAGCCATGGACATAACGCGAGTCACACCACCCACATCAATTTTTAAAGGGTCAATTTTTTCATATGGCAATTTATACAACTTCGCTACAAATTGCGTTAGTAGCTCCTCATCAATCATAGAGGTATGATCATCGTCACGCATTAAAGAAAGGTCCGCAACTTGCTCAATCGGATGTAACTTAGGATTAACCTGACGCAAATGAATTCGCGAAGCCTGGAATTGCTCTTCAGAGATCCAGTTTGCTTTTTTTAATAAGTCCAATAATTGAAAAGAGGATAAAGGTCCTGACATGATGCCAATGATTGTTGCTAAGCGATTTACTCAGGTTAAACCAAACTGTTTGATTTTCCAAACATTCTAACCATCCCAACATAAAAAATGGGGCCGAAGCCCCATTTATTGAAGTCAGTCTAACCTGAGTTAGAACTTCATTTTTATTGAAACGTAACTAAAGCTACCTTCAGGGTCATAAACCGATGGATCATAACCATTTAGAGAACAGCTATAACATGCAGGTGGATCTTCGTTCAGTGCATTGTTAATACCCACTGTCAACTCTAATTCCATACCGTCAACTTCAGGATAATATGTAAACTGAAGGTCATGATATAAACGAGAGTCCAACTCGTTGGTTGATTCAGCGTCGGTAGCTCCTGGATTCGAACACAAACCTAAGGCAGTTAGACTATTTGGACTATTGTCCAAACTATCTGAACAGGACTCAGTTAAACTATCGATATAACGCATAGTCCAGCCTAGACTCCAATCATTACGCTTCCAGGTAGTATTAATCATAGATTTCCACTCTGGAATACCAGAATCATTACGCTCAATACCTGCAATGTCTTCACGAATACCTAATGACTCCTCAATGTATTCATTGACGATAGTATTCGTCCAATCAACATTCAATGTACCCCAGTCATACTGTGGGCTGACATAGCTTATATTAAAATCATAACCTGATGTTTCAATTACACCTATATTAACCAGACGATTATTGAAACCATTAATAGCGCCACCTGCAGTGCGACTGATTCCATTACAGTACTCAGGGTTTTGAGTTTCAATACAAAGATCTAATTGAGTCTGTGCATCAATTGCCTGGACTGCACCTTCAATTTCATGGTCGTAGTAAGTAGCTTTGAAATCCAAAGAATTAATCCAGTCAGCATCTGCAGCCCAACCTGGACTATATACAAAGCCAAAAGTGGTGCTATCAGAACGTTCTGCATCAAGATCAGGGTTACCACCAGTTGTGATAGAAATCTGTGGATTAGTTTGCTGATAAGTGTCTGGAATGCCTAACGCTTCGCAATCTTCTTGGAATTGAGTACCAACATAGTTTGAGCAGCGGTCAGTTAGGGTTGCATCGTAACGTGAGGCACCGGCATAAAGCTCACCAATACTTGGTGCACGGAAGCCCTCGGAAACAGCACCACGCAACATGAACTCGTCAGTTACACGCCATAGGGCACCAAATTTGGTTGTTGTTTCAGAACCAAAAGTACTGTAGTCAGAGTTACGAGCAGCCAAAGTCAGCGTTAGCTCTTCAGCAGCCGCTAGATCTTTTAACAATGGAATTTTGAACTCGGCATAGTATTCATCAACGTCATACTCACCACGAGTTGGTGTTGATGGAACACCATTACTCTCACCAGCAACGACTATAGAATCCGGCTGGTAGGAACCACGATATTCGCGTGACTCGATACCTGCAGCAAATGAGAAATACCCAGCAGGCATTTCAAATAAGTCCGCAGAAATATTAGCCGAGAAAGTATCGATGACGTTATCACTGATGTCTGTCATGACAGGCTGAATATAATCCAGCATGTCACGAGTAATAGTTCCAGAACCGTCACCCTGACCTCCTGTCAAGTTAAGCGGGACACAACCTTCTAATACTTGGCAGTCAGCCAGTGGACCAAGTGCGTTTTTAATACGCTGGATATTATAACTACCGTAAGTTGTTTGTTGCGCATCATTCTTTCCGTGACTGTAGTTAATATCCCAATAGTAATCGTTATCACCCGCCATGAAGCTACCGTTAAAACCCATTCCAATAAACGTGGTATCAACGTTTTGTTTGAATACACGAGGCCCACCTTCAAGCGGACGTCGTCCGATAAAGATGAGGTTATTCTCATCTAGCGTAAAACCAAATGGGTTATAGGGATTGGTTTCGTGAATACCAACCGTATCTGCCAAACCGCCTGTACCGGCATCTGGACCGATGAAAATTGGTTCCGGAGCAGCCTGGTTAGTTGATTTACGGTTGTTGTACATGGCTTTGGTATAAAAGCTGACATTATCAGAAATCTGATAATTAACTTGGCCGAAGATAGATGTACGCTGGCTTGGTGTGACATACAAATTGTATGTTGAGAAGTTAAAACGATCATTGTTTGTAAACGCATGGAAATCGTCGTTTGGACCACCTGGATTACTTAAGTCGTAAGTAGGGATTCCAGTAACACCATTATTGATTGTTAAGTCGTTGACTTGATCGTTAGGGTCAACAAATAAGAAACGGCCTTGAGGAGTACCAGAACTACCTCGAGTAACGCCAGTATAAGGTACCGGCACTTTTGACAACTCGCGATCTATTGCTTTTACTGCCTGTTGATCATAATGGCTTACATTGAAAAAGACATTCAGGCGATCTGAGTTTGCACCAAATGAAATATCGAACTGACCAGTTTCACCATCACCTTCATCAAACATACCACCGTAGGCATTGATTTCCATTCCTTCAAAGTCTTTACGAGTGATGATATTTACAACACCAGCAATTGCGTCAGAACCATAAATAGACGAAGCGCCATCTTCTAGGATTTCAACACGCTCAATAATACTGATTGGAATCGTGTTCAAATCTACCGAGTTAGCAACACCCGATGCAGACGAGCCATTGACCCAGCGCTGCCCATCAACCAGAACCAAGGTTCTTTTAGCATCAAGATGACGTAATGCAACCTGCGCAGCACCGGCACCAACACCACCACCATCAGGCGGAAAACCGAAGTTACCGCTACTATTAAATCGAGTATTAAGTGCAGAACCAGAACCTGGCAATTGGGCAAGAATATCACCAATTGTTTTTAAGCCGGTTTGGTCAAGTGCAGCACGGTCTAAGACTTTAACTGGATTGGCACCTTCTGCTTGTGCCTGACGAATACGAGAACCTGTGACGACAATGCTCTCCGCTTCTTCCTCTTCTGCCGCCAAAACAGCATTATTGAAGCTCACAGCAGAAAGAATCGCAGTGGCTATCATCAGCTTTTTGGCAGGCGGGAAAATAGATTTTTTATCCATTTTGAAACCCCATTATTGTTAGTTTATGTTTATTTATAACTCAGCTATAGGACGATTTAGCCTTCTAGAAGCCAAACCGCGAATTGTTATAGCTTAAAACTTAACCAATAACAACAGGGTCTTTAGATAAATGTGAAATAATGAGATATTGACCGCTATATACCCAGTATTTGCTTGCTATTGCGAGTCGTGGCCTCAGCAATCTCATAGGCAGGCTCTTCTCTTAGCTCGACTAAGCTATTGAAATTATGGAATATATTGAGGGGAGTATTATGATCTTTATTATAATTATATGGCTTCATATCTGGCGCATCAGTTTCCAGAACTATATCAGATAAAGGTAATTCTGCAGCTAAAGAGCGTAATTTCACCGCTCGTGGGTAGGTAATAGCACCACCAAATCCAAACTTAAAACCGAAATCTCGATACCGTTTGGCCTGCTCAAGGCTGCCATTAAACGCATGCACAATCCCACCATGTTCAAAGTGCAATGTTTTCAGGTATAGCAGAATATCTTCGTGGGATTTTCTGACGTGGAGAATAACTGGCAGTTTGGCTGACTTGGCAATTTCAACTTGCGCTTTGAATAACGCAATCTGGGTTTTACGATCTGCCCCTTTTTCATAGAAATCAAGACCAATCTCACCAATGGCAGAAAGGTTATTGACAGTAACTGCTAACTCAAGATCATGAAGATGCTGTTTCTTGTGTTCTTTGAGAAACATAGGGTGCAGGCCAAGAGCCACGTGAACATCCGGTCTTAGTGCTGCTAATTTGCGCAAGTTTCGCCACTTTTCTTGAGTAACACCTGGAATCAAGACACCCTCAATCCCAACTTTATGCATATTACTGAGGATGACTTCCCGATCTCTATCAAAAACCGGGAAATCTAAATGACAGTGGCTATCGAAAAGTTTAATTTCTGGTTCTTTGTGCTTCGGTTTGAACATCCTCTATTCTCTACCCTTTCCGTTGGAGCACCTGATATAGAACTTGACTGATTTAGTGCTCACGTGTTTCAAAGAATCGAACATCTGGCCAACGCTCAATGGCTAAATTCAGATTAACCATGGTTGGTGCTAAATAAGTCCAGTTGTCCCCTCCATCTAATGCCAGGTTATCGGCATTCTTACGCTTGAATTCCTCAAACTTCTTTTCATCGTCACACTCAACCCAGCGGGCTGTTGCAACATTAACCTGATCATAGATGCATTCCACTTTATATTCGTTTTTCAGGCGATGTGCAACCACATCAAACTGTAGCACACCAACCGCACCGAGCACTAAATCATTAGAAGTTTGCGGACGGAACACCTGAGTGGCGCCTTCTTCTGATAATTGAACCAGTCCTTTTAATAGTGCCTTATTCTTCAATGGATCGCGTAAACGCACGCGACGAAACAGTTCTGGCGCGAAGTTAGGAATGCCTTTGAACTTAATCGCTTCGCCTTCTGTGAAGGTATCACCAATCTGGATAGTGCCATGATTATGCAAACCAATGATGTCACCGGCATAAGCTTCTTCAAGATGCTCGCGATCGCCAGCAAGGAAGGTTAACGCATTACTAATCGTCATATCACGATTAAGTCGCACATGGCGCATTTTCATGCCTTTGGTGTATTTACCACTACAGATTCGAGCAAAAGCGATACGGTCACGATGTTGCGGGTCCATATTGGCCTGGATTTTAAATACAAAAGCGGTAAACGTCGGCTCAGTTGCTTCCACCTTACGCTCATCAGATTCACGTGCTAAAGGTGAAGGAGCCCATTTCACAAGGCCGTCCAGCATATGGTTAACCCCGAAATTACCCAATGCGGTACCAAAAAATACTGGAGTTAACTTACCCTCTAAAAACTCCTGCAAATCGAATTCATGACTCGCGCCTTGCACTAGCTCCAACTCTTCGCGTAAATCCTTTGCCAAATAACCGACAGCTTCATCAAGTGCGGGATTATCCAAGCCTTCGATAATACGCACATCCTGAATTTTATGACCCAGTCCAGATTGGTAGAGATAGGTTTTGTCTTCCAAGATATGGTAAACACCTTTGAACTGCTTACCCATTCCAATTGGCCAGGTGACTGGCGAGCATTTAATTTTTAAAACATCCTCAACTTCATCAAGCAGCTCAATTGGCTCTCGAATATCACGATCCATCTTATTCATGAAAGTGATAATCGGCGTATCACGCAAACGGCACACTTCCATTAACTTAATCGTTCTTGCTTCGACACCCTTTGCCGAGTCAATCACCATCAATGCCGAATCCACGGCAGTCAATGTGCGATAAGTATCTTCAGAGAAATCTTCGTGACCGGGAGTATCGAGTAAATTTACCGTACGGCCACCATAAGGAAACTGCATTACCGAGGTGGTCACCGAAATACCGCGCTGCTTTTCCAGCTCCATCCAATCCGAAGTCGCATGTTTTCCGCCACGACCTTTAACCACACCCGCTTCCTGGATCTGGTTGCCGAATAACAATACCTTTTCGGTAATGGTGGTTTTACCCGCATCCGGGTGCGAAATAATAGCAAATGTACGGCGGTTCTCGATTTGAGACACCATTTTTGAATCAGTTTTGGACATGCGACTCTCTTAAGTTGAAACGTGTGTCGGAAGCAATAAGGCGGCAATTATAAGCTGTTTTGCCGCCAGATGTTATAGCTTCCAGAGGTTCTAGCTGGATTTATTTTGTCTGGACTCTGAGTCAATAAATCCCCTCTTTTCGCCCGACTCTTGCTTAGGCAAAGCTAATGATCGGACATCATGACCGGTCGGCGTCTGATGAACTCTTAACCCAAATTCAGGCAACACAGCAAAAATATGATCAAAAATATCCGACTGTATACCCTCATAAGCAGCCCACTCAGTAGTCTTGGTGAACACATAGACCTCTAAAGGAATACCATTAGCAGAAGCTTCAAGCTGCCGAACCATCAGAGTAAGTTCTTGATGGATTTGCGGATGACTTTTTAGATAACTGAGTAAATAGGCCCTGAAGGTGCCGAGATTGGTTAGGCGTCGACCATTAATCCGAAAGGACATATCAAGACCGTTCTCTTTATTATATTGGTTCACCTCTTCCAGCTTTTGCTGCAGATAGGGAGCCAACAGTTTTGAATGATTCAGTCGCTGAATGACCTCATCCGACATAAACTCAACACTGGTCGAGTCAATCAACACCGAACGTTTAATACGGCGGCCGCCTGCCTCTATCATGCCACGCCAATTCTTAAATGAGTTAGATATCAACGCATAGGTAGGAACCGTAGTAATGGTCTTATCCCAGTTTCGAACTTTAACCGTGGTTAGGGCGATTTCAATCACGTCACCATCAGCGCCAAACTCTGGCATTTCCAGCCAATCACCTACTTCGAGCATGTTGTTAGCCGATAGTTGAATGCCCGCAACTAAACCAAGGATAGGATCCTTAAACACCAACATGACTACTGCGGTCATGGCACCCAAGCCACTCAGAATCAATAACGGAGATTTACCCACCAGAATGGAGATGACAAAGATCCCAATAATGAGTACCGAAACGATCTTGATGCTTTGGAAGATACCCTTCAGCGGCAAGGCTCTCGTTTCTGTTTTCCTCTGCCCCATTAAATAGAGCGCGTCAAGGAAGGAGAAAATGGTCAATAGTGCAAACAGTTGAATCCACAAGATCGACAGAGTTTGTACCCAGTTCAGCACTACAGAATCCGGCGTTAACCAAAGCCCCGCCTGAATATAGATGATGATGCCCTGAATCATTAAGGCAAAACGATTGAACAGTTTATTTTCGAATAATGAACGCTTCCAAAGCTTTTCCGATTTCCGCGCCCGGTTTTCAACAAACCGTAAAACGACCCGGTGCAGGATCAGGTGAACAACAAGCGAAATCAGGACAATAAGTCCTAAAACCGAAATAAGTCCCGTGACATCCGAAAACTCAACGCCGTGATTTTTTAACCATTCTGTAAATTGCTGCTGCATACTGTGCCAATAAAGCCTGGAAATTAGCCCTTAGGCTAGTGGTTTACACGCATCTGTCAAGTTGAGATCTCCTATAAGCGAGCAGAAAACCACGCATTAAGCGCCTTCAATCGCTATCCGGCAAATCTAGCCGTCCATAATTTCAATTATTTTAACGATGAGTTTAGTTGAGCATTTGCTAATTTACTGCTATAAACGACATTATGTGGGGTCATTTCCTGTTCTAAATATTACAGGAAGTCGCGCTCATAACTACCTTTCGAGTAAGGGGATAGCCCGAAGTTTATGCTTTCAAGACACAGAAAGTTTCAAAACTCTGACCATTCAGTCTCAATTTGGGTTATTGCTTTAGTCATTTCACTGGGTGTTGTTATCATCTTGCCTGCCCCAGATGTTAGTCAAGGACTTGCCTCTTACCTACCGCTTCATACAGCTCTGGAAATAATATCGATTGCGGTAGCATCGATGGTGTTTGGTATAGCCTGGGTCACCCAGAAATTTCAGCCAACCACCAAAGTTATCATTCTAGGCTGTGGAGCGCTTGGCGTAGCACTACTGGATTTAACCCACACCATCTCTTATCAGGGGATGCCTGACTTAATCACACCAAGCGGACCAGAAAAAGCGATTAATTTTTGGCTGGCTGCCCGGTTTATGATTGCTATTGCTGTGTTATTAGTTGCCGCTATCACCCCAAAATTCGAGCGTAAGCTTGCAAAACTGTCGAGATACTTTTGGTTGGCACTAACTCTTCTGACTGTGGGTTTGTTTCATTACTGGTTTTTATACTTCCCGGAGTCTGTCCCAGATACATTTTCGATTGAAGAAGGCTTAACTCAATTTAAAATTATATCTGAGTATCTACTGATTGCTCTTTACCTGATAGCAGCATTTTTTTTTATTAATCAACTCAACAATATTCGAGAGTTTGGTGCTAACTGGCTAGTTGCAGCAGCCATTACCATGGCAATGAGTGAATTCTTTTTTACGCTCTATGCCAACATTGCAGACCTGTACAACCTGATTGGACATATTTATAAAATCTTTTCCTTTAGCTTTTTATATCGCGCATTATTTGTCGAAGCCATCCAGAGTCCTTTTGTGCGCATGAGCCAGCTGCAGTCCAAGCTATCGGCAACCTTAAATGCGCTACCGGATTTATTAATTGAAGTTGACGCTAAAGGTAACTATCTCGATATTCATTCGGCAAATCCCGAGTTACTTCTCCGGAGAGAAGAAGAATTAATTGGAAGCAACATCAAAGAAACCATGGACAAAGACAATGCTAAACGATGTATGCAAGCCATAGATACAGCCAACCAAATTGGTCGCTCTCAAGGCACCCGAATAGATCTCAAAGTCCCCAGTGGACTCCGCACATTTGAACTATCAATTTCTCGTAAGAAAGGTCAACTTGACGAGCCGTCAACATTCTTGATTTTGTCTCGAGATATCACAAACACCATAAAAATCGAACAACAGATTGCCCATGAAGCAAAACTTAATAAACACTTACTCGAACTGCAAAACCATCTGCATATTGGTGGAGAGCGCTACTTCATGCAGCATAGTGTGGACATAGCAGAGAACCTCACAAACAGCTCTATTGCCTTCATTCAATTTATTGATGATACACAAAAACTTAGTAAGATCGTCACATGGTCAACCAATACGCTAGCTCATAACTCTACAGAAAACTTTGAAAATCAATACCCAATTGATCAAGCGGGAATTTGGGCCGATGCTATACGCGATAAACGTCCGGTTGTCATCAATGATTATGAAACTGCCAGCGAAAAGAAAGGACTTCCTGGAGACCATGCTTACCTTAAAAGGCTGATTAGCTTACCGGTTATTGATAACGACAAAGTCACCATGATGGTCGGTGTGGGTGACAAAGAATCTGACTACACAGCACAAGATGTAGAGACCTTGCAAATTCTGGCAAATACTATCTGGAACCTTACGAAACAAAGCTGGCAAGATGCAACCATCCGTCGCTTATCAACTGGCATCGATCAGAATCCCTATCCAGTTCTTATTACTGACACTGATGGCAACATTCAATACGTCAACAAAGCTTTTACCCAAACCACTGGTTTCTCTGAAAAAGAAGCAATCGGCAAAACCCCCGTAGATTTTAGTGCCGAACAAGACCCAAATAAAACATTCAAGTTAATTTGGCGTCAACTCGCGCGCGGCGACGCTTGGCGTGGTGAATTAGTTAGTCGTCGTAAAGATGGCTCCCATTACACCGAATTCGCCATGATCTACCCAGTTCGCAATAATAAAGGGAAAATCATTAACTATGTCGCGCACAAGGAAGATATTACGTTCAAGAAAATTACCGAAGAAAAAATCCACCAGCTTTCAAATTACGACCAACTGACTGGCTTGTTGAAGCGTGAGATGCTTGAAGAAAGACTACAGCAATTGCTGGACGACAGCTTTAAGCAAAAACAAACTATGACAGTCATGTGGCTTGACCTGGACAACTTCAAAAACATCAATGACTCCCTTGGCCATCAGGTCGGGGATTTAATTTTAATTGAGATTGCTAATCGCCTTCGCTTTGAACTGGGCAAACAATCGATCATTTCACGTATTGCAGGTGATACTTTCGCTGCCATTCTTCCCTTAACCAATGAGCACTCCGCAGCATTAATTGCCAAAAACATTCTTGAGGTCGTTCAACGAAAAATCAAGTTCAACTCACATATACTCTCTATCAGTCCATCCATTGGGCTAGCGGTCTCACCCAATGACGGCCAAAGCGCAGACAAACTCATCATGTGTGCTGAAACTGCTATGTATCGTGCTAAACATGATGGCCGCAATACATTCAGATTCTTTGCCCAGGAAATGCAGGAGCACTCACTTCGTTCATTGCAATTATCGGTAGCGCTAAAAGAGGCCTTAATTAATAACCAGTTCCATTTGGTCTACCAACCACAAATGAATTTAAGTGATAACTCAATGGTTGGCGCAGAAGCATTGTTACGCTGGGAACATCCTGAATGGGGTTCAATCTCGCCAGCCGAGTTTATTCCTTTAGCTGAACAAAATGGTCTCATAGTGCAGATTGGCGAGTGGGTCATACAGCAAGTAGCGCAACAACAAAAAATCTGGTTAGAGAAAGGATTACCGGAGGTGATCATTGCCGTTAATATTTCAGCACTACAATTTCACCAGCCTGATCTGGTTCAACGAATCACCAGCTTAGTACAGAAAGCTGGAGTCGTCCCTGAAAATATCGAAGTAGAGTTAACTGAAGCAGTAGCTCTCAAGGATCCTCAAGTTGCAGGGACTACCATTGACGCATTAAGTAACGCCGGCTTTAAAGTTTCAATCGACGACTTTGGAACAGGTTATTCCTCAATGAGCTACCTTAAAAAATTCGCTGTGCATAAACTCAAAATCGATCAGTCATTTATTAAGGATATTGTGACCGATATCGATGACCAGGCAATTGTTACAGCCATCATTCAAATGGCTCATAGCCTGCACAAGACGACGATTGCTGAAGGGGTCGAAACTCAGGAGCAACTGGATTTTTTACGTGAAAAAGGTTGTGAAGAAATGCAAGGCTATTGGTACAGTCGTCCGCTTGTCACTGAACAGTTTGAGCAGTTTTTGATAGGTAGTGACCCACAAAACACACAAGAAGCCTAACGGGCTTAAAGAATCAGTTCCATCACTAAAGCGTCTTCCTGACCATCAGCAGTTTTATAGTAATTTTTTCGTAGGCCAATTTCAGCAAAACCCTGCTTATGATAGAACTCAATGGCAATCTTGTTTGATGCCCGAACTTCCAGAATCACTTTAACCATGCCTGACTTTTTAGCTGTGTTATACATCTCTTTAATCAGCCTTGTAGCCACACCCAGTCCCTGAAAGTTAGGATCTGTGACAATATTCATCAAGTGGCATTCGTCATACAAGTAATTAAAAATGGCATAACCAACTATCGCCCCTCCCTGCTCTAATATCAGGCTGGGGTAGCCGGATTCAACACACTCAGCATGAACATTATCGGTCCAGGCGATGGTATAGGCTCTTTTCTCAATTGAGCATACTTGTGCCAAATCAGCTTCAGTTAGCTGGCGAACATGGTATTCATTATCAGGATAGAACATCTAATAGGGCTTTAGGTAAGGTAAGGTAATCAATAGAAGTGTATCAACAAAAACTAAACAAGCTTCTGTATCAGTTGCCACCAGGCTTTCTTATCACTGGCAGACTGCCAGTTCAGAGTCGGAACCTGCCTAACATTAAGGTGAGGTAACTCTACTGTTTGAGTTGAAGAAAGCAGTAATTGCTTATCTTTAAGGTCATTAATTGGCTCAGCTTTTGCCGTCGAATGATCGTCTTCAACTAATTGCAGTAAAGCTAATGGCAAGTCTGTCTCTTGCCACTGCTTCCAGGCTTGCACCAGTAATTGGAAATTGTTTTTTGCTTGCTGTAAATCTTGTTCCGCAGTGACAAGAATGCAGGTTTTAGCCTGCACATCACCGGCCACTGAAACAAAACCGAAAGTTGTCGCTTGCTCTATTGGAGTTTCGGCTACTTGAGACTCTGGTTTTGCTGTTACTGCGGATTCCTCTTGCTCGGTAGCAACAGTCTCCTGCCTGGAAACCCAGACAGGAACACTCATTGCTTCAAGATAGGAACGATTCCAAACAGTCATCATTAGTAAATAGCCGGATTAACGCTTAATCAGCGACAACAAATCTTCATCAAGAATGTCATGCTTCTGGTCGGCCAGCTTTTTGAAAGCAACAAAGGCATCATGCAAGTCATCGCTATTGTCAAACTGCACGCCCAATTGCGCTAAATGACTCTTAAAAGCATTACGACCCGAGTGCTTACCCAACACCATACGGTTGTTAGCCCAGCCCACATCTTCGGCGCGCATAATTTCATAAGTTTCACGATGCTTCAGTACGCCATCCTGGTGAATGCCAGATTCGTGTGCAAAGGCATTATCGCCAACAATCGCTTTGTTCGGTTGTACCGCAAAGCCGGTGATTTTAGATACCAGTTGTGATGTAGGCACTATGTGGCGCGTATCAATGTCCACTTCCACATCAAAGTAATCAGGACGAGTCTTAATAGCCATAACTACTTCTTCCAGAGAAGCATTACCGGCACGCTCGCCTAAACCATTAATAGTACACTCAACCTGACGCGCGCCTTTTTGCACCGCCGCCAGAGAGTTAGCAACTGCCAGACCAAGGTCATTGTGGCAATGCACTGAGAAAATGGCTTTGTCTGAATTAGGAATGCGCTCGATTAATTGCTGAATGGTATTAGCGTATTGATCAGGAAGGTTATAACCTACAGTGTCTGGGATATTGATAGTGCGAGCACCAGCATTAATCACCTGTTCAATGATTTTGCACATAAAGTCCAAATCAGAACGGCCGGCATCTTCGCATGAGAACTCAACGTCATCACATAAACTACGCGCAAATTTCACCGATCTCACGGCATGCTCAATCACCTGCTCAGGCTCCATCTGCAACTTATGCTTCATGTGCAATGGCGAAGTAGCAATAAAGGTATGAATACGTGCTGAGTTAGCGCCTTTAAGTGCGTCGCCCGCAGCTTGAATATCTTTTTCCATAGCGCGCGACAGCGAACAGATGGTGCTGTCTTTGATATTATCAGCAACCAACTTAACCGCATCGAAGTCACCAGGGCTTGCAATCGCAAAACCGGCTTCAATCACGTCAACTTTCATTAACTCTAATTGTTTAGCGATTTCCAGTTTTTCTTCTTTGTCCATTGACGCGCCAGGGCTTTGCTCGCCATCACGCAAGGTGGTATCGAAAATCACTAATTTATCTTTCTGACTCATATAATATCTACTCCAATAAGGCCTCAATCAGCTTCAAGCACTCACAGGCCAACTTTATTCATCCGCTTAGGATACCAAATATTACGGGGCTAAGATAAGGTTTGATGACAGGTTAGACCAACATTTTCTCTATCACTTCATAGATTGTTGATAAACATCAAGCAAAAAAAAGCAGGGACAATGCCCTGCTTCTTTAACACACAACTAAAACTAAGCTGATTTGCTCTTTTTCTTCTTAGGCTTGTCTTCGACCACACCTGAGATTTCTTCATGCGAATAGTCATCAACCTGAATCACATCCATGCGCGCTTCTTCGGCATCGACCAGGATTTGCTGCTCTTCCTTATCAATGATGCCTTTATCGATGGCTTGCTCAATACGCTCCATATTAGTAGCATTTTTATCCAAGTCACCGGCCTTCATGGCTTTGCGCAGCTTACGACGGACTTCATCAGCAGCTAACACTTTCAAGAATGCCAGCTCAACACGACCAGTCACATCATCGGCGGTTTTACCCACATAAGCATATTGGGTGATACGGTCGCGAATTTCGCAATCCTGCAACATCGGCTTAACGATTTCCTGCTCCAGTTTATCTGAAGGCATACGATAGCTTTTACCGTATGGGAAAGCGATAAAACGCAATACCTTGCCCACCGCTTTAATCGGGAAGTTTTCATAGAATTCGTAGAAGGCTTCCTGAGTTTTATACAAGCCATACTCCATGTTCCACTTCACATAAGGCAAATCGGCTAATGGACGATCATTGTCCTGATAATACTTTAATACCGCTGAACACATATAAAGGTGACTTAACACATCCGCCAGACGCGCTGACAAACGTTCTTTACGCTTCAAGTCACCGCCCAGAATACCCATGGCGATATCTGAGGTTAGTGCCAAAGCAGAACTCATACGAGTTAAGTGCTGATAATATTTCCCGGTTTGACCACCGACTGGCTTTGAAGCAAATTTCGCACCACTTAAGCCTAAGGCAAAAGTACGCGCAAAGTTACTGACGCCATAACCAATGTGACGAAACAGCAAACTATCGAAACGCTTAACGCCTTCTTCAGTGTCTTCCAACTGCGCCGCCATCATTTCGCGTAACACATAAGGATGGCAACGAATCGCACCCTGACCAAAGATCATCAGGTTTCGAGTCAGAATGTTGGCACCTTCAACGGTAATCCCAATCGGCTGGCTCATATAGCCATTAGCCAGATAATTGCGTTCACCCATAATAATGGCACGGCCACCATGAATATCCATTGAGTGATTCATGATCTCACGGCCCATTTCAGTCATGTGATATTTTGCAATGGCCGACACTACCGAAGGTTTGATACCTAAATCAACCGCACCCGCAGTCATGACGCGACTCGCTTCAGTACGATAAGCAAGACCTGCAATACGAGCCATGGCTTCTTCAACACCTTCGAAACGGCCAATCGGCGTTTTGAACTGTTCACGCACTAGCGAATAAGCCCCGGTCATACGATAAGATAGTTTTGCTACCGCCGTGCCCATTGCTGGCAATGAAATAGAGCGACCAGCTGCCAGACTTTCCATCAACATTCTCCAGCCTTGGCCAGCGAACTCTTGACCGCCAATAAGCATATCCATTGGAATAAAAACGTCTTTACCTGTGGTCGTGCCATTCATGAAGGCTTGATTCATTGGCAAATGACGCTGACCTATCTCAACACCCGGATGATCAGCCGGGATTAAAGCACAGGTAATGCCGTAATCTTCTTGATCACCGATCAGGTTGTCTGGGTCGTACATTTTAAATGCCAGTCCAACAATGGTTGCCACAGGCGCTAAGGTAATGTAGCGCTTATTCCAGGTGATCTTGATACCAAGTACTTCTTTGCCTTTATAGTTGCCTTTACAGACGATACCTTTATCTGGAATCGCTCCCGCATCAGAACCAGCTACTGGAGAGGTCAAAGCAAAACAGGGAATTTCTTCACCTTTAGCTAAACGAGGAAGGTAATGATCTTTTTGTTCTTGCGTGCCGTAATGTAACAACAGTTCGCCAGGGCCTAATGAGTTAGGCACCATCACTGTTACCGCAGCGCTGCCGCTACGCGTTGCAATCTTAGTCACAACCGTCGAATGGGCCAGCGCCGAAAAACCTTTACCGCCGTATTCTTTCGGAATAATCATTCCTAAGAAGCCTTTGTCTTTAATGAACTGCCATACTTCAGGCGGTAAATCTTTACGTTTATGCACAATGTCCCAATCATCCAACATCGCACATAATTCTTCCGTTTCATTATCAACGAATGACTGCTCTTCCTCGGTTAACACCGGCTTGGTGATATTAAGCATCTTATTCCAGTCTGGATTACCGCGGAACAAGTCACCTTCCCACCAGACGTCACCAGCTTCTAAAGCGGTTTTTTCAGTCTCATTCATTGGCGGCAGGACTTTTTGCATAAAGAGGTAGGCTTTACGAGAAATCCAATCAATGCGCAAATCAGGAAGTAGATAGAAAGTTGCTACGGCTGCGTAAATCAGCAACGAAATGAATAATCCCCAAGTAAAACCACCATGAATCCATAAAACAACCAAAGCAACTGCATTAATGATCATTGCTTTCTTCATTGCCATACGTTGATAGGCACAAAAGCCCACCACCAGCAACATCACAACAATCTGTAATAAACCCATCATTTCAAATTACCTCAACAATTATTCACTATTTACGCTTTCATACCGGCTGCAAGGAATGGCAACATTTCTTTGATGACATCCTCAACACCCAAATCTCGATTAAAGTCAGCTTGCGAAATCTGACGCAATGCATCGCTACCACCCAAGGTGAAGATCATACTTCCCAGCATATAATGCAAACGCCAGAAAATTTGATCGATCGTCAGGTTTGGGTAGCCCTTTTGGAACAGATGAGTAAAGCGTACTAAAACATGACCATACTTGTCCGTGACATAACGACGTAAATGCCCTTGAGTTTCGGCATAGGCGCGACCTAACAGACGCATAAAAATGGAAATCGCATTATTACGGCGACCATTAAGACTCAATAATGGTCTTATCAAAGCATTCAACAACTTTTCAGCTTCAAGCTGATCTGCCGATAATTGCTCTAAGGTCATCAGTTCAAGGCTTAACTCTTTGGTGAAGTCCTGTAAGAATCGGTCAAATACGGCCTGAATCAGAGACTTCTTAGAGCCAAAATGATAATTCACGCTGGCTAAATTCACTCTAGCCCGCGTGGTAATGGTTCTAAGGCTGGTCTCGGCAAAGCCCCTTTCTGCAAAGAGCTGCTCTGCGGCATCTAGTATTCGACTCTTGGTCGATTCGGTTTTAGTCATGCTTACACTATCCTGCCCAATCAATTCCAAACAACTGTTTGAAACATACGTTCAAAAGCAAAATTTGTCAAGCACACAAAGCAATTGAGGACAAAGTAACAGTGATAAATACCAAACCAATAAGAAGTGAATTGTAAAACAAATCAGAAATGGGTAACTATGCGCTTAGAAAAAGGAATAAAGATAACAAAAGAACATTCAAACGGGTTCTAAATCATTATCGAGTAAGAAAAGCGACTCATTCAGGCAAAAAAAAATAAAACAGGCTTTGCGTTATAAAGTATCAATAGAAATGTTAATCAAGATCGAGCCAATCGCATAATTGTTGATAGTCGAATGGCCAACCTAATTCAACATCATCTTTTTCTTTCTTCAAAACAGGAATCGAGTAACGATATTGATCAAATATTTTGTCATCATCAATGATGTCAAAAGCAACAATTTGATAATGAAATTTATCCTTAAATTGATTCGAAATTTCAATTAACATGGCCTCAACTTTTTCGCACAAATGACAACCAAAAGTTGTGTAAAAAAATATTTTTTGCTCTTTATCATTCATTTTTGTTAAAAAACATTAAAAAAGGTTCGTTATTTGCAACTTTAGCATAATTAATTATTAACTTTCTAAAATTATTTACGTATACTTTGATTGAAATTTAATCAAAACATCTCGCAACACAGGGGAAATGACCATGGCTAAAAAACCAGTAAAGAAAACTGCTTCTAAAGGTACAACTTTGAAGCAACTCGAAGCAGCGGAAAAGAAAGCCGCAGCCGCAGTAAAGAAAGCTCGTGACGCTGCAAAAAAAGCAGGTGATAAAGCTAAGGCTGCTGCTGAAAAAGCTAAAGGCAAATCTTCAAAAGCTGCTAAAGCTACTGCCAAGAAAGCTAAAGAAGCTGTTCGTAAAGCCAAAACAGCTGTTAACCAAGCTGTTAAATCTCACGATACTGCTAAATCTAAACTATCTGATGCAAAAGCTACTGCTGCTAAAGAAGCCGCTTTAGCAAAAGCAGTTGCCAAGTTTGAGAAAGACTGGGCTGCTAAAGAAGCTAAGAAGAAAGCCGCTGCTGACAAGAAAGCCGCTGCTAAAGCTAAGAAGAAAGCCGCTGCTGACAAGAAGAAAGCTGCTGCTAAAGCTAAAGCCGCTGCTGCTAAAGCTAGAAAGCAAGCTGCCGCCGCTAAGAAGAAAGCTGCTGCTAAAGCTAAAGCTGCCGCTGCTAAAGCTAAAGCCAAAGCTAAGAAGAAGGCTCCTGCTAAGAAAAAAGCACCAGCCAAGAAGAAAGCCGCCGCCAAGAAAAAGGCCCCTGCTAAGAAGAAAGCTCCTGCTAAGAAGAAAGCACCAGCCAAGAAAAAGGCTCCTGCTAAAAAGCGTGTAGCTAAAAAGAAAAAGTAAGTCTTAGGACTTATTCAATAAAAAACCCAGCTTAGGCTGGGTTTTTTATTGCTCGATACTGGTAAAATTCGCTTATTATCAACCTTTATGCTGAATTAACCAACATCTGTGATGGTTTCGGCTCTTTTGAAAATCGCTTGGCAAGGTTCTTGCTGTGATCTCCTGAATCTCAAAACTGTCCATCAGTTCTTTTTCCATCTCAAACTTCTTAAAGTTGTTGGAAAAGTACAACTTGCCCTTTTTATCCAACAGATTCATCGTTTGATTGATTAACTCAACCTGATCACGTTGCACATCAAAAGTAGCATCCATCCTTTTGGAGTTGGAAAAGGTTGGAGGGTCAAGAAATATCAAATCATAGGTTTTCTGCCCCTGAGCTTCATCAAGCCACTGCAAACAATCCGACTGTACGAACTCATGACCATAAATAGGAATACTATTTAAACCAAAGTTCTTAATCGCCCAGTTTAAATAGGTTCTGGACATATCTACCGTGGTAGTTTTTGCCCCACCTTTTGCCGCATAAACGCTGACAGAGCCAGTATAAGCAAACAAATTCAAGAGTCGCTTGCCGTTTGCTTCAGCCATGATCATTTTTCGAGTTTTGCGGTGATCGAGGAACAGGCCAGTATCTAAATAACGATTTAAGTTTACATAAAACTGCAAACCTTGCTCATGAACTACCTGAAACTGCTCTTCGTCGCTTTGCTTTTGATATTGCCAATCACCTTTTTGACGCTGTCTTTGCTTTAAGGCGATTTCCGATTCAGGGATTTGCAAAAGGCCGGATGTAACCCGCACAATTTCGTTCAATCGACGTTGCGCGACTTTTGGCGGAATATCTTTTGGCGGGGCATACTCCTGAATATGGACCATCTCATCATAAACATCGATGGCAGCCGAATACTCGGGCATGTCAGCGTCATACAGTCGATAGCAGGTCACATCATTCTGTTTTAGGTATGATTTGAGGCGTTGCTGATTCTTAATAATGCGGTTTTTCAACATTACCGCCCCTTCCGACAGATTTTTATCCCAGTCAGGATTTACAACCGTTGGATCGAAAGGCTTATAAAAATTCTCATCACGCACATCAAACAGGTACAACTGACAGTCAATGGCACCATTTTTGAATTTATATTGCTTATGGGAGCGCATGCCCATTGCTTTGGCAAAAGATACTTCGTTGGTGATGATAGCAGCCTGCCAACCAACACAATGACTTTTAATGTAGTCACCAAAGTCACGGTATAATTGAATAACATCTTCCTCTTCACCAAGGCGCTCGGCGTATGGAGGATTGGATAGCAATAATCCAGGCTCTTTAAATGCTTCGAGCTTAGGGCGTCTAATATCCTGCTCACTGAGTTCAATCAACTCATCGAAGTCAGCGTTCGTTATCACCTCTTTCGCAAGCTCAAGGCTCTTACGGTGGCTATCAGAGCCAACAAAGCGATTGGTTAAAGCCAATTTGTTCTTATTAAACTGACGACGCGCCGATGCAATGATGGTTTGCCACAATTCTGCATCATGCTGTTTCCAGTTTTCAAAAGAGTAAGTTGGGTTAAACAGGCCCGGAGCCATATCGCAGGCAATCATGACCGCTTCAACCAATAAAGTACCAGTACCGCACATTGGATCGTGGAAACTGTAGCCCTGTTTGGACAGCTCAGGCCAGCCAGCACGAATTAACAATGCAGCGGCAAGGTTCTCTTTGATAGGAGCGCGACCGGAGATAGGTCGATAACCACGCTGATGCAAACTGCGCCCAGCTAAGTCGATGCCAATTTTCAGTTGCCGACCATTAATAATGGCATGAATGCGATAGTCGGGATTGTCTTTATCCACCGAAGGGCGTTGTTCAAATCGCTCCTGATAATAATCCACCACCGCATCTTTCACTTTTTGCGCGGCAAAGCCTGAATGGCGAATGTCGTCGTTTTTGCGAGCGATAGCATCCACCACGAAGGTTTGCTGCATGTCAAAGTGCCAGCTCCACTCAATGCTGTTGACCTTCTGGTACATATCATCAACAGAAGTAAATTCCTCGTCGAGAAGACACAGATAAATACGATTAGCTAAACGGGAATGGAGGCAGGCTTTATAGGCGAGCTCTAAATCGCCTTCAAAAACGATATGGGAAGGATGTTCTTTAAGATTAGTAGCGCCAAGCGAGGTCAACTCATCCATTAGGAGAGCTTCAACGCCTTTTGGGCAGCTGGCATAAAATTGCATGATCACGAACGATAAATGAAATAGCCGTCATTATAACGGCTATTAGTTTGCTTTGCTTTGAAAGTTTGCGCTATCAGGACTGTTGATGCTCTTTTAAAGCTTTCGCCACTTCATAAACCAGTTGAGGGCCATGATAGATAAAACCTGAATAGATCTGCACCAGCTTAGCGCCGGCTTCAATCTTATCAATCGCACTTTGCTCATCCGTTATACCACCCACGCCAATCACTGGGATTGAATCATCCAGCGCTTCCACCAGTCGTTTAATCACTTTTGTCGATTGGCTCGACAGTGGCTTACCACTTAAACCGCCCTGCTCTTCCGCGTGCTTCATACCCTCAACCTTGCTGCGGTCGAAGGTAGTGTTGGTTGCGATAATGCCGTCAAGCTCATATTGCTTGAAGGTATCCGCCAACTCCTCAATATCGCTGGAAGATAAGTCAGGTGCAATTTTAATGGCCAAAGGCTTATATACCTTATGCTCCTGATGTAATGCTTGCTGTTTCTTTTTCAGGTTATCCAGCAGACTTTTCAGTGTGTCACCAAATTGCAAATCACGAAGACCTGGTGTGTTCGGAGAAGAGATATTGACCACCATATAATCAGCTCGGCGATAAATTTTTTCCATACCAATCAAATAATCATCTACCGCTTTTTCGACAGGCGTATCAAAGTTCTTACCAATGTTAATACCCAGTACGCCATTAAAATGAGTCTTGGCAATGTTGTTAAGCAAAGCATCAACACCATCATTGTTGAAACCCATGCGGTTAATAATGGCTTCTGCGTCTTTAATTCGGAACAATCGAGGCTTAGGATTACCAGGCTGTGGGCGCGGAGTCACGGTGCCCACTTCAATAAAACCAAAACCGAAATGACTTAAGGCATCAACATATTCACCATTTTTATCCAGACCAGCAGCCAGACCAACACGGTTTGGGAACTTAATGCCCATCACTTCCACTGGATCATCGATCAGGGGTTGAGACATTAAACCTGATAGCTTTAACTTGTTGAGCATTTTTAGACTGTTTAATGACAAGTGATGTGAACGCTCGCCATCCAGCATAAACAAAATTGATCGTAGCAATGAGTACATACAGTTGCCCCAACTGGTTTAAAAGGTTTGGTACAAAAAAGCCTGCCATCAAATTGATGGCAGGCTGTATCTTAACAAACAAAGCGCCAGGCTAGTACGCCTTATTTTTGCGGCACCCACTTTCCATTTTCATAAAAAGCAGTCCAGCCACTGGCTTTACCGTCTTCTTTGACACCAGCCACATACTGCTGACCTGTTTTGCGACTGAATTTAACAAAAGTGCGATTACCATCAGGATCTTTTAACGGTGCTTCAGCCAAAAACTTATACTTGGGATCTAGCTGGTCTTTTACCGTAATTAGCTCATCCACCGCCGGTGCACGGGTTTCACGATTACGTGGGAACTTGCTTGCTGCCAAGAAAATACCGGCAGCGCCATCACGTAACACATAGTGATCTTCCACTTTTTCACACTGCAAATCAGGCATCGGTATTGGATCAGCTTTTGGCGGTGCAGGTTGTCCACTCTTAAGCAGTTTACGAGTATTTTTACAATCGTCATTGGTACAATCGAAATATTTTCCGAAGCGCCCCGTTTTTAACTGCATCTCGCTGCCACACTTGTCGCACTCAAGAATCGGGCCATCATAACCCTTAATCTTGAACTCGCCTTTTTCAATTTCGTAACCATCGCAATCTGGGTTGTTACCACAAATATACAACTTGGTGCTTTCATCAACCAGATAGTCATCCATGGTTGAATTACATTTTTTACAACGCTTCTTGTCATGCAAGTAACGTGCTTCTTCTTCCTCATCCGCCGCAATAAATTCTTCGCCTGGGATAAGGTTGACTGTGTTCTTACAGCGCTCTTTCGGCGGTAATGAATACCCCATACAGCCTAAGAAGACACCGGTACTGGCATTACGAATAGCCATATGGTGCTTTTTACATTTTTCGCACTGAATATCGGTCTCTACCGCTTCATTGCGACGCATGCCGCCATCAGACTCTTCTTCATCAGCTTTTTTCAGACGTTTAGAAAAGTCTTCATAGAATTCATCTAAGGTTACTTTCCAATTCTGGCGACCGGATGCAATATCATCCAGATGCTTTTCCATGGTCGCGGTAAAAGAGAAATCTAATAAATCGTTAAAGCTTTCAACCAAACGGTCAGTCACGATCTCGCCAATCTTCTGCGCATAGAAGCGACGATTCTCTAATCGCACATAACCTCGGTCTTGAATGGTGGAAATAATTGAGGCGTAGGTAGAAGGACGACCGATACCACGCTTTTCTAATTCTTTAACCAGGGCAGCTTCTGAAAATCGCGCTGGTGGTTTTGTGAAATGTTGCTTGGGATCAAGCTTCTTCAGCTCAAGCATTTCACCTTCTTTCACATTCGGCAATTCTTCATCTTCGGCGTTTTTCTTTTGCATCGGCAGCACTTGAGTCCAACCATCAAAGCGCATCACACGACCGCGAGCTTTTAGCTCATAGTCACCTGCCTGCACTTTCAAACTGGTCACATCAAACTCTGCAGGCAACATCTGGCAGGCAACAAACTGACGCCAGATCAGGTCATACAAACGCTCGGCATCTTTTTCCATGCCGTTGAGATGACCCACCTTTTTACTCACATCAGAAGGGCGAATCGCTTCGTGCGCTTCTTGCGCGCCTTCCTTACTGCTGTAACTGTTGGCTTCTTTCGGTAAATACTCAGCACCAATATTGGTCTTAATATAATCACGACAGGCTTCTACCGCATCGGCACTCAAGTTAGTCGAGTCAGTACGCATGTAAGTAATATAACCCGCTTCATATAAACGCTGCGCCATCATCATGGTTTTCTTCACACCATAGCCGAGCCTTGTACTGGCCGCTTGTTGAAGCGTTGAGGTGATGAAAGGTTTTGGCGCTTTGCTTTTTTGTGGCTTGTCTTCACGAGTAACCACTTTGTAGCTTGAAGATTTTAGTACTTCGAGTGCTTTGTTCGTTTCCTGCTCGCTGTTTGGACGAAAGCTCTTGCCCTGATACTTACTAACCTGCAATCGCAAATCATTTTTGGATTGGGTCAAGGTATTGGCATGTATATCCCAATATTCCTCGGGAATGAACGCACGAATTTCACGCTCGCGCTCTACTAACAGTCTAACCGCAACTGATTGCACACGTCCGGCAGATAATCCACGCGAGATTTTACGCCACAACAGTGGAGATACCATAAAGCCAACCACACGATCGAGGAAACGACGTGCTTGTTGAGCGTTGACATAGTTCATGTCCAAATCGCCAGGCTTTGAGAATGCTTGCTGAATCGCTTTCTTAGTGATCTCGTTAAACACCACTCGTTTATAGCGGCTTTCGTCACCGTCTAACAACTCACGCAAATGCCAGGCAATCGCCTCTCCTTCTCTATCCAAATCCGTTGCGAGATAGATAGTGTCGGCATCTTTGGCGATTTTCAGTAATTCATTTAATACTTTTTCTTTGCCTGGCAATACTTCATAGCGAGCTTCCCAATCCTGTTCAGGATTAATCCCCATACGTGCAAAAAGCGCTGTTTTCTCTTTAAGCGCTTTTTGTTTAGCTTTTTGTTCTGGGGAGAGCTTGCGCGTCGCGGCGGCCTTGCGGGCTCTTTCTTTGGCATCCACTGGTTTTTTATTTTGCGACCCAGTGGGCAAATCACGAATGTGACCGATACTTGATTTGACGATAAAGTCTTTTCCAAGGTATTTGTTAATGGTTTTCGCCTTTGCTGGCGACTCCACTATAACCAAAGATTTTCCCATAAAAGTTCCAAAACTCTTTTTTAATCAATGAGTTGTTTGCGTTTATTGGTCAAAAGGCAGAGATAATCCCTGCCCTTTCCTTTTTTATTATTAACAATCTTTAATGGTCGCTGTCTAGACTTTTTTATACAACGACTCGAAAAAGATGACTTTCTCTCGTTTTTTTACAATTGCCTTAACACCTGATGCGCGGGTTGATTTAACAGACTCTTCAAGCCCCACCAGCCTGCAATGCAGATAAATGCCACAGCAATTAATGGCACCCATAACCAGAACCATGGATGCAATACCGGTTCAATATTCATCGCTTCCTGATAAAGAACGGAGACTAACACTTCGCCACCAATCACACCAAGAATTCCTGAGAATATTCCCAATAAAGCTAACTCGGAGAGCAAGGTCATGCGAATAAACTTTTTCTGCGCACCCAAAGTCTTCAATAAGGTGGCTGATAACACGCGTTCTTCTTTGCTTGCCTGCAATACTGCGTATAAAACCGCGACGCCAGCCAACAGTACAAACAGCATAATAAACTCAACGGCTGTGGTTACCTGATCAAGAATGGTCTGAACCTGTTCCATGATCACGTCCAGTTCAATAATGGTTACCGTCGGCATTTCACGCAAAATCGTATTTAAAGCAGGCTTCTTGTCCAGCGGTAAATGAAAACTGGTGATATAGGTCGCCATGTTTTCATCCAGCGCACCAGGTTCAAAAATCATAAAGAAATTTGGCTGGAAAGAGTCCCACTGGATTTCACGGAAACTGGTGATTTTGCCTTTAACATCGACACCGCCAATCGAAAACTCGAACACGTCACCGATATCTACGCCAAGCCGACCAGCAAGGTTTTGATCAATGGATAGTTGATAAACGCCATTCTCATCCGGCTGATGTGCTGCGTTGTCCCACCATTCACCTTTGACCACCTCATTAGCTTTTGGCACATCTTCGACCCAGGTCAAATTCAACTCACGTCGCAGAGAGCCATCATTCTGCGCTTCTTCTGACACAGCTTCTTCAATTGGCTTGCCATTCAAGCCTGTAACACGACCTCGAACCATAGGGTATATACCCGCAGTTTCAACATTTTGTTCGGCAAGAATATTTTTAAGATTGGGTACTTCACTCGGCTGCACATTGATCAGGAAATGATTCGGTGCATCATCTGGCAATTGGCTTTGCCATTCACTTAACAGCTCACTGCGAATCAATACTGTCGACAGCATGATGATAAAAGCTAATCCAAATGCAGTTATCTGGCTGATGGTAAATGCCGGGTAACGTTTTAATTGGCCAAGCCCATAACGAACGGCTGTCGAGCCTCGCTTGCCGATCCAGATGCCCACTTTAAAGATAAGCCAGGCCATCAGGCGAATAACGATAAAGGCAACCAGTGCCACGCCCAACAAAATGCCGACCAATTTTAAGGAACCACTTTGCCACCACATCAGTAGCGCCATGGTAAATATAGCTAACAGATAAATCAGCCAGCTCGAAACAGGTTGCGGTACCATTTCTTTGCGCAAAACGCGTAATGGTGATACTCGCGCAATCTGGAAAAATGCCGGTAAAGCAAAACCTATCAACACCACCAAACCACTTAAGCCACCCGCGATAACTGGTGCCCAATTGATTGGAACCATCGGCTTCGGCAGGAAGTCAGCAAACTGCACAATAATGGCTTGCTGGATCAGCAAACCGAGAGCAACACCAATGGCAGAACCAATCAAACCCATGATCAGCAATTGCGAAATATAAAGTCTATGTACCTGTTCTATCTGCATGCCTAAGCAACGATAAATTGCCGCATAATCATAATGTCGACGGCTAAAACGTCCAGCAGCAACTGCAATGGCAACACCAGCCAAGACTACCGAAATCAGGCTAGCCAAACGCAAGAAAGTTTCCGCACGCTCAATTGAAGCCTGTAGCGCAGGTGTACCTTCTTTGCCGCCCGTCAAGCGCTGAGTTTTGTTCATCTGCGGCTTGAGCCAATCGATAAAGTTTTCGCGCGGCTGAATATCGCCAGCAATAAATAAGGTATAAGAAACTCGGCTGCCCGGTTGAATAATATTGGCGCGCTCGACATCAGCCTCGTTAATATAAACTTTCGGTGCGACATTGAACATTTCACTAGCTTGCCCTGGGCCGCCCACAATGACGCCTGCGATGGTAAGTTGAATCGATCCGAAATCGACCTCATCCCCTTTTTTAGCTCCTAATGCTGCCAGCACCCGCGGCTCTACCCAAACCGAACCTTCTTCCGGTTGAGCCTGCACATTTTGTCCCCGGGTAAAAGGCTTGTCAGCAATTTCAAACTCCCCTTTAAGCGGAAATTTGCCACCTAACGCGGTTACGCTGACCAACTGAAATTCATCACCCTTGGCCAATACGGTTGAGAAGCCAGTAGACTCTGTTAGCTGCAAACCACCCTCACGCCCTTTATCAAGCCAACTTTGCTCGATAGCACGCGGCGATCTTAAAGTATAATCAGCACCTAAAAATTCACTACTTTGCTCGCCCATGGCGCGATGGGTTCGATCGGTAATAGTACCAATCGCCACCATTGCCATCACTGCAATCATCAGCGCAAAAAATAAAACCTTAACCTCACCCGACTGCCAGTCGCGTCGGAATAAACGCCATGCCATACCGCGCATCAGGCTGTCTCCACTTTATCTTCTTGCGTTGTATCGGTCTTGATAACCTGAGCAGGATTAACTGAATCTTCGACAACTTTACCTGCTTCAAGACGTACCAGGCGCTGGCAACGTTCAGCCAAACGATCATCATGAGTTACCAATACCAAAGTGGTTCCAAGCTGTTGATTTAAATTAAAAATCAAGTCAATAATCTTTTCACCATTGCCAGTATCAAGATTTCCCGTCGGCTCATCGGCAAACAGAATTTTCGGCTCGGAAGCAAAAGCACGCGCAATGGCTACTCGTTGCTGCTCACCACCAGACAATTGATGAGGATAATGGTTAAGACGCTCAGCCAAACCGACTTTGACCAATAGTTCTTTCGCTTTATTTTGTGGATTTTTTTCTTCCTTCAACTCAATCGGCAACATCACATTTTCCAATGCCGTCAAACCAGGAAGCAAATGAAATGACTGAAACACAAAACCCACATACTGGGCACGAACAGCTGCTCGCTCATCTTCGGATAACTTATGGATCGGATGCCCTGCGAGCTCCACTTCACCTTCGGAAGGAGTATCAAGGCCAGCCAGTAAAGACAGTAACGTTGACTTACCAGAACCGGAAGCTCCAACAATCGCTACACTATCGTGTTCATTTACGGTTAAACTTACCTCCGATAAAATGGTCAGAGATTGTTCGGGCAGTTTGACTGTTTTCGTTAAATTGCGTGTTGTTAACATCATATTCATCTTAAATTGATACCATTGAGTCAAATATACTCATTAGAAAATTAAACTAAGCATATCATTATGAAGAAAAAATTGGCGTGGATTTTGTTTCTAGTTGTTGCAGCATTTAGCTTCACAACCACCAGCAATGCACAAGAAAACCCTACCATATTAGTTCTTGGCGATAGCTTGAGCGCTGGCTACAACATTGACGTTGAACAAGGCTGGGTTGAGCTATTGAATCAAAAGCTCAAGCAGGAAGGTTATCCCCATACCGTCATCAACGGCAGCATCAGTGGCGACACCACCACACAAGGCTTACTGCGCTTACCGACACTACTCAAGCAACATGCTCCAGAGGTTGTCATCATCGAGCTTGGTGGCAACGATGCACTGCGTGGTACATCACCTACCGCCATCAAACGCAACCTCGGTAAACTCATCGACACCAGCAAACGCTCAGGTGCGGAAGTACTTTTGTTAGGAATCCAGATTCCACCCAACTATGGCCAACGATATGCACAAGCATTCTTTGACAATTATGCCCAGCTAGCGAATGAAAAAAAGGTGAAACTGGTGCCATTCTTCTTGGAAAAGGTTGGTGGCAATGATCAATTGATGCAGGAAGACGGTATTCACCCTAATGCCAAAGCACAACCGTTCCTCTTGGAAAATGTGTATACTAGCCTGAAAAATATACTATAAATATGAATATTCACCACCATGCTGAAAAGAATCCTAGTGCTACTGTTCTTATGCACAGTGACCACCCATGCTATTGCCAACATCCACTTTAACAATTTTACTCAAGAAGAGGGGCTCCCTGACAATAAAGTTTGGGCTATAACTCAAGACAACAATGGATTTATATGGGTGGGTACAGGAAATGGACTTGCAAAGTTTGACGGGTACAAATTCACCAGCTATAACTTAACCGATACAAACATCCTGTCTTTACCTACCAACCATATCAAATCCCTGTACGTAGATCGCTCTAATGACCTATGGATAGGCACAATGGATACGGGACTCATTCATTACAGTAAAGGGCAGTTTAAAACCTACAAATTACCATCTGAAGCCCCTCCGAAAGACATTTTAACTATAGATGGAACGAATAATCTTATTTGGCTAGGGACAGACAAAGGACTTTACACAATCAACCTGCTAACAGGTAGCGTTACACAGCCCACTACTCAACCACTATCTACATATCAAAAATCAGAGCCAAGCAAGGTCAACTCTATTATTAATAATGGAGTAGAAGTCTATGTGGCATTCGATTCCAGAATTCTGGTTTTTGATTTAAATAGCACTTTCAAAAAAGAACTAAAAATTAGATTCCCTGATACAAAATTAAGAATCAGAAAGTTAATTAAAGAGTCTGAACAATCATTTCTGATAGCTACCAATGAAAACCTCTATCGTTTTGATATAAAAGAAAACCTCCTAGAAACAATCTCGGATGAGATAAAAGGCTCTGTTATTCTTCATGCGATAGTCACTCAAGATAAGATACTTGTATCTATCTTTAAAAAAGGCTTACACCTCTTTTCAAATAAGCATGATTATTACTTAAACTCCGAGCAAAACACTAACTCCTTACCGCATGACGTTATAATCACCATGTTTCAATCCAGGGAAGGCGTTATATGGCTGGGAACGTTTGATGGGTTATCTAAAATAAGTCCTACCTTGAATAAATTTAAGTTGATTAGCAACCATTCAGAACAACCAAGCTGCCTAAAAACTAATAACATAATGTCTGTTAATAGCCTTGCAAATGAGGCAATGCTTATCTCATCTACAGAGCAAGTAATCCTCTACAGTCCAAGGAAAAATTCCTGCTATCAGATTAAACCACCTAAAGAGAGCGCTGATAGCCTATACCAGTATACTGTTTATGAATCGCTTGAGGACAGCCATGACAATATATGGCTAGCTTCTTCTTACGGTTTGGTAAACATTAATCAACTAGGCGAGGTTAAACGATCATCCACACTGGGTAAGGCAAATCCTCGCGTATACACACTAGATTTTTATGGTGAAAATCAGTTGCTCGCAGGAACAACTGAAGGTGTATTTCTTGTTGATAAAGTCACACTTAATATTACCCCACTTGACCCCAGCCACCCTATTTCAAATATGGCTGTAAATAGCATTAAAACTAAAGATGGAAATGCCTATATTGGCGCACAGGATGGCCTGTATAAATACAACGGAAGCAAGATCAATAAGATTCAAATAAATTCTCAGATTCCTATAGGAAGAGTCACCGACATTCAATTATCAGGCAGCTCAATATTTGTAGCATCAACTCGTGGGGTTATCTACGAAATTTCATATGAGAAAGAAACTCTGATAAATGAACATTATATAGATGCTCCAAATCATACCAAGAGTATCCAGGCATTGGAGTTTTCAGATAAGAATATACTTTGGGCTTCAACTCTTGATGGTCTATACAGACTAAACCTGAGTACTGGAGAGGTTAACCGATATACTCAAGAAAGTGGCCTTCAAGGTGACACATTTAATATAAGGGCATCAACTAAAGATGGAATGGGAAATATTTATTTTGGAGGTAGCAAAGGCATAACCTTTTTCAAGCCAAGAGATATTAATATTAAGTATAAGGAACCTTCTGTAGTTGCTACTAAGGTCAATATATTCGCAGACAAGGAAACGCAAACTGGAGAATCGAATTCATATGGTCCTCTTTCAATGGTTGTACCTGAGAGCCTTACCTTGCCCCATTCAGCCAATGACTTCAGTATAGAATTTGCAGGCATTCACTATGTTACACCCGAAAACATACAATATTCTTACAAACTAGAAGGAACCCATTCAAACTGGATAACAACTGAATCAAATAATAGACAGACCACCTTCAGCGACCTTTCCCCCGGAAACTATGAATTTAAAGTAAAGGCGAAATCTGACAATACCGACTGGAGCTCTGGTGACAACATTCTATATTTGCCCATAACTATTCTCCCTCCAATATGGTTAACTTGGTGGGCAAAAACTTTATATGTCCTATGCTTTATTATAATCATCTTATTCTATATAAACCTGCGCACCAGAAGAGCGGTAAAACAATCTAAACAACTTCAGGTAGAAGTGAATCAAAGAACACGTCAAATTGCTGCACAAAAATCGTTAATCGAGAATTTACTAGAAAAGAAAAACGAACTGTTTGCTAACATTTCCCATGAATTTAGAACACCTCTCACTTTGATACTGGGACCGATCCAAAAAGAATTAGACACACTTGAACAACCAAAGAACCATAAAAACCTTCAAATGATTCAACGCAATGCTAATCGATTGCTCATAATGGTTGAACAGATACTAAAATTGGCAGAGCTTAAAAAAGAAAGCCCAACGAATAAAACGGTAATCGATATCAACAAGCATTTGCATGACATTGCCGAAATGTTTAAACCACTTGCTCTAAGGAAAGACATTACGATCAATTACCATGAGTTTGCATCTTGTCGGTCTCTCATAGCAGATGACTCACTCGAGGTTATAGTGGGAAACTTGCTTTCCAATGCTATAAAGTACACTCCACCTGGAGGCGCTATCGAAATAACTTTGAACCAAGATGATGGCAACGCTGTTATAGCCGTATCTGATGATGGAGTTGGGATTGGGCAGGAACAACAGGAGCTTATCTTTGATAGATTTGTAAGACTCGAGCAAACCTCAGATATTTCGGGAACAGGCATAGGTTTATCGATCGTGAAAGAACTAGTCTTGTCTCATGGAGGCAACATCCAGGTTGAAAGCAAACCCGGAGTTGGTTCTAAATTTTACATCAAGATTCCCGTAACCGAACTTCCTGCTGAAAACCACACTCAGCTAAAATCAAGGACAATTTCTTATTTGTTAAACGATGAGCTTGCTATATATAAGCAGCAAGATGTAGATAATGTTTTCGATCCGTCAGACGACAGAGAGACTCTGCTTATTATTGATGATAATCCAGATATCAGCGATTACCTACAATCATTACTTGCACCACACTATAAGTGCTATACGTCACCCAGAGGGCAGCAAGGGGTCGAATTAGCATTAGATATTATCCCCGATTTAGTGCTGTGCGATATTATGATGCCAGGCATTGATGGCTATGAAGTTGCAGACCGATTACGCTCAGATAGCAGAACATCTCACATCCCCATTATTTTGCTCACAGCCAAAGGAGACAGGCTCAGTCGGATAAAGGGCTGGGATAATGATATTGATGATTACATGACCAAACCATTCAATGAGCACGAACTCTTATTGAGAATAAAAAATATTTTATCCATCAGGAATATATTAAAAGAAAAAGCATCAGAGATTGTTGGTACGGACTCGTTAAGAATGAACTCTGGCCTTAACGAACGAGAGCAAGAATTTATCAAAAAATTATATGACACTTTTGAAAGCTGCTACAAAGAGGAATCCACGACCAGAGAAAAAATTGCTAGCTTAATGGCTGTTAGTGAAAGACAGTTACAGCGCAAGGTCAAAGGACTGGTGAATAAGAACCCCATGGACTTGTTCAGAGATTATCGGCTCGAGAAAGCGAAAGACTTACTTTTGACTGGTAAGCAGATCAACTTAATATCTGACTTATGTGGTTTTAGCTCTGCGTCTTATTTTAGCCAGTGTTTTAAGGCTAAATTTGGTATTACCCCCAAAGAGTTTCAAAAGTAATAATTCTGATTTAAAAAAGGCAGCTTACATAAGCTGCCTTTTTACTTATTCTAAGACTTAGAATACTCTGTAATTCGCAACAGCATCTAAAACGACACTTTGACCAGTATAGTTGTCAGTCACTCTCACGCGTTGTGTTAACTTCTGACCTGGGCTAATAGCTCTTAGACATACTTTTCCTTCTTGAGTGGTGTTCATAATTGAATCACAAGTATTGTCTAAATATTCAACATTGAATTGACTAGAAGATTGGTTGACACCAATTACTGAAAAGACTGCAGTTGAATCACCGTTAATTGTGAAAGTAGAGCCAAAGCAACGATCTGCTCTTGCCTCGTCCCATCCTGTTGTGTCGATGTAACACGCAGCAGCAGCATCGCCTAGATTTGATGATGACTGAACTGAGTATGTGTTTGCCATTGCTGAAACAGACAGGCCTAATGTTAGTGCTGAAGCTGATGCTATACGGGTCAATACATTTAATTTCATTTTTAGATCCTCATAATTAAGTATTTTGTTGTTACGTCACAAACGGTAATTTCGTATTGCGACACCAAATACAATAGAGGATTATCAAAGTCCTTGGTGTGGAATAAAGGACCAAAACAGTCAATTTCAGGACAATCTTAACTGACTGTTTTATATGTAAAAATTGTTGATTTTAGAAATAAGGACTGCTTCTATTAAATTAAGGACAAATCACTATATAGTCGTTGACTCACTTGCTATCTACAATATATCTTCTTGAAACTTTAAATAATAAAGGAACTTTCCATTTTGAAATCACCATACTTAGCTTTAGCCATCATTTTATGCACATCCTTTTTCTCTTTGCTGTTTTCCTCCCCCCCAGCCTCAGCAGGCAATATAGGCTGGAAAACCTGTTATCACATTGACAGTGCTACAGGTTTATCAGCAAGGTTAGGGTTCATCAATTTATGGGAGACCTGCGAGAGCAGTGAAAAGATCATGAATAAACTTAACGAACAGCATTCCACTGGCATAGTGAGTTACAAGGACGGTAGCCAATCATACATTTCTGAATTGATCCATCGTGTAGATGATCCAAACTGTGTCATTGATACCAATACACACACTGAGCCCGACCTTTAGGATGCGTTACCAAACTAAGCTAAAGGTTAGTCTTAAAGTTTGATTCACATAAACGAACTAATTGTATAACCAAAGGAGTGACAAATGATAAGCAACAAACTAAAACTGCCTAAAGTTACCTTCATTCTAGTATCCGTTCTAGGTCTTTCAATTAATGTTCCAACAAAAGCTGGACACTTTACATCACCTAATTATGGTGAGTGTTATCACTACCATGTAAATAAGTGGGGATTTAAAGTCTTAGACTCTTACCTTGGGCCAAAAAATGCCTTCTATAGCTGTGCTCAGCTATACTACACCCAGGTAATGCAGGAGCATCAAGATGGTATGGTCATGTCAAATACGGGTCAAGAAGCATACCATTCAGAATTTCAAGAGCATTTAAAAGATAGACCTGATGATCCAAATTGTGTAATAGATACATACGATCCTATGGAGCCTAACCTATAAGTTTAACAAGGTGTCACCATAGCTAATTGAATCTATGGTGACACCATTTATCGAACCTAAAATCTCCAGGCGAAGCCCACCATCACAACCCATGGGTCAATTTGTACATCTACAGTGGTAGCAGTTACGCCATCAACTTTAACAGCCGCTTCTGTATCAATATCAACATACCAAACCGCTGTGTTGAAGTAGAAGTCATCGCTGATTTTCCAATCCGCACCTACTTGACCAGCCAAGCCAAACGAATCATCAAGCTCAAGCTGAACGTCGTCTGTACCCAATGCAGTTTTTAACTCGCCTGAAGCTTTTTCATCGAAGAATTTAGTGTAGTTTACGCCTAGACCAAAGTAAGGGCTGAAGTCGTCAGAGCCAAGCTCTGGGTAATACTGGAACGAAACAGTCGGTGGTAACTGTTTGGTCTCACCAATTGGCAATCCCGCTAAATCTCCAGATCCATTAATATCGTGCGTAAACGGCAATGCTGCTAATACTTCCAAACCCCAGTTATCGCTCAGCATCCAGGTACCGCTAAAACCTAAACCCGTAGCTGAATCGACGGTAACCCCATCATTAGCGCCCAACACGTTAGAGCTGTCATCATTAGGGCTAACCTGAGCCGCACCGACGCGCAAAATAAAATCGCCTTCTTTGTGCGCCAAAGCATCAACAGCTGTTAAAGACAATACCGCGCCAACCGCTACAGCAGTTGCTGATTTGATAAGTTGTTTCATGGTGAATTTCCTTCTTTGTTTAAGACGCAACAAAGATAATCCACCCAGGATTCAAAAACTTGACCTGGATCAATGGTTGCAACCCCGCAACTCATGAGTTTACTATTTATTGATCGGGATCAAGTTACTGTAGGCCCAGTACTTGAATAGGCAGAAAACTAAATAGAGGCTGACTACTCAGTCTGTTACTGATAGCATTCTAAAAGAAGAACATAGTATTACTAACTCATGAGTTGATTCAGGGGTTATAAAATGAAAAAGCTAACAATTCTAATCACGGCTATTCTATTAAATGCTTGCACCTACCCTCATGAGCAGCGTCATACCTACACCAATATAGTAGATGCAGGATACTTCGAAGGACGTTTTTATTCTCAGTCAGATCATATTGTTTTTGATATTGATTCGAAAAAGGTTGCCTTGGGTCATGTAGAATTTAATTTTATCGATTGCAGCGATGAAATATGGGAGTGTACCTCTTATGGGCTATTCCTTTTTGCAAAACCGAAAGGCTCATCAGGTTTAAATGATAAGTGGACATATGAAAACACAAATTTCACTGTTCTGGATGAAATAGCTGTGAGCGTCCTAGGGAAGAGAATTGCATGCAAGCAAATTCTTATAAGAGATGCTTACAATGAGCCTGATGGAAACTTTATATTGTTATTGTATTCGCAGAAGCATGGACTAGTAGGCTTTATTAAAAGTGAAGAGGATGAAGGGATTACAATCCAAAATACTTATTTGCTGGCCGATAAGACTGGAGTTCGATTACTCTAAAAAACACATACCAGAAGCAAGGCTCAAATAAAAAAGAATTGCAAACCCACCTCACAAAAAAAACCCCGACTGTGCGGGGCTTTTCTTTGGAGCTATTTAATTAAGCGATTGAGGCAACGGCTTTTTCAAAGCGATTCAGGCCGTCTTCAATTTCTTCGTCGGTAATGTTTAGTGCTGGCGCTAAACGAACAACGTTCATACCGGCGACAAGAACCATCACGCCATGTTGCCAACCGGCTTCAATAAATTGACGAGCTTTACCTTGCCATTTTTCGTTAAGCACTGCACCTAGTAATAGACCGCGACCACGCACGCTGGCGAAGACATCATATTTCTTACCAATTTCTTCCAGGCGGGCGACGATTTTTGCTGATTTATCGAGTACTGATTGCAACATTTCAGGTGTGTTGATGGTGTCGAATACCGCATTGGATACAGCACAACCTAATGGGTTACCACCGTAAGTGCTGCCGTGTGTTCCAGGCATGAAGCTAGCTGCAATTTTGCTAGTCGTTAGCATGGCGCCAATTGGGAATCCGCCACCCATCGCTTTAGCGGTAGTAAGAATGTCTGGAGTCACACCCATGCCCATGTAGGCATATAAATGACCGGTACGGCCTACGCCGGTTTGCACTTCATCAAACACTAGCAATGCATCGTGTTTATCGCATAACGCACGCACGCCTTTAACAAATTCTTCAGTGGCCGGAACGATGCCGCCCTCACCTTGCACTGGCTCCATCACAACCGCACAGGTTTTGTCTGAAATAATCGCTTCTAACGATTGCAGGTTGTTGTATTCAGCATGTGAAATACCGCCCGGCAATGGCTCAAAACCTTCAGTGTATTTCGGTTGGCCACCGACACAAACGGTAAACAGGGTACGGCCATGGAAGGATTGCTTGAACGAAATGATTTCATTTTTCTCTGGACCAAAATTGTCATTGGCATATTTACGCACCAACTTGAAAGCCGCTTCGTTGGCTTCACCGCCAGAGTTGGCAAAAAAGACTTTATCGGCAAAGGTTGCTTTGGTCAGTTTGTCTGCTAGCTCTAACGCCGGTTTGTTGGTAAAGACATTACTCAAATGCCAGATCTTATCGGCCTGATCTTTTAGTGCTTTAACCAAAGCCGGATGATTATGACCCAAGGCGGTTACCGCAATACCACCAGCAAAATCCACATAATCATTACCTTCTTGATCCCAGACACGCGAACCATCGCCACGCTCCGGAATGATAGTCGCTGGGTTGTAGTTAGGCACCATCACCTCATCAAAGGTCGCGCGAGTATAATTTGAATGTGCAGAATTGTCAGACATAAATCACCTTAGCTTGTGACAGGGCCAGAGTCTGTTGGCCAATCTGGTTCCCTGTGAATATGAGTCAAATGAAATAGGTCGGTATCATGTCCTTTTTTCTGCTAAAATTCCACCCCTGTACTAGTGTTTAGCTTAACTTTCGCTTGATTTTAAAGGGCTGACAGGTCGTACAAGTCTCTTATATTACAAACTGGCACTTCCTTTCTGTGGTGAGATTTCCTATTATCATCAACCGCTTAGGCTTCAGTGTCGCTAGTAAAAGATACATTTTCAGGAATTCAGGACTCTCTATCATGGTTATCAGACCAGCTCAACATACTGATTTAAAAGATATTTTGGCATTGGCTGCCAGCGCCGGAACCGGCCTGACAACCTTGCCCAATGACCCGGTTCGCATTGAGGACAAGATTAAGAACTCAGTGGATGCCATTAGCCGCGATATTGTTGAGCCTGGGCCAGAGTATTATTTCTTTGTGTTGGAAGATGAGGTTACTGGCAAGGTCGTTGGTACCTGTGCGCTGGTAGCAGCGGTCGGTATGGACGAAGCCTTTTATACCTACAAGTTAAGCACCGTAGTAAACACCAGTCATGATCTAGGTATTTATAACAAGCACAAAATTTTAGTGCTCTGTAACGACTACACGGGTGCGACTGAAATTGCCACCCTCTACCTTTCTCCTGACTATCGCGGTGGTATCAATGGCCGTCTGCTGGCGAAATCACGTTTTTTGTTCATGGCAGATTTTCCGCAGCGATTTTCCGATAAAGTCATTGCCGAGATGCGCGGCTTCAGCGATGATCAGGGCCGCTCACCTTTCTGGGAATCATTAGGTCGTCGCTTCTTTAGCATGGATTTTGCCAAAGCAGATGCCATCAGTGGTTTAGGCAGTAATCAGTTCATCGCCGAGCTAATGCCACAACATCCGATTTATGTGGACATGTTGTCCGATGATGCCAGACAAGCGATTGGCAAGGTTCATCCTGATACCAGCCCGGCGCTTGCCATGCTCAAGCGTGAAGGCTTCCGCTATCAGAATTATGTGGATATTTTCGATGCTGGCCCCACGATTGAAGTACCCAAAGATCAAATTAAGACTTATCGCGCCAGTCGCCTGGTTCCGATCCGCGTTGGCAAGCCTGAAGGCGAAACTGAAGCCATCATGATCAGCAACCGTCGTCTGCAAGAATTCCGCACTACGGTATTTGAAACTCGAATCGATACGGATGAACTCATTGTCAGTCAAGAGGTTCTCGACCGATTACAGGTCAAAGAAGGCGACACCGTTCGCGCAGCAAGCTTACGCAATAAACGATAAACACATTTTTAGCAGGTTTTTATATGTCAGATGTCTCGCACGCAAATTTAATGATCAATAATCAATGGCTCGCAGGTCAAGGCGACCGCTTTAGTTCGATTAACCCAGCCAGTGGCGAGGCCATCTGGCAAGGTAACGCTGCCACTGAAGAACAAGTGAGCCAAGCGATTGAAGCCGCACACAAAGCAGGTTGGGACTGGAGCCAGAAATCATTGGATGAGCGCATCGCCATCATGAAAAATTTTGAGCAGCAACTTAAAGATCATAAAGAAGAACTTGCTGAACTGATTGCTAAAGAAACTGGTAAACCTTATTGGGAAACGCTAACCGAAGCTGGTGCCATGGCCGGTAAAATTGATATTTCGATTCGTGCTTATCATGAGCGTACTGGGGTAAAAGAAGCTGAGATGGGTGCTGGTATTGCCGCAACTCGTCATAAACCACACGGCGTTTTAGCGGTGTTTGGCCCCTATAATTTCCCTGGCCATTTACCTAATGGTCACATTGTTCCAGCGCTGATTGCTGGCAACACCATTGTCTTTAAGCCAAGCGAGTTAACGCCAGCAGTTGCTGAGTTAACCGTTAAGTTATGGCAAAAAGCTGGCTTACCTGAAGGCGTTATTAACTTAGTGCAAGGCGAGGTCAATACCGGTATTGCGCTAGCAAGTCACCCACAAGTTGATGGCCTCTTGTTTACAGGTAGCGAAACAGTCGGCGAACTACTGCATAAACAAACTGGTGGCCAGCCAGGTAAGGTTTTAGCCTTGGAAATGGGCGGCAATAACCCGCTCATTCTGGGCGATGTTAAAGATTTGAAAGCTGCCGTTTATCACACCATTCAATCGGCTTATATTTCCGCCGGCCAGCGCTGTACATGTGCACGTCGTCTGTTTGTTCCGAAAACTTCGCAAGGCGATCAGTTCATCGAAATGCTTACCGAAGCAGTTAAAAATATTCGCGTCAGCCACTACAACGATGAAAATAAACCGTTTATGGGCCCAGTAGTTTCGGAAAAAGCCGCTAAAGATTTAATTCGAGCACAACAAAACCTGCTCGATAAAGGTGCCAAAGCATTAGTCAAAATGGAGCACATGAAAGAAGGTACAGGTTTTGTCAGCCCAGCTCTGTTGGAAGTCACTGACGTACCGCAAGAAGACGAAGAGTTCTTTGGGCCTATCTTACAAGTCTATCGCTATGATAATTTTGAAAGCGCCATTGCCGAAGCCAATAACACACGTTTTGGTCTATCAGCCGGTTTATTCAGCGATGACAAATCACAATACGATACATTCTATCGTCGCATTCGTGCCGGTATCGTCAACTGGAATAACCAATTGACCGGTGCATCAAGTGCCGCACCATTTGGCGGTATCGGTAACTCAGGCAATCATCGCCCGAGCGCATACTACGCCGCTGACTACTGCGCCTACCCGGTGGCTTCTATTGAAAACCCGGCATGTATCATGCCTGAAACGTTAACGCCTGGAGTAACTCTATAAATGAGCACTAATAAAAATATGGCTTACGAATTTAATTTTGATGGACTGGTTGGCCCAACTCATAACTATGCCGGTTTATCAGTGGGCAACGTTGCCTCAACTTCCAATGCAAACTTGATTGCCAAGCCAAAAGAAGCTGCCAAGCAAGGCTTGCAGAAAATGAAAGCACTGCATGACCTGGGCTTAAAGCAAGGCGTCATCGCCCCCATGGAGCGCCCAGACGTGGCTACATTACGTCGTTTAGGTTTTACTGGCACTGACTCTCAGGTCATCATTAAAGCCGCTAAACAGGCTCCTAAAGTGCTTGCCGCCTGTAGCTCAGCGTCCAGCATGTGGACCGCCAATGCCTGCACCATGGCGCCATCCAGCGATACCGCTGATGAGAAGGTTCATTTCACACCTGCCAACCTGGCCAATAAATTCCATCGTTCGATTGAACACTCAACCACTGGTCGAGTTTTGCAGGCTATGTTCAAGGACGAAAATCATTTTGTGCACCACCCTGCCCTTCCGATGGGTGATCACTTCGGCGATGAAGGCGCAGCAAATCATACGCGCTTTGTAGATGTGAACAGCGACAAAGGCTATGGCAAGAAAGGCTTACATTTCTTTGTTTATGGTAAGTACGCTTTTGATGACAGCAAACCCGCTCCACACAAGTATCCAGCACGCCAAACTTTTGAGGCCTCGCAGGCCGTTGCTCGTCTGCACATGCTGGACAGCGACAATGTGGTTTTCGCTCAACAGAGCCCGCATGTTATTGATAAAGGCGTATTCCATAATGACGTCATCTCAGTGGGTAATGGCAATGTATTGTTCGCCCACCAGAAAGCATTCCTAAATCAGATGCAGGTTTACACTGATCTTGAACGCGCGTTCGATGGCGAAGAGTTCCATGTGGTTGAAGTGGGCAACAGTGATGTGTCGGTTGAAGATGCTGTTAAGTCGTACCTATTTAACAGCCAGCTGGTAACTTTACCCGATGGTAAAATGGCGATTATCGCACCAGGGGAATGTGAATCAGTTCCTGCAGTAAAAGAGTATCTGGACTGGTTAGTCGATCAGGATACGCCTATTACCGAAGTCAAAATCTTTGATGTAAAACAATCCATGCAAAACGGCGGTGGCCCTGCCTGTTTACGTCAGCGCATCGTGCTCAACGAAACAGAAGTTAGTGCAATGAATCAAAACGTCATCATGAATGATGATCTGTTTGCAACACTTAACGCCTGGGTTGAAAAGCATTACCGCGACACATTAACTGAAGATGATTTAGCCGATCCGAGTCTGCTCAATGAATCTCGTATGGCACTTGATGAATTAACCAAAATCTTAAACCTTGGTTCGGTTTATCCTTTCCAAATGGTTTGAAAAAAATGAGATCAAAAAAAAGCCCGCTTTACGCGGGCTTTTTTATTCGCAATTAATTACTGAAGCTTAAAGTCTAACTTATATTTTAAATCTTGCGCGCTCTTGTTTTCTCCAAATTCCCACTCTTTGAATGCATTCATAGCAACTTCATCAAATACCCCTTCAGGAACAGAATCGTGCACTTCAATATTCAATGGACTTCCACTCTGGTCAACGTCAAATTTAAATATCACATGCCCTTCTATACCTTTCTCCACTGCTTCTTTAGGATATTGTGGAGCCTTAGGTGCTTTTGTGAAACCTACTTCGTTAACAGGTTCAGGTTTTTTAGGTTGCGGTGGAATCCGCGGCATATCGGGCTTAGGAATCATGCGAACTTTCTTTTCGAATAGCTCTTTTTCTTCCTCTGTCATTTCGCGTTTCGTTCCATCTTCATGAATCATGTACTTGTCATTTTCGACTGAATAAACTTTTCCATTGTCTTCTTCCCATTTAATCACACGGGTTTGTTTATTCTCACCATTAATGATTTCCTTATCGTCAATCATGAATACTCTATGGGAACCACTGCTGCTGTCTCCTGACTCTCGCTTAATGATAATTTCACGACGTTGTTTCGCAATATCAGCACGCGACTTTTCCAGATCGGCTCTAGCTCGCTCCATATCAACGCGGATAGTTTTCTTTATCTCGCCGCTAGATAACTCTTGCTTAGCTTTCATGATGGCTTCTCTAGCTTGTTCCATTTCAGCCTTAGTGATCTTTCCTTGCTGATAATCAACTTCAATTTCACGCTGAGCTTCTGCCAGCGCTTTGTGTGCGCTTTCAATTTCAATCTCAACATCTTGAAGATCATCTTCATGCAGCACCAATACTCTATGAGCATTTTCCAGTTCTTTCTCAGCAAGAATTAACTCTTGTTCTGTTGCCATCAAATGTTTTTCGGCTTCTTCGTGTTTTTTCTCAAAATCTTTACGCTCCTGTTCGGTCATTGAACGTTTATTGTCGCCCTCCAGGATATAGTAGTTATCATTTTCCTGTAGATAGGTAATACCGTCACCTTCACTAAACTCAATAACGACTTTCTTGTTTCCTTCATCATCAATGACGATATTTTCGGTGGTTACAATACGTTCTTGTTTTGGCTCCTTATTGGCGGCATAGACAGCACAGCAGCTCAAGACAAAGGCTGCGCCTAATGTCATGATTACCTTGCCGGTTTTGTTTAATGGATCTGTGATGTTCATAATTCTTTCCTCAAGTTGGTTAAAAACCTTCCATGAGCAAAGTAGACTTACAGAGTGAGTGGCAGAAACTGTTGACAGTAGCGCATGACCATAATCTTTAGTTCGTGATTGATTGCCTTTATTCAGCACCAGATAGTCACAAAATAACTCCTGATCATGCCTAAAATTTTTTCGAGCAATGTAAATGAGTGGATTAAACCAACCAATACAGACCAGCACATCCCATAACAAATTCAGCCATAAGTGCTTTTGTTTGATGTGTTGCTCTTCATGCTCTATGATTAATTGAATTTGCTGCACCGAGAGCTTCTGTGCAACATGTATTGGAAAATAAATCGTTGGGGTGACAAAACCATAGACCGCTGGCGACATTTCTTTATGGGCAACGGCTATAACACGATACCGACTTTTACTTATTAAATGAATACCTGGTAGCTCATCAATTGGTCTTTCTATTTCTCTTAGATCTTTTCTCAGTTCTATGTGCTGAATAATCAGCCTCAACAACAACAGAGTTGTCCCTGATAACCATAAAGCACCGAGCCACCAATAGTTCTGCAGCGTTTCCACAGGTTTAACAATCATGGCCGAGACTGCTTGTCCAATGTACTCAGAGCTTGCACCACTGAAATCAATTGAAGCAATTATTTTAGCAACAGCAAATCCCAGTGGAATTGCTAACCAGAGTAAGTAAGAATTATAACTTTTTGTGGTTTTTCTAATAAAGAACCGAACGATAAGAACTGTCAGGACAATAACACTTAGGTCAAGATTAAAATGCCAGAAAGCATCCAGCCAACCGTTCATTTTAAGATCACCTAACATCCCTGCCCTCCTTGTCATCCAGTAATCCTTTTAAATAATCCAGTTCATCTTTTGAGAGCTGTTTATTGTCCACGAATGTGGCAAGCAATTCTTTTATATTGCCTTTAAAAACTTTATCCAGAAAACTTTCACTTTCGTCTGCCAGAAACTCGTCTCGCTCTATGGCGGGAGAATACAAATAGCGACGACCATCTTTCTGGAAGGTCACAACACCTTTCTTTACTAAACGATTAAGAAAGGTTTTAACAGTCTTTTCACTCCAGTCTTGAGTTTGGAGACGCTCCACGACCTCAGTACTGGTTAATGGAGATTCCTGCCACAGAATATCCATTACATTCTTTTCTGCTTCACTCACTCTGATTGACATACTTTGACTCATATCAGTTTATGTTAGTTATGATTACAGTTGTAATCTAAGATAGAGATTACACTTGTAATCTCTGTCGGTCAACACTAAATTTGCAGTTTTTATGCCAATCGCTTAGAGTTCCACTATTCGAAAATGGGGCTAATAATTATGAATCTTAGTTTAAAGATCCTTATCTTTATGGTTGCTGGTGCGCTGGTTGGCGTACTATTCCTGCAGTTTGGCGACTATCAATGCGCAAAAGGTATTTCTAAGGAAGCTTGCTCTGCTATTCAAAACGATAGCTGGGCCTACACATACTTCGTGAATGGGATCTTTGATGTTGGTGGCAGCTGGTTTATTAATGCGCTCAAAATGCTGATGGTTCCGTTGGTTTTAGTGTCGTTGGTATGTGGCGTTAGCTCTTTAGCTGATCCTTCCAAGCTGGGTAAATTGAGTTTAAAGTCTATTGGCCTCTATTTGTTGACAACGGCTATCGCATTAACCGGTGCACTTTCTTTGGCGTCAATCTTCAAGCCCGGCGTTGGCATGCCGGTAGGCGACGCTACTTTCGATGCCAGTGATAAGCCACCACTAACCAAAGTATTAATCGATATTGTCCCGACCAATCCTTTTGAAGCCATGGTTACCGCCAATATGCTGCAAATCATTGTCTTTGCGATCTTGATTGGTTTGGCGATTACTATGTCTGGAGAAAAAGGGAAAAGAATCGGCAACTGGTTTAATGATGTCAATAAAGTGGTGATGGAACTGGTTAATATTATTATGCGCTTTGCGCCTTATGGTGTTTTCTTCCTGATTGCTAAAACCTTTGCCGAGTTCCCATTCTCAGATTTGGCCGGCTCACTGGGTTCATACTTCTTATTAGTAATTATCGCATTAATGCTTCACGCCTTGATAACTTACGGGGTTCTCATTACTTTCCTTGCCCGTCTCAATCCGATCAATTTTTTCAAAGGTATGTGGCCAGCCATGTTAACCGCCTTTGGTACTTCCAGCAGTAACGCTACCCTTCCGGTCACTATGCGGTGCGTTGAGAAGAACCTTGGTGTTCACCGCAACACCTACTCCTTCACCTTACCGCTTGGCGCGACCATTAATATGGATGGCACCGCCATTATGCAGGGTATAGCGACTCTGTTTATCGCTCAGGCATACAGTGTTGACTTGAGCATGGCGCAGTTACTGACCGTGGTTTTGACCGCAACCTTAGCCTCAATTGGTACAGCAGGGGTTCCGAGCGTTGGTTTGATTCTACTAGCTGGTGTACTGACGCAAGTTAACTTGCCTGTCGAAGCGATAGGTATGATTCTGGGTATTGACCGACTGCTCGATATGACGCGTACCGCTGTCAATATTACCGGTGACGCTGCAGTGAGTGTTATCGTCGCTAAGAGTGAAAATGAACTGGATAAGGATGTTTATAATCATCCTAAAGTTCATACCGAATTCGACGATTAATTGAGAATTCGTTCAGAATATCTATAATTCAGAGGTGGCTTTTGCCACCTCTTTTTTTATCAGGATTAATAACATAAAGATCACAAGGAACAATAATGAAGAGACCAATGACCACCATCATTCAAACCTTAGTTTTAATCCTTATTCTGCAAGGCTGCTCCAGTATGCCATTATCCACCATGCTTAAAATGTCCAGCTTCGACGAAACCGATTTTGTTAAGCTTAATCCAGAGGATATTCGGGTCAAGGTACGTAATAATACTCAGAAAAATGTGCTGAAGAGTAACGTTCTGCGTTATCGGTACAAGGGTCCTGAAGGGCTTATTGATCAAAGCTTCTCGATGGAGTTAATCGAAGAAGATATAGAAACTATCGAGCATTGGTTTGCTGATGATAGCTTTCAGCACAGCAGCAGATATAGACTGGATGCGGAAGGAGTAAAGCTTTTTAAACAACTACAGCAAAACCCATTATTAGCAATGAGGAAAAAAGAGGGAGAATTTAAGTTTTCGGTCACATTTAAATTAACTGAGACTACACCAGAGAAATTAAATATGAGTATCGATTTACTCTTAAGCCCCGAAGATGGATACTTTACCTTATTAGATCAGCATGAGTTCAATCTAACTGAAGCACAAAATGAGTAAAGCATTAGGCACGATTTTTATTGTGACTCTTATTACCCTGCTCCTGCAGGCATGCTCCAATGTTCCTCTATCCACCATGATTAAGATGTCGAGTTTCGATGAAGAAGACTTCATTCAACTTAATCCTGAAGAGCTTCGAGTCAGAGTTCGCAGTAATACAAATAATAACGTCATAGCCGCTAATCAGCTCACTTATAGCTATAAAGATACTGAAGTCTATATTGATCGATACCTATCTTTGGAGAAAGTTGAAGAAGAACAGGTCAGAACTATCAAACACTGGTTCAAGGGTGACAGTGTTGAGCATATTAGCTGGTATAAGTTGGATGAAGAAGGAATCAAGCAATTCAGGGCATTGCAACAACACCCTGTTTTGCAAGATAAGGATCGGGAAGGAACTTTTGAGTTATCCGTTCAAACTGTCTACACCGAAGACTCACCGATGCAATTTCTACTAAGCGCTGACCTCCTGCTCGATCCTGAAGACGGCTACTTCACCCTATTCTACGATCTTGAAATTGATCAAACCTCAGGAGCAAGCTCTGCAGAGTCTTCTACAGAAACTCAAAAGGCTCAATAGCCAGCTTGCCCATATTAGAGCAAGTATTTCTGATAAAACTCTAGCTCTGCGGAAAAGGCTTTGATGATGGTTTCCGGCTTTCTAAAGCCATGCCCTTCACCTTCAAAGGTGATGTACTCATAAGGCAAACCTTTCTCCTCAAGCGCCTTTACCATGGCTTCAGCCTGATTCGGCGGAACCACCTTATCTTCCAATCCTTGTAGAATTAGAATCGGACAAGACAGTAATTCGGTATGATTAACCGGAGAACGTTGGTAATAGAGGTCAGCGCATTGAGGATAGGGTCCAACGACTGAGTCCAGGTAGCGAATTTCGAACTTATGGCTATCCTGCGACAGAGAAACCAACTCGGCAACGCCGTAACGGCTCATACCGGCTTTAAAGACATCATGGAAGGTTAGAGCACACAAAGTCGTGTAGCCACCCGCTGAGCCGCCTCTAATCGCCATTCTGGAACCATCCACCAAGCCTTGCTTTTCCAGGTATTGCCCCATGGCAATGCAGTCATCTACATCTAGAATGCCCCACTGCCCTTTCAAGCTATCTCGATAAGCTCTGCCATAGCCGGTGCTACCACGATAATTCACATCAGCTACCGCAAAACCGCGGCTGGTCCAATATTGGATGGTCAGATTTAAACCATTATCGGTCATGCCGGTTGGACCGCCATGACTCATAACGATCAAAGGCGGTTTTTCCTCTTCCGATGCTTGGTACTGAGGATTTTTCGGCGGATAAAAATAACCATAAGCTTTTTGATCACCGGTAGTCGGAAACTCAATATGCTGCGGCACAGAAAGGTATTCTGACAGCTGCTCATTATCACTGTCACTTTCAGTTAATTGCTCGGATTTACTACTTTGCACATTAACCTGATAAACGGCTTCTCCAGTCTGCGGATTTGCTGCCATAAAATACAACTCATCACCAGCAGCAATCATCTGACCATTAAAAGCTGTCCAGTGGTCACTAAACAGCTCAACGTCGCCAGTATCAAGCTTAATTCGATAAAGCGCCTGTTGGCCTTGTTTGGTGCCAATAGCCACCAAAGATTTGTCATCAAGCCATTGCACCGTACGGCAACCAAACACCCACTGCGGCAAACCAAACTCAATCTCCATTTTTTCATGTACTGGGGTTTCGTTAGACGCTAAACAGTAAATATGCCACCAGCCTTCCGGATCTGCCACATAGTACAGCTGATTGTCCGCTGACCAGTATGGGTGATAGACCGAAACATTGTCCCCGCCAGCTACTTTGCACGGATTGGAAATTTCACCGGACTCAGATATGTCTGCCAGCCACAGCTCCGTTTCATCCCAAGGCATGTTTGGATGATTCCAGCTAATCCAACATAACTGTTTGCCATCAGGACTAATGCGTGGATTGGAATAAAAGTCAGCCCCCTGCGCAATAACATGCTTAGTAAAAGGCGATGACAGTGAAACAGCAGTCAGCTCATTGATCACCTGATCCGCTTCGTGTCGTTCGTGTACACAGACGGTATACGCCATGTTGGGCGCTACTTCACCATCGCAATAGCGCAAGCTACGTTTTACGGGTGGCTCAGGAGTAATGAACTCAACACTGTTGGTGACCAAGTTTTGCAGACATAGTTGCTGATTGGCATCATCGGCAAATAACAAATAATCGCCTCGTCCCCAGAAGTCACCACCGGCATACTCATGCACGCGAGTACGCACGTTAAAGCCTTCTGGTGTCACATCCTCTCGCTCTCCATTGTGCGAACGCACTATGACACCACGGCCCTGTTCGTGGGGACGTGATTCCAGCCAATAAAAGACATCATTGATATATTGAATCTGGCCATAGCGAGTAGATTTGCTGGCCAACATTTCAGGAGTGATGGGTGACTGCCAAAGTCCGTAAACGGTATTGTTTTTCATATTCATCAAAAAGTAATTCGGTATAACACTTCGTCTAAACGACTTAACTCAAGCTCTTTCCAGCGCGGGTGACTGTCTAATAAGCTGCAACGACACAGCTCCTCAACTCCCCCTTCCGGAAATTGCTGTTTGATTTCATCCAAAGTGATGTGAAAAGGAGGGCCTGACATTTCGTCAGGTTGGTAGTCCATGGTGACTAACAGTATGGTTGCATGCTCTGCTAGCAATGTTTTTAGATGGTTTGCATAGTCTGCACGCATCGATTCGGGCAAAGCAATAAATGCTGCTCGGTCATAAACTTGTTCAAACTTTCCCACATGATTTTCAGTAATATCGAAAAAATCTGCTAACCAGACTTCCATAGTATCATTATGATGGCGAGTTAATTGATTGCCATTGGCAACAGGAAAATTTTGCGAAGAGAATTCAAGCTGCTGTTCCTGTATAAATCGATTGACCGCTTTAGGATTAAACTCAATACCAACCGGATAATATCCCTGCTGAGAAAGGAACACTAAATCGACTGACTTACCAGAAAGTGGCACAAAGATTTTTTTATCTTTGGAAAAAAACTGCTCGACATATTTAACTAAAAAAGTATGCGCCTCAGCCAGATGAAACGGCTGAGACTCACGCTGCCAGCAATTATCCCAGAACTCAAATTCCATAAAGTGTAATAAGTTATTTAAAGATATTGCTTTGTGACGAACGTTGTATCCAACGTAACACAAACTTATCCATTGCCTGATATAAATTGACAGATAAACGCTCAGTTAGTGGCTTACGAATATCGTATTTAATTGAGTACACATCCATAGTATTAAGCGCATCAAGGATCACATCATCGCTGGTTTGAATCTTATCAACCAAGCCAAGTTGTAAGGCTTGTCTGCCGTACCAATGTTCCCCTGTTGCCACTTTATCCAAATCTAAATCGGGACGGTTCTCATGGATAAAGGTTTTGAACAAATCATGTGCCTCTTCCAGTTCCTGCTTAAATTTTTCGCGAGCCACTGTAGTGTTCTGACCGAACATGGTTAGAGTGCGTTTGTGCTGACCGGCTGTATGCTGTTCATAATCAATATTGGCTTTTTGCAATAAACGATTAAAGTTTGGAATTTCTGCAACTACGCCAATCGAGCCCAAAACTGCAAAAGGCGCCGCCACCAGTTCATCGGCGACACAGGCCATCATGTAACCCCCGCTGGCTGCAACTTCATCAACGGTAATGGTCAGCTTTAAACCAGCGTCACGAATTCGTTTTAATTGAGAAGCAGCAAGGCCATAGCTATGCACCAAACCACCCGGGCTTTCCAAGCGCACCATAACCTGATCACTTTTATTGGCTGTTGCTAAAATCGCAGTTATTTCTTCGCGCAATGACTCAACACCAGAAGCGTGAATATCACCTTCAAAGTCAATAACATACATCCTTTGAGGGCTATCGCTAGAACCTTCAACAGCAACGACATCGCCCTCTTCGCTTGTGGGTTTATCACCAGAGGCTTCAATGGCCACAACGGGTTCGTTTGATGCTTTACCAGCCGACTTTTTAGCCTGTTTAAGCTTTTGTTTTGCGTCCTTTTCCTGCTGTTTATCGCGCTCCTTCTCTTCTTTAAGAAGCTGCTTATACTCCGCATTAGTCAGGATCTCATTTTTAATCGATTGACTGTTGTCTTTTATGGTCTCGCCAAGATTGACCACCTTAATATCACCTTTGCTTGTTGAGCGCTGTCTTTGGCCTGCGCTAATCAGCATACTGATAATAATGATGATGACCACTGCAATGGTGGCTGTTTTCAATAAAAATAAACCGTATTCGCTTAAAAATTCCAAGTCATTCTCCGAATGTCAGACTGTCAATTCTTGTATTTCTCAGGCTATAGAGCCCTTGAACACAAAATAGTTGGCTATTTTAACACCGACTTAGCTAAAGGTATAACAGTTACCACGCTAAGCTTGTTTACTGATTCGCTACAACTTTCAGGCACAAAAAAGCCCTCTCTCGAGGGCTTTAATGGATTACGATTGTTTTGGCTTATTCTTCAACCAAAGACGGATCATTTACTACCACTTGTGTACCACCCGAGGCAATGAAGTTAGCAATCGCAGTTTGCATAGAAACCGTTACTGCAGCATCTGCTGATGGACTTAGTGGCGAAGCATGGTCACCGGAAACATACTTCAAGAAAGCACGATCTGTTGCCGTAGACTCAGTTACCGTCGGTAAGCCAAACACTGCTGCATGAGGGATGCTACCTGCTAATGGAGCTCCTTCAACTGCATTCGGAACGACCTGGTCACCCCTGACTTGCAAAGCAAGTGTTGGAATATCTAATGCTTGAGCTAACACAGCATAGTTAACAGGGTCGCCAGAATCCACAACTGTCTGAGCAGCAAACAAGAAGGGGTTCAATACCTCTGCTTCAAACGCTGGGTCATCAGCTGGAACACCTGAAGCTGCTGCTAGACCTGCACGAATACGTGGGCTAAACGAGGCAGAACCATCCAGCATTTGCGCAATGCTACCTGACGTAGTCGCTTGTACACTAACTTTAACTTTGTCTGTTAAGCCGATGTACTTTGAGCCTGCAATACCACCCAATGAATGCCCCATAAAGCTAATATTGTTGGCATCAAAATCTGGCTGAGTATCACCGTCAACATCCATTGCAGGAATAGCTTCTTCCAGTACTAACAGATCCAATACCGCCTGGCGTAAGTTATCACGAGAAACCACTAAGTTGGTCAGGTTAATAGTATGGGCACCAGATGGATCAGGAGTGCCATCAGGGCCTGGTGCAGAAGTTGCGTTGTCTATATAGTCAACACCAAAGGTGCGTTCACGAACATCGCCAGCTGCATAACCTTCAAAAATACCGATAGCACCAGCACTAGCAACCTGTAGCCCTTGATGAACCTGGTTATCTTCAGCAATGCCGTGCAATGGCAAGTCCATCGCTACTACTGCTGTACATGCTCCAGCCATAGTATCTGCTATACCCAACATCGCGGTACGGTTACTGGTTATACCATGTTGGAAAATCATTACAGGATAAGGTTTTGGGCAGTTAATATTCTTAGGTAAGGACACTAACAGTGGAACAACTTCATCACCTGTCTTCTGAGCTAACGGATTGGCATAGGTAATTGGAGCACCAGCCAATGGATTTGGCACAGGCCCACCTTCCGTTGGAATTTGTTCAGCACCAACCCAGCTATTATTCAATACAGAAGTAGGATTTTCTAGTGTTGGGGCTGTTAACAAATAAGGAAGCGTCACTTCACCTTTATAGAGGTTAGCAGCACCAATACCGGTAAAAGGTGCGGTGTCTGTGAATAGGCTTGAGAAACTTGAAGCTGGGCGGAAGCCTGCATCTGCCGCTACTTGTACATAAGCGTTATTTGCTGTGACTAATGCATTGGCAACTGACTGTACCGTAAATTGATACGTTAAAACAACATCATCGCGATCAATACCGGCACCCGTGGAAGCTGCTAACATTGCCTGAGTCAATTGACGTAGTGGTTCTAAGCCGGATGTAGCGCTGCCTTCTGGAATGGCATCTGGTGACTTAACAACTGAGAATTGTGCGTCTGAAATGACAGGATTACCATTGGTATCACTGATACCATTAGTAACAACCACCATGTAAGCGCCCTGAGGCTCAAGAGGTCTTAAAGGAACAACGCCAACAGAAGTTGGACTTGCAGGCACAGCAACAAAATCAACGCCAGCCTGTAACTCGGCTTCAACGCCTGTCACCGGGCCTGTCGGAGCAGGAATACCAGTTCCAGGGATTGCTTCTGGACGATCAACTGAAACTTTAAATAGACGAACTGTTTGACCTGGAACAACGGTTGAGCCATCAATTGCACCACGGAACTCGATACTAAATGGAGCATGCGTTGACCAACCATCCAATGCACTGATCGCATTTTGCGGATCAGACATATCGGTTGGGTCATCCGTTGGGATGTTAAGAGTTAAATCAGCTGTGCCACTGAACAACACATCATTTGGAATTGGCAACTCACCGTTGCCTGGTGCGAATACTGGGGCGACTAACTTTGTGCTACCCTCACCAATACCTGGAATTTTTGGTTCTTCTGGACCGTCAGTACAAGCCGTCAAAATCATGCTGCTCAACAGCGCGACTCCGTATAAAGCTTTTTTCATCTCTTAACTCCCATTCGGTATAAACGACTTAAAAGCCGTTATTCGTTATGTTTATATGCAGAATTACCCCAATCCTACTCTTTAACAGTGGTTTTATGCAAGTGGACTTACCAGTAATTTATACGCCCAATTCGCTAAAACTTTTTAACTCGGATTTTGCCTTGTTCCATAACTCGCCGCTTTCGTGACCGTAATCCCAAAGGATTTTGACCACTTGATCAGCATCGCCTTTACCAATTGCCACTTCCAGGTCTTTGTAATATTGGTATGCCAGCTTACGCGTCTGCTCCCAGCCAAAGTAAAAGCGACCGAGCTTATAATAAATCGCTTCGAAGCCATTTAACATTAAGGTGTAAATTTGATTTCCAGATGCTCGCGTAGCGGTATGATGGAAATGCCAGTCAAAATCAATGTAGCCATCAGTATCGTTTTCCACATCATCCAGCTCTTTTAGAACATCTAAAAGCTGCTGTGGGTCATTTTTAACGGCCTGACGTAGGAAAATACTGGCAATAGAGGTTCTGGCCTGTAGCAGGTCATCTGCCAACTTCATGGAGCCTTCATCATCTAAAGTAATCAAAGTATCCAAAACATTCAGAGTCGCCGACTGCCAGATGTCATTCACTTTGGTTGGCTTACCGTGCTGGATCGTTAACCAGCCGTCTCTAGCCAAACGTTGTAAGACTTCACGTAATGTTGTGCGAGTTACCCCAATAATCTCTGCCAACTCACGTTCGGCAGGCAAAATTGTTCCGGCGGCAAACTTGCCGTTCCAGATTGATTCAACGATATATTGTTCTGCAAAAGCAGCTGGCGTTAACGCCTTAGCTGTTGAAACCATCAGCTATCCCCGTAATTTAAGAATTCTTGTAACTGGTAAGAGGTCAATTGTCACAGACTTTTTAGCACATAGTAAGAGCCATTTCCAGCTGTAACGACAGCCACCCCAGGAAATATCATCACTCTCGGTAAGACTTAGAATCAAATCAACCGCATTTAGTATCAATAGAGCGCAGTAAAATACCTTAAATGCCTTAAAAGATAAACCTGCGTCATACTAAGGTCTATCGCTCTACCTATCCGCAACTACTCGAATCTCACCCGCTTAACTTTTCATTAAATAAACATTAACCAACATCACTAGCTAATAACACCCGAGCCAATTAAGCTTTAATCCGCCTCACCCTGAGGCTCTATAATTTGAATAACTGAAATAACGCTGAAGGAGAAGTTAAATGAAAGTACTATTTACTTTGCTTATAATTTTAATCATTGGTTCTAGCTACGGGTTAACTCAAAATAATATGCAGAACAACATAGCTAGCCCTTTCATGCTCCAAGCTGACGAGCCGGGAACAGGTAACGATGGCGAAGATACTGCTGAGCGCGGAATGATGTGTCGTTTGTTCGGTGTTTTTTGCAAAACTAATTAGCTTTTTGTTGGAGCCCTGGGTTTTATGACTCAAGGCTTCAGTAACACTAATGATGATTGGGTTTGAGTATTTCTCTGATAGAGAATTTTATCAGCCTGATGAGAAACCGATAATAACCAGGGGGAACCGTAATAGCTTTGTACAAAATAGCGCTTTTGCTCGGAGAGGTTATAACGGTAAATACTCATCTTAGGGTAGTCATTGGATAAGTAATAAATGTTGTTTTGCCTAAGGTAAATGCTGTTCCAACTAAACACATCAATATTGTCTATTACGCGAATCTCCTTCTCAGAACCATCCATTACCGCGCCATAACCTTTAAACCATAATCCTTTGGTGTGATACTTAAGGAAGAAAATCCCTTCTTGATCTGGTGATTCAAAAGCTGCATAACCGCCCTTCTGAGTTAGTTGCTCTGGTATAACGTCACCACTCTCAGCCTGCAAAGACAGTTTGTAAACCTGCCAGTCACCATCGCGATCTGACGAAAACAACACTGAACGACCATCATCAGCCCATGACTCACCCTCTATGGATTCCCCGTCTTGCGCTTTATATAAGACTGTCAATTCCTTGTTACTTAATGCTAATTGATAGAGAAAGTTATTATGTATAAATAATAAGGAGTCATCGTCCGGCGACCATCTTATTCGTCTAATATCGAAATTTCTTTCAAAGCTGGTTAGCTGATGTTCCGTTCCATTGCGGTTTTTAAGCCATATTTGTGGCTTGCCAGTTCTTCTTGAAACGAAAACAATTCTATCTGAAGTATTTGCATACTCGGCATAATTATCAATAGAGCTGGACGTTATAATAGTAAGAGGCTTTTGTTCGGTCACCACCCCCTCCCCTAATGACTCAGCCACAATATTAACGACCTTACGGCCAGTCACCACTACCATCTCATGCTTTGTGGTAGAGTGAGTCGGGAAAGAAATGGGCTCAACATTTTTAGCAATGTTTCTTTCTACGTCCATGCGCACGTGGTAAGCATCGATCTCGGTCGAATTTCGATTATAAATGATAATTTCCCCACCAATCGACCAATCGAAGTAACGGTTCCAACCAACCAACTGTCGTACTGTTTCAACGCTATTGCTCTCTAAGTCCAATAAGTCAATTCGGCTATTACGCCAATTAACGTCACTCAGAATGGCCAGCTTATTATTCTCAGGTGATAATTTTATGCCCAGAGCACCACGAGTTTCTCCTTGCGTGTAATTAGTTAGTTGCTCTGTCTTGCCGGTTTTTATGGTCAGTCGAAAAACCTGCAGCGGAGACACCTTGGAGCTAGCACTGGTGTAATAGAGATACCTGCCCTCTTTTCCCCACGCAACGGAGTTATGCTGTAGCACACCGGAGCAGTGAACCAGAGTGCTTGCCTCTGTCTCTTCGGGTGAGGCAGACGAAGAAGCAGACACGGGGACAGCTATCGCATCGATCATGCATCGCTGATTATCGTAGCGTAGAATGGCTACTTTTCGTCCATCCGGTGACCATGAAGGACTCAGCTCATCAGTAATATCGTCCGTAATCTGGTATAAGCGGCCATCAACCAGGGATTCCACATAAATATCCCAGTCATCTTCTACACTCTCTCGATAACTAAAGGCTATAAAGTGACCATCCGGCGAAAAGCTGGGATCTCTAATAGCTCCATCTAAAGTGAGCAGGGGGGTTGAACGAGAATAACTAGTCATCGAATAATAGAAATAAAGCTTAACGCTTAAAAAAACTACAACACAGACAATCAACAGCAAAAGTCCCCACAGTATACTGCGCCACCAAAGGCTTCGCTTTTGAAGCTTTCCTTTATTTAACTCAGTATCATGTTCGCTTCTGTCAGAACGGGCAAGTTCGGATTGACTCGCTCTTTCATGCTCCGAAGTATGGGCTACTTCTGTAATAGTCTCCTCAAGTGAACCGAAAATGCTGACATCACAGACTAGCTGATAACCTTTCTTGCGAATGGTTTTGATGTACTCCTGATCTGGATCTCTTGCCAATATTTGTCGTAGCTTATTAATGATTCTGTAAACGGAATGATCACCAACAACCCGTCCTCCCCAGACAGCTTCGATTAACTCACTTCTACTCACGACTTTCTGTGGGTTCTGAGAAAAGTAAACCAGCACATCCATAGCTAGCGGTTCTATATTATGATCTTCATCCTGGAAAGTCAGTGTATTGCGATCGGGAAAAACTAACCAGCTTCCCATTTTTATGGTTTTCGGCATGACTTTTGGAGTGCTCTCTTTGCTATATGGTGGTTAAAATTAACTTATTGTTAAATAAAGAGTTTACTTGTTTTTTATTGTCTTAATCAGGTTGCTATTAGATTACAATCAACTAAATATCACAATGTCATCAAACTACTTTTTTTGATTTATGGCACTGTTCTGAAGCCTCATTCACAAACAGATAAAGGTTATTAAATCATGAAAAGTTATAAATATCTCACCATGGCATGTTTATTGCCAATATTGTGGTCAGGTTCACCTGAACTGCATGCAAAAGACAAAGAAGCGTTAAACCAAAAAGCTTCTCCTCAACTCATAGAACCTTGCTTAGAACCTGTCAGTATTCAAAGCCCAAGTATCAATCGAATTGAACCGATTGATGATTGTGATGGCGGCGGTGGCGGCTCGACAGGCCCTTACTATCCGCCAGGAACTCCTGGCTCTATTAAAACACCCACTTATACCAATGACAGCAATTATCGTGTGACCTGGAGTAGCGGCAATGGTTATGGTTATTCAGTCCGCAATGAGCTCTATCAGCAAACCAACAATGGAAGCTGGTCAAAAGTATACGACGGTTACGGAACTAGTAAATACTTCACCGCTTCATCTGGCAAAGCCTTAAAGCGTTACAGAGTCAGATCATGTAATAGCAAAGGCTGTAGTGGTTATCGTTATAGCGACAAGATGATGGTTAATTATCAACCACGTCCAAACCTTTATGCTGAATACAGCTTCCTTTCCAATATTGATCAAAAAGCTACGGCCTATAAATCTTCAGTGGATAGCTACAAATCAGCTTTGATTAGAGATGATGCCTCAAGCAGTGCAACTTTTGCTACCACCAGTTCAGGTGAACGATTCTACCTTGGTGATGGCTATGATCTTATTCGAGGTTCTTTGAAACAAACCTGTCTCGATGTTGATCAGGCAAACTTTCAAATCACTCAAAATACTCCATATGAACCTGTAACTTTTAACGTGGATTATGTGGAAAACAATGATCACTTGGCAGAATTACTTGATGTGTCAGCTTCGGCTAAAGTCGGTTTTACAGGCGATGATCTGAGTCTTGGCGTGTCTGGAGAGAAATCTCGCTTTGTCGAGTCTATTTCTGATCATGACACGATACGTTTTGTCGTAAAAATCGTGAATCGTGAGGAAAACTGGCGCCTGGCAACTTCTGCCGATCCAATCGACCCAGACTTTACCAACAATATGTTGTCACCTAATGATGACGATGCTAAAGCAGACTTCAGAGAATTCTGTGGCGATGCATTTATTGATGGTGCCAACATTGGCTCAGCACTTTATCTAGTGTTTTCCTTTGACTCCAAGAAATACAGCTATACAGAGCGTGAACAGAAGAAAGGTCAGCTTGGTTTAAAACTAGGGGATGTATTCAACGCTAACGGTGCTGCTTCATCAAATAGCGAGTTGGAAATTCTTCTTGAAAATCTACAGGTTAGCATTAGCGCTTCGCAAGTCGGTGGCCCAGAGGGTTTATCGGCCAGCGTGACGCCAGCTAATGTTGTCGACAAGTATAATCAGTTCTTACAAGGTACCAACTCCAGCAATTGGGCAGCGGTTGAGTTCTCCACTCGCCAATATGTTAGACCTTCTGCTTATAGCAATTATCCTCACTCTGCTATTTTTGCTGATTTTACTGGTAATCAAGGACCTCTAGCTCAAATGCGCCGCTGGGGTAACATTAGTGTTCAGCACACCGAACGCTGTTCACCATGGAGTGATTACAATAGAAGCACTCCAAGCCAGTGTGGCAGCTCACAGATAGAAATTAGCACGGCTATGGATGCTTGTCGTAATACTCGACAATGGGCAGATTGTGAACATCCTTTGGCTTATACAACTGGAGCAATTAGTGCAGCTTATCCTGGTGTTATTCTTTACAACTGGTTGAACTCCAATGTTAAAAAGCTTGAAAAGACATCAGCATCTGACACCTATGATCATCACGTATATAAAGGTTCCATCGCGGTTGATGATTACACTTGCTTAGCTGCTACATCCTGCTTTGCCAACCCATATCGTGGCACTGGCCCTGGTATCGGTAAAGGGTTTGAAGTGATTACATATGAGTATGACAACCCTAAAGGCAGCGGTCGCAGTTACAGAATTTCACCACAACATTGTGTGAACTCAACTGCTTATCTCGATACACGCAACTGGTTCATGGGAGATACCACTGCAGACTGGCATTACAAAGTAAAACTGGAAGGCTTATGCCCTGAGTTAGAAGACTTTGTTATCGTTCAATAGACTTTCAATCGCTCAAACAAAAAAGCCGGCGCAAGCCGGCTTTTTTTTGTCTGACATAAATAATTAAGAACTACCAAAAGCTTAATATCAAAAAGGTCGCTAACAGTATCGTGACCCAGATAACCATACTTCCCGAAAGCTGTGTTCTTGATAAAACACCATCTGGTGCATGACGAGATAGCATACCAAGCGCTCCATTTAAGCGATTCATGAACCAGCCTCTGAAGGCTTCATCCAGACGCCACATACCGTTAAGCAATGGTTTCAAGGTTGCTGGGAACAGGCGACGATACAACCAGTCTGCGTCCAAATTCACTGATGGAAGCTCTGGCGGGTACATGCCACGCAAGTTCAGCCAGACAAACGCCAACGCAGAGAAAAACAGCAGCTGCAACTGGGTTAACACATGGGTTGCATCATACGGGTTGTAGCCTGTATCAAATGGTAACAACCCATACAAGACATTCGGATAGACACCAATCGCGATACATAATACCGCTGAGATGGTCATCGCCATCAACATATTCTTCGGCGGCTCTGTGGTACGAATTCCAGAGTCATGCGCGAAGAAAGCAAAGTATGGGATCTTAATACCCGCATGATGGAATACGCCTGCTGCTGAGAATAATAGCAATAACCAGGCCCAGCCATAGCCATTTTCAATCGCTGCCGACATCACCATCGACTTACTGACGAATCCACTAAACAGTGGGAAGGCAGAAATCGAAGCGGCACCAACCATACACAAAATAGCGGTTTTGGGCATAGTTTTATAAAGACCTCCCAACTTTGAACCGTCTATTTTTCCGGTCATGTGCAACACGGCACCCATCGACATGAAGAGCAGGCCCTTAAACAAAATATCGTTGAAAGCATGCGATACCGCACCGTTTACTGCTAATGCAGTACCGATACCAATACCCACCACCATAAAACCTATCTGGTTGATCATGCTATAGGCCAGTACACGACGAAGGTCGTTCTCAATGACGGCAAAGAAAATCGGGAAACAGGCCATCGTTACGCCGATGTAAACCAGCAGCTCAGTGCCAGGATAGGCTCGCGCTAGAGCATAGACAGCGACTTTGGTAGTAAAGGCGCTTAAAAACACTGTGCCGGTAGGTGTGGCTTCTGGATAGGCATCGGTTAACCAGTTGTGCAACATTGGGAAGGCACACTTGATACCAAAGGCGATAAATATCAGCCAGCCCGCAGTACCCTCAAGGCCAATCAAACTAAAACTGATACTTTGCTTGTGATAAGCGTAGAAAATAATGCCCACCAACAGAATGACGCCGGAAAGCACCTGAATGATCAGATAACGCATGCCAGCAACATAAGAGCGCTCAGTGCCTCTGGCCCAGATCAAAAATACTGAAGTTATGGCCAGCAGCTCCCAGAAAACAAATAACGTGAGCAAATCGCCGGCAAAAACAGCACCTATCGCGCTGCCTGCGTACAAAAGCCCGCTGATTTGTTGCAGTGTGTCTTTAACGTGAATGGAGAATAAAATAGCCAGGAAAGCAGCGATATGGAAAATGTAACCGAACAACAGGCTGAGCTTGTCGACACGATAGATTTCTAATGAGAATCCCGCCAGATCAAAACCAACGCTGGTTCCCACCGGCACTGTTAATAAGTGCAGCCCGCTCAAAACAGGAGTGATCAGAAGCACAGCCTGACGCACACGGCCACTAGTTAATAGTGCAATCAACGCACCTATAAAGAATGGAGCAAAAGCTGGCATCTCAGTCATCCACATGCTCGCCCCCTACTTTTTTCTCTGCTTGCTCAATCGGTTTTTTACCCTGCTTGAGTTCCGTGCGGTCATAGTAATCTTCATCACGCATCAGGAAAGTTCGCATCCACTTGGCAACCAATACCAGAACAACACAGCCCACAAAACCATAAATGGCATAAAAACCAAACAACGATTCCCATGAATGATAAATATGGCGATGAATCACAAAGTCCAACAGCACCAACACAATACAGCAGGCATAGACCACATAAAGCAGGCGCTTGACGTTTTTTGGGTTATCAAATAAATACTGTTTTTCAGTATTATCTTGCTTAGCCATTAATACCTCCGGACAAACCTGCTAGAGAAGCGGCCAGTTCGTAAAACACATGAGGCCAGAAAAATAACACCATCGTCATTAATGCTGTTAAAGATAAGGCAACTAATGATGGCCACGGAGCCTCTTTTATCTGCGCTCGTTCAAGTCGAATAATCTTGTTATTCTCGCGAAAATCTTTCCCTTGAGGACCAGCCCCTGGAAAGAATGCGCGCAATGGGATTGGTAACAGGTAGGCAATATTCAATAAAGAACTGATCATTAATACTGTCATCACAACCCATTGATGAGTGTCCAAAGTACCCATCAGTAAATACCACTTGCTCCAGACACCACCAGCTGGTGGCAAGCCAATAATGCTCAAGCTTCCAATGAAGAATGCAATCATGGTAATCGGCATGGCTTTTCCCAGACCACGCATATCACTAATCTCGGTTTTATGAGCCGCCACCATAATCGCACCCGCGCAGAAGAATAAAGTGATCTTACCGAATGCGTGGGCAACAATATGCAAAGCACCGCCGAGAATACCGGCCTGTGAAGCAAGCAAGGCACCTATCGTGATGTAACCCAACTGGCTGACCGTAGAGTAAGCCAATCGTTTCTTGAGATTATCCTGCCGCATCGCCACTAATGACGCCAACAACACCGAAGCCGCTGCCAAATAAAGCAACCATTGAGTGGCTGGAATGTCGCGCAATAAATCTATCCCAAAAATATAAACACAAACTTTTAATACAGTGAAGACACCAGCTTTAACTACCGCCACGGCGTGTAACAATGCACTAACCGGAGTCGGTGCCACCATCGCCGCGGGTAGCCAACGATGGAATGGCATGATGGCTGCTTTACCAATGCCGAAGATGAATAGCACCAGTAACACACTGGCAGCAAACTTTGAGGTGCTATCATCAAATACGCCACCTTGGGTAAAGGTTAATGTACCGGCTTGCCACCAGGTGCCAACAATCGCCAGTAATAAGAAGCCGATAGAAGTCGCTAACAATATGGATAAATAAGTACGACCACCCTGCTTGGCTTTATCGCTGCCGGCATGAGTTACCAAAGGATAAGTAGACAGAGTCAGGACTTCATAAAATATAAATAAAGTGAACAGGTTGTCTGCAAAGGCTAAGCCCATAACGGCTGAAATAGCCACTGCAAAACAGGCATAGAAGCGGGTCTGATTCACTTCGCCATGGCCACGCATATAACCAATTGCGTAAATCGAAGTAACTACCCATAAGGAGCCAGCCACCAGGCTGAATAATACCCCTAGCGGTTCAGCCCGAAATGAAATATTTAAACCCGGTAGCAGTTCAATCCAGTGAACATAAGCTGCCTGCCCGGCATCAAAATTCTGATAGAACACAATCACTGCAATCAGCAATAAAGCGCCAGCAATCAATGTCACAGCTTCTCGCAAGTTGGGCCACTTACTGAAAAGAATAATGCCCGGTATTGCCAGTAGTGGCAAAATGATGATCAGTTGCATTAGAACACTTTGTTCAATCATTTCGCCCCCTCAAACAAGATTTCAGAAATCTGCTCAGACAGGCCAACGGTAAAGCCAGTATCGATGCCGAAATAAATATTGGCTAGCACCAGAATCCAGGTTGGAATCAATATCATCAAAGGTGCTTCTTTGTAGGGTGCAGTGTCTTGCATTGCTTTATGGAAATAGGCCACCTCAACGATTCGCCAGACGTAAATCACTGCAAGCAACGAACCCATTAATACTAAGACAGCAATCGGCCACCAGTTCGACTCTAACAAGGCAAGAACCAAGTACCACTTACTGACGAAACCAACGGTTAACGGCACACCAATTAAACTCAGGCCACCAACGACAATGGCGGCCATTGTCCAAGGCATTTGCTTGCCAAGTCCCGAAAAGGCTCGAAGATGGACACTGCCTACGCGATAAACTAAACCCGCTAAAGCAAGGAATATGGCGCCTTTCATCAAGGCATGGTTAAATAAGTGCAACAGAGTTGCGGTTAAACCCGTTTTGGAGCCAACACCTAACCCTAAAATCATGTAACCAATTTGAGCTACGCTTGAATAGGCAAACAACCGCTTAACATTAGTTTGGTAAATGGCAACGATCGAAGCAGCAAAGACACCCATCAAACCAAGAGCTACCAGTATTTCCTGGAGCGGTAAGTGCGAGAATGAAAACTCGAAGCCATACACGCTGAAAATAAATCGCAGCAAGACATAGATGGCCACTTTGGTTGCCGTTGCAGCCAGGAAAACTGTGGCAATTGATGGTGCATAAGCATAAGCGTTGGGCAACCATAAATGCAGTGGGAAAAGTGCCAGCTTTAAGCAAACTCCAACAACGAAAAATGCAAATGCCGTAAATACTGTTTTGGTTTGTTGTACTTCCGGCAATCGCTCGGCCAGATCGTACATATTCAGGGTACCAGTCATCATGTACATTAAGCCGATACCAATCAGAATGAAGGTTGCACCAATGGTACCCATTATTAGGTATTGATAGGATGCCCACAACGCGCGTCGGTCTCGGCCCATTGCAATCATCGTATAAGATGCAAGTGATGAAATTTCTAAAAAGACAAAGACATTAAAAGCATCACCAGTGGCCAAAATACCTAACAGGCCAGTTAAGCATAAAAGGTAGGCCACATAAAAGTAGCTTTCTTTACGTTCGCTTAATTCGTTGCGCAGACTAGGACCGGCTGCAAATAATGCCACCGAACTGATTGAGGTCACCAAAATCAACAGGTAAGCATTCAGCAAATCGATACGATATTCAATGCCAATAGGCGCATCCCAACCGCCCAACGAATAGCTTAAAGTGCCATGTGCCTGTACCTGTTGAAGTAACAAGATACTGACAGCAAAAGCTAAAACACTGGCAATAAAAGTGAACCAACGAACGAGTTGTGCTTCACGTAAAATTAAACAAATAGGGGCTGCAAGTAGTGGAATAATTACTTGCAGTATCGGTAAATGTTCTATCACTCGTCAGTCCCCTCTTGCTGCAGGTCTTTTTCTTGAATGATATCTTCTTCAACTGAGCCGTAAGCTTCTTTAATTCTAACCACTAATGCTAACCCCAATGCAGTGGTTGCGATCCCCACCACAATCGCAGTCAGGATTAGCACATGTGGTAATGGATTTGAATAAACCTTGTAGACTTCATTTAAGATTGGTGCAGTACCGCCGGTTATTTTACTCATACTGATATAAAGAATAAAAACCGAGGTCTGAAAAACGGTTAGCCCTATCAATTTTTTTATTAAATTGCCATGGGCAATGACAATATAAAAACCGCTCATCATCAAAATGATGACGATCCAGTAATTGTATTGTTCTAGAAAATTCATGCACTCTCTCCGTTGGCTTTACCAACTCGTCGGGCAAAGGTTAAAAAGATCAGCATCATGGCAGTTGCCACGGTAATGCCAACTCCAAGCTCGATGATAATAATTCCCACATGCTGACCTGTGACTGGGTTTTCAGCTAGAGCGTTGTATTCAAGGAAACGACCACCGTTTAACATGGCAACCACACCCGCGCTGCCATAGATCAACACTCCGACCGCTGCTAACACTTTCACAACAGGCATTGAAATTGCTTTGCGCGTTGTTTCTACACCAAAAAGCATGGCATGCAAAATAATAGCTGCAGCAAAAATTACGCCAGCCTGAAATCCACCACCGGGACCATATTCACCGTGGAACTGGACATACAGTGCAAACAACATAATCGGTGGAATAAGAATCTTACCAACGATACGCAAAATTTTATGCTGGTACATTGGCGCAGGTTCATTACCCTTAATTTCAGGCTTCTTTGAGAACTCAAGCATTGCCAAAACACCAATCACCGCAGTGAACACAACCACCACTTCACCAAAAGTATCAAATCCACGATAACTGGCTAACACAGAAGTGACTACATTCGGGATATCAATATCCTGTGCCGATTGTTGCAAATAGTAAGGAGCAACATGCGTCTGCACCGGTGCATTCAGATCACCAAAAGCAGGCATGTCAAAGGTACCGTAAACCAACATGACACCAGTAACCAACACAACGAATAATGCAATCCTGGGATGATGAAGCTGCCGATTTTCAAAGCGCCCCGCCATAGATAAAACTGTGACCATCAAGATGGTTGAAATACCAGCACCTACGGCAGCTTCGGTAAAGGCAACATCTACCGCATCCATAAGCACGAAGAAGCTTGCTGTCAGTAGGCTATAAACACCCATCAACATAACCGAAGCAAACAGATCTTTCGTAAACGCTAAAGACAGTGCCGTTAACGTTAACAGTGCCAGAAGTATGACATTAATGGTAATTTCGATGACTCTGCTCCTTTAACTTCTCAAGATTGACCATCAGTTTCTGAGCGTGCTTTTCCAAACTTATCAGGAATGGCGCTGTTATCAGATGATTTACCCAGTAAGGGTCGTAAACCGCCATGTAAAGCAGCTTTTGCAAGAGCATGGCTTGATGTGGGGCTGGTCAACAGAATAAATAACAAAATCAATACAAGCTTAACCAGCACTGTGACTTCCCAACCGGTTTGCAGCATTAAGCCAATAAGTATGAAGGCGCTACCCAATGTATCGGTTACACCCGCCGCATGCATACGGCTAAAAAAATCAGGAAATCGGTGGATGCCAATTCCACCAGAGAAACACATAAAGCCACCAGTAATCAGCAGCGCCCAACTGACACCATCAAGAAACATGCTCATTGCGCATCCTCCTTAGAGTCGGCTACACGCTTATATTCGAAGAAACGTAATACGCCAATCACTGCAATAAAGTTGATCAGCGCATAAACCAGCGCGACGTCAAGAAACTCAGGGCGGCCCATCAAAAAGCCTAATACAGCAATGAATAAAACGGTTTTTGTACCGAACATATTCACCGCCAAGATACGGTCATAGATTGTTGGGCCAACAAATGCACGCACTATCGCGAGCATCATGGCAGCCATGATTGCAATTGCAGCAGCAAGAAACATTAATCCTCCAGTCGCTTAACTCTTCGATTCATCTCTCCACCCTGAAGATATTCGATCGAATCATAAGTCAGTGCATATACTGTCATTACGCTGTCTTCAATATCCAGCGTTACCGTTCCCGGTGTTAAAGTGACTGAGTTACCATAGATGGTTTTGCCCATATCGGTTTTTTGACTCATTTGAAGTTGCATAACCACAGGGCTAATAGACTTGGGACCAAGCCAGATTCGCTTAATCACATGAATGTTTGATTGAATAATTTCTTTAAGTAACCACAACCAGTACCCAAAAATTCGACCGCTAAGATTCAATGGCTGTGACTCTTCATCAACGATATCCAGCCGGTGAGCAACAAACACAACAAATAATACTGACGCTGCACCTAACGACAACAGAAGGCCATTATAAAAACCCGAGTTGCCGATCCAGATCAGCGCCAGAACAATAATGAGACTTAAGGTGTATCGAAAACTGTTTTTGGCCATTAATTACTCACACTAAAGTGTCCAATCAAAACACAAGCGAACCAATCTCTCACCGATGAAAGTATCGGCTCAAGTCAAGAAATCCCATCGATTGTAGCAACCCCCCAAAACCCGCGCAAGCAAAGCTCATGCGTACTATTAGCTGAAATTATCGTTCGTTTAACTACATAAATAAGTAGTAAGAAAGGCGTGTTTTTTTACACTTTTTAACAAATTGGATAAAAAACAAACAGTATGCATAAAAAAAGACGCGCCTATAAGCACGTCTTTTAATACACATAAAAATCTTATCACCTACTCAAGATCAAAACCAAAGTCACCTTCCATCTGTGCAGTAAGATATGCAAACACCACGTAAGCTGCTGTATTTTGATCAAGCGACTCCTTGTCTACTTTGTCAAAAGTATCGTCCGGTGTGTGATGATAATCAAAATAGTCGGTGCCATCCTGACGTAATGAAAACACTGAAATGCCATAGCCACGCAAAGGGATCAGATCTGGGCCACCGCCAGCGCGATTATTACCATAAGTAATACCTAACGGTTCCATCACTTTGACCATTTTCTCTACCACAGGAATCGCTTCCTGTTTCACACGCGAATCAAGGTGCCATATTTTACCCGCGCCAAAATCAGACTCAGCCGCGGTAATGATACGGTTCAATTCCTCTTTGTGTGCTCCTGCGTAAAACTTCCCGCCCACTAGACCTTGCTCTTCATTGGCGAACATAATGACACGAATTGACCGCTTAGGCCGCTCTGGCAAGCGTGCAATCAACTCAGCAGCGGCTACTGTGATACCAATGCCGGCACCGTCATCCAATGCGCCAGTGCCTAAATCCCAGGAATCCAGGTGCGCTGCCAAGATAACGTATTCTTCCGGCTTTTCAGAGCCACGAATTTCACCGATCACATTGTGCGAAGTGTAATCAGGGCCGTCTTGCGCGTCGATATCTAACTTAATGACTACCGGTTTACCACGACGAATCATATTTTCCAACAAGTCCGCATCAGGTGCTGATAAAGCTGCTGCCGGAATACGCTTCACACCCTCTTCGTAACGCATCATGCCGGTGTGCGCCATACGATGGCTGTCGGTACCAATAGAACGAATCAGAATCGCTTCAGCGCCCTTTTTGGCGGCTTCAACAGCACCACGACCACGTGCCGACACTGCTGGACCATAACCCGAACCATCACGGGCACGCTTCATACGATTTTTAATGAATACAATTTTGCCCTCTGCTACTCCCTCAGGTGCGCTAACCAAGTCTTCTAGGGTGTTAAATTCAACAATTTCTGCACTCAAGCCACCTTCTGGTGTACCAACACTGAAACCTAATGCCGTAATCACTAAAGGTTGCGGGTAGGGAGCGATAACTTCGGCTTTTTCAGTACCCCGCTTCCAAGTTGGGAAGGTAACGGGTTCAGTCCATACTTTGTCAAAACCAAGCTCTTCCAACTTAGCAACGCCCCATTTAACTGCCGCAGCATCGCCCGGAGTGCCCGCCATGCGTGGGCCAACTTCAGTGGTTAATGATTCAACCACTTTATAGCCAATAGAGCTTTTTAAAGCTTCATCACGTAACTCAGCTGCTATTTTCAAGTCCTTGTCAGCGACGGATGGCACCTGTGCCAGTGCTGATGCGCTCGCCAATAAGAACGCAGAAAAACCTATCAATGCTTTCATACTTTCTACCTATCTCCCCACCAATGGTTCACGTTAAAAAAGGTTTCGATTGACAGAGCAGACCAGTCATAGCTAGAGTGTTTCAATGCATCAATCGAGGACAAAAGATGAATACCATATACGAATACTCAGCCGTTTTGAACAATGGGCAGGAAGTTTCACTGGAGCAATACAAAGGAAAAGTGTTACTGATTGTAAATACAGCCAGTGCTTGCGGCTTCACTCCTCAATATGAAGGGCTACAAAAACTGTATGAACAGTACAAGGATCAAGGCTTGGAAATATTAGCCTTCCCCTGCAATCAGTTTAAAAGTCAGGAAAAAGGCAGTGATGAAGAGATAAAGAAATTTTGCGATCTAAACTTTAATATCAGCTTTCCATTATTCAAAAAAATTGATGTGAATGGTGATGATGCACATCCTCTCTATCAGCACTTAAAAAATGAAGCACCTGGCCTACTCGGCAGCAAAGCTGTTAAATGGAACTTTACAAAATTTTTAGTCGGTAAAGACGGTCAGGCCATTACTCGATTTGCTACAGCAACTAAACCAGAAGCATTAGAGGAACCTATTAAGGAAGCACTTAATGCCTAGTTTAAAAGACAAAGTTATTATCATTACTGGAGCCAGTCGCGGCATTGGTCGCGCCATGGCGATTCGCTTTGCTCAAGAAGGCGCCATTATCGTTATTGCCGCCAAGTCGGATCAGCCTCATCCGAAACTTCCCGGCACGATTCATACAGTGGCCAAAGAAGTTGAAGATGCGGGTGGTAAAGCAATTCCAGTGCAACTGGATGTCAGAAAAGAATTAGCAATAAAAAAACTGTGCGATCAAATCGGAGAACAATTTGGGCGAATTGATGCAGTGGTCAATAACGCAGGCGCTATAAGCTTAACGACTGTCGAAGATACCTCTCCAAAACGTTATGACTTGATGCAACAGGTTAACTCGCGAGCTGTTTATTGCTTCGCGCACTATGCTCTGCCCTATTTAAAAGAATCAGATAACCCGCACATATTAAGCTTGTCTCCACCGGTCAATTTAGACGTAAAATGGCTGAAGGATTACAGCCCTTATAGCTTATCAAAATACGGCATGAGCATTTTAAGTCGCGGTATTGCAGAAGAATTTAAGCCTTATGGTATCGCAGTGAATACACTCTGGCCAGAAACCTATATTGCAACGGCGGCCATTGAGTTTGCGGTGGGCAATAAAGACACCCTTAACTATGCGCGTAAACCTGAGATTATGGCTGACGCGGCCCATGTCGTCCTCACTCATCCCAGTAAGAATTATACGGGTTTATGGTTAATAGATGAGCAAGTTTTAAAAGCAGCAAAAGTCACTGACTTTAGCCAATATGCTTACAATTCTGACTTCGAAGGCCAGATCAAAAAGGATTTGTTTTTAGATTAATAAGCACTGTTAAGTGCGCAAAAAAAAGCGAGCTCAGGGCTCGCTTTTTTTATCAAATAGTAGCTTAGAATTTAAATTTAAAGCCTAAACCAATACCGTCAACTTCAACCCCATCTTTATCTAGATAGCGCATAAACTCTGCAGTGAAGTCCACACTGTCAGAAATAGCGAAATCAGCACCTAATCCATAAGACATATCAGACTCTGAGTCACTACCACCACCAGAAACTCCAACTTTAGTATTGGTGTAACCAACAATAGCATAAGGGTAGAAACCATCCGTTACCGGAATGCCGGCTCTTAAATATGCACCATAATAGTTTTCGATTTCGATGTCAGATCCAAACACTGTATCATCCTGAACACCTAGGCCAAGACGCAGTTCACCAGAAAAGTTTTCGTTAAAATAAGTACCGACTTTACCGTCTAACGTCGTCACATCCGCATCAAAAAAGCCTGCATCAAGGCTGTGTTGGGTTAGTCCAAAACCAAAGTAGTTACCTTCTTTAGCTTCTACAGCAGTCGCTAAGCTTAATGATGCAATAATTGCACCGGCTATCATTGTTTTTTTCATCACAAATTTCCTTCTGTTGTTTTAAATAAAGGTTCTTTACACGCGCTAGTTAAGCACTATGAAACTGAACGCAGTCTGAATTGTATAGCTAACTTTTGAATAATTACAATGATGTGTGGTTAAGGATGTGACTCGGCAATCGCAAAAGCCATCGCATGACTTTTTTCGTCTGAAATAGATAGATGAATTTTTGTAATCTTATTTTGCTTTGACCAAGCCTGGGCCTTACCCTCTAACGTGACAGCAGGCTTCCCTATGTCGTCATTAGTTATGACCAGTTGCACAAAATCAATGCCATTCCGCATGCCGGTTCCTAGTGCCTTGCTTACCGCTTCTTTGGCGGCAAAACGTTTAGCTAAGTAATTGATTTTATTCTTGGTAGCCTGATATATTTCTAACTCGGCAGAGGCCAGGATCCGTTCAGCAAACTTATCACCGTGACGCTCCATTGAGCGCTTAATGCGCTCAATGTCGACAATATCAGTGCCAACTCCAAATATCATAAGATTTCCTTACGCATTAAAGGGCCATTGACGCGCTTCAATCATCAGTTTCTTCATATCGGCAACCGCCTGATCCAAGCCACTAAAAACTGCCCGCCCAATAATCGCATGACCAATATTCAATTCAACAATTTCAGGGATAGCTGCTATTGGCTGAACATTATGGTATTGCAATCCATGTCCAGCATTGACCTGCAAACCTTCTGATACGGCATGTTCAACACCATGTTTCACTTTAACCAATTCAACCTTTTGCTGTTCGATGCTCTTAGCATCAGCGTAAGCACCAGTGTGAATTTCTATGAGCGGAGCTCCAGTCCTGGCAGCCGCATTAATTTGCTCTTCATCGGCATCGATAAACAAAGACACCTGAATGCCCGCTTCAGCCATACGATAGCAAGCCTCTTTAATTTTGCTTTCCTGACCTTTAACGTCCAGACCACCTTCTGTAGTAAGCTCTTCACGTTTTTCAGGAACCAAACAAACATAATGAGGCTTAATGCGTTCTGCTATGGAAAGCATTTCTTCAGTCACAGCCATTTCAAGGTTCATACGCGTTTGTATGGTACGAGCCAATACTTCCACATCACGGTCGGTTATATGACGGCGATCTTCGCGCAAATGAACCGTAATTCCATCGGCACCATTCTGCTCAGATACAAATGCTGCTTGAACCGGGTCAGGATAGTCGGTGCCACGCGCATTGCGCACCGTAGCGATATGGTCAATATTTACGCCAAGTAAAATTGGTTTTTTCATAATTTTTGCCGTTAATTTAATAAGTCTAACTTATCACGATTGTAATGAAGGATTGTCCTGACAACAATGAATTAAAGGTTATGTCGCTAATACTACGAGCACCTGGACTATGCTATGAAACCTAAGATTGCATGGCAAGGGTTTGTTGCAGAAGCTTTCGGCTATTGAGTTCTTTGCCGTTTAACAGCTGATCGATATTGAGTCGACATACTTTTCGCGCTAATGCTGGGGCACCGTTAACATGCCATTGGTGATCTGCCACTGCTAATATAATATTGCCTTCAGCTAACCAGGTTTCGCTGGGAGCTTGTAACTGAGGAATAAAGCCCTGTTCAGCTATAAACCCATAGGTCATGTTTTCTTCAATCGCATCACCATAAATATCATGCTGCCAGTCAACCGCGTAGCCGAGCACATCCAGTAATTCTAACTCAAACTCACGTAAAATCAGGCTGGGTTTGTCGCCAAGCTGTAAGTGTTGCAGGCTGGTTTTATAAAGATGAAAAATATCTGGGTGAGGATCCCATTGAATAAACAGACGCAGTAATAGTTCGTTAAGGTACAAGGCTGAAAGGCTGGCGATGCCGCTTAGACGATGGCTAAAACCATCCGCTTCGATCTGCTTTAAGGTTTTTAGCTCACTTCGCCCGAGCCAACTGACTTTTATCGGTTGAAAAGGTTGCAATAAAGCTCGGTAAGAATTCTTTCGATTACCACGTACACCTTTTGCTAAGACATTCACGCGGCCATTCTCTTCCGTGAACAACTCAACAATCAGGCTGGTTTCCTTAAAAGGTCTGGAATGTAAAACAAACGCTGCAGTGAGTTCTGAGTCTGCCATTAATGATCATCATAGCCCAAAGAGCGTAATGCTCGCTCATCATCGGCCCAACCGTCTTTGACTTTTACCCAAAGTTGCAGGAACACCTTGGAACCAAATAACTCTTCCATATCAATCCGAGCATCTTGACCGATTTGCTTTAAGCGCTGGCCTTGTTTACCAATGATAATCGCTTTCTGTCCTGCTCTTTCAACCAAAATTAAGCCATTGATGTGCAAAATGCCTTTCTCATCGGTTTTGAACTGCTCAATTTCTACAGTTGATGAATAGGGAATTTCTTCTCCCAAAGAGCGCATCAATTTTTCACGGATGAGTTCTGCCGCCATAAAGCGTTGACTGCGATCGGTTACATAATCCTCAGGGAAAAACAAATCACCTTTCGGTAGCCACTCTTTTATTTGTTTAACTAACGGCTCAAGGTTTTCGCCTTTTAACGCCGAACCTGGAAATACAGCATCAAAATCGAAACGTTCAGTAATTTTTGCCAGGTGTGGTAATAGCTGATTTTTATCCTGAATCTTATCAACCTTGTTGACGAACAGAATGGTTTTACAATTAGTCTGCTGTAGCTTTTCTAAAACCAGTTCATCGTCTTCGGTCCATTGCGTGCCATCAATCACAAAGATAACTACGTCAACATCAACCATTGAGCTGGAAGCTGCCCTGTTCATATAGCGGTTGATAGAGCGCGCTTCATTCTTATGAATACCCGGTGTGTCTACGAATAATATTTGCGCATCATCATCGGTATAAATACCTAAAATTCGATGGCGAGTCGTTTGCGGCTTGCGCGAAGTAATGCTCACTTTTTGGCCAAGAATATGGTTCATCAAAGTCGACTTACCGACATTCGGGCGTCCTAAAACAGCGGCATAACCACAACGAAAATTTTCATGCATAACTAATTACCATCTAATATGATTGCTAACGCTTTTTCTGCCGCTTGCTGCTCGGCATTGCGACGGCTCGAGCCCGAGCCATGAGTTTTAACTTTTTTCTCTGCTAAGATACAGGCCACATCAAACGTTTGCTTATGTGGATCACCTGTAACCTTCAATAATTCATAATCAGGCAGAGGAAGTTTTCGAGACTGGAGCCATTCTTGTAATTCTGTTTTAGGGTCTTTGTGTACTGCTTTCAGATCAATACTCTCTAACCTATTTTGATAGAGGTTCAAAATAATCTTCTTTGTAGCATCAAATCCAGAATCTTGATAAATCGCACCAATAATCGCTTCTAAGGCATCTGCAAGAATCGAAGCTCGGCGAAAGCCTCCACTCTTCAGTTCACCCTCACCCAAGTATAAGCACTCACCTAACTCGATATCTTTGGCTATTTCTGCCAACGTTTTACCTTTAACCAGACTTGCTCTTAAACGGGTCAGTTGACCTTCATCAGCCTTTTTCAGGTGAGAAAATAGATATTCGGCAATCACCATGCCAAGAATGGCATCACCCAGAAATTCGAGTCGTTCATTGTGCTTATTAGCGCCACTTCGATGAGTTAGCGCTAACTTTAAAAGAGAAGGGTCATTGAATTGATAGCCAAGACGATTACACAATCGTTCTATTAACAGTTTTTTTTGACTCATCTTGGCACTAAAAACCTTACTATTTAACTAAGCTTTTTGAAAAAGCTTCTACTTAAGTGGCACTTCGTTTTCAAACTCAAGTAGAGCAGTTATGTTTCCAAACAAAGGAATACGGCGTTCATACTTGACATAAAGTGCGCGCCCACCAGTAATATCTTTCACCTTCGCATCAGACGCTTTAATCGATGTAACGTCATTAACTGTAAACCGCCCCTCCAACAATCGTCGGATTTCACCAGTTGAACTATCGCCAACATTCTGCTCAGCAACAGATGACATTGAACTCTTGATGCTGAAGTATTCCAAATAGGCAGGCGTTAATTTAATAAGCATAAACATAAAAAACAGGACAATGGCCAATATAACGATCCAACCTGCACCTGTCATACCATCTTGATGTTTTCTGTTCAGCATTTCCCCATACTCCTTTGTCCTTCTCGCCGGATAACTTATTGTTTAGCAAGAATCACGTTAAACCACTGATATTACTTATTCAATAGAACCTACTCTAGCAAAAGATACGCCTTTTGGTAACTTTTTGCCAAATATTACTGGCTCATCTGTGAACTCTAAAAACAACCATTTGTATGCAGCGCGACCAATCAAAGCTTCTTCGTCGACAAACTCCCAGAATCGTGAGTCCATACTTGAGTCTCGGTTATCACCCATAACAAAATATTTGTTCTCGGGTACTACCGTTGACCATGACTGCTTGAGACTCTGTCTGGCACGCGCTCGCGGGTCAAGATAAAGAACTTGGTAGCTATTCTCGCCAAGACTTTCTCTATACAAGTCAAACACTTCTGCCTGCGGAACCAATTCCGGCACCTCATCTGAGACCAGCTCTGAACGAATCACAATCGGCTCACAGGCTTCACCTGCTTCACACTCTGGCGTGATTGTTAAGACACCACGACTCCACTCTAACCGGTCGCCGGGTTCGCCAATGATTCGCTTGATATAGGCAGTTTGTGGCTCATGCGGTGGATGGAATACAGCGACTTCTCCACGCTTAGGAGAGCCTGTTGGGATAATGGTTGTATTAAATCCTGGCATGCGAATGCCATAAGAAAACTTATTGACCAGAATAAAATCACCGTCATACAGACCTGGATTCATACTGCCGGAGGGAATACGGTAAGGTTCAAACAGAAAAGACCTGAGCAGGAGCACGACTAAAATAATCGGAAAAAACGAACGACTGATATCAATAAGCATTGGCATCTTTTCGTTGCCTTTTTCATCATACTCGATACCTTTAGCTTCTCGCTCCTTGCGCCACTTAAGTTTATCAATCAGTGTAACAACACCTGTAATCAGGGTTGCCAATAGCAGATAAAATCCAAAGTCGTAATAAATCATCAGGGCCTTCTTTTGTTATTTGTTGTCTTTGCCGACATGTAGAACCGCTAGGAAAGCCTCTTGTGGAATCTCAACTTTTCCCACCTGCTTCATGCGTTTTTTACCGGCTTTCTGTTTTTCCAATAGCTTACGCTTACGCGATACGTCACCACCATAACACTTTGCCAATACATTCTTACGTAAAGCTTTGACTGTCGAGCGTGCGATAACATGATTACCAATCGCCGCCTGAATGGCGACTTCAAACATTTGGCGAGGAATAATTTCCTTCATCTTCTCAACCAGCTCACGCCCTTTATAAGGCGCCTGTTCTTTATGTACGATCAATGCCAGGGCATCAACCGTTTCGCCATTGATCAGAATATCTAAGCGCACCAGCTGGTCAACCTGGAACCTTTTAAAGCTATAGTCCAGCGATGCATAGCCACGACTGACCGACTTTAGCCTGTCGAAAAAGTCGAGGACCACTTCATTCATCGGCATCTCATAAGTTAAAGCAACCTGGTTTCCAGCATAATGCATTTTTGTTTGCACACCACGCTTTTCGACACATAAGGTAATCACGCTACCCAGATGCTCTTGTGGTACTAAAATATTGGCTTCACAAATAGGTTCGCGGATCTCGTCAATATTAGAAAGCGGAGGCAACTTGGAAGGATTATCTACGTAAAGTGTTTCACCATCAGTGGTGGTTACTTCATAAACCACCGTCGGTGCTGTGGTAATTAAATCAAGATTATATTCACGTTCTAATCGCTCTTGAACGATTTCCATGTGTAACATGCCAAGGAAGCCACAACGGAAGCCAAAGCCGAGTGCTGTCGAGTTTTCAGGCTCATAAAACAATGAGGCATCATTCAAGCTCAATTTGGCCAAAGCATCACGGAACGACTCATAGTCATCCGAGCTAACAGGAAATAGACCGGCATAAACCTGTGGTTTAACTTTCTTAAAACCCGGCAACGGTTTTTCTGCTGGGGCTTTGGTCAGTGTGATGGTGTCACCCACTGGCGCGCCCTGAATCTCTTTAATACCGGCAATGATAAAACCGACCTCGCCAGCACGTAAAATCTCAGTATCGTTGCGCTTGGGGGTGAAAATGCCCACATGATCAACCACATGCGATTTACCTGTCGACATGACCTGCATCTTGTCGTTTTTGCGGATAGTGCCTTGCATGACGCGCACCAGCGACACCACACCAAGGTAGTTATCAAACCAGGAGTCGACAATTAATGCCTGTAGTGGCGCATCTGGATCACCCTTTGCTGGTGGAATATCGCGTACAATGCGCTCCAGCAGTTCATCTATACCAACACCGGTTTTAGCGCTACATTGGACCGCATCCATTGCCTCAATACCAACAATGTCTTCAATCTCTTGAATCACACGATCACAATCGGCGGCTGGTAAGTCAATTTTATTGAGTACAGGCACCACTTCCAGATCCTGTTCAATCGCGGTATAGCAGTTAGCAAGAGTTTGCGCTTCAACACCCTGCGCTGCATCCACCACCAACAAAGCACCCTCACAGGCCGCCAATGAGCGAGATACTTCATAAGAGAAGTCAACGTGTCCAGGCGTATCAATGAAATTTAACTGATAGGTGTGACCGTCTTTAGCTGTGTAATTCAGGGTCACGCTTTGCGCTTTAATGGTAATTCCGCGCTCACGCTCTAAATCCATGGAATCCAGTACTTGCTCCGCCATTTCCCTGTCAGTTAAACCGCCACAAGCATGGATCAAACGATCTGATAAGGTAGACTTACCGTGATCAATATGGGCAATAATAGAGAAGTTACGAATATAATCGGTGTAGGACATAGATGTTCCGCTGAATTCCTTCAAATGTTGATGAATTTGCTACTTTGAGCAGCATTGTTCGTTGCTTAGCTCAAAATAGCTTGCTACGCGTTGGCAGACTAGAGCCGACAGACCCTAGGAATTTAGCGGCCTATTGTAGCTGAAACAACTGAAAAGGCCAGCACTAGAAGCGCTGGCCTGTAAGAGTTTCTCTATTATAGCTCAATCACCAGAAAGTCACTGCCACGCCCCGGTCTGGCCACCAGCACAGCGACTTTGCCTCGCTCCGGCAAATCTGACAGCGCGGCCTGATAATCATCCATTGAACGGATCGGAGTGCGGTGTAGCTTCTGAATGATATCACCGCTTTGAATCCCTGCTTCTGCAGCCGGACTCTTATCCATCACTTCGCTAACCACCACGCCATGGCGAACTCCATAAGCTTCCTGCAAATCATCTCGTAATGCCTGTACTCGTATACCAAGCTGATTACGTCCACTATCCACGCTGACGATACGACCCGCTCCATCAGTAAGTACCGCATCAACCTCGCGCTCTTTACCGTTACGCACTATCTTCAACTTGGCCTTATCACCCGGCATTTTCTGCCCAATGTAATAAGGTAAGTCTTGAGCTTTACGTACCGGCTTACCATCGACGGCAATTACCACATCTCCTTCCTGCAATCTGGCCTTTTCTGCGGCTGAATCAGGGTAAATACGAGTAACCAGCGAACCACCCACCTCTTTGAGACCAAAAGCATCCGCTTTATCTTGATCCACTGGCCCAAACTGGACACCCAAATAGCCACGGTTGACCATTCCACTGTCCAGCAATTGCTGGCGTACATTATTGACTAAATCAATTGGAATGGAGAAAGACAGACCCGAGCTAACCATAGGATTAAAAATCATTGAGTTAATGCCAACCACTTCCCCTTTCAGGTTGACCAGTGGACCGCCTGAGTTTCCGCGATTGATAGCAACATCCGTTTGAATAAATGGCACATATTGCGAGCCAACTTCGCCGCGACCTTTGGCACTTACGATTCCCGCAGTGACCGTCTGCTCTAGATTAAAGGGTGCACCGAATGCAAGTACCCACTCACCGACTTTAAGCACATCTGAAGTACCCAGTTTCAGGGCTTTCAGTTTTTGCTTGCCGGGCTCAATTTTCAACAAGGCAACGTCGGTATTGGCATCGCTACCAACTACTTCAGCTTCAAACTCGCGACCATTGAACAGTTTAACGGTGACCTTGCTGCCATTATCAATGACATGATGATTGGTCAAAATGTAACCTTCATCATCAACAATGAAACCGGAACCGCCCGAACGTCCAGTCGTTCGCCCCCAGCGCACCAGATCTACCTGAATACTGACAACACTGGGCTGAACTTTTTCAACCAGCTCAGTAAATTCAGGAAAGGAAGCTCTCGCCGGCGAACTCAATGAGCTAGCTAGCAGAAATAACAATAGGATTAGTCCACTCGAATAAAAACGCTTCAGCATCATTAATACTCCCGCAACTTGTTTTATGACTACAAGTATTTAAATTATTAGCCGTTTCAAGGAAAGCCTCATAAAACGAGCAGGCTTGCCAAAAAATGCTACAGATTTAAAGGTTGGAAATATAATAAGGTAAACAGTTCCGACAGAGTCGTCAGTGGTTAGTCCAAGGTTGTTTCGATTTGTTTCACCACAATCGGTCTCTTTACAATTCTTAACAGAACCGGCTCCGTTTGGCCTTTGCGGGCCGCCGACTTGCTATAAAAGTGAGTAATCACAAAACCAATTGCCAGACCAACTACAGCAGCGAGAATAGAGCTCAACTCAGAAGGGTTAGCGAGCCAGAACTGCCAAACCAGCAAAGCAATGATCATGCTAATCAGCGGCACCAGGTACACCATAAAAGAAGCTCGAACCACCAGATCTTCAGGAATTCCAACTTCTACTTCATCATCTATATTGGCATTTATACGATTTTTCAAGGGGGTGACAAACACCTTATGAGAAAAAGCCTTGCTAACAATACCACTGCCACAAACCGAATTAACCTGGCAACTTGAACAGCCAGTTTTGCTCTGTGTTTGCACCCAGACAGTATCATTCTCTTTAGCCACAACACGGCCAAGTTCTGTCAACATATTGCTTTCTGTCATAAGAAAAGTGTCTTTTAGACTGAAGTTGCCATTTTACTGCAAACTGCCACGAAAAGCAGTGAAGGATCAAAACATAAACGAAAAAACAATCAGTCACTGGCTAAAAACAAAAAGCCGAAGTCAGACTTCGGCTTTTTGTAAGGTTGGATGTAGGAAGTTTTTTTATTGAGTGCCTTCTTGCTCAGATTCTTCGATTGCTTGTACAGGCTGCCCTTGCATCCCAGACTCTTGAGACAGCGGCTGTTCAGCTAACATAGGCACACTGACCGGAATCACTTTCTGGTTACTGACCACTTGTACGCTAGGTAGCAAACTAGAGTGTGATAAAGACTCATGCTTTAAGAACATGTCATGAATCGTTTGTAATTCTTGACGCTCAGCCATACTCAAGTTAGAAGCCTGTGTATGTGCAGTAATGGCATCACCAGAAGCTGGAGCATTGGTATTGGTCACTGCTGCTAAAGTCGTTGCTTGTGAATTGCCTGGCGATTGAGTACCCGCGTTGAAAAGCACCACCAAGGCCACTGAAGCAGCGATGGCATAACCTGCAAACTGTTTGAATGGGTTGGTTGGGAATGTAATGACGTTGGACTTGGGCTTCGCCGGGCTTGCTGTATGAGCAGGCTCATTAGCAATTTGCTCGTTGATACGGCTGGAAATATCCATATCCAGGTGCTGAGCCTCATCACGCAAAACCTGACCGATTAAATGATATCGGCTCCATAGCTGCATTTCCTCAGACTCAAGGGCGAAACTGCTTTCAGTTGCAAAAGCTTGAAGCTCGTTATCCACACATGCGGATACGCTTTGCTTATCTAAGCTTCCGGCAGCGCCTTTATCTAAATCGTTTTTATCCAACATTAAAATCCAACCTCTTAATTCCAACCACAAGCCTAAATATGCTACCTAAATACGCAAAATAGGGCATAACCCGCGACTCACTATCCATGCGTCAAATTGTCTTTTCAGAAAGGATAAAAGTACGTTTTCTCTAACCAAAAGCATTTGGCAGTTGCTTTCAACCCTACTCTGTTAGACATCAAGCAATCTCTAATTACTTGATTTTAAATGAAAAATTGATTTGAATACTGATTCAGCGATAATTCAGCTTGCCTCGTTCAGCTCAAATCCTATACACATTGACTGGGCTCTGTGTAAAAAGTTCAGCAGAAATGTAAAAAAGTTTGTATTTCCGCTGTTAACTTCATCCTGCTAGGAACGCCAACTCTGTTCCAGAAGCGGAGCAATTTTTTGATCAATCGCATCCCGCGCACGAAAAATGCGCGAACGCACCGTGCCGACCGGGCAATCCATAACCTCAGCAATTTCTTCGTAACTCAAACCGTCCATCTCTCTGAGAGTAATCGCAGACTTCAAATCTTCCGGCAATTCGTCTATGGTTTTGAAAATAATCGTCTGAATCTCATCACGGAACATGATGCGTTCAGGACTTCCGGTGTCGCGCAAAGCATCGCCACCTTCGTATTGTTCGGCTTCTACTGAGTCAATATCACTGCCAGGAGGTCTACGCCCTCTTGATACCAGATGATTTTTTGCGGTGTTAATCGCGATCCGGTACAACCAGGTATAAAAAGCACTATCGCCACGAAAACCTGGTAAGGCACGGTAAGCTTTAATAAAAGCTTCTTGTGAAATATCCGCCACCTCATGACTATCTCTGACATAGCGGGATATTAAATTCATGATTTTATGCTGATATTTCTTCACCAGCATATCGAAAGCACTCTTATCGCCTTCTTGAACACGCTTAACTAACTCTGAGTCTAAATCAGGCCCAGACATATAATCCCCTTTTTAATTGTTATCTTCTTTATGAAGTTGCTTGCAGGGCAAACATTGATTGATCAGGGTCATTCAACCCTTCGCTAACCAGCAAAAAAACTAACTGGCTATCGTGCGGTTATGATACAGTCCGCCAATATTAAACGGTATTCTGCTAGGAAAAAACTAAAGTTTCCAGTGACTTTCTAACAGAAGCGACAAACACAGACTCGGTTAACGGCAAAAAAGTTCCCAACTTTTATCATGGATATCGTGAAAAACAAAATTAATCCTACCCAGCAAACTACTGACGTGCTGGTTATTGGCAGTGGCGCAGCCGGTTTGTCAGTGGCCCTTCGCTTAGCGCACCTCGGCAAAATCACAGTTCTTAGTAAAGCTGAAGTCACCGAGGGCTCGACCTTTTATGCCCAGGGCGGTATTGCCGCAGTGCTGGATGAAAGCGACAGCGTTGACTCTCATGTAGAGGATACCCTAATTGCTGGCGCAGGTCTGTGCGATGAGAAGGCCGTTCGCTATACCGTCGAACATTCTCGCGAAGCCATTGAGTGGCTAATTGAGCGCGGTGTTATGTTCAGCAAAGAAGCAGAACAATATCACCTCACCCGCGAAGGTGGGCACAGTAAACGCCGCATCATTCATTCCGATGACGCTACCGGCAAAGCGGTTTCCACCACGCTGGTTTCCGCCGTCCTTAATGAACCCAATATCCATATTCTCGAACACTATATCGCCGTTGATATGATTACCGGCCAAAAGCTTGGTAACGCTGATAACCGCTGTCATGGCGCTTATGTACTAAACCTCAAAGAAGACCGCGTTGAAACTATCAGTGCCCGCTTTGTGGTGTTAGCTACCGGCGGTGCTAGCAAGGTTTATCTTTATACATCAAATCCCGATGTGGCCAGCGGCGATGGTATTGCTATGGCCTGGCGCGCCGGTTGTAGCGTGGCCAATCTCGAATTTAATCAGTTCCATCCAACCTGCCTGTATCACCCGCAAGCACGCAGTTTTCTGATCAGCGAAGCACTGCGTGGTGAGGGTGCGATATTATTGCGCCCCAATGGTGAACGATTCATGCCGGAATATGATGAGCGGGCAGAACTGGCGCCTAGAGATATTGTCGCGCGCACCATTGACCATGAAATCAAAAAGCACGGAATAGAATGCGTCTATCTGGATATTTCTCACAAAGACGAAGACTTTATTAAAAGCCATTTCCCCACCATTTATTCGCGTTGCCTTGAGTTTGGACTCGACATTACCAAAGACGCCATTCCTGTAGTTCCGGCAGCACATTACACCTGTGGTGGCGTACGCGTCGATCTAAACAGCCGTACTGATGTGGAAGGTCTTTATGCAATCGGTGAGGTGGCCTGTACCGGCTTGCATGGCGCCAATCGCATGGCCAGCAACTCATTACTCGAATGTCTGGTGTTTGCTCAGGCAGCAGCCAATGACATTGAAGCACAATGGGACCCCAGCCAGTCACCACCACAATTACCACCGTGGGATGAAAGCCAAGTCACTGACTCGGACGAAGAAGTTGTGCTGAGCCATAACTGGCACGAACTGCGTCAATTAATGTGGGACTATGTAGGTATTGTGCGCACCGATAAGCGTCTGCAAAGAGCACTTAGACGCATAGAACTACTGAAACAGGAAATCCACGAATACTACAGCAACTTCAAGGTCAGTAACGACCTGATCGAACTGAGAAACCTTGTTGTCGTAGCCGAGCTTATCGTACGCTGCGCCATGCAACGCAAAGAAAGTCGCGGCCTGCATTATACTTTAGACTACCCAGAGCTTGCTGACACTGCTGTAGACTCAAGTCTGAAGCCATAACGGCTAGTTCGACTCGAGCTGATCACGCTCTTCATTCCGATAAAACCGTAACACTCGAGATAGATGCCTAAAGTCTGTCTCGCTTACCGCATCCCGACAAATGAGTAGCCGCTGTCTTTTATGTGGAGAAAATCGACTCATGAACGATTGGTCGTCTTGGTCTTGTTCCAACTTATAATTCAACTTAATCCACCACGGCCACAACACATTATCATTAGCAAGCTCAATTGAATGCCTCTCTGTGTCTGACCCACTCTTTTCAACTAAATACCAACAGCCATCAACAAACTGAAGCTGTTGCACACCCTGATTGAGATGATTAAATGCCTTCTGTTGCCAAAGCACGCAAGGCAAAAAAACCAGCATCCCCACGAGTAACAGGATCAAGCTAGTCAGCAAAGCGTATTGTGAAAAAACGAATAGGCCAAATCCGGCGATGAATAAGGCCCAAAGGGCTATAAATACTCGAGGCAGCGTTTTGGATACTTGTATGTCAATAAATAAATTCATGTCACTCCCTGACATTAGCGTTAAATAAGACTCAACAAATCACTTAATCTGCTTGTTGATAAACTCCTTGATATCAGCAACAAAAGCTGCAAATTCGGGTTTAGGTGTTTCATAACCCATAATCCATGAATAGAGATCCGGATCGTCCTGCTCGAGGAAAATAGCGTATTCGGCAGACTTGGCATCATCAAAGTGACAAGCTTCTTGCTCTAGATAAGGAATCAGAACCACATCCAATTCCAACATCCCACGGCGGCTAGCCCAGTGTAATTTCTTTAGCTGTTCATCAATCATTGGCACAAACCTAAAATTGTTTCGCGGAATTATAACGGTAACGGTGCAAAACCGCTAAGAATGAGAGTAAAATTATCCCAGTTTTAAAGCAAAATAAGCATTCAACTATGAATTTTACCAATCAAGACGCAATGCAGCACATCACACAACTTCAAAATATTGCTTGCGAGCTCGGCCATTACGGCATTATTCGAGTGCATGGCGAGGATGCCAAGAAATTTCTACAGGGCCAATTAACCTGCGACATAGAAAACGTCACAGATGAGTGCGCCAGCCTTGGCGGCCTCTGTAATGTTCAAGGGCGCCTGCATGGTATCTTTTTCACCATTAAATATGGTGATGATTATTTACTGTTAGTCCCCAAACAAGGGCTTGAGCACTTGCTGAACAAGCTCAAAATGTACGCCGTGTTCTTTAAAGTGGAACTAACGGATGCCAGCCTCGACTTTCAAATTTGGGGCCATACCCAAAAAGGGGCAACTGCCAACTTTGCTGAGGATATGAGTTTGGTTGTCACCCGCGATAATGGAGTCACCGAAGTTCACTTGAACAGCCTCTTCAACGCATCCTTTATGATAGCTGAGAAAGAACATGGCAGTGCCATCATCAAGGCGCTGGAAGGCACCACATTGGCGGACGTCAATGCCTGGGATTACATCGAGATTCAGGCACATATTCCGTTAGTTCTTGAAGAAACTATTGAAGAATTATTACCTCACTTTGTCGGCCTGCACCTGGTTGGCGGCGTCAGTTTCGACAAAGGTTGTTATACCGGCCAGGAAATCGTCGCCCGGATGCATTATCGTGGCAAACTAAAAACTCACGCTCTGCTTGCTTACTCTAAAGACACGGCAACATTAACACCGGGAGATAAGGTTCTAAACGCAGAAGATAAAGCGGTGGGTGATGTTATACGTTCGACTGTTTTTGATGGCAAAACTTATGCCTTAATCAGCCTTGCGGATAAAGCTTTAGAAAGCCCGTTAAGCATCAATAATGCAGAGTTTGAAATTCTTGACTAGCTCTTGTTTTAGATGATTGATTCATACCTTTAGAAAAAAACAGGGCCAAAAGCCCTGTTTTTTTTGCTTGAAAAAGTTGATCAGAATAAATTAGAGGTCAATTTTGGCAGCTGCTAATAATAGCTCTGGATCAATTCGTACTTTGTAATTCGGATTAATGTATTCAAATTTAATCACGCCATTTTTATCAAGGATGAAAACAGCTGGCACCGGCAGTACACTTTTTGTGTCTCCGTCTGCTTTTGCCGCCTTTCCACCAAGCTCTTCTATCTTACCTGCATAATCATCTTCAATGTGAAACGCTAAGCCAAAACCACGCGTAGCGGCAAGTTGGAAATCTGAAATAAGCTCATAAGAAAGATTGCGTGTTTCGCTGGTTTGTACCAACTCATCAGGCGTATCAGGGCTGATCGCTAATAACTGATAACCCATCTCAACCAACTCACTCTCAATTTCCTGAATTTGACTCAGTTGCGCATTACAAAATGGACACCAGCCACCGCGATAAAATAATAGTATGGTGGGTTGCTGCTTAACTTTATCCAATAAACGAAATGGCTTACCTTCTGTATCCCACAGATGGATATCAGGGACTTGTTGACCAATCAGCAATGGAGTGACGTGATTTGCATTGTCAGCAATTTTGGTTCGCTCTAAAGCTACGGCTGAAACACTGATCATACTGCTAATAATCAGTATCAATACTGCTTTAATCGGTTTCATAGGTTATACACCTTATGGTTTTTTTTGAGTTGGTTCAGGCTATTAGAGCATCTATGCAGGCATTTGTTACAAAAATATCATGCACAAAAAAGCCCTTAACCAGGTAAGGGCTTTTCGGTTCAAGGAAGCGAAGACTATGACTGAGTCTTAATCCAGCGCTTAATTTTATCCTCCAGAATATTCAACGGAATCGCACCATCTTTTAGTACTTCATGGTGAAACTCGCGAATATCAAACTTATCACCTAACTCTTTCTCAGCCAAAGTACGCAGCTCGCGAATTTTCATTTGACCAATTTTATAGGCGAGCGCCTGACTTGGGATTGCCATGAAACGCTCTGCTTCAGACACCATACGCGCTTCTGCAGCCGGAGAGTTTTGCTCCATATAGGCCAGCACTTCCTCACGAGTCCAACCTTTGGCATGTAAGCCGGTATCCGTGACTAAACGAATCGCGCGCCATAGTTCGGCACCTAAAGCTCCAAAGTACTGGTATGGGTCGGTATAAACACCCATTTCCTTACCTAATGACTCAGAATACAATCCCCAACCTTCAGTGTAAGCCGTGTTTCCCCCAAAGCGACGGAAGTTCGGAACATCCTTTAACTCAATCTGAGTTGAACGCTGGAAGTGGTGCCCTGGCACTGCCTCATGCAAATATAATGATTCAACAGTCCAGGTTGGGCGAGCGGTTAAATCATATGTATTAACGTAGAAAATACCTGGGCGTGAACCATCCGGAGCTGGGCTTTGATAAGAGGCCGCTGACGAAGACTGTTCGCGATAAGCTTCAACTGCCCGGATCTCAAACTCAGCTTTTGGAATCACTTTGAATAAATCAGGAGCGGCTTTGTCGAGCTTTCCTCTCAAGTTCTCATAAGCCTGCAACATATCTTCTTTGGTATCAAACTGGAACTGAGGATCGGTCTTAGTGAACTCAAAGAACTCTTGCAGGTTGCCTTCAAAACCAACCTCTTCCATAACCCCTTTCATTTCTTCATGAATACGAGCCACTTCATCAAGACCAATCTGATGAATCTGCTCTGGCGTTAAATCAGTACTGGTCGTTTCTTTAACTTTAAAGGCATACCACTCCTTACCGTTCGGCAGTGCCACCATACCCGAGGTCTCACGTGCCGCAGGAATATACTCTTTCTCAATGAAGTCATGCATCTTTTGATAAGTTGGCACAACCCAGCCTTTAATCGCTTTAACATACTCCTGAGTTAAGCGCTTTCTGTCTTCCTCAGAGAATGACTCAGGCATATTTTTTATGGGTCCATAGAATAGGCTGGTTTCGACATCATCAACCACATGTGCTTTCAACTGTGGCAGTACTTTGACCATCAAAGCCTTAGGTTGAACAACGCCCTGCTCCATCCCTTCGCGCATGTTTCCGATAATAACATCTACACCACCGGCGGCCTGCTCAAGACGGCTGAGCCAGTTTTCGTAATCTTTAACCGTATTAAAGGGTTGCGCGCTATTGCCCGAACCCAGCATGGCAATAAAGTTGAACGGGTTATAGAACTGCTGGATCGGCTGCAGATGATCAGGGTACTGATGACCTTCAATTTCGGCCTCGCGCTCGCCCTTAAAAACTTTATAACTCAGTAGATCCTGGCCTTGAAGTTTTGAAGCATCAATAGTGTTTATCTTAGCGAGAAACTCTTTACTGAACGCCAGCTGTTTTGCAAGACCTTCTTCCGTACCCCAATCACCTAATTGGTCATTAAAACGATTATCGCCCATGAAAGTTGCCATTAACGGATTCATTTCAAGGCTACGTTCCCAATGTTCCGCATAAATAGCTGCTGCTTTTTCGGCTTCAGTCTGCTGTTGCGCTGCGGTAACTTTGTCACTAGATAAAAGACTGATTGAGGACGGGGCTGCCATAACGGCTGCACTGGAGACAGCCATCGCGATGGATAAAGAAAGAGCTGTTATTTTGTGAACTCTCGAACGACTCATTGAATACTCCCACTGGTTCTATTTAGATTAACTTAGTGAAAATCACTATAACCGCGGGTAAATCACAACTCAAAAGTAACTGGTAACAAAGTGTAAACAAATCGAGAGTTTTAAAAGTAATTATTCACTCGTTTTAGACTTCCTAAGCGAATCGATTTTAGCCAACTTCTCCAAAAAGGCCTCTTTATCCAATTGATTTTTATAGTCCAAATCGAATCTACTATGGAAATAGATACTCAGAGTCACCTTCTCATCCGTCAACTCAACGTCATAGCCATCAAAGCCCGAAGTGGCGTAGATACCCTTAAAGTAATGACGATTACCACGCTGCTCGCCCTGCTCAGCAATGATCTGAAACACTCTTAATGCTTGGCGAATATCAATATCAGTAGACATATATGTTTTGCTTGATGATTTTGAATCATCATAAAGGAAATGGCGGGGATTCTAAATAAAAAAGGGCGACTCATCAGTCGCCCTTACAGCATAAATATAAAACGCAGGAGTTTTATTCGGGTCGCATGTGAGGAAACAGCAACACATCTCTAATAGACGGAGAATCTGTGAGCAACATCACCAAGCGATCAATACCAATACCTTCACCGGCTGTTGGTGGCAAACCGTATTCCAATGCGCGAATATAGTCAGCATCATAATGCATGGCTTCGTCATCACCGGCATCTTTTGCTTCAACCTGTGCTTTGAATCGTTCCGCCTGATCTTCTGCGTCGTTAAGCTCCGAGAAACCATTAGCGAGTTCACGACCGCCAGCAAAAAACTCAAAGCGATCAGTGACAAATGGGTTTTCATCATTACGACGCGCTAATGGCGATACCTCTGCTGGGTAGGCAGTGATAAAGGTTGGTTGAATTAGTTTGTGCTCAGCCACTTCTTCGAAGATTTCGATTTGAACTTTACCCAAGCCCCATGATTTTTCCGTTTTGATTTTTAAACGCTTGGCAACTTCGCGCGCTTTGTCTAAATCGCTTAGTTGTTCAAGAGTAATTTCTGGCTGATATTTCATGATAGCTTCGAGTACCGTCATACGTGCGAAAGACTGACCAAAGTCATAAGTTTCACCGCTACTTTCGAATACAGTTTTTCCAAGCACAGTTTCAACGGTGTGGCGCAACATGGCTTCGGTTAAGTCCATCAGATCATTGTAATCGGCATAACCCCAGTAGAATTCCAACATAGTGAATTCAGGGTTATGGCGCGTTGATAAACCTTCGTTACGGAAGTTGCGGTTGATCTCAAAAACTTTCTCTAAGCCACCAACCACTAAACGCTTCAAATATAATTCCGGTGCGACACGCAAATAAAGCGGCATGTCTAGCGCATTATGGTGTGTCTCAAAAGGACGAGCTGAAGCACCTCCTGGAATGACGTGCATCATTGGCGTTTCTACTTCAAGGAATTCACGCGCTTCCAAGAATTCACGAATCGCTTTAATGACTTTAGAGCGAATGATAAAAGTTTCGCGCGACTCCTGATTGACGATCAGATCAACATAGCGCTGACGGTAGCGCGTTTCTTGATCAGATAGGCCGCCCCACTTATCAGGAAGCGGACGCAAAGCTTTGGTCAGCAAGCGAATGTTCGATGCTTTAACCGATAACTCGCCTTTATTAGTTTTAAAGACTGTGCCTTCAATACCGACAATATCGCCAATATCCCAAGTTTTAAAATCATCATAAACGTCATCTCCTACCGCATCTTTACGAACATAAGACTGGATACGGCCCGACATATCTTGAATAGTAATAAAGCTCGCTTTACCCATGTTGCGGAACAACATGATGCGACCAGCAACCGTAACCTTCTTACCCAATTCTTCTAGCTCAGCCTTGTCCTTATCGCCATACTCATTGGCAATATTCGCTGCTAAAGAATCACGACGGAAGTCGTTCGGGAAGGCAATCCCCTGTTTTCGTTTATCTGTCAACTTCTGCTTACGTAAAGTAATCTGCTCGTTGACATCAACTACTGGGGTTTCTTGATTGCTCATTTTCGTTTATTACCTCAATTTACCGTTATAAAAAAAATTTCATTGTTACTATCAGTGACTACTATTCAATTGTTGCTGTGATAAAAATGTCAAAACACTTTCAAGTTGTTCAAGTTAAAGTAAGTGACTATAGACTATATCCTGCAAAAAAGTTTTAACACAGTAGCTGCAAAGCACAAGCGCTCTAAACGCCGGCTTTCAGTGAGGCCTCAATGAAACCGTCTAGATCCCCATCCAACACCGACTGCGTACTGCTCGACTCATGTCCGGTGCGCAAATCTTTAATTCGCGACTGATCCAAGACGTAAGACCGAATCTGACTACCCCAGCCGATATCCGACTTGGTATCTTCTAGAGCTTGTTGCTCGTCGCGCTGCTTTTGCATTTCTAACTCATACAGCTTGGCTTTCATCATGCTCATCGCTTGCGCACGATTTTTGTGCTGTGAGCGATCATTCTGACATTGCACCACAACTCCGGTTGGAATGTGCGTTAAACGGATCGCTGAATCAGTTTTATTAACGTGCTGACCACCGGCTCCACTGGCGCGATAGGTATCTACCCGCAAGTCTGCCGGATTGACTTCAATATCGATATCGTCATCCACTTCGGGATACACAAATACGGATGCAAAAGAGGTATGCCGACGATTGCCTGAATCGAATGGTGACTTACGCACTAGACGATGAACACCAGTTTCAGTTCTTAACCAGCCATAGGCGTATTCGCCTTCAACTTTTATAGTGGCACTTTTGATGCCCGCTACATCACCATCGGATTCTTCGGTGACTTCAGCTTTGAAGCCGCGACTTTCACACCAGCGCAGGTACATCCTTAATAAGATGCTGGCCCAATCTTGCGCTTCAGTTCCGCCTGAACCGGCCTGAATATCCAGATAGGCATTGTTCTCATCCATCTCGCCAGAAAACATGCGTCGGAACTCTAGTTTTTCGAGACTGGCGTTGAGTTGTTTTACCTCGTTTTCAATCTCGGCAACACTGTCTGCATCATCTTCTTCAACCGACAGTTCCAACAATTCCTGGTTATCATCGATGCCTGTTTCCAGGTTCTTGATGGTGTTAACAACTGTTTCCAGTTTTGCTCGCTCCTGACCTAAGGATTGAGCGCGCTCCTGATCGTTCCAGACATCTGGCTGCTCAAGCTCGCGTTCGACCTCTACCAGTCGCTCCTGTTTGCTATCAAAGTCAAAGATACCCCCTAAGCGTTGCAACACGCTCAGACATATCTTTTAGTTGTTCTCGGATTGGGTTTACTTCCAACATAGTGTGTTAATCACTTCTCATTTATGTGTTTTGCGCCCGTTTATCACTCTTTTATACTGGTACCGTCCGGTTCTAACCAGCTGGTAGATGGCGCAAAAGGGACATATTTTAACCAATCTGATGCTCACTGCATACCTTAAATATGGTGTCTTGCCCCTTTTCTTATACCTTTCGCCTCTAAACTGATGGGCTGTTAGCGTCGCTTAGGTGTCCAGGCCCAAATCATGGTGCATTCGATAGGTTCTTTGCCTTCCTCATCAACTACCGACACCTGAACATCAACTTCACCTTTATCTTCATTGAGGATTGCCAGGCGCTGCGATTCGCTTAGCTTTGCAGTCGCCGTTAAACTACCTACGGCTCTTTTCAGGAAATCGACTTTAAGGGTCTTAATAACCAGATACTTATCATCCGGCACATTCATACCCACTACCATGCCAGTAGCTGTTTCTGCGATGAGAGCCATGGCCGCTGCATGAATGGTACCTATGTGGTTTTGCACTTTTTTACGGTTCTGAATACGGAACTGAGATGATTCTTTAGTCAGTGTTAATACTTCAACTTTGGCCGTACCCACCAACTTAACGGTTCTTCTAATGACAAAATTAAGCAAGTAGCCCTGTATAAATTGTGGATAGCCCTTAATAGTGTTGACCACTTTGGCGAGTCGGTTGTCCACCAGCAAAGCGCTGGCTGAGTTTGTTTCATTCATATTAATTCCTTGATGAGTCGGCTGTCGCCTATTTGTAAACAGATATTACAAATCATATCCTCTTCAATAATTTAGTGCTAATGTTCTTAGCTCGGTAGGAAATTTTCAGGAACAAATTAGTATGACCAAAATAACATTAGTAAGCCTTAGCTTAGCTCTGGCTTTATATGGCTGTAATAATGATCAAGAACAAACCAGTCCTACGACCAACGCCGCAGCAAGCGAAGTGACGCAAAACGTTGTTAAAAATAAAGCACAACAAAGCATGACCAAAGAAGAAGCGTCAAAAGCTTTAAATGAAATATTTGAGCAGCAATTTCAGGCTAGCCTGGCTCTCAATCCAATCCAGGCAACTGCCATAGGCATTCCAGGTTATAACGATAAATTACCTAATTTTTTATCCTCAGAGTTCCGCAAGAAAAGCCAAGACTTCACTGTTGAGTGGCTAGACAAAGTTAAACAGATTGATCGCAGCCTGTTATCCGGTCAGGACCGCCTGAGTTATGACATTTTTGTTCACCAATCAGAACACAGTCTTAAAGGTGAACAATTCCCTGGCTACCTTATTCCCATAAACCAGTCCAGCAATATTGCCAATTTCTTTGCTCAGCTGGGTTCTGGTCAAAGCTTCCAACCCTTTAAAACTGTTGAGGACTATGACAACTGGTTAAAGCGAGTTGACGGTGGCGTTGCCATAATGGAACAAGCCATAATTAATATGAATCAAGGTATTGAGCAGAAAGTCGTTCAGCCAAAAGCTTTAATGGAAAAGGTGATTCCACAGCTGGCAGCACATGTGGTTTCTGATCCAACCGAGAGCATTTTCTATACGCCGATTAGCGATATGCCAGAAGACTTTGCTGAAGAAGACAAGAAACGTCTAGAAGAAGCTTACCGCACAGCCATCGTTCAAAAGCTGGTTCCTTCTTATAAAAAACTCCATGATTACATCAAAGATGATTACTTGAAGCACGCACGCGATAGCTTTGGCTTAAGCGAGCAACCGAATGGCGAAGCCTGGTATAACTATCAGCTGAAAACTTACACCACAACAGATCTGACTGCCGAAGAAATTCACCAGTTTGGTTTGAATGAAGTGGTGCGAATCCGTTCCGAGATGGAAGGCGTGATGGAACAGGAAGGTTTTGAAGGTACATTAGAAGAATGGTTCAAGTACGTACAAACCAATCCTGAGTTCTATTACGACAACGAAGAAGACTTGTTGCAGGGCTATCGGGACTTACAAGCCAAGGTTAACAAGTTATTGCCGAGCATGTTCGATATTGCTCCCAAAACTGACTACGAAGTTCGTGCAGTTGAAGCCTTCCGTGCTGAGTCAGCAGCAGGCGCATCCTACATGGCAGGTTCACCGGATGGTTCTCGTCCCGGCATCTTCTATGTTAATACCTTCAATCTAAAAGGTCAGCCTAAGTTTGGCATGGAAACCTTGTCCATTCACGAAGCTGCGCCAGGTCACCACTTCCAGATTTCATTGCAACAGGAAATCGAAGGCCTACCGATGTTTCGTCGCTTTGGTGGATTGAGTGTCTTCAGCGAAGGCTGGGCTCTGTATGCTGAATCTATCGGCAAGGAAATGGGAATGTTTAGCGACCCCATGCAGTACTATGGTCGATTAAGTGACGAGATGTTACGTGCCATGCGCTTAGTGGTTGATACTGGACTACACGCCAAAGGGTGGTCACGCCAGGATGCCATTGATTATATGGTGGCTAACTCCTCGATGGCAGATACCGATGTGGTTTCCGAAGTTGAGCGCTATATCGCATGGCCAGGTCAGGCGGTTTCCTATAAAGTTGGTCAGCGCGTAATCAGCAACCTAAGAGCCGAAGCTGAAGAAAAGCTTGGCGATAAGTTTGACATCAAAGCTTTCCACCGAGAAGTGTTAGTGGATGGTGCCGTGCCAATGCCGGTATTGGAAACTAAAATCCGCGAATGGATTGATTCACAGCTAGATGAGGCCTAATTCTCGTCTAAAATGTCATCTAATAAACAAGGAGCTTCGGCTCCTTTTTTATTGTGAACTTCTATACCTTCAAGTTTCTTTTCAGAACACCATAAGCCACTTCATTTTGCCAGCGTCCATCAAAGTTGAAGTTTTCCTGAAAATATCCCTCTCTTCTCATTCCAATTTTTTCCATCAGTTTCCAGGAAGCAATATTTCTTGGTTCGCAATAAGCGACGAGTTTGTGAAACGGCCAATCTCTAACTATCAGTTTCACTAAGGTGACTAAAGCTTCTGAGCCATAACCGTGTCCTTGAAAATGACGATTAAATTTATAACCGATTTCAATCTGTTGATGCTGTTTACTCTTATAACGGAATCCAACATCTCCAATCATTTTATTAGTACTTTTAAGCACGACCGCAGCACCCATCCACTTACCTTCTTCACCATCCCACTCGCCTGCGTGACTTAAGAATAACTCTCTCGCCTCCTTTGGATCAGCTATAGGACGGATATATTTCATTACTTCAGGATCAAGTGCATATTCAAGGTAATCATCAACATCAGATTCGATGAATGGCCTTAACATTAATCGTTCTGTTTCTATAATATAGTCCATCAAGTTATAATTCCTCAAACCGTTTCATCATTGGAAAATACAATGCCAGTTTAATGGGTCGGTCATCAATCTGTGCCATCAGTGTTTTATATTGCTCTAACTGAGCTTGGTAGCGCTCTTTCTCGGACTGGATAAATCCAGCAACATCATCGCCAAGGTGACTACCGGTTTTGTAATCGATAATCCAGCGAGTGCCCTCTTCATCAATAAAGGTTCTATCAATCACAAATGCTTTATATCCCCCATCGACTACACCCGTCAACGCCAGCTCGCAGGCTGACTGTTGGTGCTGAGCTGATAAGATCCACTGCGCCTTAGGATCGCTTAATACGTTGCGTAAACCCTCTTCAATGCGCTGTTGGGCATAACGAGCATTCTTTTCGCTGTATCCTGAACCCAGTAACAGCTCATACATTGCGGCCGCGTAATCCATCAGTGATTGTTCGTTAAGTTGCCATTGCCCTTTACTGACGAGTTCCAACTGCCGATGCATTAAGACACCAATCGTTTGTGCAACATCCGTTGCCCAATCAAACTCTATCGTTGCTTGTTCAGAGACCACTGAGTTTTGCTCAAGCAGTGTTTTTATATCTTGGAATGGATCACTTAATACGGGATAGCTCCAGTCAGCTTTAAGCCGCTGCCAACTATGGTCTAACGTCTGCTCTGAACTTTGCTTGGTTTGACCATCAGACTCTAGTCTCAGCACTTCCGATTCGATGAAGGTTTCATAAATTGGCTTCAATAGATTCATCAAACTATCATTGCCAAAGGAAGCCAGTTTCAATCGCTCTTCTTTCTGGTTATAGGAAACCGATCCGCAACAAGTTAAAAAGAGACGATGCTTGGCACGAGTTGATGCGACATACAGTAAGCGACCGCTTTCCAGGCGATCTTTTTGTCGTGAAAAATTATTGACAAATTTATACAGCGAGTTGCTTTCCCCGACTTGATCAACAGGTGCCATTAAATACTGACTGGAATCATCTTGCGCTGGAAACTCTTCCCACACCATCAGCTGCTTGTCATTATTGCCACTACCTTTATGCAGCTGTGGCAAAAATACCGTATCAAACTCAAGACCTTTTGATTTATGCATGGTCATAACCGACACGCGGCAATTATCTTCCCGGCTTGGTGGCGCATGCAGTTTACTCATTGCCGAAAGCAATGGTTTGTAATCGGTAATGATCTGATTCTGTTCATAATGACTGACAAAATCGAGGAAGCTGTAAACCTGCTCAATCTCATTAGGCTGGCACAACATAGCACCACCAAGATGCAACCACAGCGCTTCTAACTGAATGGCTAATGGTTGCTGGTACAATTGAGTTCGATGCTGTTCGAGAATAGTGCCTTGGTTAGTCAGTGCTAAAACCGCTTGCTCGGACAAGCCGCCTACTAAAGTGTGTTCTGTTAACACACGGTAAACATCATCCCCAAACATAGACTCAATTAAAGTCATATCTGTTAAAGTCAAACCAAACCACGGGGACTTCAACAAAGCCATCCAGGCCAGTTTATCGTGAGGATGAATCAATACCCTTAACAATGTCAGCACATCGAGAACACTTTGCTTTTCGGCCAGCTCTTCAAACTCTTCCGCTACATAAGCTATCGAACGCTGTTGCAGTGCTTCAATTATGGCAAAGCCATGATTGCGCGCTCTGACCAATACGGCAATATCTTGCTCGGGGTGATTTTTTAATAAAACGTCAATGTGTTCAGCGATGAAACTCGCTTCCTGGGCCGCAGCGTCAGTGATGACTTCATCTAAACCAGAGCTAGAAACAGAATCAGTGTCAAGTTCATCTCCAAAGAAGATCTTAAACTCAACCTTATCTTCAACTGCAATCTCTTTTGTAGCCGTTGCTTCTGCCAAACTCACAGCCCCCAATACGGCATCGTCATAACTGGGGAAAATACTGGCAAAACTCTTATTAACCCAATCCACGACTTTCTTGCTCGAACGGAAGTTACTGGTCAGCTGTAGAAATTCTAGCCGGGTATCGCCCAGGCCATAATCCCGAGCCTGAATAAATAAGCCGACATTGGCTTCACGGAAGCGATAAATAGATTGCATCGGATCGCCCACCACAAACAGAGTACGTCCGTCATCCGCTTGCCAGCCGGCAGTTAACTTTTCGATCAACTGATACTGACCATAAGACGTATCCTGAAATTCGTCCACCAGGATATGGGAAATACCATAGTCGAGCTTAAGGGCTAACTCGGATGGTTCATCAATATTGCCCAGTGCGCGATCAGCAGCCATAGATATTTCGGTAAAATCTACAATGCCTTGTCGCTTAAACTCTATCGTTAAATGAGCGGTGGCAATGCGCATCAGTTCAGTTAAGGACTCAATCACTTCCCACTCGTCGTCCTGATAATGAATATTGGGGAAATTTCGGATGATGGCCATGTGTTCAACAAAAGCTGAATACTCAGCCAGTTCACCCATAACTTCTGTCGCCTCATCTTTCTTTAATTTGATGATGCCTTTTTCGTCTTTGGTTTCGCCCAATTTTTGCGGCGGCATTGGCCCCGTTTTTAACAGCTTAGCTTCATTCTTGCTCATACAGAAGTTAGCAATAGCTTGCCAATATATTAAGTGTCCAGCTTTTGGTTCTGGCCATTCCACCAAAGTTTTGAGCTCAAATAATGGATGAGTATCTTCAAAATAATTTGCTGCAAAAATTATGCAGGATAGCAATCGATGCTTTAATGCGTTAGGGATTGACGAATCGAGTTGCTTTAATTCAGCTTCGAGTACATCAATAAAACCCTGTTCCAATATGTCACGCTCGGCAGTGCCTTCCTGTTCCAACCGCAACCATTGATCACGCTTCGCCAACTGTTGCGCCAACAGTTCTTGCAATTGTTCGACCTTATTGTCGGTATGCGCCAAAACGCGATGAACATGTGCCGCCCAGGGTTCCTGTGTCTTGACTCCATCCACCACAGATTTAGCAGCCTGATAATAAAGTTCGTAAGGATTTTCAGTGGGACTTAATTGACCACCAAACTTTGCTAGAACCGGCATCTGATTGGCGATAGTGGCACACAGTGAGTCAAAGGTTTTAATGCGCAAACGATGCGGGCTGTGCATTAAGCCCCAGCTTAACTCCTGATCACGCTGCAATACACTTTTAGCCAACTCCCAGGTTAGAACCTTGTGTGGTTCTTCGGGCTTTTCGCCTTGCGCGGAGTAGAGAGACTGCACAATACGATTTTGCATTTCTCGTGCAGCTTTATTGGTAAAAGTAATCGCCACTACTTCTTCAGGATTTTGCACCACGGCTAGCAGTTTCAGCACTCGCTGAGTCAATAATTCAGTCTTACCGGAACCGGCCGGCGCCTGCACAATAAAGGAGCGAGTGTGGTCAATGGCTTTCTGACGTGCCTGTAAATCTTTTATCATGCTGCACCTCCCTGGCTGCGCTTATCATCTTTGGGCTGTAGCATGGTTTTACGTTGGTTGATTCTGCATGCGGAGGCAAAGTCACAATAGTCGCAACTTCTGGGATCAACTATTGCAGTTCCTGCCTTAATATCACGCGCAACTTCTGACATTTGCAACTGCCAACGATCAATAATATCGGACATGTCTTCTTTAATCGCACTTCGTTTATCAAGCGCAAGATGCTCAATGCTATCGGCAATACCCTGATAACGAATTTCTTTAGCATTAATATTAAAGAAGCTAACGCCGGCAATGGGCGTGTCGCCCTGATTGATCGCGTACAGTGCTAATTGTGGCTCCTCAGGCGCTAACTCTTTATCTCTCGGGTACAGTTTGGCGCGGGTTGGCGTGCCCGTTTTATAATCAATAATCAAAAGGCCATCATCAACCTCATCGATTCGATCAACTTTTAAATTAAAGGTTAATCCTTCTATGGTAATTGATTGGTCCTGCTCTGGAGGTAATGATGTAAACGGTAAACGCCTGGCGTCAATTTGTAGTGCCTGCGTTAATTGTTTTAATAATCGTTGAAACTCATTATCAGCAAAGTCATCAAGTTGCAGGTAATAAAACCGATCTTTGTATTCATCAAGTACCCTGGTTAGATAAGGCTCGATTAGCGATGATAGTTGTGAATCGCTTTTATCAAGCAATATCTCATTGCTGTCATGCTCTTTCCAGAATGCTTCGAGAACACTGTGTACAAGGCTTCCACGCTCCATCGCGTTTAAACCCTGCTCCACTTCTTCAAACTCTTTCACCCTTAAGCGGTAGCTCATATAGGCTTTAAATGGACAGTTAATCTGATCCCTAAAGAAACCCGTGCCACCTTTCACCACACCTTCAGCCAGTGGCATACCATGATCATCCTGATATCTCTCAACAACATTATTGGAATCAATATCTCTATCTATCGTTTGTATGAATGTCGGCGCTAAAGTGGCATTCGCTGGCACAACCTTCTCAGAATACTCGGCAATAAACGGGCTTGGCAGTAATTCACTGCTACCCTCAAAACGCGGATATGAAATCGTCACATTGTGGCTGCTGGCTAATAAGCTAGCAATTAATTGCTGGGCATACTCAAACTCACGTTGCGCAGAACTGCCTGGCATCTGATGTTGTTTCAGCGTTTGTTTATCAATAAAAGGATTTGGATTGGGCTGCGCCGGCAACACCTGATAAGTGGCTCCAGTCAACCAGACGTGATCAAACTCAAGACCGAGAGTTTCGAGCAGCCCCATGATTTGAATTGGCGCTTTAGGTAACTCTTGATGGAATTGTTTTTCAGTCACAATTTGCGATAAAAGTTCGAGTAACCTTGAGAAGCTCATCTTTTGCGGATAAAAAACCTGAAACTGTCGCAACTGATTAAAACTATCATAGAATGTTTGTTGGATTTGATATTCACGACTGTGCAATGTTCGGCTACCCGGCCACTCCGTAGTGTCTAAAATTGCAATCAATCGCTTCATCCAGTCAACCAGCGTTAACTGCTCTTTAACAAGCTGCTGAGCCGATTTCAGACTTTCAATCAAACCTGAAAAAGAGGCTGTTACGATCTTTGCTTGTTGGGCCAGTTCATTCAGCTCACTGACCGCATATCTTTGCTTATGACTTTTGCGTAAATATTTTTCTAGCCTGGCTCTATCACTGGTAAGCGGCTCGTAACCCGTATCGCTTGCTTGTTGTTTGCCAAAATAGGGGCTTAGCAATAGCTGTTGCAGCACTTGAGTTTCGATACTGCCATTGAGAAACTTAAAAAGATTCAACGCGGTAACCACTAGCGGCTGTTTGCTTAATGGCTCCCCCAAAGAAATATCATAAATACCCAAAGTCGATTTTTGTTCAGGATTTAAATTGGGAGTAAGCTCTTGCCACAAAAGCCGATCGATAAGAGCTTTATGCTTTTCCAGTTCGGGCACAACAATCGCACAACGAAAGGGTTTGTCTGGATTACTCTTAAGCGCCTTTACGACGGAGTCCTTTGCCTGATTGATGACTGCTTTAAATTCTTCGCGCGCAGAGTTGAAACTCAACACGGTGGGAGTCGCTGCTGGATTAGACGAAGCTAACACTTCAAGTTTAGATGTACCGCCAAGTTGCTCAAACAACTTCTGTTGCTGGGGAGTGATTTGTTCAAAGCCCGCCGTATAAATATTATGTGCCAATGGCAACTGATGCTGTTTCATCAATTCCAATAAAAGGTTAATACTGGATGCGCTGTCAATCCAATGATTGTCATCTAGTCGTTGCCTGAACTCATTAGCCCAATCTTTAAATGCCTGAGTGTCTTTATCCCAGGCTAGACTTTGTGTGATATCCAGTTGCCATTGTTGGTGTTGCTGCCAGGCCTGCCATGCTTTACTGCTGGTTGCGTTAATATTTAATAAAAAATCATTCCATTGAGATCGCTCAATAATATCTTGCCAGATAAACTGACTTTGCTGATCAGATAGCAAGTGTGGCAGTTTCTCTGGAGAACCTCCTTTCAATTGCTCTCTGAGTAACTCCCACAAGGTTGCCGTGAATGCGCCCCACGGCATGACCTGCAGAGTTGCCCATACGGTTTTGCCTTGGGCAGCTTGCCAACGATTGTATTCTTCGCGCAAATGCCGCGCCAAACGCTGGCTTGCCGTAATGACAATACTCTGTTCCGGATCGATTGAATCGAAGCGATATCCTGTTTGCATAATATTCTTGTTCTAATGTTTTGTTATTGGCAGTTCACAATGAGGCGACCATGGTGTTTTTTATCGATCAGCTCATCAAAATAAGGAGAGACATCCTCAAGTACGATTTCTTTACTGACGATTGTTTCAAAATCCGGCAATGGTAACTCTTTACCAAACTGATGCCAGATTTTAGTGCGCAACGGCATCGGACAATTGGTTGAACTGATGCCGAGCAAACTCACTCCGCGCAAAATAAAGGGAAAGACTTTTGCTTCAAGATCAGGACTTTGTGCCAAGCCGATAGACGCGACATTACCCCATAACTGGGTGTGGGCAATAATTTTGCTTAAGGTTTTGCCACCAATATTGTCAATAGCCCCACCGAACAAGGCTTTGCCCAATGGTTTATCGCTCATGCCAAGTTCATCTTCGCTGACCACACGGTTTGCACCTAATTCGTATAGATAGTCATGCATGCTTTTTCTGCTGGTCAGCGCAATCACTTCATAACCTAATTTGCTCAGCAAGTTAACCGCGATACTACCAACACCACCGCTTGCACCCGTAACAACAATCGGCCCCATGTCTGGATGTTGATCATTAACCTGCATTCGATAAATGGCTAATGCTGCGGTAAATCCGGCGGTGCCGATAATCATCGCCTGTCGAGCATTATAAGTTTCAGGAATTTTAATTATCCACTCAGACTTCACTCGTGCATATTGCGCCAGGCCGCCATCAAACTGTTCACCAATTCCACAACCATTGACCAGTACTTTATCGCCTGTCTGAAAGGCATCGTTATCCGACTCGACAATCACACCAGCCAAATCAATGCCGGCATTAAGTGGAAACTGCTTCATAATTTTGCCGCGGCCTGATGCAGCCAACGCATCCTTATAATTGATACTGGAATAGTCGACCCGGATCAGCACATCGCCTTCCGTCAGTTCATCGGCTTCCATCTGTACCAGTTGGTGATTAACCTTGGATTCTTTTCCTTCATTCTCAAAGACGCGACAGGCAAGAAATGACACAGTGACTCCTTATTGATTATGATTGGTAATAATGTTCCTAAAAGTGATATTAATTCGCGGCTCAGTGATAGCAGGCTCTTTCGGTACCTGATGCAGCCAACACTGCTGAGTATCTCCACGCATGACCAATAGACTACCAGATGTTAACGTCAGTTTGTGACGTAAATCTTTGTGTTTTTTATGCTTGAGTTGAAAGCTTCTGGGGGCTCCTAAACTCAGCGAAGCAATAATCGGGCGCCTTCCCAGCTCTGGCTCATCATCACTGTGCCAGGCAACACTGTCTTTTCCATCACGATATAGATTAAACAAGGCGCTGTTAAATTCAGCTCCACACGCTTGCTCTACTTGGCTTTTTAATGCCAGGAGCCTCTCATTCCATGGGACAGGATGATGTACCACCCCAGAATAGGTATAGCTGGCACCTTTATCGCCGTACCAGGCAGTCAGTCTTGGTACTAACCGCTCAACACCGGCAATTCGAATGGTTTCCTTTTGCCAGTCCACCAACTCCACTAGTTTCTGTAGCAGGTTATCCGCCACTTCAGAGGTCAAAAACTGGGCAAATAGCTCCAATTCAGCATTTTCAAGCTGAATAATTTCAGAAGACTGACCAAAGCACAAATTGGATTGTTGCATCTATACCACCCGCCAACTGTATAATTTTTAATCAAATTTAAGCTAAAACGGCCATTTCCCCTTGCTTTCAGGTGACTCCTAGCTAAACTAACGTGATCGTTTTATCGCTGATACTAGCGAAGAACATATAAAACTATAAATTTCGACAACATTAAGTTCAAATCCATTTTTTATAGGAGTCCGCCGACAATGACGGCCGAAACAAACCCAATACCAGAAAGCGAAAAAACCATATTAGGCCACCCTCGTGGCTTAGTCGTGCTCTTTTTTACAGAGATGTGGGAGCGCTTTTCTTATTATGGCATGCGCGCCCTTCTGATCATTTACTTAACGCAGCACTTCTTATTTTCAGACGAACGTTCTTCTGTTCTCTATGGTGCCTATACTGCCCTTGTTTACGTGATGACCATCATTGGTGGTTCACTGGCAGATAAATATTTAGGGGCAAGAAAAGCAGTGACCTTTGGTGCTATTTTGCTTGTGCTTGGCCATACGGGCATGGCATTTGAAGGTAGTGGTTCAAAAGAAATCATGACCTACAATAATGCTGAATACCAACTAACCTTAGATGGCAGAGGTGGAGACGCGACGCCGATCATTGTAACTGATAATGGCCAGTCACCAATCACCTATGGTGACAATCGATCCTTTACTATTGAGAATCCTGATGCAGTTGGTTTGCCGGCAAATATCAGTGGTAGCGATTATGAAACCCGAATTGTTCATCAACCTTTATACCTGAACATTCTTTACTTATCGCTAGCGTTAATTATTGCAGGTGTAGGTTTCCTAAAAGCCAACATTTCAACCATTGTTGGCTCTTTATATGGTTTCGGTGACACCCGCCGTGACTCAGGCTTCACGCTGTTCTATATGGGTATTAACCTGGGTTCATTCTTGTCTTCAATTACCTGCGGTATTATAGGTATCGTCTATGGTTGGGCATACGGTTTTGGTCTTGCAGGCATCGGTATGCTATTGGGGTTAGCGACCTTCCTTTGGAAGCAGGATTGGCTACAAGGCAAAGCTGATCCACCAAACCCTGCCAAGCTAAAAGAAAAAGCTTTCGCATTCATTAATTTCGAGTGGATGTGTTACCTGGTCGGCGTCGGTATCATTGCTTTATCCATGTTCTTTGTGATGAACCCGGACATTATGGGTGGCATCCTGGGCCCAATCGGCTTGTTAATGTTTGTCTACCTGATTGCATATGCCTTGATTAAACTTAGTGGTGATGAGCAGAAACGTATGTTTGCGGCCATCTACTTCATCTTGGCACAGATTCCGTTCTGGGCATTGTTCGAGCAAGCTGGCTCATCGTTAAATCTTTTCACCGACCGCTTAGTTGATCGTGAACTATTAGGCTGGTCAGTTCCAGCACCAGTGTTCCAGGCTCTGAATGCCTTCTTTATTTTCACCTTTGCACCACTTCTGGCATGGCTTTGGATTTGGCTTGCGAAAAAGAAATTAAACCCATCAACACCGGTTAAATTTGCCATGGGTGTTTTCTTGGCGGGTGCGGGTTATCTGGTACTAGTACTGGGTATGAAAGCTACCGGAAGCGCAGGTATGACTGCGGTTATCTTTATCTTCCTTATCTACTTCATCCACACCATGGGTGAGTTAATGGTTTCGCCAGTGGGTTTATCTGCTGTAACGAAGTTAGCGCCAGTGCAGGCCGTCGGTATGAGTATGGGTGCCTGGTTCCTGTATAGCGGTCTTTCAAACTTCTTGGCCGGTATCATCGCTCGTACCACGGGCGCTGAAACTATTGGTGGTCAGTTAACTGACGCAGCCGCTGCCAAAGCGACTTACATCGAGGTCTATTCCAATGTGGGTTATGTTGCTATCGGTATTGCAGTATTCATGCTACTGATATCACCATTGATTAAAAAGCTAATGGCTGGTGCGGATTAATCAATCTCACCGACCGCAAAAAAAACCCGACTTAAACGTCGGGTTTTTTTGTGCCTATAGGTTTCTATCTAACTGACTTTTCGCAAGACTAAAGCTTCACCATTTTGATTAACCTCAGTTTGGGAACCGAGCAGAGTGCTATGCTGATACCAACCTAACCTGTCCGCTAATACAGTGACTTCCCCAATTACAATTAAAGCCGGCGAAACGATCTGGTGCTGTTCAACAAGAATGGGTAGTTGTTGCAAAGTTCCCCGCACCACCCTCTGTTCTGGTAACGTACCATTCTCAATTATGGCAATGGGAGTTGCTCCATCTCGACCATGTTCCATTAAATTGCTGACCAGAGTTTCGTTTCGTAACAACCCCATATAGATAGCAACCGTTTGTTTCTCTCTGGCCAGGCTCTGCCAGTTGAGTTTATCAATAGAGTTGGCACAGTGTGCGGTGATGAACATGACGGTTTGCGCATAATCGCGATGAGTTAGGGGAATCCCGGCATAGCTGGCACAACCTGAAGCAGCTGTTATACCCGGCACTACTTCGTAATCAATGCCAGCATTGACCAATACTTCCAACTCCTCACCACCACGGCCGAATATAAAAGGATCGCCTCCTTTTAACCTGACTACTAAGAGCCCCTGCTTGGCATACTGAACTAGAAGTCGATTAGTTTCATCCTGAGTTACGCTATGATATTGCGCTCTCTTACCTACATGGACCAAAGTGGCATCCCGTCGTACCTGCTCTAGAATCTGTTCCGAAACCAAAGCATCGTGTAGCACGACATCAGCCGTCTGCAACACCTTAAGTGCCTTGACGGTTAACAGCTCAGCATCTCCGGGGCCGGCACCCACCAGATAGACTTTACCCTTTTGATTACCTGCATTTATCGCCTTATAGGTTTTGAGGTTTTCATCAAAGCCGCTCTTAAAGACAGTAGGATCAGCTATAGCCTGTTCAATATACCATTCAGAAAAATCACGCTTACTTTTTAGATTCGGGAACTTTTTTTTTATCCGCGGCCGATAGGCTTTTAATCTAGTCAGCAGCTGGCCTAAATTTGTCGGCAACAACCATTCAATTTTTTCACGGATTTTACGCGCCAGCACCGGTGAAACACCGCCCGTTGAGATGGCAACCAGCAAAGGTGAACGGTCAATGATGGCGGGCATGATAAAGGTACTTAAATCCAAATCATCCACCACATTGACCCATACCTTGCGCTTGCGTGCAGCGACACTGACCTGCTGATTAAGCTCACGATTGTCAGTTGCTGCAATGACTAAATAGGCCTCATCAAGCAATTGCTCAGTGAGTGTTTCATTGAATGCCTGTTGATAAAGCGGTAATTGATACTGTTCTACCAAAGCCCGAACATCCGGCGAAAAGTGCAAGGCAATTAAGCTGACTTTCGCTTTGGCCTTAAGTAGACTTTTTAGCTTGCGATGAGCAATTTCGCCACCACCAACAATGATGCACTGCTGATCCTGAAGACGTACTGTAATTGGAAAGTATTCCATAAGATGACACTAGATTAACCGTTTAGATGGCTATATCTAATCACCCTCTAACACCAAGCAAAAATAATCTTTAAGCAGTCATATATTCCTAAATAGAATATAGCGTCGAATCAAGAGGTTGAGTTGAAAGTTGAACGGCTTTAAGACAGATAAGTTAGCCGTTATAACTCTGTCTCATACTCCTGTCTCATACACCTGTCTCATAACCCCGAAAGGGTATCAACGTGCAAGCCACATTCTCGCACCACCCCACCGAAACGTGTTTCTTCTTCAGTCATATCACCACTTAGCGGACGCGTGCTATGAGTATCGCCAATCGAGACGTACCCCTTATGCCATAGAGGGTGATAAGGCAGCTTGTGTTTGTTCAGATATTCATGAATCGTTTTATTGTTCCAATCAATGATTGGATGAACTTTTAACCGTCCTTTAAACCCTTGCACCACGGGAAGCTGCTCGCGACTTTTTGCCTGCTGACGACGTAAGCCGGAAAACCAGATGTCGGTTTTCAATTCATTCAAGGCCCTATCCATTGGCTCGACTTTATTGCGAAGATTATACACTTCAATGCCTGATTTACCCTGTCGCCACTGCTCACCGTAGCGCGCTTCCTGCCAGGCCGGGCTGAGCTCACTGCGATACACTTTTAAATTGAGATTCAGCTTTGACTGTAACTGATCAATGAACTGGTAAGTTTCAGGAAATAAATAACCGGTATCAATCAGAATAACTGGAATATCAGGTACAACTTGCGTGACCATGTGCAGGCTGACTGCAGACTGAGCACCAAAACTTGAGGCCAATGCGGCATTACCCAGCAACTGCTCCAGCATAAACTCAATCCGCTCAACAGCACTTGAGGTTTCTAGCCGGCGATTAACCTGCTCTAACCAGTCTGTACTTGCTAATCCCATATCAATGCCATCCTGCGTTCTCTATAACTATGCATGGAAATCACGGCCATTATGTACCGCCAAGACATAACCCTGACGAATCACAAAATCACCAAATGATTCTGTTGGTTTGCGTAACTCAGCAAAGCTGGCAAATAGTGGCTCAAGCTCTTTCAAGATCTCGGCCTCATTAATATTTTCTCGGTACAGTTTGTTTACTCTGTCTCCCGTGTGACTAGCGCCCAAATAAAGGTTGTACTTGCCCGGTGCTTTGCCGACGAAACCAATTTCTCCAAGATAAGGTCGCGCACAACCGTTGGGACAACCAGTCATGCGAATATTAATCGGCACATCAGCAATACCATATTGTTCAAGTTGCTCTTCAATTTTGTCCAGCAGCGTCGGCAAATAACGTTCTGCTTCAGCCATTGCCAAGGCACAGGTTGGAAATGCCACACAAGCCAACGCATTGAGTCGGGTTGGTGTTTCGGTTTGTCCAATACTGATGTTGTGCTGCTGTAATATTTTTTCTATCGCGGTTTTATTTTCGTCACTGACATTGCTAATAATCAGGTTTTGATTGGGCGAACAACGGAATTCTCCGTCCCGACCTCCGCTTTGAATGCCATCGCTTTGTCCTACAAGAAGATCAGCAATTTTTAACAGCCCGCTAAATACTTGAGACTGTTCAGTATCCTTGATTCTGCCACTGTGGATATAGAGAGTCAGATGCCACTTTCCGTCATCAGATTTTATCCAGCCGTAACGATCACCATTATGCTCAAAACTAAACGGTTGAGCTGGCTGTAATGACCACCCAAGATAATCAGCCAAAACCTCTTTAAAACCTTCTACCGTCAAGCCATCAATGGTGTACTTTAAGCGTGCCAACTTCCTAACTTCACGATTGCCGTAATCGCGTTGCACTTTCAGTATCGACTCAACCACCTCTAGCGCTTGTTCAGGCTTACAAAAACCAATTACACTTGCCGCTCGAGGATAGGTTTCCGGATCATTATGACTAGAGCCCATGCCACCGCCGACCAGAATATTAAAGCCCTTTAATTTTTCACCGTCTGATATGGCAATTAAGCCAATGTCATTGGCATAAATATCCACATCATTATTAGGCGGTACAGCAATGGCAATTTTAAATTTTCGCGGTAAATAGGTTTTTCCATAAATTGGCTCTTCGGTACTTTCTACTTTCTCACCATCTAACCAGATTTCATGATAAGCATTGGTGTTTGGCAGCAAATGTTCGCTAATCTTTTTTGACCACTGATAAACTTCTGTGTGCAGTTTAGATTGCTCAAATAAAGGATTTGCCATTACATTACGGTTAACATCGCCACAGGCTGCAATCGAGTCCACCAGGGCCCTGTTGATCCCTGCAATTGTTTTCTTGAGATCACGCTTAACGATGCCATGCCATTGATAGGTTTGGCGCGTGGTTAAACGCAAACTACTGTGTCCGTAGTCTTGAGCGACTTTGGCCAGCACCTTGTACTGCTCTGCCGATGCAACCCCACCAGGTAAGCGCGCACGAATCATAAATGAGTATAGCGGTTCCAGTTTTTGCTTGCGTCGCTCTGCACGCAAATCTCGATCATCCTGTTGATAGGAACCGTGGAACTTGATGATCATCTGATCGTCATCAGCAATTGCACCGGTAATCTCACTCTGCAAACTTTGTTGCAAAGTTCCGCGCAAGTAATTGCTGTTTACTTTTATGCCTTCAACCGCAGTATGCTTTTGTGGGTCATAAATGGTTGGCTTTACTTTACTCATTAGTACACATCCCGCTGGTATCTTTGATTGATTTTTAATGCTTTCAAATATTGTTTAGCTGCTTCTTCGTCACGTTGGCCCTGCTCTTGAATTATGGTCAGCAAAGCTTGCTCAACATCTTTTGCCATTTTGTGCATATCACCACAGACATAAAAATAAGCCCCCTGCTCTAGCCACTGCCATACTTCGACGGCATTCTCAAGCAGCTTATGTTGCACATAAACTTTTTGTTCGCTGTCACGAGAGAAAGCCAGATCCAGTTTGTTTAATAGACCAGAGCTAACATATTTTTGGATTTCAACCTGATACAAGAAATCGGTGTCAAAGTGAGGATTGCCAAATATTAACCAGTTTTTTTCTGTGCAGTTGCTTGCCGCACGCTCTTGCAAAAACGCTCGAAAAGGTGCAACGCCAGTACCCGGACCAACCATAATGATCGGTGCATCGACAGCGGGTAATTTGAACTTTGGATTATGTTCAACAAAAATGCTGACCGCCTCACCCTCGCTTAAGGTTTGGGTTAAATGATGACTGGCCAGCCCATAGCGTTCGCCATAAGGGTTATTGACGGATATATGATTTAAAGTCAGATGGACTTCATCTTCGAATTCTTGCTGACTCGACGCAATTGAATACAAACGCGGCTTAATGGGTTTTAAAATATCCACCAACTGTTGAGCTGTGATAGTCGGTCGTGCAATGTGCAACAGATCAATGAACTGATGGTTGGTTATAAACTCACTGTAGCCACTGTCATAAATTTCCTGTAACTGAACGCTTGCTTCCAATTCTAACAAAGCTTTAATGGTAGCTTTGCTGACCAGAGTCAGCTCGGCATATTCTGTTAGATAGTGTTTTAGTGTTAAGGTCTGATTGTGATAATCAACTGATACTTCTCCATCAAGAGCTAATAAAGAAATAATGTCCTCCACTAAAGGTTGCTGGTTGTGGGCAACAATTCCCAAAGCATCACCAGGCTGATAGCTTATGTTGGAATCTTCTATGTCGATTTCAACGTGATAGGTTTCTTTGGGCGAGCCCCTACCGGTGATTTTCTGAATGGTAGCAACGGTTGCTTTGAAAGGATTGTCTTTGTTATAGCTAGTGTTTACTTCTGCTATGGGAGTACTTGATGAACCAATCACTGCATTAGATGTAACTAGAGAGGCACTTGACTGTGTAGCACTGGTCTGAGCAACTAGCGCTGTCACTGCAACTGAGACCTGATCAATCCATTGCGCTGCAGGCTGCTGATACTCAACATCACAGAGTACAGGTTCAATTAACTCCTGCGCCCCCAGCTTACTAAAGCTCTGCGCAAAATCTTTAGCTGTCTGGCAGAAGAATTCATAACTTGAATCGCCCAGACCGAGCACTGCAAAGCTTAGGTCCTTTAGCAAAGATCCTTTCGACAAAAGCTTCTTGCTGGTTAGCGCCTCGTACAAATCAATCGCATCATCCGGTGGCTCACCCTCGCCATGCGTCGAAGCTACCAACAATATGGCTGAATAGTTCGCCAGCTCTTTTACCGTAATTTCCAACGACGATTTCAATTCCGTAGCAATAGACTTAGCGTGCAAATGGTCAAAAAGCTGTTCAGCTATGGATTGCGCATTACCAGTCTGTGAAGCATAGAGCACCAGAACGGGCTGGGCTGATTTCGAACCTGATTTTGAATCTGACCCTGCAACAGGATTCGCTTCAGGCAGGTTGGCCACATCAGGTACAGAAATGTTTTCAGACTGATAATCAAGCAGCCCGGCACAGTAGCCGCTGAGCCAACTGATTTCCTGGGCGCTTAAATTGCGGATTTGATGAAGCAACTCATCATTAAGAGGTTTTCCTCCGAAGTTGCTTAACTGGTGTTCTTTTACGGTCACGTCAATACATCAATGGGTCATTGGGAGACACATTATTGACGTATAGACGTCTATCCTCTACGAATTAACGACCATAACTGTATGACCTAAAGTTATATAAAGAGGATTAACCGTTTTCTACTGACGCCTTTCTATTGACGCCTTTCTATTGACGCCTTTCTATTGACGAGCATGGCGCTGATTGTGGCAGATTTTACCACTGACGTTTGAACGCCATGGATTGATATCCAAACCACCACGACGGGTATATCGTGCGTATACGGTTAATTCAGACGGTTTGCAGTGGCGCATGATGTCGATGAAGACGCGCTCCACACACTGCTCATGAAATTCATTATGGTTTCGGAAGGAAATTAAATATTTGAGCAGCGATTCTTGATCGATTTTCGGGCCTTTATACTCAATTGAAATACTAGCCCAATCTGGCTGCGAGGTGATAAGGCAGTTGCTTTTCAATAAATGGCTATACAAAGATTCAGCCACTACTTCATTAGATTCAAGCGCCAATAACTCTGGTTGATACTGATAACCGTCTATTTCAATATCCAGCTCATCCAGCAAAACACCTTGCCATTCTTTAACTGGCACGGCGTGGTTATACTCCTCGACGTTAAACAGCTTTACCGAAACACGGGTTGCTGCGGCTTTGGATAAATCATCGGTTACCGTTTTTTCCACCGCTTGCCAGTCAGCGAACCGGGTTTGGTTTAATGAATTGAGATAGAGCTTAAAAGACTTCGACTCGATGATGTTGGTGCTGATGCAGTCAAACTCAAATACCGCAATGGCCACTTGCGGTTTACCTTTGGCATTGAGCCACGATAGCTCATAAGCGTTCCAGATATCCGAGCCGTGAAAAGGGAGTTCACCCTGAATATTAATCTCATCGCGCTTCAGCTGACGCGCAACCGGAAACAACAACTCAGGCTGATATTGAGAGGGATACTCAACCTGCTTGCCTAATGGGATATCCTGTGGTGATAAATCGTTTTGCATAAGGTTACTGCGGCGGTTTTTTAATCTTACGTCGGAAATAAACCGTGATTTCTTCGCGGTCATGATACAAATGTTTAGCCTGCCAGAAATAATCAATGGCCGCTTCTTCCAGTTCGTCACAAATCAAACCAATACACTCGTTAACTTCTTGAAAGCGTTTCTTCATCGGTAGTTTTAAGTTGAAAATAGCATGTTCGGTTTTACCCGCTACCAACCACTTGGCCATTAACTTGGCGACCAGAGAAGGTTTTTCCACCATATCACAAACCAGAATGTTAACCGGCTTTTCCGGCATCCAGGCTAACGCGTTTTCTTGCAGATGAATCACATGCTCGGTCTGCATCAACTTTTTATCCATAGTGCCGTTATCGATCGCTGTCACCTGCAAACCTTGTTGTACCAGCTGATAACTCCAACCACCTGGCGCTGCGCCCAGATCGACTGCAGTGTTGCCTAACCGCAAAACCGCTCTGCGCTGCTTGCCGGACATTAGGGTATTAATCGCTTCTTCCAACTTTAAGGTAGAACGACTCGGTGCATCCTTCGGCAACTTCAGACGTAAAATACCGCCTTTCAATTCAGAAGCTCGCTCCTCAGGAGAAAACCCAACCAGACAATGATCGGTTGCCAAAAACAACAGATGCAATTGAAATTCACTGTCATCATGAATTAGACCCTGCTTCTCGAGAGCAATCGTCACCGGCGTAGAAAACTTTTTACAAAACTTCGACATCTCGCGACCTTCGTCGCTGTCCAAGTGCTCAACCAGCACCCTTTTCGCCATAGCCACTTCACTGCACACTTCAAGAATCGGTGTAATCCGATCCTCAACAGGCAGATCAATTAACTCGGCTTTGGCCCAGAACCACTGACGCACAAAGATCAGCTCATGGATATCCAGCTCTTCAAAAAACGCCTGCTCACTCACCTCATCAAACAGGAAAAACCGAACATAACCTGAGTTTGGCGTGGTATTAGCATATCCTGCCAAATCACAGGCGCTGGCAAAAGACTGTACCTCAGCGGCACAATCCGACTCAAAGCCCGGGCGACAGAAAAAGACAAAAGGCGTTTGATTCATGAAACCTTACTATTCATGGTGAAAATATGGAGGGCATTCTATCACAGTGATATAGCTACTAAATACATATTCAGACTATCAATTTAGCAGAAATAACCCAATGTTGAGGAGCGAGATCCTGCAAGTGAGAAGGCTACCTCCTACGATGTTAAAGCCAGCTTAGCTGGCTTCTAGATTAGGGATTCCTATCACATAGTGATAAAATCGCGCCAACTTAACCATTAAAATCGACATCATGGCTCATTACACCAAATCTGATATCCCTGGACTGAAACAGGATCTTCAATTCGAGGACTCTTTGTGTGGTTTCCCGTTGCAGTTTAAAACTACCTGGGGCTTATTCTCGCCACGCAATATTGATGACGGCACTATCATGTTGCTGAAGTATATGGATATTGAGCCAACCGATCATTGTCTGGATCTGGGCTGTGGTTATGGCGCGTTAGGTATCGCTATGGCGAAACAGGCTCCTCAAGGCAAAACATTGATGGTAGATAAAGATTTTGTGGCGGTGGATTATGCCAACAAGAACTGTGAGTTAAACGGGGTGGCCAATGCAACCGCTCGCCTGAGTAACGGTTTTAGCACTGTGACAGAGAAACACTTCAACGTTATCTGCTCTAACATTCCGGCTAAGGTCGGCAATGAACTACTCTATATCTTCTTGCAAGATGCCTGGGATCGTCTGGAACCGGGCGGCACTTTCTATGTAGTCACTATCACTGGCTTAAGAGAATTCATGAAAAAGGCTTTTAAGGAAATCTTCGGTAACTACAAAAAACACAAGCAGGGTCCTGCCTACACAGTGGCCAGTGGAACTAAGATATCTTAGCCTCAGAATAGCCCTGAAATCCCCTGTCTATATGGGATGTGATGCTTTGAGATAAATGAAGTGTCACATTGTCATGTCAGCGTCAAAATTCTGTAAACATTTTTTCACAATTTCTGTGGATAACTTTGGGGAAAAGTTGCAAGAAACTTTTTCTAAGCCCGAAAACACTGGACACCCACACGAATTGTTCATTTTTTAATCAGCTTAGGCGTTTTATTATTAATATCAAGGAGTTAGGTTGTTTGCAATAGGCTATCTCCACTCTGAATACTTTCTATACAGGCTCAAACCCTTGTCATTTCTAGCTTTAGCCCAGCTTGTGGATTTCTCATAGTATGACTGTCACATTTTTGGGACTTTTTTAAAGAAATATTCTGAAAAATATTCAAGATAACTCGTCAAAGTTGTATAGATTTTCGGCAGTTAGTAACCACTTAATGTCTAACCCCAAGCCCCCTTATGCAAAGAACCAATAAGTCAGTAAAATAGCCGCGACGATACCTGCCAAATCAGCAATCAGACCACAAGCCAAAGCATGTCTGATCCGCTTAATCCCCACCGCACCAAAATAAACGGTCAAAACATAGAAGGTGGTTTCGGTGCTGCCCTGAATTGTCGCCACCATATAGCCAACAAAAGAATCGACACCCTGACTGTCCATGGTTTCCAACATCATGGCTCGTGCACCACTACCGCTAAACGGTTTCATCAGTGCGGTTGGCAATGCATCCACAAAGCGAGTATCCAGTCCTAAACTACCAAATAGCCGGCCAAGACCTCGGGCGAAAGCATCCAGTGCCCCAGATGCTCGTAGCGCGCCAATAGCAGTCAACATAGCAACTAGGTAGGGAATGATGGTAACTGCAACCTTAAAACCTTCCTTAGCCCCTTCAACAAAGTCCTCATAGACTGCAATCTTCTTTCGCCAGCCGTATAACAGGATAGTAACGATGGCTGCCATCAATAGGAAATTGCCCAGTGCTGAACTGGCTTCGGCCATCTCTTCGGCGGGTAAGCTGATCAGACTCCATACCAGGGCACCAATCAGTCCTGCAAACACCAGAAAGTAAGTAGCAATGACTCGATTAAAAATATCAATTTTTTGCACAATAGATACTGCTAACAAGCCAAAGAAGGTCGATGCACAGGTCGCTAATAGTATCGGCAGGAACACTGCGGCGGGATCGGTAGCCCCCATCTGCGCACGATAGAGCAGAATAGTGATCGGAATAACAGTAACTGCAGAAGTGTTGAGAACCAGAAATAAAATCTGGGCATTGCTGGCTTCTTCTTTGTGCGGATTGATTTCCTGCAACTGCTCCATGGCGCGTATGCCCATCGGAGTTGCCGCATTATCCAAGCCCAGCATATTAGCAGCCATATTCATACTGATACTGCCCAGCGCCGGATGACCGCTGGGAACTTCTGGCATTAATTTACGAAACAGTGGTGCCAGTGCCTTGGCTAAAAGATTAACCAGCCCGCTTTTTTCGGCTATTTTCAAAAGCCCCAGCCAGAAAGCGAGAATACCAATCAGACCAATCGCGATGGTGACGCTCAGCTTTGCCATATCAAAAATCGACTGCACCAGCTCTGGAAAAGCCGCGGCGTTGCCTTGCACCAACCATTGAAAAAGCGCTAACACAAAAGCAATCACAAAAAAGAATAGCCAGAGAATGTTTAACACACCGTCTCCTTCTTCGGGTGGTTATAGGTTCTGTTAACCCGATCTTGCCACTGATAATACACAAAATTGACGTTTAAAGTGTATAATGAGCGCCTTTTCTTCGCTGGACTATTCCAGATCCGTTCAAATTGTTTCAGACTGGAGCCCAAGCGAACATACCCATTAATTCGGTTTTCAAGATGAGCACAGACACACTCGATAAAGACCTGCTGGCAAAACAAGCCAAGACCCGCTTTAACAAACTGCAAAAACGTCTGCGTCGTCATGTGGGCGAAGCGATTGCTGATTTCAACATGATTGAAGAAGGCGACAAAATTATGGTCTGCCTGTCCGGCGGCAAGGATTCTTATACTCTGCTCGACATTCTGATGGGCTTACAAAAGAGTGCACCAGTGAATTTCGAGTTAATTGCGGTAAACCTTGACCAGAAACAACCGGGCTTTCCAGAAGAAGTGTTACCAAACTACTTAAAGTCAGTTGGTGTGCCCTATGAAATCATAGAAGAAGACACCTACAGCGTGGTCAAAAGCATTATTCCTGAAGGCAAAACCACTTGCAGTTTATGCTCACGCCTGCGTCGTGGCATTATTTACAGTTGGGCAGAGCAAAACGGCATTACCAAAATCGCTCTGGGTCATCACCGCGATGACATCATTGAAACTTTATTCCTGAATATGTTCTTTAGCGGAAAAATGAAGTCCATGCCGCCTAAGCTGAAAAGTGACAACGGCAAGCATATAGTGATTCGTCCGCTAGCTTACTGCAAAGAAAAAGATATCGCACAGTTTGCCAAGCTCAAAGCATTCCCGATTATTCCGTGTAATCTGTGTGGTTCGCAGGAAAACCTGCAGCGCAAAAACATTAAGATGATGCTACAAGATTGGGATCGCAAATACCCAGGTCGCATTGAAACCATATTTAAGTCGATCAGCAATGTGGCACCATCCCATCTAACCGACACCAATCTGTTTGATTTTGTGGGCTTAAGCCAGGAGTCAACTGAACAAGATACCCTGTTCGATGCGCCCGATATCCAAACTCCTGATATAGAGCGTGACGAATACGAAGATACCCGAAGCATTAACATTATTAAGGTAGGCTAATGTCTGATACTCAAGCGTTAACTGAATTTAAACAGCAATTTCCAGTAATATTACCCATAACTGTGGCATGGGGTGAAATGGATGCCTTCCAGCACGTTAACAATGTCAGCTATATTCGCTACTTTGAAAGTGCGCGTATCGCATACTTGGAAGCGTTAGGTCAGGAAGCTAAAATTACCAACAACACAGTTGGCCCTATACTGGCTGATATCTACACTCGTTACCGTCGTCCAGTGGTCTACCCTGATACCCTGATCGTGGGTACTCGCATCAGCGAGCTGGAAGAGTTCGGTTTTACCATGGAATATCAAGCATTTAGCATACAACAGCAAACCGTCACCACACTGGGAAAAAGCCGAATTGTGATGATTGATTACAGCACAAACCAGAAAGTTGCGCTCAAAGACTGTGTGCTCGATGAAATTCTAAAATTAGAACCCGAGCTTAAGCTCTAGCAGCAATCGGTGGCTAGCCCTTAATCACAACGTTGTATGGCGGACCGGTATGTCCGCCCTTTTAATGACCGCCCCCTGACTCCCCTCTATTTGTCACACTCTGTTACTTTTAGCCCCTGCTAAAACTTTTCTTTATCTGCTGATCTGGGTAGTATGTTGAGCGGAATTTTTTAAATAGCGCACAGAGCGCTCAATAACAGATTATTATCAGTCTTACACTATTTAGTCTTAAACAAAGGTGTCCCAATGAAAAAACTACTCATTAGCTCCGTTTGTTTAGCTGTGTTAGCGGCTTGTAATTCCGGTACGGAAGAGCAAAAAGCAAACCAAGAAACAGCTAAACAGGAAGTTGCCGAGCAAACTTCAACAACCACTACTCAAGCAGAACAAGAGCTTGTATCTGGTATCGATAAAGAACACTTTGACCCTTCAGTTCGCCCTCAAGACGATTTATTCCGTCATGTAAACGGCAAATGGTTAAAAGAGTTTGAAATCCCAGCAGATAAATCAAACTATGGCGCATTCTCAATCTTGGCTGAGCAAGCTCGCGAAGATGTTCAGACAATCATTGAAGAAGCTGCTAACAGCAACCCTGAGCAAGGCTCTGACGCACAAAAAGTTGGCGACCTCTACCAGAGTTACATGGACGAAGAGTTGTTGGAAGAGCTAGGCACAAAGCCACTTCAGCCTGAACTGGATAAGATCGCTGCAATTAAAGATCTTTCCGATCTTTCTGAATATATCGCCTATGCACAAATGGTCAGCGAAGCCCCTTTCAGTACTTACGTCTATGTTGACGCACGTCAACCAGATACTTATATCACGCAAATGAGTCAAAATGGTTTAGGCTTACCAAGTCGTGATTTCTATGTGAAAGACGATGAGAAGAGTGAAGAAACTCGCCAGAAATATGTTGAGCATATTGCAAAAATGTTTGAACTTGCTGGTATGGAAAATGGCGCAGAAAAAGCCGAGACAGTTATGGCGATTGAAATGCAAATCGCTGAAAAACATTGGCCAAAAGAAAAGCTCCGTAACCCGGTGGCTCGTTATAACAAAATGAGCTTCGAAGAACTGCAAAAAACCACTCCAAATCTTGACTGGGATCGTTGGAGCAAAACAGCAATGCTTGAAGGCATTGATAACGTTATCGTTGGTCAGCCTGATTATTTCGCTGCGGTAAACGACATGCTCAAAGAGATCTCAATTGAAGATTGGAAAACCTATTATCAATGGCACCTTATCAGTGACTCAGCATCATTTCTGAATAAAGCACTGGCCGAAGAAAACTTCCGTTTCTTCCAGGGTGTATTAAGTGGTGTTGAAGAGCAGGAGCCACGCTGGAAACGTGCGGTCAATGTGATTAACGCTACCCTTGGCGAAGTGGTTGGTAAAATTTATGTTGAAAAACACTTCAAGCCAGAAGCTAAAGAACGCATGAAAGAGTTGGTTGAAAACCTTCGCAAAGCTTATGCCCAAGGCATTAAAGAGCTAGAGTGGATGGGTGAAGAAACTAAAGAGCAAGCGCTAGATAAACTGGCTAAGTTTACCCCTAAAGTTGGCTATCCAGACAAGTGGAAAGATTATTCAGCACTTGAGATTAAAGCAGACGACTTGTACGGTAACATGAAGCGTGCCACCATGGTTGAAATAAAGCGTAACCGTGAAAAATTAGGCCAGCCAATCGATCGCTCAGAATGGTTTATGACTCCGCAAACCGTTAACGCTTATTACAACCCCGTCATGAACGAAATCGTATTCCCAGCAGCTATTCTGCAACCTCCATTCTTTAATCTGGAAGCAGACGACGCAGTAAACTATGGTGGTATTGGCGCGGTAATCGGTCATGAAATGGGCCACGGCTTCGACGACTCAGGTTCACAATACGATGGCGACGGCAAACTTCGCAACTGGTGGACAGAAAAAGACCTTACTGAATTCACGAAACGTACTGACCAGTTAGTTGCTCAATACAACAACTTCACAGTACTTGACGGTGTTCATGTTAACGGCGAATTCACCCAAGGTGAAAACATCGGTGACCTGGGCGGCCTAACTATCGCTTATAAAGCTTACCAGCTTTCTAAAGACGGTAAACCAGCTCCAGTAATCGACGGTATGACTGGTGACCAACGTGTATTCTACGGCTGGGCACAGGTATGGCGCCGTAAATACCGTGACGAAGAGCTGCGCAAGCGTATCGATACCGACCCACATTCACCGAGTGAATTCCGTGCTAACGGTACCGTTATGAACATGCCTGAATTCCACGAGGCATTCGACGTAAAACCTGGTGATGATATGTATTTAGAGCCAGAAGAACGCGTTAAAATTTGGTAATTGTATTTATTACTTCTTTTACCGAGAACAAAAAAGCCGACTTTACAGTCGGCTTTTTTACTGGCTAAGTTCTATTCTAGTTCAGCGCTCGTCTGTCTCTAAACTCCTTGGTTGCACCCAATAAATTTTCCAAGGCAGGTTTTACTTCATCCCATGTTCTGGTTTTTAAGCCACAATCAGGGTTTACCCACAACTGCTCAACCGGTATTTTATTCGCCGCAGCCTCCAATAAGGAAACAATCTCTTGCTTGTCAGGAACTCTCGGTGAGTGAATATCATAAACTCCTGGCCCTATATCATTTGGGTATTTGAAATCTTCAAAAGATTGCAATAACTCCATATCTGATCGAGAGGATTCAATAGTAATTACATCAGCGTCAAGTAGAGCAATTGACTCCATGATTTCATTAAACTCCGAGTAACACATATGTGTATGAATTTGCGTGGTGTTTTTTACCGCAGCACTGCACAAACGGAAAGCATTCACTGACCAGTTCAGATAATCCTGCTGCCCACTCTTTCGTAGCGGTAATAATTCTCTAAAAGCCGGCTCATCAATTTGGATAATATCAACACCTTGGCTTTCCAAATCCAGGACCTCGTCCCGTAACGCCAATCCAATTTGAGTTGCAATGCTTTCATTCGATATATCTTCTCTTTCAAAGGACCAAGCCAAAATAGTCGTTGGGCCTGTTAACATGCCCTTCACCTTTTTGTTCGTTAAGGACTGTGCGTATACTGACCAGTCTACCGTAATTGGCTGCTTTCGAGATATATCGCCGTAAATAATTGGAGGTTTAACACAACGGCTACCATAGCTTTGCACCCAGCCGAAGTCAGTAAAAGCAAACCCATTCAGCTGTTCACCAAAATATTCGACCATATCATTACGCTCAGCCTCGCCATGCACAAGAACATCAAAATCCAGCCTTTCTTGTTCTTTCACCACAAACTGAATCTCATCCTTTATTAACTGGATGTATGTTTCTTCGGGTATCTCTCCTGCTTTAAAGGACTTTCTTGCCTTACGGATAGAGCTTGTTTGTGGAAATGATCCGATGGTTGTAGTTGGTAATAGTGGAAAATTAAAATGCTTCTTTTGCTCTTTCTTTCGATGAGAAAACTTTGCGGCTCTTTGTCTATCCTTTGAACTAATGTTAGCTACTCTTTCCTGTACACTCTTATTATGAACCAAATCTGAATTTTGGCGAAGCTCAACGACTTGATCACTTTCCTCAATCGCTTCAGCGATAGCCTCCAGGCCAGAGTTTAATCCTTGAGTAATTAATGCCACTTCCTTTATTTTTTGTTCTGCAAATGCAAGTCCTTTTTTTATGGTGCTCTCGATTCTTTGCTCACTATTGACATCAACAGGGCAGTGCAGCAGAGAACAACTTGTTGATACCCACAATTTATCCTGCAAGCTATCTGCCAATGGTTGAAGACGACTTATCGTTTTGCGTAAATCATTGCGCCAGATATTTCTACCATTCACTACCCCCAGAGATATTACTCGATCTTCTGGCCAATAGGTTAATAGCTGCTCTAGCTGTTGCCAACCACCTGCAACTAAATCGAGGTGAATGCCATCAACAGGTAAAGCATTTAGCAATGCATGTTTATCATCAATATGACCGAAATAACTGGTCAACAATAACTTGGGGCGCTGCTCACCATCCAACTTGGCATAGGTTGTTGCAATAGCCTCGGTCCAATCCTTAGCTAAATCTACAACTAAAACAGGTTCTTCTATTTGTACCCATTCAACACCCTCAGCATGCAGTTGAAGTAGAAGCTTTTTATAGGCATCAATCAGCTCTGGTAACAAACTTAACCTATTAAACCCGGACTCTTTTTCTTTGCTTAGCCATAAATAAGTCACCGGACCGATCAGTTGTAACTTCAACGGTGCTTCCACTTTCTTAGCTAATTGGATTTCCTCTTTTAATAATTCGAAATTAAGTTCAAACTGCTGCTCTTTAACAAGTTCAGGTACGATATAATGATAATTGGTATTAAACCATTTGGTCATTTCACATGGACTCACTTGGCTACCCGTTGGAGCAGAACCTCGAGCCATTCTGAAATAATCATCCAGCGTATTGCTACTGGTTCTTTCTTTAAATCTGCGGGGTACAACCCCTAAGAGAATTGATGTATTTAAAACTTGATCGTAAAAAGCAAAGTCACCCACAGTAATATAATCAAGTCCTGATTGATGAGAGCTTTCCCAGTTATCAAGTCTGATCTTTGATGCGACCTCGAGCAATGAGCTTTGCTGCTGCTCACCCTTCCAATACTTTTCTAAAGCAAATTTTAATTCACGCTTTTTGCCAATCCTCGGTAATCCTAATAGGTGTGATCGAGCCATTGTGTTACTCCTTAAATAATTAATATAGACGTTTAGACGTCCATATTAACCATTCAAGAATAATCCGCAAGCAATTACGCCATAGTAGCAAATCAATCTATAACTAATTGATATGTATAACTAAAAGTTATTGAGCCTCAGTAGAATAGGACACTCGATAGACCTTGCTGAAACCATCATCAGAAACCAGTATTGAACCATCAGGCAACATAATAATGTCATTAGGACGGCCCAACACTTCATCGCCCTTTAGCCAACCAGTGACAAAATCATTTTCGGCGGTTACTGCATTACCTTCTAGTGTCATATGCACTACTTTATAACCCACTTTAGTACTTCGGTTCCAGGAGCCATGCAGTGTTACCAATGGTGTGTTTTTATACTTTTCAGGAAACATATCGCCGGTGTAGAACATCATTCCTAGTGGCGCCACATGCGCTTGATACTCCCAAACTGGCTTTTGATATTCGCGATCTCCTAATTCATCTCCATATTCAGGGTCAATGACATCATTGCCATGCACATAAGGGAAACCAAAAAACTGACCATCTTCGGTCACGATATTGAGCTCACAAGGCGGTAAATCATCGCCCATCCAGTCACGACCATTATCGGTAAACCACAATTCTTTTGTCTCAGGATGCCAGTCAAAACCCACGCTGTTACGGACACCTGTTGCGATCAATTCAAACTCACCGGTTTCGATATTTAAGCGGCCAATAGTACCAAAGCGTTCATCTTCTTCATTACAGATGTTACAGGGCACACCAATCGGAATATATAGATGTCCATCGGGACCGAATTTAATGTATTTCCAACCGTGATGACTTTCGCTCGGCAATTTATCGAAAACCACTTCCGGCTGTGGCTTTTTGTCATAGTTTTTGTCGATATCTTTGAATCGCAAAATCTTATCGACTTCAGCAACATACAAGTCACCATCTTTGTATGCTACCCCGCTGGGTAGATATAAACCATCAGCAATCACAACCACTTCATCGACTTTGAAGTCATTGTCCTTATCAATCATGGCATGGACTTTGCCTGGCTTACGCGAACCAGTATAGACAATACCCGAATCAGACAGTGCCATTTGCCGAGCACCATCAACATTCTCAGCAAACAGTTGGATTTTAAAACCTTCAGGAACCTTGGCAGCACTTGAAGGTTGACTAAGCAATACTGTCAAAAGACAGACTGCCGTAAGGACTTGAGCTTTCATAACCACTTTCCTTTACCCTGACCATAATTCAGCTTATTATGAATTCATCAATAATAAAAGCACCTACCTAAAACAACTATGAGTGAATCAGAGGGATTTTTCAATACGCTAATCAAGCGCCGCATTCCCCACATTTTCGGTTTCTTCCTGGCCGGTAGTTGGACAGCCTTGGAGTTTACGCAATGGGCGGTTGGTCGTTATGCACTATCACCTTTATGGGAAGAGGCCATATTAGTCTTTTTATTACTCTGCCTACCTCTCATTCTTGTTAGCGCCTGGCATCATGGAGCTCCTGGAAAACAGAGATGGAGCCTGTTCGAGAAGCTCTTTATTCCTTTTAATGTGATGATAATTCCCTTAATTCTGTTTCAGCTTTTTGCAGGACAGGATTTTGGAAAGATAGTCACCACAGTGACGGTGACTGATGAAAATGGTCAAGTTCATAAAAGAACGGTAGCCAAAAAAGCCTATAAAAAGCCCATTGCCATATTCCCGTTCAAAAACCTGTCAAATAATCATGAATTAGATTCCATTGCATTAATAACTTCGGAAGTCATTAGTCGCGACTTAAGTCAGAACATGTTCTACTCTCGAATCGATATCAACACCTTAGAGCAAGATCTGCGTCGTAGTACACTATCCGCCTTAAGTTTGCCGTTATCCTTCCAAATCAATTTAGCTAAGCGTAAGGCTCGAGAATACTTTATTAATGGTTCCATTAATCAAAATGGCAATGAGTACGAAGTAAAGGCTAATCTTTATCAGGTCAATAGCGGTGGATTGATTACCCAATTTACAGAGCAAGACCGGAATTATTTCAAAGCAATCGATGCAATTAATCATCGTATCCACCAGCATTTTTTTTCCGACAACATTAACTTCACCGATTTACCAATCGAAGATCTGTATACTAATAACTGGCAGGCTTTTATAAGCTATGCCAAAGCATCCGCTATCGATCTATTAGCAGACATACAATCTGAAGCTGATCCCTTTTATCAAAAGGCACTAAAGAGTGATCCAACCTTTTCACAGGCAGCATTAAAGTATTCCAAGTATTTAATCACCCAAAATGGCATTGCCAATGCGCAAAAATACACAGCCATGGCACAACAGCATCAAGACTACCGACTAACTGAACGAGAGCGGTTTGAAGTTAATGCCTACCATTATTTTTTCACAAAAAAGCTTGAAGAAACTTTCCGCACATTAGATCAATGGTCCATTCTTTATCCTGATGATTTCCAGCCACACCTACTGCGCTCTGGGTTTTATAACCTGACGCAGGAAAACGATAAAAGGATTATCAGCTTATTAGAGGTGATTGAGCTCGACCCTTCACAGCACAACTTATGGGATACTATTGGCGATCTCTACAGCACGCTTGGAGAATACGAAAAAGCGATTATTGCTTATGAAAACTACGCAAAGAATAACCAGAACAATCCCCTTTCATACAAAAACATAGGTGATCTATACAGCAAGACCGGCGAACTTGACTCGGCAATAAGCCACTATCAACAAGCCCTTACCATCAGTCCCAATCACGTAATCACTCTGCGTCAATATGCCCGTACTTTAGCGCAAGTGGGTAACTTAGAAGCAGCTGAGAGTATGTATTATAAGGCAATTGAACACAGCGGGACTGCAAACGAACTATTGAATTCAAGAATGAACCTTGTGACTTATTACTGGGAGTTTGGCCACTTGGTCAAGTCTACCGAGCTTTTAACAAAGGCTTACCAGGACTACTCAAGTACTGAGTCAAAAATGCAGGGCCTATTAGCCCTCTCAGTGAATGCATGGCGCTATCATGTAGCAGGTCAGACTGAAAAAGCTGAATCCATTTTGAAAGAAGCGTTTGCATTAGCGAAATCCAGCAAGGAGGAGATCTTTATGATTAATATCCAAGTTGGACAGGCATTACTGTATAACGTACAAGGGCGAGCTGAACAAGCCCTACCCTTATATGGCAATATTTTCTCAGTTGCGCGCTCTTATTTACAGAGCACTAACGATCTTCAAATTAATTACATTAAATCACAGACCCTTTTTGAGCTGGGCCAATACCAAGAAGCAATGGTGGGTTTTGAAGCCATGAATTCAAACTACCCCGATCAGCTGGATATTATGCTTTGGATTGCACGCACCCAGCTGGCTACAGAGAAGTTACAACAAGCCCAAAAAACCTTGCAGCATATTTTGTCAATTGCTCCTGCCTATCCCTTCTACAACTTTTATATGGGCAAAGTCTATCTCGCTCTTGAAGAACCGGTTGAAGCAAAAAATCATCTGCAAAAAGCACTCCAGGGATGGCACGATTCCGATATTGAGTTTGCTGAATTAATTGAAGCCCGCCAGCTCTATAACTCACTATAACTCATTCAAATATTTATAAGAGTTAGCTGCAGACGACGGTAATATTTGCTACTCATAGCAGATTGGAGCTGACAGGTCATCGTTTCCTAGTCAGTGCTGGAATATTGATGCATAATCCAGCTTTAAAACCAAGCAAGGTCTTCCATGCATACAGTATCCGGTCGCTGGCAACTTGGCTTATTGCTATCTCTTACTACAGCCCTGCTCTGGGGTTTGTTGCCCATTGCATTAAAAACTTTACTCGACCAGATGGACGCGGTCACTGTGACCTGGTATCGCTTTTTCAGCGCTGCCGCCATTTTATTCATCTTCCTGATTTATAAGAGAAAATCACCTAACATCAAGCTACTCAAAGGTAATATTCTATGGCTGATAGTGATTTCCATTATTGGCCTGTGTCTGAATTATGTGTTCTACCTTTTTGGGGTCAACCTGATTACCCCCAGTAGTGCGCAAGTAATGATTCAAACCGCGCCCATGTTCATGCTATTGGGCGGCTTAATGATATTTAAGGAATCCTTTAACAAGCAACAATGGTTCGGCTTCGCCTGTTTTGTCATTGGATTAGTATTGTTTTTTAACCTGCGCTTTGAAGAGATTTTCGAACAGATTACCGGCGACTATGCAGTAGGATTAGGCTGGATGTTTTTAGCGGCAATTGTTTGGGCCGCCTACGCCCTGGCGCAAAAACAGCTATTAAACAATTACCGTTCCGACCAGGTTATGTTCATGATTTATCTGGCCTGCGTTCCTTTATTGAGCCCCTGGTCATCTCCCGGTCAAGCACTGGAACTTGATACTATTGGCTGGTGGCTGCTTATTTTCTGTTGTTTAAATACCTTGATAGCCTACGGTGCCTTCGCTGAAGCGCTGGCTCATTGGGAAGCTTCTCGTGTTAGCGCCATTCTGGCAATTACGCCACTGGTTACCATAGCCAGCATGAAAGTACTCGAATACTTCTATCCAGAAACCTTGTTGTCTGAACCAATCAATATGCTCAGCATTGCCGGTGCCCTACTGGTCGTCACAGGCTCAATGATCACAGCCTTATCTGGCAGAAAAGTGGTGGCGCCTATAGCTGAGTAACCCGTACAGTGCAGTCCGCCCAAAACTCGCTTTAGGCGACCGCAGGTCGCCCCTACATACATTCGCATCACACCTTTGATTGGCAAGTTCCGCTCGTCCTTTCCCCATAAAAAAAGCTTCCCGAAGGAAGCTTTTTAAATCAATCTAAGAAAGCTGGATTATTTTCCTGAGCGCGGCATAAATCTTTTCGAAGAGGGGGTTCACATAGAGTGAATGACCGATGATGAAAAGGTTTATAACAATGCTCAGGGCAAAAAAGACGCTTTCTTACTTTTTCTTACGTTGCGCAGGAAGATCCGTACACACACCCTCATAAACCTCAGCCGCAAAGCTCACTGACTCAGAAAGGGTTGGGTGTGCATGAATCGTTAAACCGATATCCTCTGCATCACAGCCCATTTCAATAGCCAATCCAACTTCTGCGATAAGTTCACCTGCGTTAACACCGACAATGGCACCACCAATGATACGGTTATTTTTCTTGTCGAATAACAACTTGGTGAAGCCTTCTTTACGGTTTACGCCGATGGCACGACCTGAAGCTGCCCATGGGAATTTGCCTACACCATAGTCGATGCCTTGTTCTTTGGCTTCTTTCTCAGTTAGACCTACCCACGCCAATTCAGGATCGGTGTAAGCTACTGATGGAATAGTTAATGGATCGAAGTAATGTTTCTTGCCTGCAATCACTTCAGCCACAACGTGCGATTCTGCTGAAGCTTTATGAGCCAACATAGGTTGACCAACAATATCACCGATAGCATAGATGTTTGGCACATTAGTACGCATTTGCTTGTCGACTTCGATGAAACCACGATCTGTAACTTTAACACCGGCTTTATCTGCATCAATTAAGTCACCATTTGGACGACGACCCACTGCCGATAAAATCATGTCGAATTTCTGTGGTTTTTCTGGAGCGTTTTTACCTTCAAAGGTGACATATAAGCCATCTTTCTTGGCTTCAACTTTAGTCACACTTGTTTCAAGCATGATATTTTCATATTTAGCAGAAACGTATTTTTCCAAGACTTTAACCACGTCTTTATCAGCTGCTGGAACTAATTGGTCAGCCATTTCTACTACAGTAATTTTCGCACCCAGTGCACGATAGACGGTCGCCATTTCAAGACCAATAATACCGCCACCGATGACCAGCATGTGTTTTGGCACTTGGCGAAGTTCTAATGCACCAGTGGAGTCTACGATCCGGTCATCTTCTGGTAGGAATGGTAATTGAACAACGCGCGAACCCGCTGCAATAATGGCATTGTCAAAAGTAACTTTTTGCTTTTTGCCATCGTTCTCAACTTCAATTTCGTTAGCACCCGTAAATTTTCCGTAACCTTCTACGACTTTAACTTTACGGCCTTTGGCCATACCTGCAAGACCGCCAGTCAATTGCTTCACTACGCCATCTTTGTATTCGCGAATCTTGTCGATATCAAACTTAGGCTTACCAAAGTTTACACCGTGAGCTGATACTTCTTCAGCTTCATCGATTACTTTAGCGGTATGAAGTAATGCTTTAGAAGGAATACAACCTACGTTTAAGCAAACACCACCCAACACAGAGTATTTTTCAATCAAAATAACGTCCATGCCTAAATCTGCGGCACGGAATGCAGCGTTGTAGCCGCCTGGGCCACTACCTAAAACAACGACTTGAGCGTGTAAATTACTCATAGGATCCTCTTTTTGTATCTGAATTCGGAGCTAACAGCTCGCAAAATTGCTTAAAATTTATGGCCACTCCAAAAGAGTGGCGTATTTTACCTGAACTGACCGAAAAATCATCAATCAATTAGCGGTTTTCAGGCTACTACAGAATGACTCGTCTAATATCACCCAGCATTTTGCCTAAATGCACGATAAAGCGTGCTGCCACTGCACCATCAATTACACGATGGTCATAAGACAGCGACATTGGCAGCATCATGCGTGGCTCAAACTCTTTACCATTCCATACTGGCTTCATTTGATTACGAGACAAGCCAAGAATGGCGACATCAGGCCAATTCACAATTGGCGTAAAGGATGTACCACCGATTCCGCCCAACGATGAAATGGTGAAGCAACTGCCTTGCATATCTGCTGCGCCGAGTTTCTTATCACGCGCTTTTTCGGACATTTCGCCTAGTTCATTGGCCAACTCATAGACTGATTTTTTGTCTACATCACGAATCACCGGCACCACCAGGCCATCCGGTGTATCCACTGCCACGCCGATATTGTAGTACTTCTTCAATATCAGGTTTTCACCGTCATTAGCGAGTGATGCATTAAAGCTCGGGAATGCTTTCAGACTGGCAACCAACGCTTTCATGATAAAAGCCAGCGGAGTCAGACGAACACCTTCTTTGGCGGCCTCATCTTTCATACTCTTACGGAAAGCATCCAGTTCAGTAATATCGGCATCTTCGTGCTGGGTCACATGAGGAATCATGGTCCAGTTGCGATGCAGATTCACGCTACTGATTTTCTGGATACGGCTGAGAGGTTTTTGCTCCACTTCACCAAATTTCGAGAAATCGATTTCAGGGAGATCTGGCGTGCCCACAGCCCCCGAACTGGCGGTTGCTTTTGGACGCGACAATTCAAACTTAATAAAGGATTGTACGTCTTCTTTCATAACCCGCGATTTAGGGCCAGTGCCTTTTACCTTGCTCAAATCAACACCAAACTCACGAGCCAAACGACGTACTGCAGGGCTAGCATGTACTAACTTACCTTCTTGCGGCGATTGCACAGGATAGTCAGAAACAGGAGCCGGTCTTGGCTTATCAGAAGCTTTAGCAGACTCTTGAGCTGGCTTAGATTCTGCTTTTTCCTCAGGTTTTGATTCCTCAGATTTTGCCTTAGCCGGTTTGCTTGAAACCGTCTTGATGACGCCAATCTTATCGCCCTGACTCACCTTATCACCGGCTTTGACGCTCATAGAAACAATGGTGCCCGCCGAAGGTGACGGAACTTCCATGGTCGCTTTTTCCGTTTCCAGCACAATCAAACTATCGTCTTTTTCGATGCTATCGCCGGCTTGTACACTCACCTCAATCACATCCACATCACTGGCGTCGCCAATATCAGGAACAATTAAGGGCTCTTCTTTTTCCTCGCCTGCCTGCTCTTCATCATCCGAGGAATCATCCTCTTCAGCCTCTTGTTGAGAAGTTTCTTGCTGAGAAGCTTGTTGATTTGAGTCGTCTTTAGATTCTTCAGCAGTATCATCTTCACTCGCTTCTGACTGGCTATCTTTCGAGTCCTCACTGTCAGAATTGCTTTCAGTGGCTTCTATAGACAAAATGACATCGCCTTCGGAAACCTTATCGCCCACTTTAATATCAATGGATTTAACCACTCCAGCATGGCTGGAAGGTACTTCCATAGTCGCCTTGTCAGTTTCAAGAACAATCAAGCCGTCTTCAAGCTCGATGGTATCACCGACCTTGACCAATACTTCAATAACATCAACCCCACTGGCATCACCAATATCGGGGACTTTTACTTGTGTAATATCTGCCACGATGTTTCCTCCAGTTTATAGGGTTGCCGGATCGGCTTTATCCGTATCAATGTTGTAACGCTTGATGGCCTTGGTGACTTCTTTAACATCAATCTCACCTTCGTCAGCCAAGGTTTTAAGCGCTGCTAATACTATGTAATAACGATCCACCTCAAAGAAGCGACGCAAATTCTCACGGCTATCCGAGCGGCCAAAACCGTCAGTGCCTAACACGGTAAATTTCTGTGGTACGAAGTTTCGAATCTGATCAGCGTAAGCTTTCATGTGATCCGTTGACGCAATAACAGGCCCTTTTTGCTTAGCCAAACATTGCTCTACATAGGACTGTTTCGGCTTCTTGGTTGGGTTCAGCATGTTTTCACGCTCAACCGCCATGCCTTCACGACGCAACTCGGTGAAGCTGGTCACTGACCATACATCTGACAAGACACCAAAATCTTCTTCCAGCAACTCAGCCGCATATTCAACTTCACGCAAAATCGAACCCGAGCCCATCAACTGAACGCGCGGGGCTTTCTTGCGAGATTTGTTTTCGTGTAGCAAGTACATCCCTTTGATAATGCCTTCTTCTGAACCTTCTGGCATCTCTGGGTGTGGATAGTTTTCGTTGAGAGTCGTGATGTAGTAGAACACGTTTTCTTGGTCACGATACATGCGACGCATACCCTCGCGAACAATCACTGCCAGTTCATGTGCGTAAGTCGGATCATAGCTGATGCAGTTTGGAATGGTCGCTGAAATCATATGACTATGACCATCCTGATGCTGCAAGCCTTCACCATTCAGGGTTGTGCGGCCCGAGGTTGCGCCAATCAGGAAACCTCTCGCCTGCATATCGCCAGCCGCCCATGCCAAATCTCCAATGCGTTGGAAACCGAACATTGAGTAATAGACATAGAAAGGAATCATCGGCAAATTATTGCTCGAATAACTGGTCGCAGCCGCCATCCATGATGACATAGCACCGGCTTCGTTAATGCCTTCTTCCAAAATCTGACCTTTCTTGTCTTCGCGATAATACATGATTTGATCAGAATCGACCGGCTCATAAAGCTGACCTGATGACGAATAAATGCCGATTTGACGGAACAAACCTTCCATGCCGAAAGTACGGGCTTCATCTGGAATAATCGGCACAATACGGTCTTTTAAAGACTTATTTTTCAATAAGATATTCAAGGCACGCACAAATGCCATGGTAGTAGAAATCTCACGATCACCGGTTGCTTTTAGCAATGGTTCAAAATCTGACAGCGGCGGAATATCCAAAGAATCAGATTGCGGGCGACGCGCTGGCAGGTAACCACCAAGCTTTTCACGGCGCTCACGCAAGTATTTAATTTCGTCACTGTCTTCGCCTGGATGATAGAAAGGAACTTCTTCCAACTTGTCATCAGGAATCGGTACATTAAAGCGATCTCTGAAATGCTTTAAGGCTTCCAGATTCATTTTCTTGACCTGGTGGGAGATATTTTTTCCCTCACCCGATGACCCCATGCCATAACCTTTAACAGTTTTAGCCAGAATCACGGTAGGCTGACCTTCGGTGTTAACTGCACGATGATAGGCTGCGTACACTTTGTGCGGGTCATGGCCACCGCGGTTCAAACGCCAAATATCCTCATCCGACATGTTGGCAACCATCTCTAATAATTTAGGATCTTTGCCAAAGAACTTTTCGCGCGTATAGGCGCCACCTTTGGCTTTGCAGTTTTGATATTCACCATCCACAGTTTCGTTCATCACTTTCAACAAGCGACCTTCGGTATCACGTGCAATCAGCGGATCCCAATAACGACCCCAGATAACTTTCAATACGCTCCAACCTGCACCACGGAATTCGCCTTCAAGCTCCTGGATAATTTTGCCATTACCACGCACCGGACCATCAAGACGTTGCAGATTACAATTAACCACAAAGATCAGGTTGTCCAGCTTCTCTCGACCGGCAAGACTGATCGCGCCCATTGATTCTGGCTCGTCCATTTCACCGTCGCCTAAGAAAGCCCAAACTTTACGACCTTTGGTTTTAGCCAGGCCACGATCTTCAAGATACTTTAAGAAGCGCGCCTGATAGATAGCCTGAATTGGACCCAACCCCATAGAAACGGTTGGGAACTGCCAGAATTCTGGCATTAACCAAGGGTGCGGATAAGAGGAAAGGCCTTTGCCATCAACTTCCTGACGGAAGTTCGCCAATTGCTCTTCACCTAAACGGCCTTCAAGAAAGGCTCGTGCATAAATACCTGGCGAGCAGTGACCTTGATAATAAATTAAATCACCACCATGCTCATCATCCGCTGCATGGAAGAAGTGGTTAAAGCCAACATCATAAAGAGTGGCGCTCGAGGCAAAGCTTGATAAATGTCCGCCCAGCTCCAAATCTTTTTTGGAAGCCTGTAAAACAATGGCAATCGCATTCCAGCGGATAATGGCGCGTAAACGACGCTCCATTTCCTGATCGCCAGGCATATGTGCTTCTTGAGAGGGGGGAATGGTATTTAGATACGCAGTGGTTAAATCGAATGGCAAATTAGCACCAGCGCGACGCGCCTTAGCCACTAATTTTTCGAGCAGGTAATGAGCACGCTCAACACCCTCTTCCGCCATTACTGCATCCAGTGCATCGATCCACTCCTGAGTTTCAATCGGATCAACGTCTTCGATTGACGCATCGTTTTTTTGATCTTGTGTCATATTCTTGCCTTTCATTTGGCCTAGGTACTGCTTATTCAATACTAATTTCAGCACCAATGGTCTTTACAAGAGAGCTACCAACAAATAATTAACACTTGTTAAGCAACTTAACTAAAATTCGTAAAGTGTCCATCATAGACAAAATGAAGGAAAAAAGATACTTTCAGAGGTGGTTTTTACCTGATGTATGGGTTAGGTCAAACCAGAGCTAATAATTAACAAGTGTTAATTACTTACACCCAAGTCCAACCCAATAATGACATAACGGCAACGAAAGCAAATAGAATAACGCCAGTGCGTTCGGTGAGTTTTAAAGAACATAGGTTCTCGGCAACCTTTTGTTTTTCCTCAGTTTCGCAATCAAGCACTGGGCCTATCGCTGCGACGCCCGTCTCTTCAATCAGCTCCATACCACCAACATTAAAGTCGAAGAACTTCTTTTTAATCTTAGAGACGCCAGAAGCCATATCACCTGCAAGCAAGTATGCCAATACTGAGATACGACCTGCAATCCAATCCATAATCGTCTTTAGTGGTGCAGATAAGCTGCCTTCTGGATTATTGGCTAAGTACCAGTCCAGAAGACGGTACAGCAATGCGCCGGCTGGGCCTAGCAATACAAACCATATGACCACAGCTGCGTAGCGGCGCTGAGTTTCTGTGAAGATAGCCTCACTGACCATACGCTGCGTTTGCGGCCAGTCTTCAGCCTCTTTGCCAGTAAAGGTCACAGCATGTTCATAAGCCCCCTGTTCATCATCGCTTGCAATATCAGAGAAGTACCCACGAAGAGACTTACGTGGTGACTCAGGCCCCAAGCAATGAACGAGAATGACTACCGCTAAGGCAAGCATAATTAAAGAGGAGAGGAAGCCGTTACCAAAGGTTTCGAACAATAAGAAAATCAAAATGACAGGAGCCAGAATTAACACAGCCTCGGCTAGCCAACCCTTAAACCACGACTGTTCGCCAAACGACTCGCCCAGTCGTTTTTGGTAAGCAACAAACCAGTTAGCATTGCTGTACTTCTGGCGTTCCTCGCTATTACCTGTATGGAAATAACGTTCAAATAATAAAGCGATGATGAGTGTTAAAAGAGCCATGTTGAAACCTTAATAAATCCGTTCAGATTTATAGTACCAAATGAAAATACAGAATGCGTCTATTAATTAAATACAGACCGTCATTGTAGGGGGGCAGCGGTCGCCCGATTCGCCTTGTAGTCTGTATTACCCCCAAGGGAGGCCCAGCGTAGCACTATCCAACCATAATCAACAAATCGCCACTTGGAACTTAGTATCATCTGACAATACCTTCTGCTCCTGCTCTCCTGGCTGAATAAAGCGAATAGTAAAGCAGTATTTCGAACCACTGATTTCGGGATAGACGCTGGTGGCAATGGGCATTTTGACTCTGATCAGATGAGGATTCTGTTTCTTATCAAAATTATGTTGATATGCACCATTATTGGTTTCGGCATCAACAAACTGACCGTTTTCACGATACAGCCTCAACAAAACTTTAAGACACTTATTCAACCCGTCAAAATGTTCAAACCACTCGGCAAACTTCTGCTGCCGATAATTAACCGGCTGTTGCAAAAACTGGTGTAATTCAGGTAAGTCAAAGCTACAGGAAGCACCTGGAATACGAATTCGATGCTTTATCAAATCGATAAAACGATCTTGCCGTAAAGTAGCGCCGAACTTCCCCTGGTAATTAGCTACCCAGAGGTAAAGCTGTTGCAGTTGTTCAAGAAAGCGCTTTAGCTTCAGATCATCAATATAGGGGCTGGCTTCCAGCTGTTTAAAATGATTCTTCTGCTGTTCGAGCTCTTTCAATAACTCCGCCTTTAGGTCTCCCCTATCAAGACAATCCAAAATTTCCCATAAATTGTGCAACGCAGCGATATGCGAAGCCACTGAATCTATGGATTGGAGCTCTTGCTGAATATTAAAAAGATTTTCTAAGCGCAGATAAGTGCGTATCTGCTCATTGAGCGGATGCTCATATAAGATATAACTGGCAGCTTCGGGCATCAATTGCCTAATTCCTTGCTAATTGCCTGTATTGGTTATCAAGCGTTATAACGCTTTGCTTAAGGGAATGCAAATCTGAGTCATTCACAATTACATCATCAGCGATCGACAAGCGTTGTTCTCGCGTTGCCTGCTTGTCCAAAATGGCTTGGGCCTGCTCAAGGGTTGATTGATCGCGCTCCATCAAACGCTCAAGCTGGATTGCGGTGGGACAGTCCACAGTTAACACTCGATCATACTCTCGGTATTGCCCGCTTTCATAAAGCAGTGGGATAACACTAATGGAATAAGCTGATTGTGCTATCGCTTGTCGTTGTTTCATTTCACTACGAATCAAGGGATGTAGCAGATCGTTCAACCATTGCCTTTGTAGCTCATCGGAAAAGACCTTGCTACGAAGCTTTTCGCGGTCTAACTCGTCGGTTTCAGTTAAAACCTCTTTGCCAAAATGTTCGGTAATAGCCTGCAATGCCTCGGACCCCCTGGCAACAACTTCACGCGCAATAATGTCCGCATCAATGACAGTAACACCAAGTTCCGCAAACATATCACTGACAGCGGTTTTACCGCTAGCAATACCGCCTGTTAAAGCAACTTTATAGGTCATGGTTATATTCTAAATTGGATTGTACTTCTTTGTTGTAGGAACAAGTCATGACTTGCCCCTACCAACCTTTGTATATCACTAAGGCTGTAACATTTGAATATAAGTATTGGTAATGGTCTCGCCCCAAATTAGAGCTATCCAGCCAGCAATTGCTAAAAATGGTCCGAACGGGATCTTATAATCACGTCCTTTTTTACTAATGACCATCGCCGTAATACCTAGAATGGCGCCTGTTACCGTAGATAATAAAATTACCAGAGGCAACATTTGCCAACCGAGGAAAGCTCCTAAGGCCGCAAGTAATTTAAAATCACCGTGCCCCATACCCTCTTTGCCGGTCAACAGCTTAAATAACCAATAGATCGACCACAGAGACAAATAGCCCGCTAAAGCGCCGATAACAGCCGATGGTAAGTCTTTAGCAAAGCTTGGTTGAACGAGCTCCGGCGAGAGCCACAATGCAGCCACCAGGCCAATCCAGACTAATGGAAGGGTTAATTGATCCGGCAGGATCTTATGGTCGTAATCAATGAAGCTACCGGCAATAAGAAAACAAGTGAAGATCAAGGCAAATACCAGTGACCAGGACCAACCAAAAGTAATCGCACATACCATAAAGGTCACGGCAGTCAGTAGTTCAACGAACGGATAACGTACGCTAATCTTAGCTTTGCAGTTTGAACATTTGCCTCGCAAAACCAACCAGCTAATAACAGGAAGGTTTTCCATAGATGTGATTTGATGCTTGCACTTTGGGCAAGCTGATCGAGGAGTAATTAAGTTATACTTTTCAGGAAGTCCATCTTTAGGGCAAGAGACGGAGCAACTGGCTTCGGTTAAAATTTCCGTCGCGGTAGCACGCCACTCTCGATTTAAAATTAATGGCAACCTATGAATCACTACATTCAAGAAACTGCCGAATAATAACCCCAGTATAAAAACTAAACCTGCCAACATGGGCAGGTTTTTTGAAAGAATATCAATCATATTATTTGTCTTTTAAGTTGTTTTTAGGACTTTTAGAATGCGTTACCCATCTGGAAGATTGGCAAGTACATGGCTACAACCAAACCACCAACAACCGTTCCGAGGAAAACAATAATGAATGGCTCAATCAAAGAACTAATACCATCAACTGCATCATCCACTTCTTGTTCATAAATATCAGCCACTTTGGCTAGCATGGTATCTACGGCGCCGGACTCTTCACCAATAGCCACCATCTGAGTAACCATATTAGGAAATACTTGGGTTGATGCCATCGCCATATTAATTTGCAGACCAGTGGTAACATCTTCTTTAATTTTCAATATTGCGTCACGATATACCGCATTACCTGAGGCACCAGCAGCAGAGTCAAGAGCATCAACTAGCGGAACACCGGCTGCAAATGTTGTCGCCAAAGTTCTTGCATAACGAGCAACTGCCGCTTTTTGAATCAGAGGGCCAAATACAGGAAACTTTAGAAGCAGCTTATCTTTACCATCCCTAAAAGCCTTAGATCTTTTATTTAGCTGTGAGTACCCGACCACTATTCCGATTATTATCAACAAGTATACAAACCAGTAAGCTTGGACATTGTTTGACATATCCACAACCACCTGAGTAAAAGCAGGCAAATCAGACCCAGCCCCTTGGAATAAGCTTGCGAACATCGGTACAACGTAAACGAGTAGAATAGCCGTTACTGCAATAGATACAACAACCACAGCGGCAGGATACATCAATGCTGATTTAATTTTTGACTTTAAAGCCTCTGACTTTTCTTTATAGGTAGCGATACGATCGAGCATTAGCTCCAAAGTACCAGACTGTTCACCAGCATGAATTAAGTCGCACACTAAGTTATCAAAATACTTGGGACGTTTTCTTAAGGACTCAGCAAATGGGTTCCCGGACTCAACATCAGCTTTAATATCCAAGACCAAGTCTTGCACACTGGGGTTCTCATGCCCTTTACCAATGATGTCAAATGACTGAACTAAGGGAACACCTGCTTTCATCATAATGGCTAACTGCCGCAAAAATACCGCAATATCCACAGGCTTAATTGATTTTTTTGCACCACTGAAAGCAAACAGTTCAGCATTAATAGCTTTTGGAGTTATACCTTGCTTAAGGAGTTGCTGCTTCACTACGTCTTGACTTTCAGCAGATATTTTTCCTTTAAGTTTGTTTCCTTGCTTGTTAACCCCCGTCCACTGAAAATTCTTCAGCTTTTTCTGTTTCGCTCTTGTTGCTTTCCGCTTAGCTGCTGTTGCCATGTTAATTACCTTACTAATGTTCTCATATGGCTAAAGTGTCCAACCTAATTGCTTAAACACTCCCCCTTTAATCTTTTTCACGCCAACACTTTAATTTAATTTTGCGTGACACGATTTACTTCGGCTAAACTGGTCAGCCCTTGCTTGACTTTATTCAAGCCAGCTCTACGCAAATCAGGAATTCCCTCTTTTCTCGCTTGATCAGCAATATCAATCGCATTACCACCTTCCATAATAATACGACCATTTTCTTCAGACACAGGCATAACCTGAAATAAGCCCACACGACCTTTATAGCCCATTGTGCATTTATCGCAACCTATTGGCTCGTAAATTGTGAGTTCGTTCAGCTCTTCTTCTCTAAAACCCTCCTCAATCAAGGCTTCCTTTGGTAAGTCAGAAGGTTTCTTGCAATGTTCACACAAACGTCTAGCCAGACGTTGAGCAACAACAAGATTGACCGTCGTTGCAATATTAAAGGGTGCTACACCCATGTTCACCAGACGAGTCAAGGTTTCAGGAGCAGAGTTTGTGTGCAGTGTGGACAATACTAAGTGACCGGTTTGAGCTGCTTTAATTGCAATTTCTGCAGTCTCCAGATCTCGAATCTCACCCACTAGCACAATATCTGGATCCTGACGTAAAAAGGCTCTAAGTGCCGAAGCAAAAGTTAAGCCAGCTTTAACATTTACGTTTACCTGATTAATCCCTTGTAAGTTAATCTCAACCGGGTCTTCAGCGGTAGAAATATTCTTATATTCATCATTTAAAATATTCACCCCTGTATAAAGAGTTACTGTTTTACCGGAACCGGTTGGGCCAGTTACCAGCACCATGCCTTGCGGTTTCTCAATGGCCGTCATGAAATTCTTTCTTTGAATTGGATCAAACCCCAAGGCATCAATACCCAGCATAGCTTGAGCTGGATCGAGAATACGCATAACGATTTTTTCACCAAACAAGGTTGGTAATGTATTGACACGAAAATCAATAGCTTTGGTTTTTGAGATTTTGAGTTTTACACGACCATCTTGCGGAACCCTGCGCTCAGAAATATCCAAGCCGGATAAAACTTTTAAGCGAGCTGAAATACGACTGGCAAGTTGAATAGGAGGTGAAGCGACTTCATGCAACATACCATCAATACGGAAGCGGACACGGTATTTCTTTTCGTAGGGCTCGAAGTGCAAATCGGAAGCGCCTTTACGTATCGCTGAGACCAGCATTTGTTTAACGAACTTAACTACCGGGGCATCTTCTCCACTTGCTCCCTCATCCATATCCTGTTCAGCTTCGGGATCTACTGCATCTAAATCAATATTGTCCAGATCAGCATCATCAAAATCGGACAGGGATTCATTTTCTTTTTCTTCAATGAGTTTATTCACTGTGTTGGCGAGCTTGTTAGGCTCAACTAACACAGCTTCCACCGAGCAGCCGGTTTGGAAACGAATCTCTTCTAAACTTTTGAGGTTAGTAGCATCGGAAACTGCTACAAAAAGCCGAGTCCCTCGTTTATACAGAGGAACCACTCTATGAGTTTGCATCAGCTTCTGGTCAATAACGTCTTTGGGAATATTCTCAAAAGAGATACTAGACAAATCAAAGTAGGGATATCCAAAATTTAGAGCCTGCGCTTTCGCCGCTTGCTTGCCTTCCAGCCACCCAGCGGAGACCAACCAATCAATCAGCCCTGCCTTTTCCTCTCTGGCGTTTTTTACTGCCTGCTGGACTTTTTCTTTTGTTAAAAGCCCCTCAGCAACCAGCAAATGAGCCAAGCCAGAAAGACCCGTATCTGCTAAAGTCATAATACTCACTAAACAGTTTAAAAGACGTACTTATATCCTTGAATAAAAAGCTTCAAAAGTCAATTCTTTATGAATTTCTACCCATTTCTACCAAACAAAAAAAAAGTGAGCCAAGGGCCCACTTTTTTTTGTTTATGCCTAAATATTACGGGCATCCGGCTGGAATATATTTAGCTTCTAAACCAGTAGTAGCACAAGTCCAAAGACCCTCTGCTGTTCTTGTTAGCTGGATTGTGCCATTCAATACAGATGGAGAGACATCGCCATCTAACGTTGCTGTAACAGTTCCTGTGCCATCAGCGGCAATTGCAAATACAGTTGTTGTTAAGTTTGAATCAACAAAACCAATTTCTGCATCTGCAGCTGTAGTAGCAGTACCACGCATTAACCTTTCTTCAATTGCGGTTTTGTAAGAAGACATTTCTCCATACGCACGGTTAACTTGTGAACGGGCAATGTAATCTTGATACTGAGGAATAGCGATTGCAGCCAAGATACCGATAATCGCGATTACGATCATTAATTCGATAAGGGTGAAACCCGATTGTTTTTTAGTTTGCATAAGACTCTCTCCTATTCTTTAAAGAATTTGCAAATTGTTTGAGTTCAAATCTGTTCACAGAGAATTCCGTATAATCTGATCAAAACTACACGGGCCATTACGGAATGTAAGTAGCGCTTCCCTGTGTGAACAAATCTGTAATCAAATATATACTTTGCAGGTAAGCAATAGCAACAGCTTATAGTCAAATATTCTGACACTGAGCAAAAACAATGACTTACGTCACAGTTGTATGCGAATTTGCTTTTCAAAAGGTGTACAAACCGGTGTTTTTTTGACCAACCAAAGGAAAATGTGACGTTTTTTGTCAACTTTGTAACGATTTGTAGAGCGCAACGTAGGTGGTCACAGGACAGGTTTGGCCCAACTCGCCTCCTGATGGGGGGCAATTTTAACGATTTAGTACTTAATTACGCTTCGCGAACTCTACTTAGAACTCAACCTAAAGACTTTACCGTTTTTTAATTGCTAGTAAATCATCTGAAAGATCTCTCCACTCTGGATTGAAGCGTTCTACAAGGGCTTCTTTGCCTATTCGGCATTCTGTTTTGATTTCTTTTTGTCTTGTCTTGGCTTTTTCCAGCGAGTCAGTGATTTCATAGTAGACAAGGTCATTGCAGTTGTAGGTTCGAGTAAAACCTTCAGCAATTTTATTTTTATGCTCGAATACCTGTTTACCTAAGTTGCAGGTTACCCCTGTATAGAGGACCGTTTTCCTTGGATTGGTCAGTATGTAAACGTAGCCTTTTTTCATGAACTGTTGCTATATGGTTATTTGATTTTTCAATTTGAGAGCGTAAGCCTACCATACTAGCTTTTTCTTCTGTAATAACTGTGAGTTATAATTCCAGTCGCAGGGATAGATCGACGGCTTGAATGTGTTTGGTTAGAGCCCCTACCGAGATGAAGTCAACGCCTGTGTCGGCGATATCACGCAAAGTTTCGAGGCTGACATTGCCAGAAGCTTCTATTTTGGCAGTGTGGGAATGAATCTGATTGATGGCAACACCGGTGCGCATATCGTCAATGGAGAAGTTGTCGAGCATGATGACATCGGCAGCTGCATCAAGCGCCTGATCTAATTGAGCGAAAGTTTCTACTTCGACTTCCACCATGATGTTACGATCAAGTTGGCGAGCTTTTTTGACAGCTTGCTCAATAGAGCCTGCGGAAATAATGTGGTTTTCTTTAATCAGAAAGGCATCAAACAGTCCAATTCTATGGTTATGCCCACCGCCACAATAAACGGCGTATTTTTGCGCTAAGCGCAACATGGGAATTGTTTTTCGGGTATCGAGTAACTTACATGAAGTACCTTTAAGTTCAGCAGTATAACGTGCAGTTGTAGTGGCCGTTCCAGATAAGGTTTGCAAGAAATTCATGGCGGTACGCTCACCGGTCAGGATTTTTCGTGCATTACCACGAAGCTCGCATAACTTTTCTTGCGCTCTAACCTTATCACCATCCTGGCAAAACCACTCAACTTCAATGCTTGGGTCTAGCTTATGGAATACCGCATTAAACCAGTCAATGCCGCAGATCACTGCATCTTCGCGAGTTAGTAACTTACCAGTTGCGATTTTATCCTCACTGATGAGCTCCGCAGTCACATCCATTCCTTCAGATGCATTAGTTCCACCCAGATCTTCTTGCAGGGCAAGGTCAACCTGATGCGGAATTTCGGTTTCGAGCTGTTGCTGGTATGGGGTTTCGATCATGTGAGGATCCTGTGCGGCTAGTATCGATTTCAAAAATAGAACGTCTATACACACCGAGTAGTGACTTATCAATGGAGTATTTTACGGATTAAGCAGTTTGACTCAAAGCCTTTTTCATCTTTACCAGGCCTTAATCAACATCCTGAAATGATCCCAGTCAAAAGCTGGGCCAGGGTCGGTTTTACGACCTGGTGCGATATCAGAATGGCCCATAATACGCTCAGGAGAAATCTGAGGATATGCTTTGAGAATGACCTGAGTGATTTTGACTAAAGTCTGATACTGGATTTCTTCATAGGGAATATCATCCGCCCCTTCTAACTCGATACCAATTGAGTAATCATTACACTTGTCCCGCCCCTCAAAACTGGAGAGTCCGGCATGCCATGCGCGCTTATGAAGTGGCACATACTGCACCACATCGCCATTTCGTCTTATTAATAAATGGCTGGACACACGTAAAGCAGCAATGCCCTCAAAATAAGGATGATCGCTTGGGTTTAATGTGCCAGTAAAAAGTTGATCTATATATGGCCCACCAAACTGATTTGGCGGAAGACTGATATTGTGAATAACCAGCAGGCTAATATCGCCTGAATCCTCGCGTTCATCACAGTGTTCGGTTGGAACAAAGCGGACGGGCTGAATCAGGCCTGTGGCAAGATTAATGTAAAAAGGTTGTCGCACAGTATTCTCTTTGTTTATGAATTTGATTGATTATCTTGTTTGGGACGAGCGTAGCTCTCCCATACAATTTACCATGAGTCGGCCTAGTATTTCTTGAATGACGCTCTTCGGGCTTATCCAGCCCACGATTATTCTCTGCCGGATGGTTTCACGTCGCGACTGGGCCTCCCCCATCGGGGATATCCACCCTACAACAAGATCAATTTTCAGTTATAATAACCCCAATTTACGCTATTTAATATGTATGAGTCTTTATGAGTAAAGCATTAATTGTTAAGTGTCCAACTTGCGAGAAGGCCGTGGCCTGGAAAGATGATAACGAATGTAAGCCTTTCTGTAGTCAGCGCTGCAAGTTGATTGACTTGGGTGAATGGGCCAGCGAGGGACATCGAATTGCTGGCAAACCTTTAGATCCTGAAACCGTTGACCAGCTCAGCCGCAACCAGGATTAGTTTTAACTTATAGCATTTGGGCTTTCTTTGCTTCAGCTTGTATTGCAGAAAGAATGGCTAAATTAGCCTCAGGAAATTTATAATCCCCTAAATCCTTAATCGGGCACCAGAGCAGTGGCTGCCCTTCTGCACCTTTCGGTACCCCTAAATAATCGGTAACGGTCCAAACGTCTAAGACTACCGACTTCTCAGGATAATGATGTTCGATCTGAATTAGAGGGGAATATTTTGCAGGGATTATTGCCAGTTCTTCGAGGCACTCTCGAATCAGGGCCTGTTCTGCTTGCTCGCCCTCTTCTTGCTTACCACCGGGAAATTCCCAATAGCCACCCTTGTGCAAATGTTGTGGTCGCTTAGCGATAAGAATTCGGTCGCGACGCTGAATGACAGCAACCGCGACCCGAATCATATTTTTCATAACAAACTAGCGCTGGTGTTCAGGTTTAAGGAAAGATTAAGCTTCAACCTTACCGTGACAGTGCTTAAACTTCTTACCTGAGCCACATGGACACGGTTCATTACGCCCAACTTTTGGCTGCTCACGAACAAAGGTGTCGGCCTGACGCGCTGTCTCACTTTGTGGCAGTGCGGAAGTCGAATCATGTTGTGCTGTCATACCGGCTTGATTCACTTCTTTACGCTTCATGGCTTCAACTTCTTCCGGCATTTGGAAACGAACTTTAGCCAATAAAGTGATCACGTCTTCTTTAAGGTTGTCCAACATACCTGAGAACAGATCAAAAGCTTCACGCTTATATTCCTGCTTAGGATTTTTCTGCGCATGGCTACGCATCCAGATACCTTGGCGCAAATGGTCCATATTGGCCAGATGTTCTTTCCAATGACGATCAAGCTCTTGCAGCATGACTTGCTTCTCAAGCTGGCGCATCATTTTAGGATCGGGCAATAAAGCCTCTTTCTCTTGATAGGATTTAATAACCTCATCAAGGATACGCTGACGCAAACCGTCTTCGGCAAGCTTATCATCCTCATCCAGCCACTTCTGGAGCGGCAACTCAATAGCAAAATCCTGCTCTAAGCGCTGCTCAAGGCCTTTAACATCCCACATTTCTTCAATGGATTGCGGCGGAATATATTCGCTGGTAATGCTATAAACCACATCCTCACGCAAGTCTTCGATTGTCTCAGAGATATCATCCACATCCATCAACTCATTGCGCTGCTCATAAATGACTCGACGCTGATCGTTGGCAACATCATCGTATTCAAGCAGGTTCTTACGAGTATCAAAGTTACGCTGTTCAACTTTACGTTGAGCATTTTCAATGGCACGTGAGACCATCTTATGCTCAAGTGCTTCGCCTTCATCCCAGCCAAGACGTTGCATCATCATGCCCAAACGTTCTGAGGCAAAGATTCGCATCAGGTCATCTTCTAACGATAAATAGAAACGGCTCAAACCTGGGTCACCCTGACGACCTGAACGGCCACGAAGCTGGTTATCAATACGTCGAGATTCGTGACGCTCAGTACCGATAATCGCTAGACCGCCCGCACCAAGAACTGCCTGATGGCGTTTATCCCACTCTTCTTTAGCCTTGGCAATTTGTTCAGCCGTTGGGTTTTCACCCAATGCATCTATATCAGCCTGCAAGTTACCGCCCAACACGATATCAGTACCACGGCCGGCCATGTTGGTAGCAATGGTGACTGCGCTCGGACGACCGGCTTGTGCAATAATGTCTGCCTCTTTGGCGTGGAACTTAGCGTTAAGAACCTGGTGTTTAATTTTGGCATTCTTAAGCTCTTTAGAAATCAGTTCAGATGACTCAATCGATACGGTACCGACCAGAACAGGCTGGCCTTTAGCTTGCAACTCTTTAATTTGCTTGATAATGGCATCGTACTTCTCCTGTTTGGTCAGGAATATCAGATCACCCTTATCATCACGCAGCATTGGCTTGTTGGTCGGAATAACCACAACATCCAAGCCGTAAATCATGTGTAGCTCTGTTGCTTCGGTGTCCGCGGTACCGGTCATACCGGACAACTTGTTATACAGACGGAAGTAATTCTGGAATGTGATGGATGCTAGAGTTTGATTCTCGTTCTGTATTTGAACGCCCTCTTTTGCTTCTATCGCCTGGTGCAAACCATCTGACCAGCGACGGCCCGGCATGGTACGACCGGTATGCTCATCGACGATGACCACCTGATTATCATTAACCACATAATCCACATCTTTCTTAAATAGTTTATGAGCACGCAATGCAGCATTAACGTGGTGCAGGAGCCCAATGCTTGATGGACTGTAGAGACTTTGATCATCAGGTAACAGGTCATTTTGGCGAAGTAACTCTTCGATGTACTCCTGACCTTTTTCAGTTAAATGCGCCTGTTTCGACTTTTCATCAACCGTGTAATCGCCGGTATCTTCTTCGTCTTCTTTTGATTCATGTTCCTGAGCAACAAGTTTCGGAATCAACTTATCGATAGCACGATACATTTCTGAACTATCATCAGTTGGCCCGGAAATAATCAATGGGGTACGCGCTTCATCGATCAGAATAGAATCAACCTCATCGATAACCGCAAAATTTAATTCACGCTGAACTCGGTGTTCTTTTTGGAATGCCATGTTATCGCGCAGATAATCGAAACCGTATTCGTTATTGGTCCCGTAAGTTATATCTGCCCCATAAGCTTTTTGTTTTTCTTCGTGAGACTGACCGGACAATATAACGCCAACCTCCATACCCAGGAAGTTATAGACTGGTTTCATCCAGTCTGCATCACGTTGCGCCAGGTAGTCATTGACGGTAATAACGTGGACACCTTTTCCCGATAAAGCATTCAAATAGACAGGCAGGGTGGCAACTAAAGTTTTACCTTCACCGGTGCGCATCTCAGCGACTCGACCATTATGCAAAACCATGCCACCAATTAACTGCACATCAAAGTGACGCAAACCCAAAGTTCGCCTACTGGCTTCACGCACTGCTGCAAATGCTTCCGGAAGTATTTGATCCAGAGTTTCGCCTTTCTCTACACGCTCTTTATATTCAGTCGTTTTCGCTTTCAGCTGTTCGTCTGAAAGCGCCTCCATTTCTGGCTCTAACTGGTTAATTAAATCGACTGTTTTACTTAGTTTTTTAAGCGTCCGCTCGTTGCGACTTCCGAAAATTTTATTTAAGAAACTCATATTGTTCTTTCTTGTGTCTGTGTTGTATTAACTATGGATTGCAGGTATGAACTAAAGGGTTGGTAGCCCTTTTAACGCCTAGCCATAGCAGATAATTAATCTTTAAAGCACTCGATTGTACCCATATTCTGGTCGCTGTAAACGCCTGAGCGGGCATTTCGAGCAGTATTTTCAACTTATGGGGGCACAATAGAAGCTTTTCAATGTTCAGGATATGTTTTAACGGCCAGTTAAACAAAAGCCCCATCGCTGGGGCTTGTTGATTTAATTCTTCAGATATTTATAGGGATTGAGCTTTTTGCCATTCTTGGTAATTTCATAGTGTACGTGTGGCCCGGTTGAGCGGCCGGTACTACCGACCTTGGCAATAACTTGGCCTTTCTTCACAATGTCACCCTTTTTAACCTCGACACTTTTGTTGTGGCCATAGCGTGTTGTATAACCACCACCATGACTGACTTCAACGAAAATACCATAACCAGGTTTGCGATCTACCGTCGTGACCACGCCAGCAGCGGTAACGATAACATCAGAACCAGCTAATGAAGAAAAGTCGATACCTGAATGCCAAGCGCGCTTTCCTGAGAAAGGATCGGCGCGGTAGCCGTAGGGTGAGGATAACCAGCCAGAAGTGATGGGACGGCCAGAAATTTGTTGCTCGGCGCTAATTTCTTTATCCAGAATAAGTGATTCAAGGGCCGATAACTCTTGCTCCTTTGAATTGATATCACTTTCTAACTGATCAAGAAACACTACTACATCATTGTAGCTTGAGGTGGTTGCTGAAACTTCTTCATTGGGCCCACCAATTGCAGGATCTTCGCCAAAACCAAATTCATCTTCGATACCAGCGGAAGCGACTAATCGTGCTCCTGCTGCATCCAAACGCAACAAATAGGCTTGCATGGTTGCTAATCGAGTCGATAAAGCTTGAATTTGACTTTCTGAGATACGTTTCGCTTCTTCTAACTGCTCTTTCTGAGTGATAAGCTCTTGTTGCCATTTTTTGATGGCAGCTTCACTCACTAGATCTTGCTGTAAAGACCAACGAGTTGCGAGGTGCGTTAATGCCACTACCGCCGTTAACGCAACAGCGCCTAGCAGGCTAAATACCACTAATTTAGAACGTCCAAATTCCAATGCTTTAATCCCTTTTTGATCACTCTTGATAATGGTTATACGCATAATCACCCACATTCGTTAATGTCAATCGCAAACTAGCTTGCAAGATGACAATCCTACTCGGTCAGCATACAATAGATACTAACTCCTAACCTAGCCCAGAAATATTGAGCTTATGAAGCGTCCTTTCCGAGCCAAATCCGTGGCTGATGTTCTCAACTCACCTGAAAGTGTGTTGAAAGGGTTGCTCGATAAAGCAAATTCCCTCAAATCCATTACCGATAGTATTCATCAGCATTTACCGGAAGACTTGCAAAAACATTGCACAGTCTCCGAATACAATAAAACCAGTCTGGTTATTACTGCTGATAGCCCTGTATGGGCAACTCGCCTTCGGTATCAATCCTCTGAGTTACTCTCACAACTCAGACAAGCCGGTTTTTTGGGCCTTGCCAACATTCAAATCAAAATTGATCCCAATAAATCGACGCCTTAAAAACCCCACTTTTTATCAGTCTTTCAAAACCAGCAAACGCCAGATAAATTCCTGGCGTTTACGTTTAAGTGACTTTCTTGTCTAAAAACCCGATAAAAATACTACAAATATAATTCCTATTTCAATTCTTAATTTTCACTAAACCATAGAAAAGTCAGAATTACAAAGATAACGCTGGATTCATGATGTAGGAAATTGGCGCTGCATTAGCATCTTCATACGTTGCTAGTTCCCACGCAGTTTCATCCGCCATTAAGGTACGAATCAATTGGTTATTGAGTGCATGACCTGATTTATAACCCGAGAAGGCACCAATAAGGCTATGGCCCAATAGGAATAAATCACCAATTGCATCTAATATTTTATGCTTTACAAACTCATCGTCATAACGAAGTCCGTCTTCATTCAGAACACGGAAATCATCCATTACGATAGCGTTATCCTGGCTACCTCCGAGTGCTAAGTTATGAGCTCGTAAGTACTCTATGTCTTTCATGAAACCAAAAGTACGAGCACGGCTCACTTCTTTTACAAACGAAGTGCTAGAGAAGTCGATAACTGCTGTCTGACGACTTTTCTTGAATACTGGATGATCGAAATCGATAGTAAAAGCCACTTTGAAACCATCAAAAGGCTCAAATACAGCAGTTTTACCTTCATCTTCAACTTCAACACGCTTTTTAATCTTGATGAATTTCTTTGGTGCATTCTGCTCAGTGATACCAGCAGACTGCAAAAGGAATACGAATGGACTGGCACTGCCATCCATAATAGGTACTTCTGGTGCCGATACGTCAATGTAAGCATTATCAAGGCCCAAGCCAGCCATTGCAGATAGCAAATGCTCAACCGTAGAAATACGAACATCATCTTTAACTAAGCAAGTAGAAAGCGTAGTATCACCCACATTTTCTGGCTTTGCTTCAATCTCAACAATCGGGTCCAGATCAACGCGACGGAACACAATCCCTGTATCCACTGGTGCTGGTCGTAGGGTTAAATACACTTTCTCTCCTGTGTGTAGCCCCACGCCAGTAGCGCGAATGGTTGTCTTCAACGTACGTTGTCTTATCATTCAGTTTCTCCAACGCCTTGAAAATCAAGGTCTTAGGTGTAATCTACTCAAATTCTAGCGCATATTATCACAATATGTCAGTTATTTGAACAATATTTGACCATTTTTTAGACAGTTGTTTGAAATATTTGTTTAACCATTGATTTATTTAGCTACAAACAGATACAAACATTGCCAAAACATGCACTAGCTCACACTTTCCGCCAAGGCTAGTTTCCCTATTAGCCTAATCGCTCAGCGTTGAATAGCGGCTGAACAATTAAAAGACAAAACAGTACGAAGACGCTCGAAGGGAGTGCCTCTTCGTACTGTTTAAGTATGAAAGCAACTTTTTCAATAAGTTTCACCTTGTCACCGAAGATATCGTTTTAACGACAAAGCCAGTGGCAGAATCGACGACTTATTAGTCCGCCTGCTTTCTCAGGAAAGCTGGAATATCCAGGAAGTTATCAACATCACTACCAACCGCCATTTTCGAGCTTTGCTCTGGAACTGAGCTTGCGCCCGCTTGCTTGCGGATTGATGGAGGTAAATCTAACTGCCCATAATCAAGGTCACCGTTAGCTTTACGAACTTCTTTCTTGTCGTTGCTATTGCTGACTAAACGCATGTTGGCTTCCTGGCCTAAACCGGTTGCCACTACAGTGACGCGAATCTCATCACCCATTGATGCATCAATGGCGGTACCAACAACCACAGTGGCATCTTCATGAGCAATATCTTCAATCACTTCACACACTTCTGAGAATTCATCAATGGTGAAATCTTCATTCGCCGTGATGTTGACCAAGATACCTCGAGCACCTGACAAGTCCACATCTTCAAGCAATGGACTGGCAACGGCCATATCAGCTGCAATTTGTGCTCGACCTTCACCGGCAGCAATACCGGTACCCATCATCGCCTGGCCCTGTTCAGCCATAACGGTGCGAACATCCGCAAAGTCAACGTTGATTAAGCCTGGGCAGGTTATCAGCTCAGCAATTCCTTGCACCGCACCATGCAACACAGAATTCGCTGAGGCAAAGGCTTCTGTTAAGCGTAAACCAGCAAATTGGGCCACTAACTTATCATTTGGAATGATGATTAATGAATCAACTGACGCACGCAACTCATTGATTCCATTTTCGGCCAGTGTCATGCGTTTCTTACGCTCAAATCTAAATGGCTTAGTGACCACTGCTACCGTCAAGATGCCCATTTCTTTGGCAATCTCAGCAATAACTGGTGCAGCACCTGTACCTGTACCACCGCCCATACCAGCTGTGATAAACACCATGTCAGATCCTTGCAGAACCTCCATAATGCGCTCACGATCTTCAAGCGCTGCCTGACGACCTACTTCTGGGTCGGCGCCAGCACCAAGACCACGTGTAATATTTTGTCCAATCTGGATAGTGGTTTTGGCCGTTGAAGATTCCAACGCCTGAGCATCTGTATTGGCACAAATAAACTCAACACCATCAATATTGGCTTTCACCATATGTTCGACGGCGTTGCCACCGCCACCACCTACACCGATCACCTTAATGATCGCGCTGTTCTGACAGCTATCTACTAATTCAAACATGTTAGCCATGATAATTTCCCCTTCGATTTACTTTAAAAAATTGCGTTAACAATTGTTACTTCCACTTTTTTCAATAAAGCGATCCTCGCTTTACTAAAAACCACTAAACCACTTTTTCATACGGTCAAAGAGACCTGAAAAACCGGTTACATCTCTTTCACGGTGATGACCCAGGTCTTGTTTTCCATAGATCAACAAGCCAACTCCCGTTGCATAAATTGGATTTCTCACCACATCCACTAAGCCTTTGATGTGTTGTGGCATACCTTGACGAACCGGCATGTGGAACACTTCTTCAGCAAGTTCCATCAAACCTTCCATCTTCGAACCACCACCGGTAATCACTATTCCGGCAGCAATTAAATTCTCAAAACCGCTGCGACGAATTTCTGCTTGCACCAGCTCAAACAATTCGCTGTAACGTGGCTCCACCACATCGGCTAATATCTGACGAGACAAACGACGCGGCTGTCTATCACCAACACTTGGCACCTCAATGGTTTCATCCAAGTTAGTTAACTGACGTAAAGCGCAGGCATATTTAATTTTGATTTCTTCGGCGAACTGAGTCGGTGTGCGTAACGCCACAGCGATATCATTGGTCACCTGATCACCGGCAATTGGAATAACCGCGGTGTGACGAATTGCGCCGCCTGTAAAGATGGCGATATCCGTTGTTCCACCACCGATATCAATCAAGCAAATGCCAAGCTCACGCTCGTCCTCTGTCAACACCGCATAACTCGATGCTAATTGCTCTAGGATCACGTCTTCAGGCTCAAGTCCACAACGTGCTACGCACTTAGTAATATTTTGTGCGGCACTGACAGCGCCCGTCACCATGTGTACTTTCGCTTCGAGGCGAACTCCTGACATGCCTACTGGTTCGCGGATACCTTCCTGGTTATCAATCACAAACTCCTGCGGCAACACATGGAGAATTTTTTGGTCAGCAGGAATGGCCACAGCTTTAGCCGCATCAATCACGCGATCCACATCACTTTGTGTAACCTCATGATCTTTAATCGCCACAATGCCATGCGAATTTAAGCTTTTGATGTGGCTACCAGCGATACCGGTATAGACAGAATGGATCTGGCAACCTGCCATTAATTCTGCCTCCTCAATCGCACGTTGAATCGAAGCAACGGTAGACTCAATATTGACTACCACGCCCTTTTTCATGCCACGGGAAGGATGCGAACCTATACCGATAATATCGACCACATTATCAGCACCCACTTCGCCAACAATTGCTACGACTTTCGACGTACCAATATCCAACCCAACAATTAATCTCTTCTCTGATGATTTCGACATAGCTTTACCTGTTGCCCCCACCGTTTTCTAGCGGCGTTGTATTGCTAACCCATTTAGCTGCAAAACCGTTTTGATATCTCAAGTCAACATAAGCCAATGCGTCCGACTTATGCGTTTTCAACACATCGATATGATTCAAAAGGCGTTCCAATCTTTCTTCAACATGGACCTTTCCTAATTGAACTTTTAGTCCGTCACTTAACGTCAAACTAATCGCTCCGCGTTCACTTAATTGCATACCTTCAATAAACAATGCTTTTCTCAACAACTGTTCTTGGTAGGTTTGCAATAACACTGTTAAATCCTTTGCCATTTCATCTGGCCCTTGCAGTTTGACCCAATTCATTTCAGGTAACTGTTCCGGATAAAAAACCTTTCCTTCAGTGGAAACCACACCATTCATTCCCCAGTAAGCCAAAGGCTCATACTCTTCTACCGTCACTTGTAATGTATCCGGCCAAACTTTGCGTAATTGAACCGATTTAACCCAAGGTAATGATTCAAACTTATCTTCCGCTGTCTTCATATCCATGGTGAAAAAACCACGATCATCAATTGATTTCATGGCAATCGTCACTTCACCCGCCGAAGTAAATTGTTGTTCAAATACTTCTAGCCGATTAATCGGAAATACGTTGTCAGTATTAATACTGAACACCCAGATTCCGGCAAAGACGAATGCGACTACAGCAGCACTGGCAGACGCGATCACAAGCACCCACTTCAAAGGCTTAAACCAGCCTTTAAAGCTTTTCGCTTGATTGCGTTCTTCACGCGTTGCCATCTTTACCATTTCAGTCAATTCCTTTGATTACTAATGTCTGTCGACGAAACTGGTTTCTAATACCGCAACCACTAATTCGTCAAAACTCATGCCAGATTGCTTTGCCGCTTTCGGTACTAATGAAGTTTCAGTCATACCTGGCACCGTATTCACTTCCAATAAAAGCCAGTTGCCGGTGCTACGTTCGCGCATTAGATCCACGCGTCCCCAACCTTCGCAACCCAATGCATAAAATGCCGCCTGCGATAACTCAGCCAGTTCAGCTTCATCCTCGTCATTCAAACCACTGGGGCATTGATATTCAGTGGATTGACTTTGATATTTCGCCTGAAAGTCATAAAACGTATTCGGTGTTTTAACGCGAATACTTGGCAATGCTCTACCATTTAAAATGCTAACGGTATATTCATCACCATCAATCCATTGTTCCAACATTACTTCACGATCATATTGCTTAGCGTTCTCTACAGCCTTGACTAATGCTTTTGCAGTGTCCGCCTTTGCCATGCCGACACTGGAACCTTCTCGTATCGGCTTAACCATCACGCAACCTTTCATACCAGCCAGAACATCTTCAGCCTGTTCTAGGGTCAAAACACCGGTGTTTAACATGCGGTGCTTGGCCACTGGATAGTTCATCGCTTGCCAGATTAATTTGGTACGTAATTTATCCATTGCAATCGCTGACGCCATCACACCACTTCCGGTGTAAGGCAGATCCAGTAATTGTAGATGCGCCTGAATCACACCATCTTCGCCACCACGGCCATGTAAAGCATTCCAGACGCGATCACATTTGCTATCTTGAATTGCGGCCAAACCATCATCTTTTAGGTCAATAAGAACCGCATCAATACCAACATTCAGTAAAGCACTGTGTACTGCCTTACCGCTTCGAAGCGAGATTTCTCTTTCCGCTGAATCCCCGCCAAACAAAACTGCCACTTTGCCGAACTTATCAATACTCATGATTCGGCCTCCGTTTTCAATTGTGCCAAGTTCATGTTGACTTCAACCCACGCTGGAGCCAAAGAACCTACATTACCCGCACCTTGCGTAACCACCACATCACCATCCTGTAAAATGTTGCTTAACAGCTCTGGGAGCTGGGCAATTTTTTCAACATGAATGGGTTCAATTTTTCCGCGCTGGCGAATGCTTCGACATAATGAGCGACTATCAGCACCCGGTATCGGTTCTTCGCCCGCCGAGTAAACTTCAAGCAACAATAAAGCATCCACTTCGGATAAAACTTTACTGAAATCTTCATACAGGTCGCGTGTTCTGCTATAGCGGTGCGGCTGGTAAACCATCACCAAACGACGCTCCGGCCAGCTGCGACGCATCGCTTCGATAGTCGCCATCACTTCACTGGGGTGATGACCATAATCATCCATTAAGGTTATCGTTTTACCGTCGACCTCAAAGTCACCGTACATCTGGAAGCGGCGACCAATACCGCCAAACTCTGCCAATGCTTTTTGAATGGCCTCGTCTGATACACCATCTTCTGTGGCAACTGCAATTGCGGCCAAAGCATTTTGCACATTATGGCGACCTGGTAAGTTTAAGGTAATCTCCAGCTCGCCTTCATGATCACGACGAATTACTTTGAAGTGACTTTTTGTGCCTGACTGAGTAAAGTCAATCGCACGCACATCAGCATCATCACTAAAGCCATAAGTCACCGTTGGTCGTGTCACCCGCGGCATAATCTCTTGTATTGTTTTGTCATCGATACACATCACCGCCAATCCGTAGAAAGGAAGGTTGTGCAAGAAATCGATAAAATTGTTTTCTAAATTTTTAAAGTCGCCGCCGTAAGTGTCCATGTGATCAGCTTCAATATTGGTGACCACAGCAACCATTGGTTGAATGTGCAGGAATGAGGCATCACTTTCGTCGGCTTCGGCGATAAAGAACCGGCTAGTTCCAAGACGTGCGTTACTACCTGCACTATTCAGTAAACCACCAATAACAAAGGTTGGGTCTAATCCGCCTTCTGCAAAAATACTGGCGATTAAACTAGTGGTTGTGGTTTTACCATGAGTACCGGCAACAGCTACACCGTGCCTGAAGCGCATTAACTCAGCCAACATTTCAGCACGTGGTACAACCGGTACACGATGCTCGCGCGCAGCTTCTAATTCAGGGTTGTTCTTTGGAATCGCTGTCGAAGCAACAACCACATTGACGTCATTAATATTCTCACTACGATGACCAATGAAAATTTTGGCACCTAAACTTTTCAGACGTTCTGTGACTTTGCTGTCACGCATATCCGAGCCTGACACTTCATAACCTAGATTCAGCAACACTTCGGCAATTCCACTCATCCCTGCACCACCTATACCAATAAAGTGGACACGACGAATCCGACGCATCTCTGGCACTTGCTGCATTAAAGGGCTGTTAGGGTTGATGCCATTACTCATACTTGTTCTCTCGCTGTGTTTCCTGCTTTTTCTTCAGCAGCTTTCTTACAATATTCAGCAACTTTTTGCGTTGCTTCAGGTCTTGCCAATGCTTTTGTCTTTCTTGCCATCTCAATTAAATGTTCTTTGTCATTTGCCAGCGCAGTAATTTCTTGCGCCAACCTTTCTGTGCTTAAATCATGCTGCTGAATAATTAATGCAGCACCTTGGTCAGCCAAGTAACGCGCGTTATAAGTTTGATGATCATCAACCGCATGGGGATAAGGCACAAATATCGCAACGCAACCTGCCATAGCAATCTCTGCCACGGTCAATGCTCCGGCTCGACACACAACTAAATCAGCCCATTCATAGGCTCGCGCCATATCACTTATAAACTCACTGACTTCAACGGTTACTTTGCTACTATCCTGTTGTTGATATCGCGCTAGTACCGTATCGTAATTTCCTTTACCACACTGGTGTCGCACCTGAACATTTAAACCACTATTCACGCGGCTAAATGTTTCCGGCAATTCTTCGTTAAACACCGCTGCACCACGACTACCACCAATCACTAATATGTGAACGCTTTTCTCGTCAGACTCAATTCGCAGCGCAGGGTCGCTATCACTGCCAATATCCTGTCTTACAGGATTTCCAACCGTCATAACTTTCTTGCTTTCAGGGAACGCGCCAGGGTAAGCCTGCAATGTCCAACGGCTTAAACGATTCAGCTGATGATTAGTCATACCAGCGATGGCATTTTGCTCATGAATCACTAAAGGCACTCCACACAGCTTGGCAGCTATGCCACCAGGACCGCTGGCAAATCCACCCATGCCTAATACCACATCCGGTTTAAATTTTTTGATGGCCTTACGCGCCAAAAGTATACTGTTAAGCAATTGAAAGGGGGCCTTAATCAATGGCAACAAACCTTTATTTCGAATCCCCTTTACCGGCAGCAAAGTCATTGGAATATTGTGTTGAGGAACTAGCTCCTGCTCCATGCCCCCCACTGAACCTAACCAATGTAAGCTCCAGCCTTCTTGCTCCAAAGCATGCCCAACTGCCAATGCAGGGAAGATATGACCGCCTGTGCCGCCAGCCATCAGCAGAATTCTTTTATTCATCACTCTGCCCTCCCTTTGCTGATCGATACGCACGCTTTACTTTGGCGAACTCATGTTCACGACGACGCACTTCAAAATCTACTCGCAAAATAATAGCTATGGCCATACAGGTCACAATCAGCGAGTTACCGCCGTAACTGATAAACGGTAGTGTTAACCCTTTGGTTGGTAAGCTGCCGCTTGAAACACCGATGTTGATCAACGCTTGTAGACTTAGCCAGAAGCCGAAGCCGTATGTCACGTAGGCGGCAAAATACTGTTCCATCTTCAATGCACGCCGACCAATACTCAGGCTACGTAATAAGATGATGGCGTATAAGGTAATAACCAGTAGTACACCGACGAAGCCGAACTCTTCGGCAAATACTGCAAACACAAAGTCGGTATGTGCTTCAGGTAAGTACGATAGTTTTTGCACGCTGTTACCGAGCCCGACTCCAAACCAATCGCCCCGGCCGAAAGCAATCAGCGACTGCACTAACTGATAACCGCTACCAAACTGATCTGCCCATGGGTCAAGGAAACTGGTTAATCGCTTCATACGATAAGGTTCTTTCCAGGCCACCAAAGCCATCACCACACCGACAAAAGCGGTTAGCGAAATAAACTGCCAAAGCTTTGCACCGGCTAAAAACAACATTGCAAGTGCTGTTGCTACAATCACTGCTGATGACCCAAAGTCTGGTTGCAGCAGTAAGAAAGCGACCACTAAACCAATCACTAACAGTGGTTTTGTAAAGCCTTTAATTTGTGTTTGTAATTCGTCACTACGGCGCACCAGGTAACCGGCAAGGTAGGTCACGATAAAAAACTTCATCAGTTCAGCTGGTTGCACCGTCATCGGGCCAAGCCCAATCCAACGCTTACTACCATTCACTTCTCTACCAATCACTAGCACCAACATCAACAATATAATGCCGAACAACAGCATGTAGATACCATTGACCTGCCAGAAACGTGTATCAAGCTGCAGCACTAACATTGAAGCCACTAATGCAATGGTTAGATAAATAATGTGACGAATCAGAAAGTGGAATTCATTGCCATTCATATGATCTTCTGCATATGGCATTGAGCTTGAAGCAACCATCATCACACCAATTGCCAATAAGATCATAACCGGGCCAAGCAACCATGGGTCCAGGCGCGTACGGCGATCGGACAGTTTTAATTGCTCTATAAAATCGCTCACTCTTAATGTGTTGAGGATACTAGTCATAGCGCCTCCACATAATGAGCAAACTGTTCGCCACGCTGCATATAGTTGGCAAACATATCCAAACTGGCACAAGCTGGCGACAACAGCACCAGGTCACCACTATGCGCTTGTTCATTTGCAGTGCGCACAGCTTCTTCTAAATTACTGACTAACTGTGTTTTTGCTGGTGCTAACTTTGCAATAGCCGGAGCATCTTTACCAAAGCACACCACAGCTTTGACCGTTTCTTTAATGATGTCTTGTAAGGTGGATAAATCAGCACCTTTTGCATCACCGCCAGCGATCAAAATAATATTTGAACCAAACTGTGGCTCGAAACTTTGAATGGCCGCCACGGTTGCACCCACATTGGTTGCTTTAGAGTCATTGATGAAAGTGACACCATTTTTTATGCCTACCAATTGACTGCGATGTGGCAAACCTTGATAGGATTTTGCAGCATCTAAAACAGGCTGCGTCAATTCGATTCCTGCGATCTCCACCAAGGCTAAAGCAACAGCAACATTTAGCGCATTATGGATGCCCTGTAATGTCAACTCATTCAACTTCAGGATTTCTTGTCCGTTATGTTTGATCGCGTTGCTTGCGATATCCACTGCCCAGTCAATATGATCCCCGTCAATCCGATCATTGTCATGCTCCAGACCAAAGCGCAGTATATTCTGTATACTCTGAGTAGACTCAACCCAGGTATTGTCATCATCAGCATTGACTAAACAAGTTGTAGCGTTGACATAAATGCTCCGCTTGGCATCCACATATTCCTGGTAATTGTTATAGCGGTCTAAATGATCTTCGCTGACATTCAACACGGTTGCTGCAACAGGTTCTAAACTGAGTGTACTTTCTAACTGGAAGCTGGATAATTCCAGTGCTACATAGTCACCTTCCTGTTCAAGAAGGTCTAATGCAGGAACTCCAATATTACCGCCCACCAATGCCTTCTTTCCGCTGGCGTTAATTAACTCGCCAACCAAGTCAGTGACTGTGCTTTTTCCGTTAGAGCCAGTTATAGCAATAACCGGTAATGTATTGGCTTGAGCAAATAATTCGATATCACCAATAACACTAACACCCGCTTTCTGCGCTGCCTGAATATCAGCACGAGCAATGGCAATACCAGGACTAACCACTAACTCATCGTATTCTGTAAACTGGTCACCATTCCATTGCAGCAATGAACCTGGCGCTAGCTTTTCCAACTCTTCATGCCCTGGAGCAATATCACGCGTATCCATAACATTGAAGGGTTGGTGCAATGCAGATAAATAACGCGCAACCGCAAGCCCAGTCTGTCCCAGACCGAGTATCAAGCGATTTTTGTACGCGATATCTTTTTGTTGCATTGCTATCATTTTCCTTAGCCTTGTTTAGCGTATTTTCAAGGTTGCTAAACCAATTAATACTAAAATCAATGAGATAATCCAGAAGCGTACGATGACGCGAGGCTCTGGCCAGCCTTTTAATTCATAATGGTGGTGTAGTGGTGCCATTCTAAAAATTCGTTTTCCTGTTAACTTGTAGGAACCAACCTGCAATATCACCGATAAAGTTTCGATAACGAACACCCCACCCATAATAAAGAGCACTAATTCCTGGCGGACCATCACGGCCACAGCGCCCAGTGCTGCGCCCAGCCCAAGCGCACCCACATCACCCATAAAGACTTGTGCTGGATAGGTGTTGAACCAAAGGAAACCTAAACCTGCGCCAATAATCGCCGCGCAGAAAATCACCAGTTCACCAACACCTTGAATATACGGAATGCCCAGATAATCTGAGAACACCTGGTTACCGGTAACGTAGGCAAAAATACCCAAACCACCGGCCACTAATACTGTCGGTAGAATTGCCAAGCCATCTAAGCCATCCGTTAAGTTGACAGCATTACTGGTACCGACAATTACGAAATACGCCATAAAGATGAACATGACTCCCAGTTGCGGCATCACATCTTTCAGGAACGGAACTAACAGCTGAGTTTCAACAGGCGAAGCGTTATAAAACAGATACAGTGCAATCCCTGCACCAATTAACGACTGCCAAAAATATTTCCAGCGTGCGACTAACCCTTTTGGGTCTTTCCGCACTAGCTTGATGTAATCATCCGCCAAGCCCACCAAACCAAAACCGACCAAAGCAATGAGTGCCACCCATAAATACCGGTTCTCTAATTGGCCCCACATTAATGAGCTAAATACGATGGCGAAGATAATCAGTGCGCCACCCATCGTTGGCGTGCCTGCTTTGGCCAAATGTGTTTGCGGGCCATCGTCACGAATCGTTTGCCCAATCTGATATTTACTCAAGCGACGAATCATTGTTGGACCTACTAACAATGAAATGCCTAATGCAGTGATAACGCTGATAATCGAGCGAAATGTTAAATACTGAAACAGGTTAAAACCTGAGTAGTACTGTGATAAATAATCTGCTAACCAGGTCAGCATTATTGGTCCCCCCCCAAATTTAAATTGTGCTCATCAGCGGCAACAATAACCATTGCGTCGACCACCTGTTCCATTTGGGCGCTACGTGAGCCTTTTACTAATATTTTATAATCTGACTGAATAACGCTCATTAAGTGAGAAACAAGAAACTCCTTGTTCTCGAACCATTGTGCGTTGTCGCCGAAAGCTTCAGCGCTATACTTTACCCATTGGCCATTAACTAATAATTGATTGATATTCTTTTCTTTTGCGTACTCACCCACTTCGCGATGATATTGAGCACTTTCGTCACCAAGCTCCGCCATATCCCCAAGTATGAGAACTTTAGTACCCGATAAACTGGCCAGATAATCGATGGCAGCTTTAACTGAAGCGACGCTGGCGTTATAAGTGTCATCAATAATTAAAGCACCATTGGCTGCTTTGAACTGATTAAGTCGTCCCTTAACAGAAACCATGGTTTCAAGGCCAACTTTAATCATTTCCATGTCCGCACCCGCTGCCGAAGCTAGAGCTGCTGCGACCAGGGCATTGGAAACATTGTGCATTCCGGGAATTGGAAGCTGCACACTAATACTTTGGCTACTGCCATCTTGTGTATGTTGCATAGTAAAAGTCACATTACCGTTGTCTTGTGTCTGACAATTATCTGCAACAAAGTTGGCATCTTTATGGCGCGAAACTGTTATTTTCTGAAGCGCTGCAAACGTCTCTAACCATTGCTCAGAAAAGGCACTATCGAGATTAATCACCGCTGTGCCATCATTACTCAAAGCTTGATAAATCTCTGACTTGGCTTTAGCCACTCCTTCCTCCGACCCAAAACCTTCAATATGAGCAGCTTCTACATTATTGATGACACTGATATCCGGCTTAGCAATCGATGCACAGTAGGCAATTTCTCCACGATGATTAGCGCCCATTTCGATGACTGCATATTGATCGATTTCTTTTAAACGCAAGAGTGTTAAAGGCACTCCAATATGGTTATTAAAGTTTCCTTGCGTCGCTAACACATTGCCTTTCTCGCGCAATATACTGGCGACCATTTCCTTAACGGTAGTTTTTCCTGCGCTACCGGTGATTCCAATCACTAATGGATTCACTTGATCACGAACGTAGCCGGCAATTGCACCCAATGCTTTTTCAGTATCTGCGACAATGACTTGTGGCAAATCGGTTGTTACTGAGTGATCAACCAGTAATGCTTTCGCACCTTGCGCTTTAGCATTTTCGACAAATTTATGACCATCAAAGTTTTCGCCTTTCAGCGCAATGAACAGCGCCTCGCGACAGTCAACTCGGCTGTCTGTTACAACTTTACTAATGTTTTTATCAGCACCTTGTAACTGCCCCTGAGTCACTTCAGCAATTGCCTTCAAACTTAATGGAATCATGCTTTCTCCTCCATTAAGCTGGCTACCGTTTCTAAATCGGAGTAGTGCATTTTTTTGTTACCAATTTGTTGGTAATCTTCGTGACCTTTACCCGCGACTAGAATAATGTCGTTTGGTGTACTGTGTTTTAAGGCAAACTCAATCGCTTCTTTTCTTTTTTGAATATACTGAGTGGATTTGTCCTTCATACCCTCACGAATCATCGCCACAATTTCCTCAGAATTTTCGGTACGAGGATTGTCATCGGTAATGATTACTTGGTTCGCTTTTTGCTCGGCAATCGCACCCATCAACGGGCGTTTGGTGTTATCACGATCACCACCACAACCGAAGATGCACCATAATTCACCAGCACAATGCTCACGCAAACTGGTTAAGGTTTTATCCAGCGCATCAGGTGTGTGCGCATAATCGACTACCACGGTTGCTTTACTACTGGCAGTAAAGTTTTGCATACGACCAGGCACAGCTTTAGCAGCATTTAGTGCCACAATCCATTTGTCGATATCACCAAACATTTCGCCTAGCGAAGCAGCTACTGCCAATAAGTTTGAAAGGTTGAAATGCCCTAATAAACCTGACCGTAATTTGCTGGTACCCCACGGTGTGTGCAGCTCTGCCTGAATGCCTCTCATGTTAAATGTCAGGTTTTTCGCAACAATCCAGCTTTCAATATTCAACGATTCATTTATCTGTTCACAACTATAAGCAATTTTACGGCACGCAATGGCATCATCAGCTAGCAATCGACGTCCGTATTCATCATCAGCATTGATGACAGCAGCTTCTAACTCTTCTCTTACGAACAGCTGTCTTTTAGCCTGGAAATAGGATTCCATATCATTGTGATAATCAAGATGGTCTTGCGATAGATTGGTAAACACTGCAATTTTATATTGCACCGCTGCCACGCGAGACTGCACTAAACCATGCGAAGAAACCTCCATGGTCATGTGATAATTCTTTTTCGCCAAATATTCTGCCGCTAAACGCTGAGTAGCGATTGCGTCAGGAGTCGTGTTTTCGGTTGCCTGTAATTTCGATGGGTTACCATTGCCAACCGTGCTTAACATCAGAGTTGGATATTGTAAAAACTCAAGCGCCTGCGCCATTAAATAGGCACAACTGGTTTTGCCGTTAGTACCGGTCACACCAACCACTGACATTTTCTTGGTAGGATTACCATAAAAACGCGCGGCTATGTGGCTGACTTTACTGCTTAAGTTCTTAACAGGAATTAAAACAGCCTCCTTATAATTATAAAGCTCCAAAGGAGCCACCCCGGAGAGAGTCTGTGCGGAGGCTGCTACTTGCTGGTTGTCATTGAGCAAGGTTTCTAAAATCGTTTCACTGTCATCTTTTTCGAATAGCACCACGGTTGCGCCAGCATCAACAGCTTGTTTGATGTATTGGCGACCATCTGTGGTGTGACCAGGATAGGCAACGAACAACTGACCAGGTTTTACCTGGCGGCTATCGAGCTGAATACCGCTAACTTCGGTCATTGCAACCTGCGGATATTCTTTCCAGAATTGCTCATTAACTACTGGTTTAATAATTTTCTTCAGTGCCGTCGTTAGTTGTAGAGAATTAGTCATGCTGACCTCCTCCTACAACATTGACTGCGGTTGCTACTGCAGTTTTTTGCACCTTGTTATCCGGTGCAATGTTCATTAGATGCAACGCTTTGTCTGCCACTTTGGCAAATACCGGCGCCGAAACTGTACCGCCGTAATAGCTGTCGCCCGCTGGCTCATCAACCATTACCACGATGGCAAATTTTGGATTGCTTGCAGGCACCAAGCCCGCGAACACGGTAACGTATTCATCACCATAGCCACCACGAATAGCTTTTCGCGAAGTGCCGGTTTTACCCGCCACGCGATAACCTTCGACTTTAGCCTGCGTACCGGTGCCGCCATCTGCCACAACCTCTTCCATCATATGGACAACCGAGCGAGCTACTTCAGCATTGACTACTTGCTCTTGAGGGTATTCCACCCCTTCCGCACGCTTAATTAGAGTCAGTTGATTGCGCACACCATCCGCACCCAAAATGGCGTAGGCTTGCGCTAATTGAATGGGGCTAACCATAAAGCCATAGCCATATGACATCGATGCTTTTTCATGCTCAGACCAATTTGCACGTGGGGCTAACATACCATCCGACTCGCCTTGTATACCGAGGCCCGTTTCCACTCCGAATCCTACTTTGTAGTAAGTGCTCATAAACTCTTCGTCAGACAGTTCCAGTGCAATTTTGGCGACCCCCATGTTACTGGATTTCTTGATGATGCCATCTAAATCTAACACCCCATAATTGCGTGGATCACGAACCCAGGCATAGCCAAGTTTCATACGACCTGGAGAGGTATCTATAGTCGAGTTAGTTGAAAACTTGCCACTTGATAATGCACTAACCACCGTAAAAGGTTTAACCGTTGAGCCTGGTTCAAACAAGTCAGTAATCGAACGGTTACGAGTGAACTCAGGAAAACGACTATCAGAACGGTTTGGATTAAAGGAAGGCTGACTTGCCATGGCTAAAACTTCACCTGTTTCCACATCCACCACCACAACTGAACCGCCTTTTGCACCGTTCTGTAGAACCGCTTTCTTCAATTCTTTATAGGCAGTTGATTGAATGCGCGAGTCGATGCTTAGCTGTAAATCATTACCTTGTTCGGCCTGAGCCAATACGCCGCGCTCTTCGACGACTCGGCGGTATAAATCCACCACCACTTTTTTACTACCAGGCTGTCCCGTTAAGAAACTATCAAAGGCGCGCTCAACTCCTTCTAAACCTTTATCATCAATACCAGTAAAGCCCACAAGGTGGGCAGCAACTTCAGCGCTTGGATAATAGCGACGGTATTCCGTTTTAAATTCAACTCCCGGAATATCGAGCCGCTTAATATAGAGCCCCACATTGGGATCCACATGCCGCTCAAGCCAGACAAATCTTTTGTTGCCCTTACTCTTAACCCACTGATTTAATTCATCTTCATTGCGTTTTAATGCGGCTGCAAAAGCTTTCCACTCCTTACTTTGCAAAACGTTTTCATTCGCCAGAAGCGTTTTAGGATCAAGCCATACCGATTCGGTAGGCACTGAACGCGCCAGCTCAACACCGTTGCGATCGACAATTAAACCGCGGTGACTTGAAATACCTTTTATGCGTACAGAGCGAGAATCACCTGCTTGCGCCAATTCATCAGAGCTCACCACTTGCAAATAAGCTGCACGAGTGACTAGCGCACCAAAACCGCACAACAATACCGCAATCATGACGTAATAACGCCATGTACAAAGCGGTACTGTTTTTAATTTACGGTTTTGTACTTTCTTCATTCTCTACCTCTAACTGAGGGGGTGATTAACACTTCATCTCTCGAGTCTAGCTGTTTCATCTGTAAACGCTTTTCTGCCAGCGACTCTACGCGGCTATGTTCCGCTAACGAGCTTTGCTCTAAACTCAATTTTTGCCATTGAAGCTCTAATGCTGTCTGCTCATCTTCAAGTTGTTTCAGTGCAATGGTTGTCTGGCGCATCTGGTGAGTCTGATGAGCAATGACAACACCTGAAATCACCACCAGCACACCTAATAAAATCACTCCAAAGCGACGCAAGACAGTTGCCATCAAGCTGTAAACAGGCCATAAGCTATTGGTTTCTCTAACCTTTTCTTTAATTTTAGCTGGACTCACGCCAACTTCTCCGCCACCCGCATTACAGCGCTTCGCGCTCTAATGTTACGTTCCAGCTCACTGTCACCAGCTTTGGTAAACTTGCCGACTTTCTTCATGCGACGATTAATCATGTCTTCAGTAATCGGCAAGCCAGCTGGAAAATCCTGCCCTTGCGCTTGCTTCTGGATAAACTGCTTCACGATGCGGTCTTCCAGAGAGTGGAAGCTGATCGCCACTAAGCGACCACCCACTTTTAATACGTTCAACACCTGTTCCAAGGTATCCTTCAAGTCATCCAGCTCACGATTGACCGCAATACGAATTGCCTGGAAACATCGAGTCGCTGGATGCTTATGTTTTTCCCAGCGCGGATGCGCTTCAGAAATTATGTCTGCCAACTGCTTAGTTCGCGTAATCGGTGCTTTAGCTCTTTTCTCAACGATGGCGCGCGCAATACGTTTTGCATAACGCTCTTCGCCAAATGCCTTGAAGGCCCACACCATATCGTCTTCATCAGTCGTCGCGATCCACTGCTCAGCGGTTTGTCCGCGAGTGGTATCCATACGCATATCCAATGGCCCATCCTGCATAAAGCTGAAACCACGCTCGGCCTGGTCCAGCTGCGGTGATGAGACACCTAAATCCATCAGCACACCGGTCACTTCGCCGACCCAGCTGCGTTTACTAACCTCTTGTTCTAAAAGAGAAAAACTTTCATGGACAATACTAAACCTGTCATCTTCCTGTTGCAGTTCTTCGCCCACTGCAATGGCTTGTAAATCTTTATCAAATCCAATCAAGCGCCCCTCTTCTGACAGACGTGACAAAATCGCCCGGCTGTGTCCGCCGCGACCAAATGTACAATCGATATATATGCCGTTAGGGTCGATCACTAAAGCCTCCACTGCCTCATTTAGCAGGACTGCGTCGTGTTCTTGTTCGGTGCTCATAACTAGAACGCCAGTTCAGGTAAACTTTCTGGATCCAGTGGCCCCTCAGCCAACGCTTCAACATCCTGCTCAATCTTCTTGTGCCAATTCTCTTCATTCCAGATCTGGAAAGTTTTGCCTTGACCGGCTAGAAGTAATTGTTTTTCCAATTGCGCGTATTCACGCAGGACAGGAGGCAGTAGAATACGTCCATTACTATCGATTTCATGCTCTGATGCATGACCGAGTAACATACGTTTAATACGGCGTTGGTTAGGGTCTGTGTTAGAAAAAGTGTCGAGTTTTGCTTCGAGTTGTTCCCAGTGGGGGAGCGGGAAAAGTAATAAACACGGGTCAAACAGGTCAATAGTCACCACAATTTGATTGGAGCAAACATCTTCAAAACGCGAGCGGTACTTCGCCGGAATGGCGATACGACCTTTCGCGTCCATATTGATTGCAGTTGCTCCACGGAACATGGCTCTATGTAAACCCCACTTTTGACTCGTTATGCCAAAACCGAAATTGCTACCCGGTTTTCAGCTGCTTTATGCAAATTGGTCGTTGATCTTCAATGATCCTATACGATCCACTTTGCGACACTTTTCTCCACTTCTCTACACTATATGAACTTTGCATGAGTTTTGCAAGGCAAATTTGCATGGAAAATGTGAAAAATGTCCTTATTTGACAAACACTTAGCGAAGTTAGTCAGCACTAACAAACAGCTGGGGATAAACTGCTTATTTATCAGAAAATTAGACAGGGAAGTTAGAATTTACTTTAAGTTAGAAGAAATACTCTGCTTAATGAAAGGATCTTGAGGCTAAAATTATCAGATGTCTTCCAATCTAATAGCCAAAGCTTGGTTACTATGACTACAGCAGCCCTCTTGATTGATATAACCTATTGATATATTAGCTATTGAGACTAGCCATTGAGCCTAGTGTTCAATAGACTGGAGGAATAAACACCAACCCAACCAAGTATGAAGTACAACGAAATATTCGAAAAAATCGCTGCCGAGCTCAAGGACTATGACCAAATTGGCCAGGTGGCGACCTATATTCCAGCCCTGGCTAAGGCTAATCCCAATAAATTTGGTATGTACCTGGTGACCAGAGATGAGCACAGCTATTACCATGGCGATACCGACGAGACATTTTCCATTCAGAGCATATCTAAAGTTCTTTCGCTAGTTTATGCCTTCAAGCTAGTTGGCACCGATTTATGGAAGCGCGTTGGGGTAGAACCTTCAGGCAGCCCTTTCAATTCTTTAGTTCAGCTTGAATACGAACAAGGCATTCCTCGCAACCCGTTGATCAATGCTGGCGCCATAGTCATTTGCGATATTCTGATCAGTGAATTAGAAAACCCTTATCAAGACTTTATTAAGTTTCTGCGCTCGCTGGCAGGCAACCCCGATATTGATTACTGCAAAACCACTGCTGAATCAGAAAAAGAATGTGGCTTTAAAAATCATGCCCACATCAATCTGATGAAATCCTATGGAAATATCGAAAACGACGCGGAACAGGTATTGGATTTTTATTTTCATCTTTGTTCGATTGAAATGTCATGCAAGGATCTTGCGCAGACCTTTATGTTCCTCGCCAATGGCGGCAAGAACCCGCTCAACAATAAGAGAATATTAACCGCTCAGGAAACCAAACGTATCAACTCCATCATGTTGCTTTGTGGCTTCTATGATGAAGCAGGGGAATTTGCCTTCAGAGTTGGGCTACCCGGAAAAAGTGGCGTCGGCGGCGGTATCGTTGCCATCTACCCAGACCAATACAGCATTGCGGTATGGAGCCCCGGATTAAACAGCAAAGGCAATTCAAGCAAAGGAATCAAAGCACTCGAACTCTTCACCACCATTACCCAATCGAATGTCTTTGGCCCCTCGCCTATTTTTGACGAGCTGGAGTACGAATAAAAATGTCTTATACACAAGCTCTTATCTAAATGATCTGGGCCTTACCCAAAACCAGCTTACCAATACCAAAGCACCGAACAGAGTATAAGCGACGACAAAGATCCACTGTGGAAGCTGGTAATAAAGCAGCTTCTCAAACCAGTAGGATATAAAGGTATCCTGATAACCAACCCCACCCGCCTTTTTGCGCAGCATATTTTCCCACATGGTCAAAGGACAGATGGCACCAAGCCACGATTGAATAACGACAAAACCAATTGCAAATAGGTGCGATAACCGAAGCAAGGGATTGCGGACCCATGACCATGAGCAGGCACCACCGATCAGTATCAATATCAACCCAACCACCACAAATACGACAAATAACGCATGAGTGATAAGAATCAGGTCAGCCAATAATAAGTAGAAATCAGAAGAGTTCATGGAATCAGTATAACGCAGCTGGTTGAATGCTATAACCTTGGTTAAAGAGTAGATAGGGACATTCTTACTGAGGGAAGAAGCCAAGGGGTTTTAGGGACAGCTCATGAGTAGTCCCTACCAATAATGAGTCCTCGATCGTGGACAGTTATTTTGGTCGAATGACTAATACACTTACTTTAAAGATTAAAAATGCAGAGAAAAATAAGCTGGCCGGTAAGCCGGATTCTGTCTTGGACAGTCATTCGTCTAGGCCATGGATCACTCCATGGCTCAAGCAACCTACCCGGTTCCAACGCGAGCAACGCCATACGGAACCCTATTTGGTCTTGCTTCGGGTGGGGTTTACCTCGCCACATACTGTTGCCAGCAGTGCGGTGCGCTCTTACCGCACCATTTCAACCTTACCTGTGAATCTTGCGATTCCATCGGCGGTATACTTTCTGTTGCACTTGCCGTCGGCTTGCGCCGCCCAGGCGTTACCTGGCACCCTGCTCTGTGAAGTCCGGACTTTCCTCTCCCCGCCAAAAAGGCAGGCAGCGACTGTCTGGCCAGCTTGTGGGCAAGTTTAGTCTTCAACGGTGAAAAAGCAAGCAAAAATAAAAAAGGCAGACTGGATGAGTCTGCCTGAAGTGTGCTCTAAGGAGTGAGCTATGTAGTGTAACTAGTTAAATTGTGCTTCGATATTTTCTTCAAACCAGTGTTCGAACATGTACTTTTCGTAATAAAAACCATCATTGCGGTACTGTGCAGGAGTTCGAATCCGATCAAGGAAGTTCATATCTTTCAAAGACTCTGAGCCTTGTTTGAGAATCTTGCCTTCTTTGTCAATCAACTGATAGTCAAACTTCATTTTTGGGAAGTAGATCCTTTCCACCAGGCGATACTCCCGAACTCCGCCATATCTCACATCACCAGCTAGGTCGAGATCGGTTATCCTAAACTCAAATACAGCGCCATCGGGTAACTTTTCACCAAGCTCGATAAACGTTTTTTCAAGGCTGGTTTTGACGCGCTTATAAAAGGCTGACTTGGTTTCACTGGCGGGTCTAACGTCAATAAAATCATCAAACTCAGCCCAGCTAACTTTCACTTCGCCAGCTAAAGCCATAAAGGGCGATATAAGTAGAGCGGCGAATGCTGATTTTAAATAATTCATATCCAACTCCAATTCGGTTAATTCTCAAAAAGATAAGTTTTATTACCTACTAAGACTCGATTCAGCAGTAAAACGTGACATAAATATCTTTACTCTTTTTGATCCAGTGCCCATTGGTACAACACTTTTTTCTTCAAACCTGAAACCTGAGCAGCGATTTTAGCGGCTTTATTAGGTGGTAGTTCTTCTAATAAAGCTGTCATGAGTTTTTCGGTGGCTAAGTCCATTTCAATGACTTTGTCTTCAGCACCAGACATCATTAACACAAACTCGCCTTTCTGCTGATCCAGATCAGTTTCCACCTTAGAAACTAAGTCGGAGGCTTTACCCGATAAAATAGTTTCAAAGGTCTTGGTAAGTTCGCGAGCAATCACTAACTCTCTATCGCCGAGCACTTCGAACAAATCTTTGAGGCAATCGAGGATCCTGTGTGACGACTCATAGAAAACCAAGGTTTCGCAATGCTTCGATAAATCGTTGAAAACCTGCTTACGACCAGATGATTTTGACGGCAGAAAGCCCCAGAAACTAAAGCTATCAGTTGCCAGGCCGGCAACGCTCAAAGCTGTGATAATCGCACTCGGGCCGGGGATCGGACTTATACGACAATCCTGTTGGCGCAACTCTCTGACTAACTTAAATCCTGGATCGCTAATTAAAGGGGTTCCCGCGTCGGAAATCAAAGCAATGCTCTGCCCCTGTTGCAATCGCTGAGCGATTTGCTCTATACGCGCAACCTCGTTGTGTTCGTGCAAAGACATCATCGGAGTTTCGATTTGATAATGCTGCATCAAGCGCTGACTATGACGCGTATCTTCGGCGCAGATTAAGTCGGCATCTTTAAGAGTGCGAATGGCCCGTGCAGAAATGTCTTCGATATTGCCAATCGGCGTGGCAACCACAAATAAAGTGCCCAATTGTGCCGATGCGGTATCAGTTTGTGCGAAATTTGCCATAGCTTTTTTGCCTTGCTGCGCCTAAGCGCCTAAAATACAGGTAATTATTTGATGAGTATGGAATTATGACAAAAAAGCTTATGCATAAGAACCTCATATTGGTATTCACGGCAATTTTCAGCGTATTGATGGTTTCAGCCTGTACTACTACGGGCCCACGCAAGTCAGAATCTGCGACGACGGCTGATTACGACATGCAGCCGCCTGAGTTTTACTTGCAACAAGCTGCTGCCACCGAAGAAGCTGATAAAGCCCCTTTCTTACTACAGGCTGCTAAAGCTCACGTGCAACGCGGGCAATACGCTGAGGCTTATGAGGTCTTGAATGGCTTTTATCCAACTCAATTACCGCTCAGTTTACGCGGTGACTGGTATTTATTGGTCGGTGAAGTGGCACTAACTCAGGAACAGCCTTTCGACTCCATACGCGCGCTCCAATCTGTGCGCAATCCGGAAAACTACGATACCGAGTGGCAATCCCAATACTATCGCTTGCTGGCGGACAGTTTAGCGGCTAACCAACGCCACGCAGATGCGGCGATGACACGCATTGAAGCCATGCATTTATTCCAGGATGAAGAACTTCGCGAAGAACAGGAACGTAAAATCTGGCTTGAACTCATGACCTCTCCGACTGGCGCGCTTGAAATAACCCGTAATCGCGCTAATGAGCACGATCATTTAGGTTGGCTTGACATGGCGATTATTCAGCAACGATTTAGTAACGACCAGGTTGCATTATCAAACGCCATGCAAGAATGGAACGTGCTTTACCCAAACCACCCGGCATTGTTCTACATTAACCTTCAAGTCGAGCGGGAAACAGTGATGGTTGATTTTGGCGCACCGACCAAGATTGGTCTTTTCCTGCCCACCAGTGGCCGCTTAGCGAGTGTTGGCAATGTTATTCTCGATGGTTTCATGACATCGTTTTACGATACTCAGATGATGGGTAGCGAGAAACCGGAGGTTGTAGTTTATGACACTGCCAACGAACCGATTGATCTACTGTATCAACAAGCTCTAGCCGATGGTGTTGAATTTGTTATTGGCCCATTGTTGAAAAACAAGGCTGATGATATTGCGCAATATCAAAAGTTACCGATTCCGACCTTAGTCTTAAATCGCCTGGACAAAGCTTATACTCCAAGCGGCATGTTTCAATTTGGATTACCTGTTGAGGATGAAGCTGAGCAGATTGCTGAGTATGCCATCAATAAAGGACAGACTCGTGCTTTCATTATTAACGCCGACAAAAGCGTAGGACCGCGTGCAGTTGAGACGTTCAGCGACACTTTTCAGCGCTTAGGTGGCGACGTTGTTAGAACAGCCGATCTTTCGCGCACTCCGGATCCTAAAGTAGCTGTGATGCAAATGCTCGGTGCCGATCAAGCAGAAAAAAGAAAGCGTGAGTTGCAAAATCTACTTAACTTACCAATAGAGTCTTCCGCACAAATTTCGACAACTGCAGACTTTATTTTTATGATTGCATCAGCCAAAGACGCTCGGATCATTAAGCCTTACTTGAACTACTATTACGCTTATAATCTGCCTGTCTATGCGACCTCAAGCCTGTATGATGGCGGCAAAGCGCGTGAAAATGATCTCAATGGTATCCAGTTCACTGATGCTCCCTGGATGATTCCACAGACAAAAGAACAAGCATCCAATAAGCAAAAGATTGTGCGTATGTTTCCCAATGCCGATGGCACACTGGGGCGCTTCTTTGCCCTAGGCTATGATTCCTTCTTATTAATCCCTGAGATTCCTCAGTTATCAGCTTTGTCGGATTATTCTGTTCAAGGCCTCTCTGGAGAGTTGACCCTTGATTACTATGGACGAATTGTTCGTCAACTGGCTTGGGCTCAGTATCGTAATGGTCATTGGGTACCCTTAACACAATAACGGTTATTTACCATCAACAAGGATTGTTATATTAATGAGTACGCGACAGCGTGGTGATAATGTTGAACTCTTTGCCGAAAATCATCTCAAAAAACAAGGACTCACGCTAGTTGAGAAAAACTTCAATTCGCGTTTTGGCGAAATTGATTTAATTATGTTGGATAACTCTACACTGGTGTTTGTTGAGGTTCGCTTTCGAGCCTATACCAGTTATGGTAGCGGCGCTGAAACTGTGAACTTTCGCAAGCAACAAAAGATTATCAAAACGGCACAGCTGTATTTACAAGCTAATAAAAAAATGCAGCAACGCGATTGTCGTTTTGATGTGGTTTCCGTAACATTGGCTGCACAGGAGCCATTGATAGAATGGCATCAAAATGCTTTTCAGGCATCGCCCTGGTAAGCGTTCGATTACCGACTCAATTAGGTAAATTATGATAGAACGAATTCGTGATATTTTTACAGAAAGTATTCAGACCAAAATTGCTGCTGCAGATGCGCTTCCAGAGTCGATCGAAAAAGCAGGTCAAATCATAGTCAATAGCCTACTCAATGGCCATAAAATTTTAACCTGTGGCAATGGTGGCTCAGCAGGTGATGCGCAACATTTCTCTTCGGAAATGCTCAATCGTTTTGAGCGGGAACGCCCGAGTTTGCCTGCCATAGCATTGACTACAGATACCGGCACATTAACGTCCATCTCTAACGACTACAGCTACAATGACGTTTTCGCCAAACAATTACGAGCCTTGGGACAACCTGGCGATGTTTTATTAGCATTTTCCACCAGCGGTAATTCTAGAAATGTGATTAACGCCATGGAAACTGCACTCAGCAAGGATATGCTAATCGTATCGTTAACCGGCAAAGACGGTGGAGAAATGGCTGGCTTAATTGGCCCTAACGATATTGAAATTCGTGTGCCATCGAATTCAACCGCACGCATTCAAGAAGTACACTTAGTCATAATTCATGCGCTATGTGACTTCATTGACAACAGTTTATTCGGAACAGAGGCTTAGAAATGCTAACTACAAAATTACTCCGTTTACTTATTTTGACCCCAGCTCTCGCTTTAGGGGTTTCCGCTTGTACAACTTTCGGCACCGTTGCAGAAGACTCGAGTATTGAAGGACGCGTTAAAGACAGACTCTATCCGATTCTTGAGAAGAACCAACCGCATGCTGTCGACGTGGTCAGTCATAATCTCTATGTGCTAATTTATGGTCAAGTACCTTCTGAGGATGTCATTGCCCAGGTTTCAAATACCATTAAAGGTGTTCCTGAAATGAAGAAAGCATTTAATGAATTGCGCGTTGGCAACCCTGAAGATGTTAGTACCGTTTCTGACGTATGGATAACGACTAAGGTTAAATCCAGTCTCGCCGCAGAAAAGGGATTAGACTCTAAGCGGATTAAAGTCATTACTGAAAATAAAGAAGTCTTCTTAATGGGTATGGTAACTCGCGAAGAAGGCGATAAAGCGGCTCTAGTCGCCCGCAATATTTCCGGCGTGGATAGAGTCGTGAAGATTTTTGAATATATCGACTAATATGAATAAATATAGTGGAAACAAAAGGCGAGTTTAAAACTCGCCTTTTGTTTATTTCTCACAGAATAATCGTCTAAGTGATAAAGCTACTACTTAACCACTTTTAAATTAGGTTTTCCTTTGGGTGGCTTTGGCGGCTCATCATCGGGACCTTCATCATTATGATCTTTAGCTTCTGCTGGAACAATAGAATGAGTCGAACTGTCGCTTTCTGCATCACCATAGGTATCATCACCATACATGTTAGCTGAAAACATAATGCCTTGATCATTTTCTCTAGCATATATCGCAATTATGGAATGGGTTGGAATATAAAGACTGAGCGACTGCCCAGAAAATCGAGCATTGAAGCTTACGTAATCGTGGTTAAGCTCGAAGTTAGCCACTGCAGTAGGAGCGATATTTAATACAATCTTACCATCGTTAGCAAACTGCAAGGGAACGTCCACTTCGGGATGAGAAGTGTCAACAAGGATTTGTGGCGTCCACTCATTATCGAGTATCCACTCATAATAAGCGATTAATAGATAGGGTTGTAATGGCGAGTTACCCGCCATTACATAAGACCCATTTTTATTTCGCGCTCTTCCTCAGTCAGGCTGACCTTGAATGACTCGCGGTCAAAAATACGATCCATATAGTCATGGATAGCTTTACTTCCACGGCCTGAAATCTCAATACCTAACTGGTCAGCACGCCATAACAATGGAGCAATAACACAATCAACTAATGAGAACTCTTCACTCATAAAGTAAGGATTGCTGGCAAATACTGGAGCTAAGGCCATAATACTTTCCTGTAATTCCTTACGGGCTTTCTTAGCTTTTGCTTCAGTGCCATTGACGATAATTTCGTATTGGCTATACCACTCTTTTTGAATGCGGTGCATCATCAAGCGGCTACGGCCACGAGTGACCGGATAAACCGGCATCAAAGGCGGATGAGGGAAACGCTCATCTAAATATTCCATGACAATACTAGCCTCATACAAAACCAGATCGCGATCGATCAAAGTTGGTACAGAGCCGTAAGGATTTAAGTCTAACAAATCCTCTGGAACATTATCAGGGGTAACCTCTACCACTTCATAATTAACCCCTTTCTCTGCTAGAACAATGCGTGCCTGATGGCTATACACATCATTGCCAGAAAAAAGTGTCATAACTGAACGTTTGGCAACTACTGCCATACTGTTTTCTCCTGCGAACAACAAGAAAGCCTCAGCGGGGATACGCTGAGGCTTAGGATGCTAACTAATGTACGTCTTTCCAGAATTCTTTCTTCAAGAAATACGCAAATATCAATAGCACTAATAAGAACAATAAAACCCAGACACCCATACGCTTACTTTCCAGTTTAACTGGATTGGCTGTGTAAGCCATAAACGCTGTTAGATCACGAATGTTTTCGTCATACTCTTCTGGAGTCATTTGCCCTTCTTCAATCTGAACGAACATTTTACCTTGAGCAGCCAACTTAGCCATTTCAGCTTCTGCGTTATGCTGCTTTTCTTCAGCTTCTGCTTTCGCTTCATCGCTTGCTTCCGAGTCATTTAGCACAGCTTTCGCTTCTGCTATCTGCTCTTCAACAGACAACAAGGCATCACTCTTAGCCTGCAGACCTTGCAAGTCAGCCAGAATATGCGGCATACCTACTTGAGGAAATACAGTGTTATTAACGCCGAAAGGACGAGATGAGTCTACATAGAATGAACGTAGATAATTGTAAACCCAGTCTTCACCACGAACACGAGCAACTAAACTCAGATCCAGTGGATCAACACCAAAATATTTCTTTTGTGCCTGCTCTGAATTCATGGACTTATCTAAAGTATCACCAAACTTCTGATCACCAAGAATAAGATTGTTTACGGTTTGCTCTTCAGTAAGCTCCAAATCCTGGGCAATACGTGAGTAACGAACATATTCCATCGAGTGGCAGCCCAAACAGTAGTTAACGTACAATTTGGCACCATTTTGCAATGATGTTTTGTCACTCAAATCAATATTCGCTGGCTCATTTGGATAAAACGTTCCGCCGCCTGCAGCAAATGCAGATACAGGTAGCAGGAATAAAATAGCTGTAATTAACTTTTTCATTTGTCTGTTACCCTCTCTGGTACTGGTTTAGTTTTCTCGAACTTGGGTAAGAACCACAAGGCGATAAAGAAGAAGAAGTAGTACACAGTACATATTCTTCCTAACCACTTAGTGAAGTCAGTCACTGGAACAACCCCCAAAACACCCAGGATGATGAATGAGATAACAAGCAACGCCAATAGAATTTTGTAAGAAGCACCACGGTAACGGATGGATTTCACTTTTTGACGATCAAGCCATGGCAATAAGAACAGAATCACAATCGCCAAAGCCATTACCATAAAGCCCATGAATGGATGCGGTACCGCACGCAACATGGTATAGAACGGAGTGAAATACCAAACTGGAGCAATGTGATCTGGTGTCTTCAAGGAGTTTGCAGGCTCAAAATTCGGACGCTCTAAGAAATAACCGCCAAAGTCTGGTGCAAAGAAGACCACGCCTAGGAAGATCATCAGGAACACAACCACGCCCACAATATCTTTCACTGTGTAGTATGGGTGGAAAGGAATACCGTCTAAAGGAATACCGTTCTCATCTTTCTTGTCTTTGATTTCAACACCATCTGGGTTGTTAGAACCCACTTTGTGCAAGGCAACAATGTGCAAGAAGACCATAGCAACCAATGCTAACGGAACTGCAACCACGTGCAATGCAAAGAAACGGTTTAGTGTCGCTAACGACAAGGTAAAGTCACCACGAATCCATTCAACCAAATCTGGCCCCACAACTGGGACTGTACCAAACAGGTTGATAATCACCTGAGCTCCCCAGAATGACATCTGCCCCCATGGTAGCAAGTAGCCCATAAAGGCTTCTGCCATCAATAGAACAAAAATGATCATACCGAAGATCCAGATTAACTCACGCGGCTTTTTGTATGAGCCGTACATAATGCCACGGAACATGTGTAGATAAACCACAACAAAGAAAGCCGAGGCACCTGTTGAGTGTAGGTAACGAATCAACCAGCCCATTTCAACATCACGCATGATGTATTCAACCGATGCGAATGGTTCGCTTGGGCTGTAGAACATGGTTAGCCAAATACCGGTCAGTAACTGGTTCACTAAAACCAACATGGCCAAAGAGCCAAAGAAATACCAAAAGTTGAAGTTCTTTGGCGCGTAATATTCTGCTAAATGCTCGTTCCAGACTTTAGTTGCTGGGAAACGGGCATCAAGCCAAGTCATGAAGTTCTTAAACATTAGGCACCTCCCTCTTCACCAATCACAATCATTTTTGCTGCTGTGTCGATAGTATAAGGAGGAACTTCCAAGTTAGCATTTGCTGGAACACCGCTATAAACACGGCCCGCCAAATCAAACTTAGAACCATGGCATGGGCAATAATAACCGCCTAGCCAACCACCTTCTAAAGAACCCGCATCGGCGAATAATTTAGGCGAACAACCTAGGTGAGTACAAATACCAACAGCTACAAAAATATCTGGCTCAATAGAGCGGTATTCGTTTTTACAATTGTCTGGTTGCTGTGGTTTGTCTGATTCTGGATCGGCTACAAACTCTTCACTTTTAGTGATGCTTTGCAACATATTGTCATCACGACGCATAACCCATACTGGCTTACCACGCCACTCCACAGTAATTTGCTGTCCCACCTCAAGTTTGGTGTAGTCATACGATACTGGAGCACCTGCAGACTGCGCCTTAGCGCTTGGTGCCCAGGAACGAACAAAAGGTACAGCCGCACCAATCACACCAACCGCGCCCACTACTGAAGTAGCACCGATTAGCAGATTTCTGCGTCCTTTGTTGACGCCCTGATTACTCATTCGGTTAGTCTCCCCACGAAGAAAATAGCACCACCCACCAATGGATGGCGTTCGAAAATCATGATTTTAAACGATTCTGCGATGAAGCCAGTCTTATGAAGAATGCTATAAAACACTTATTAGCGCTTCTACGGCAGAATACTGCGCAGGGATCATATAGGAAAATACCCACAATAACAATGTGGTCAGACCAGAGCGAGATATGTAACTTATTGAAAGTTTGAAAAAATCAGAAATGACAGATAAAAAAACACCCGCAAAGTGCGGGTGTAAAGAATGCCGGAGTTCCTCTCCGGCAATACTGTTCGAAACTTAACGTTTCGAGAATTGAGGGCGCTTACGTGCTTTGTGTAGACCCACTTTCTTACGCTCAACTGCACGAGCGTCACGGGTAACAAAGCCAGCTTTACGCAATGGAGCACGTAATTCTTCGTTGTACTCCATCAATGCACGTGTAATACCGTGACGAATAGCACCGGCTTGGCCAGTACCGCCGCCGCCAGCAACAGTCACGTACACATCAAACTTTTCTAATGTTTCGGTCAGCTCTAGTGGTTGACGAACCACCATGCGTGATGTTTCACGACCAAAATACTCGTCAAGACTACGCTGGTTCACGGTAATCTCACCATTCCCAGGACGTAGGAAAACACGAGCTGTGGAGCTTTTACGACGACCAGTTCCGTAATATTGTTCAGCCATTGTTCTCACCTTAGATTTCTAATGGGATTGGTTGCTGAGCAGTATGATTGTGCTCAGTGCCAGCGTAAACTTTCAACTTGCGGAACATGGCACGACCCAAAGGATTCTTAGGAAGCATACCTTTTACCGCTTTCTCGATAATCATTTCAGGTTTAGAAGCCTGTAATTTCTCGAAGTTAGTTTCTTTAATGCCACCTGGATAACCAGAGTGACGGTAATACATTTTGTCCTGCGCCTTGTTGCCAGTCACAGTTACTTTCTCAGCGTTAATAACGATGATGTAATCACCCGTATCAACATGAGGTGTATATTCTGCTTTGTGTTTGCCTTTCAAGCGGCGAGCAATTTCAGTCGCCAGGCGGCCTAACGTTTTGCCGCTAGCGTCGACTACAAACCAGTCACGCTTAACAGTTTCAGGCTTTGCACTGTATGTTTTCATATTCTTTAAGCTCCAAAAAGCCATTTGCACCCGCAATAGGTAGCCGATCACGGCCCTAAAAAAGAGAGCGCGAATTCTACAGAAATCACCTCTATAACACAAGAGGCGACACCAGGATTTTCAAAAATTATTAAACGTCTCGGCCAAATTTATGAATTTTAAGTAAAATCCTGCGAAAAAGACTTTATTTACGGGGCTTTTAGCGCTATAAAAAGCGCTGATGGGGAGTCAATTTGCAATACTCGCCAAGACGACCGATATTTTAACAGTCAACTTACATAAGAGGCAATGGAAAAATGGCAGATAATAAAGCCCGCAAAACCACAGCGGTAAAAGAAAAGTTCACTAAAACCCAAATTCTTAATGAAATCGCAGCACAAACCGGCCTAACCAAGAAAGATGTTTCAGCAGTATTAGACGAGTTAGGTGTTGTTATTGAGCGCCATGTTAAAAAGCGCGCTGTTGGCGAATTCACCCTACCTGGCTTATTGAAGATCAGCACAGTTAAAAAACCTGCGGTTAAAGCTCGTAAAGGCATCAACCCTTTCACTGGTGAAGAAACTATGTTCAAAGCCAAGCCAGCCAGCATAGCGGTCAAAGTACGCCCACTTAAGAAATTGAAGGATATGGTTCAGTAATTGCTAACCTCTTCTTGATCTTAAAAGCCGACAACAATGTCGGCTTTTTTATACTCATTTTTTTGTACCCGATGTATGACTGATTAAGCCAAATGTTCTTTCGCAAGGTACTCTTTACTTTGCATTTCCTGCAAGCGGCTGACCGTTCTTTCAAACTCAAAGGCCAGAGCTTTGCCGACGTAAAGCTCTTCTAAAGCCACCTCCGCGGATAGAATTAACTTCACATGCCGCTCATAAAACTCATCCACCAGTGCAATAAAGCGACGCGTTGCATCATTTATCGCATCGGTCATTTGCGGGATTTTGCCGACAAATACCGTATGGTAGTTGCGAGATAGCTCAATATAGTCGCTGGCGGAACGTTCGGTTTTGCAGATAGCATCAAAAGTAAACCAGACCACATTATCAGATAGACGTACCGCGTCGATTAATCGTCCTTCGACTTTCAGCTTGCAGTGTTCCTGCCCTTCTTCGCCGGATAGCTGGAAAAAATACTGTTTCATGTTTTTATCAGCAGACTCATCCAACGGGTAATGATATATCTCTGCCTTTTCAAGAGTTCGCAATCGATAGTCAGTCCCGCCATCCACATTCATTACCTGGCAATGCTTTTGAATTAGCTCTATCGCTGGCAAAAAACGTTCACGCTGTAATCCGTTCCAATACAGGCGCTCGGGAGGAATGTTCGAGGTGGCCACCAACACGATATTGCGCTCAAACAGTTCTTTAAATAGTCCGCCAAGAATCATCGCATCCGTAATATCAGTGACAAAAAATTCGTCGAAGCAAATCACTCGTGCGCGTTGCGACAGCTGCTCGGCAATTTTAACCAACGGGTTTTTCTCGCCGGCCAGAGCTTTCAGCTCATGATGAACCTCGTGCATAAATCGGTGAAAATGCAGGCGGATTTTGCCTTTAATCGGCAGGCAATTAAAAAAGGTATCCATCAGCCAGGTCTTACCGCGCCCGACACCGCCCCACATATAAAGCCCTTGCACTGGTTCCAAATCAGAAGATAACCAGCGCTTGACCAAATCCATAAAGCCGCCATTGGGTCTGCTATTTAACAGGTCATCATAAACTCGCTGCAAAGCTGCAACGGCTTCTGCCTGGGCTGGGTCCTTTGAAAAGCCGTTGGCTAAATCCTGTTCATACTTCTGTTGGGGGGTTAAATCAATTGAGCGCATAGTCATCGACTCTAAAGCTTTTCAGGCAAGTGTTGGTTAAGGTTTTCTTCTATCAGTTCACGCAACTCGACGAGACGACTGTGAAAAAAATGGCCCGCGCCTTCCATACGAATCACATCAGGTTTAACCGATAAATTCTCAAGCCATTTAAAAACAGCGTCAGGGTCAACCACTTCATCAGCATCACCCTGCACCACCAGCCAAGGACAATCCGGTATTGCAAACTCATCAAAACTGAAGCGATTGACCGGAGGCGCAATACTAACCAATTGCTGGGATTCTAACTTCTTCGCTTGCAGTGCAGCGATCCACGAGCCAAAACTGAAGCCTGCTAACCACAAAGGACGGTCCGGGTATTTTTCCCGCATCCACTCAACAGCCTTAATTAAATCCTGCTGCTCGCCTTTGCCTTCATCATAATCACCAGCAGATTCTCCGACGCCACGAAAGTTAAAACGCAAAGAAGGGATGCCCAGACCAGCCAGGGTTCGAGAGACTGTATAAATGACTTTATTGGTCATGGCACCGCCATGTACAGGATGGGGATGGCAACACACGGCAATAGCATTGCGCTCAGGTGAGTCGGGCTGGTCGAGAGTTGCCTCGATTGGACCAGCATCACCGTCTATCAAGAAATGACTTTTATTCACTTGATCTCAGAAGTTAATTGATACTGCGCGCTATTTTCGCACGTTTTATGATTGGTTGGAAACCAATGCCAGCCTGGGGCATTCCAAGCAATATTCCATACCGATTATCATGGCCCATAAAAAAAGAGGCCGTAGCCTCTTCTTCTCTTTAAATCACACGATTAAGTGGTTTAGTAGTTACTATAACCACCGCGCTTTTTCTCAGCTTCCTGTTCTTTCTTTAGCGTTTCTTTTTTCTGCTTATCCCATTCACGTTCAGATTCTGCACCAGCTTTATCTTGCTCACGCTGATACTCCTCATAGGCTTTTAGGTCTTCGCGCTCTAATTCACGTAAATCTTTCTCGCGCTCTTTTTGTAGTTTATCACGCTCTTTCAGAAGCTCAGCTCTCTCTTTCAGCAGCTCTTCACGCTTCTTGTCGTCATCATAGGCGACTGCCTGATTCATCAGACCCGCCAGGGCTAACAGCGCAACCAATAGCTTTGATTTCATAAAACTCACCTTTCAACCTCACAATAGTGGAAGCTATTATTTTGCATCTCAACCCTCTTGAACAGTAATTGCTTCAAGTTTCTCGTAGAATTGTTAAGCGGTATGCTTTTATTAAAAGGTTTCCGGGTTAGCCGACCTTGGGGTCAGGCTGTTATTCCACTCTCTGGCAAAGTCTCGTTGCCAACGCCAGTTAATGAAAGCCACCACACACATGGTGATCATCGCCCCAAGACCAGCCAGAGCCATATCCTTGTGTGCATCCCACACATCCCCCTGAGTCCCCAGATAAGCCATTCCAAGATCACCACCAAAGTACATGGCTGCGCCCCATTCAATCAGCTCATAAATAACCGAAGTCGATAAGGTTAAATCCAAAGGCAAGAAATAGCCCCAGAAGCCTTTCACTCGGACAATACGAAGAAAAACCTCTCGGATTGGGTAAGCAAATAGTAGTCCATAGGATAAATGCAGAAAGCGGTCGTAGTGGTTACGTTCCCAGCCAAACCAATCATTTAATGGCGTGCCGAATATCGCCTCGGTCCAGTCGTTATAAGGCACCTTCGAGTAAGTGTAGTGTGAACCTATTTCATGAAAACATAAGAACAGAAAAATACAAAAGTATGAGGTTTTCGAAAGCCGGAATTTTTTATAACTGGCGAAGAGGCCGATAATTAATAAAAACATCAGGACATTTTCAAGAAGCCAGGCCGAGCGATCAACTGGATTAATCGCACATAATGCAAACACTACCAGAAAGATACCAATCAAAGTCAGTAAGAATTTTGTGTTATAGGTCATTAATCCACTCGAACTTTTGTCTTGTTATTGTGTATCATAAGATCAAATCAAGGATTCAGGCAATTTATTGCTTAGACGACGTTGGCAGATTGAGGAATATAGTTTCATGTCCAGTCCATTAGTTATCTTCTTACTTCTTATTGTTGGTGCTGCTGCATTCTTTTTGGGTCGCTGGCAAGGTATGTCCCAACACAGCAAAGCTTTATCAGATGAGTTAAAAGCCAAAGATGATGAGCTTAGTACCTTAAAAGCTGAAGTGAATAACCATTTTGACGAAACCGCCCGCTTATTCAGTAATGTGACCGAAGAATATAAAGCGCTCTATCAACACTTGGCGGTCAGTTCCAGTAAACTCAGTAATCGCAAGTTTGATTTAAAACTCAGCAGCAATACTTCGGGGTTGCCTGGTCTTGGCAGTAGTATCGGTAAAGAGTTTGACGACAGTGTTATTGATAGCGAAGCCAGAGAAATATCGGACTATGACTCCGGCCCCCAACAACCCAGAGACTATGCTGCTGATGATATGGACGATGATTATCATCCCAGTCATGATGTAAAAGCTAACGAAGATGACTCGCCTGAAACTGACAAAGATGCCCAACCGGGGAACTCAGAGCAAGAATCTGCGTCAGAGAAAAACAATGATGATGCAAAAAAATCACAGAAAGAAAAAACATCACACTAAATTTATGTATCCAGTCGATTGACTGAAACTTGAGGCTCCCATGCAATTTATTACTTTTGTTGGCTATATCGTAAAATACCTATTGATTGGACTCGGGATCGCGGCACTTTTTATTGTATTTATGCCCGGTCGCTTCTCGCTCCAGGACGCTAACCAACAAGCAACACCGGCACAGCAGCATCAGGTTGTGGCAACCATCAAACCATTCAGTGGCTATGCCGACATGCTGGATAAGGTTCGTCCCGCAGTCGTCAGTATTCGCGCACGCTCCAAGCTTCTCCCCTTAAATGACCCTGAATGCCGCAACAACCTACGAAGCGTTCCAGCTGGCACCAATGCCTGTGCATTTCTCAATAATGGCTCGGGGGTTTTTATTGATAAAGAAGGTCACCTGGTGACCAACGCCCATGTTCTGGCTAAAGCAGAATCAGCTATTGTTGAATTACTTGATGGGCAAAAACTTACTGCCCAACTGGTTGGCATCGATCAGGATTCCGATCTGGCGCTGCTTAAAGTGAACTACACTCCAGAGCATATATTGCCCTTGAGCACCGAAGACAGCAGTCGAGTGGGTGATATCGTGTTTGCCATCGGCACACCATATATGGCCTTTGAGCAAACCGTGACTCAAGGCATTATCAGTGCCAAGTTTTTCTCGCGCGTATCGCACTATATTCAGACTGATGCAGCCCTTCGTTCAGGTAATTCCGGTGGCGCCCTGGTCAACTCTGAGGGCAAGTTAGTCGGTATTACCTCTTTAAGTTCGCGTGATGAATCAGGTGAAAAGACTTATCAAAATTTCGCGGTGGTAGCTGCCGATGTTCAGCATGTGGTACAGGAGCTACTCGAGCATGGAAAAGTCGAACGAGGCTGGCTTGGTTTAAACGGTGATATGACCATCAATTTCCGCTCAATTGTTCAGGAGATGGGTCTTGATCCTCAGCAGCAAAAAGCACTGGCCAAACACATCGAGCAATTACCCTATGGCCAAGGTATCGTTATCACAGCCATTAACGGAAATGGCCCTGCTGACAAAGCGGGTTTGCAAGCGCTGGATATTATTACTCAAGTTAATAGCCAGCCCATTAACAGCACAGCCGATATGATGGCAGCGATCTGGAACCTGTCCCCGAAACAAGAAATCACCATTGAGTATTATCGAGAAGGCGAAAAAGCCGAAACAGATGTGGTGCTAGGTTATCGAGATTGAACCATCACAAAGCTTATAGACAAAAAAAAGGGCTAGCAGCCCTTTTTTCTTTATGGTCGAGTATTAATCGAATGCTACAAATATTTAGGCAATACGCTTAATGTAGGCACCCAGATTCTGCAGCTTCTCTTCAATGGTTTCATAACCACGGTCAATATGGTAAATCCTGTCTACTAAAGTTTCACCATCCGCGCACAATCCTGCTAAAACCAAACTTGCTGAAGCACGCAAATCAGTTGCCATCACCTGCGCACCGGATAATTTTTCAACGCCACGACAAATCGCGGTATTACCCTCAATGGCAATGTCAGCACCCATACGCTGCATTTCAAGCACGTGCATGAAGCGGTTCTCAAAAATGGTTTCAGTAATAGTACCCGTTCCGTCCGCCACCGCATTCATAGCACAAAACTGTGCCTGCATATCAGTTGGAAATCCTGGGTAGGGTGCCGTTTTGATGTTGACAGCAGTAGGACGCTTGCCCTTCATGTCAAGCTCGATCCAGTCATCTCCAGTAGTGACTTCAGCACCCGCCTCTCGTAACTTAACCAAAACCGCATCCAGAATATCCGGATCGGTATTGCGGCAACGAATACGGCCACGTGTCATCGCCGCTGCAACCAAGTAAGTACCAGTTTCAATGCGGTCAGGCAAAACATCATGATGGCCACCATGCATACGCTCAACACCTTCAATGGTGATAACCGATGTGCCAGCACCACTAATTTTCGCGCCCATGCTATTTAAGAAATTAGCCAGATCGACTACTTCAGGCTCGCGCGCAGCATTTTCAATCACCGAAGTTCCATCTGCCAGAGCCGCTGCCATGATCAAATTTTCAGTTGCGCCAACACTGACCATCTCCATAACAATTTTAGCGCCTTTCAAGCGACCATTCGACTTAGCGTTAACGTAACCTGCTTCAACTTCGATATCCGCGCCCATTTCACGCATACCTTCGATATGCAGATTAACTGGACGCGAGCCAATCGCACAACCACCCGGCAGCGACACCACCGCTTCGCCGAAGCGAGCAAGCAAGGGCCCCAACACCAAAATAGAAGCACGCATGGTCTTAACTAACTCATAAGGCGCTTCATGGCTGTGGATATTACGGCTATCAATTTCAACATTGAACTTGTCATCAATGGTCAGCTTGGCACCTAAACGCCCCATCAGCTCTAAGGTCGTAGTGACATCATTCAAATGTGGCAGATTGCCAATCGTAGTGACACCATCCACTAACAAAGCACCCATCAAAATAGGCAAGGCAGCATTTTTAGCGCCTGAAATTTTGATAGCACCGTCTAATGGGCCAGCATCTTTAATTAATAATTTATCCATGATCAAAGACTCAATAATTATAGAAAGTGCTTAGCTTTTGACCACTCTTCAGGCGTATAGGCCTTAATAGTCAAAGCGTGGATATCACCGCTAGCGATATGTTCATTCACAGCGGCATAGACCATCTGTTGCTTCTTTACGCTACGTAAACCTTCAAAGGCTTTACTGACGATAATCACCTGAAAATGGCTACCATCGCCATCGACACGCAACTCTTCGCACTCAATTTCTTTCTCAATCAGGGACTTAATCTGTTCAATCATCTGTTATGTGCTTACTTTTATCGAGGTTATGGCCAAGCATGATAACGCCAAAAACTGCGCCGATACAGACGCAAAAGTATGAATTATTAGCAATGTTGGCACTAAAGTGGCGTGATTTTACCCGAATTCCCCTTGATAAACACCTGTGAATGACATTAAAAGCCCGAGCCTGTACAATGGCGCGCTTATTTGTCACGAATACACTTCACTGAAGGGCAACGCTTTGAAACAATTTCCATTTGTCAGTCAAAGCCATACTTATTTTATAATAAGCAAAGCCCGTTTACTGAACACTCACTATTTTATAGAAGACAGTCTCTAAGGTTTCCATGATAGAACATATTGCCTATATTCTGGTTGGTATTACCCTGTTAGTTTGGAGCGCGGATCGCTTCACAGACGGTGCGGCAGCAGTTGCGCAGAATTTCGGAGTGTCACGATTGATCGTGGGTCTGACCATTGTAGCAATAGGTTCTTCCGCACCTGAAATTTTTGTGTCGATTCTTGATTCAATAAAAACCTGCCCGCCAGGCATTGATGAGTGTGGCCCTGAAGTAGCGATCGGTAATGCTCTCGGCTCGAACATCACCAATGTGGCATTAGTGCTGGGGATTACCGCCTTAGTGAGACCTCTAATGATTAATTCAGGGATGATTAAGCGTGAGATCCCTATTCTATTTGTGGTATCACTCGCAGTACTCTACTTTTTCTGGGATCTGCGCCTGTCACATATTGAAGGTATTATTCTGCTCAGCACCCTGGTTGGCTACTTTATCTGGCTGGTGCATATGGGCATTAAATCCCGTTCAAGTAAAGACCGCATGCTTGAAGAGATTGTCGACGAACTGCCTGAGAAGATGTCGAGCCCAAAAGCCATCTTCTGGTTAGTGCTGGGTCTGGTTCTGCTGGTCGCCAGCTCCAAGATACTTATCGTAGGCGCCAGCGGTTTTGCTTTGCAAATGGGCGTTTCAGAAACCCTGATTGGCTTAACCATTGTTGCGCTGGGCACCAGCCTGCCTGAACTGGCCGCCTCTATTTCTGCCGTATTGAAAAATGAACACGAGATTGCGATTGGTAATGTGGTTGGCTCCAATATCTTCAACTTACTGGGTGTTTTGGGCATTCCTGCACTTATTGCCGCTCCAGTGGTCGAAAGAGAAATACTGACCATCGATTACCCTGTTATGTTAGCTTTAAGTATCGCGTTAGCTGTCATGGCATACGGTATTCGAGGCCCAGGCAAGATTAATCGTATAGAAGGCTCTATTTTACTTGCCGCCTTCATTGGGTATTATATAGTTCGCGTCTTCTAACTGATTGAAAATATAAGTTCCAACAAGGGTGTCGTCAATGAGTGACTCAAATCTGGAACAGCAAATTCTAACAAGCGCCGAGCGCGTGATTGATATAGAAACTCTTGCTGTCACCAATCTAAAACAACAACTGGACAAAACCTTTGTTGCCGCCTGCCGTAAACTACTTAATTGCCAAGGCAAAGTAGTGGTTATTGGTATGGGTAAATCAGGTCATATCGGTAGCAAAATGGCTGCCACTTTAGCCAGCACCGGCACACCGGCATTTTTTGTTCATCCGGCAGAAGCGAGCCACGGTGACTTGGGCATGATTGGTGAGCTCGATGTGGTCATCGCGCTATCTAACTCCGGCGAAACTCATGAAGTGACCGCCCTGCTTCCGGTAATCAAACGCCGTGGCATCGAATTGATATCCATTACTGGTAATGACAACTCCAGTTTAGCCAAAGCCAGCGACCTGCATATTAAAGTTCAAGTAGAACAGGAAGCCTGCCCGCACAATCTCGCACCAACTGCCTCTACCACCGCAGTCTTAGCGCTTGGTGATGCCATCGCAGTGAGCTTGCTGGAAGCCCGTGGCTTCACCCCTGACGACTTTGCTTTGTCGCATCCTGGTGGTAGCCTGGGTAAACGCCTCATTTTACAAGTCGATGATTTGATGCACAGTGGAAGCACTTTCCCCTCCGTGAAACCCGACATTTCGATTCGCAACGCATTGTTTGAAATGACCGACAAGCGTATGGGTATGACCACGGTGACGGATAAGCAGGGCAACTTATTGGGCATTTTCACCGATGGTGATTTACGTCGCGCTTTTGAACGCGATGTGGATATTGATGCGCCGATTGAGGACGTCATGACCAAAGGGTGCAAAACGGTCAAAACTCAAACTTTAGCGGTCGACGCAGTGAACTTAATGGAGGAAAGTAGTATTACCTCCTTAATCGTTGTTGATAGCGATGAAAAGCCGCTGGGCGTTATTCACATGCACGATCTTCTTAAAGCGGGAGTGGTTTAATGCACCATTCAATGCAAAAGCCAACCTACCCGCAGCCGGTGTTACATAAAGCCAACAACATCAAGCTGTTGATTTGTGATGTTGACGGTGTCCTCAGCAATGGCCAGGTCATTATAGGCAACGATGGTGAAGAATTGAAAACCTTCAACATCAAAGATGGCTTCGGCCTGAAGTGCTTACAAAATGCTGGTATTGCGGTTGCCATTATAACTGGGCGCAATTCCAAAATTGTCGAAAAGCGCTGCCAGGAGCTGGGCATTGAACATTACTATCAGGGGCAGTCTAATAAACAGGAAGCATTTGATAGTCTATGCCAAAATTTGTCGGTAAAGCCTGAACAAGTTTGCCACATTGGCGATGACTTACCCGATCTGCCTTTGTTATTGCAGGTTGGTTTAGGCGTTACCGTTGCAGATGGTCACTGGTTAATGCAACAACATGCCGACTGGGTTACTCAAAACAATGGTGGCTTCGGTGCGGTTCGTGAAGTCTGCGATTTAATTCTTCACAGCCAAAATAAACTGGAAGCCATTCATCAAGAATATCTCACCAAAGCTCAACCATCAGGAGTTAAGCAGTGACCTTTTTAAAAGGTCGCTCCATGCTGTGGCTTCTGGTCCCGGCAACGTTTGCTATTGCTTACTGGTGGGATCGCTCAACGGAACCCAAACCTGACTTTGTCGAGGTCTCAACCAATCCTGACTACTATCTATCTAACACAGAAACCATAGAGTTTGATAGCAATGGTCAACCCGAGCGTTCGTTCACCACCGTAAAAACGCTACACTATAAAGACATCATGCAAACTCACCTGGAAAAACCAGTGATGCGTTTTAATGACGACCAAAATCCAAGCTGGACGGTTAGCTCTGAAAAGGCGGTCAGCAATGAGCTCAGCGAGCAACTCGTTCTGGAAGGTGATGTTACCGTTAAGCTGGAACGACAACCTGCTCAATCTAATGTATTGTTAACCATGTCGATCCTAAAAATTGACTTTGCATCGGAAACTGCTTTTACTGATCAGCCTATTGAATTAGTTGATGGCCATTTTAGAATGACCGCTGTAGGCATGCAGGCTGATTTGCGTACCAATAATATTGAATTCCAATCTGAGGTCTTTACAGAAGAATTATGAAGTCCCGTCTTCTTATGTGTGCTTTGTCGCTAAGCTCACTTTTAACCATTTCATTTGTCCAAGCTGCGACTTTGGAAAAGTCACGTTTGCGTTCAGATAGATCGAACCTTGACGTACAGAAGAATATTATTGTGTATCATGATAACGTGATTTATGAACATGGCAACATGACAATTCATGCCGATTCATTAACCAAGCAAGGTGAAAATGCAGGTACTATTACTGCGCTGGGTAACCCTGTAAAAATTCACTACGTGGATGAAGCCGGCGAAACCACTGATATTGACGCACCTAAAATTATCTACCGCCAACAAAGTGGCGAGCTATCTGCCAGTGGCGATATCAAGATTGTGCAGTCATCGGGAATTGATGCGCTGACTTTGCTCGGACAGCAACTGAATGCGAATCAAGATCTCACCGAGGGCTTTGGCTTTGTACTCAGTGGCAGCCCAACCGAGTTCAGGTTAGAGCAACCTAGCCAACCGCCAATCTTCGCTACCGCCGAACAGCTTCGTTCCAATGGTAAGGATAAGCAAACTGAATTGGTTGGCAATGTTAAGTTGCAGCAAGGCGACTCCAACATGACAGCGGCCTTTTTGACTTATGACGGTGCCAGCAAAGTGATCTCCGCGGGCAAAAGCGATAACGGGGAACAGAGAGTTGAAACTGAATTCTTCTGGGCGCAGGACAACAGTAGCCAACAAACCACTGATGACTCTGAGCCTGAGACTAAAACAGAACCAGAACAGATCCAACAAGAGAAGCAGCAATGATTTCGCTACAAGCCAGACGCCTGGCCAAAAGCTACAAAGAACGCAAAGTCGTTGAAAATGTATCGCTCGAAGTCAATCAAGGGCAGATAGTGGGGTTGCTTGGCCCAAATGGTGCCGGTAAAACCACCTCCTTCTACATGATCGTTGGTCTGGTGCCATCTGATGGTGGACAGATTTTTCTTGGTGAAGACAATATCACGACTGATCCTATGCACACCCGCGCCAAAAAGGGCCTTGGCTACTTGCCACAAGAAGCTTCAATCTTCCGTAAGTTGTCAGTAGAAGACAACATCATGGCCATCCTGCAGTTGCGCAAAGACCTGAACAGCAAACAACGCGAAGAAAAACTCGATCAGTTACTGTCAGAATTCCATATCGAACATATTCGCTTAAGCCATGGCATGAGTTTATCCGGCGGTGAGCGACGTCGTGTTGAAATCGCCAGAGCCCTAGCCAATGACCCTAAGTTTATCTTGCTTGATGAACCCTTTGCAGGTGTCGATCCGATTTCAGTGCTGGATATTAAAACCATCATTATCCAGCTTAAAGAACGCGGCATCGGCGTATTAATCACAGATCATAACGTGCGTGAAACATTGGATGTTTGTGAGCAGGCCTACATCGTTGACAGCGGCAACATTATTGCCTCAGGAACCCCCACCGAAGTTCTAACCAATGAACTGGTCAAGAAACGATATCTAGGCGAGCACTTTAAAATGTAGTATTCATGGCTAAGCTGCCATAACCTCTTGAAATAACGTTTACCGATCCCCAGAAAACTAATAAGCCCTTGCAACAAAAGTCCACTAGGAGTAATTTGTTGTTAAAGGATATTTTAAAAGGCAAAGATTGGTAAACTTATTTCAATGAATCCAAATCTCCAGTTAAGTCTTAGCCAACAACTGAAACTGAATCCTCAGTTACAACAGTCCATTAAACTGTTACAACTCTCGCAGTTGGCGTTACAACAGGAGATCCAGTATCAACTCGATAGCAACCCACTTTTGACCCTGCTCGATGACAGCTACAGTGAGTCAAAAACCGCCGGTTCAGATTCCAATCCAGAACTTAATGCCAACCTGCTAGCAAACGCATTTCCTAATAACCGAAACACAAACAATGTAGAGGCGCCTGCTAATTCCCGTCATATTGATTCAGGTCAACAGCACTCAACTTATTCAGCCCATAATGATGGTGAGATGAGTCTCGAGAATCAGTTCCAGGAAAGCATTGGATTACGCGAACACCTTGAGTGGCAAATACAGATGTCAGCATTAAGTCGAGCCGATATGGAGATTGCCTACTACGTCATTGAGAATATAGATGACGCTGGATTTTTAACCGTTTCCAGCCAGGAAATTATCGAGCAGATACAACAAGATTTTGATCATCGGTTTGACCCAGATGAAGTCGAGGCCGTCATTCATCAGGTTCAACAACTCGAACCGTTCGGCTGCGCCAGCTCTAACCTGCAACAGTTTTTGCTGTTACAGCTTCACTTAGCCATTGAGGAAGCCAGTAGCCCACAACAACCAACACTAAAACTGGCCCAAAAATTGGTTCGTCACCATTTTGATTGCTTGTGTAAACATCGTTACCCCGATCTGATAAAACGTCTTTCCCTTACTCGGCAAGAGATGGATAATGCTTTATCAGTGATTCAGCAGCTCAGGAACAAACCCAACCATCAGTATATTGGTGAGGTCACTGAATATATTCGTCCTGACATACTGGTTTACAACCTTCACGGCAGCTGGCACGCACAACTGGCAAGCAACAATGCGCCACAACTGGATATTAATCATCAGTATGCACAGGCTCTTCGCCAATCAAACAACACATATGATAAACAATACTTACAGCAAAACCTGCAACGCGCGCGCTGGTTTATGCAAAGTATCGAAGCACGCAATGATACTCTAAAACGGGTGGCTGACTGGATTGTGCAACACCAACAGAACTTTTTTGATTGCGGCGAGTCAGCATTAAGACCGATGCGATTAAAAGATCTGGCTGAGGATCTCAAGTTACATGAATCAACCATTTCTCGCGCCTGTAGCGAAAAATTTCTGCAGTCGCCGACTGGTATCTACGAGTTGAAGTACTTCTTTTCTAATGCAGTTCCATCAACCCAAGGAGGTGAATGGTCATCAAAAGCAATAAAAAACATAATCAAGCAATACATTACAGCGGAACCTTCCCGCAAACCTTTGAGTGATATAGAACTTGCCAACAGATTACAAGAAGAAGGAATAACCATAGCGCGGAGAACGGTTGCAAAATACCGCGAAGCCTTGAATATTCCGCCCTCAAGTCAACGCAAGTTGTTCACAAATTCTTAAACTATTCAATAGAAGGAATAATTCTTATGCAAATCAATCTAACTGGTCGTCATCTTGATATCACTGATGCCTTAAGAGATTTCGTTAACGAAAAATTCGCAAAATTAGAACGTCACTTTGATCATATTAACAATGTTTACGTGACACTCAGTGTCGAGAAGGTTCGCCAGATTGCTGAAGCGACCCTGCATGTAAACGGAGGAGAGATTTTTGCCAACAGTGAGTCAGAGGATATGTATGCCGCGATTGATTTATTGATTGATAAACTGGATAGACAAGTGATAAAACATAAGGAAAAGATGACACGTCATTAACCTTATGCATATTGAAGATGTTATTGCCCCCGAGCTGTGTGTGCTCGGGGCGCAAGCTACAAGTCGAAAAAAAGCGTTACAATTTGTCGCTAACCTTTTCGCCGAACATAATTCACAATACGAACCATTCCTGTTATTAAAAGCATTGTTCGCTCGAGAACAACTCGGCACAACAGCAATTGGTAATGGTGTTGCCCTGCCGCATGGTCGACTTAAAGAATGCGAAGTTCCAGTAGCAGCCTTTGTCACTCTCGATCAAGCAACCGTGTTTGATGCACCCGATCAGGAGCCCATTGATATCATTTTTGCTTTAATTGTTCCGAAAGATTTTAACTTTCAGGAATTAGAAGGCCTGGATGGGTTAATTGAAGTTTTAAAAGATAACAAGGTATGCGCTCAAATACGCCATGCACACAATAACCAGGCTTTATATGAAATTATTGAGTCCGCTATAGCCAAAAACGCCAAACAAAAAAACAAAGAGAAAGACAAAGAAGTCAGCACATGAAATTATTGATAGTTAGCGGTCGCTCAGGTTCGGGGAAGTCTGTTGCTCTAAAGGCACTGGAAGATATGGGCTATTACTGTATCGATAACCTGCCCTTGAGCTTAACCCTCAACGTCATTAATGATCATATTCTCCGTAATGAAGATATTGCGATTGGAGTTGATGCCCGTAATCGCCATGATCTTGAGCATTTTTCAGAAGAAATAATCCGAATAAAAGAAGAAGCACCGCAGGCCAAAACACTATTCCTTGACGCCGATGAAAGTATTTTATTGAAACGTTTCAGCGAAACACGTCGCCGCCATCCGCTAACCAGTCGTGGCCTTTCTCTTCGTGATGCCATTAAGGAAGAAAGAAAGCTGCTTGAACCGGTGCGCGCCTCGGCTGATCTTGTTATTAACACTTCAGAGTTATCCCCTCATGAACTGCGCGAACGCTTGCGTGATCGGGTTAGCGGTGACAAAGGCCAGTCGATGGATATCCGTCTGGTCTCTTTTGGATTTAAGCATGGCGCACCGAAAGATGCCGACTTTGTATTTGATGTGCGATGCCTGCCTAACCCTTATTGGGATCCGGAACTGAGAGATTTCACCGGCAAAGACCAGCCTATTCAGCAGTTTCTTGAGCAAAGCTCCATAGTGATGGAATACACCTGGCAGCTTAAAGTTTTCTTTTCTACCTGGATTCCCGAATTCAGCAAACAGGACCGTAGTTACTTTACCTGCGCGATTGGTTGCACCGGCGGTCGTCATCGTTCGGTTTATATGGTCGAAACGCTGGCCAACGCCCTTAAACTCCTTTACCCCAATATTTCAATCGAACACCGACAACTCGATAAAAATTCGTAAATTCTACAAGTGTCATAGCCAGAACCACCAAATCTGCGTTAGAATAGTCAGCAAAATCAACTATTAAGATGCACTCATGGCGGAGACACAAGCAACACAAACACGTCAGGAACAGCTTCAGCTCCTCAATAATGCGCTGGACAGTGGGCATCTTATTCCGGTTAGAAATCTGCTGGAAGAATTACGCTCAGCAGATATCGCTCACCTTCTCGAATCGACACCACCTCGTGTTCGAAATGTTATCTGGCAACTGCTGGATAAAGAACGCGAAGGTGATGTTCTACAACATCTAAACGACGAAATCCGTCAATCTTTTATTGAGCAAATGCAGCCACAAGAATTGGCCAATGCGCTTGCTGATCTGGATACGGATGATGTGGTCGATATTCTTGGCGACCTCTCACAAAACATCAGTAATCAGGTTCTTCGCTTACTCGATGAGCAAAACCGTGCTCAGATTGAACACGCCTTGTCCTACCCGGAGGATTCTGCTGGTGGTTTGATGAACATCGACACCATCATGATCCGACCTCGGGTTTCGGTGGAAGTCGTTCTTCGATATTTAAGAATTCGTGGCAACATGCCACCCAATACTGACCATTTGTATGTGGTCGACTCGCGCGATGTGTTAATTGGCTCGGTACCAATCAGCGCCATTCTAACCTGCGATCCTGACACGCCAATTACCCAAATCGTTGACAAAGAAACCTTCACCATCCCGGCTGACATGCCCGAAACCGAAGTGGCACAAATCTTCGAACGTCACGATTTGGTTTCTGCACCAGTGCTCGATGAGAACGGTCGATTATTAGGCCGTATCACCATTGATGACGTGGTTGACGTTATTCGTGGCGAAGCCGATCACTCATTGATGTCGATGGCGGGCTTGGATGAACTTGAAGATACCTTTGGTAAAATTACTGCCACTGCAAAAAAGCGTGCTATCTGGCTAGGTATCAATTTAGTGACCGTAATTCTGGCAGCGCTGGTGATTGGTCTCTTCGAGAATACTATCGCCCAGGTGACTTTATTAGCAGTTCTACTGCCAATTGTACCTAGCATGGGCGGTATCGCTGGCACTCAAACGTTAACCCTGGTTATTCGCGGTATGTCGTTAGGTCATATTGGTGAAGGCAACCAAGGTTACCTATTAAGGAAAGAATTGGCGGTCAGCGTTATTAACGGTGTTTTGTGGGCGCTGGTTATAGCCGCATTAGTTTACGGCTACTCCTACTATAAAGAATCAGGCATTAACCATCTGCACTTAGCCATTACCATTGGCGGCGCCATGCTGTTCAATCTGGTAACCGGTGTGGTCAGTGGCGCTGTATTGCCACTGTTTTTAAAGAAAATTAATATAGACCCAGCCATTGCTGGTGGGGTAGTACTGACTACCGTAACCGACGTTGCCGGCTTCTTCGCCCTGCTCGGCTTAGCCACCCTGTTTTTTGCTTAACGGTTCTGCTCATGGTGGATAGTGTGTTACTAGCTAGCCACCATCATTCCTTCTATCGCAACCGAACCGGTCAAGATACTCGAACGGTCATCCACATCATTGCTGATCGCCACAATATTTTTGAGCATTGTCTCGAGGTTGCCAGCAATGGTTAACTCTTGAGCAAAAAACTGGATTTCACCATTCTCAAACCAGAAACCGCTGGCTCCTCGAGAATAATTACCGGTCACTGTATTCACGCCCTGTCCCATCACTTCGGTCAGCAATAATCCCGACCCCAGTTGCTTCATCATGTCCTGCAAGGAAATGTCCATTGGCTTGATTAGAATGTTATGGATACCGCCCGCATTACCGGTGGTCTTCAAGCCTAGACGACGCGCCGAGTAGCCGCTCAGGAAATAGTCTTTTAAGACACCATCCACCACGATATCCCGTCTTCTGGTTGCCACGCCATCGCTATCATAATTGCCACTGCCGAAACCCTTGAGTAAAAATGGGTCTTCTTCAATTTGAACAAATTCAGGCAGAATAAGCTGGTCCTTTTTATCCAGCAAAAAGGATGCTCTTTGATATAAGGCCGCTCCTTTTAGCGCCGATAACATATGCGACCAAAGCCCGCGCGCCAGCTCCGCGTTAAAAATAACCGGATAATTACCTGAAGGAATTTTTCCCTGCTTAAGTTTATTGATAACTCTCTCAGCGGCTAACTCACCAACATTATCGGGACTTAATAAATCAGCCACATCACGGCCAATGGTGTAATAACCATCGCGAATCATACCGTTGTCAGTTTCAGCGATCACAGAAGTGGACAAACTAAATCGAGTCGTATGGTTGGCTCCGATAAATCCATGACTATTGGCATAGAGCGATACCGAGCGATGGTTATAGCTACTGACACCCTCTGATTGTTTGATTCTTGCGTCTTTTAAGGCCACAGCCTCGCAGTCTTTAGCCGACTCAACCATTTGTGGAATGGTCAGATCATTGGGGTGGTCTAACTGCAAATCTTTAAACTCAGCGGCCATTAATGCCTTATCCACCAACCCTGCAAAGGGATCCGGCTCGGTAAAGGCCGCAATCTCACATGCCGCTTGCACGCCCTTATGCACAGCTGTTTCGGTCAGATCGTTAATCGACACAGTACCCTTGCGCTGACCAAAATAGACATTGATACCAAAGTGGCTATCCTGGTTAAACTCCAGAGTTTCCAGCTCTCCCTGACGTACCTCAATACTATTACCAATGGTGTTATAGCACCAAATTTCAGACTGGTCGGCTCCGGCATCTGCAGCCTGCTGCAAGGCAACCTGCACCATCAAGCGCAATTGCTGCTCTGTGCTGGCCTGTTGCTCAGCAATTTGTTTCAATGTTAAATGATTATCAGCAGCCACAAGCCACTCCCAGTTTGGTGTCGAAAGAGGGCTATTATAAGTGTTTGTTGGGTAAGGACAAAACTTGACTTAACTTATTAGATTGTAAAGAATGAGAACTGGGTTTTTTTATGGCTAAATCATGACTCCATCGAAGTTGCTAGTGACAATCTCTGCGTTATTCTTGTCCACAAATGGTTACGCCGTTGAACCTGCTACTGACACTGATTTATTCGATGAAGAGTTACCGACAATTCTCTCGGCAACTCGATTAGAGCAACCCCAGTCTGAGACCCCTGCATCTGTCACCATCCTAGATCGAGAATTAATTGAAGCTTCTGGGGCACGCAATATCGTCGAAGCGTTACGCCTGGTTCCTGGCATGAATGTGGGTTACTTGAGTGGCAACACACCCGAAGTCAGTATTCATGGCTTACACACCGACTTCTCGCGACGCCTGCAAGTGTTAGTTGATGGTCGCTCTGTATTTAAACCGGCCCTTTCGCGCGTGTTATGGGGCAGCATGTCGCTTTCCATTGACGATGTTGAACGAATAGAAGTCGTTCGAGGGCCCAATACTGTCGCCTATGGTGCCAATTCATTCTTAGGTGTCATTAACATCATTAGTCGGCACCCAGCTGATGTTTCCAGCAATCAGGCCACGGCTACCGTAGGCAATAAAGGCATCGTCGATGGTTCGGTTCGAATAGCCAGTCAATCCGAAGATTTCAGCTACCGCATGACGACCGGTCGCCATAGCGACGATGGATTCGACCTACAGCGCAATGGGACTGAGCGGTATGACGACCACGCAACCGATTATTTCCGTGGTGACATGGTATTCAGTCCAACCCACGAGGAACAGTGGCGTTTTATTTTTGGCTACAGTCAGGCTGATGAGCAGCAAGATCTGCTGGATGTTTATCAAACAGAACCCTACCACACCAAAAAAACCCAGGATGGATTTGCTCAACTTATTTGGGATCGCCAGTTATCTGAAGAACACAAAATTAAAGTGAATGCTCATTACAGTCAGGATTCAGTCGATGAAGAGTGGCAAACTTGCCCACCAGCTCTATTCTTGACCAATGAGCTGGGTGATTTGTACAACTATGATCCGCTTTATACTGAGCAACTTATTGCTGCTATATCCAATGGCGCTCCACCTCCGAGTCCAAGTACTCCTGAAGCAGCTTTACTTACCCAACAAGTTATTGCCCGATTTATGCAGCTGGGAAATACCGTTTCCTGCGGTACAGCAAACCAGAACTTTGACGAAAATAAGTGGGAAATAGAACTGCAGGATACTTACACTTTCAGCCCAGATGTTCGCTTAGTATCGGGCTTTAGTTCACGCCGTGACACTATCCGTGGCGAGTCATTCTTCGAGCAGAAATTGGACAATGATATTTACCGATTATTCGCGAATCTGGAATGGCGTTTCACTGATAAGGCCTTACTCAACTTCGGCAGCATGTATGAAAATGATAAGATAATTGGAGGTGAATTCTCACCAAGAGTTGGACTCAATTACCTTGCCAGCCAACACTCCTCATGGCGATTTATATTAGCCAAGGGTACTCGCAACCCTGATTTTTATGAAGAAAGCGGACATCGCCAATACATCGTACGCAACTTGTCTATGCCCGTTAATGGTAGCGATAGTTTCGCAACCTTCTACCTGACCCCACAAGCCATGGGAAACCTGAAGCCTGAAACCATCCTGTCCAGGGAAATTGGCTGGTTCTACAGAACTGGCAATGAGCTCAATTTCGACATAAAAGTTTTTTATGACACATTAAGTCATACCATTGACGGGTTATTTGGTTTAGAGGGTTACGACCCAAGAAATGCAAATAGCTATACCAGCAAAGGGCTTGATTTGCAGCTTGATTATCAATTCAGCCGGGATAGTCGTTTATGGTTCAGTTACAGTTACCTGGATCTCGAAGTTGATACCGGCAGAAGCTTACGCCATCAGGCACCGAAGCAGACCTTGTCTTTGATGTATCAACATCACCTTACCGATCAACTTCAGGTAAGCACCGCATACTATTTGCAAGATATGGAAAACCGCTCAGACTTCAAGCGCTGGGACGCCCGCATAAGCCACAGCATCCCGATAGATGATAAAGAGCTATCTTTATCCCTGGTATTGCAGCACAATATCAATGAGCGTTCCTACTTTGATAGCAGCACAGCCTGGGACTCAAAAACCATAGCCTTCATCAAAGCAAGTTTGCAGTTTTGATAACAGCCCTAAATTATTCCTACAGTAACTAATCACCCAATAACGAAACTTATGACACACCAAGACGATCAAGAATCCACTGAGAAATCCAAGACTCAAGTTAAAAAAGAATTGCTTGAAATAACCGAGCTTGGTGAACGCCTATTGGAAATCCCCCAGACATTACTGAACAAGTTACCCTTGTCGGACAATTGCCTCAAAGCGATTGAAGAAGGGCGTAAAATCAATCATCACACAGGTAAGAAACGCCAAATAAAATACATTGGCAAAATATTACGCGACGAAGATTTAGACGGTATTAGAGCAGAACTGGCAATAACCGATCAGTATCATCAGCTGGAAGTCCGCAAACAACACCTGCTAGAACAGTGGCGCGACCGCCTGATGGCAGAAGGCGACACCGCCACCTTCGAACTACTGCAACTAGAACCCAGCCTCGACCGTCAACAACTACGCCAAATGGTTCGTAACGCGCAAAAAGAAAAGGAACTTGAAAAAGCCCCTAAATTCCAACGCGAACTGTTTCGCTACCTACGCGATAATATGCAGTTTAGTGAAGAAGGCTAAACTTTAAGCCTTTGTTCCACCAACCGTCATTTGATCGACTTTTAATGTAGGCTGGCCTACGCAGACGGCGACACTTTGTCCATCTTTGCCACAGACGCCAATACCGGGATCAAGCATGCTGTCGTTACCGACCATGCTGACCCGTTGCAAAACTTCTGGCCCATTACCGGTTAAGGTGGCGCCTTTTATTGGTGCGGTGATTTTGCCATCTTCAATCAAGTATGCTTCGCTGGCGCTGAACACAAAGTTGCCTGATGTAATATCAACTTGCCCGCCAGCAAAGTTTGGCGCATAGATCCCTTTTTTAACGCTTTTGATAATCTCTTGTGGATCAGATTGACCAGACATCATGTAGGTATTGGTCATTCTTGGCATCGGCAAGTGAGCATAAGACTCTCGACGTCCGTTACCAGTTGCTTTTTGTCCCATGAGTTGTGCATTGTGCTTGTCTTGCATATAGCCTTTAAGCACTCCATTTTCAATCAGTACCGTTGACTGACTTGCCGTACCCTCATCGTCAACGCTTAAAGAGCCTCGCTGGTTGGGTAATGTTCCGTCATCAACCACAGTACATAAATCAGAGGCAACTTTTTGCCCAATCTTTCCGGCATAAGCTGAAGAACCCTTGCGATTAAAGTCGCCTTCTAATCCATGCCCCACCGCTTCGTGCAACAAGACTCCCGGCCAGCCATTACCCAACACAACTGGCATTAAGCCTGCTGGCGCCTCAATCGCATCTAGATTTATTAGAGCCTGCGTGACAGCTGTTTGTGCTAACTCGTCAAGGTTAGCATCCAAAAGGGTCTGCCAATCGTAACGCCCGCCTAAGCCTGCGCTACCACGCTCCCGTCGCCCCTGATGTTCGACAATAACGGAAACATTCAACCGGATCATTGGCCGAATATCTGCAGCGACAACACCATCACTAGCCAGCACCATCATTTGTTCATCAACCGCTGAAAGGCTTACAATTACTTGCTGAACTTTTTCATCAAGCTGGCGCGCCCTGGCATCAAGCTTACGTAATAAATCAATTTTCTGTTGCTGCTCTACAGCCAATAAAACAGGCTGAGTGGTATAGAGCTGAAGAGGATCCAAGCGGTTAAATGATATAGTGCGCTGCTGGCCAGCTCTGCTCATACTGGTGGCCGCGCTTATCGCATTATCAAGTGCCATGGTTTGTAATTGGTTAGCGTAGGCAAAGCTGGTTTTTTCACCCTCAATCGCACGCACGCCGAGACCTTTATTTAAATTAAAGCTGGCATCTTTAACGATCCCATCTTCGAGCTGCCAATATTGATGTTGTACTTCTTGAATAAAAATATCTGAGTAATTGATATCAAAGCGCTGTAACTTTCGAATAGCATCTTCCAGTACCGCGATGCTTAAATCAGACTCTTCAAATATACGCTGTTCAACTTGGTTGATTAGGGAATTCATTTAATTAACTCATTAATTTGCGGTGCAGATGCACAGGGAATTTTTCTTTGATCATGCCAATCTTATTGATGTTTAAGGTTGCGATCGATATGCCCTCATCTTCTTGCAACTCATCAATAACGTCACCCCAAGGATCAACCACCATACTATGACCGAAAGTTTTTCGCTGATTATCATGAGTGCCGGTTTGGTTTGGAGCAACCACAAAAGCCAGGTTCTCTACCGCCCGCGCCTGTAATAACAGTTTCCAGTGAACCTTGCCGGTAGCGAGGGTGAATGCTGAAGGCGCCAGAATAACATCAACATTGTGTGTCTGATAGTAACGGTATAACTCAGGAAATCGTAAGTCATAACAGACGGAGCAACCAAAGGTAATACCTTGCCAATTAAACACCACAGGGTCTGAGCCAGCCAGTGTATTGGATGATTCTGAGTAGCTCTCACCTTCTTTCACCGACACATCAAACAAATGAATTTTGTCGTAATGAGTCAGAAGGCTACCGTCTTCCTGATAAACATAGCAACGCGCATAAGGTTTGTTTTCAACCTCAGACTCAACGGCTATGGTACCACCGACCAACACCAGCTTTAACTTCTTGGCCAGCGAAGACATCCAGTCCTGGATTTTTCCATGGCCATCGCGTTCAACGTGCTCAAGCTTTTGCCCATGATACTTTTCCATCAAAGCAAAACTTTCGGGTAACACAACCAATTGAGCACCCTGCTCTGCAGCAGACTCTATCAGATTCTCTGCTTTTGCAAGATTGTCATCTACCTCACTGGATGAGGTCATTTGAATTGAAGCAACCTTTACGCTACTTATCATTACCATCGTCCTCGCGTATTTGTTTTGGTCTTCCATCTTCTTGCGCTTGCACTTCCTTTTCAATAGCTAATTGCTCGGTTTGGCTCCTCTGAGTATCAGACTCGAGGCTTTCCTCTTCATTTATCAGTTCACTATCTAGGATCGGTTGGTCCTCAGCCTCTTCTAAAAGCTCTTCATCCGGAATCACAATTTCTTTTGATTTCTTATCCAACTCAATCACTTCAGGATTATCGAGATCACCTTTGATTTTGTATTCAATACTCACAACAACATCCAGTACCGGCTCGAAAATTTTATTAATCAGCAACATAATTAAACCAGTAGTTGGTTCGATTGCCCACCCTGCTAAAACCGGCAAACTTGAGCCTAACTTAGGAATAACTAAAACATTCTGATCAACCTTATTGTTAACCAGATCGGTATATCCTGTAATACTAACATCTGCCGTAGCGCCATTAATCGAAACATTGTCACTATGAACGATGCCTTCTTTAATGGTAAAGCGACCATTGATAGCGTCGTAGAAAAAACCATCCTCAAACAGATCGCTGAAATCCAGCGACAAGCGGCGGCGTAAACTTTGCAGTGATAGCAAACTGAATACCCTGGCTTGCCTGTCACTCAACTCCCGAACAACACCCTCACCCGTACTAACATTGAAAGTTCCGTTGCTTTGATTAAGCTCAAACTTATGCCAGCCACCAGACCAGCTTAATTCAAGATCACCGTTAGTACTGGTGTCGCGGATACCGTCACCATAACCCCAGCGCTGCAGTAATCGCCCTGCATTCGGAGAGGAAAAGTTAATTTTAACGGTACTGACATCACCCAGCCAGCTGCCTTCAAGATAAGCCGACAATAAACCTTCAATTTTACTATCGCCTTGAATGGTCACCCCGCCTTCTGCTTTTTGTGTTACTAAGGTCAAAAAGCCCGTATCAATTCCATTAATTCGGCAAGAGGCACACTCTAGCTGCCAATCATATAAAGCCTCTTTGTCTAAAGAAATCCCGCTTTCGGATAATTTACTAAAAGGCTCTAACTTAATATCCAACTCATCAATCTGCACCCGCTTCCGACCATCTTCGTGCAACGTTAAACTTCCTTGACCTTCTTCTGCTGTAACCTTGAATCGTAAGTATTCGCCAGCCAGCACCTCATCCGTTAAATGCACTTCATGCAGCTTTTGCCCTGCGATATCAAACAAGGGTGTTCTCACATCAATGTGGTCAATCCAACGTGGCCACTTGAAAGACTGCTCACCTTTAAACTGTAAACTATTAATCCAGTCATAACTTTTTATCTCATTGAACTGACCGCGAATGGCAACACCCTCCTCTGGCGCTGGTATGTTTTGCGTCGCCATATTGCCTAGAGCAATCACCCCATTAAGATCATTCATACTGTCAGTTGTAAACGATAACTGAGAAGATATGGTATTCCGATAAATTGCTCTGCTATTAACCTTGCCAGCGGATTCAAACAGTGTCACTAACACATCTGCAGTATCATCTTTTTCTTTACTTAGCCAATCCGGACCAATAATTTCTGTACCCTTCAAGTCAGTTCGCACAATCAAAGATTGTTTTTCTTGCTGGTCGATTCGATAGCGAACGATAAGTTTACTCAAACCATTGATGGTTAATGGTGATTCGATTTTTTGAGAGGAAAATATCTTACTGATAGCAAAGTCAGAGTTGGCATCAATTTTAACTAGATCGGAGTCATTGGTGTACTCATCAACCTTGACGTTAATCGAAAATAGATTATCCCAAATGGTGGCTCGAAGCCCTTCTGAGTAAGCACCATCATCTGTGAAATGAATGAGTCCATTGACCTGCCTTAATTTGACCGGAAAATCTTTATAGCTGATAGTGTGGTCACTCAGTGGAATAGCACCTTTAATACTGGCCGGCACATCATTTCCTAGAGGAATAGTTATTTCTAAATTGGGGTTAATCGGTTCAGCAATAACAAAGTCAGTTACAGCTTCTCCAAGTTTATCCTTTATCGGTGAGTTCTGATGAAGTTTCGCATAAGATTGGCTGCTAACATTCGCATCAACATTAATGGTCAGTATTGAAATATCTTTGCTAAAAGAGTCTATGGTCGCTGAAGCACTATTAACCTTACTACCTAGTAACTCACCTGATTCTGCCACAATGCGCATTTCATCATTATCGAAAATCGCCACTGCATTAATCTGCTCGGCCTGCGGCCATTCAGGATTAAACTTAAATAGCGCATCACGAACCTTGGCTTCAACATAAAATTGACCGCTGGCATCCGGATACGGAAAGGCTTCAACTCCTCCCCGCCACAGTAACTTTGCATGTTCAACCACGCCTCCCTGCAAGCTCATGTCTAAGTAGTCAACGGACTTCTTGTTCATGCCCTTTCGCGGCCAATACTTATACAGCTCGGCAATTTGTAAATCTTTAGCTTCAGCGTATAAAGCGACTTCAGCATCAGTCTCACCGCTATCGTCTTGATGCAGGCTAACCATACCTTGGGCTTTAATATCGAGGTCCTGGTTGTTAATGACTAACTCATCAACGTGAATATTGATCGTTTCATCCAGTTCCACTAATCCATTAAAAACTAACTGCTCAAGATACACCGGTGCTTTTAGCCAGTCGCTTTTAGCAAACTGTGAATCATGGCTGTTAATCTTAATTCGCCACTGACTATTTTCATCGGCAATCTGCAATTGATCAATTTCGAGCGAAGGAATATTCAGGTACTCTTTAACAACCAGATTGCTTAACTCAATATCGGCTTGTTCTGCTTTAAATGATTCTTCGCTATGTGTTGCTAACAATTCGAAATGATTTATATGGCCTTGCGGTTCCAGACCATTGGCTAGCTCCAAGTGCTCTGACAATAAAAAGGGTTTTACCACCGTTAGCAAGTAACTAATAGGAATATTATCAACCGAAACTGACCATTCGTCTTTTTGCGACTGCTTCTTTTTTTGCAGCAAAAAATCACTGTCAAAGCTATGCAAGTTTTGATCTTCGTCTCTTTGTACTAATTTAAATCGATCACTAAATAGCTTGAAGCCATCACTATCAGAATCAAATTTAATCGCACCTTCCAGCTCCGCAACTCGCGATTGATCACCGGATGCGATAAAACTACTGTAGCCAGAAACAGGCTTGTCACCTTCATAGCTTAGCCATAACTCAAGGTTAATCAGATCGACTGGAAACTCTTGCTTGAGGTTTAAGAACTGAGCTAGAGATTTAACATCAGTATCTTCTAATGATACATAGAGATCGGTAGGGTTAGTATTCTTAAAGGGTTGCCCTTGAGCTTCTATCACAAAGCGTCCGCTGGAAAATAATTCTCCTCTTGTATCAATAATCAACTGTCGCTCATGACCCATTAGTTCATAACGAACCATGGGCGCAACTAAAGTGCGACTATTTCCCTGATTACGAAGGGTTAATGCCAGATCTCGAATTGAAATCTTACGTTGTTGCAAGATCTCAGGATTCATTTCTAAGGTGCGGCGAAGAGAGTCGAGAGAAAAATCTGTAGAAGATGCTGGGCTTGAATCAGGCAATGTGTACATAACATTAATGCCATTTATCTCAACACTTTCAGTTTTTAAATAACCATCAATCAAACTCTGCCATAGATTAAGCTCAATGGTGTTACGTGAACTATCAACGCGCAAGGTATGGTCATCATTTTCCCAGCTAAGTTCTTCTAAATAGATAGTCGGTCGAAAGCGGGTCCAATCCACCACTAATTGTTGGTAATCGAACTCACCACCAATTTGTGTTTCAACCAGTTCAATAACTGTATCTTTATCATCGAGCCAATAGGGAAGAATCAGCTTTACCACTGAAACCAATAGCACAAACAAGATCACAATGATCGATACTAACCACAGTAATTTGGTCAGCCATCTTCGAACGAATGTGATTAAGCCTTTTGCCATCTGATTTCCGGGTTACATCAATACAACATCAAATTGATCGGGTGAATATAAACTTTCAACTTGCAAGCGAATGGGTTTATCAATATCCACTTCTAGCTCGGCCAAGCTACTGGCTTCCTCATCCAATAAACAATCCACCACTTCTTGATTAGCCAGCACGAGAAACTTTTGTACATCATAGGCACGCGATGCTCGACTGATTTCTCGGAATATTTCGTAACAAATCGTGACCGGTGTTTTAACAAAGCCTCGGCCATTACATTGCTGGCAGGGTTCACACATCAAACGTTCAAGGCTTTCGCGTGAACGCTTACGCGTCATTTCAACCAGACCCAAAGTTGACACTTCGGAAATAGAGGTTTTGACATGGTCGCGCTCAACAGCTTTTTCCAGCGTTCTTAGCACTTGTCGTTTATGCTCTTCATCTTGCATATCAATAAAGTCGACAATAATAATACCACCAAGGTTACGCAGGCGTAGCTGACGCGCTAAAGCCGTCGCTGCTTCAAGATTGGTTCGGAAGATCGTTTCTTCCAGATTCTTATGACCAATAAAAGCACCGGTGTTGACATCAACTGTAGTCATGGCTTCTGTTTGATCAATAATTAAATAACCACCCGACTTTAAGGGTACTTTTCGCTCCAATGCTTTTTTGATTTCTTCTTCAATATTGTAAAGATCAAAAATTGGACGTTCGCCTTCATAATGCTCTATTCGATTTTTAATTTCGGGCAAGAACTCCATGACAAAATTTTGTATGCGCTTAAAGCTTTGTTGGTTATCCACACGCACGCGCTCAATATCATCTTCAATAATGTCACGCATGATCCTAAGTTCTAACGCCAAATCTTCGTGAATCAGTTGTGGCGCTTTAGTGGTCTTTGCCTTCTCACTGATCCCGCTCCACAGCTTCGATAAAAACTTCACATCACGATCGAGCTCAATGTCACTTGCACCCTCAGCCGCCGTGCGAATGATATAACCCGTTTCACCGCCGAAGTCCGTATCAGCTAATAAATCTTTTAGTCGTGTCCGCTCATCTAAATCTTCGATTCGTTGTGAAACGCCTACATGAGGATTGTCTGGCATCAACACCAGGAATCGGGAAGGGATAGTAATATGCGTGGTTAAACGAGCGCCTTTACTGCCGATGGGATCTTTAATGACCTGAACAATGATCTTCTGTCCTTCGTGCAGCAAGGCTGCAATATCGGCTTCGTTTGCGTCCTGTTTGTCGAGAAGTTCCGAGCCTTCAACCGCCTGCTTTTCTTCATCATTCTTAATGGCAATAATATCAGCCACATGCAAAAAAGCGGCACGGTCATGGCCTATATCAACAAAGGCAGCCTGCATGCCAGGCATCACACGACGTACAATACCTTTATAGATATTGCCGACAATGCCACGATTGGTGGTTCGTTCAAGATGCACTTCCTGCAAGACACCATTTTCCACTAACGCAACACGCGTTTCCTGGGGGGTGACATTAATTAAAATTTCATCACGCATGATTTTAACGACCTCCTGCTTCAGGTAAGAGCTGAGGTGAAAGCTGGGGTGAGAGCAAATGCCTGATCTGCATCTGATCTAACAGAATTCTGGTTTCATACAATGGTAACCCAACAATCCCGCTGTAACTACCATTGATGCCATTAACAAAGCTACCAGCAATGCCCTGAATCGCGTATGAACCAGCTTTGCCTAATGGCTCTTTGGTAGCGCAGTAGGCATCTATAGTTTGTTCAGTTAACTGGCTGAAAGTCACATCGCTTTTTGACACTTGCCAGATCGTTTTATCCTGATAGCAAAGACTGACACCACTAAAAACCTGATGGGTGTGCCCCGATAATTGCTTGAGCATCGATTTTGCTTCATTCAGGTCCGTAGGCTTGCCGAGAAACTGACCGTTTAATACCACAATCGTATCAGCACCGAGAACAGGTAGGGATTTATTCGGATCACAAAAAGGTTGCGCAGAGCGCGCTTTGCCAATCGCTAGTCGTGTCACATAATCTTCAGCTGACTCATCGCCCAGTGGCGTTTCATCAAAATCGTTAGCCACTTGAATAAATGACACACCCAACTGAGTTAATAATTCTTTACGGCGCGGCGAAGCAGAAGCCAGGTAAATTTGCTCAAACATCAAGCCCCCTTAAACAATGTGCTTAGACCACACGAAAATAACGACGAATATCACGCAATAGAACAAACAGCCAAGGCCACAGCAACCCATTAGTCAAAGTTGCAATCCAGTACCAACTATCACTTTCAGGCTTGCCAGTCAGTCTCGCCAGCCATAAAACAATAGCAAAATATATAACGCTCAAAAGAACCATAGTAAGAGCCTGCTTCCAGAGCGGGAACAAACGCAGTCTCTGATGATTAAGTTGCAGAATAAAGGTCAGGAAAGCCAGCGCAAAACTGTGTAAGCCCAGCGTCGTACCCAACAAGGCATCAAGCGCTAAACCGGTAATAAATGCCCACAACAAACCAATTCGATGCGGCAGCGCAATTACCCAATAACTAAATATCAAAAAGGTAAAGCTGGGTCTAAATGACTGCCAGGTTTCTGGCAACGGAAAGATATCCAGAAGCATGCCAATGATCAGGCTCAGGATAATGATCCAGGTTCCGTGTTTAACTTCATTCTTCATCGTCTTCATGCCACTATTTCTCCGATGACTCTAATGGGTTGTCGTCAACGGCATCAATGGTTGGCTCGTAAGGCCATAACAACAGAACATGATTGGCGGTATTAATATTAGCGGTTGGTTCAGCCATAATCTCCGCATAAGGCAGAGCAGATTGTTTAGTCACTGAAATTACTTTGGCAACGGGATAACCATCGGGGAACTTCTCGCCCAAACCTGAGCTTAATAACAGATCCCCTTCGCGGATGTCAGTGGTATTCGGCAGATGTCGAAGGAACAGTAATTGCCCATCGCCTTGTGCGATGGCGCGAACCCCATTGCGATCATTTCGGATTGGTATGGCATGCTTCTGATCGTTTAACAAAATCATTCGACTGGTGGTCAAGGACACTTCAACGATCTGCCCCATGACTCCTTCAGAATCCACCACCGGCTGACCAACAAACACTTCGTCTGCAGACCCCTTGTTTAACAACAGCTCGTTAGAGAAACGCTGGCTATCAATATTCAAAACTTCCGCAATTAAGCGTTTACCGCGAAAAGAACGCGACGAACCTAATAAGGAACGCAAACGAGCATTTTCAGACTCAAGGCCAATCAAGCGCTGGTTTTGCGCCTTCAAGATCAAAACCTCATCTTTAAGCTGACGGTTCTGGTCAATCAGGTCATTACGACTGACAATATTGTTATCTGCCCAGGCAGCAATCTCATTGGGTAAATTAGCGAGATAATACAAAGGCGAGAGAAAGGTAGCAGTCGCTTTACGCGCGCTGGTTAAATAGCCATAGCGATAGTCCAAAACCATCAAGACGCACGCAAGCAACAGCGTAATAATCAGCTGCAAGACTAACGATGGTCCCCGCGTAAATAGGTTCTTAATAACTGGACTCCTGAAGCAGATACAAAAATCGGGCCTGTAAGTGCCCGATTTTCGTCAATATTTCTTTAAAAATCAATCGTATGAGAACAAATCACCGCCATGCTCATCGATTGTTTCAAGAACTTTACCACCACCACGAGCAACACAGGTCAATGGATCTTCGGCGACAATCACCGGCAAACCGGTTTCTTCCATCAACAAGCGATCAATATCGCGAATCAAGGCACCACCGCCCGTTAATACCATACCACGCTCAGAAATATCTGCAGCTAGCTCTGGAGGCGATTGCTCCAATACTGTTTTCACCGCACGCACAATGCCGTGCAATGGGTTTTGTAATGCTTCTAATACTTCGTTGCTGTTAATGGTAAAGCTTCTTGGAATACCTTCAGCAAGATTACGACCGCGAACGTCTAATTCACGAACTTCAGTACCCGGATAAGCAGTACCAATTTCATGTTTAATGCGCTCAGCCGTTGCTTCACCAATAATAGTGCCATAGTTACGGCGAATGTATTCGATGATAGCTTCATCAAAGCGGTCACCACCAATACGTACTGAATCCGAATAAACCACTCCGTTCAATGACAGAATCGCAATCTCAGTAGTACCACCACCGATATCGACCACCATAGAACCACGAGCTTCACCCACTGGCAAACCTGCACCAACAGCAGCTGCTACCGGCTCTTCAATCAAGAATACATCACGCGCACCAGCACCTAAGGCTGATTCTTTAATCGCACGACGCTCAACTTGAGTTGAACCACAAGGAACACAAATAAGAACTCGAGGGCTTGGACGGAAGAAGGTGTTGTCATGAACTTTGCGAATAAAGTGCTGAAGCATCTTTTCAGTCACTTCAAAATCCGCAATCACACCATCTTTCAAAGGACGGATGGCAACGATATTGCCCGGTGTACGACCCAACATGCGCTTAGCAGCTTCACCAACTGCCGCAATTGATTTTGCCCCGCCAGCACGTTCCTGACGAATCGCAACCACAGAAGGCTCGTTCAAAACGATGCCCTGGTCACGGACGTAAATCAAAGTGTTGGCAGTCCCCAAATCAATCGACAAGTCGGTTGAAAATAAACCACGTAATTTATTAAACATCTAAGGAAATTTCTCGTTAATTTCAAATATAAGGATGATTATAGGATTCAGGCTCTGGTTATTGCCGCAACAAGATAGAGCCAAGCTGTGCTATTTGAATTGGCTCAAACGCCAGTAATAGCAAGGCTTATATGCTTTTTTACCCAATCGGGCTACTCTAACAATACTGACCTGTGTGAGCAAGCTAAAAACCTATTGCTTCACATATTTTTGTGAAGCGGTAATGGCTTTTAGCTGGAATGATAGTAATGCGCATAAAATCCCCATATAAACAGACACTTCCTAAGGGGTTTGGTTCAACAGCACAGCATCCATATTCTTTATCATTATTAGTCGTAATTTTAGCCCTTTGAACATAAGCCCAAGGTCACTCGATCCAGTCCCGCATAATCTTTGACGGTTTCGATTTGTTCATAACCTGCCTGCTGCAAAATCTCGCGAACGGCTGCACCTTGATCAAAACCATGCTCAAACAATAAATGCCCGCCTGGCTTTAAATGCCCGGTTGTCTGTTGAGTGATTTCTCGAATGTCGGACAGACCTTTATCTTCGGCAACTAAGGCAGTTACTGGTTCATAGACCAAATCGGCCAAATGTGGGTCATTGGGAGCTACATAGGGAGGATTACTAACGATCATATCAAGCAAACCATGTTGCCACTCGCTGAGCCAACTAGCCTGCTCAAAGGCAACATTATCAATCTGGTTACTTTCAGCATTAGCCTGGGCAACTTTTAAAGCAGGCTCACTCATATCCAAAGCCCACACTGTCGCCTGTGGTCGTTCGCTGGCTATCGCCAGAGCGATGGCTCCACTGCCCGTTCCTAAATCTGCAATGGTGTACATCTGATCTGACGGAATTCTTTGTAGCGCTAGCTCGACTAACAGTTCAGTTTCAGGGCGCGGAATCAAGGTATCGCGAGTCACTTTAAAAGTCAGTGACCAGAATTCTTGTTCACCAATGATATAAGCAGTCGGCTCACCTTGGCGGCGGCGACTGATAAAATCTTCGAAACGGGAAGCCTGATCTTCGGAAAGGATATACTCTGGCCAGGTTTTCAGCCAGGTACGATTTTTGTCGATGGCGTGAGCCAATAAAATCTCAGCATCTAGCGCAGCCTCATCCATTGCTTCGAGTTGCTGCCTGGCCCAGAGCAGGGCCTGGGCAACGCTTAGCGCTTTCATTGCAGTTATGAACTTTGCCCTGACAGCGCCGCCAACTGATCAGCCTGATGCTCTTGAATAAGCGGGCCAACGATCTGATCGATATCGCCTTCCATGATTTCGTCAAGTTTATACAAGGTCAGATTAATACGATGATCGGTCATGCGACCTTGCGGGAAGTTATAAGTACGAATGCGATCCGAACGATCACCAGTACCCACCAGATTACGTCGCATTTCAGTCTGTTCCGACTGAGCTTTGGCCTGTTCGGCAGCGTTCAATCGAGCTTGCAGTACCGACATCGCTTTGGCTTTGTTTTTGTGCTGCGAACGCTCGTCCTGACACTCGACCACAACTCCGGTAGGCAAGTGAGTAATACGAATCGCCGAGTCAGTTTTGTTGACGTGCTGACCACCCGCACCGGAGGCGCGGAAGGTATCAATTTTCAAATCAGCCGAATTAATTTCAATCGCATCCAATTCATCCGCTTCCGGCATCACTGCGACGGTACAGGCTGAAGTATGAATACGACCTTGTGATTCTGTTTCCGGAACCCGTTGCACACGATGCGCGCCGGATTCAAATTTCAAATGCGAATAAACGCTATCGCCACTAATGCGCACAATGATTTCTTTATAGCCACCATGTTCGCCATCGCTCTGGCTGATCACCTCAACCTGCCAGCGCTTTTTCTCGGCATATTTACTGTACATACGGAACAAATCACCAGCAAAAATTGCCGCTTCATCGCCACCGGTTCCAGCACGAATTTCAAGGAAGGTATTTTTGTCGTCATTCGGATCGCGTGGTAGCAACAGTTTTTGCATTTCCACTTCCAGCTTTTCGATCTGCGCTTTGGCCTCTTTCATCTCTTCCTGCGCCATCTCACGCATATCAGGATCATCATCCTTCAACATATCTTCCGCTGCACTGAGGCTCTCTTCCGCTTCTTCATAGCGTTGAAAGGTATTCACCACTTCTTCCAGTTGCGAGTATTCTTTTGACAGATCGCGGAATTTATTTTGATCGCCAATCACATCCGGATCGCCTAACAAAGCACTAATTTCTTCGTGGCGATCGACCAGACCTTGTAATTTTTCAATGATTGAATCTTGTAACATATAAACCTTGTTATTGTATGCTGTCGCCTGAAATGTTCAGGCTCAATCGATAGTTAATGATCATCATCCAAATCGAACAACTTTCGGATCACCTCATGGGTATCCACTTCGTCGTCCTCATTGCGCAACCAGACTAATGGCTGGTGCAAAAACTTTTTCGTTAAGCGATGCGTCAGCTGCTCCATCACCTGCTCAGGATCGCCATCATTGGCAAGTTGCGCTTTAGCACGCTGCAATTCATTCTGTGCAACGTCTGAATATTTTTGCTGCAACTCACGAACCGTATCGTGTTTTTGTCGACCCAGTTGCCACTGACGAAATTCATCGCTAAAATTTTGCAAAATATGCTCGGCTTGCTCGGCAGCCTGTTGTCGCGCCTGCATATTTTCCTGAATCACACCCTCTAAGTCATCAACCGTGTAAAGGTAAACATCATCCAGCTTGCCCACTGAGCTTTCAATATCACGTGGCACTGCCAAGTCGACCATGAACATGCTTCGACGGCGACGCTCTTTAACCGCCTGCTCAACCATGCCTTTACCAATAATCGGCAACATACTGCCAGTTGATGAAATCACGATATCCGCCTGCGATAAATAATGTGGAATCGCTTCCAGGCCAATCGCCTTACCTTCGAATTCTTTTGCCAGTTTCTGAGCATTGGCCAGCGTGCGGTTAGCCATGATCATCTTACCAACGCCCTGCTGCTGCAAATGGCGTGCGGCCAACTCAATGGTTTCGCCAGCGCCAACGTACATCACCGTCAGCTTAGAAAAATCTGCGAAAACGTGTTTCGCTAAACTAACCGCCGCATAGGCAACCGACACTGGATTGGTTCCGATATCGGTTTCATGACGAACACGCTTAGCCGCCGAAAAAGTCTTCTGGAACAAACGTTCCATGACCTGATTAATAGTACCGGCACGACGCGCTTTTTGATAACTGGCTTTGAGCTGGCCTAAAATTTGCGGCTCGCCAAGGACCATCGAATCCAGACCGCTGGCAACGCGCATCAGGTGCAACACTGCCTTATCTTCATCGTGACAATAAATCGCCGAGTGCAAATCTTCATTCAACTGTTTTTTGACCTGTAGCCAATGCAGCAACTGTTCTCTTAGCTGTTCTGGAGTTTGATCATCGCTGGACACATAAAATTCGACTCGATTACAGGTCGATAACACCGCTACTTCGCATTGATGCAGGGCTTCCGCCAACTCAGCCATGATTTCGCCCAATTCATGATCGGCGAACGCGACTTTTTCGCGCACAGCTAAGGAGGCAGTTTTATGGTTAATTCCTAATGCAATCAATGACATAGATAAGAAACGGTTGATTTGTTGCAGCCCAGCCTAAAAATAACGAGAAATCAAAGGCTTATAATTGGCGCGAATTATAACACTGAGCCGTCATGTCCGCTAATCGAAAAAGTCAGTTATGTTGATAAGAATTTACTTAATATGACAAATTATTCCTACCTCTTGTTATAAAGAGATTGTAGGATTGAAGGATGAATAAGCGTTTTTATATCCTTCTTATACAATGGCTCGCCACCCTGCTCCTGTTAGCCGCCTGTTCCAGCAAGCAGCCCATGGTAGCGGAAAATGATCTGGAACCGGCCCACGACCACGCGACCTATCCTGATATTTCCCATATGTCAGCGGATCAGCGTAGCCAACTGTATTTCAGTATTCTGCTGGCTAATATTGCTTCTCAACAGAACCTTGAGGATATTGCGCAAAGCAACTTTCTAGACTCAGCCGAGCGCACCGGCAGTATTGCTTTGGCTCGTCGCGCAGCAGTTGCCGCTCTGGAAAAACACAACTATCAGCAGGTCAATTACGCATTAAGCATCTGGCTCAAACATTCGCCAGAGGATCCCGATGCCCATAAAGTCAAAATGCTGACCGCGGTCGCAACAGAAGACTATGCAACCGCCAATGACGAGTTACACCTGCTACTAAAGTTATTACCGCCCTCTATGGATGAACAACTTTACCAACTGACACAGGTCACCAGCTATCAGGACAATGCTGACTTCATTCACTACTTCAATCAAGAATCTGAGCGCCTCAATCATCCCGTGCTAAAAGCACTTGAGGCCTATCTTTTACTTAACAGCCACAACCCACAGTTTTATCAAGCCCGTATCCATCGACTGCTGGATGGGGTGTTATCAGAAAATAATAAATTCCTGACAGCCATCGAGTTGAAGGGTGAAGCCCTGGCGATAGAGTCGAATGAGCAACGCGCTGACTATTTGATGAGCGTGGTAGAAAGTAAGCGCCTCAACAGTAAACAAACCTTTGAGCTGGGCGAACTACTGTATACCCAGAAAAATTACAGCGGCGCGATACTGGCTTTTCAGCAAGTATTGCGCAAAGAACCAAAAAATTATCAGGCCCAATTCTTAATGGCTGGCAGCCAATATGCGTTGGAAGCTTACCAAGAAAGTTCGGATAACTTCTGGCAACTTGCGCGTAAAAACTTCAAAAAAGACATAACAAGCTATTACTGCGCCGATTCAGCATTACGTAACAAGGATCCGGTTCGTGCGATCAGCTGTTATGAAATGGTGCCTCCGGGTAACTACTTTTATACTGCCCGTACTCGTCTGGCGCACCTGCTGCATGAACAGGGCAACTGGCAATATGCCATGAAAAGCCTGCAACAGGCCCAGCAAATGGTCAGCTTGCAGGAAAAACAGCGCCTGCTGCAATTTGAGATCAGCTTTTTAACCCAGATTCAGCAATACGAACTGGCGGCAGAGCGCATCGAAAGTGCTTTGCAGGTCGAACCCAATAAAACCTCTCTCTATTACCAGAAGCTACAACTGCTTAATCAGGTGCAGTCAGTCGAGGAAATGATTGACTCAATCAACCAACTTCGCGCCCAGGCTGACAGCGATCAACTGCACAAAGAGATCACCATCATTGGCGCAGGCATGTTACAAGCTCGCGATAGCCACCTGTCAGCTTATATGATGCTCGAAAAAGAAGCCGCACGCTTCCCGGATGATCTCGACCTGCTGTACGTCAAGGCACTGGCCGGCGAGCCCTTAGGCTACTTCCAACAGATGGAACAGGACCTGCGCACCATATTATCCCTTCAGCCGGATCACCATGACGCCATGAATGCACTGGGCTATACCCTGGCTGATATGAACCGCTCTCTGGACGAAGCCCAGCGTTTAGTGGAAGCCGCTTATCAGCATGATCCCGAAAACAGCGCCGTTCTAGACTCTATGGGCTGGGTACAATACCGACTCGGCAACCTGCAAAAAGCCCTTGAATTCCTGCAAATGGCCTACCAAAAGCAGCCATTACCCGAAGTAGCCGCTCATTTAGGCGAAGTTTTATGGGTCATGAACGAAAAGGAAAAAGCCACAGAAATCTGGCAAAGGGCTCTAAACCAGAATCCGAATAACCCCTATTTGATGGAAGTCCTGCAACGTTTCCCTGAAGCCCAAAACGCCGGGTAATAAAAGCCCACAAAAATATAACCTGCACATTCAAACCTAAGTTCCCAAAGATGCAAGCCGCCCTAAAAACAGGCATAATCTCGCCCATTGGAACTGAATAGAACTCCTTCAGTCCTATCTGTTTAACGGTCTACTGAATGTCAACACTACAAGAATGAGAGCCATTGAATGAGTTTATCTCTGCGCACACTATTAATCAGTTTCGCTTTATTACTGACCGCTTGCGAAACCCTGCCCGAAAAACAGGACACCACCGTCTGGGATGACCCGCTGTGGCAAAAGCAGTATCAGGCTTTGAAGACCATCAAAGGTTTCACTACTCAGGGACGCATCGGCATCAGCCAGCCCGATGACAGTTTCTCAAGCAGCATAATGTGGAAGCAGCAATCGCGCGACACCTTAACCATTCGCATGTACGGCACCTTTGGCACTACCTACGCGCTGCTCGATATCACGCCGCAACTAACCACACTTAAAACCGGTGATGAGCAACACTTTGAAGGCTACAACGCCGAACAGCTTCTATATGATGTGCTCGGCTGGAACTTACCCATCCATTATTTGCAGGACTGGGTACTGGGTTTACCCACCGGCATCCATCGCGACGATCTCAAAATCAACGTCGATGGCACCTTGCAGGAATTGAACTATCAGGACTATCAGGTGCTATTCCAAAAATACGACAGCCACCCCTGGCAACATGGTCACACCATATCCCTGCCGCAAAAAATCAGAATCACGCAAGGCGAAAACAAAATCATATTGTCACTACGCAGCTGGGATCTGACCTTATGAGTTTCACCGTTGCAACCGGCAGTCTCGATGATCAGGGCTACAGCTATTGGCCCTCGCCAGCCAAACTCAATTTAGAACTTCGCGTACTGGGCCAACGCCCGGACGGCTATCACGAACTGCAAACCCTGTTTCAATTATTAGACTTCGGCGACGACCTCTGGATTAAACCGAACAATACTGGCGAGCTGACCTTAGACAGCGACTACAACGAAGTGCCCAGCGAGCAGAACCTGGTCATTAAAGCCGCTCGAATCTTGCAGCCCTTTTGCAAGGACTCAGCCAAACAGCGCTGCGGCGCGGATATCAAACTGACCAAGCGATTGCCATCCGGGGCCGGTCTTGGTGGCGGTAGCTCCAATGCGGCGACCACCTTAGTTGCCCTCAATCATCTCTGGGATTTACATCTCGATCAGCAGCAATTAATTGATCTTGGCCGCCAATTAGGTGCCGACGTTCCGGTTTTCGTTAATGGTCATAGCGCCTGGGCAGAAGGGATTGGCGAACTTTTAACCAACACCGACATCCCCGAAAAGTGGTATCTCATTGTCTATCCAAACGTTCATGTGAACACCGGCAAAATTTTTTCACATTCAGCGTTGACAAGAAACGACAAACCCATTAAATTACGCGCCACTCGCGAAGGGAGTTTGCCTGAAGTTGGTTACAACGCCATGCAAACACTGGTTCTCGAACTTTATCCGGAGATAAAAGAAGCCTTTGGGCATCTGTCTCAATACGGAAAAGTGATGCTAACCGGAACCGGAAGTTGTCTCTTCTTAACCTTTGACAACGAGCGAGAAGTCCGTAAAATAGCCGCTCTGTGCAAGCAGCGCTGGCTAACTTTAGAAGCTAGAGGTATCAACGCCTCCCCGCTGATAAAGTAAAAAATTGCAGGGGTATCGCCAAGCGGTAAGGCAGCGGCTTTTGATGCCGCCATTCGTTGGTTCAAATCCAGCTACCCCTGCCACTTTCTCTTCCCAGTTTTTTCTGCTTGCTGTAACTTTTGGGGCTAATGTTACAGGGCTTTTCGATGTCTGATTTAATGCTTTTCAGTGGTAATGCCACACCCGATCTCGCCAAACGAATTTCTAATTATTTAAACGTGCCACTTGGTAAAGCGCATACCGAACGCTTTAGCGATGGCGAATGCAGCGTCGAAATTTTGGAAAATGTTCGTGGTAAAGACGTTTTCATAATTCAATCTACTTGCGCACCGACTAACGACAACCTGATGGAACTCATCATCATGGCCGACGCACTGAAACGTGCATCCGCCAAGCGTATCACCGCAGTAATTCCTTACTATGGTTACGCCCGTCAAGATCGTCGCGTACGTTCAGCGCGAGTTCCAATCAGCGCCAAAGTCGTCGCCGACATGATCAGCGGCGTAGGTTTCGACCGAGTACTCACCGTCGACCTACACGCAGACCAGATTCAAGGCTTCTTCAATATTCCAGTAGACAACGTCTACGCCACTCCAGTACTTCTCGAACACATCCAATCCAATATCGCAGGCCAAAACCTGATGGTTGTTTCGCCAGACGTTGGCGGTGTGGTTCGTGCACGCGCTATCGCAAAACGCCTCGACGACGCCGACTTATCTATTATCGATAAACGTCGCCCACGCGCTAACGAAGTCAGCGTCATGAACATCATCGGTGATGTATCAGGACGTGATTGCGTGATTGTTGATGATATGGTCGATACCGCCGGTACTCTCTGCCAGGCAGCACAAGCGTTGAAAGACCACGGTGCCAAAAGCGTTTTCGCTTATGCCACCCACGCAGTCCTATCCGGCAACGCCATCAACAACATCAACGGCTCAAGCCTAGACCGCCTGGTCGTCACCAACACTGTCCCGCTATCGAAAGAAGCGCAGGAATGTGACCGCATAGAAATCCTCGACCTGGCACCACTTATGGGCGAATCGATTCGACGCGTCAACACCGAAGAATCCATCTCCACCATGTTTCTAGACTAAGATTCTCGGTTCAGCAACATCCTAAAAGCAGGCCTCGCGCCTGCTTTTTTATTGCCTGATTTTTCTGTACGGACAAGAGCCGCCCCATTGAGTACTCATGAGTTGCCCCTACTCCCCGCCTCTACAAGCTTGTCATTCCAAACTAGATTTGGAATCTGCTCTTCCTCTCAAATGGCACTGGATCGCGCGGTCGAGCCGCGGGGTGACAAACATGTTGAGCCCTTTATAGGATGGGTTAGCAAAGCGTAACCCATCAAACCCCTCCCCCATGTAACACTATCCCCAATAAATCCACATTTCCCCTAGCTTCTGCCACCCTTGCTGTTGTATAATTTCGCACCATTTTTGGGCCTGCACGGTCAAATTGACCCCAGACCAAAAATTCATGCCTGTCTTTGGTCGCGAAGTACAGGTTTATACTAACCCTCAACTTGTGGAGTATCACAATGAGCGATTTTACTTTTAACGCTGAATTGCGTAGCGATATGGGGAAAGGTGCGAGCCGCCGCCTACGTCGTGAAGCAGATCTAATCCCTGCTATCGTGTACGGTGGTAAGGAAGAACCTAAATCTATTTCTTTAAATCACAACCAGATCATCAATATGCTTGATGAAGAAGCAGTTTATTCTTCAATCATCAAATTGGATATCGCTGGTTCTGTTGAAGAAGTCGTGATCAAGGACATTCAGCGTCACCCTTTTAAACCAAAAGTTCTACACATGGATCTTAAGCGCATCGTTCGTGGCGAAATCATGAACGCGACGGTTCCATTGCACTTCCTTAATGAGAAATCAGCTCCTGGCGTTAAAGCTGGCGGTATCGTTTCTCACCAGGTCACTAGCGTAGAAGTAGCGTGTCGTCCACGTAACCTACCTGAGTACATCGAAGTTGACCTAGGCTCGTTGGAAATCGGCGAAACTATCCACATGTCTGATCTTGTATTGCCAGAAGGTGTTGAACTAACAGAACTTCAAGGCGAAGAGCATGACTTGTCTATAGCTAACATCGTTCGTCCAAGTGGCCCATCTGAAGATGAAGAAGCTGAAGCAGAAGCGGAAGCGGCTGATGAAGCAGCAGCAGAAGTTCCAGCATCTGCACAGAAAGGCGATGACGAAGGCGAAGACAAAGAATAATTCTTTGACTGCTTAGCGAAATCGGCCTTTTCTGGCTATGATAAGACCTCGAAATCCTTTTTAAGGGCAACCATTTCGGGGTCTTTTCTTTAAAGCCCTTTTAATAAATCTTAACTTTGGGGAAATTGCGCAGTGTCCAGCATCAAGTTAATTGTCGGTCTGGCTAACCCAGGCACACAATACGATGGCACCCGCCACAATGCCGGAGCTTGGTATGTGGAGGAACTCGCACGCGCCTATTCGATTCCGCTCAAAGTTGAAAGCAAATTCCACGGTTTGTTCGGTAAAGGATTCATCGATGGCCACGAGGTCATGCTGCTCATCCCAACCACCTTTATGAACCTTAGCGGCAAAGCCATTCAGGCAGTCGCCAACTTCTATAAAGTCGAACCGGAACAGATTTTAGTCGCCCACGATGAGCTGGATATCGATCCCGGCACATTGAAACTGAAAAAAGGCGGTGGCCATGGCGGCCACAATGGTCTGCGCGACACCATCAGCAGCCTTGGTAACAATAAAGAATTCATGCGCTTACGAGTCGGCATTGGCCATCCAGGCCACAAAAGCCAGGTCACCGGCTACGTGCTCAGTAAGCCCAGTCCGGAAGACCGCAACGCCATCATCCTCGCGATTGATGAAGCGGTACGCGAAACCGGCACCCTTTTGAATGGCGACTGGGATAAAGCCGTGCATCGTCTGCACAGCGTCACCCCACCCGCCAGTTAACACGCAACACAACTCAAAGAGATTGACGTCATGGCATTAAATTGCGGTATTGTAGGACTTCCAAACGTTGGTAAATCAACACTGTTTAACGCATTGACTGATGCGGGCATTGATGCAGCTAACTACCCATTCTGCACCATCGAACCGAACACCGGTGTGGTACCGATTCCTGATCCACGCCTTGATGCCCTGACTAAAATCGTTAATCCGCAGCGCGTTTTACCCGCAACGATGGAATTCGTCGACATCGCCGGTCTGGTTGCAGGCGCGTCGAAAGGCGAAGGCCTCGGCAACAAATTCCTCGCCAACATCCGCGAAACGCACGCCATTGCCCACGTGGTTCGCTGCTTTGCCAACGACGACGTGGTCCACGTTGCCGGCAAGGTTGATCCTATCGCTGATATCGAAACCATTAACACCGAGTTAGCGCTGGCTGACCTGGAAGCCGTCGAAAAGCGTATTCTGAAAACCGCCAAAATCGTTAAAAGCGGTGACAAAGACGCCAAAGCAGAACTGGCCATCTTAGAAAAAGCCAAAGCCTGCCTCGACGAAGGTAACGCTCTGCGCTCTCTGGACCTGGATAAAGATGAGCAAAAGATCATGCGTAAGTTCCAGCTCATCACCAACAAGCCAACCATGTATATCGCCAACGTCAGCGAAGATGGATTTGAAAACAACCCATTGCTGGACAAGGTGCGTGAGTTTGCTGCGACCGAACATGCCCAAGTAGTACCAATCTGCGCTTCCATCGAATCTGAAATCGCCGCCCTCGACGACGAAGACAAAGCAGACTTCCTCGCCGACCTCGGACAGGACGAGCCAGGCCTTAACCGCGTCATCCGCGCCGGTTACAGCCTACTTAACCTACAAACCTACTTCACGGCTGGCGTTAAAGAAGTTCGCGCATGGCAGGTCAAAATCGGCGCCACAGCACCACAGGCCGCCGGCGTTATCCACACCGACTTCGAAAAAGGCTTTATCCGCGCCGAAGTCGTCGCCTATGACGACTTCATCGCAGGTAATGGTGAAGCAGGCGCCAAAGAAGCCGGTAAATGGCGACTGGAAGGCAAAGAGTATATCGTCCAAGATGGCGACGTCATGCACTTCCGATTCAACGTTTAAGGCAGGGATTTTTTCGACAGAACTACAGGCGCTATTTTCGGAAGACTTTTTAAAGACAAAGGCTTGACAAGAAGCCCCCAAATCACGAAAATACGCGCCACTGAATTATGGCTATGTAGCTCAGCTGGTTAGAGCACAGCATTCATAATGCTGGGGTCGGTGGTTCAAGTCCACCCATAGCTACCATATATATCAAAGGGTTACGTCATTTTGGCGCAACCCTTTTTTATTGCCTGAAAAACGTAAGTCCACCGTAAGTCCAGCGTGGATGAATAAAAAGCCTTTTTTTTTACACTTATCTCTTCCCAAAACACCCAATAACAGGTTAGATAATATATTTTTGAACACCGTTAGCTAGGGAACGATATGAAATCAAAAAAATGGGACAATATGAGCCTTCTCAGAGTAGAGAAAGGCGCAGACTCTTTGCTAAGAATTTCAAATAATATGATGTTTGCATTCATAACGCTTTTTATATTCATACCTTTATTTAGCATTATGAGATTTTACTTTGAAGGGCCTCCTGCTGCTTCTGACACATTTATAGACTTCATAAAGAGACTGTCTATTTGGAGAGGAGTTGTTTTTCTTATATTTGAATTTGCAGGATTAGCACTAGCTGGGTATTTACAAGGGCGCGCACTTAGAATGTATGACTATATCGATAATAGAAGAAATAAATTGGAGAAACTGAAAGCTAAACGGAGGTAATAATGTGCGAATTAATGGAGCTATATGAAAAACCTGCTAAGAGACCCACAAAAGGGTTTATGGAATAATATGTCTACTTATTGAAATAAACACTTTTATCCTGAGAATATCCTTTCTATTTCCTCTTCTTCTGTCAATTCATCGCTACAGCTGTTTGTTTCAGGACTGTCTAGTACATCATCTTCATCACTATCGCTGGGATTGTTGTAAATAATAATAGATTCAAGATCAAGGAAAGAGAGAGCAGAATCAATTGATACTTTAGTATCATCAATACCAATTCCTCTTAAAAAGAATTCCAGATCAAAGGATACTTTAGACTGATCATAATCGTCCTCACTAAAGACATGGTCACAAAAACCTTCATGATAAACAATATCTGTTATATCCTGACATAGAATTTCATCAGCCCTCTCATGAAATTTCTCATCAATTTCCTCGTCATCAATTTCAGATATCAAGGTAGATATGTGTACGAAGTAATCAATACTATGAATAGTGTTTATAAGCGGAATAAAGGAATTTTTAACTTCCAAATAGTTATCAATAACATCTTTATCTTTAAGGTATTCTATACATTCAATGCAATTAAAAAAACACATGCTAGAGATATCCATTAAACCTTTCTCAAATGCATTTAATAAATAGATATCAACCAAATCCAGTTTTTGGTTATCGTCAGACGCTATATAGGTATAGAATAAATAAATAGTAAAGTCGTTTAGTTCATCAAATTGTTCATCTACATAGACTATAAGCTCCCTTAGAATAAAATTATAAACTGACTTATTAATATACTTATCATTGTAAAGTGATTTTAATGTCTTTATACAATTATAAGTACCTAGTAATTTAAAGTATTCAAGTAATGAAGCCGGGTCTTTAAAGTAGTTGTGGATGATGTAATCGTTTAATGAGGGATCGAAATGTCTATAAGTCACAACATTAAAAAAAGATATATTTCGAAGGAAGATTGAACCACTATACCTTCTAATGTAATTATCAAAAGGAGTTGAGACATCGCCTCTTAATTGATAATAAGTGTCAATAAATTTTCTTTCTGGAATGTGACCACCATTTAAGGAAACTGCTATACACAATTTGCAAGCCAATTTATCAATCTGGTTCTCAAGAACATGCTCCCATATCATTTCAGGATTAGTTAAGCTCTCGTCAACAAAATCTATATAATTATCAGCATCGTAATTTTTAACTCTTTCTTTAGCTGTGATAAAAGCTATGAGTCTTGGGTTAAAATTAGAATGCTGAATTACTTCTTTATACTTCTCGCCTACATAAAATTTCAATGTGTACGCTTCATCCAGCTTACTGTACCAAATATGGTTGTATAATATTTTAGCTTTTTCCAACTGTGATAGACTATCAATGTTAATTTGATATTCAAAATGCTTTGTTTCTGTAGCTGAAAGATATTGGGACGCTTGCTTACCGGAGTGGTATATATTACTTCTAGATGTAAGAATAAACCTCTTATTACTATATAATCTAACCCTTTCTATAAAATCCACTACTTTCGAGTCAGATTTATCATTAATTGCTTCTATATAATTACTACCTAAAAAATCATCGAAATAAAAAACTTGTTTACTATTAGGGTCAAAAATACTATCAGCATCCTCTATATTTGAAGTAATAATACACAATTCATAATTTTCTTTAACCAGATCTAGTGTAACTTGCTCTGCTAAAGTCGTTTTACCAACACCAGGACTTCCTGTTACGATTAGAACTTTTTCAGAGTTAACTATTTGTATTGCTTTACTATGATTATTAGTAGGTACATATAATTTTCTTTTTTCGTACACTCTTTTTAGGTAATCCTTACTTTTACTTTTAATTCCTGAATTTAAAACGCTATGCAATACGGCCGTACTGCAAATCCATAGTTTATAGTGAGCTTTTTCTACTTCAGGGTGCTTCCTCAATAATGTATTTAAATCATCAGACCCATAAATATCAGTTTCCGCAAGGCAACTTAATGAAAATTTTTCACATATGTTTTTTTTATTAGCAAGGCTTAATGGTAAAGATGTAACAAATATATATCTAGTCGGGTTTATTTTTTTAACTTTTTCTCGCTCTTCATTTTGAATTTTGGTCAAAAGTCTGCTTAGCCCTGACTTACTCCAGTGCTTACACTGAATGATAGCTTCATCATTCTTCTTAATTACAAATCTCCCATCTACACCTTTATCCTTGCCTGGCTTATATGTTTCGACATGACATTGAAATTCTGCGGCTAACAAGTCAGCAACTAACAATTCAAATTCATAGTCATTTATATTATTAAAATCGTATGACATATCTTATACTTCCGCTTCAATGTAACTATCCAAATAATCTACTATGCTATCTGGTATCAATTCATACTCAAGTGGATTTAATTGACATACAAAATCATTTTCTATGTGATATGTTTCATTAACAAACTTCATCAATACAGGATCAACTTGTTGAACTTCGAGAAGTCTAAACAATTGGAGTTTTTCAAAGTTTGACAATGTCTTTTTATACATTTCTATTACATATTTTGAATCTTTAATCTTTTTTAATATTTCGAAGTAATCAAAGCCGTCAAAATCTTCCATTGAATTTTCAATCTTATTTATTGCATTATTGATTTGCACTTCGGTCATATTATCTTCTTTTTCTAAAGATTTAATTGTTGGTTTATTCTTTTTGTGAACTAAAGATGACAATAGGTTATACTCTAAACCTTTATCATCTAGAATTTCAAAGTAACGTCTTAAATGAATACACTTTAATATATCTTCATTCGTGTTTGATATGTTTTCTTGACATATTTGGTAAAAAGTCTTTATATCATTTGGGCTTATTTCTGACTCTACCAACTTACCTTTCTTATTCCTAAGAAACTTCGCATTTGGTATAGGCTGAAATTTTCCTTTCAAGGTTTTAATAAGATCAATTACTGGTTCGAAATCGTGCGTCAAAAGGAGTACAGTTTTTCCTTGCAGCGTCCCTGATTTTTTAAATAGCCGCTCAAGAATCGCATATTTTTTTGTATTATCAAAAGAGGAGATAGGATCGTCTAAGATAAATAAATCACACCCCTCAGATATTGACTTATACATAAAAAGAACTAAAGAGAAAGCATTTTTCTCTCCAAAACTCAAATGTGATGCACCATTAACAATCACTCCATTCGCTTCTAAATGCTCCAGAACTAACTTATACTCTTCCCCCATCTGTTTAATTCTAACTCTATAGTTATATCCAGCCATTCGCATAAAGTCATTTATTTCATTTTCATTCTTTTCAATAGCTACCTTAAGCCTATTCTTTTGATCAGTTAACATCCCATCTAATTTATCAGATTGCTTACGAAGAGACTCAAGCTCAGATTCAATTGAGTAAATAATTTCTTTTGTCATGCCTGACTGTAAGTGATTTAAGGACTTATAATCTATCTGCATCCCATCCAAAGCATCTTTTATTTTTTTTGCATCAGATACACTATAAAATGATAATTTCTTAAGTCTTTCTAGCTTTTCTTTAAATATATCAATATTTGACTTTACAGATAAAATATATGCCTCATCTTCTTCTAATAACTTATCATTTTTATCTATAATTCTCGTTAAATTATTCCTAGTATCTTCACTAAAGTACCCACCAAGACTTTCAATAGCTTTAGCCACCTTGTTTAAATGTTCGATAACTTTAGGTTCGTACTCTTCTTCTACTTTTTTAATAAATTCCTTTTCATCTGTTATTTCATTTGTACAGTAAGGACATTTATTTTTTAAAAATTCTCCTCCAGCTATCTGCCAGCTTATCCAGTGATTGTTGTTTTCTCCCTCTATGAACTCTCTATATACCTCAAGAGCCTTTGGTATATTTTTGACCTTATTTGCATCTTTTACTGCCTTATATCCACTACAGTTTTTAGAGATGCCACTTTTTGTGGTTTTGAAACAATTTGATATTTCATTTAGATCCTCAATTACTTTTTCATATTTCTCATCTTCAAATATTTTCGCAACACCTTTTAATTCTTCATGTAACATACCTATCTTTTCATCATATTTTTTATCTTTTATAAAGATGTCAAAACTTCCATCTACAAGCTCTTCCTCTTTGAACAATACACTGTTAATGAACTCATCATTAAAAACACTCACTTTTTTTATTTCTTCTAACCCCTCAACTGATGATGCTTTATTCTCACTGTTAAACGGCTTTAGTTTTTTTAATTCGCCCTTGTCTTCAACAGAATATAGGATTGCCTTAGCTATTGTAGTTTTGCCTGTGCCATTAATTCCAAATCTAATATTCAACTTATTTTGATCTATTGAAATTTCAGCTTCGTCTATATTGTTGCAGTTTTTTAATTTTATTTTCATTGCACACCTCTGCTCTTATTAATCTTCCATTTTTCATCCATTTCTGCAAATGTATACTACGTCACATTTCTTTACAACCGCTCATTTAATGCAAGATTGCATTGTTGCACTCTATACTCATGCAACTCTGCAACTTATTCCAAGTTACCTTTAGCTTTAAGATATTGCATCTTCCTACTTACAGTCGATTTATTAACTCCTAATTCATCTGCTATCTCCGATTGGTTTAGTCCTTCATCTTTTAACTTTAGGATTTTCTTACCAATGGAATCTTCAATCTTCTCCCAATTCCATTGATAACCATTCTCTTCATCAATATTTAAGCTTACCTCTAACGGCTCTGCATCTTCACCACTAAAGCCCCTAGCCTTTTCAAAATGTACTTCGAATCTTGCGCCATCTTTTGCTTTATAGTCTGATGGGTGCTTTAACGCTATTACCGTATCTAGCGTATCCTCTCGTTTGCTTGTTCCTCTCTGATTCCCGCCTTTTCCTGCATGATGTACAAAAAGTACAGATTTACCTTCAGCTCTTAATCTTAAAGCCCACGCCTGAGTAGTTAACCAGCTTTCAGCTTCATTCTCGTTACCTGTTCTACATAGGGTAGAAATATTATCGACAATCACTAAATCCACATCTGTATAGTATTGCAAGAGGGCTTGTGATTTCGGGTCTGAGAGATCAGGCATAGCACCAGTTTGCTCATCTGGAGTCATAATAAGTAAGTTGTCACCAGGTATTAAGCCTGTTCTTTTCTGAATATCCTTCAGCCTTCCTTGTAAATCAGCAGATGGCATTTCTCCATCTATGTACAGCACTCTTAAGGAGAAGGGGGCTTTCCAGCCTAGAAACTCTCCCCCTGTTGCCACGGCTACAGCAACTTCTAATGCAAAGTGTGTTTTCCCTACTCCTCTAGGAGCATAAACCATTGCTAGCCCCTGCTTTGGCAACCAAGGCTTCAAAAGATGCTCTCTTGGTGGAATCTTCTTATTCAAGAATTGGCTTATGGGAGTTACTTTGAATGGTGGATTATTATCAAACTCCGCCTTTATCCAATTACCATCAAATCGGGGTTGTGATGCTTTATTACTCATCATAGCCTCCTTGTACTGTCTGTTTGTCCAAGAAGGCGGATAAGTCTTTACTTCTGTAGCGTATGTAACGCCCTACTTTAATGTATGGTAATGGATAGCGATTTTCGCAACGCCATACCGCTAAGGTGTGTTGAGTAACCCCTAAGATTTCTGAAACTTCTTTAGGGGTTAATAATGATTCTGATGAATTTTGATTCATAGTAAATGCTCCATGTGTTGTTTAATGTATGGAGCAGATACTAGGATTAACAGAAATGAAATGTATGATCCCTACAGTTAGAGATCGGATCGCTATCGCTTAAGGGTATTAACGGCTTCTCTTATATGTCTTGCCATTGTTTCAATACTGAATGGGATTTCACCATCAGGCCACCATATTAAGGATTTTTGCTCTACTATACTGGCAACTTTAGATGCACTGACTTTACCACCTTTTATACAGTCTTCATGCATATTTGAGAGCACAGCTATTACAGCTTTAAACAATACTTCTCTATCTTGAGAGTATTTTTTAGCCCTTTGGGGTTTTGAATGAGTCTTTTCTTCCCCTTTAGGGTTAAGCATCCCTAAAACGTTATTAACGGCTAACTCAAACCCTTTAGCTTGCTTTATCCCTTTAGCGTTTACCCAACTAACAAAGTCTTTAACTCTGATAACCCACTTATTCTTTCTGGCATCTGGGTTAATAAGCTTTAGGCTTTCATACTTGTCCGAATCAATAAGCTTGTTAAGGCTTTGATAGTTAATCTTTGATTTTATGTGAGGCCAGTTATTTGGATGTATTCCTAAAAGCAGTGGAATTGCTTGGTCATGTACATTCCATGTATCCATCACAAAATATTCCTTAGTATGTCCCACAAATGATTCTGGCATTCTTTTATACATATCAATCCGCTTTCTGGCTTCCCGCTCATTATCTTCACGGACTATACGAATATCTGAAATCAACTTATCAGTTATTGCTTGTATGCTTTCTTTATCCTCTTGATTACTCATTTTCCCTCCTATCCTAATGTTGCTATAGCATCAGCCTTATGCTCTGGTGCTAAGTGTGCATATCTAAGTGTTGTATTCATGTCTGCATGACCGCATAGCTCACGCACTGTATTAAGTGGTACGCCATTCATAACCAGCTTAGAGGCAAAATCATGCCTCATGTCATGCCATCTAAAATTAGGTATTTGTGCTTTATCGAGAATTGAAGCCCAAGACTTTTTCACATTGGTTAGCTTCGTGCCGTTATGCGATGGAAAGACTAAAGGGTTATTTTTATCCCTCTGCTTATGCCATGCTTTTAATGCGTTATATGCGGTCTCACTAAGGGGTAAATGCCTTGTTTTACTGGACTTAGCATTCTCTGCCCTAACCGTTAGCAACCGCTTATTTAAATTAACGTCATGCCATGTTAATGCGAACAACTCACCGCGTCTTAACCCTGTTTTAAGGGATAAGATAATCATTGGTGTCATTCTATCGCCATAGGTGTGTTTGCTTAGATCGGGTAGTAAGTGGTATCCGCGTACTTTACGCCACTCATTACCCCTTAACCGTTCCTCTTTTAAAGCGGTATCTCTTTCTTCAAGTACCCGATATAACCGCGTCTCTTCACCGGGTGATAGATACCGCACCAATGGGGTACTACTGGTTTTCAATGCCTTTAGTTTTTGTAAGGGGTGATCGGGTATAACCTCCCATTCTACCGCCTTTGTCAGCAACCCTCTCAAAGCGGCTACTTGTCGATTAACGGTTGTAGGTTTAATACCATCCCCTAAGCGATCTTTACGCCATGCTTCAATTCTTCTTATTGTTATTTCTTCGAGGGGTGTATTCATGAAACAGGAAAAACGGGAACGTATTAAAGATAAAGTTCCTTTACCATATTTGTGGTGGGTCAAAATCCAAGGCTCGTACAACTCATTAATGAATGATCCAAGTCTTCGATTCTTTGTAGCTTCAGCCTCTTTCCTTTGCAGGACTTTTTGAGTCTGAACATCAATGCCTTTCATGATGTCTGAATATCGCTCTTGAGCAACATCACGCGCATTATTGGGAGTCATATTCTCAACAGTACCTAATCTGATTCTTCGTCTAAGGTGTTGAGAATTTCTATAGGTAAAGTAATAGCTCTTTTTGCCAGTTGGTTGAACCCTAACTAACAGCCCTGTCATTTCCGTATCATGCACTTCATAGGGGCGATCTTTTGGTTCAAGTTCAGCCAAAAATGCCTTGGTAATCCGTTCTTTCACTGTTTTTGATAGTTTCGTAAGTCCACCGTAAGTCCAATATAGAGGAATTTAGCTGAATTCAAGATGAATGGAGATGAAACAAGAAATGTTTGTAAGCCACTGTTTTAATTATATTTATTGGCAAATAACGCATTTTTTAATTAATCAAGATTCATGCAAATTCATGCCCTGATCGCTTTCATAATGCTGGGGTCGGTGGTTCAAGTCCACCCATAGCTACCATATATAAAAAAGGCTTACAGATTTCTCTGTAAGCCTTTTTTTTATGGACGACGAAAGCTGAAACTTTACATAACGCTACTCATCTGATTCAGTGTTTGGGGTTAACCCGTTAAAGTAATTGGGGGGGATTATTGCCGAGCCCCAAATGGAACGAGATGTTAATTCCAAAACTCTTTCTCTGATAGCTCCATAACAAATAGATGCAGCATTTCGAACCATAGCCGTTTCTAATTCTTTCGAATACTCTCGCTCTTCTTTAAGAGTTAATTTACAAGATGTATCAATATCAATATTATATGGTGTTTTTGAGCATGTCTCGCTATCTGTTTTAACGTTTAAAGCAACAAAAATACTATTATCTTCTAAAGATGATGTCTCAATGTTCCACTTCACATCTATATTATGGTCAAATTTCTCATTCGGATGTGTATGAGATTCAAATAGTACTTTTGTAAAAAAATAAGCATCAATAGTGTAATTTATCTGTCTTCTATTCGTCATACAGATAACTCCGTTAACGGATCTGAGTCATCGTTAGCAGATACTTCTGAAATCCAACTAATAGGCTTTCGAATTACAAAGTCTAAATGCTTGTTTCTAGGCTTGTGTACACTTAAAAGCTCTGCCATCTGCGCCTTAAGCTGCTTTAGCTCTACTTTTGGCTTCATCCCTGCACGTTCAACGAGATAGTCCATAGCACCAGGAACATCTCTAGCTACTAACATCAAGGAGTTCATGCTAGTACTTACATTGACTTCGCCACGCTCATATTTTCCAAACGCACGAGAACCTCCACCAAAGATCTGAGAAGCTTCTTCTTGTGTGTATCCAAAGCACTTTCTAATTTCTCTAATCTCTTCTGGTTTTAAAATACCATCAATATCTGCCCTAGCCTGTCTGTATAAATTGTCAGCTTCCTTAATCTGATCCGCAGAAACATACTCATCCCCACAGTCACGACAAACAGTACTATGCAGAACAAGCTCTACAGTTTTACTTTTGTACGAAAACGGAACTTGCTCATTAATTATCTGTATATTGCTCGATTCACAGTTCGTGCAATGATTCATACTTCTTCTCCCACTAATAACGAGGCAAATGAAAAGAACCAACACTTACTATAGATAAGTGCTTGCCTTTCAATCTCAATTTTAAATATATGGTTACTTTGTCGCCTTCATTTAACCGGCAGTCTGTAGTAATAATGTAGGAATCATCTGGTGCTCCTTTTTCATAATGATGAGTTTTGTCAAAGCAATCCTCCGTGAGTTCTAAAATTGTTAACCTAACATCGTTAAATTTAAAGCCTAAACTTTGAGCTTCAGCTTGCACTCTCCTATTAAGTTGAGTACCTCTGTATTCAATTTTAGAGTTTATTGCTGCTTTTTTAATATCATCTAAATCATATTGTGGCATTAGAACGCACCATTTTCAATAGATTTACACCATAATGGTGTTTTGCGAGCTATTTTTGCCAAATATTTAACATACCGCATCCAATAACCTCAATGTATTTTATCCAACTTAACCAACTGATTTTTATGTAAAAAAACTAGAATCAACCATAAGAATTCAAACAAGGCTTACTGCCTGTGTGGAATCCAGCAAAAGTGTACACGGATTCTGATTTAGGTGGCCAGTGTGTCCAATTTACTATGACCGGTTATCCGTAGCTACTCCCAAAAAGGTATTTTTACTTTTAGTGCTGTCCAAACAAGCGTCTTCATTTCTTTGCAAACTTTCGTATGTTTTTCCTTATTATTGAAATCCATTTGTTTCAATATGGCGCGCACCTCATCTGCAGTAGAGCGGTGGAAGTGATAGCGAATTGCATTAGCCTTGTGGGTTTCACTGGCAATTAATACACACATATCTTCTAAGTTTAAAGTGAGCCGGCGAGTTAAACCGTGAATCTCCCAAGCATCATCAATCGAGTATCCTATTGTCTGGCCACGGAACCCATGTCCTAAATCCCCATTAATTGGGTCACAATTAATGGGGGCAGAGCACATTTATTTGCTAGTCAGCATCTAACTTGAATTATGTATAATCTAACCCCTCTGGATCTATACGTTCAACTGGTTCAAACCCTTTTGTTCTTTTAAAACACATATTATGCTTAAAGTTATGTAATGAGTCAGACGGATCTATTGTTTCTAAATTAAGGCTTTCGATCGTAGTACGAGATATCGCCACAGACAGAATAGGTGTTTCTTCTAAGTGACCTGTTTGAGAGTTAAGTAATGTGTCTATAACTGTGACAAGAACTAGTTTGTCCGGGATGGCTGAAAATAATTCATTTCCTACCCGCAAAGCACAGCTACATACATAGTCTTGATATATTTCGTTAAACTGTCCCTTAGGCATATTTTTAACAGACAATTTCCCGCTTTTAAGTAGGCTTTTAATTTCGCTTGGCACAATTTCTGTACCATGAGCTTTTACCGTTGCCTCCAAAATTCCATTATCGTAGACATCAACTGACAAACTTGAACCTAGATTGGATATTTCCGAAAAGGGTTGGAGGTTATTTATTGCTTCAATTTTTGCTTCTGGCTTACCATCTAAAAGTGCTTTAGCTATTTCTACAGCTTCTTTACATTCCTCTTTTTCTTTTTCCCAGTTTTTAATCTTAGACTTATATAGAGATTCATCAGATTTCGTAGCCTCTACGATTTTTTTGGAGAGTAACTCCCTTTTCTTCTCTTCTCTCTTGAATAAACGATCAAATACCCCTGGTTTATAGTTATCGGATATTAATCGTGCTTTTTCTTCATTATCATTGCTTTTTCTTGGTTCTATAGGCGGGTTAGATAAGGCAATTTGATTCCAGTCTATCCGGGGGCTACATTCTTTGTGCAGTGACTGAATTACATCAATATGATTATTAAAGACATCAACTTCATAAGCTGCCTGCTCTAATTCCTGCATTTTTTCATATTGCTTATTCCGTTGTTGAAGCTCTCTTTCTCTCCTTTTAGCATCGCGCTCAGCAGCGCGTATCGCTGAGCCAACTGAACGAACTGTTCCTTTCCATCCCATCTTCGATATCCCCCCATTCCTTTTCAGCTAACGCCTTACTTAATTAATGACGTCAGAATATATATTGTTCTCTAATAAAGGTGCTTCTCCATAATCTATTCTTTTAATCATTTGAAGCTCCCTCTCAATTGTTTGCAACAATGTATACCACGTCACATTTTTTTACAACTGTACATTTAATGCACAAGTGCATTACTGCAAGTCATTTTTAAATTAAGGGGAGCTTTAATATTTTCAGGTTTGTTCTATTTTCTAGTACGAGAGCAATACGTATATCAATGGTCTGCTTTTACTTCAAAGCTATCCTCCGCGGTCTCTAAATTAGACCAGCCTTTTATTTTCATGACTTTAAAATCTGTTCTCAGTTGCGGTTGCATCAAGTCGGTAAAAGCTTCGGTATTGTGAAATTCTGGATCGAGCCACATGCCGAGATCGTTTTCCGGGATCATGAGCGGCATGGCTTTGTTATGGATGCCTTCGAGCTTGGGGTGTGGGGGAATGGTGATCATGGAGGCTGAGTAGACGGGGTTGTCTTCATCGCCCCATTGTTTGAAGAGCCCTCCAAAATAGATCGGGCTGCCGTCGGCGGGTTTTAACAGGTGGTAGACTTTATTCATGCCTTCGACAAAGGCACTGGCGGGAATGATGCAACGGCTTTCTTTAAAGGCTGTGGTGAAGGAGCGTTTAAAGCCCTGCCCTTCGTACCAGCGGCTGTTAAAGGAGGTGTATTTGCTGGGTTTCCATTGGCCGTCTTTCTGTTCCAGCAAAAACTGCCAGAGGGCTTTAGTGACTTGATTGCCCTGCTGGCTGCCATGAATGATCTGAATCGGGTGGTAACAACGAAAGGTTCCAAGCTCCAGGGGAACTTGTAGGTCTAATGTCTTTTCAATTTTTTTCGCAGGCTTTTTATAAAGCTCAACCAGTCCGCACATGATTCACTCCTACCTAAGTTTTAATCATCATAGCCGCAAGCTGTTTTTTGTCTCATATCACTTAGGTGACATCAGGTCTGTGGTGCGGAAAGACTTTAGTGCGGTGGACATAACCACAACTTTTGCAATGATAGGTCACAGGAATATTTTGCTTTACGCCAAAGGCGTTCTTTTTTGTCGCACTGGGACGGTAAGTGGCATGACTACCGCATTTTGGGCATTTGCCTGGGATAAAATGAAATATGAATCTGGAAACATAATAGCCTAGCGCAGCAGGAATCAAACCGAAGACGATAAATCCAGCTTGCTTGTTTTGCAGCATTTCCGGGAGCGATGGCTTTAAAACTTCATAACCACTCATTCCCAGAATAAAACCCGCTATTAGGGCTACAATGTTCGATACTATGACTAATGCCAAATGGAGTTTTATGGGCATCAATGACTTTCCTTTTGTTCTGTCATCCAAAAAAAGTGACAGTTAATTTTACGATTTATCAGAATACCATAATAGACTTTTTCAGTTTACTAGCCTTTAGATCTTTCTTGCTCTGAATTTTTTGCCTTTCATTTTGCCGTTGTTGAGCAATTGCACCGCGGTTTCGAGTACGTCGGTTTTAACCGCGACATAGGCCCAGCTGTTGGCGACCTGGATTTTGCCGACATGGCTGCCTTCGATTCGGTAGTCTGCGGTCAATGCGCCGAGGATATCGCCGGGGCGTAGTTTCTGCTTTTTACCGCCGTCGATCTGGATGGTCGACATTGGTGGTCTGAAGGTTGGTTCTTTCAGCAGCTTGGTGTCGGGCAACGGTTGCGTGGTGATTTCCTGTTCGAGGTATTCAGCCAGGCGCGCGAGTTTGTGGCTTTCTTTGTTGATGACGATTGAGCAGGCGTGGCCTTTGTTGCCAGCACGGCCGGTTCGGCCGACGCGGTGGACATGCACTTCGGGATCGCTGGCGATGTGGTAGTTGATCACCATATCCAGCGAATCGATATCAAGACCACGAGCAGCGACGTCGGTGGCGACCATCACGGAAACGCTGTTATTGGAGAAACGGATCAAGGCCTGGTCACGTTCTTTCTGTTCCAGATCGCCATGCAGAGCTAGCACGCTGAAACCGAAGCCTTTCAGTTCCTGCGTCAGATCTTTTACGTGGCGTTTGGTGTTACAGAAAATCACCGCTGAATCGGGACGATGTTTTAACAGCAATAAGCGAACCGCAACGGTGCGCTCGCCTTCGTCGCTGATTTTATAGAAGTCTTGCTCGATGCTGGAGTTGTCGTGTTTGGCCAGCGCTTGCACCAGTACCGGTTGCGTCATCACGCGCTCGGCAATGGATTGGATCTGTTTCGGGTAGGTTGCGCTGAACAACAGGTTCTGACGCTGGGGCGGCAACTCTTCGATGATGCTGTCCAGCGCAGGCTGAAAGCCCATGTCTAACATGCGGTCCGCTTCGTCGAGAACGAAGGTGTTCATGCTTGATAAATCGATGGTCTGCTTTTCAAGGTGGTCAACGATTCTGCCCGGCGTTCCGACCACGATGTGTGCACCGTATTTTAATGACTCGGCCTGCGGGCGCAAAGGCGTTCCACCGCACGCGGTCATGACTTTAACATTGGCAATCGGACGCGCCAGACGACGAATTTCTTCGGCAACCTGTTCCGCCAGTTCGCGCGTTGGGCACAAGACCAGGGATTGTACCGAGAAGTTCTTGATGTCCAGTTTTTCCAGAATCCCCAGACCAAATACCGCTGTTTTACCGGAGCCGGTTTTCGCCTGCGCAATCACATCCTTGCCTTCGAGCACCAATGGCAGAGCCTCGGATTGAATGGGTGTCATCCGCTCAAAGCCCAGATCAGCCAGATTAGCGATTAAGGCGGGTTGTAAAGCAAGGGTCGAAAAAGCAGCGTGGCTCATGGTTATATCCTGGTTTTCTACAAATTGATGATGGTTACGGCAAGGATTCTTATGGCAAGAGTTCGTTGCGGTAACGAATAGAGCTGTGTGAATCTGTCGGAACTGAATTTGGATGAAGCAGTTTGGGAAAGAAGCAAGGCTCTTAAGCTGTGCGAATTATATACAGTTGGAGGTATATGATAAAGGGATATCTTGAGAGGATGGGATAAAGTGGTTTATGTATTGAGATGGGTAGCGCCTGTGGATATGCTCTATTACATGGATAAAATCTGCCTGTTTAAAGAAAAGAGCAGATTCCAAATCAAGTTTGGAATGACAAACCTTAAAGAGAGTGAGAATTCCTTAAGGCATGTCATTCCAAACTGGATTCAGGATCTGCTCTTGATCTTTAGGGCAGGCACATTTGCGCTGCCCCTACCGAAGAATTACGGTGACTATTGCGTCAGTGACTTCATATCTATCACGAAGCGGTATTTCACGTCGGATTTGATGACGCGCTCGTAAGCATCGTTGATATTCTCCATATCAATCATTTCAACGTCGGAGACGATGTTGTGTTCGGCGCAGAAGTCGAGCATCTCTTGCGTTTCTTTGATGCCACCAATCAATGAGCCGGCGATACGCTTACGCTGCATGATTAGGCCGCCACCATGAATTTCCGGTAGCGGTGCAATGGCGCCAACGATGACCATGGTTGCGTCGCGTTTCAATAGAGCGACATAAGGATTCACGTCGTGTGCTACTGGCACTGTGTTGAGCAGGAAGTCGAAGCTGTTAGCCTGCTGCTTCATGGCATCTTTATCTTTAGAGATAAGGACTTCATCCGCGCCCAGGCGTTTTGCGTCTTTACCTTTGTCCGGCGAGGTTGTGATCATGACGACATGCGCACCCATGGCCTTGGCCAGCTTGACGCCCATGTGACCGAGGCCTCCTAAACCAATCACACCCACTTTATCGCCTTCTTTAACGTTCCACTGGCGCAAGGGTGAATAGGTTGTGATCCCCGCGCACAATAATGGCGCAACGGCTTTGGTATCGAGTTTTTCAGACACGCTTAATACGAAGTCTTTATCGACGACGATCTTGTCCGAGTATCCGCCTTGGGTGATACCCCCGGAGATTTTGTCTTCGCTGTTGTAGGTTGCGACCAGCCCTTCTTCGCAATATTGCTCAAGATCTTCCTCGCAGGAATGGCAGTGACGGCAGGAATCGACCATACAGCCGACGCCGACTAACTGGCCTTCTTTGAATTCGGAAACACCTTTGCCCACTTCGAGCACGCGACCGATAATTTCATGGCCGGGTACGATCGGGTATTGAGTACCGCCCCAATCGTTACGCGCGGTGTGGATATCGCTGTGGCAGACGCCGCAGTATTCAATATCGACCAGGACATCATTGTCACCAACGGCGCGACGTTCGATGTCGAGGGGAGCGAGATCTTCGGTTGCTGAGGGAGCTGCATAAGCGGCTACTTTCATGTCTGTCTCCTTAATTTAATTTGTTAACCGTAAGAGGATAACATTTTCGAATGAAAGGCGTGTGAAATTGATTGGGGTTTAAGGCCCATAAATGCCGCTCGCGTCTAGAGTAAGGTTGTGTTTTCCCGCTTGCATCTTCGATTGGCCATACGTTAATGTATTCAGGGGATTCAGGCTGATAGGAGGTCAATGTGAACGATATATCAAGTCATTCGCGCGCTCAGGTGGAGCCGCCTGCGATTCTGGTGGAGTTAGCGGCAGAGGCTGGCGTCCGTTTTAACGGCTCTAATCCGTGGGATATTCAGGTTTTAGATTCGCAAGTCTATCGTCGTATTCTGACGCAGGGTTCGTTGGGGCTTGGCGAGGCGTACATGGATGGTATGTGGGAATGCGCTGCGCTGGATGAGTTATTTACCCGTTTGCTAAGCGCTGATGTCGAGGATAAGTTGACGGGAATGGCGCGTATCAGGCTGATAGGCGAGGCGCTGCTTCAAAAGATCGTTAATCGGCAAAAACGTGCCCGCGCTTATGAGGTCGGCGAGAAGCATTACGATACTGGCAACGATATTTTCGAGGCGATGCTCGATCCGACCATGAGCTATTCCTGTGGTTATTGGGCGAACGCCGGCAATCTCATTGAAGCGCAAATTGCTAAGCTGGATCTGGTTTGCCGAAAGCTTGACTTACAACCCGGTGAAAAAGTGCTGGATATTGGGTGTGGCTGGGGTGGCTTTGCGCAATATGCTGCTCAACATTATGGCGTTTCCGTGCATGGGGTTACCGTTTCCAAAGAGCAACAGAAATTAGCCCGCCAACGCTGCCGGGATTTGCCAGTTACTATCGAACTCAAGGATTATAGGGATCTTAAGGGCGAGTTCGACAAGATTGTCTCAATCGGTATGTTTGAACACGTTGGTCCGAAAAATTATCCGACCTATTTCGATACTGCTTTGCGACTATTAAAAGATGATGGGCTCTTTTTATTGCACTCCATTGGCCTGCATCGCACCATCGCCAGAATCGATCCCTGGATCAATAAATACATATTCCCCAATGGCAAAATCCCTTCCGCGTTGCAAATGACCAAAGCTTTAGATGGACGCTTCGTTATCGAAGACTGGCACAACTTTGGCCCTGATTACGATAAGACGGTGATGGCCTGGTGGCAGAATTTTAACAACGCCTGGGGCAGTCTGCCTGACAAATATGATCAGCGGTTTTATCGAATGTGGAAATATTACCTGCACTGTAGCGCAGGGTTTTTCCGCTCCAAGAATGGTCAGTTGTGGCAATTGGTTCTGGCGAAGCGTGATCGGCCGGGACGTTATGATTCAGTTCGCTAGGTTAAGAGTAGGGACAACTCATGAGATATCCCTACGCATGCCCTCTACCCCATAAAATCTTCGAAGAACCAGGCTGCGAATGCGTGGCGTCCGGGTAGGTTGGCTTTTTGGTAAATTTGCGAGGCTTGCTGGCGCACGGATTTTTCTTTGATGCCTCGGACTTCGGCAATTTCGTTGAAGCTGAGGCCTTTGAGTAGCAGATAGGCAGTGTCTATTTCGCTGCCTGTAAGGCTCCATTCGTCAAACTGCTTACGAATCACTTCGCTGTATTCTTTACGCGCTTCCTGCATTTGCGATTTCTGTTCTTGCAGTAGTTGTTTACTTTCCTGTAATTCTTTTTCAAGGCCCGCCACAGCGGTACGTTGGCGAACGACCTGCAGGATGAGGTAGATGATAACCAGCGCTGTGACCAGAATCATAAAGGCTTCGACATACAAATGGTCAACTTCGGCATGGAGTGTGACATCGGTGTACAGATCCGAGATGTCAAACGCAATGATGACCGTTAAGAATGCGATTAAGAACCAAATCTTGCTACTTTTCAAAGTATTACCCAACCTTATTTATAAACAACAACCTATAGACATTTTCATCTTCCCTTAGTTCTTCCTGATCCCTATTTCGTTTTTGAGTTTTTCGATAAAGGATTCTACATCACTGCGCATCAATAAGTTTTTGGCCAGGACTACTTTGCTACCATCAGTTAGCTTTGCAGTAACGTGGAACACCTGTTTGTCGCCGACGCTCATGTTGCTTTCGGCGGTGATGCTATCGATCTTACTTCGCTGAATGACTCTTGGGGCAGACATCATTAAGTGGCCTGATGAGAATTGCAGTTGGCCGGCTCTGACGGTGACTTCGCTTCGATAGGTCAGTTGTCTTAAACCTAATATCAACATAAGCAAGCCGAAGCCGCCAAATGCAATTAAGAAAATAATGGGAGCGTCACCAATTACATTAACGCCAATGCCTATCGATGAAAATATTAAGCCAAACACTATCATGCTTATGGCAAAACCAATATGACGAAATGCTGAGAAGTTATAACGATTGCCTTGTGAGGTAACTGAGTCTTCGATGTCTAAGTTTTTCCAGTTGCCTAAATGACTTTGCCCACCTGAGTATGAGTCATTAGAGCTAGCAGCACCTGAAGCGAATAAATCAGTTTCTGCAGCCTCCAACGCGACGCGATGAGCTACCACATATCCCGGCACGATGAACTGCAATTTAAGATCGATACCCGGTTGTTCTCGCTCTATTTTCAATACCCATTCGACGCGATTGCTTTGATTAGATTCGTCGGATTGCGGAAGGTCTTCGGGAACGTTAAATTCAAAAGCATAGCTTGAGGTGTTGTGCCCTTTTATACTTGAACGCACTCGGCGATCATCTTGCCAGATAATGGTGGTTTTGGTGCTACGATTTTTGCCGCTGCCTGTGGTGATTTTGCGTTGGCACGTAAGGGTTATGACAGCTTCTAACGGCTTACCAAATGACCGGTCGTTCCCTTTGTCATTAGGAACTTCGATGGTGCCGCGATTGATACCGCCAATAGCGATAGGGGTCTGCTGCAAAACCAGTTCGCTGGTGCCATAGCGTTTATGCCGCACGAAAGCGACATAAGACGCAATCAATAATCCGATTCCCACTAAGGGGAATAGCAGAACAATTAACAGCTTATACTCTAACGTTTCAAAAAACTGTATCATCGCGCCCACTGAGCTGGGTATGGCGATCAGATTCCACAATATGGCGAAGCCAAGCAAGACCTTAAAGCCGGCTCCCGTAGTGGCCTTGAATCGATTACTTTGCCATTCATCTTTCCAATTCCAGGGTTCGTCCGGGAACAACTGTTGCAGCTTCTGTTCTTTTGCGGCTTTCTTTTTTGCGTATCGCCCGAAGATAATAATGGCCAATCCTACTCCACCAAAGACGAACAGGAAGATGGATTGGAAACCCAGCATGCTCCAACGGATAGATTTGTCGATCACTGCTTCATTCGGATTATCGGGGTTAACGTAGGCGGTTATGGTTTTTTGATTACTGCTTACCTGGGCAAGCTTTCGGTAAAAATCTTGCTGGTAACTGCCAATGTTATCGGTGCCAGTATAGAAGTTAAGTTGATTGGAAGTGTAACGTCTGCCTTGGTATTCGTATTGGTATTGGCCTGTCACACCATAGGTAGTACTGTCGTCGCCGCGCGATATGACTTGTTCTACATGGGTGATGGTCGCTTCGACCGGTTGCCATCCGCGGGCTTCATAAGCGTCATAAATGGAGACCAGCCCCCATAAGAAGATACCCACTCCTGCCAAGAAAAATACCGCCCCAAAGGCGGTCAAACAGCCTGAACCCACTTTATTGGCGCCTTTTTTCATAGATTGTGTTCCGTCTGTCATTGTTAAACCCCAATTATTAATATTTTTTTAATTATGAATTCAATGAGTTATCGAAGAATAGCATAGATTTGAACTTTGTCTCATATTAGACAAGACCGGTTCACTTTGGTAGTACCTCTTTGCCCTCAAAAAACGGTACAATACCGCCATATTTTTGTCCGGAGATTAATTTTTATGGTTATTAAGCCTAAAGTTCGTGGTTTCGTATGTACCACAGCACATCCACATGGCTGCGTTGCCCATGTTAATGAACAGATTGAATACGTTAAGAATAATATGCCAGCCGATGCTGAAACTGGCCCGAAAAATGTTTTAGTGATTGGTTCATCAACCGGTTATGGCCTGGCCTCGCGTATCGTGTCGGCTTTTGGCTATGGCGCAAAAACTTTAGGTTTGTTCTTCGAAAAAGAACCGACTGAATCAAAGACTGGCACAGCGGGCTGGTATAACAATCGCGGTTTCGAACTAGCGGCAGAAAAAGCTGGTTTATGGAACAAGAGTCTTAATGGCGACGCATTCTCTAATGAAGCCAAAGAAGACGCGATTAAAATCATCAAAGAAGAAATGGGTAAAATCGATATGGTGGTTTACTCATTGGCTTCTCCTCGTCGCCAGGACCCAGAAACGGGTGAGGTCTATAAATCAGTATTGAAGCCAATCGGCGAAGCTGTGACCGAGAAAACCTTGAATACTGATAAAGGCATTGTGCACGATATCAGTATTGATCCTGCCACTGATGATGATATTCAAAACACCATCAAGGTCATGGGCGGCGAAGATTGGGAGCTTTGGATGAAAGCTCTTGATGAAGCTGGTGTATTGGCTGATGGCGTTAAGACGGTTGCTTACACTTACATCGGTAAGAAATTGACCTGGCCCATTTATGGTCACGCAACCATCGGTAAAGCCAAAGAAGATCTTGATCGCGCTTCTCATGCGATTCATAACAAGCTGCAAGACAAATACAATGGCACAGCCAACATTGCTGTACTTAAAGCAGTTGTGACACAAGCAAGCTCGGCTATTCCTGTGATGCCTTTATACATTTCATTGTTATATAAAGTGATGAAGGAAAATGGTGTGCACGAAGATCCAATTCATCAGATCAAAGGCTTAATCATGGATCAGATGTATGGCGATGATGCAATTTATGACGATACCCGCCGCTACCGTCTGGATCTGAAAGAGCTCGATGATTCGATTCAAAACAAGGTTGAAGACTTGTGGCAGATTGCCAGCACTGAAAACATTAATGAGATTTCAGATTATAAAGGTTATCAGCACGAATTCTTCAAACTGTTTGGATTTGAAGTGGATGGCGTTGACTATGATGCGGATGTCGATCCTCGTATCTAAACCCAACCATTTTGTATTGTTTAAAAAACCGGCAGATTTGCCGGTTTTTTTATATGAATGTATAAAAAAGGTTCACATCTTTAAAAGGCACGTCATATATGCTCTATAGCTATTTAAGTGCTCTGAAAATAAAGAAAAGACACAATTAATACTACATTTTCATCAAAAATTCTGAACTCTCAAACTTAGACCTGTCGGACATCATGAGGGCGCGTTTGCCCAAATTTATTAATAATTAAGTCATGAGCATGAGGAAAATTTATGAGACTTACGACAAAACTTTTAGTCCTACCATTAGCAAGTTTATTTGCAGTTGCGTCGGTACAAGCGAACCAGCCGCCAGTGGCTCAACAATCCGCACAGGCACAGTCGCAACAGAAAGTAATGGAGATACAAACTAAGTTAGCTAATGTTCAAGAGCAGGTGATTGAAGAGAATACCGAACTAAAAAAACAGCAGGATGAACTTCAAAAGAGCTTTAATGATGTAGCAGCAGAAGCAGGCTTCCCGAAAGAGAAAGAAGAGAAGTTTGTTGCGCTTCAGCAGAAGTTACAACAAGCCGACCCAGCTTCTGAAGAAGCCAAGAAGATGCAGCAACAGTTAATTCAATATCAGAAGGAATTCATTCAAGCGCGTACAGCGATCATGAATGATCCCGAACTGCAGAAAAAACAGCAGGACTACCAATCAAGCTTAATCGCTGCGATGACGGAAAAAGAACCTAAAGTCCAAGTCTGGATTCAAGAGCTGAATAGCATGCGTGGTGGTGCTCAGTAATTTGGATGAACTTATTATATCGATGTAAGCATCGGTTAGGTTAGGCACATTAAAAGCCGTTTACTGCGAAGTAAGCGGCTTTTTTTATTTCCGGCAGGTGGCGTGCTTGTGCGACCGCTCTATTGGTCATGATAGTTTGGTGAGCCAAGGCCCAACGGTAAAACTTCACCGTGACTAACCAACACCAGTAGATTTCTTTCAGACAAAAAAAGAGCCCACCTTTCGGTGGGCTAATGGCTTGCGCATTGATAAGCTGCTTTCTATTCAGCTTCTAGCAGAAAGCTAGTCTCAATAGAATTTAGCTGGGGATAAAACACAATTGCTGTGTTCATCTATGTAGTAAGCATAAACCGTGCCAAAATTTTTATCTAATTGATTTAGTTGAGAAATGTTAACTAGTCGATCCGTTTTTTTATGACTCAAGGTGGTTTTTGTAAAAGATTCCGACGGTTTCTTATGTTGTTTTAATTTAACCTCAACTATCAGGCAAAAAAAAAGCCTGCATAATGATGCAGGCTTTTTTTGGTATTCATATTAGTAGTTGGTTCTAAAATAGAAGTTAATATCTTCAATCACTTTATTTAGCACCTTATTGTCAGCTCCCCAACCTGACCAAGCACTGGCATCTGCATAGAACTCAGGTTTTCCAATCGACTTATTAGCATTAATGTCATCCATTGATACTTCCATTAGAACTGCCGAGCCTCCAGCCATTGCTCCAGCAAAAATTCTAGCGGCTGTATTAACGAACTTAATTTCTTTTATGTGCGGTTGAATAACCAATGTTCTCTTGCCGTTAGGCACAACTTTAGATGCATCATCAACCATTTCAAACTCCACGTCTTTAAATGTTGACGACATTAATTGCTTCAAATAGTTATCCATTTTATCTCTCGCTGCTTGGTTAGAACTATGTTCTGCAAAATCCGGAGAAATAGTGATTGGAGTTAGGATAACTCTTTTGTAGGCTCGAAATGCTGTTTCTGGTGCCTGTGCTGGGCCTTCTGGTTTTGTTAATCTTGTAGCACATGCGCTTAGCGTAATTACCATTGAGATAAGTAATAAATTTCTTATTGTCTTCATAAGCTCCCTCGATTTAATAGTTATAAAAAACCTTGGGATTCTCTCAGAATATTAAGAAATTGACAATATTAGGCCAACCAGCCCAACATTTGATACAGCATGGCAATGCGGGTATCCAGATCCGACTCTTCGAGTACTGCCTGTTTTTGCCGCTCGGTAATGGGCATGTATTCGGTTAATCGTTCCAATACAAAACCTAGTTCAGTCCAGCGTTCAGGTACATCTAGAATATCCACCTGAGGATGCTTAGATAGGTCACTGAGCAGATGCAGTAGCTCTGACTGATCGTCGGTCATTGCCCGCTGTTTTAACGGTTCAAGCCAGGACACATTGGCGGTTATGAGTTTGTCGGGCATGACGGTTTGGCTGTTGATACGGAATCGCTTTTGGCCAACACAGGTTATGAGCAATAAACCATTGTCTTTTTGGTCAAAATCGACGATTTCGACATAGGTACCAAACTCGAAGGGCGTTGCAGGAATGCCTGCTTCGTTACCCTTTTTTATCAGGGTGACGCCGAAGCCTTGTTGTTGCGATAGTTGCCTTGCGATCATGTCCAGATAGCGTTGCTCAAATATTTGTAGTCTGAGCACGCTATCAGGAAAAACGACCCGCTGTAGCGGAAAGATAGGGATAACACGATTGGCTTCTTGATCAGGCACGAAGTCCAGTACCTCGGTTCAACAGGTAAATCGATAGACTGGTTAATGCCACGATGAAGACAAGAATCAGAATAAATGCTATTTCGATGCCAATATCAGAAGCGCCCAAAAATCCATAACGGAAAGCGTTTACCATATAAATTATTGGATTGGCTTTTGAAACGGCCTGCCAAAACTCAGGCAACAAACTGATTGAGTAAAAGACACCACCCAAATAGGTTAATGGCGTTAGAATAAAAGTTGGCACAATCGCCACATCATCAAACTTGCGTGCAAATAGCGCGTTGAGGAAACCACCAATCGCGAATAGGACTGAGGTCAAAAAGACCACGCTGACCACCACATAGGGATTGTAGACTTTTAATTCTACGAAAAATGAAGCAATGATGGTGACAATAAGACCGGTAAGTAAACCACGTAAGACGCCACCGCCCACAAAGCCAAATAAAATAACCCAGTTAGACACTGGCGATACCATCATCTCTTCGATGGAGCGCTGATACTTTGCACTGAAGAATGAGGACACAACGTTGCCGTATGAACTGGTAATAACCGACATCATAATCAGACCAGGCACGATGTATTCCATGTAACCAAAGCCGTCCATTTCACCGACACGGGAGCCGATGAGATTACCGAAGATAACAAAGTACAAGGTCATGGTAATTGCTGGTGGCAGCAAGGTTTGTGACCAGATGCGGGTCCAGCGGATAATTTCTTTAGTGACAATGGTTTTGAATGCAACGTAATTCATGAGCTCTGCCCTCCCGCTTGATCTTCAGTCAGTCTCACAAATAATTCCTCTAAACGGTTTGATTTGTTGCGCATACTGAGCACCGTAATTTCATGTTTACTTAACGCTGCGAAAACACCATTCACACCAGCACCTTTATGTACATCGACCTCAAGGGTAGTATCGTCTCGACGACGCACTTCATAACCATCTATTGTCGGTAGCTGTTGTGGCAGACCCGTGGTATCCAATACAAAAGTTTCCATGTCTAATTTTGCGAGTAAGGATTTCATGTTGGTGTTTTCAACAATCTCACCATGGTTGATAATCGCGATATTACGGCACAGACTTTCCGCCTCTTCCAGGTAGTGGGTAGTCAGAACAATCGTTGTGCCTTTTTCATTCAAGTCCTGCATGAACTCCCACATCGAGCGGCGAATTTCAATATCCACACCCGCGGTTGGCTCATCCAGAATTAACAATTTCGGATCGTGAATTAAGCCGCGCGCAATCATTAAGCGACGTTTCATACCGCCAGATAATTCTCGCGCTGGGCTGTTACGTTTATCCCACAAGCCGAGCTGTTCCAGCAAAGGCTGAGCACGTTTCTTCGCTTCTTTGCGGCCAATGCCGTAATAGCCTGCCTGTTGCCAGATAATCTGCTCGACACCTTCAAAGATATTGAAGTTAAATTCCTGCGGCACCAGCCCCAGCATTTTCTTAGCATTGGTTAAGTCACTATCAATGTCATGACCAAACACCTGCACCTTGCCGCCCGACTTGTTGATCAGCGAACTAATGATACCGATGGTTGTTGATTTACCAGCGCCATTCGGCCCAAGCAATGCAAAGAAATCACCCTTTTCAACTTCCAGGTCAATCCCCTTCAAAGCCTGCACGCCGTTCTTGTAGGTTTTGCTTAAATTCGAAATGGATAATGCTTTTGTCATTTAATTACCATGCTTTTGTTGGTTTTGGTGTGCCGTAGCAGTTTTTTGCCTATAGGCCACGCTTACAAAATATAGAAGCTGAGCAGACACATTGATCTGCCCTACCAAGAGCGAGTATATGTTGCTCTGAAAAAATAGGGACAAGTCATAACTTGTCCGTACGCAATACTCAGTACTATTGTCTCAGACTAATACCTAGAACTAATTACCAGAATAGCCCCATCTATGACCTAAGGTGTGGTCAATATCCAAATGATCAAGGATCCGTGCCACCACAAAGTCCACCAGATCATCAATAGTCTTTGGCTTATTATAAAAGCCTGGTGATGCCGGCATAATGGTCACACCCATTTCCGATAACTTGGTCATATTTTGCAAATGAATCGTGTTATAAGGCATTTCGCGCGGCACCAGTAACAATTGTCCACGTTCTTTCAGTACCACGTCAGCGGCACGTTCAATCAAATTATCTGATGCGCCATGAGCAATCGCGCTCAAGGTGCCGGTGCTGCAAGGGCATATGATCATCTGCTTTGGTGCGCTAGAACCGCTCGCCACAGGTGCCATCCAGTTGTCGCTGGAAAATGCTTTGATCTTACCTTCAGCAATCCCTAAATGTTGTGACAGTTCTTTCTCAATGACACTCGGCGCCTTGCTGACCTGCACCTCGACCTCGGTAGCAAACACCACACGGGCTGCGCTCGACAACATTAAATAGACGGTGTCATAGTGCTGTGACAGTTGTTCCAGCAAACGCAACGCATAGGGCGCGCCGGAAGCACCGGTCACCGCCAGCGTGATTGCTTTGCCTGTTTGCTTCAAAGATGGTTCGCTCATTCAGCCGCCAGTTGTTGCAGTAGTTTCTGATGAATGGCTCCGAAGCCGCCATTGCTCATCACAAGAATGTTGTCGCCCGATTGTACCATTTCCGACAGTGAATTCAGTATCGAATCAACATCCGATAAAATTTGTAGACTATCGAACTGATTGACCTGCTCTATTGGAAATTGCCAGTCAAACTCGGCGGGCTTATGAATAATCACTCGATCAGCACCTTTAAGCGAAGCCAGCAAAGTGTCTTTATGAATCCCGGAGCGCATGGTTGCCGAACGCAAATCGACAATCGCAATAATACGCTGCTCGCCAACTTTGGCGCGGAAGCCGTCAAGCGTGGTTTTCACCGCTGTCGGATGATGGGCGAAATCATCATAGACCTTCACGCCACCTGCTTCGCCCTTCAACTCCATGCGACGTTTAACGTTTTTAAACTCAGCCAAAGCATCGCAACAATGACTGGCTGGCACACCCGCATGACGTGCCGCGGCAATCGCAGCCAAGGCGTTATTCACATTATGCAAACCAATCAATGGCCAGTTCACCTCGCCCTGTTTTTGGCCTGCAAAAAACACTTCGAAGTGACTGCCGTCTTCTTGCAGCAATTTATGCTGCCAGCCTTGCTTATCACCGATTAGCTCTTTGCCCGACCATAGCCCTCGGTCAACCACGCCCTGCAAATTGGCATCAGATTTTGGGTAAATCACCAGTCCATTGCCCGGCACAATGCGTAACAGATGATGGAACTGGGTTTTAATCGCTTCAAGGTTGGGGAAAATATCCGCATGATCATATTCAAGGTTGTTCATAATCAAAGTGCGCGGGCGATAGTGAACAAACTTGGAACGCTTGTCGAAAAAGGCAGTGTCATATTCATCGGCTTCGACTACGAAAAATGGTGACTCACTCACTCGTGCCGACAAACCGAAATTCTCCGGAACACCACCAATTAAGAAGCCCGGATCAAGATTAGCATATTGCAATATCCAGGCCAGCATACTGGCTGTGGTGGTCTTGCCGTGGGTTCCTGACACCGCCAGTACCCATTTGTCGTGGATGATATTCTCAGCCAGCCATTGCGGGCCTGAGCGGTAATTTAAGCCCTGCTCCAACACATATTCCACCGAAGGATTGCCGCGCGACATAGCATTACCCACCACCACACAATCGGTGTGCTCAGGGATATGCTTTGGGTCAAAGCCCTGGATTAGCTCAATCCCCTGCTCTTCCAGCTGAGTGCTCATCGGCGGGTAAACATTCTGGTCACTACCACTGACAGAGATGCCGCGCTGTTTTGCCAGCAAAGCAATCCCACCCATGAAAGTACCGCAGATGCCAAGAATATGAATATGCATGTTATTGATGTTGTTTCTAAAGATGTGGGGATAATCATAAGCGAAGCAGAAAAATCCGTCATCTATTGAAGCGATAATTCTCGAAATAAGGTAAAATCGCGTCAATTTTGTGGGTCTTGATACCCTGCACAACCAGAATTTGCTGAGGGGCTGAATAATTCGCGTCATGAGCAAAACAAAAAGCGAGGCGAAATTGACGATAAGCGATGATTTTATGAGCTTATAAATGAAGAGCTTTGAGTCAATTTTAACAATGATTTTTGTGGCGCTGTAGCGAATTAAAAGCCCAATGGCACAAGCTTTAAGAGGAAATATAATGGCTAAGAAAAAATACAACGCGTTTTACGCCCAATCTGGTGGCGTAACTGCAGTGATCAATGCAACTGCGTGCGGCGTGATTGAAACAGCACGCGGTTCTAAGAACATCGGCAAAGTGTATGCCGGTAAAAACGGTATTATCGGCGCACTTCGCGAAGAGTTAATCGATACCAGCAAAGAATCGAAAAAGGATATAGCTGGACTTAAGTTCACGCCATCCGGTGCTTTTGGTTCTTGCCGCCATAAATTAAAAAGTATTGAAGAAAACAAAGCTGAATATGAACGTTTGATTGAAGTGTTCAAGGCGCATGATATTCGCTATTTCTTCTATAACGGTGGCGGTGATTCGCAAGACACGGCGCATAAAGTGTCGCAGTTAAGCGAAACCATGGGCTATCCAATCACCTGCATTGGTATTCCAAAAACGGTTGATAACGACTTACCGATTACTGACAACTGCCCTGGTTTCGGCTCAGTGGCTAAGTACGTTGCGGTATCGATTCGCGAAGCAGCTTTTGATGTTAAGTCGATGGCAGAAACTTCCACTAAAGTATTCGTGATGGAAGTGATGGGCCGTCATGCTGGCTGGATTGCCGCAGCGGGTGGGCTGGCTTGCGAAAAAGAAGGCGATGCGCCACATATTATTCTGTTCCCGGAAATTGCCTTCAATAAAGAAAAATTCCTCAAGAAAGTGGAGCGCACCGTTAAGAAATTCGGTTATTGCGCGATTGTAGTTTCAGAAGGTACAGCTTATAAAGATGGCACCTTCCTGGCTGACGCGGGTACAGTTGACGCCTTTGGCCATAAGCAATTAGGCGGTGTAGCCCCTGTTGTTGCCAATATGATTAAAGACGAGCTTGGCTACAAATATCACTGGGCGGTATCTGATTACCTGCAACGCGCTGCACGTCATATTGCTTCTGCCACCGATGTTGATCAGGCGTATGCCGTGGGTAAAGCCGCGGTTGAATTTGCTGATGCCGGTAAAAACGCTGTGATGCCAACCATTGTTCGTAAAAACACCAAGAAATATAGCTGGACGATTGGCGAAGCCAAATTGGCCGATGTAGCCAATGTCGAAAAAATGATGCCACGCAGCTATATTACACGCGACGGCTTTGGCATCACCGAAGAATGCCGCCAATATCTTCAGCCACTCATTCAGGGCGAATCATACCCGCCGTACAAAAATGGCTTACCGCAGTATGTTGAGCTTAAAAATGAATTGGTGAAAAAGAAGCTTAAAACCAAGTTTAAAGTTTAGGGCTTTAAATGTTTTGAAGGGTTACGCTTTTGTAGGGTGCGTCGTGACGCACCCTACTATTCATGCTACATTCTCAATCCTTCTCCAGGTTAAACTCAATTTTAACGGTCTGACCTTTAACCGACATTGGCTGCCCATTATCCATGGCCGGTTTGAATTTCCATTTCTTAAGCGCAGCTACTGCTTCACGATCAAATGTCCTTCTTGGCTGCGCATCAACCACTTTAATATTGGACAAGGTACCGCTGGTATCCACGTCATACTGCAATAATACCCACCCCTCTATGCCCTGACTTGCTGCTATCATGGGATAGTTCGGCTGCGCCTGATATAACGGCATGGCACTATTACTTTGTACCAGCTCTGGTGCTGAGAATGCCCCAATCGGGCTTCCTTCAAAGGCGATCTCAACAGGTGGCATATCAACCGTAGGAAGCTCCCGAGTATCCACCGTTGATGGCCGTAATGGCAAGGCATCCCCAGCAGATGGCGCAACAGCTGGCGGCTGTGGCTCTGGTGGTCGACGGTTGGTTCTTGTTTTTTCTGGTGGCAACGGTGTTTCCGTCAATTGGACTACGCTTTCTCTTTGCGGAACCTCTGCGTTACTGGTTATAAGCTGGCTCATTAACAGAATCAAAGCACAGGTCACGATAAGTGCTAGAACGCTGGCGCTGATGATTTTCATACCCTTCTCCTTTGTTCTTATGAATTTTATTGTTCACTAATACAAACGGCTCTATTGGAAAAAAGGGTTAATTTACTTTTAACAAGACAACCAAAATCAGTTAGAGTAAGCCCTTCGAGGGAAATGAATAACTAGAATAATGCTACTAATACCAGCCGAAAACCGAATTTCAAAGCAAAATCCGCCGATTTTGACCATCCTTATTATTCTGATAAACGTCGTCGCTTTTTTTTCATTGCAATCAAACGACGATGATATCTTTTATCAAGGTATAGATTTTTATATTGAGGAAGACATGCTTAGCCTCGAGCAGAAAGCGCTTGAGGACTACTCTTTTGAAGAGCGCGGTGACTTGTATGACGCATTGACCAATTCGAATATTCCTGATGAATATTTAGTACAGCATATTTTGCTCGACCAGAAGTTTGCCAAATACGTTAAGTCTCGTTCGGATTACTCAGTAGAATGGCGCGAGAAACGAGAAAAGCTAGAATCAATTCTGGCCGAAGCGTCTCTTTTCCAATACGCCTTCTTCCCTTCTGACCCGAGTCTATTTACAGCCTTTACCCACATGTTTATGCATGGCGATATAGGCCACCTGATTGGCAACATGATCTTCCTATTTTTGTTTGGCTACAACCTCGAATTATTAATGGGTCGCACCAAAATGTTCACCACTTACATCCTGTCAGGATTAGCAGCGGTGACCTTCTTCGCTATCACCACCGATGACAAGTTTGTGCCGCTGGTTGGGGCATCCGGTGCTATTGCAGGTCTGATGGGAGGATTTGCCGCCTGGTATGGATTGAAGAGTATTCGCTATTTCTACTGGGTTTTTGTGATCTTTAATTATGTTCGATTGCCTGCTGCCTTAGTCTTGTTTTATTGGCTGGCAAAAGAATTAGTACAGGATAGTATGAGCAGTGACAATGTTGCCTATATGGCTCACTTTGGTGGATTGCTGGGTGGCGCTATTTGTGTCTGGTTATTAAAGCTGATCAGACTCAGTCCTCAGGCAGCTACCACAACCACAGAGAACACTACTGAACTAATTGATGTGCCAGCACAAGATGACCAGGCTGCTCGAATTGATAATCACTATAAACAAGCGGTGGCGGCCACTCAGGGCTTAAATTTTGAACAGGCTAAAACTCATTTCTACGCGATTCTTCGCGATCAGCCACACAACAAAGATGTTTTAAGCCGCCTCTATAATTTAGAAAAAGCATCTCCAGAGTCTAGTTACTATGCCACTTTATGCGCCGATATTATGCAGGCTTCTGTACACAATGACTCGCTCATGCCCCTTGCAGAACAGTGCTTAAACGATCTTAAGCATAATGGTATCGGCTTTAAACCTATCCCAGCCAATATCTTATTGGATTTTTCCCGCAAGCAGGTGCGTCATAAAAAGACTGAACCTATCAAGCCGATTATCACACTATTGGTTCAGCACTATCATGACCTAGAAAAACTGCCTGATTTGCTGCTGCATTTTGCTTTTGCCGCCGGACAAAATGGTGACTGGCAAGGAAAGCAAAAAGTGTTAGGGTTTATTAGTCAAAAGTACCCCGATACCTTTGCCGGGCAAGAAGCAAAAAAAGCGCTACAGCAGGGTTAATCCTATAGCGCTTTAACTTTATAGCGATCTATGCGTTAGGTTTAAGCGACTGCTTCATATTCATGCAGATACCTAATAACCTTTCAGCTTCTATTTTATGGCTGCCGTGTGGGAATTTAGCGAGCAACTTCTCCAACAAATCAATTGCCTTATCATCATCGTTCATCACTTCGGCATAAAACTTAGCTTCTGCTGACAGTGCCTGAGCCAAAGCAGGATCCTGCTCAAGCTTTTCCTGCATATCGGTAGTCAATTTTTCTACGACTGGCAATAACTTCGGATTACGAATCGCCCCAATCAACACTGCGCGAGCATTAGCATTCATTGGTTTAAAAAGAGGCTCAAATGAATCAATTTCCTGGTACAAAGCTAACGCCTTGGGCGCATGTTTGAATAAGTCTTTTTGATCATAATAGGCACGCGCTGCCTTGACTGTCGCCACGGGATTATTACGTGCCATATTTAATTTAATTAAGCGCTCTAAAGCCAGCGAGCTGTATTGAGGATTTTTGGCAGTCTCATACAGCACAGCTTCTGCATCATCAAAGCGCCCTTCCTGGATATATACATCGGAATGCGCTAGCTTTCTAAGCTCTTCAACTTGCTGCACATTCTCATTATTCATAATTTGTTCGGCATTAATGCCGTAGCCAAGCTCGGCATGATACTGATAAACCACATAACCAAGCATGCTAAACATCATGATATGAAAGAAGCCAAGAGCCCCATAAATGAGTGGGTATGAAATGAACTCAGGTAGCCAGAAATAAATGGTGTTTTGGGCAAACTCTTGGCCAATTCCAATTAAATACACAAATAAAACCAGCAGTAAATAAGGCCAGCCGATACCTACAATAGTTCTGAGCAAATCAGCGGGATTTATAGCAGCTTCAATACTCCTTACCATGGCCAAGTTAATCATCATCGCTGGCAAAAAGAAACCTAATGCTACCCAAGCGCTCAATAAACCGATCCATCCGAATGTTACAGTAATCGTTATACCTGTACCTATCAAAAAAAGATAAAGTCCAATCACTTTACCTGTCATATTTGAAGAATTATTCAGGTTAACCTCATCATAGCTGGGTGCCTCGAAGTTACCTCTAGCTACTTTCGTTAGCACACTGAATACATAAGTGATGCCCACAGAGAAAAGAATTAACTTTAGTATTACATTAATTAACCATATCGGAATGAAGTTATTTATAACCCCCACCACAAAAGCCATAACCATAAAAACACCCAGAAAATTAATAGCATTCTTTTGAAATGGGTAACCATTAAATAGGCTTAGCTTATTCCAGAACGGTTCGACATGATCGCTTAATCCATAAGAATCCATGTGGTTTCGGCACAATAAACAGCGTGGAGAATGCATGCCAGGTTCAACATCGCAGCAGTCAATACAGAAGGGAGTATCGCAGTGATTACAATGCCACAAAGCTTTTTTGTGTAGATGATATTTACAGTTCATATCTAATCCTTGAACAATAATTTATAAGAATAATTGAGCTTTTATAATTATTTTTGAGGTGCGTTTAGCACTTTAGCAAAGGTTTAGCCAAATATGAATTTTCTGCGTGTATCGAATTGTAGTTACTGCTGGGAAAGGTATCGGGCAGACACATCGGTCTGCCCCTACCGCCCCTCACACATCGTTAACGCTGAGGGACAAATTGATTGAATTGCAGCACAAGATCGGAGAAGCGAAATATATTCGCCCTCTGGCACGGCAGATGGACTGGTTACTTAAGGATTTCACAAGATAGTGAATGACGAAAGTAACCCGTTCATTTAACAAAGCCAGAGGTAAATTTAGACGCTTCCTACAATAATGGGGCGATGACCAAGGACACGATCGCCATAACATTAATCAAAATGTTCATCGATGGCCCTGATGTATCCTTGAAGGGATCGCCTACAGTATCACCGACCACAGTGGCTGCGTGAACATCGGAACCTTTACCACCATGATTGCCTTTTTCTACGTATTTCTTGGCGTTGTCCCAGGCTCCACCGGCGTTGGCCATCATTAGTGCTAATAAGACTGCACTAACCAAGGCTCCACCCAACATGCCACCTAATGCTTCAGCACCTAGCAGGAAGCCTACCAATGGTGGGGCTGCTACGGCGATAACACCCGGTAGTATCATTTTCTTGAGTGCGGCATCGGTTGCAATGGCGACACATTTTTCGGTGTCTGGTTCTGCCTTGCCTTCCAGCAGGCCAGCGATTTCTCTGAACTGTCTACGGATTTCATGAATCATCTCAAAGGCTGCATCACCCACTGCGGTCATGGTAATTGACGCAATCAGGAACGGAATCAGGCCGCCGATGAATAACCCCATCAACACTTGTGGATCACCGATGTGCAAAATAAAGTCTTCTGCACCGTATTTGGCGTTCACGGTTTCAACGAAGGCCACGATAATCGCCAGCGCCGCCAAAGCTGCTGCGCCGATAGCAAAGCCTTTACCGATGGCTGCGGTGGTATTACCCAACTCGTCTAATGAGTCGGTAATATCACGCGTTTCTTTACCCAGACCACCCATTTCAGCGATTCCGCCTGCGTTATCGGCTACTGGTCCGTAAGCATCGATGGCCATTGTGATGCCGACGGTTGCCAACATACCAACTGCGGCAATACCAACACCGTATACTCCTGCCAGCTCGGTAGAAATAAAGATAATGGCGGCCAAGGTTAATACTGGCACGACGACAGATTGCATACCTACGGCAAGTCCTGAAATCATCACGGTTGCAGCGCCGGTTTCTCCCGACTTAGCAATATGACGAATGGGGGCACCTGAGGTGTAATACTCTGTGACCAGGCCAATAATGATCCCGCCCACGGCACCGCATAGTACTGCCAGCCAAACATTATTGGAGATTTCCATGTTTTGCAGTAAGAAATAAGCGGCTATAACAAACAACACCGCCGCGCCAATCGTACCCACACGAAGCGCTACTTCGGGCTTATTACTGGACATTAATTTGACCAGCATGATGCCTAAAATAGAACAGATTAAACCGACTGAAGCTAATGCCAGCGGTGCTGCCATTAATACATTTTGCGCGCCCAGATCGGAGGTAGCCATGGTTGCAGCAATCGCTATTGAGGCGATCATAGCGCCACAGTAGGATTCGAAAATATCCGAGCCCATACCAGCCACATCACCCACATTATCACCTACGTTATCAGCGATAACTCCAGGGTTACGCGGGTCGTCTTCTGGGATGCCTGCTTCGAGCTTGCCCACTAAATCGGCGCCAACATCTGCTGACTTAGTGAAAATACCACCACCTACACGACTAAACAGCGCTACTGATGAAGCGCCCATACCGAAACCATGGATATAGTGAGCCGTTTCTGGGTCACCACCGAAATACCAGTAAAGACCACCCAAGCCCATCAGGCCCAGCGATGCAACGCAAAGACCCATGATCGAACCACCAAAGAAGGCCACGCTTAACGCTTCGGCGGCGCCTTTGGTATGTGCGGCTGTAGTCGTTCTAACATTGGCTTTGGTTGCTGTGTACATACCGATATAGCCAGCCAAAGCTGACGATATCGCACCCACGGCAAATGCCAAAGCAGTGTTGCCGCCTAGCGGAGAAAGCCACAGTATAATAAACAAAATGCCCGCAAACAGTGCGAGCATTCGGTATTCTCGGTGCATGAAAACCATGGCGCCAGAGTGAATGGCGTTACCGATTTTCTTAATCTTGTCGTCACCTTCTGGATATCGCTTAACGACGAAATAAATGATAAATGCAAAAGCCAAACCTATTAAGCCTAATAGTGGTGGCAAGATCATGTTGTCTGTCATACATCCCCCATTGTCATATCGATTGTTGTATTTAATGCTGTATTGATGTTTATATCTTTGATTGTTATCGGTTTTTTACAAACCTCGAATTCAGTCTATAGCAGTTTTTCGGTTTGTACAATTTTTACGCAAGATGTTCACCGATTATTCAATTTATTTTGTGAACAAAGGCCGTTATAATACGCGCCCTTCGAACATTGAACGGTCTGAATGCCGCTTTGGCGCATCGTTCTTTTGGGTAAAACTCCTAACACTGAAAGGTAAAACAATGAGCTTGGACAATGTAGGCCCGGGTAAAAATGCTCCGGATGAAATTAACGTCATTATCGAAATTCCAGCACACAGCGACCCGATCAAATACGAAGTCGATAAAGAAACCGGCGCTTTGTTTGTTGACCGCTTCATGGCAACTTGTATGCACTATCCGACCAACTACGGTTATGTAAACAAAACATTATCTAAAGATGGCGACCCAGTTGACGTATTGGTACCAACACCTTTCCCATTGCTTCCAGGTTGTGTGATCACATGTCGCCCAGTTGGCGTTTTGAAAATGAGTGACGAATCTGGTGAAGATGCCAAACTTGTTGCTATCCCAACGGGTAAACTTAGCTCAATGTATCAAGGCATTCATGAAATTGAAGAGATTCCAGAGTTGTTACGCAACCAGATCGAACACTTCTTCGAACATTACAAAGATCTTGAGCCAGGCAAATGGGTCAAAATTGATGGCTGGGCAGGCTCAGAAGCCGCCAAGCAAGAAATCCTTGAAGGCATCGAAGCTTTTAAAAACAGCTAATCCGTTTTCAAGTTCCACAAAAAAGCCTGCTCAAAGCAGGCTTTTTTGTTTCTGGATGATGTATCAAGCAATAATCTTCTGCAGAAGATGTCTTTCTTTCTGATACATCTCAATTAACTGCTGTTGCAGCTGTAAATCATTCGGCTGTTGCTTAAGTGCCCCAGCATATTGTTGTTGTGCGCTTCGTAGGTCCTTTAAAGATTGACGTACTGCGGGGTCGAGCCCAACTTGTGATTGATCGAGCTGATAACCGAGCTTGGCATAATATTGGCTGTTGGCCAATTGCAAACTAGCTACTGTCATATTAAAACTCGAGTGGGATTGAGTGGCTGATTCAGTAATTGTTTCAACGAGCATCGACGATTCAGTGGAGTTCTGCTGCCACGGCGAAATGGTATAAAGAGTTACCGCCAACGCCAATACCGCTGCTGCAGCCATTGGTTGCCAGAATTTTCGATGTGTTGCTTGCTTCACCTGATCATTGTCGGCATTTGTGTCAGACCCAGTCGCAGCTTCGGCTTCAAGCTTTGCCTTGATCTGGCTCCAGCGATCTGGCGCTTCAATGGCATCAGGCAATTGCTGCAGGCGCTCAATAAGCGCATTAGTCTCTTGCTCTGTTAATTGTTTATCTGTCATACCATTACCTATTTAAATTACCTAATCAGATGTTCTAAGTACAAAGTTCAGTTATCGATCTAACTGCTCTTTGAGCAATACTCGTGCGCGGCTTAAATGCGCCTTACAAGTTCCGCTGGCGATGCCTAATGTATCGCCTACTTCTTCATGGGTCATGCCCATAAGATCATGCAGCAATAACACATTTCTAGCTTGGGCCGGCAATTTCACAATCGCCTTTTCCAAGTCAATCTGTTGCGGATGATGCGTTTCCGACAGCTCATCTTCAAAGGCCTGTTGCCAGTCCTGATCCGCATATATCTCAATATGGTTCTTACGTTGTTCGTTAAGCACTACATTGACCGCAATGCGGTATACCCATGTACTGAATTTACTATTGCCTGCAAAATTTGGCAGCGCCTGCCAGGCTTTAATAAAAGCATCCTGCATATGCTCTTCAGCCAGCGCTGGACGTCCTGTCATCCGTACACACAACAAATAAATCTTGTTGCTGAACAACCGATATAAACTCTCAAACGCCTGCATATCTCCCTGCTTCGCTAAAGCGACCAGCTGGGCTTGGTTATCTAAGTCCTTTTGTTCTATGGGCTGTGCTTGCAAGGTTATGATCATCGCTGAGTTTAATCTTTAGATGCCCAGTTTAGCAAAAGGGTTTAGTCACAGCCTATTAATCTTTTTGCACCGTTTGCAACGCAGTATCAAGGCAAGATAAGCACTGAAAGAAAAAAGGCCCTTGGGGAAGGGCCAAATGGGGATGTCACATTCTCTAATAAACAGCTCTCCAATAGAGAAAACAATTAGAGAATGACTTCACTTTCTACAGGGGGTAAAAGCTGAGCAATTCAAACAGCTTCAGAAGTGTTAGGAGGGAAACTCCTGAAACAATCTGTATTTACTCGTTTCAGGAGTTATTATGCGGCTTTAAAGATGATTAATAAAATTGATTGTCTTTATAAATTTAATAGCTTGCAGCTATAAAAAATAACTCAAATCATTGTCTAACCGCCTTTTAATAGATCAATTAAATCAATGGTTGCGGCATTGGCTCGGGAAATATAGGAAGACATCACCAACGAATGGTTAGAGAAGAAACCAAACTCATTACCATTCAATATCATTGGGCTCCAAATAGGCTCCTGGGTCGCTTCCAGCTCCATGATAATCTGCTGAAAACTGGTGCGCGCATTCTTATCTTCCAATACATGAGCAAAATCTTTCTCGATAGCTTTGAGTAATTGAATCTGTGCCCAGGTTGCGCCACGCGCTTCCCAGAACACATCGTCAACCTCCATCCACGGTGTTGTCACAGTAACAATCGAACTGGACGGTGTGGACTGTTCTGCTGATGCATCATTAGCCAAGTCGGTGTTGATTCTGGAACGGCCGACGCTGGCACTTAATCGTTGCGACAAGCCACCCAAGCGTTTGCTGACCAAATATAGCCATGAGCGAAGATTGTCGGAGCGTGCATAAAACTGAGTATTGGAGTCCTGCGGATCAGCCAAACGATCACGATATTCTCTTAACAGTTTAACGCCTTTGCGATATTCACGTTCCGCTCTTGGAAACATCCACTTTCTATGGTCAATGTTAAAAGCCGGCTCAGCGAACTTTAGCGATTCATCTTCAAGCGACTGCGACTGAGAGCGGCTAATATCGTTGCGAAGTACTTGAGCTATATCACGAATCTGCACCAAAGCGCCAAATTCAAAAGCGGGCATATTGTCCATAAATACACTTGGTGGCATGATGTCATTACTTAAAAAACCACCGCTTTTATTCAGCAGGTTTTCGACAATTTGCGCTGTGGTTTCTACCGTGACGTAACCGCGTGGAACCTCTCCTGTGTAACTTTGCTCAATCGCATTGATATCAACCGGATCAGGCTCTGAACTCCAGATAAAGATAAACACTAACATCAGTACCAGCAGTACAATAATAGTGGCCAAGACAGCAGACCATTTTCTTCGTCCGCGGCCATTACCGGTCACTTCATCAAACTCACGATTAGATTCACTCATGTTTAACCTTTCCCTATCAATTAACCGACGTTTGTTCTGATATTAATTAGCTTGGCGGACTTTAAATGCAACCTCAAGAGGCTCCCTGTCCTTAAAGTGTAAACGAATATTATAACTGTTGCCTTCAACAAGCGGCTCGTTCACCCCCATAATCATGATGTGCTTCGCGCCCGGCTGGAAAACCAGTTCATTATCAATAACTAGCTCATCCAGGTGCTGCATCTTAGCCATGCCATCGACCACTTTTGACTCATGCAACATGGCATATTTGGCCCAATCTAACGACACATCCTTTAACACAATCGGTGAGTCTGTATTGTTTTTGATAGTCACAAAACCAGCGGTACTTTTAACACCTTCCGGCATCAGACGTAACCATGGGTCAACTATTTCAATTTCTGGTTTCGGTTGCGAACAGGCAGTCAAAAAACCTACACAAATAACGAAAACTAACGATAATGTCTTAAACAGGTTCATAATCAGCTTTAAATTGGAAAATTCGATGTGATGCGAGTATTGTACTGACAAACTCATATTAACTCTATGACCAACTGATGAAGACCATAATTGATCCCGCCGCCATTCCAATGATTCCTGTTATCAATGTGATTGATTCCGATAGTGATGAAGGCTTTTCAACCGGTTCCGAACCGATTTATGACAGTCAATTTCCAGTAAGAAGAATTTATTGCGTAGGACGCAACTATGCCGCCCATGCGCGTGAGATGGGTGATGACGGTAGAGAAGCTCCTTTTTTCTTCAGCAAGCCCGCAGACTCTATTGTCGTAAACCCGAAAAAACTGCCCTATCCTCGCATGACCAATGACTTACACCACGAAGTAGAGTTGGTAGTTGCCATTGGCGAACCAGCTGATTCGGTGTCCGTCGAGCAGGCAGAACACTGTATTTTAGGCTATGCGCTAGGTATTGACCTGACTAAGCGTGACTTACAAGCCGAAGCCAAAAGCAAAGGGCGTCCCTGGGACTTAGCAAAAGGTTTTGATCAATCTGCACCCATCAGCTCAATCATTCTTAAAGAAGAATTAGGCTTAGTGACTTCTGGCAAAATATCCTTATCCGTTGATAACGACATCAGGCAATCGGCAGATATCAGTGACATGGTCTGGTCAATCCCAGAAGTTATCAGCGAACTGTCAAAGCACATAGCTTTGCAGCCGGGAGATTTGATTTTTACTGGCACACCAGAAGGTGTTGGCCCGATCCAAAAAGGGCAGTTGGTTCAGGCAGAAATGCTGAATCGATTGAAGTTAGCGTTTACGATTATTTAATAAATTTATGTAGGTCGGATTCTTAAGTAAGGGCGGTTTATAAACCCGCCCTTTTTTAAAAGACGAAGAGCAGATTCTGAATTAAATTCAGAATGACATGCCTTTTATAGTTTTCTAACTTGTAATTATCCGAGTACATTCGAAAGAAGAGTGATATTTGGAGTTATACCCAAAGAAATGGCACCAGCCCAGAGGTTTGTCATTCTGACGAAAGTCAGAATCTGCTCTTAGCCTTCAAAAGCCCAATAGGTAACATCCAAAAAATATACTTCTACCTCTACATGGTCAGCAAATCACAACGTATGGTAAATAAAGGTGACGATCTGATCCGGTTTAATAAAGTTTTTGCCATTCTCTTCATCGTATTTTGCGCTTGGTTTTTCCGCTAACACTTCTTCCAGACTCATGCCTTTGTCTTTCAACTTTGCGACAGAGCTACGTAAGTCTTTTAGCATAGCCATAAACTCCGACAACTCCTTTTTATTCGACATTGGGCCATGGCCTGGAATGATCTGCGTGTCGTCGTTGGCTAACGATAAGCCTTTTTCAACCGCTGCAATGTAACCATCGACAGTACCGCCGCTGCTGACATCAATAAAGGGGTAACCAATATTGAAGTAGGTGTCGCCCATGTGTAAGACGTTATCTTTGGCAAAGTAGATAATTGCATCACCGTCGGTGTGTGCTTTGGCGACATGATACACGCGCATTTCATCACCATTAAGGTGTAAGCTCATTTCACTATCAAAAGTCACAACCGGTAATGCTGCTTCTGGTGAAGGCTCAACTTTACGGCCCAGAGCTGACATTTCAAGTCCTGTGCTCATACGCTGTCTGACATTATCGTGGGCCACAATCACTGTACCGCTTTTAGCAAAGTTTTCATTGCCGCCAATATGGTCGCCATGCCAGTGAGTATTGATTAGAAAGCTCACGGGCTGATCAGTAATTCCAGCAATGGTAGCCTTAATTTTATCGCTCAGTGGCGCGAACTGGTCATCAATCATATAGACACCATCGTCACCAACCGACAAGCCAATATTGCCACCTTGTCCAAACAACACATAAATACCATCCGTTAACTTCTGTGCTTTGATTTCGACTTCATTTTTTGAATCCGCATGAGCAAAAGTCTGGCCGCTAAACACCAGCATCAAGCTCATTGCAGTAACTGTTCTTATAAACATACTTCCCTTAAACATAGTCTTACCCCATATTTGTTTACATTCGAGCTCTACAGTTTAACCGAAACTTATGTAAAATAATTGTGAACAGGCCCAACAAACATTAAGAGACTTTTATGGATACCCAGAAGGCACAAGAGTTTATCGATAAAAAATGGGACGACGAGATTGTTCCTGAGTTAATTGAATACATCAAAATCCCCAACAAATCCCCCCACTTTGATCCTAAATGGGATGAGCACGGCTATATGGAGCAGGCGGTGCAGCAGATCGCTAACTGGTGCGATGCCCAGGACATTCCCAATAAAACACTGGAAATCGTGCGTATTAAAGGTAGAACACCGATTATATTCATGGAAATCGCGGCCAGCGATGGCACCAATAATCCAAGTGATGACACCATCCTGATGTATGGACATTTAGACAAGCAGCCTGAAATGACGGGCTGGGAAGAAGGTTTGGGGCCGTGGATTCCGGTCATGCGCGATGACAAGTTATATGGTCGTGGTGGCGCCGATGATGGTTACGCAGCTTATGCATCATTAACAGCCCTGATGGCCATTCAAAAGCAGGGATTACCACACGCGCGCACCGTAGTGATTATCGAAGCCTGTGAAGAATCCGGCAGCTATGACCTGCCCTATTACATTGACCAGCTGCGAGATCGTATTGGCGAACCCTCATTAGTCATTTGTCTGGATTCTGGTGCAGGTAATTATGAGCAACTATGGTGCACCATGAGTTTGCGGGGCATGACCAGCGGCACCTTGAAAGTTGATGTCTTGCGTGAAGGCATTCACTCAGGCATGGGCAGTGGTGTGGTTCCTTCATCCTTCCGAATTATCCGCCAACTGCTTAATCGTCTTGAAGATGATAAAAGCGGTCGCCTTTTGCCCAAAGAATTTTATGCTGACATTCCTCATCAGCGATTAGAGCAAACACTCAAAGTTGCCGAAGTGTTGGGTGATGGAATTGTCGAAGCCTATCCGTTCGTTGAAGCCGTTGAGCCGATGGCAGAAAATAATTTCGAACGCTTACTTAATCGAAACTGGCGACCAGCGCTATCGTATACCGGTATTGCGGGTATGCCAGAAATTGAAAATGCTGGTAATGTTCTGCGCCCAACTACTTCGATAAAACTATCGTTACGTTTGCCACCCACAGCCAACAGTAAAAAAGCGACAGAAGCATTAACCAAAATTCTAACCGAGAACCCACCGAGTGGTGCCAAAGTAAGTTTCGAACCGGATCAGGATGGCGATGGTTGGAATGCACCCGATGTTGCACCCTGGTTAGCCGAGTCGTTAGCGCGTAGCTCCGAAAAGGTTTATGGCAAACCCGCCATGTATATGGGTGAAGGCGGCACTATTCCATTCATGGGAATGCTAGGCGAGAAATTTCCTAAAGCACAGTTCATGATTACCGGCGTGTTAGGACCTAACTCTAATGCGCATGGCCCAAATGAGTTTTTGCATATTCCTTTTGCAAAAAAACTCACCACCTGTGTTTCGCAGGTAATAACCGATCACTTCAATCGCAAAAAGTAACAACTAATAAAAAAGGCGCTCAATGCGCCTTTTTTTACATACCCATTTTTATAACCAATCTGTCAACACAAACCCAACCCCTAAACGGTTCACATGACGGTTATAATCAATCAAACTTTCACCATAGCCATTGAAATATTGAACATAGCCACGTAATTTTCCGTCGTCATCTAATGGGAATGTCCAGTCTAACTGCACAGAACCTTTATTATCGCTACGCAGGTTATTTCGGATCATGATTCCAAAGTTTTGTTCATCCCATTTATAAGCAGAATACAGCTCGAAGTAACCCATGTAATCATCTATATCGGGGTTATCGTCACCATCAGGTTGTAAGGGGTCATCTTTACGCTCCTCTGGAATACGCCACCAAGGAGTAAACAACACCACCCACCGTTCTTTCTCAAAAGCCATTCGCGCATACAATCGGTTCCAGCTACGTGATTTTAATCCACTTTGGCCATTTGACTGATGAGAAACACCAGTTGAGAATATTGGAATTTGCCAGCCCCCAACTTTCCAATCGGTAGCCCAAGTCGCAAAGATCTCGGGCTCATGATTAGTTTCACGGAATGGGCTGGACACATCAGAATTATATGCCTGCCAGTAGGATTGTCCGGTATAAGCAAAGAATAATGCGCTGTTCTCTCCAAATGGTTTTTCCCATATAGGTGTTTTGAAACTTACTTGAAACTTCACCTCGATATTATCGACCTCCCGATCTTCCCCAATTGCATCCAAACTCGCCTGGTTAGGCCTATTATTAAACGTCACTGGCAACAAATAGTTGGGTTTATGGGGCAATATTGCAAAACGATTGTCACTGGCACGGTACTCCAGTCTTAATCGTTTCTTAATAACATCAGAGTCTTCTTTTTCAGGTTTGGTTGAGTCGCCTTGACTTCCTTTTGTGAAACTATCGTCAGTAAGCAATTCTTTACTTGGACGATAAATAGCTAGATTACTATCTTTAGAACAATGTGCTCGAATTTCCGAGATAGGGGTGTCTTTATCGCGTTGATCAAACTCCTGCAAAACACAGCGGTCATAGTCTTCCATCACACGCTGCAGGGTTTCTTTTGAATGGTCAAAAATATCTTTTTTTTCCTCAGGCTCTGTAGCGGGTTGCTCCTGAGATTCCTCTGTTTTAGAGCTATCCTGCTCCCCTTGTTCGGCAGCAAAAATTGGAAAAGAATTGAATATTAGAAATAGGGCGCACACTAAAACGAAAGGTTTAGACTTCATGTCATTATCACTAAGTTGTAGGGTTGTATTGTTGAAAATTGTAGCAGATTAAAATGAAGCCGGCAGGAATTGTTTTGATAAGTGGGAACAATGACAATAAGCTAAATAGGTAGCCTCTATCAAGAGGCTACCTACCTAACTTATCATCTACCCCTCCACCACATCTTTGAGGTTATCTAGCCCTTTCTCATACTGCGGGCCAATAGCTTTTTCCATTAAGAAGAAACCCATATAACGGGCAATTAAATCATTTCCAAAGTCAGCATCAAGTGTCCAGGTCACTCGTGTTTCTGCATAGGAAATCTCTTCAAGGATGAATGAGCTTTCTGCTGGAGTTTGCTCCTGACCAAACTTCATTTCAAATTTGACCAGGTTCGGATAGTTACTTTCAACAATTTTGTAAGTACCGGAGCCGACCTCTTTCATCTGACTATCCCATGCCATAGTCGCACCTACGCCACTTTGGGGCCCAGTAAATGAGTATGATGCATTGGGGTCGATATCAGACCATGGTGACCAATTATTAAAGTTTTTAAGGTTATTGACTTGATTGAAAACGGTGTCTTTGGTTGCGGCAACAGTAATAGAACGCTCAACGTGTCGCGTTTGCGGCAAGAGGAAACCAACCACTACAAGAATCACTGCTAGAACAGCAATAATGATTAGCAACCATTTAAGAAACTTCATAGAACCTCCAACATTCAGGGAGAGTTACTACTTTAGCTCAGATTAATGCAAATATGCAAATTTAGTGACGTGGTTCACGTTTTAGTGAACAGATGTGCGCTGACTAACCTTAACGCAGATGGCACTCCAGATAGGCATTTCCATACTCTTCTAAATCCCCCTGTAGATAATCAGGGTAAATTTCAAAACCATAGTATTCGCGATCATGTTCCCATCGGGCCTTAAGCTCCTGATACATCTTCTCCGCGTCAGATTCTATTTGTTTCCTAATCTCAGCATAGTCTTCACGGTCTGCGTAAAGTCTTTGAATACTATCTCTCCAACCAACAGAATCTAAAAACATACTTTTCAAAGCTGCATCGCTCTGATGAATATCAACCTGTAACTTTTCATAGGCTAAGCTTTTTGCAATCAGCTCTCGAATAACAGTCTCGTCACCAGAGTTTGTATTCAATCGATTACCTGCCATATCAAGCAGCAAAGTCATCTCAAAAATAGCCCCGACCTTCCCAAAAATCGCTGCTTTATAAAGATAACTCTCACCTTCGCTGATTCCCTCAAGATCAATTTTATGATTATTCACGATATCTTTTGTTTGATCCGAGTTTCGGTATCGGCTATCAGGGCCTGAGATTCTAACCCCCAAAGCCGAATACCAAATTTTCTCTGAGCCATAAACAATCATAGCTTTGGAGTCATTTGAATCAGCCAACACTTTCAAGGTTTCAAAAGGCATTCCTTGATAAACACCCTCTCCTGCAAGTTCATCCTCACTAAGGTAAAAGTCCTGAATCGTTTGGTTCAACCGCTTATCAAGCTCTGGATACTGCTCTGCGAGTTGCTCTTTACACACATTGGAAGGAACTTGCTCTATGGTTTCTTCTGGCGCTTCATGTTCAAAAGAAGGAGGAGCAGTTTCTAGTGTTTGAACTTCGGAGGTTTGATAAGGTGAAGCTAAGTCAAGCTCAGTTGCTTCCATAGACGACTGCTCTAGCTTTTGAACTGGAGTTAATAAAGGCTCACGTTTAAACCAGATTAAAAACATTACGGTGATGATTACCAGACTAACTAGCAGTATCAAGTTCTTCTTCATAAATCGCTAAAGCTCCTTCAAGCACTTCTAATCCTGCGCCTTTTTTGTAGGCGTTTTCACTTAAGTAACGGCGCCATAATTTGCCTTTGGGCTGGGCAAAAAACAATCCTAATATATGGCGGGTCATGTGTCCTAGATAGACATCCTGGTCCAACTGACTCTGTATATAGTCCATGTATTCACGAGCGATTTCAAAGCGTGTTGGGATGTCGTTGTGTGTTCCGTAAAACTGGTTATCCGCTTCAGACAGGAAATAAGGGTTATGATAAGCCTCGCGGCCAATCATGACGCCGTCAGCATGCTGCATGTGTTCTTCGGCTTGCTCAAGCGTGGTGACACCACCATTGACGATGATTTCCAGCTCTGGGAAATCTTGCTTAATCTGATAGGCCACGTCGTATCTAAGCGGTGGGATTTCACGATTTTCTTTTGGACTTAAACCGCTGAGCCAAGCTTTGCGCGCATGAATAATAAAGGTTTTAACACCTGCAGATTGGACAGTATTAACAAAACGATGCAAGTGTTCATAAGAATCCAGATCATCAATCCCGATGCGGCTTTTCACCGTAACCGGCACGTCCACCACATTAGCCATCGCTGACATGCACTCGGCCACCAGTTCGGGTTCAGCCATAAGACAAGCACCGAAACGACCATTTTGCACGCGGTCACTGGGGCAGCCGACGTTCAGATTGATTTCATCGTAACCAAAGTCTTCGCAGATTTTAGCGCAATGAGCTAAGTCTTTCGGATCGCTGCCACCGAGCTGTACGGCAACCGGATGCTCTTCCTGATTAAATTTCAGGTGGCGTTCAGCCCCGCCATGAATAATGGCACCTGTAGTAATCATTTCAGTGTAGAGCACCGCATGCTTGGTGATCAGACGCATAAATCGTCGCTGATGACGGTCGGTCCAATCCAGCATGGGAGCGATACAAATTTTGCGATCTAAGGTTTTTTCCACGATTCGATTACTATTAGGCGTTTGCGCTTTGGGGCGCTATTATATGATCCTTTGCTTTCAGACCCTAGTTTTGGGCACTATTTTCTTAGGGTTTTGTTGGTTTTGGGTTTTAGCATATTTTAATATCAGTTAAAGTTTAAAGAGGAGGCACTCCCTTTTGGAGTGTGGGAGAAAAAATTATGATTACAAAACGATTATCTTTGTTGGCGCTTTTTGCCATCTTACTTAACGGTTGCGCCACCCTGTCAGAAACAGAATGCGTTTCCGGCAACTGGTCTCAAGTGGGTTATCAGGACGGCAAATTTGGCCGTGATTCCGACTATATACTCAACCACGAATCAGCCTGCATCGAATATGGCGTTCGCATTGACCGTAACCAATACGAGCAAGGCCGCCAAAAAGGATTGGAAGTTTACTGCACCGGACATAATGGATTTCAGCACGGTGTAAAAGCCAGCAATGCCAATCAAAACTGCACTGCCGCCTTCCCGGAATATACAGCCAGCTATAAAGACGGACTCTTCTCACGCCATGAAAATCTACAGGTTCACCTGGACGAACTCATGCGCGAACATGAAATACTTCGACAAGCCATTCGTCGCATTGAAGACGAAAAAGAAAAAGAACGTCTGAATCTAGAGCTGGATGATATTGATGAAGAAATCAGAGACACAAATAACCAGATCAGCCGCGTTAATTACTTGTTAGATATGTATCGCTGATTCGCTGAAAATACAAAAAAACGGGGCACTAGGCCCCGTTTTTGTATTTCATCTCAATCTTAAAAGCGATTACGCAAAGCTTCGATTCGCTTATCCAACGGAGGGTGCGATAAGAACAAACTACCGAACTTCTCCTGGAACGAACCTGTACGACCATTCTTCAAACCGAAAGCGGTAAAGGTCTCGCCCATATCCGACGGCATGTCATATTCCACCTTGAGTTTTTCTAGCGCTGAAATCATGGCGCCTGTACCGGCCAATTGTGCGCCCGCTTCATCCGCTCGGAACTCTCGACGACGTGAGAACCACATCACTATGGTGCTGGCCAGAATAGTCAGAATGACTTGTGCCACCATCACTGATATGAAGTACCCAATACCAAAGCCTCGTTCGTTCTTAAGAATCACACGGTCAACAAAATGACCGATCACTCTTGAGAAGAATAAAACGAAGGTATTTACCACCCCCTGAATCAGGGTCAATGTAATCATGTCGCCATTAGCAACGTGGCCAATTTCGTGCGCTAATACGGCGCGCACTTCATCGCGGTTCATGCGTTGCATCAAGCCCTGACTGACTGCAACCAAGGCTTTGTTTTTGTTCCAGCCGGTAGCAAAAGCATTCGACTGCGGAGACGGGAAAATACCCACTTCCGGCATACCGACTTTAGCCTCACGTGCTAAATCAGACACAGTGTTAATTAACCACTGCTCTGTTTCGTTAGCAGGCTTATCAATCATTTTGACATGCATGAAACGCTTGGCCATCCATTTCGACATCAGCAAGGAAACAAAAGAACCACCAACACCGAAAATACCGCAGAAAATCAATAATGCTGTCAGGTTAAGATCAACACCATTTTCAGCCATAAGACCATTAAAGCCGATGAGGTTTAGCACCACACCCGCCAATATTAAAACGGCAAAGTTAGTTAAAATAAATAAACCAATTCGTAACATGTGTTTCTCCGTAAAGTAATACTGCTCAGATTGAGCACACACTAATGACTACTATATTGGGATTTTGCGCCAATCTACAAGTCAATTCAGGGTCAGCAAACCCTTAAAATTTGTAACCAAGTATAAGCCTATAACAAGTAATTGAATATCAATAACTTAATCAGCCAAAACAAGCCTAAAGCTATGACAATAATCAGCGGAATCAGTTTACTGTTTGGCTTAAGTTTTGCCACGGGCTAGTGTCAGGCCTTGCGGGGATTGGCTCGTTTCGGCTTCAAAAACACCATTTTAATCACCAGATACAGGCCACTTAAGGTCATAAACAAGGCTAATAATGCTGCGAACACCACTAACGGATGATTGAAGTCGGTACGGTTTTTGTAATCCATGATGTGCAACATCCAGAAGAAATCGAACACTCGCCAGGTATCATTGCGGCGGGCAACCACTTCTCCATTTTGTGGCGAGATATACACACGAGTATTGTCACTATCATTAAATTGAGCCTGCCAGATGGGTAAGCCTTTACCACGCACCTCGCCCAACTCTTCAGAAAGCAGATTGAGTTCCGCAAGCTCGCCGTCACCACTAAAGTCTGCCAGTGCAACTTGTCTAGCCAGAGACTCATCCAGTGGCGAGAGCCTTTCGCCTGTAGCGGCGTCTATTATCGCTTGCTTGTCTTGTCCTTGTGCCACCCAAACCGGCTCTCCCAGGAATCCTTTCAGAGTTATCGTTTCTGGTGCAAAGTCGATCTGACTGATGGCCTGTTGAGCGGTCACTACAACAGGCTGATTGAGAGTAAAAGGCTCCTGTTTCGCCGTAGTATGCTCACCGCGCACTTCTTCGATATCGAAGAATGTCATAACGAAGCCACCGGCGGCCCAGAACAATACCTGGATACCAATAATTAAACCAAGCCATTTATGGAATTTACGGAAGAAAACAATCGGTTTCATAATGAATCACTTTTAGCTAATAAGTTTATTTGCTGATATGAATGATCAGCTGTCGATTATGACTACCGTGTCTATGTTCCCAAAGATAAGTACCCTGCCAGGTGCCGAGCGCAAGCTTTCCATCGACAATCGGGATACTTAAGGTCGTCGCGGTTAATGCTGCTTTGATGTGTGCAGGCATATCATCCGCGCCTTCGTAGATGTGAGTATAGAGAGGATCGTTTTCGGGCACCAGCCGATTAAGCCAATGTTCCAAGTCTCGCTGAGCGCTGGGATCGGCATTTTCCTGAATTAAGAGGCTGCAGGAAGTGTGACGCACGAACACATGGCAAATGCCAATCCGTTTATCGGCTTTGCGAACCAGCTGTTCCAGCTGTTGAGTAAACTCATGCAGACCCTGTCCTTGAGTCTTGATATTCAGTGTTTCAGAAAGACTCATGTCAGAACTCGTACGACTTGTCTTTGTAATAGAAACGAACGCGACGTGTTACACCACAGAACAAAGTATAGGGAATGGTATCAGCATGGGGCGCGACTCGTTCGGCTGGCAATTCTTTACCCCACAGCACCACACGATCACCCACCGCATCCTGACAATCTGGCCCTAAATCCACCGCCAGCATATCCATCGATACGCGTCCTACCAGCGGCACTATGCGACCATTGACCCAGATCGGCGTGCCATTTTTTGCATGGCGCGGATAGCCATCGCCATAACCAATAGCAACCAGCCCCAGATAGGTATCGCGATCCGCAAACCAATGACGGCCATAGCCAGTTGATTCGCCTTTGTTAATCGGTTTAACCGCCAGAATTTGCGATTCCAGTGACATCACAGGTTTTAAATCATATTCCGATGCTTCGGTGCCAATTAAAGGTGAACAACCGTAAAGCAATAAACCGGGCCTTACCCAATCATAATGAGCATCTTTCTGAGTTAAGATTCCGGCAGAATTGGCCATCGATTTTTCAGTGGTAATATGTTTAGTGGCCTGATCAAAAGCTTCTAGTTGTATGGTCGAAAAGTCATCTTCAGGGTCATCCGCCGAAGCGAAATGTGACATCAATCGAATTGGATTTGCCACTGCTGGAATTTTTGATAGTGTTGATTCAATTAAAGCCATATCTTGCAAGGCAAAACCTAAACGGTTCATGCCAGAGTCCAATTTAATCCAGACATGAATCGTCTTATCCGTTTTAAAGTTTTGCAGGGCTTCAATTTGTGGCCAATGATGTAGCACAACCTGTAAATCATGCTCCACCACCAGCTCTAAATCTTTGGCATTGAATATGCCTTCCAGTAAAAGGATTGGCGTTTTAATGTCTGCTTTACGCAATGACAAGGCTTCCTGAACTGTTGCCACCGCAAACATATCAGCGCCTTCAGTCAGCGCCTTAGCAACTTGTACCAGGCCATGCCCATAAGCATCAGCTTTCACCACCGCCATCACGCGACTGCCGCTGGCGATAGTCTTAATCGTATTTAAATTATGGCGCAGTGCCGCCAGATCGATAATCGCTTTGGTTGAGCGCATAAATATGGCCTGCTGTTAATAACCTTGTGCTTCGTAATCTTGATGCGCGAGATTATCGAATCGACAGAATTGCCCCTGGAAGCTCAGCTCAACACTACCAATAGGTCCGTTACGCTGTTTGCCAATTTTAATTTCGGCAATACCTTTGCGTTCGGTTTCCGGATGATAAACCTCATCACGATAGATAAACAAAATTAAATCCGCATCCTGCTCAATCGCACCCGACTCACGCAAATCCGACATCACCGGACGGCGATCGCTTCGTTGCTCCAAGGAACGGTTAAGCTGCGATAAGGCAATCACAGGAACTTCCAGCTCTTTCGCCAAGGCCTTCAATGAGCGAGAAATCTCACTAACCTCAAGGGTACGATTGTCGCTCATGCCCGGAACCGTCATTAGCTGCAAGTAATCAACCATGATGAGTCCGACGCTGCCGTATTCGCGAGCAACTCGGCGCGAGCGCGAACGCATTTCAGCAGGCGATAAACCGCCCGCATCATCAATCAGTAATTTGGTGTGATTTTTCAGCTGTAGAACACCGCTGTTAAACTTGTCCCAGTCTTCGCTCGATTGAATCTGACCAGAACGAATCTTGTTTTGCTCAAGACGACCCAATGATGAAATCGAACGCATAATGATTGATTCACTCGGCATTTCAAGACTGAATACCAGTACCGGCTTTTCCTGATTCAAGGCAACATTTTCAACGATGTTCATGGCAAAAGTGGTTTTACCCATCGACGGACGCGCCGCCACAATCACCAAATCACCCGCCTGCAAACCAGAGGTCATTTTATCCAGATCGGAGAATCCAGTCGCCAGACCGGTGATACCGCCTTTTGTCTTTTGAATGGTCTCAATCCGCTGGATAGTACTTTTCAGAATATCTTCGACCTTGCTCGGGCCTTCACCGCTGGTTTCGCGAGCCTGCGAAATGGCGAACACCTTACGTTCCGCCATATCCATCAATTCAGCCAGACTACGACCTTTTGGGTTAAAGCTCGCATCAGCAATTTCATTCGATGCAGAGATTAACTGACGCATAATCGCCTTTTCGCGGACGATCTCAGCATAGGCACGGATATTAGCGATACTTGGCGTGTTTTGCGCCAAATCACCTAGAAACGCCAAACTGATGTCAGTATCACCTTTATGTTCGAGGTGCTCCGACAGAGTAATCACATCCATCGGCTTCGCCGTATTGGCCAACTCCTCCATCGCCTTAAAAATCTCACGATGGTTTTTCACATAAAAGTCGGTGGACAACAGCATCTCAGACACCATCTCCCACACTTCATTATCCAGCATCACCCCGCCAAGTACCGACTGCTCGGCCTCGATAGAATGAGGAGGAATCTTTAAGTCTTTGATTTTATTATCTGATTGATTGGCTGTAAGCATTTTTAGGTTCTAGCGTTAACAATAAGTTTCGGCCGTATTCAAAACACTGAACACGAACCCTTTTATAAACCACAAGAGTTTACCACGTAAGCCATTTTAACTCTTATGCAGTCAACAGCAATACAATAAAGCTGTGGATAAGTTATGGATAAGTGTTATCGCTCTAGTTACAACCACCACATGACAAAGTAATCCGCCAGATAACTATTATCAAACTAGCGCTTGTCTGAGTAGTCAGTTGATAATAAAGTCATACTAGTTAATTTATACAACAACAGTTAATTTTCTATGGGTGACCCGATGGAGACAAAAGACATAATCACGCTTGTAATTTCAGGAGGAGCTTTAACTATCTCAATAATTTCGTTATATTTTAGTCTCTTCCATAAGCGGACTTCACTTGTTGGAACTCTTACAGCATGGAATCCAAGGACTGAAGTATATGACAACTCACAAATCTGTGAGATATCTGTTTCAAATACTGGTAACAGAGAACTCGTGCTCAGAGAAATCGATATAATGAGCTATCCAGAGATGGAAGCTGAGCTATCTCCTGTGCTTGAATCTGAACAGATACCTTTTGTACTTAAACCCGGCGAGATAAAGCTTTTTACATTCCCTATACCCAACTATACCTTCAAAAACTCGCTAATAAAAATAGAAAGCTTCGTTTAAATTTACACATCTACACATACGAAGCAAAACTCAAAATAATAACAAAATATTTGACCCCGCATATTGGTGGTATGGATATTCCCCTGTCTGATTGGGAACCTTTCAATCTTTAATAAAGCTGATTAGCCCACACCGTACATGCTGTAATTGGGAGCCTATAATACAGAATACTATGAGTGACCCTTTAATGAACTAATAGGGTCAGAGTAAAGGGAGGAGTTTCCTCCCCCCTTCTAACAAGCAAGCACTATCCATTAACTAAAAAGCAAAAACACTTAGCCTTTTTCGGGTAGACCTGCTTACCAGTGCGGTAATGCTTATAGGATTTTACGAAAATCCATCGCTTACCGGCCGGAGCTGGAAATGGTGGTTTTTGGGACATGATTAGTCCTCCATAAACACCCAAGCTACTTGACACTAGCTCCATCCAAGTCCATCATTACAACTCTCACCTTGAAATGATGCTAGATAGTTCTAGCCTCCTATTGGACAGCTTGTTTATCCTAGGAGATTTCAAAAGCCCAGTCAGGCACAGCCTGACTGGGCTTTCTTACTCTTGAGCTTCTAATAGTTTTTTCCTCACTTTCTTAAGCATCACTTCAACTATATCAAGATCTTCTTCTTCTCTAATAACGATGGTGGAATTCATGCCTGGCCCTGCGATTCGAATTGAAAACTCATTGGAAGCGACAGATTCCTTCGAAACATCCTCCTGAACTTGCTTATCGGCACTTTCTGCCTCATCACCAACTTCCTGTACTTTAGAAGAATTCGCTTCATCTGAAACTAAATGAAACGTATTATCACCATTTAAAAGCTTTGTTGCCTTAGCACCTTCAATAAAATATTTAGCAACTCGGCTTGCTACTTGCTGATTCACATCGAATTCACGTATTAGAAGCTTGTCGAAAATATCAATAGGTAGCTTTTGATGCTTAAATCGTTCATATATTTCCTGGAACAAAGACACACGCAAAAAGGCTTTACGAAGTATTTCGGCTTTTTCTTCTTGGGAATAGCCCAAATAGTAATCTTGGAAAAGCTTTGTAGTACTGAGTTGACCTCTATTATTTGTAATTAATCCAAATTTTGCCGCGGCTGAAACTATAGCCTTAAAACCTCCGCCCACCTTCCTTCCCATATTTTCAGCACACATCTCTTGACTGGAAGAGCCTCCAAGATCATATACCGACTCTGCTAGCTCAATACTCTTGGCTACTGATGCGTGAGGGTAATCTATCTTCTTTGGCATATGTCACACCTTTTTATTCAACATGCTCGAATAGTAGCCTCGTTTTAGGATTAGCGTAATACTTTATTTTCATTTATTCCTATAAATTACTAGAATATACTTAAAATAGATTTAACTAGTTGTTTTAAATGAATATTTACAACAGTCATATCGCAGACCTTATTTGGAAAGCAAATACCAAAAAAGCTTTTCCAATACCCATGAAGCGACTTCTTGCATTACCTTTTTTGAAAGTGAGACACAGGCGCCTGCATGCTTGAAAAAATTAGGGAGAAAATGCTAAGTATGAAGAACTGTGAGAACGAAAAAGATTTATGCTTAAACATATGAGATGCTAACTCACAGTATTTATGACTAAAACTGCAACCAATAGAGACAGAGTAAATAAACTAATGCCAACCCACCCAATCATACTCTTCGACGGTGAATGCAAGCTCTGCTCTGCCTGGGTTCCGTTTGTAATCAAACGTGATCCTGATGCGGTGTTTAAGTTCTGTTCGGTTCAGTCGCCCAAAGGTCTGGAGTTGTTATCCAAGCATGGTCTTGATACTAAGAATTTTGAGACGATGGTTTTGATCAAAGGTAATGAAGCATACTTTCGATCGGAAGCTTTTTTCGAAATTATCAAACAACTCAAAAAGCCTTGGCCCAGGCTGAGGTTTTTACGGATTTTTCCTCTACGGTTTCGTGACTGGTGCTATGATCGAATCGCTTTAAACCGCTACAAGCTCTTTGGTAAACACAATTACTGCATGATTCCGAGTAAAGAGATTATGGATCGTTTTCTATGATGAGCATTTCATTGGCAAGACGTTGGCTGCAGATCTTGGCCGTTATTCATATCATCGGTGGATTGCTGCTACCCATTATGGTGTATACCCCACTAGCAGCACCCTACTTCCAGCACCTACAAACAGCCTTTCCTGACAGTAACCCGGAATCCCTTCGGTTTTTAATTGGCGTCTTTGGGCCAACCGTAGCCAGTTGGGGGCTGTTATTTTTCTATGCGATTGTAAAGGCTTTTGAAAGTAGAACAAGACAAGACTGGTGGTTGTTAGTTTCCGCGACTCTAGTCTGGGCAGTTTTAGATACAGCCTTATCTTTCGCTAATCACGTTGCTGCCCACTTGTATCTAAACGGGTCTGTTTTAGTCTTGTTTTTAATCCCTTTATTACTGACTAAGAAGCACTTCAAAAGTCAAACGACCTAGAGTATTTTTGAACGATAGGAAGTCAGACACTTAGTCTAAGAGGTTACTATGCAAATTACAGGTTCATGCCTTTGCGGCGAGGTTCAATTCGATATCAGCGATAATTTTGACAGTTTTTATCATTGCCATTGTTCCAGATGTCGAAAAGGGACAGGAACCGTTCATGCGGCAAACTTATTTGCTACTAATGCCAATTTAAACTGGTTTAAAGGAAAGGAGCTGGTAAAAACATTTAATTTACCCAGCACACGTTTTACCAAAAGCTTCTGCTCAGAGTGCGGTTCGCCCTTACCTACCGAAATAAAAGACAAGTTTGTCATTGTTCCGGCGGGAAGTTTGGATTCTTCTCCAAGCATCAATCCCACTGCTCATATATTCTGTGATGACAGAGCCACTTGGGAAGATAAATTATCAGACACCAAGCGATTTGCAGCCCTTCCAGAAAAATAGTGATGCTTGCCGATTTAAATAATTCAAATATCTACTACCGTATTTTCTGGCGTTTGAGCTAAGCCAAGGCGAGGCAAAAGGATTTGAGAAAGCGGAGTGGACTTTTGTGTCCATGAGCATTTCGAGAAGAGTTTTAACGAAGCATTGGCAACGAGCAAACACCAGAAAAAGAAAAGGCACCCGAAGGTGCCTTTTTTTGTAAGCTTTTAAAACTATTAAGCTTGTTCTTCGCCAACAACGATAACTTTGATGTTAGCTTCAACTTCTGGGTGCAAATGCACTTCAAAAGTGAATTCGCCAGTTTGACGAATTGCGCCTTCTGGCATACGAACTTCTTTCTTCTGAAGTTCAACGCCTTGAGCTGTTACTGCGTCAGCGATGTCAGCTGTGCCAACAGAACCGAACAATTTACCTTCGTCACCAGCGTTTGCTGTGACAGTCACAGTTAGGCCAGCAAGTTGGTCAGCGCGCGCTTGTGCTTTTGCAAACTTCTCGTCAGCGGCAGCTTGTAATTCAGCACGACGCTCTTCGAAATGTTTGAGGTTATCCTTAGTTGCAGGAACCGCTTTACCTTGTGGAATCAGGAAGTTACGACCATAGCCAGCAGCTACGGATACGCTATCACCTAAGTCACCAAGATTGCGGATTTTTTCAAGTAGAATGACGTTCATCGTTATTTCCTCTTAAAAATGCCGCTTATTCGTGGCTGTCAGTGTAAGGCAACAAAGCCAAGAAACGAGCGCGTTTAACAGCAGACGCCAATTGACGTTGATATTTTGCGCTTGTGCCCGTGATACGGCTAGGTACAATTTTGCCTGTTTCAGTGATGTAGTTTTTCAATGTTGCGGTATCTTTGTAATCGATCTCAACAACACCTTCAGCCGAGAAACGGCAGAACTTACGACGACGATTAAAACGTGCCATGATATGTCTCCTTATTACTCAGCCGAAGCTTCTTCAGTTGATTCAGATTTCTCTTCTTTAACTTCTGCTTCACGGCGAGGTTTTTCATCTCTCTCGTCTTTCTTAGCAGCAGCCATAGGAGAGGCTTCGGTAACAGCTTCTTTACGACGCATTACCATGTTACGCAAGATTGCGTCATTGAAGCGGAATGCATCTTCAAGCTCTTCGATAATTTCGCCAGTAGTTTCAACGTTCATTAAAACGTAGTGTGCTTTATGAAGTTTGTTGATTGGGTAGGCTAGTTGACGACGACCCCAGTCTTCTAAGCGGTGGACTGTGCCAGCGCCGTCTTCGATCATCTTTGTGTAACGTTCGATCATGCCAGGCACCTGATCAGATTGGTCAGGGTGCACTAGGAATACGATTTCGTAGTGTCTCATTAAAGTCTCCTTTCGGTTTCCAGCCACCAGTAACTCTTTGATTTATTTAAGAAGTTAAAGGCAACAAGGAGTAAACCAGATTGTCAAAAAATTAGTGGATAGCCACTAAGGGCGCGTATTTTAGTCGCATAGAGTCTAAAAATCAACCAGAACAAATGGTTATATCGCAGTTACTTCATGGCATTGACAGACTTAGTGTTTACCCTTAATCTGCGCTCATGCACACATTCTATACAACAACGACCACCACAACGATCTTCCCTACGGAGGTCGCCGGCTAGTTATTGTGTAATAGAAATACCCATTACCAAGCCCGAGGCCTCAAAACCTCGGGCTTTTTTTTGCTTTTTTGAAAGACACAGGAATAGATACCATGAAAGTACTCAAGTTTGGCGGATCATCGCTGGCAGATGCGCAAAGCATGCTGCAAGTGGCTGATATTATTGGTCAGGAAAGAAATAACACCTTGGTTGTTTTATCTGCTATAGCTAACACAACCAACGAATTACAACTATTCTGCACCAGCCAAACATCAACGACTACAGAGTCTATTCTAGAATCCATTGCACGCTATCATGCGAAGCTGGCAGCAGAACTGGGGCTGTCCAATGATTCGCTGTTAAAGCAAAAACTCGATTTTGTCTTTCAGCAAATGCAGGAATTAAAGGCCAAGCCTGAGCTCGGTGACTCAGATATTGCTGTCATACTATCGGCAGGCGAATATCTGAGCTGCTATCTCCTGCTGGCTTTATTACAGAAGCAAGGAATGTCCGTCGCCATGATTGATAGTAAGGACTATATCGTTGCGGAAGGTGCGACTCTGGACTCGCGAGCAGAGCTAACCCGCTCTATGAGGAAGTGGCAAGAGGCAGCACCCACCTTTTCCCATATTAATCTAGCGCCAGGCTTTATCGCTGCCACTCAATCTGGTGATGCCTGCCTGTTGGGTCGCAATGGCTCGGATTACTCAGCCGCTCTTTTCTCTTACCTGACTGATGCGCAAGCGTGCGAGATTTGGACTGATGTTTCCGGAATCCATGCGGCAGATCCTCGGATCGTTGAGAATGCGAAGTTAATGCCTTCGATGACTTATCAGGAAGCAATGGAGCTTGCTCATCATGGCGCTAAAGTGCTTCACCCCAAAACCATTTTTCCACTGCAACTTAAAAGCATTCCATTACGCATTAAGAATACTTTCGCACCCGCAGATAGCGGAACCTTAATCCAGCCATTGCATCATGGCCAGGACTCCATTAAAGGAGTGTCCTACCAGCCTGATATTTGCCTGCTTAATGTCAGCGGTGCTTATCTACGGAACTCTTATGGTTCAGCCGCACGCATTTTTGAAACACTGGCTGCAAAACATATTTCGATCATTCTGATTAGCCAGTCGTCTTCCGAATACAGTATCTGCTTCGCGATTCGCAACAGCGAGTGTAAGCGTGCCTTACACATTTTAAACTCGGAGTTCGAAAACGAAATCCGGCAAGGCCAGCTCAACCCGATACAAGTTGATAAAAGCCGCGCAATCGTTTCACTGGTTGGGCAAGGATTAAAAAACAGAAAAGGTGTCGCCTATAAATTTTTACAGGCGATTTCACATGGCAATATCAACATTGAAGCAATTGCCCAAGGCTCTTCGGAAAGTTCGATTTCGGTGGTCATCAAGGGTGAGCAAGCAAAACAGGCGTGCCAGTTAGTCTATGCCGAATTTTTCAATCGCCGACAGCGCCTGGATCTTTTTATTATAGGCTGCGGCAATGTTGGCCAGGAATTGATTCGACAGGTCTATGCACAACAGAGTTTTTTGCAGGACAAAAATATCGCTCTACGTATTTGTCTGGTCGCTAATTCAAAGCGTTACGTTAGCTGCAAGGATGGTTTACTTGAATCTGATTGGCAGACTGGCCTGCAACAAAGCTCCAATACTTTATCAAAAGAGATTTTAAGTCAGTTATTAGCCTCAGGCGATTATATTAACCCAACACTGGTAGACTGCACCTGTTCCGAGAAGGTTAGCGAACAGTATGCTGATTATATCGAGATGGGCTTCAATCTGGTTACTGCAAATAAAAAAGCCAACTCTGGCCCCTACTCTTACTATCAGCAATTGAAAATGCTGGCCCATCAAAAATTTCGCAAGTATCTGTACGAAACCAATGTTGGGGCTGGCCTGCCAGTATTAAAAACCATAGATTCATTGATTACCTCCGGCGATGCGATTCATCGTGTAGAAGGCATTCTGTCCGGTTCATTGTCATTTATTCTGGGGCAGATGGAGGAAGGCAAGTCGTTTTCAGAAGCAGTGCTGGAAACTAAGTCGCTAGGTTTTACCGAACCGGATCCACGCGATGATTTAGGCGGTATGGATGTTGCCCGTAAACTGCTTATTCTGGCACGAGAAGTTGGCGCACAATATGAACTCTCTGATATTGTCATTGAGGGTCTGTTGCCCTCAGACTTTAATCTTAATGGTAGCACTGAAGAATTTATGCAACGACTGCCGCAAGTTGATCACTATTTTGCTGAGTTATTCGCACGGGCAAAGAGTAACAATGAAACCCTGAAATATATCGCCTGTTTTAATGATAATAAGCTAGAAGTTTCATTACAATCGGTCAGTCAGGATAACCCTTTATACTCGGTTAAAAATGGTGAGAATGCCATTGCAATTTATAGCCACTATTATTCACCGATTCCGTTAGTGCTGAAAGGTTACGGTGCAGGTGCAAAAGTTACCGCAGCAGGTTTATTTGCCGATGTGTTACAGAACATTCCGCATAGAGAGCAGGAGATTTCTTCATGAAAATTAAAGTATTCGCACCGGCCTCGATTGGCAACTTCTCAGTTGGTTACGATCTACTGGGCGCAGCGTTACAACCCATTAATGATTATTTGTTGGGAGACATTATAGAAGTGTCTCGTCACTGCTACGGCAAGTGGATCGTTAAAGGGCCTTTCCATGAGGAACTGCCAGCAGATCCTAAGGACAATATTATCTTCCTTTGTCTGCAGTTTTTTAATCAACAACTTGAATCAAAGAACGCAGCGACAGGACGAGAAATCCCCATTGAAAACCTGTCGGTAACACTGGATAAGCGATTGCCGGTTGGAAGCGGACTGGGCTCCAGCAGTAGCTCAATCGTTGCGATGATGGTGGCATTAAACCATTGGTATAAAACCCCCTTTTCCCAGCATGAACTGTTACTGATGATGGGTAAGATGGAAGCGCAAATCAGTGGCAGCTTACATTACGATAACATCGCTCCCTGCTATCTAGGCGGTCTGCAGTTAATGGGTAATGATGATGTCATCAGTCGTCAGCTGCCCTGGAACTTCTCAGGTTACTTTGTCGTAGCCAATCCGGGCACTCGCATCATGACCAAACAGGCCAGAGAGGTTCTGCCAAAACAATTGTCCCTGCAAACCACCATTGCACATGCCGCCAATCTTGCTAATTTTATCCAAAGTCTTTACGAACAAGATGAGAAGCAACTGTATACTCATTTTAACGACCTGATTGCTGAACCCTATCGGCAGGATTTATTACCCGATTATGCCACCCACAAAAGCGAGTTACTAAAACTTGGCGCCAAAATGGTAGGCATTTCTGGCTCGGGGCCAACCCTATTTGCGTTTACTGATACTCTGGACAGTGCCGAAACGTTGGAACGTTATTTATCGTCTAACTATCGCGCTAATGATCAGGCCTTTTGTTATATCTGCCAGCTATCATCATCTGGTGCTAGAATTATTGCCGAGGAATAACCATGCCATTTATTAACATCAAAGATTCTACAGATAGAGTTAGCTTTGAGCAGGCTGTTTTGAAGCCACTGGGTAACCACCAAGGATTGTACATGCCTGAACAGATACCGGCATTGTCACCAGATTGCTTCTCTCAGTCTGCTTTCAGCAATGATAGCTTTCAACAAATCGCCTTTAACGTGTTGCGACCTTTTACCAGCGACTCACTGAATGAAGCTCAATTAGAAAGTCTTATTCAACAGGCTTTTAATTTCCCGTTAAAGCTGCACTCACTTTCTGATTCGCAACATATCCTGGAGTTATTTCATGGCCCAACGTTAGCTTTTAAAGATTTCGGCGCGCGTTTTCTTGCCGAGTGTCTAAGCCAGTTTACACATGAACCGATCACCATCATTACCGCCACCTCCGGCGATACCGGAGCTGCAGTGGCACATGCTTTCCATGCTGATTCTTTTCAAAACCATGCTTTACAAAATAAGGCCCATATCAATGTAGTAATTCTGTACCCCAAGGGAAAAATATCAATAGAGCAGGAACAGCTGTTTTGCACGCTGGGGAATAATATTCACACGGTTGCTGTCGAAGCCGACTTTGATACTTGCCAGAGTCTGGTGAAGCAGGCTTTTGATGATAAGGAAATTAACCAGAAGCATCGCCTGAATTCAGCTAACTCTATCAATATTGCGCGCCTGTTAGCCCAGGTTTGCTACTATGCAGCGCTTCCTCAGTTGCTCAAACAACCAATTGATACAATTGCAGTACCTTGCGGCAATTTTGGCAATATCACGGCAGGCCTTCTTGCTCAGAAAATGGGCGTGCCCATTAAGCACTTTATTGCAGCGACCAATGCCAACGATACGGTTCCTCGATTCTTCGAAGAGGGCCAATGGCAACCCCGCCCAACCGTCAGAACATCATCTAATGCTATGGACGTTGCTAGCCCTAACAACTTTCCACGACTGCTGCACCTTTATAAAGAGCATCCTGAACAGATGCATCGTGAAATTAGCGCTATCGCCATCAGTGAATCTGAGGTGGAACAAACCATGCTCAAAACCCATCAGGCGGGATACACCATTGACCCGCACACGGCGGTAGCCCTACGAGCCATACAGAAAACCAATGTCACAGGGCAATCGGTTGCGCTTTCAACCGCTCACCCGGCCAAGTTTGCCCAATCGGTAGAATCCATTACAGGCGAAGCTGTTGAGTTGCCTGATACCATTCGCAATCCGTTGAACAAACCTAACTTATCAACCACTATGGATAGTAATTTCAAGAGCTTGAAAGACTATTTGATGAATTCTATTTTATAGCCTGAATACGAAGTGGGTAGGCAAATTGACCTCAACTGACTACTGTATTAGGATCACCCCAAATATGGAGATTAGAAAAACAGCTGTGGATTCTTTGCGCAACAAATACCCTTTCCTGCTCGGTAAGAGTTTCTTCAAGGCCGACTCCTGGTTAAGCTTGGAAGTATTGGCTGTACTGGCGATAATCATGACTCTTAGTCTTTTCGGCCTGAAACTTACCGCTGACTATTTATATAAGGTTGCCTTTGCAGCCCCCATCAGTAATCAGTTTATTTCATCCCGAATCGAACAGCAGGAATATTACGCCTTACATGGCCACTTCGACGATACTAGACACGACTATGAACCATCGGAAACCAGCCAGTTACCACAGATTTCTCAGCTGTACAGCCAAAATGATCGCATGGTTATCGCTATGCAGCCTTTTCAGCAATATTCCTCGACAGAACTAACTTTTATACTGGATGATAGTCATAACTCGGTGATAAGACCTGTCTGCACCATCAAGCAGGACGAAACATTTCATCTTATGCCCTTTATCTGCAAAATAGGTCATGCAAAATAAATCATTATGAAAAACGATAACTCATTATTTTACTTGCGCCAATTTGTTCATCTAATGGCCAAAGGGGAAGAGCCCAGGACAGCTTTTAATATTCTGGTTAACGAGGTTCCTAAAACCCAACTGGAAAGCTGGCAACAGGCGCATACCATTTATGAAGCCACACAAAGTCTTGAACGCGCTTTTGAGAAACTTAATATTAAAAGCTCGCCCATTACTGAACAATTAAGACGCGGCAAGGAGCTGGGGCTGAATGAATTGGAGGTTCTGCAACATTACACTGCAGCCAACACTAGCGAAATGCAGATTGCACAGATTATTAAAAGTCGAATTCTCCGCAGCACCGGTTATGCAGCATTGCTGAGCGTCATTGCCTTGATAGTGCTCGGAGTTTTCAGTCTTTATCTGATACCCGCCTACAATAATATTGTTTTTGATGGGCAAATGTACTCATCGAGCTTTCAGCACCGCATGGATGTTTTGCAGTTCAAATCATGGTGGTCATTGTTACTGTACCTGCCTCCTGTTTTGATTATTGGCTTATTTGTTCTGGCCAATTTAGCTTCCGTTGAGTCTTATACACAAAGCAAGCTATTCACCAAACTGCCAATCATGCGTGGCATCATGATGCAATTAAGCCGCGTTCGTTTTATTCACAACCTGAATGCTTTTCATCACCGCCTGCCAGACAATCAGGCTGAGCGTACTAAAGCACTCAACTCACCTTTCTTCAGTCAGTCCGAACAACTGACTTTTAATCACATTTTTTACGCTCAGGAAAAAGAACAGTTGCTGGCTTTATTTAAGTTGCAAACCTTTTCTGAGGAGAGTCCAACTTTAATTAGCACTCTGGAAACGCAAGCGATTGAGTCAACTCATCGAAAAACCGGCATCATGGCCATTGGCTTGCACCTATTGATCATAGCCATTGTGTTCCAGGTGGTTCTTTCAATTTATTTACCGATTTTCCAGATGGGTACAGGATTTTAATTATGAAACACACAATAAAAGCATTTACCTTACTTGAGCTAATGGTGGTTGTTGCCATTATTGGTATTCTGGCCGCTATTTCATTACCCGCATATCAGAATTATGTTGTGCGCGCGAAAATTGCCGAGAGCATCACTCTATCCAGTGAAGTGCAAAGCACAATTAAGGAATATTACCAATATCACACTAAATTCCCTAAAGATAACCTCGAAGCAGGTGCGCCTAAGCCAGAACATTTACTGGGTAATTATGTCAGTGGAATTCAGGTGGAAGATGGTGCGATTCATGTAACCCTGGGTAATAAAGTCAATGCACCACTGGATGGCAAAATATTAAGTATCAGACCGATTTATGTCACCGCCAGTCCAACCAGCCCTATTTCCTGGGTTTGTGGTGGCGATGAACCTCCAGAAGGTATGAGCGCCGCTGGCGAGAATAAAACCAATATTGAAGCCAAGTATCTGCCTTCAAGCTGTCGTAAAGCTTATTAGCGCCTTAGGTCAGAAGCCCATCAATATCCCTATGGATCGGATTCTGTAGGGATATCATTGTTTCGGTCGAACGTACCTGCTCAATCGCCTGCAATTTATTAATCAACACATCCTGAAAGGTTTCAATATTCGGCGTCACCACCTTGGTCAAGATGCTGTACTGACCGGTTGTATAATAGGCTTCGATGACTTCCGGGATCTGTTCCAGCAAAGCCGCTACCGGTTGATAGTCTTTCGCACTCTTTAGAAATATTCCGACAAAACAGCACACATCAAAACCTAACGCTTTAGGCTCGATTCGAACCTTGGTACCTTTAATGATTCCCGCCTGACGCATTTTCTCGATCCGAACATGAATGGTTCCAGCACTCACATCCAGCTGCTCGGCAATCTTGGCATAGGGCGTGCGCGCCTCGCGTAATAACTCTGACAGTATTGATTTATCCAGATTGTCGATTTGATAATCTTTTTGCACTTTTCAGCCCCTTATTTCGATATCGCTCAACAGAAACGCAATAAATTAGATTTAATATTGCCAAAGAACAATTTTGTTAGACGGATATTGCATATTAGCTTGTTAAATTAGATAAATACAGTTCATTTAACAAATTACTTGTCGATATAACAACGACTCATAAGAAAAGGGGTTCACCATGCAACAGTTACCACATCAGGCTTTTGTTCAGGATCAAAAGCTTATCCAAGCGATTAAAAGCCGCTTCACTGAGACTTTATGCGACGCGCTATCATTGATTGAGGTTCAAGCACCCATTCTAACCATCAAGGGCGATGGCGTGCAGGATGACTTAAACGGTATCGAACGCCCGGTAGCGGTTTTAAGCCGTACCTTGAATAAAGAGCTTGAGGTTGTGCAATCGCTGGCAAAGTGGAAGCGACTGTTGCTAGCGCGCGGAGGTTTTGAACCGGGTCATGGCATCGTTGCTCAAATGCGTGCACTGCGTCCTGATGAAGAATCATTGAGCGAACGCCATTCCTTGTATGTGGATCAATGGGACTGGGAAAAAGTGATTAGTCCTACCGAGCGAACGCTGGATTATTTAAAGCTGACCGTTGAGCAAATTTATGATGCCATGCGCTCTGTTGATGTCGCTATCGCGCAGCAGATGGGACGCGAACCGCTGTTGCCCGAACACATCACTTTTATTCATAGCGAAGATTTGCGTCAACTCTACCCAGGCTTAACCGCCAAACAGCGCGAGCATGAAATATGCAAACAATACGGTGCTGTATTCCTGATCGGCATTGGCGGCGAACTGGCGGACGGCACCATTCACGATGGTCGAGCACCAGATTACGATGACTGGAGCACACCAACAGGCGAAGGTTTGCATGGTTTAAACGGCGATATTCTGGTGTGGAACCCGATTCTTCAGGATGCTTTCGAACTTTCGTCCATGGGCATACGGGTGTGTAAAAAAGCCCTTCTGCGCCAGCTCGAATTGCGTCAATGCGAATATCGATTGCACATGCCATGGCACCAGAAATTGGTACAGGATCAATTGCCATTAACTATTGGTGGCGGCATCGGACAGTCACGCCTGGCTATGCTTCTATTGATGAAATCCCATATTGGACAGGTTCAATTTAGTGTGTGGCCCGATGAAATGGCGCTTGATTTACTGTAGCTGATAGCTTTGGTCGCTTGCTTATGCTGATATAAATCAGTAGTCTCAAAAGACTTTTACCAACACCCTACTCATAGTGAAAAAGCGTAAATTTTCTTTTGGGCCTGCGACCTTAGTCACGGCCGCTTTTATCGGACCGGGCACTGTCACTGTCGCCACCAAAGCCGGTGCTAATTTCGGTTTCGTTTTACTGTGGGCGCTGGTGTTTTCAGTTGTCGCTACTATGATTCTCCAAGAAATGACCGCCCGCCTCGGCGTGGTCGGTCGCAAAGGTTTAGGCGAGTCTATTCGTGAACAGTTTACCAACCCCATCGCTAAAGCCCTTGCTGTGTTGCTGGTCATTAGCGCCATCATCGTTGGCAACGCTGCTTACGAAGGCGGCAATATCGCTGGAGCAACTTTAGGCATTGATGCGATTTTCGGTGAATGGTTTCTGGCTGGTACACTGAATGGCTGGGCGCTACTGATCGGCATCATCGCTTTTACCCTGTTATGGACTGGCAGTTATAAGCTTATTGAACGTTTTTTAATTGCCATTGTGCTGTTGATGAGCGTTTCATTTTTGCTGACCTTTATTATCACCAAGCCAGACCTAAGCGAACTGTATAAGGGATTGTTGATTCCTAGTCTACCGGATGGTGCAACGTTAACGGTTATTGCCCTTATCGGCACCACAGTGGTTCCTTACAATTTATTTCTACACGCCAGTAGCGCAAAAAAGAAATGGCATGACGAACAGGATTTACCCGAAGCGCGTCGCGATCTCTGGATTTCAATTCCTCTGGGCGGTCTTATCACCATGGCGATTATCTCCACTGCCGCCAGCGCATTCTTCGCCAAACAAATTGAAATTAATTCAGCTGCTGATATGGCGCTGAGCTTGGAGCCCTTGTTTGGCGCCAGCGCCAAATACCTGATGGCGATTGGATTATTTTCTGCAGGCATAACTTCCGCTATCACAGCGCCATTGGCATCTGCTTATGCGCTGGCAGGTTTGATGAACCTTGGCAGTGACATGCGTTCTTATAAATTCCGCGCAGTCTGGATCAGTATTCTGTTCACTGGAGTTATTCTAGCTTCCATAGGTTTTAAGCCGATTTCGATTATCTGGTTCGCACAAATTGCTAATGGCTTATTGCTTCCAATCATTGCCATCTTCTTATTGTGGACCATGAACCAGTCGTTTCTGGGTAAGCATAAAAATTCACTGCTGCAAAACTTGTTAGGTGGTTTAGTAGTGCTTGTAACCTTAATGCTCAGCGCCCGTAGTTTATTATCAGCATTCGACCTCTTGTAGATTTTATTAAGTGCTTCTCTTGTGAGCCGAGCAAATATGTTAAATTAGTAAGCTATGACAAACTCTAAAACTATCGACATCAACTGCGATCTTGGTGAAAGCACTAATCCCAGTCAGTGGCAGCTGGACGCGGCATTGATGCCTTATATTTCCTCCTGTAATGTCGCTTGCGGTGGCCATGCCGGCAACCCAGAAAGTATCAGGGTCACAATCGCCAACGCTATCCGGCATCAGCTTAAAATTGGTGCGCACCCCTCCTATCCGGACAAAGAAAACTTTGGTCGAGTATCAATCAAGCTTTCTGAGCAAACACTTCGCCAAACGCTGCAAGAGCAAATTCAATCCATGGCAGAAGAATGTCGGCGTCAAAATACTGGGTTGCATCATGTGAAACCTCATGGTGCTTTATACAATGATGCCGCAGCCGATAAAGATCTGGCCTATATCATTGCCGATGAAGTCAAACGCTTTGATTCTAACTTAAAACTGATAGGCCTGGCTCAATCCAACATGTATCAAGCTGCTGAAGAACTTGGCCTTCCTTTTCTTCACGAAGGCTTTATGGACAGAAATTACCATGCCAACACTCATCTCGTGCCGAGAGGACACACACTGGCGCTGCATAGAACTCTTGAGCAAAGCCTTGATCAGGCGCTAACGCTAGCTAAAGGATTACCCATTACTTCCATTGAAGGAACACCCCTTGAGTTAAAAGTGGACACCATTTGTTTGCACGGCGACAATCCATCCGCACAGGATATTGCCAAGCAGCTTTATCAGCTTCTACAAGAAAACAATATCAGCATTGCTTGATAGATTTTAAGGATCACCCATACCATGTCATTCGGCTTCACAACTTTCATCAACAGTGACCATTCAATCTTAATTGAATTCGAGGGCACTGTTAGCGAAGACTTGACTCGTTTTATTCTGGGTGTTGCTAAAACGATTACCGATCTTGCGATGCAAAAACAACTTGAAGGCTTCATTGAGCAAGTGCCCGCTTATAACAGTCTATTGGTCATATTTAATCCGCTACACTTTAACCCTGAACAAGCACAGCAGACTTTAAATAGCGCCATCAAGAAAGCAAAACCAGTTTCGAACAAACAAGGTTCACTTATAGAAATCCCTGTGTGCTATGACACCCGCGTGGCGGAAGATCTGGAGTATGTCGCTGACTACTGCAAAATGACGATTGAAGAATTGATTCAAGCTCACTCCCAACAAGAATACACCGTTTATATGCTTGGTTTCTTGCCGGGCTTTTTATATCTTGGCGATTTAGATCAGCGCCTACATTGTCCGCGAAGAGATAATCCTCGAACGCGCATTGAGGCAGGCTCAGTCGGTATCGGCGGCAGTCAAACAGGCGTCTACCCTATTGCCAGCCCAGGTGGCTGGCAGATAATCGGGCGAACGCCAATTGCGATGTTACATGTTGAGCAGTCACCACCTGCCATAGCCAATCCACTGGACAAAGTCCGCTTTGTGCCGATTAATTTTGATGAATTTGAAAAGCTGAATAAGGAGGAAGCATGAGCATTCACTTCCTCAAAGGTGGATTGCAAACCAGTCTACAAGACTTGGGACGTCATGGTTTCCGCCGTTATGGCATTCCGAATAATGGAGCCCTTGATCCCGTCAGTCTGCAAATAGCCAACTGGCTGGTTAGTAAACCGCTTGACTCGGCCTGCCTTGAAATCACCCAAGCTGGACCAGTGCTTGAATTCACTCAAAACTTGGCGATAGCCGTTACGGGCGCACACTTTGAATTGCTGCTCAACGATCGTTCTGTCCCTATGCATGAAACCTTGTTTGTAAAAAAAGGTGACCAATTAAAGTTTGGCAAACTACTCAACGGAGCGAGAGCCTACCTGGCGTTCTCAGCAGAACCTAATGTGCCAAAAATCATGGAGAGCTATTCAACCAATTTCATGGCTAATTTTGGCGGCTTAGGGGGAAGAGTTTTTAGAAATGATGACACTCTTTCTTTGAACAACTGCTTCATACCTGAAACGAGAACAACGCCCAGAGATTTACAACTTCAGTTTGGCGATAATTATCAAATACGCTTTATTCAAGGAAGAGAATGGTCATGCTTTTCTCACGAAATTCAGCAAGCCTTTCTTGATTCTGCCTATCATGTTACCAGTCAAAGTAACCGCATGGGAATGCGCCTGAAAGGCAGTGCTGTAAAAACAGAACAGTCATTGTCCATGACCACCACACCCATCACAGCAGGCACTATTCAGATACCACCCGATGGGCAACCGATTATCACTTTAGCAGATGGTCAAACAACAGGTGGCTATCCAAGGATGGGGCAAGTCATTACGGCAGACTTGCCAGTGTTAGGACAACTGAAAGCTAACGACTCGATTAGCTTTCAGGAGGTAGAAATTAAAGATGCATTAGACTTGCTAAGTCAGAAAAATAGCATGTTCAATCGGTTACTTAGCAACTAATCTGACTCCTCATCTTCAACATAAATGTACATAAAAATATTATTAGTGTCAGGCTCTAGAGATGTTTGATTACCATAGCCGTTAAGTAACTCATTACTTCTTAATAGCTGAGAAGCATCCATCATTGCCATCACTTTAGTCGACTGCTTGTTATCAAACGTTTCCATTGATATTTTGCAAATAGAAGTTTTACAGGTTACATCCTTCAAGTTTATCTGATTAGTGATATCAGAATTAGTAATCACCTCATAAATAGTATCCTGATGTTTAAAAGCCCAAGCTGGGTCAACCGTTTCATTCTTGAAGCTCTCTACTGCCTTATTCATATCAAGATTTAATTTTTCAACCAACTCTTTATCCATCGCTGCACTGGTCTTGTAGCTGAAGCCATCTTTTGGTTTTTCAGCAAAGTCAGCATGTTGCTGTTTCAATTGACCGATCTCATTTTCCAGTTCAGCAATCTTATCCAAATAGAATTGCTCATTTACCAATCCTTCATCTGGTTTGGAGGGCATTGACTGTATTATTTTATTTTCAGTCGCTTGTCTGCTCTCTTTTTTTTCTACAATCGTTTCTTTAATAACAATCTTTTCTTCTTGGGTATTTTGATTAAATAAAAAGTACCCATTAGCCACTAAAGATAAACCCAATAGAACATAAATAAGTTTATTCATTATTTTCCCTTTCCCTTCAACTTCAGTTAAACAATTACTGTATTCTTTGTCGTACCGCCTCAAATAATGTTACTCCTGTGGCGACAGACACATTCAAACTAGAAACTTCTCCCGCCATAGGGATTTTAATCAGGTAATCACAGTTTTCGCGTGTCAGACGACGCATACCATCGCCTTCTGCGCCCATCACAATAGCTAGCGGGCCTTTAAGATTGGCCTGATAAATATCCTGCTCGGCTTCGCCTGCTGTTCCTGCTATCCAGACACCGGCTTCTTGCAATTGTTTCATGGCGCGAACCAGGTTAGTTACTGGAATAAATGGTACGGTTTCAGCCGCTCCACAAGCAACTTTACGCACCACGTCGGTAATACTGGCAGCATTATCTTTTGGCGCTATAACCATGTGCACACCAGCCGCATCGGCACTTCGCAAACAGGCGCCCAAATTATGCGGATCAGTTACGCCATCTAATATCAGTATAAAAGGCGCTCCTTCTATCTGATTAAGCAATTCAGGAATATGCTTCTCGTGGTAACTGGTCTTCTTTTCGGGGCGGCAAACGGCAATCACACCCTGATGACGTTGATCGGTCATCTCATCAAGTTCTTGGCGCTCTTTCTGGATAATCGTAATATTTTTATCTTGCGCTAACTTAACCACTTTATGCGAACGCTGATCGTGACGATTGCTTTGAATATACAGTTTCTCGACACGATCGCTACTACGTTTTAACAGGACTTCAACGGCGTGAAGTCCATAGACTAATTCTGACATGGGTAACTCTTTTTAAATGGGTTTAAATTGCTATTTACTTTTTTTCTTGCCATTCTTACCGCGCTTTGGCTTGGCATTTTTCGCGCCCTTCTTGGCGCTTCCTGAAGCTGGTTTACTGCCTTTGTCCGTTCCTTTGCGGTAATCACGGCGCTTTTTACCGTCTTTACCTTTTTTGCCATCACCTTTACTATCACCGCTCAGAGACCCTGATTTTTTAGCCTTAGCATAAAGCTTCTTACGTTCACTACCTTTTGGTTCTTCACGCTTAACATGCTCACGATCAAGTAGTGCAAAATCAATATTGCGCTGCTCCATATCAACATTAGCAACTTTAATTTTGACACGGTCGCCAACACGATACGACTGTCGTTTGTGCTCGCCGATCAAACGCATTTTCAAGGCATCAAAGTGATAGTAATCATCGCCCAGTTCGCTGATATGGATAAGTCCTTCCACAAACAATTCGTCTAGCGCAACAAAAATACCAAAACTGGTGACACTGGAAATGGTGCCCCAATATTCTTCGCCAACCCGAGTTAGCATGTATTCGCACTTCAACCAATCTACAACATCGCGCGTAGCCAAATCGGCACGACGCTCGGTCATCGAACTGTGTTCAGAATAAGCGACCAACTCTTTTTCTTCGTAATTAACACCACCCTCTGTACCAGCTACCCCAACTTCGTTGGCAAGAATCGCTTTGATGATTCGGTGCACTAATAAGTCTGGATAACGACGAATAGGCGAAGTGAAGTGAGTATAAGAGTCGAAGGCTAAGCCAAAGTGTCCCTGGTTATCCGGGCTGTAAACCGCCTGCATCATCGAACGTAGCATCATGGTCTGGATTAATTCCTGATCCGGACGCTGTGATATCGCATCATGCAATTCGCGATAGTGCTTAGGTTCTGGATTCGAGCCACCAAACAGGAAAATGCCCAGCTCACCAAGGAAAGCTCTGAATTTTTCCAGACGCTCTTCTGACGGGCCCTCGTGGACACGATAGACGCCAGGCTTTTCATACTTTTCAATAAACTCAGCCGCCGCTACGTTGGCGCAGATCATGCACTCTTCAATGATTTTATGCGCGTCATTGCGTACTCGACCGACGATTTTTTCGATCTTTTTGTTCTCATCGAAAACAATTTGCGTCTCAGTGGTTTCAAACTCGATGGCACCGCGACCTTCTTTCAATTTCAGACGAGCTTTAAAGAGCTCATGCAGTTCTTTCAGATCGCCAACTAATGGTGCATATTCTTTTTGTAATGCTTCATCACCACTTAATATCCCCCACACTTTCTCATAAGTGAAACGTGCGTGTGAGTGCATGACTGCCGGATAGAACTTTGTCGCTGTCACTTGACCCGTTGCCGATAAAGACATTTCAGCAACCATACACAAACGATCAACATTCGGTTTTAATGAGCAAAGACCATTCGATAACAACTCTGGCAACATCGGCACCACAAACTCTGGGAAATAAACCGAGTTTCCGCGCTCAATCGCCTCATCATCTAACGCAGAGCCAGGACGTACATAATGACTAACATCAGCAATGGCGACCCATAAGGTCCAGCCACCTTTGGCTTTTCGACGGCAATAGACAGCATCATCGAAATCGCGAGCATCTTCGCCATCAATAGTCACTAGCGGTAGTTTGCGTAAATCGACGCGCCCCTGCCAATCTTTTTCGGTAACATCGACCGGCAACTCTCCCACTTCGGACAATACATCATCAGGCCACTCGTGCGGGATCTGATGATTACGAATGGCAATTTCGATTTCCATACCCGCCGACAAATAATCACCCAATACTTCGGTGATGATTCCGCGTGCATGCTGATTGCGTTTAGGGCGCTGAACAATTTGCGCCACAACTACCTGGCCAACTTCAGCTTTCAAGCTGTCTTCTGGCGAAATCATTAAATCATGTAAAATTCTGGGATCTTCGGAGGTTACAAACCGCAGACCGTTTTCTTCGTGCAAACGCCCTACAATATGGCTGGTTGAGCCGTCGAGGATTTCAACGATGGCACCTTCAGTACGACCACGACGGTCGATATTTCTAACTCGCGCCAGTACCTTATCACCATGAAATACAGAGTGCATTTCGCGTGGCGACAAGTACCAATCGTCACCGCCTTTTTCAAGCGCTAAATAGCCATAGCCGTCTCTATGCGCTAATACTTTACCGCGCACCAAATCGGTGGCATCTACGAGACAAAAGCGCCCCTTTCGGTTACAGAGTAACTGCCCATCTCGCTCCATGGCGTTAAGGCGTTTCTGTAGTGCTTCAATCTGTTCAGGTTCCTTCATCTCCAACCGCTTGGCTAACTGGTCCAGCGAAACAGGTTCGCCCGCTTCCTCTAACTGGCGCAGGATAAACTGCCGACTTGCGATTGGGTTGTTGTAGCGTTGAGATTCTAGCTCAGCTTGTGGATCCTGATTCTTTCTTTTTGACATATAGTATTCCTAGTTACAGAGCCATCAAATAATAGCCCTAGGCCATTGTAACGGTTATCCGAAGCAAGGCCAATGCGTCCAGACCAATATCTCCAGATAGCAAAAAGGCGACCAGAAGTCGCCTTTGATGCCTTTATTCTTATATATTAGCCTTTCTTTGACTCTGCTATGTAATATCTGGCTTTAGTCGCATTTTTAACGCATGCATCATACGACTCAAAGGTTTGATTGGTTTTAGCAGCGGTCAATAAACTGGCTGCCTTAGTGTAATTCACACTTCCCGCAAAACCTTCACTTTCAGCAAAGCTGAGTTCTTCGTAGGCCACATCTATAGCGTGACGGCAGGTAGCCGCACTTTCTTTTTTAGGTGCTCCAGCACAAGCAGCCAGTAAGACACATACAAACGATAGAATGGTTATCTTTAAAGCTTTTATCATCGTTATTCTCCAGTTATACGGACACCTCTACACTATAGCCCCAATGCCGGATACTGCTAGTACTTTCTTCACAATTTGCTGATTAGCTCTTACATGCCTGTCCACAAATGGGTATTATTACCGCTACATTAAGAAAAGACCGTGGTTCGTCCCTTGAAAGTAACTCTACCTGACTTTTCAAAAGCAAAGATTTTAGTAGTTGGTGATATCATGCTGGATCGCTATTGGCATGGTGGCACTTCACGTATTTCGCCTGAAGCGCCGGTACCCGTAGTCAATGTTCTAGAAACAGAGGATAGAGCTGGCGGAGCGGGCAATGTCGCGCTGAATATTTCAGCTTTAGGTAGCCTGGTTACCTTGTGCGGTATCACGGGTCAGGACGAAGCAGCGGACAGCTTATCCAAGCTGCTCAATAGCCATAATATTCAATCGGCCTTTGATCAAAGAGCCCATCAAAACACTATCACCAAACTACGAATTATCAGCCGTCATCAGCAACTGATCCGCCTCGACTTTGAGAAAGATTTTTCACTGCAATCCGGTGTTGATTTAGATTTGGTGACTCAGCTTATTGCTGAACATGATCTGGTGGTTTTGTCCGATTACGGCAAAGGCACTTTGCAAGATCCACAGTCCATTATTCAAGCCGCAAAAAAAGCCGGCAAACCAGTGATTGTTGATCCGAAAGGTTCCGACTTTTCAAAATACCAGAACGCCACCGTAATCACTCCGAATCAATCCGAGTTTGATATCATAGCCGGCGTTAGTGCCAACGAAGATGACTTCTTTAGCAAAGGCAACGCGCAAAGAGAAGCCCTCCAGCTCGACGCATTATTAGTGACCCGTAGCGAAAAAGGCATGGCGCTGTTTGAACAAAACCACGAGCCCTTCCTGCAACCGACCCAAGCACGCGAAGTATTCGATGTCACAGGTGCGGGCGATACCGTAGTCGCAGCTTTAGCCACCGGCTTAGCCAGCGGACTTGATCTCAAAACTGCAACCCAGATAGCCAACATGGCCGCCGGCATCGTCGTTGCCAAACTCGGCACCGCAACCGCCACTCGCCAGGAACTTCTCAACGTCATGCTACAACACCAACCACTATCGCAAGGTGTCGTCAGTGAAAACGAATTGCTGGAACTGATTCAAAATTCCAAAGCCACCGGCGAAACCATCGTCATGACCAACGGCTGCTTCGACATCCTGCATGCAGGCCATGTCAGCTACCTTAAACAGGCCGCAGCTCTTGGCGACCGATTAATTGTCGCAGTCAATGGCGACGACTCAGTACGCAGACTGAAAGGCGAAGGCAGACCCGTCAATCCAGTAGGACAAAGAATGGAAGTGTTAGCAGGCCTCGCCAGCGTCGACTGGGTCGTAGAATTTACAGAAGACACTCCCGCACGATTAATCGGCGAATGCTTACCCGATATTTTAGTAAAGGGCGGCGATTACAAACCTGAACAAATAGCTGGCGGCGACGCCGTCATGAAAAATGGTGGACAGGTCATCATTCTTGATTTTGTGGATGGAGTTTCAACGACGAAGATAATAGAAAAGGCGCGTGGGTAATTAGAAACGCATCAAATATTTCAAAGTTTTTGACCCAGTTTTTTTCAAGTTTCCGCTTATCTCATTTAGGGCCAAATATATTGACGGACTCAAATACATTTAAACCATGAATTAATACCCCAATAGCCCATCCGATAAGCGGCAATATAATCCAAAAGTTTTCTGGGTTGATTATCAAGCCCGCTACCACCGGAATACCACCAATAACTGCAAAGATAATCAAGGGACAACTCATAAGTTGCCCCTACAAACGCTTAGCTTTCTGGTTTACGGCACACGGTTAACTTTATTGGCCACTTTACTTTTTTCATGTGATTGGTATCGCACCAGGAGAAGACCAGTTTTTGTGATAGTTGGCTGATGGGGTTTTTCTGTTCTCGTTGGATATAGTTCTGGGTGGCTGACCAGCTGTTGAGATAACCGATGACCTGATCGAAGGTCCAGGTTTTTTCGACCATGAAGTCTGGGGTTGGGATCGTTTTAAAAGGGAACTGATAATCGGCATAGTTATTTTCCAGCGCTTTTCGCTGCATTGGCCAATAGTCAGCTAACACTTGGTCATATAGGTGGCGAATGACGGCGTCGACTTCGAGGTTTATTTCCAGTAGTTGGTAGTTCCACACGGCTAAGATTCCGCCGGGTCTTAATATCCTTTTTGCTTCTGAAAAAAACTTATCAATATCAAACCAGTGCAGTGCTTGCGCCACTGTTATTATGTCCATGCTTTCATCAGGAAATTTGCACTGTTCTGCGCTGCCTACAAAATATTTAATATTCTTTCGCTGATGTGCAATACCTAACTGTCGAGTACTGATATCGGACGCGTAAACTTTGGTGAAATGTTGTGCTAAACCTATTGCTGCCTGTCCATTTCCAGTTGCTACATCCCACACATTCTCATGGTGGTCACTTAGCATGGCGAGATAATGAAATAGTTGTTCCGGGTAATCCGGTCGATAGCGCCGATAATTTTCAGCTTGTGAAGAGAAATTAAATCCTTTATATACAGTATCCATCGTATGCCCCACTCCTGTTCCTCTGGAATTATCGTCCTGCTTGATTCAGTTGCAGAGTCGACAAAGCCTAGAATAACGCGGAATGTGATGAATTTCAAAAAGTATTGCTGTGGGGTGTTTCAGGGGTGTGCTTTACCCTTAATCCACTCATTAAAGATTCAAAAGAGCAGATTCTGAATTACCTAAAAGTACTTCCTTTGGTCGCTATTTAGAATGACAACATTAAAGAGGTAATAGAAGTCTGATGAGGCTCAGTTCAGACCCTCATATGCAGATTAGCGTGTAAAGACAGGTCCCATACCATTCGCCCAGAACAGCACGCTGATAACCAGGGTGGCCACCACTAACACCAACGCAACAGTAAGTATTGAGTTAGTGAATAAGATACCGCGGTCTTTATCTATGTTCATCATTACCGGTGTTCCAGCGAAGAGAATTCGTAGCGCTAATGCGACCGCGACCAGGGTCAGCAGTGTGTTCATCCACAATAATGGATAGGCGCTGAAAACGCTGATTAGGAATAATGGCATACAGGAGTATGCGATCAGGGCGAAACTATCATCAATGCTGGCATTTGAATCATAGGTCTGCGCCATCCAATGAACCAGACGCGCAAAGATGTAAAGACCTACTAAAATGGCTATATAGGCTGCAATTGAAATAGTAAGGGCACTTTCCCAGGTTAGCTTAACCGGGTCTTCGTAACCAATTCGCCAACCGCTATAGACTGCCCCGATAAATGCAAACAATGGTGGCAATAATGCCATCCAGATCACCATCCGTAGATAGACCTGCTTTACGGTAAACTTTTCTTCCTTCAGTTGCTCCCAGGCTTTCGCTGGGTTGTACAACACATTAAAACGATTTTTCATTGCCCTGCCCCCTTAATTGTCCTTTCCGGTGAAGGTTACTGACCTGTATCAGTGATGACACTTACCTCCGGCGAGGACACTTAATTTACTTAAATCGGTTATGGTCACTTCTTTATCTTTTATGGCAATCAATTCATTCTGTTGCAGTTTTGTGAAGAGACGGCTAACTGTTTCGACTGCTAAACCCAAATAATTTGCAATATCACCACGCGTCATGACCAGATTGAAACAGGTGCGCGATAATCCACGTTTGCCGAAGCGGCTGGAAAGGTTAAGCAGGAAGGCTGCTAAGCGCTCATCAGCACTTTTCTTGTTCAGTAACAGCATCAATTCTTGATCGTCATGAATCTCTCGGCTCATGACGCGGACCAACTGTTGTCTTAATCCAGGAATTTCCCCGGAAAGCATTTCAAGCTTAGGATAAGGAATGGTGCAAACCATTGAGGTTTCCAATGCCTTGGCCATACTGGGGTGCTTACCGGAACTGATGGCATCCAAACCAATGATTTCACCCGCCAGGTGAAAACCTGTGATCTGCTCTTCACCACTTTCAGAAATGGTATAGGACTTGATGCAGCCCGAGCGGACTGCATAAATGGCATGGAATTCTTCACCGGCATGAAAAAGCATCTCATTCTTATTGAGAGGCTTTTTACGTTGAACAATGCTGTCCAAATGCTCGACTTCGGATTCGGCGAGCATCACCGGCAAACATAACTGGTTGATACTACAACTTTGACACTTAATTGATGGCAATGCCATAAGATTCACACACCTAAATATTTTGTTCAGTGTATTACATTTTGTCCATTTTTTAAATCAATTTAGGTGTAATTAGATCGCCTTAGAAAAACTCTGTATGAGGTTAATTTCTTTGAAATAGGCGTCAAAAACCATGCAAATGTTGCGAATCAGCAAACGGCCAGCATCATTAACCTGGATACTGTCCTCGTTTACATTGAGCAGGCCATCTTCTTCAAAGCGTCCCAGTGATTCCAGTTCTTCTGCAAAGTACTCTTTGAAGTTGATATTAAAGGCTTTTTCAATTTGGCTGAAGTCCAGTCTGAAGTGACAAATCAGTTGCATAATCACTTCTCGGCGCAGCAAGTCATCATCCGTCAGGTAACAACCGCGCCACACCGGCAACTCGCCAGCTTCAACTTTCTCGTAGTATTCATCCAGTCCGCGCATGCTTTGGCTGTAACTATTGCCAACCTGACCGATTGACGACACACCTAAACCTACCAAATCACATTCAGCATGAGTGGTGTAGCCTTGGAAATTTCGGTGCAGATCACCCTCTTCCTGAGCTTGAGTCAACTCGTCATGCGGCAATGCAAAATGGTCCATGCCGATATACACATAACCCGCTTCAGTCAGCTTTTTGATCGAAGACTCAAGGATGCGCAACTTCTCAGAAGCCGATGGCAAGTCATAAGAGTTAATTCGGCGCTGCGGCTTAAAGCGATGCGGCAAGTGAGCATAATTAAACACTGACAAACGGTCCGGCGCCATTGTAATGATTTTATCAATCGTTTCATTAAAACTATCGACGGTCTGATGTGGCAAACCATAAATCAAATCTATATTGATGGAGTTAAAGCCATGACGACGCGCCTGCAATAATAAATGGCGAGTATCTTCTTCTGGCTGAATGCGATTGACCGCTTTTTGAACCACAGGATTAAAATCCTGCACGCCCATACTTAAACGGTTAAAGCCCGCATGGGCTAAACTGGCCATGGTTTTGTTGTCCACGCTGCGCGGATCAATCTCGATAGAAAATTCGCCGTTCTCATCATCAAACTCAAATAGCTCTCTTAACTTAGAGACCAGGCCTTCTATCTGTTCATTGGCTAGAAATGTTGGCGTACCACCACCCCAATGTATCTGCGTCACTTTACGGCCTTTGACATAAGGCGCAATCATTTCAGCTTCTTTGACTAATGCTTTTAAATAGCGATCCGCTTTAGACTTATCTTTAGTAATGACTTTGTTACAGGCGCAGTAATAGCAGATGTTTTCGCAGAACGGAATATGTAAATACAGCGATAGAGGCTTACCGATATTGGACGTTTTCAGGGTCTTTTTAAAATCTTCAACACCAAAATCATCGCTGAATTGCAATGCTGTTGGGTAAGACGTGTAGCGAGGACCGGCAATGTTATATTTTTCAACAAGTTCGCGGTTCCAGATTGACGATTTAGGCATAGCCTGCACCAGTTTTTAAATTACGATGGGTACAGGATAGGTAATTTAGTTGTGAAGCGGATTGATCTAGATCAATCCGTAATCACTCTGCTTTAATTCAAGAAACTCAATCAGTTAAAAGATGCATTTTTTACACATTTTCTAATCGTTTGGCCAGTTCGGATAACTTTAAATTAGCACAGGCACCGGGTGAAACTCGATTATGCAATGCCTGTTGTGGACTCCTTTGTGCTAACTCTTGATAATTGTCTTTTAATTGCTGATAAGCTTGCCTGAATGGCACCCCTTCTTTAGCTAACTCAATAGCTTTCTCAGTCGCAAACATCGCCGGTTCAATCGCTTTTGCGCATTGCTCATGACAAATATCAAGGCCCAACAATAATTCGGGAACTAATTCTAAACAAAGCTGCGCATCCGTAACGCCATTGATTAATGGTGCCTTAGTATTTTGCAAATCACGCTGATACCCGCTGGGTAAAGACAGTAATGACTCAATCTCATTATAAGCACCCACCAACTTAGCATACTGAGCACGCATCAGCTCCACCGTGTCAGGATTACGTTTATTCGGCATAATCGATGATCCGGTGCTGAATAGATCCGGTAACCGCACCAGATTGAACTCCTCGCTGGTAAACAAACTCAGATCCCATGCCAGACGCCGCACATCCAGCATCGCCTGCTTAAAAGCAGTCAACACTTGCAGCTCAAACTTGCCACGACTGTTTTGCACATACATAGGATTAATCTGCATCCGCGAAAAGCCCAGTGCCGCAGTGGTAAATTCGCGATCAAGCGCCAGGTTAACGCCATAACCTGCGGCGGTGCCTAGTGGATTAGAGTCAATCCAGTCCAGCGTCTGCTGCGCAAGTAATGCATTGTCGCAGAATGACTCAGCAAAGCTGGCAAACCATAAGCCCCAGCTTGACACTACTGCCCTTTGAATATGAGTATAGCCGGGCATAACGCTATCAGCATGTTGTTCGGCTTGAGTTAAACACACCTGAGAAATTTGGACACAAGTTTGCTTTAATTCCAGCAATGACTGTTTGCAATACAACCGGGTTGCAACTGCAACCTGATCGTTACGACTCCTGCCGGTATGAATTTTTTTGCCAAGGTCACCTAGCTGCTCTGTTAAATAATATTCGATTGCAGAATGACCATCTTCAAATGTCTGATCCAGAACAAACTGACCCTTTGCAAACTGAGAAAGTAAGTCACCCAGACTTGCTGAGATTTGGTCAAGCTCAACTGGAGATAAGATATCAATACGTTGCAAAGCCTGGGCATGTACTTTGCTCGCCTGTATATCAAACTCAAACAAATGCTGATCCAGAATCACATCCTGACCGGACATGAATTGTTCGACCCTCTGTTGCAGTTCATTCTTTTGTGTACCTTTATTTTCCGTAGCTTTATTTTCCTTACCACTGGTTGCCCACAATTGTTTTGGCTTAATCATAATGAATTGCCTCTAAAGAATTAATATTGAATGCCTGATTAGCATTTTGTAGCGCTTGCACCGCGGCGCCTTTTAATAAGTTGTCTAGGACGCAACAGACCACCAAATGCTTACCACTGTGATCCAATTTAAAGCCACCTACGATGGCGCCAGCCTGGCCTTGAATATCCTTGACCAAAGGAATTGTCTCGCAAACGTCAATTAATGGATGCTGTTGATAACACCCTTGATACTGTTCAATGACAGCTTTAATAGTCATAGCTTGCTGCAAACTGATATGAGTGGTCATAGAAATGCCGCGAAAAAAGCTGGCAACATGCGGAGTGAACTTCACATCAATCGCCAGATGACGACTTACTTCTTTTTCATGCACGTGCTCTGACAATTGATAGGGAATCAAATTATCTTGTAACAGCTGAGCATTGTTTTTGTCGCTTGGTGTTGTTCCTGCGCCGCTATATCCTGACACGCCAAAGCAATGTGCAGAGCCATCCAGCAAAGAAGCAAGCGGTGCCAAAGAAAGCTGCATAGCGGTGGCGTAACAACCAGGGTTACTGATCCGGTTTACACCATTGGTCTGATTCAACTCAGGTACACTGTAATGCCAGTTATCATCGAAACGATAATCAGCACTGAGATCGACGACCACAGACTCGCTGGATAAACGATCAATTTGCTCCACATAATCTTTCGCCAGTCCATTCGGCAACGCGAGAAAAATCAAATCATACTTCCCTTCCGCCACCTTAGCAGGCGTACAGTCCTGGTAGACCAATGGCCGCTTGCTGTAGCCCTCAACAGGCACCCCCTGTTTACTGCGCGAGACTGCTAACTGCAGATCAAAAACTGGATGCTGGCTCAGAAGTCTAATCAATTCTTCACCCACGTAACCTCTGGCTCCAATCAGAGCCACGCTGTATTGCTGGATCATGATTGCTCTCCTGGTATCTCTCCTGAATTGACAACAGTACGTGCTCTACCAGTTGCCTGCTGTATGCACGACTGAATCAATGACAAGTCATCTATCCCTCGCCAGAATACGTTCCATTCCTTGCCACGAATAAAGCCATCAGCCACGGAATAATAAAATTTATTAATAGGGTTATATGTCGACGCACGCCAAAACAATTGAGGATTATCATGCAACATGGTATTCCACACAGCAGTTCCCAGCCCTTCGCCTTTGGCACCATCCTCTACCACAAACTTATCTAAATAGGGCACTGTGTAATCGTGCGTAACAATGGTGGCCGCGCGATAACACTCGGTGACATAAGCGGTATGCAGCCGTGTTTGTTCAAAGTAGTCATCGGATAAACTATGACCAAATGACGATTCGATTAATTGCGCCAACTTGTCTCTTGAGATCTGTTGCCAGTCAGTGAATGTAAGAATTTTTTCACCCTTATTAACTAAAGTTCCAGAGCCTCGGTCGGTAAACAATTCTTTGGCGACTAAGCCGGGCTTGGTAATCGAAACCGAGGTTGCACTCGATACGCTATTGAGTAACTCATGAATCTGTTGCAACTTTAATTTCATGCCAGAATGCAACCAGTCTTGCTGCATCATGTGCTCATAATCATTTTGTAAACTAATAACCGGGATCAGCTTATCATTCGCATCGAGTATGCCGCCGGTTCCGGTTAAAAAGACCACCTTGTAGGGTTCTATGGTTTTTGCCAAAGCTAATGTAGCGATATCTGCATTGACGTTAACGATCTGGCCCTGTTCCGTTTCGCCTAGAGGACTGACTACAGGAATGGCACCGTTTCTTACACTCTCGATTAAATCTTCATCATGTACCGATTTAATGGTACCCACCAGGCCAAGGTCTTTAGCGTCCAGTTCACACTCAAAAATACCAGAATAAAATGATACAGCGTCAACACCCGCGCTTTTCAATGCACTGACCAGATTGTGATTTTCAGAAATAAAAACCTTGCGCGCGACTTTAAGCACTTCTGGATTCGTTACTCGCTTTCCATCAATAAATTGTGGGCTGATATTTGCCTGCTGCAACTGTTCATCCAGCTGAGGACCAGCGCCATGCACGACAATAGGCGTCAAGCCAACCTGTTGCAGGAACGACAGCGAAGACACCAGATTATCAATGTCTTGTTTAAGAATACCTCCGCCCACTTTGATAATGGCAAACTTCATCCCTTCGTTACTGGAGAATCGTTTTAAATATTTCCTGATCTCACTTTCGCTGCCGATATTATTGAGCAACCGAATAATGGTCTCTTTGACTTTATGATTAGTCATTGCCAAGAATCCTCCAGTAATTTGAAACCACTGTTTCCAGATCCCTAAGCGCAACCCATTCATTGGCAGTGTGAGCTTTATCAATATTGCCAGGCCCATAGACAATGGCCGGATAGCCTGCGGCAGAAAACAATGCGGCTTCTGTCCAGAAGTTCACAGGCTCACTGAGCTCTAAACCAAGCTTGTTTGCCAGAAGTGCATTGCTAGATGGTTCTTGGTTTGAATGCTTATTTGAAAGCTTCAAAGGGAATGACGGGGCAATGAACTTTGCAGTAACCGTGACGGGATGATTCACCTTGATTGCGCGAACCATCTCTTGTAGCTTTTGCTCTGGATCGTCTCCCGGTAATGGTCTGATACCCATTTGCAAAGTCACATTCGGCGCAATAATGTTCGGTTTGATACCGCCTTCTATCTTGCCTAGATTAAGACAAGTACCCTTTAGATTCTGATAGTGATTGCCAAGCTGTTGAGTCGCCCATTCAATCGCCTGCGTCATCCACGCCGTTGCCTGATGGATGGCATTTTCAGAAAGTGCTCTAGGTTCAGAGCTATGGCCGCTTTCCGCAGTGAAAGACACTTCGGCTGTAGCTACACCACGATGCGCAGTAACAGCTTTGCACTGTGTTGGCTCTGCCACTATCACGCCTTGGTAGTTATGCTTTTGCTGTAAAAATGATTTAACGCAGAGACTATTGCCATACTCTTCATCCGATGAAAACAGAACAGCATAATCATTCAACCCTTGCTCAACACAAGCCAGAAAGCAGGCGGCTGCACCTTTGATGTCGCAACTTCCTAGACCACAAGCTTGGTCATCTTTAACCACTAAGGTAAAGGGATCGCTTTTCCAGCCTTGTGCAACCGGAACGGTGTCGATATGAAAATTGAATAAATATTTGGGCTGCCCTTTTACCGCATAGACATTAATTGATCCATTGCCATAATCTAGAATCTCAACTTGGGCATCGCTTAAGTGCTCAGTCAAATAATCAATGATGCCAGACTCATGAATTTTGCGTGGTGGATTGCTGGTGTCAAAAGCCACTAAAGCTTTAAGATGCTTGATGGTATTTTCTAAAAGTATCGAGGTCATGCAGCACCTTCCCGTTCTTGCTGCTCTTGCTTCACTTTGGCCCAGATTGCAGTGCTGTTACCATACAATTGAATAAAGCCAACTGCCTCCTGTATTCCCCAACTTGCACTTTGTGCATAGCAGGCATCCTTAGTGCTCAAAATAGTTGGAGCATTGACAGCAACCACTTGAAGTTGTCCGGGATAAACCAATAACTCTACCGAGCCATTAACGTGCGATTGAGTTGAAGCAAGAAACTGGTGTAAGTCATTGCTCAGCGGATCAAAATAAAAACCCTTGTACACCAACTCTGTCCATTTTTCAGCGACTTGCGGTTTGAATTGATTTTGCCATTGCGTCAGCACCACCTCTTCAATGGCTTGATGTGCTTTCAGCAAACCAAACAGTGCTGGTGCTTCAAACACAATACGACCTTTTAAGCCAATCACAGTATCACCGGTATAGATGCCGCGCCCTACGCCATACTGGCCTAGCGTCTTGTTGAGCAATTGCATGATCTCTACTCCCGCCATCTTTTGACCATTGACGGCAACCACTTCACCTTTGATAAACTCCAAGATTAATTTCTGAGACTGCTGTGGAAAATTCTGGTAGTGATTGGTTAACACATAGGTATCATCTTGCGGCTCCTGCCACTGATCGATTTCACAACCGGAAACAGTCACGCCCAACAAATTTTCATTGATGCTGTATTTTTTATGTTCGGTTGAGGTTTCAAACCCCTTGTCTTGCAAATATTTAATTTCATAATTTCTCACATCTTTGACTTGCTGTTGAATATCCCGTATTGGAGACAGAATGGTGTAATCACCCAGTGCCTTGATCGAAATATCAAAACGTACCTGATCGTTACCCATGCCGGTGCAACCGTGGGCGACTATGTTGGTGCCCAACTGCTGACACAGCTTGATCGATTCTTTGGCAATCAGATAACGGTCCGCACACAACAAGGGATACTGGCCCTGATATTTTGAATTGCCCCATACCAGTGGCGTGATAATTTCTTCCCATAGCATCTGCTGCGCATCAACTTGCCAATGCTGCTTGGCGCCTAACTGCAATGCCCGACTTTCAATCTGCTGACACTTATCATCATTAACCCCGCCAGTATTTACAAACAGGGTGTGCACCTCATAACCTTTATCGATTAAATAAGGCACACAAAAACTGGTATCCAAACCGCCTGAAAATGCTAGAACAACTTTGTTTTGACTCATGACTATTACCTATGGCTATTCATTCAAGAGGAATGATGGTTAACTAAATAATTCATTAAAGACTTTTGTACGTGTAGACGGTTTTCTGCTTCCTGAATCGCAACGCAGTAATCGGCATCCATGACAGCATCGGTTGCTTTAACATTTCGTCTTAAGGGCAAACAGTGACTGAATAATCCTTGATTGGTCATTGCCATTTTCTGTTCATCAACAATGAAGTGTTTGTATTGATCGCGGATCCGTTTTTCTTTTTCCCATTGACCAAAGTAAGGCAAAGCTCCCCAGCTTTTTGCATAGACAATCTCTGCATCGGAATAGGCTTCTTCGATATTGTGGGTGACAGTTAGATTCTGGTTATTTTGCTGGCAGTTGTTATGTGCCGACTGCATATAGCGTTCATCTAAAACGTACTCTTTCGTCGGGCACAGCAGGGTGACATCCATACCAAATTTACTGGCGATCATCAGTGCTGAATTGGCCACCGCTGTATTGAGAGGCTTCGGATGATAGGTCCAGGTCAGCACATATTTTTTTCCCTGCAAATCACCGAGCTTTTCCTGCAGGGTCATAATGTGCGCTAATTCCTGACAGGGATGGGTGATGGTTTCCATATTAATCACAGGCACGGTGGCGTACTGAGCAAAGCTTTTAAGCAGGGTATCCAGCTTGTCTTGCTGCCAGTCAATAAACTTTGGAAAGGCCCTGATCGCAATCAGATCACAATAAGAAGACAGAACTTGTGCCACCTCTTTAACATGCTCTTCAGCTTCGCCATCCATGACCGTTCCCAGTTCAAACTCAATCGGCCAGGCGTCTTTCCCGGGTTGTAACACCACCGCATGACCGCCGAGCTGCTCTATGCCAATTTCAAAACTGGTGCGGGTACGCAATGAAGGATTAAAAAACAACAGCGCTATGCTTTTGTTTTTTAACAAAGGTTTAATGGGAGATTGTTTCAGATCTTTTGCAAAGTCCAGAATCTGTTGCAGATCCGGTTTTGACCAACTCTCTGTTGTTAGAAAGTGCTGCATAGTAATTACCTTTAATTATTTTCGCTCAGAGCCAGCGGCAGGTTTTTATGCAGGCATAAAAAAACCCAGCCGTTGGCTGGGTTTCAAAATCTAGTTACATACTTTTTTTACGCGCTATAGACCCCAGCCTTCCGAATACGAAAGCTGCGACGTCGTAATTGTGCTGTTAAAACTAAAGTATGATTCATTGGTTCAAATGACTAAATGTGTTGTTCATTGCAGGCAAATTTACAACGATAGTTTCGCGGTGTAAACCTTTTTCTAAGATTCTTTTGTTATATGCTCAATGGTCATGGTGCATTTCTGTCTGCACTTCTTGCTGCATCTGATGATGCTGATGGCCACCCTGCCCGTTCGACATTTTAGTAACTGCTTGATAAATATAGAAGCTACCCCAGACAATAAAGAATAGGCCAAACACGGCTCTGACTTTTGGGTTGCGGAAAAAATTAACCAGCTTATTACTGAACACGCCTACTGCAAACATGGCCGGCAAGGTTCCAAGTCCGAAAGCGACCATGCTGGCGAAACCACCCAGAGCGGTACCAGACGTGCTGGCCATAGCCAGCGCGCTGTAGACCAGTCCGCATGGTAGCAGTCCCCATAACAGGCCAACTACGGCAGCATGATGGAATTTTTTAATTGGCAGGAATCGACTTTGCACAGGAGACACTTTTTTCCACAACTTACGACCGACGCTTTCAAAATAAATCAGTAAATTCTGCCAGCTCAGGAGATAAAAGCCCATCATGATCAGCATGAGCCCGCCCAATACGATTAATACCGGAAAGTTAGTCCACTTGCTAAACAGGTAACCAAAACCACCTGCCAACGCACCGAGAATGCCATAACTCAATACGCGAAAGATTTGGTAGGTGAAAGATAAACGCAGCGACTTGTCTTTATCGGTGCCAGTATTGAGCGCAACCGTTAGACCACCACACATACCAATGCAATGGGTCGAGCCTAAAAAGCCCATGGCAAAAGCTGATACTAGCGCCGTGATCACTTGTTCACTTATCATTGCTTTTGTCCTGATTGATTATGGCTTGTTCTTGAAGATTGCTCAGAGTCGGTTTCCTTTTCGTTACTTTCTTCAGGCTGATTTTCTTTAGAACCTTTCTCTTCAAACTTTTTCTCTTCAAAACCTTTTTCTTCAAAAAGAATGCGACTCGCCTCTTTATCCAGATCCGAATACTGATCGGTGTTCACAGCCCAGAAGAAGATGCCGATAGCGATAGCCAATAACACTAATGTCAGTGGAATCAATAAATATATAGCATCCATAATTAGCTTATGCCCTGCTTATTTTCACGTTTAAGTTTCAGTGAATTGACCACTACCACAATCGAACTTAGTGACATACCAATTGCCGCCAGGTAAGGCGGGATATAGCCCATTGCTGCAAAAGGAATCATTACCGCATTATAGGCTAGCGCCCAAGTAATGTTCTGTTTGATCACTGACTGAGTCTGACGACTTTTCTTCAAGACAAAAGGTATATCCAATAAATGCTCTGACAATAAATAGGCATCCGCTGTGGTGCGCGTTAAATCGGAAGCTTTGGCCATGGCTATCGAAGAATCGGCAGCAGACATTACCGGCGCATCATTCAGTCCATCACCGACCATCAACACGCGAGCACCATTTGCCTGTAACGATTTAACATACGATAGCTTTTGCTCCGGGTTCATGGCATGGCACCAAATCTCAATACCCAGTTGCTGAGCCACCTGCTCAGTTTGCTCGCTTGGATCGCCGCTTAAAATATGCAGGCGGTACCCTTTAGCTTTTAATTGCTCGACCATGAGCTTAGCCTGCTGACGAATCTTATCGGTTAACACAATATGTGCTATAAGATTTTGTCCATCATAGAGCCACAAACCAGAATCCATTTTCTTGTCAGTGTTACCACCACAACTTTCAATAAACTGACGATTACCAAACCAATAGCGTTGCTCTTTAATTTTTCCAGATACTCCGGCGAAGGAATGATGATTGATGTCATTGGCAACAACATCTTTAACCTGATGCTCATAAAACGCTTGTGCAATAGGGTGTTCCGACTGAGCCTCCAGTGCAGCAATGATAGCCAACACCTGAGCCTTTGAATGGTCAGCTAACAGCTCCACTTTATCGACGGTAAAAGTCCCTTCGGTAAGAGTTCCAGTCTTATCAAAAATCACATCGGTAATGTGACTGGTGTTTTGTAAAAAGTGTTGGCCTTTAATTAACACATTGCGCTGATTATGCGCCAAGGCGCCACAGGTCATAGCAATCGGCGTTGCTAAGCCAAGCGCACATGGACAACTCACTACCAGCACAGAAAGCGTAATCCACAGCGCTTCTTGCGGCTCATGGCGTAGCCAATACCAGGCGACCACCGCGGCCAACAATAAAATAAACAATACAAAATAACGCGCCACCGTGTCGGCTAACAAACCCACCTTAGGTTTCTCCAACAAGGCCGCTTCCTGCATGCTCAATAGCTTTGCCCAGTAACTGTTGCTTGTGTTACCTGAAACTTTAATGCGAATTGCCTGGTGATTGTTAACGCTTCCTGCCATCACCATCTGCCCCTGATGTTTATGACGTGGTAAGAACTCACCGTTCAGCATGGCTTCGTTGACTTCCGCTTGCGCACTCACAAGTTCCCCATCAATAGGAACGGTTGCACCCGGACGGATCAGAATCTCATCGCCAATCTGTAGCTTCTTCAACGAAACCATTTTACCTTGCGATTCATTACCGGTTACTTTTTCCGCATATACCGGCAAGCTGTTCTGGCCTTTATAAACTTTTTCGCTCACCTGTTGGCGCGCCCTAAATTCCAGATAGCGGCCAATTAACAAGAAGAAAACAAACATGGTCACCGAATCGAAATAGACTTCACCACTTTGTGTAATGACCGCCCAGATACTGGCGCCATAAGCTAAAAATAAAGCTAAGGTAATCGGTACATCCATATTTAATCGAAACTGACGGAGTGACTGGATAGCGCTGAAATAGAAAGGAAATCCTGCATAAAACAACACAGGCGTTGCAATAAAAAAGCTTACCCACCGTAAGAAATGGCCATGCTGCTGATTAACGTCATCCCATGCGCCAAGATATAAACCCACCGCATACATCATCACCTGCATCATGCCTAGGCCAGCCAATCCTAAACGACGTAGCCAACTTTTTTGCTGCTTGATGTTGATGGCCAGAGCCTGTTCTGGTTTATAGGGAAGCGCCGAATAACCAAGCTGATGTAAGCGCTTCAAAATATTGCTTAACTCAATGGCTTCGGACTGCCATTGCAGATTAATGGTTTGCGCGGCCACATTGACCTGTACGCCAGTAACACCATTGATTTTTCTTAATGTTCTTTCAATCAGCCAAGCACAAGCGCTACAGCGAATAGACTCGGATAATAAAATAATTGAAGAGGTATTATTATTTTCAGAAGTATGGCTACTCTGTTCAACTAGGTACTCAGACTGAATATCGGTTTCATCAAAAGCCATTAATTCAGGTGGTAATTCCTGATCAGGTCTAATCGCTTGTTCAGTTCGGAACTGGTAATAATCGACCAGGCCATTATTAACGATCGTTTCAGCAACGGAATAACAACCGACGCAGCAGAACTCACGTTCTTTACCAAGTACTTCCAGCTTTTGCTGGTAGTTTGCCGGAATAGGCAGACCACAGTGAAAACACTCGCCACGGACTTTTGCGTCCATATCAATAGCCTAAGGTTAATTCACGCTTGGTGGGTAGTGTCCAAACTTGCTCCAGTTCCCACTCATCTCCATGTGGGCGTAAAGTGACATGCCACTTTCCCTGAGTATCTTTTACTGAACCATCCGCCATTAATTCGGCAAAGTAAACGCCATTAGCATTTTGCTTTAATGCCAGAGAAAAATCTCTTACGTCCAATGTAGCATGACGAAAATCCAGAAAAAGACTATCCTCAATCGGCTGCTTCGACTGCAATACGATCTCTAAACGATTATCCGTTAATTCAACATCCGCCTTAATGCCCATATCTTTCGCCAGCTGACGCTTCTCTAGAATCTGATTGATTGCTAAGCCTTCTTTGTAATAATCATCCTTAACCATACTTGCTGGATTGTTCACAGCAATCGTTACCAATAAAATTCCAGTCACCACCGAGCTGGCTGGAATCGCAATAACAAACCAGGGCCAAAACTGTTTGTACCAGGGTTTAGTATCTGTATCTTGCATTTGATTCATGTGGCTTCCGCGCGATTAGCGTCTTTTAACAGGGCCAATAAAATTGGTAGATTGATTAATTGCCATGGACTCATCATGCACGCTTTGCATACGAACCGTCAGCTTCTCAGTCCTGCCGGTTAAATTGATAGGGTCTATTGAGACACGAACAGGCACAGTCATAACACCGCCAGCTACAACTGTTACTGTCTTAGGCCCCTGATACAGCAACTCAGAATGACCAGTTATATCAATGGTATAAGTATGATCAACCTGGTCTTTATTGACTATCCTCAAGTTATAAATATTTTCGATAAATCCTTCCGCTGTGGTTAAGTATAAGCGGTTACGATCTTTAATGATGTCGAGTTCTAACGGTGTACGCAACCATACTGCCAAAACAAAAATTAAGCTCATTAACAGGAGCACTGAGCCATAACCAATAGTTTTACCGCGTATGAGTTTTACTTCTTTACCATTATCGCGATTTTCCGTAGTGTAACGAATCAGTCCCGGTTCATAGCCCATTTTATCCATCACTTCATCACAAGCATCAATACAAGCTGCGCAGGCGATACATTCGTACTGCAAGCCATCACGGATATCGATACCAGTAGGGCAAACATGCACACATTGCATGCAGTCAATACAGTCACCCAGTCCTTTTGCCTCATACTCTTCCTTCGGCATATCTTTTTTACGCGGGCCACGATCTTCACCACGTTTTTCATCATAGGCAATAATCAGTGTATCTTTGTCGAACATGGAACTTTGGAAGCGCGCATAAGGGCACATGTAAATACAGACCTGTTCACGCAACATGCCGGCGTTGCCCCAGGTCGCAAAACTGTAAAACAGGACCCAGAAAGTTTCCCACGGTCCGGTACTCAACGTTAATATTTTATCGGTCAGCTCAGTAATCGGCGTGAAGTAACCGACAAAGGTATAGCCGGTAAATAAAGCGAAGATCAACCACAAAGAGTGTTTGGCCACCCGCTTGCGAATTTTTTCAAAGTTCCACGGCTGCTTATCAAGTTTAAGTTGCTTGTTTCTATCGCCTTCCGCTAAACGCTCCATCCAGATAAAGACTTCAGTCCAGACCGTCTGAGGACAGGCATAACCACACCATAATCGCCCCGCAACAGTAGTAAAAAAGAACAATGCCATGGCAGCGATAATTAATAGTAACGTCAGGAAAATAAAATCTTGAGGAAAAAAAGTCAGTCCGAAAAGATGGAATTTTCGAGCTGGGAGATCAAAAAGAACGGCCTGTTGACCGTTCCAACTTAACCAGGGAAGACCATAATACAGGCCAAGCAACAACCATACAGACAAGACCCGGAGGTTGTTAAATCGCCCCGACACTTTCTTCGAAAAGACTTTTTTACGCTTTTCGTAGAGGTCTTGCTCGTCACCGACGACGTAAGTATCTTGTTGTTCGCTCATTGCTCAAACCTGCATTATGTTTGGATCAATATTACCTTTTTTACTGTTTGTTTTGCTCATCGTCCGCATGAGATAAGCTATACACATAGGCAGTAACCAGGTGCGCTTTTTCTTCGCCTAAAATTTTATCATGAGCTGGCATATTGGCCTGAATACCATTCTCAATCACATCTTTAATCATGCTGATGGAGCCACCATGCAACCAGGTTGTATCTTTCAGGTTCGGAGCACCCATCGCCGTGTTACCACTCAGATCTTTGCCGTGGCAGACAGCACACATGGCTTCATATTTAGTCTTACCTTCATCCACCAAACCTGGCTTAAAAGTACGCTCAACTTCGTTTTCACTCAAAATATAGTGAACCACCTGCGAGACACCTTCTTCACCTAAAGCACCACCCCAGGCAGGCATCGCACCTTTACGTCCTTCCATAATTGAATACATGATGTCCTCAGGAGTGCCGCCATATAACCAGTCATCATCAGTTAGATTAGGGAAACCGATTCCACCCCGACCATCAGCACCATGACAACCAAAACAGGTGTTAGCAAAGATCGATTGGCCCATTTGCAAAGCTTCAGGCTGATCCTGTAAGTCTTTTACGGACATAGCTGCATACTTTTCAAAGAGAGGCATATACTTAGCGTCTGCTTCCGCCACTTCCTCTTCGTATTGACCAATTTGCGACCAACCTAATACACCCTTGAACTTACCTAAGCCGGGATACAAAATCAGATAGATCACTGCAAACACAATGGTGATATAGAACAACCATAACCACCAACGCGGCATGGGGTTGTCGTACTCTTCGATACCATCGTATACATGCCCAGTAGTCTTTCCCTTTTCACCACTTTGCTTCTTCTTACGAGTAAAAAATAGTAGTGCCACGCAACCAAGAATATTGATGGCAACGATCAGAATAATATAAAAACTTAATGCATTACTCATGAGTCACCGCCTTTTTACCATTTTTGGCACTAGACTCCTTGTCATCATCATCCAACGCCATACGTGCTGCATCTTCATACATTGGCTTGCGTTTTTTCGAGTACACCCAGATACAGAGGCCGATAAACAACAGCATAATAATCAGGGTCATAACACCGCGGAAAATATTAATATCCATTACTCACCTCCTGAATCTTGTACTGTGCCATGCTCATGGCCAAGTGACTGTAAATACGCAATCAAGGCAGTCATTTCTTTTTCGCCTGCAACCTGATCTTTTGCGTTAGCAATTTCTTCGTCTGTATAAGGAACGCCTAACTTACGCATGGTTTTCATCTTGGCGGCAGTTTTCTCACCATCAAGAATATTCTCATCTAACCAGGGGAAAGAAGGCATGTTTGACTCAGGAACCGGGTCGCGTGGATTCATCAAGTGAACATAGTGCCACTCGTCTGAATAACGTCCGCCGACTCGCGCCAGATCAGGACCGGTACGCTTCGAGCCCCATAGGAATGGATGCTCGTAAACATCCTCGCCCGCTACCGAGTAGTGACCATAACGCTCAGTTTCTGCACGAAATGGACGTACCATCTGGGTGTGACACACGTGGCAACCTTCGCGGATATAAATATCACGGCCTTCCAGCTCAAGCGCGGTATATGGACGCAAAGTTGAAATGGGTTGCGTGGTATCTTTAAGGAAAAACAAGGGCACGATTTCAGCAAGGCCACCAAAACTGATAGCCACTACAATCAAAATACCCATTAAACCAATGTTCTTTTCGACTTTATCATGATTCATCAGTGTGCCCTCCTAGTGCGCCGGTTGTGGGATACGAGTATCCGCATTTTTTGCGCCGGAAATCGTCTTCATCACGTTGTATGCCATTACGAACATACCGGCCAGGAAGATGATGCCGCCAAGCAAACGAATACCATAGTAAGGATAGGTGGCTTCCAGACTCTGCACGAAGGTATAAGTCAAAGTACCGTCAGAGTTCGTTGCGCGCCACATCAAGCCTTGAGTCACACCTGCAATCCACATCGCAGCGATGTAGAGCACCACACCAATAGTCGACAACCAGAAGTGCATATTGATCAAGCTGATGCTGTGCATCTTCTCTTTACCAAAGATGGAAGGAATCATGGCATATAAGGCACCAATCGAAACCATCGCCACCCAGCCCAATGCGCCAGCGTGAACGTGACCCACTGTCCAGTCAGTGTTATGCGATAAAGCATTCACTGTCTTGATGGACATCATTGGGCCTTCGAAGGTCGACATACCGTAGAAGGATAGAGAAACGATCAGGAACTTGATGATTGGGTCAGTGCGCAACTTATGCCATGCACCGGATAAGGTCATAATACCGTTAATCATGCCACCCCATGATGGAGCAAGCAGAATCAAAGAGAAGACCATACCTAAAGACTGAGCCCAGTCAGGCAATGAGCTGTAATGCAAGTGGTGAGGGCCTGCCCACATATAAATCGCAATCAATGCCCAGAAGTGAACAATCGACAAACGATAAGAGTAAATCGGACGCCCAGCTTGCTTCGGTACATAGTAATACATGATACCCAAGAAGCCCGCTGTCAGATAGAAGCCCACCGCGTTATGGCCATACCACCATTGGACCATTGCATCAATCGCACCCGAGTAAACCGAGTAAGATTTCCATGAAGTCCAGTCAATCGGAAGTGCTGCGCTGTTCACAATATGCAGCACCGCAATGGTGATGATAAATGCACCAAAGAACCAGTTGGCTACATAAATGTGTGACACCTTGCGCTTCATAATTGTGCCGAAAAACAGCACCGCATAAGCAACCCATACGATAGCGATCAGGATATCGATTGGCCATTCTAGCTCAGCATATTCTTTAGTAGTGGTTAGACCCATTGGCAAGGTTATCGCCGCCAACACAATCACTAACTGCCAGCCCCAGAATACAAACGCCGCCAGCTTATCGCTGATTAGACGCGCATAACTGGTACGTTGAACACAGTGCAGTGAAGTTGCCATTAACACACACCCACCAAAGGCAAAAACTACAGCGTTAGTGTGCAGAGGACGGAGACGGCCAAAAGACAGCCAAGAGGTATCGAAATTCAATGCCGGGAACATCAACTGGGCAGCGATTAAAACCCCAACCGCCATGCCGACAATTCCCCAAACTACAGACATAATGGCAAACTGCCTTATGACCTTATAGTTATAATTATCTTTTTTTAGCTCACTCATCATAACCTTCCTTATAAACCAAGGACTTACATAAACTCAGGGTGTTTTAGCAGAGTGATCATAAGGAAGGACCGATATTGAATACTTGATCTGGATCAAGCGAATCCATAAAGGCTTGTTTTAATTCATATATGAAGTGATAGGTAATAACTATAGCGCCAGAAATTCTGCCTCTACCGAATCCATACATGAACCTTAAGTCACTCTTTCATAAAGAAATATCCCTAAGCGTAGTCGAGTTATCACCAACAGGACTCAGCTTAACATAAGATTTTAATATAAGAAGTATTCGATTGGCATTTTTACAGGCCACTATTCGCACGAGGATTTTTAAGGCATACCAGCCCAACCGATAATATTTCTTACAAATCCTCTCTTGCTCAATCGCCCAATATTGCTAGGCTGTGGAGTTATATTTTGTTTGTGTATTATTACTTGTTTTGTAATTGGGAGATTTTCCATGAAATTAGTAGTCCTGTTATTGAGTATGACCTTATCTTTTAGCGCGATTGCCGCTGAAGAAAAGTCAGAAGCACCGAATCCGTATCCTGAAGAGAAAACCGTTATTACCGAGCATTCAACTAAAGTTGGAGGCAAGACCATCAACTATAAGGCTGAAACGGGTAACTCCTTTGTCTATAACGAAAACAATGAAGTCATCGGTTCTATTTTCTTCACTGCCTATACCCAGAAAGGTGCAAAAACCAAAGATCGCCCGATTACCTTTGCCTACAACGGTGGTCCCGGCTCAGCATCAGTCTGGTTACACATGGGTACCCTTGGCCCGAAACGCGTAGTCATGGATAAAGAGGGGTTCCCATTGAAGCCACCCTTTGAAATGGTCGACAATGAATACTCGCTATTGGATTTGACTGATATCGTCTTTATCGATCCCGTTGGCACTGGCTACAGTCGTGCGCACGACAAAGGCACAAACGAAGATTTTCATGGTGTCTGGGAAGATATTTCTACGGTCTCTGAATTTATTCGCCTCTATATGACGCGCAACGAGCGCTGGAGCTCGCCGAAGTTTTTGATTGGTGAAAGTTACGGTACTACACGTTCTGCGGGTATCGCCTATCACATGGGACAAAACCACGGCGTCTATTTCAATGGAATCATGCTGGTTTCCAGTGTTCTCAATTTCCAGCTGGATGATTTTAATGATCAGATGGATTTGTTACCGCCGGTTACCATGTTGCCAAGCTACACCGCAGCCGCCTGGTATCACAAAAAGCTGAAAGCGCCATTGGATGCCAATTTACAAGACTCCATCGAACGTGCCAAAGAATTTGCCTTAAACGAATATGCGCTGGCTTTACTGCAAGGCGATAATCTGGAGCCGCGCAAGAAACGCGCTATTGCAGAACGTGTTGCTGATTTCACCGGTCTGTCAGTTGATCTGGTGATGGAGAAAGACTTACGCATTTCTCTGAATGACTTTGTGCATAACATTAAACGTGCAGAAGGCGAGACCATCGGTCGTCTGGACAGCCGTTTCACCACACCTGAGCTGGATGCCTTAAACAAAGCTGGTTATCGCGACCCGAGCTACATGGCGATTCACGGCACTTACACCGAAAACCTGATGACCTATCTTTCTACTGAGCTAAATTATAAGTCTGACTTGCCGTATTACATTTTAGGCGGCGGTGTGAAAAGCTGGAACTATGAAGATTTTTATCGTCAGAATCGCGACATCAGCGACAAGCTAACCGCAGCCATGTTGCGCAACCCAGACATGCAGGTTTATGTGGGCAATGGTTATTATGACTTTGCGACGCCTTTCTTCGCCACCGAGTACACCTTTTCGCACATGGGCTTGCCTCAACAGCTCAAAGACAATGTGCACATGTACTACTACGAATCAGGCCACATGATGTATATACGTGAGTTTGATTTGATCAAGCTGAAGAAAGATTTGACCGAGTTCTTCAAGAAATCACTGTAAAGCCCCTATCCTTTAAGGATAACAATCGGGCGGACACAGGTCCGCCCCTATCACACCCTTTACATATCGACGGCTGATTTATTTCCGTAAGCCCTATTCCCAATTTCCCTGCATCCTCATACAATATGCCCAATTTTTAACCTCTATACATCGAGAGTTCATCATGGCAAAAGCAAGTGATATCAAGCGCAACATGGCCGTTGAATATAATGGTAAATTGTTGGTTGTTAAGAATATTGAAGTCAGCAGTCCTAGCGCTCGCGGCGCCGCAACCTTATACAAAATGCGTTTCACCGACGTCCAGACCGGCTTGAAAGTTGAAGAACGTTTTAAAGGCGACGACCAGATCACTACCGTCGATCTGACCAAACGCGCAGCAACCTTCTCTTACAGCGAAGGTGATAGCGTTATCTTTATGGACAGCGAAGACTACAGCCAGTACACCTTCAATAAAGAAGACATTGAAGACGAGCTACTCTTCATCACAGAAGACATCGAAGATTTGCGTGTCGTTCTGGTCAACGAGAAAGTCATTGGCCTGGAGCTTCCACAATCCGTTGAAATGGTCATCGAACAAACCGACCCTTCAATCAAAGGTGCTTCAGCCACTGCTCGCACCAAACCGGCAGTTTTCTCTACCGGCTTAACCATCCAAGTTCCAGAATATATCGCTAATGGCGAGAAAGTTAAAATCAACGTCGAAGAAAAGAAATTTATGAGCCGCGCGGATTAATTCCGCGCTTTTTCACATTCCCTTTTCGCTACTTATATTTTACTTCCCTCTGATGTAGGATGATCTTATAACAAAATTTAAGTGCAGCTATGAAAATCATTCTACTTCCAGGTGTTGATGGTACTGGTATTTTATTCGAGCCTTTTGTTGATACCTTCAAAGCTGATGTGCCAGTCGAGGTGATACCGCTGACCAAAGATTCTGATCAAAGTATTTTGAATCAGGTTTCGATTATTGAAGAAGCGGTGGGTGATGAAGAGATTGTTCTGATTGTAGAGTCGTATTCGGGTTTACTGGCTTATGAGTTAGCAAAACGCAACAAGCTCCATATCAAACAAATCGTTTTCTTTGGCTGCTTCCTGCAGCCGCCTAGTTTCATTGGTAAGATTGGTCGCTTTCTTCCAGTTCGTCTCTTGAATATTATTCCCGACAAGCTACTGTCGCATATTTTATTTAACCGCTGGTCATCGCCTGAATTAATTGCTCTTTTTCGTAAGGCGGTTGGATCAGTCGATTTTCCGAATCTGAAAAAACGTCTTATAACTATTGCTACTTGTCAAAAACCCACACAGCTAATTGATGTGCCTTGTGTCTATGTACAGGGCACGATGGATAACTTGGTGAGTGCTTATAACGTCAAAGCATTTGAAGAGCTTTGCAGCAATTTACAGGTTGAAGTCGTTGAAGCAACTCACATGCTATTACAGACACAACCTGAAACTATGTCACAACTGATTCATAAATATCTCAAGTTATAACAACAGCGCACAGTGACTATGTGCATTGGGTTATAGTCCCTACTCCCGTTTGTCAGCTACCATAGACTTTATATACATTGTAAGTTGATTAATGGATTTAATATGGCTGAGCAAAAAGCAACGATTGCATTTCTTTCTCATGGCGGTGGTCCTTTGCCGCTGCTGGGCGATCCAGCTCATCAAGAAATGGTGGATGCGTTGCAGTTGCTTGCTAAAGACATACCTAAGCCCGATGCCATTCTTGTTTTCAGCGCTCACTGGGAAGAGTCCGAAGTCAGCATTATCGGTAACTCTAAGGCTTCTCTGTATTACGACTATTACGGATTTCCAGACGAGTCATACCATATTCAATACCCGGTTAAGAACGACTCTAAACTTGCTAACAAGGTTCACTCTTTACTCGAGTCAAAGGGCATTGCGAGTCATTTTGAGAACAGCCGAGGCTTGGATCATGGTGTTTTTGTGCCGCTCAAAATCATGTACCCCGAAGCCGATATTCCCTGCATTCAGGTGTCATTGCTGGCCAGCTTAGATCCTGAGGAGCACATCAAACTTGGCCGCGCACTACGCTCTCTGTTATCCAGCAATGTATTGATTATTGGCTCAGGATTTTCGTTTCACAACTTAAAAGCCTTTTTCGGTGCTTCAGATCAACAGTCTAGACTTTTGAATGAGTCTTTTGATGAATGGCTGACGGAGACCTGTATGAGCGCATCGCTGCATGAATTTGAACGAGCTGAACGATTGATGGAATGGCAAAATGCACCAGGTGCTCTGTATTGCCATCCTCGCGAAGAACATCTGATACCATTGCATATTTGCTATGGCCTGGCTCAGAAACCTGCCAACAAACGATTAAGTTTCAATGTGATGGGTAAACAAGCCAGTTGTTTTGTTTGGGGTTAATGCAAAGCTGTTACTTTTCTTCAACCAACTCAAAACGCTTAACCTGGACACCATCAACCTCTACAGTCTCTGTGAACATATCAAAGGGACGGATCCAGGTATCAAAATCACCATACAAAGTTTTATAGACTACAAAGTATTCCAGGGTTTCTGAGTGACGCGCCACATCCAGCACCTCGTAGAGTTTGCCTTTGTAATGTTTATAGGTACCTTTTGGTAAATCTTTACTCATTAACGTTGCCCCCAGCTGTAGCCCTTTCGCCAAAGCGTTTCTAGTGGACCTTGCTTAAAATAGTTAAACCACAACTTAACAAACAGTATCTGTACAACCCAGATTGCTAACGTCACTAAAGTCAACTCACTGCGCGATACTTTTCCATACATATCCAGTCCATAACCGTAGAAAATAAAGCCGCAAATAATGCTTTGCATAATGTACAGAGTGAATGCCATGCGTCCTACTTGTGCCATCAGGCTTTGCAATACTTTAGCAAAGTTTGATTGTGACCAAACAATAAATAAGCACAAATATCCCATTGCCAGCACCAGTCCGCCGATATAAAAGCTGACAGATAAATAGCTCATAAAGAATTGATATGAGAAGCCTGATTCAATATAAAGCCACGCGGTTAGTGCCGAAACTGGAACGCCTATCAGCAAACACCACCACATGATCACTTTATGGTTGCGTTCTCCGCTAAAGAAGCCAGTGTTAATCAGCCCCATACCGATCATCATTAATCCCGCACAACGCCAAAGAGTAAAGTATAGGAAGTCCCAGCTCTGGCGGCTTATTGCCCTTTCGACACGCTCAGGCGTTAACTGCCACCATGAACCTTGGTAAGCTGTTAGCATTTGTTCTTGAGTTTCGGCATCTGCAAACCAGTAAGGGCTTGTTTCTGGCGGATTAACGATCGCTAGCATTGACGCATAAATATCAGGAGAGGTAGCACCAAAGGCTAGAATGACACCAATACTAATCAATAAAACCGGTTTGATGTTACGTAACCAATATACGATTAGACCACAGAGAGCATAAGCTACCAGGATATCGCCATCCCAGATAAGGTAAGCATGAATCAAACCAAACATGATCAGCAACAGCGAGCGTAAAATAAATGGCTTAGTTGGCGAGACGCCTTGTTTAATGTATTTATTGGCAAACAGAACAATACCAGCGCCATACAAAATCGCCAGCATCGTCATAAAACGTTGTTTTACGAATGCATACTCGAAAAACCAGGTCCATTTATCGACGTCAGAAAACTCTCCGAATGCCAAGGGGTTATAGCGCAATAAGCTTGGAGTAGAAAAATAATTAATATTGATGACCAGTATCATCAATATAACCACACCACGCATTAAATCGAGACTCGCAATTCGGTTGCTACCTGCACTCAGCATACTAATTCCTTTTCTTATTATTCAGCTACAAAAAAAAGCGACCCGAAGGTCGCTTTAGGTGTTTATCTTATTAAGCTTCAAAAGGATGACGCTTAATAATGGTTTCGACACGATCTGGACCAGTTGAAATAATATCTACTGGCACGCCGACCAGCTCTTCAACTTTAGCAATGAAGTCGATGGCATTCTTTGGAAGGTCGCCTAATGACTTGGCACCAAAGGTTGTTTCTGACCAACCTGGGAGCTCAATATAAACTGGCTTTAAACGCTCATAATCTTCAGCGCAGCTTGGTGTGTTGTGCATGACGCCATTGACAGGACAGTCATATTCCACTGCGATTTTAACCGTCTCAAGACCATCCAACACATCCAGCTTGGTCATACAAAGGCCGGATACACTGTTGATATCAACAGCACGTTTTAGTGCTACTGCGTCTAACCAACCACAGCGACGTGGACGACCAGTGGTTGCGCCAAATTCGTTACCGACTTTAGCCAGGTGCTTGCCAGTATCATCGAATAATTCGGTTGGGAAAGGGCCGCCGCCAACGCGTGTAGTGTAGGCTTTGGTGATACCCAAGACATAATCAATATGACGGGGGCCAACGCCAGCACCGGTAGCAACACCACCCGCTGTAGTGTTCGAAGAGGTTACAAAAGGATAAGTACCATGGTCAATATCCAGCAAAGTACCTTGCGCACCTTCAAACATTAATTTTTTGCCTGCGCGACGCATATCCGCAAGAATTGCTGGCACGTCTGAAACCATCGGCTTCAACCACTCAGCATATTCTTTGCACAAAGCCAATGTTTCATCAAAGTCGATAGCTTCGGCTTTGTAATATTCGGTTAATACGAAATTATGTAACTTCATAATATCGCGCAGTTTTTCTTCCAGGCGAGGAAGGTCAAACAAATCTTCAACTCGCAAGCCGCGACGCGAAACCTTGTCTTCATAGGCAGGACCGATACCACGACCGGTAGTACCGATTTTCTTTTGTGCATCGCGCGATGCTTCACGCGCATTGTCCAAGGCTACGTGGTAAGGAAGAATTAATGGACAGGCTGGGCTAACACGCAAACGCTCCAAAACTGGCACGTTTCGCTCTAGCAACATATCCATTTCCTTGCGTAAGGCATCTGGAGCAAGCACCACACCGTTTCCGATGTAACACATAACACCGTCATTCAAGATCCCTGATGGAATCAAATGAAGCACGGTTTTCTCACCTTTGATGACCAATGTATGACCTGCGTTATGACCGCCCTGGTAGCGCACAACGGCGCTCGCCTGTTCAGTTAACAAGTCAACGATTTTACCTTTACCTTCATCACCCCATTGGGTGCCTAGTACCACAACGCTTTGTGCCATTTTTAACTCTTTCTCTACTTAGTAGATTGATCGGTTTATTGCCACGAAAAAGGACAGGAAACCGCGCATTTTACCGTCAAAAAACGCGAAAATCCCCCTTTTTTTGAAAAAATCCAAATCACAGATTAGAACAGTTCACGGGGCTATGAATATCAATAAGTTAGCTTTAAAAGTCCGATAGTTTCTAGGTTCAGGATACAACCTGAATTCCTATATGACCCACAATACCCACAGAAGGCCTGCCAGCATGGTTATAAAACCGCCAATACGCACACTGCTGTCGGGGCGTTTCATCACTTCCCACATCATGCGCTTCCACGCTTTAGGCATCACTGCCGGTAAAAAACCTTCGAATACCAGCAATAACCCCAGTGCGATCATAATTTCCTGTGTCATAAGGTCACCTGCTTAAGTCGTTCCAAACCTTAAACCATTAAAAAAGGCCAGCTAAGCTGGCCTTAGATTTTGCAATGTGGCTATTTGCCATCCGCATTTTTGAAATACTTAAAGAAGTCGCTATCAGGCTTGATGACAATAACATCATCTTCGTTCTTGAAAGCCTCTTTATAAGCATCCAGGCTTCGCAAGAAGGAATAAAACTCAGGATTTTTACCATAAGTTTTTGCGTAAACCTCAGCAGCTTCTGCATCAGCTTGACCACGAATCTCACGAGCTTCACGATCCGCACCAGCTAGAATGCGCTGAATCTGAACATCTGTTTCGGCAACAATAATTTGACGATCTTTCTCACCCTCTGCCCGGTGCGCATTAGCAATTTTGACACGCTCATTACGCATACGGTTATAAATCGACTCACTGACTTCAGTTGGTAAGTTGATCGTTTTTACGCGAATATCAACAACTTCAATACCCAGGTCAGGCGCAATTTTTTGCGTCTCTGTGAGCATTAAACCCATCACCTCTTCACGTTCACCTGAAACAACCTGAGTACGAGTACGCTTACCAAATTCTTCACGCAAAGCATTCTCAACAGTGTTATCTAATAGTCGTTCGGCAACACGGTAGTTAGCACCGGTACGACGATAGAAATGATCAAAGTCCTCAATACGCCACTTGATATAGCTATCGACAATCAAATCTTTTTGTTCAGTTGTTGCGATACGATCTGATTCACCATCAAAGGTCTGAATACGATTGTCCATGGTAATGACTTCATCAGCTATAGGCCATTTAAAGTGAAAGCCTCGCTGATACAATTTTGCGGTGCCATCTTCATTCTTCTTGATATCACCAAACTGCAACACTATCGAAGTTTCCCACTCTTTAACCTTGAAGGTACAGGTAATGATTACGATAGCAGCAATGATAAGTACTACAATTAACGAAATTAGCTTATTCATGTTCGTCTCCTATTACTGCTTCTGACTATCGTTTTCAGAACCTGAAGCCTTATTACGCTTCAAAATACTGTCTAACGGTATATAAGTCATATTGTTGCTTCCCTCTACATCCAACATAATCTTACTGGATTTGCTCAATACGCTTTCAATTGTTTCGATATACAAGCGCTGACGCGTGACGCCGGGAGCAGCCATATATTCTGGTAACAACTTCTCGAAACGAGCAACTTCACCGGCTGCTTTTTCAATAACGCGCGCACGATAAGAGTTTGCTTGTTGGATAAGCTGTTGCGCTTGGCCTTCAGCGAGAGGAATCTGCTTACTACGATAAGCTTCACCCTGCTCAATGTAAGCACGCTGATCTTCTTCCGCTTTAATGGCATCATCAAAAGCTGGCTTCACTGATGGAGGAACATCCACGTTACCGATTAAGTTCAGTCGGAATATTTCGATACCCGCATCATAGGGCTTTAGAATGGATTTGAGCTCATTTTCAACATTCTTACGAACATCTTCTTTTTTATCAGTACGTGCATCTTGTAACCGAGTATGTCCGATAACCTGTCGTAATGCTGCTTCAGTAGCATGCTTTAGCGTTTCAACAGGGTCCACTACGTTAAATTTGTAATTCAAAGGATCCTTTACTCGATACTGAACTTTTACTTTGACGGTTGCCACATTATCGTCTTTGGTCAACATGATGCCTTCGACTTCAACGTCTTTAATACTTTCGACATCAATCAAGTAAACTTGTTGAATCGGAGGGAAGGCAAAGTGCAAACCGGCAGTATCAGTACGAGTATGCTTACCCAATGTTAAGACGATAGCATTTTGCTTTTCATTCACGGTATAGGCTGATTTAAATAAGTAAATTGCTACCAGCACCAAAAAGCCAATGATAAAAGAGACATTGCTGTTTTTACCCGAGCTACCTTTATCACCGCCCTTACCACCACCAAATATACCGCCGAATTTTTCTCCGGCTTGTTTCAGCAACTTATCAAGGTCGTTTTGATTATTAGGGCGCTTTTTGCCCCATGGGTCTTGATCGTTGTTATTACCCGGTTCATTCCAGGCCATAGTCATCTCCAGTTCACTATTAAAAAAATCTATCCCGAATTGTAGGGAGCAGTCCGCGCCCTTTCAAGGCAAATCGGGCATTATGTTACAATTCTCTAGTCTTTATGAATTCACCACATAAGATGTAAGGTCTTTCTCAAGCTGACGGCCCAGGCGAATCCAGTCGGATTTTGGCAGACTGACCGTCAATAAAATGTCACCATTTTTCTCGGTATTTTCGGATTCAACGGCTTGTAATTCGTAAAGCAATCCGCGTAACCTCCCCTGCTGTGGGGGAATTCGAAGATCAGCATTAAACTGCTCTTCCTGTGCCAGCTCTTCAATCGCTTCACGCAACAGCTCAATGCCCTGCTCTTTTATCACTGAAATCCAGACACGTATCGGGCGACCTTTATCATCACGGTCGATATGGGGCTCAGCACCTTCAATGAGATCGATTTTATTATAAATCTCAAGTCTAGGAATAGTCTCTGCGCCAATTTCGGTTAAAACCTCTTCCACCTGCTCCATATTCTCATCGCGGCGCTCGCTGGCAGCATCTATCACGTGCAATAACACATCCGCCTCAACCGACTCTTCAAGTGTGGCTCGGAACGCTGCTACTAATTCGTGGGGCAAATGACGAATGAACCCCACTGTGTCAGCAATAATGACATCGGCACCTTGCGGCAAACTGATACGACGCAACGTTGGATCGAGAGTCGCAAACAGCTTATCTTCCGCCAATACGCCGGCGGTTGTTAAGTAATTAAATAATGTAGATTTTCCGGCGTTGGTATAGCCTACAATAGAGACTGTTTTAATATTAGCCCGTTTTCTAGAACGTCTTCCTTGTTCGCGTTGCTTGGAAACTTTTTCCAGCCGCTTATCAATGTATTTTAAACGTTCACGAAGCAAACGACGGTCAGTTTCTAGCTGAGTTTCACCTGGGCCTCGTAAGCCAATACCACCTTTCTGTCGCTCAAGGTGAGTCCAACCTCGAATCAAGCGTGTAGACAAATGACGCAACTGAGCTAGCTCAACCTGTAACTTACCCTCAAAGGTCGACGCTCGTTGAGCAAAGATATCAAGAATCAAGCCAATGCGATCAATCACACGAGCTTCTACCGCCCGTTCAATATTACGCTCCTGAGCAGGCGACAAGTTATGATTGAAAATAATGACATTAGCGTCAGTTGCTTGTTTAACGCTTTTGATTTCATCAATCTTGCCGCTACCAATAAAAAACTTCGGATCGGGACTGGAGCGCTTGGCAGTGATGATGTCCATCACATCCAGTCCGGCAGAGCGGACTAACTCCACAAATTCCTGTAGATCTTCCTGATGTTTGTCCTGGCTAGCAGACTGCTGAAAATCGATATGTACCAAGATGGCTGATTCGCCACCACTGTGTCGGTCAAACAAGAAACCACCTCAACCTGCGAACCTGTTCGCTGTGATAAAAAAAGAAAGGTTTAATGAACTAGGGTCAATAGCCCTAATAATAAAGAAATTAAGACAACAAAGCCACCTACCGATTGCTATCGGCAGATGGCTTTTGTATTACAAAGACTAGCTGTGGTGAGATTTAAAAACTACATCCCGCCCATTGGTCCGCTACCGTAACCACCACCAGTCATAGGACCCGGCCCTACACCGCCGCCTTGAGGACCCATGTTGTGATCGTTATCAGGACCGCCATTGCCGTTATCGCCGTTTTGACCATAGTGGCCACGAACATTGCGAATCGGAACAACAGTTGAAACTGCGTGCTTATAAACCATTTGGCTGACAGTATTTTTCAACAAAATGACAAATTGATCGAATGATTCAATTTGTCCTTGAAGTTTAATGCCGTTAACCAGGTAAATTGAGACAGGCACTTTCTCACGACGTAATGCGTTCAAGAAAGGGTCTTGTAGTGATTGCCCTTTTGACATAGCTCTCTCCTGTATGTTTTATGTGTTTTCATTATTGTGGCCGCTTCTGGCTCAGGCCTTGTTCAATAACTCATTTATATATCTACAAATCAAATCGGATGAATCAAGCTTTTAAAAATTCAAGCTCGCTAAAAGTGTACATCAATTAATCAGCCAGATCGAGATATATCAATAGGATAGCGTCACATTACATAGAATTTAACAATTGGACAGTTGCTCTATATAGCGTGTCTATAGGCTGTCTTGACTCGACCCAATGCAGCTCTTTCCAGCTTCTCAACCAGGTAAACTGACGCTTGGCTAATTGGCGGGTTGCGATAATTCCTCGCTCAATCGCTTCCTCTAAGGACAACTCACCTTCCAGGTATTGCCACATCTGACGATAGCCAACTGACTTAATGGATGGCAGCTCAGGATTCAGGTCTCCTCGCTCGTAAAGCGACTCGACTTCCTGCAAAAATCCTTGTTCCATCATTTGATAAAAACGATTTTCGATGCGTTGATGCAAGTAGGCGCGATCCTGTGGTGCTAGAGCGATTTGCAGGGTTCGATAAGGAAAATCATGGTCTTCTTGCTCAGCATGTAGTTGGCTGAGCGGCTTTCCGGTAATGGCAAACACTTCCAGCGCACGCAAAGTTCGCTGTGGATCGTTTTCATGAATGCGCTTGGCTGAAACGGGATCAACCTCGGCTAACTCGTGATGAAGCTTAGCTAAGCCTTCATTGTCCAACCTCTCCTGTAAGCGAGCGCGTACTGTCGGATCCGAGTCTGGTAGATTATGCATCCCTTCCAACAAAGTTTTGTAGTACAGCATAGTGCCGCCAACCAAAAGTGGGACTTTTCCCTGGCTTGAAATGTCGTTCATCTCGCGTAGGGCATCATCGCGAAATCGTGCTGCCGAATAAGGGTCTGCAGGATCACAAATATCGATCAAACGGTGGGGGGCGCGTGCCAGTTCTTGTGCCGAAGGTTTAGCTGAACCTATGTCCATGCCTTTATAGACCATGGCTGAATCAACACTGATGATTTCAGCATCAAGCTGCTCAACCAATTCAATCGCCAAATCAGTTTTGCCTGATGCGGTAGGCCCCATTAAAAAGAGGGCTAGTGTTTTTTGTCCTGATTCACCAGCGGATTGCATTGAGTCACCTTACTTAATAGTGTAGCCGATTAATACAGTTAATGAGGACTCACTAACAATTCTAATAGCTGCTCAGCGGTATAGTGTTTACAAAAGCTTGAGTCGGTCCAGGGTAAATGAGCTAATTCCTCAAGCCAATGAGTCTGACTGTCCGGTGCCCAATACTGATGCAAACTTTCTCTTAATTGTTTTTGCCAATCGGCCACCGATAAATTCTTGCTGACTGCTTGATAAATAATTTCCTGCAAACACTGTTGCAAATCGATATGCGAAATACAGCTGGGGACTTTTCTTACCACCAGCGTTTTCGGGCCAGTCAATGTCATTTCAAAACCAGCCTGTCGCCAATTGCTAATAAAATCATCACTGATATTGTCAGCTGGAATACCTAACCTGAGCGGAAACAGCATCAGACGTTGTTTCACTTCACCTTGTTGCCACTCACTGTCCAGGCTCTCGCTAATATGTTCACAAAAGTAAGCTTTTAAATCGAGAGCCTTGATACCCTCGTCTGTTTGTTGCAGCAGTAAGCGATCATGCAATAACCAGAAATCACCCTTAGCGAGCTGGGATTTAATTTTAGACTTCTGAGGCCATTGACGTTTTTCCAGTGGCCGACTTTCCGGCCAGTGGTTTTGTTGAGAGAAATAGGAAGCTGCACTGCTATCAGACACTTGATCGGCAAAAGCGCCAGCCTGATGGCGCGGTGTGAAATAAGGATCATCTTTAGTGGTAGGCTGAGCGACTGAGTGTGACGGCCGCATATAAACCAGTTCTTCATTATCACCTATAGCGTGCTGACTGTGCTCAAGCATTTCGCCTTGTTCCAGCAGGGCCTCTTCAACTGCGCGACTCATAAAGTCATGAACCTGGCGACCATTGGAAAAACGAACTTCGTGCTTGGTCGGGTGCACATTCACATCCACTTGCGAGGCTTCCAACTCAAGGTATAAAACGTAAGCTGGCATACGCCCGGTCGGTAAGCGATCATGATAAGCCTGACGAATGGCATGATTTAAGGTGCGATCGCGCACGGCACGACCATTGACAAAAACATACTGGCCTAAGCTTGAGCTTTGATGCCAATCCACTGGCGATAACCAACCGTAAAGACGCGTGGAATCGATAGAGCTGTCGAGCTTGATGGCTTCGCGCAAAAAAGAAGCTCCAAGGATCGAGCCAATGCGCTGTTGATGTTGCTCAGAATTATGGGCTGCGGGAACTCGCTTCACCACCTTACTGTTGTGTCTTAAGGTAATCGCAACATGAGGCGAACCAAGTGCGATTCGTTTGACAGTTTCTTCAATATGCACGAACTCGGTACGCTCGGCGCGTAAAAACTTTTGACGCGCGGGGGTATTAAAAAACAGATCACGCACTTCAACGATGGTGCCTGCAGGTAACGATTGCGGTTGCAATTTAACTTGCATATCCAGACCTTCGGCAATTGCCGACCAACCCATGTCCTGAGCCTGCGGTCTTGAGCTTAGCTTTAGTTTAGCAACCGAGCTGATACTGGCCAATGCCTCGCCCCGAAACCCTAAAGTATAAATAGCTTTCAGATCATCGGAATGCTCAATCTTACTGGTCGCATGGCGAGCTAAAGCAAGCTCCAACTCATCACGACTGATGCCTTCACCGTTATCGGTTACCCGAATTAAACGTGTGCCACCTCGCTCGATATCAATTTGAATACGATCAGCCTTGGCATCTATCGCATTTTCCAGCAGCTCTTTAACAACTGACGCTGGCCGCTCAACGACCTCGCCCGCAGCAATCTGGTTAGCAACTAATGGTGAGAGCTTATGAATAGACATTAAATGGATTCGATGTAATTAAATAAAAACATGTGCTGAGACACGAACTATTCAGCAGTCGGGATAACGAGTTTCTGACCAATCTTTACCACGTTAGTGGATAGTTTATTTACAGTTTTCAAATCCCGTACTGATACATTAAAGCGTCTTGCTACCTTGATCAGACTATCTCCGCGTTGCACGTGATAAATATTTTGACGATAAAGCGAGGCAAATAAAGTACCATCAGGAGCATGTTTCTTAAAATAATTTACGATACCGTCACCAACGCCTCTGGCTAATTTTTTGCGATAAGAGGCTGTTTTCATCAGCGCCTCTTCTTCAGGGTTGGTAATAAATCCTAGCTCAACCAGAATCGATGGGATGTCCGGGTTTTTTAACACCAGCAGAGAGTTTTCTTCAACGTGTTTTTTATGCATCTTCGGCACCACTTTACTCATAGCACCGTGTACAATTTTAGCCACTTTGGTACTTTCGGTAATCGAGTTTTCCATCTGCAAATCGAGTAACACGGATCTAACCGAATTATCGTAATTGGATAAGACCACAGAGCTATCAACACCACCGAGCAGTTCCGATTTTTCTTCCTGCATTTGCATCCAACGCGCCACTTCTGATTTAGCACCATGCAAATTCAAAACCCAGACCGATGCACCTTTTGCTTTAGGGCTTTTGAAGCCATCAGCATGCACCGACACGAACAAGTCAGCTCGCTGCAATCTCGCTAAATCAGTCCGCTTACGATGAGGTAAGTAATAATCGCCTGTTCGGGTCAAAAAGGCTTTAATCCCTTTCGTTTTATTAAGCTCAGCAACTAACTCTTTGGATAAAGCCAATACAATATCTTTTTCCTTAGTACCTCGCCCACCCAAGGCTCCGGGGTCTTCACCACCATGACCGGCATCCACCGCAATCACTATGTCACGATCACTACCGCGACTGGAGGCAGGCGGTTTAACTTCCTGACGATTTTCATCGAACAGGTCAATCACCAAGCGGTCACCATATTCCTGGTAGGGTTTTAAAGAGAAGCTTTTCGGCTCAGCCTCTTTGTTAAGATCCAGCACCAAACGTAAAACACCTTCTCTGGGCGGTGTACTTTGTCGCACACGTTTGACTAAATCGCTTTGTATATCCAATTGATTGAGATCGACGTTGACATTCGCACCGGGAATATCAACCACAATACGGTCAGGATTTTTAAGAATACTGACTTCATGGGTAACAGGGGAGGACAGATCTAGGACAACACGGGTTGATTCCGGCGATTGCCAGAAACGCATACTTTTTATAATCGACGCCTCAGCAACCGATATACTCTGCGCGAGCATAAACACGCTTGCTAAAACTGTCAGCCACTTTTTCATCATATTGTCTTTATGTCATTTCTCTAATGTCAGTTGGTATGCAACTTCCCGTGCACTAACCCGATTTTGGCATAAAATCACAGCTTTTTGCCAGTTTTTGCATTAACTCTGTGTGTTCAGACGAAAGATTAACCCTTCGACCTTCATTGTTATAATCCAGTTCAATCACTAAATCCGGCTTAGGAATCATGCCTTTGCCCTTATCGGGCCACTCAATCAGCATAAACGAATCTGGCTGTTGATACTCTCGAATACCGATAAATTCCAGTTCTTCAGGATCGGACAAACGGTACAAATCAAAATGATAAATTGTGACGTCCAAAAGCTCATAAGGTTCAACCAGGGTATAGGTCGGACTCTTGGTCGCGCCCTGATAACCCAAACCACGTAAAATACCGCGCACCAGGGTTGTCTTGCCAGCGCCCAGTTCACCTTTAAAATAAATGGTCATCGGTGCCTTGATACAGGCAGCCAGTTTCTGCCCCATCAATACCGTTTGCGATTCATCTGATAAATCTACTCTAATGTTCTGCATCAATTTAAACCTGAACTCCGGCTATAAAAACTTAACGATTAACCCAATAATGAATGCTTTCAATTAATTCTGAGGCCAACATGCCACGTACTCTATCCCCGGCTGTTTCAACGCCTGCAGTAAAGTGAATGGATGTTGCGACTCGCGTAGCATCCCAGGGCGACATGCCTTGTACCAGCAATGAGCCAATCAATCCACTTAATACATCACCTAAACCTGCGGTTGCCATCGCTGGGTGAGCACCGCCGGCAATTACTACCTGTTGTCCATCGGCTAAAATCGTTCCTGCGCCTTTTAGCAAGCAGATGCAGTTATAGCGCGCTGCGATTACTTGAGCCGCATTAATTCTATCCTCGCTGACTTTGGCTGTATCCCAGCTTAACAGGCGAGCGGCCTCGCCAACGTGTGGCGTAACAATTAATGGCTGTCGCAATTTTAACTCAGGATCTTGTTCAAGAGACAGCTGAAGCCAATACAGGCCATCACCATCAATCAGGCAAGGCATCTTTTGTTGTATAGCAAATGCAAAAGACTGCTCAAATACCTGCCGTCCCCATTCGCTACGGCCAAGGCCAGGCCCCAGCACCAGGGCATCAAACTGCTTGGGGCTGGCGTCGATCAGGCTATTGAAACTCAACTCTTCAAACGCCACGCCATGCCACATGGCTTCCGGACAAAAGCCCAGCGCCGCACTTCGGTTATCAGGATGCAAGAAGGTAGTCACCAATCCAGCGCCACTGCGCAATGCCGTTTCTGTTGCCAACATAATGGCTCCGCCCATGGTGAAATCACTGCCCACACATAACAGGTGACCACAAGCATGTTTATAAGCTGTGGCGCTGCGTTGAGGGATTTCATCCATCACATCGGAATAAGATTGTTTCCAGGCTACCGGCTGTTGCTGGTAAAAGTGCGACTGACTGACGCTCAGAGTCACCAAGTGCAACTCACCCTGCGCAGCCAGACCTTCGTTGATGACCTGGCACACTTTGTAAAAAATAAAACTCACCGTATGGTCGGCTATAATATGAGGCTCAGCGCACGAGCCAGAATCGGCATAAACACCGCTCGGCAAATCCAGGGCTAACACAGGCATTCCGCTCTGGTTGATCTGCTCGATGACTTCAGCATAATTATCACGCAACTGCCCCTTGAAACCCGTTCCGAGCAAAGCATCAACAATCACGTCCGCTTGCTCAAATATCATGGAGTCTGGTTGGCGTTGCGTTAAGTTAAATGACTCAAGCTGTTTCCAGGCCATTGCGGCATCACCGCTTAATTCATTCAATGGTTTGATTGGCACCAGCGTCACCTGCATTCCGGCTTCGGTGGCCAGTCGAGCCAACACCAGGCCGTCACCTGCATTATTGCCAGAGCCGGTAACCACCACAATGCGATGCGCCAAAGGCCACTCTCTTTCCAGACAGTCGTAAGCTGCTCGTCCCGCTCTTTGCATCAACTCAAACAGAGCAAAGCCTTGCGCTTTAGCAGCCGCCTGCTCTATCACTTTAATACTGTCTGCTGTAAATACGGGATGCATAAACTATCCTTAGCCAGTTAACTCTAATTTAGGTCGATAAAATGCTCACGATAATAACGGCACTCTTCGATCGACTCGCGAATATCGTCTAACGCCAAATGAGCCCCGCCCTTGCTTAATCCATTGAGGATTGAAGGTTTCCAACGACGAGCCAACTCTTTCAGGGTGCTGACATCGATATGACGATAATGAAAGAAGGCTTCCAGCTTTGGCATATGCTTAACCATGAAGCGTCGATCCTGACAGATGCTATTACCACACATTGGCGACTTTCCTTCATCGACCCACTGCTTTAAAAATTCCAAAGTCAGTTCACTGGCTTGTTCTTCATCAATGGTACTTTGACGGACTCGCTCGGTGAGCCCCGATTTGCCATGCTGCACCACACACCACTCATTCATATTGTCGAGCACTTCGTTATGCTGATGAATCGCGATAACAGGACCCTCCTCAAGAATGTTGAGATCCTTATCGGTGACGATGGTGGCAATTTCGATTACTACATCCGTTTCTGGGTCAAGTCCAGTCATTTCCAGGTCAACCCAAATCAAATTATCATCATTTTTTGTCAAAACCAGCTCCTAATCATTACGCCTAATGGTTACAATAATAGTCATTATATCCAGTTAAGCTCCATACTACTGAAGTTTTCAGTTATTATAGTCGCAGTTTTTGCGCTGGTATGGAAGCGCGTAAACAAGTGCTATTGTTTATTTCTCTAGATAAATCAGGCTTGTTTACTCTACAGTTTGAACCATTTAACAGGAGATACTATGCAACTTGCACAACAGCAATGTGTTCACGACGATGAAGCAAAAAATCCAATTGATGATGATAAACGCCAACAGTTGATGAGTGAGCAATTAAGCAACTGGCAATTTGATGACAAAACCGGCGCAATTTATCGCAAATTTAAATTCAAAAACTATTATCACACCATGGCATTTGTCAATGCTGTTGCCTGGATCGCGAATAAACAAGCGCATCATCCGGATCTTGAAGTAAGCTATGGTCACTGCCTGGTTCGTTACACTACGCATGATGCCGGTAACAGCGTCTGTATGAATGACCTTATTTGCGCAGCGCACATTGATGCCCTGGAAAACAACGGCACTTTCGGTCCGAACTTCTTAGACGATTAATTCGTCACGGACTATCACTTTAAACTTTTAGTTAGATTACTTAAAAAAGGTAACTTGTCTTGTCTAAACCTGAAAAGAAATCTGCAAAACGCTGGCGTAAAAAACCAGACAAGCAAGCTACCTATATAAAAGAAAAGGTTGACCGTAATATTGACGAAGAAAGCTTGCTCGATCCCGAGCAGGGTATTGTCATCAGTCGCTTCGGTCAGCAAGTTGATATTGCTGATGAGAATTTCGAGACCATTCGCTGCTTCTTGCGTAAGTCCAATGAAGTACCAGTAGTTGGTGACCGTGCCTGGTTTCGACGTCAAAAAGAACTACCGACAGGTGTTCTGGTTGAACTTGAGCCACGACGCTCACTGCTGAAACGCCCCACTCCCCATCACGGCGTTAAGCCGGTGGCAGCCAACATTGATTTGATAGCACTATTATTAGCACCGGAACCTGCTTTTTCAGAAGTATTGCTTGATCGTTATCTGGTTGCAGCACAATCAAGCGAACTGCCGGTGTGGATCATCATGAATAAATGGGACACGGTGAGTGATGAAGAAAAAGAGTCCATCAAAAGTCGTCTGCAGCTGTATCAGGATTTGGGCTACCCCATTTACTATATCAGCGCTAACACCGGCGAAGGTGTTGAGCAACTGGTCAAAGATTTAACCGGCAAACAGTTATTATTAGCGGGACAGTCTGGCGTCGGCAAATCGACCTTAATCGGTTACCTGTTTCCCAACATGGAAATTGCCACCGGTGAAGTTTCAGGTACTTCAGGTCTTGGCATCCACACCACCACCGCCTCAAGGCTCTATCGTCTCGATGCAGAAACCTATCTGGTAGACTCTCCTGGTGTCCGCGAATTTGGCTTATGGCACCTTGAAGATCACGACATCAAGCAGGGCTTTATCGAAATCTCAACGATTGGTGAGCAATGCAAATTCCGCGACTGTAAACACCTGAACGAACCGAGCTGTGCTGTGCTTGCTGCCGCCAAAGATGGCACCATTGCCGCCAGCCGAATAAAGAATTACCAGCACTTAATCCAACACTTTGATCAACCCTATATATAGCCTGGACTAACTTTTACCAGAAGCGGCAGCTCTAAGCCGCTCATAGTCTAACGATTATATTTAGGCTACAATATCGCCAATTTCCACGGAATTATTAAACTCATGTCCGACACATTAAAAGTTTTAGCTCAATACCTTATCCCGCAACATGGGATTTCTTTGCTGATGGGGAAAATTGCCCAAAGCGAGAACACTAAAATAAAAAATGCTTTCATCAAATGGTTTATCAAGAAATACGGCATTGATATGAGCATTGCCGAGCGCGAAAATCCTGAAGACTATAAAACCTTTAACGATTTTTTTACTCGCTCTTTGAAGTCTGACGTTCGACCGATTGACACTGACGACAAATCAATTGTTCATCCAGCCGATGGCGCTGTTAGCCAATTAGGTAAAATCGACAACGGTTATATTTTTCAGGCAAAAGGCCATACTTATTCCGCTAAAACATTACTCGGTGGCGATGCCGAATTAGCTAAACCCTTTCAAGAGGGTGAGTTTGCAACCGTCTATCTTGCCCCGAAAGACTACCATCGTCTGCACATGCCAATTGATGGCGAACTAACTAAAATGATTCACGTGCCGGGAAATTTATTTAGTGTTAATCCACTAACCGCTCGCAAGGTACCGAATCTTTTTGCACGCAATGAGCGCGTGGTTGCCATGTTTGATACGGAACTTGGGCCAATGGCCATGGTTTTGGTTGGCGCCACTATTGTCGGTAGTATTGAAACTGTTTGGCATGGCACCGTTACCCCGCCCACACGCAAAGAAGTCAAAAGCTGGGACTATGGTAAAGGTGAAGTGATTTTAAAGAAAGGCGAAGAAATGGGCCGCTTTAAATTAGGTTCCACTATTGTTTTACTATTCCCTAAAAACACCCTTGAATGGGCACAAGGCATGAAGCCATACAGCACTACTATTATGGGTCAGCCGATCGCTAGCAAAAAATAATTATGCCGTTAACATTATTGTAGGTTGGTGATAAGAAAGGCTGTTACCAACCTGCAAGTTACATCAATTTGGACTCACTGACTTCTCCAGCTCGTCGTTTATTCCTGCTTACGCTTGCCATTCCCCTAGCTAGCATCTTATATTGTCACTTCATAACACAATGGGGGAAACGTTATGCAACAAAAATACTCTCTGACTCTTCGTATATTGCACTGGCTAATTGCGCTCATGCTAATCGTGATGATCGGCGTAGGCTGGTATATGGCTGGACTGCCTCAAGAAAGCGAAATAAAATATGAAATCTATCCTTGGCATAAATCCTTCGGCATAACCATACTAGGTTTAGTCATCATAAGAATCGTGGTCCGGCTCTTTTCAAACAATCCGCCACTACCTTCTGGACTTGCAACATGGGAAAAGTGGTTAACCAAGGTCACCCATGCCCTATTTTATATATTGATGATTGCAATTCCTGTAGTAGGTTACTTGTCATCTGACTATCAAGGTTTCGATGTCGAGTGGTTTGGAGTCCCGATTCCAGGCTTAGTTGCAGATAATGAAGATACTGCGCACCTGATGCATGAGGTCCACGAAATATTGGCATACTCACTATTATTACTCATTATTTTACACTTAGCAGGAACGATTAAGCATCGTTGGTTTGACAAAGGATCTGACACTGATGTTTTAAAAAGAATGTTATAAAATATCTTTTCGTACTAATTTCTAAGTTCAATATACAGAATTATATTAAATCTCTTGTTTATGTGTTCTTTTTTGAGGACTTCTTTACATTAAGAAGTCCTTTGTCATTTTTTTATATGCTTTTCTTTTAACCCACCCCTCATTAAGCTGTAAATTTTTTCAACTTATCTTACCGATTAAGTAAAACAAACTGACATATTTATGGCGATTAAATTATCACAAAAACTCTATATTTACTGAACAAATTCTAGGTTTAGAAAATTAATTATTGGTATAATGTCAGCTTCATAACGGCAAAGCTTAGTGTAATTTATTACCCTAGCTTTTTATTGTTTTTAAACTTGATTTGGACTGGGAGGCAAGGAATGCTCGACCACTCTCCCCATGAAAGTCGTTCAATCCTGGTTTTTGGAAAAGGCGAGTCAGCACAAGAACTTATCGACCAGTTGAAAGATAACGGCTGGCAAATCTTCTTTACCCAAGAAAAGAGTCAATTTAAGAAATTGTTTCAGCATCACCTGTTTGAGGTGGTTGTGATTTTTTTGTCTGCAGAGCCGGAGCCCGTCATTACCGAATATGAGGAGATGGCTTCGTTGAACATGGCCACCAAATGGATCGCCATTATTCCTCACGAAAACTGGCTAGAAGATCATCCCAACTTTCTTTTCTCGCACTTATTTTATGATTATCATCGCGAACCACTTCGCTATGACTATTTTCTGGCAACTGTAGGTCATGCATTCGGCATGGCTGAGCTACAAAATAAACAGCTTAATCAACTACAAGTTCCTCAGGATAGCGATGATATTATTGGTCGCTCTCAAGCAACTGTGCATATTAAACGCACCATCAATAAGATTGCCATGGAAGACGCCACCGTTTTAATTACTGGCGAAAGTGGTACCGGTAAAGAGCTGGCTGCTAGAAAGATCCATCAACGCTCAAGGCGTAAGCAAGGTCCTTTTATTGCCATCAATTGCGCAGCCATTCCTGAGACTTTGTTTTATTCAGAATTGTTTGGTCATGAGAAAGGTGCTTTTACCAATGCTGACAGCAAAAAAATTGGCCGTATTGAAGCCGCTGATGGTGGCACTGTTTTTCTTGACGAAATTGGTGACCTACCCATTAACCTACAAGTTAACTTGCTACGTTTCCTCGAACTTAATCAAATAGAACGATTAGGCAGTGTTAAAAGCATTACCGTTGACTGTCGCATTATCGTGGCAACCAACGTTAATCTTGAAAAAGCCGTCGAGGATGGTCACTTTCGTGAAGACCTTTACCATCGAATTAATGTGCTCACTCTGCATATGCCAGCTTTACGCCATCGTCGTCAAGACATACCAGAACTGGCCAATCATTTCTTAAGTCAGTTTTGTGAAGGTCATATGCATAAAACTTTTACACAGCGCTGCTTGAATGCCATGAACCAATATCGTTGGCCTGGAAATGTTCGTGAACTGATGAATCGTATCCGTCGTGCAGTAATTCTGTCTGAAGGAAATTTAATTACTGAAAAACACATGGACTTATCATTTAACAACCATCAGAACATTGTCAGTTTAAAAGAAGCCAAAGACAAAGCTGAGAAGGAAAGCCTCATTCTGTCTATTGAAAAGTCTGGCTATAATCACACTCTTGCAGCCAAAAACTTAGGCATCTCAAGAACAAGCCTTTACCGCCTGTTAAATAAGCACAACATCCCCATGTAACAAATTTGGGAAAAATGTCATAACCGTCACAAGCCCCTTTTAGCCCAGCTCTCACTTTGTACAAAATTCAATCAATTGTTTGGTTCTGTCATATCTTTTTACACCTGACTTACCTATGATTGGCTCCGTGAATCATCCTATCCAATCTACCTTAAGAGGTTAAACATGAATTATCTTTTAAAAGGCGCGTTAGCGTCTGCGGGCATCTTTGTGTCTTTATTTTGTGCAGGGAGCTATGCAAAGGATAATGTCGTGGAAGGAACCATAACGATTAATATTGAAGATGACTTCGTCAACAAGCGAAGTGAACTATCTTACCGTTTGGTTAATAGCCAGGGTAAAGCGACTGAAGTTGTGTTTGATAAAGTACCAGATTGGCTGGCGTCCAACCAAAAAGTTAGAGTTCATGGTCAGCTAAATGATAAAGGTAAATTAAAAGCTACTGCTGACTCGATCAGTTTATTGCTTGATGACTCAACGACTTCATCCGTTGGAGCCACCATCGAAGCTGCTTCAGTAACCGGAACTCATCAGGTCTTGGTGGCAGAAATTAACTTTGCCATTAATCCAATTGTGCGTTTTACTTCAGCACAACTATACGATTCGTTATTTAATACAGCTCATCAATACTTCCTGGAAAACTCTTACCAGCAGTTTGGTTTATCAGGTCAGGCACTTGAGCCTGTTACTGTTGATGTGGATGTCAGTACCTGTGATACCTATGCTATCAGCAATGCTGCTGATGCAATCATTCGTCAGCGTGGCTATGAGCCAGCGAATTATGATCATGTCATGTATGTTATTCCAACACATCCCAATTGTACCTGGTCAGGTAAAGCCAATGTTCAAGGCCCACTTTCATGGATAAAACGTTTTGAGTCTGATGTTGTCCACCATGAGTTGGGACACAACCTTGGCCTCTATCATGCCCACAGCAAAGACTGTGATACACAAGTTACGGCAGACTCTGGTTGTGTAGTTGGTGATTATGGTGACTTTATCAGTGGCATGGGTAATGCTCGTGAAACGAATCACTTTAATGCCTTTCAGAAAGAACAATTAGGCTGGATGAATACCAAAGCTGCAACCATCACCCAAAGCAGTGAAGTGGTTCTTTCGCCAGTAGAAGCTAACGACAACAATACCAAGCTTGCGAAAATTTTTAAACAGACTAAGGCCAGCGGTCAGAACGAATGGTACTACTTAGAGTATCGTCAGGCGATTGGCTTTGATGCGCATCTTGCAGATAGTTACCCACAGTTTTTAACGGGTGTTCGTTTACGTGAAGGAACGGATAATGCTCCTAATGACAGTTATCTATTAGATACCACACCTGAGACTTTGAGCTGGACGGATATCACCCTGCAACCAGGGCAGACTTATCACGACTCTGCCAATGATGTCAGTATAACTCTAGCTGCAAGCGATGGGAGCAGTGCAGTTATTCAGGTTAATTACGGACAGGCACCTGCTATTTGTCAAAATCAGGTTCCGTCTATTGAACCACTCAGCAACACTTCTATTGCGACCAATGCTGGCAGCAACTTTGAAATAGTTTACAAGGTTACAAATCGTGATAGTTCTGATTGTAGTTCTTCGAACTTTAACCTGACGTCGACCATGGATAGTTATATTAATGGTAACTTTAATTATTCGAATATAACTCTTGCACCAGGTGCGAGCCAGGAAGTCAGCTTGTCGCTTGCGATTGATGCTAATGCCCCTGCTGGCGACTATGCAGTTACCAGTAAAGTTTCTCATGGTCAGACGCTACAAAATGATCAGCATAACGCTTCGGTTACCGTCGAAGAGCAGACAGTTGTCAGTAACACTGCTCCGGTTGCTGTAAACGATACAGTAGTGTTACCTGGAAAAAGCAGCATTACCTTTTCTCCATTAAGTAATGACTATGACCCTGATGGCGATAGTCTTACCATCATTGGAGTAGAGCAGGGTTCGAAAGGTGATGTTATTTTAAATCCTGATAACAGCTTAACTTACATTCCTGGTAAGCCTTTTAAAGATACTGATAGCTTCAGCTACACCATTAGTGATGGGCAGCTAACTGCAATAGCCATGATCCAAATTTCGCTTGATAGCAGTAGCACAGATACCACTACCGGAGGGGGTAAAGGCGGCAATAAAGGTGGCGGTAGAAATAAATAAAGCTAACCTTTGCAGCAAGGAAACGGGGGCCGAAGCCCCCGTTGTGCTGCGCCTGGAATCCTACTCCTCTGGTTGAGGTAGAGGGCACAAGTCACAGGTTGCTGAATCGGAATCCTGAATCGGATTCGATGCAGAGCCGATATCGCCTGGGGCTGCAACAGGGGATGTTGCGGTGACCGAGGCTTGGTTAGTCAAGTTACCATCGCTACCCACAGGTAGTTCAGATGGTAGATAAGTTCCTGTTCGAGTTTCACAGACACTTCCTCCGAAGTTACCTTCTAAGAAGCCATCTCCATCTTCACAGAAACCACCAGCATTACAGGTGTATCCCGCGCCACAATCAACGTCAATCAGACAGGTTTTAGGGAAGTCCAGCGAGAAGCTTTCATTCAACGCCAAATCCTTGTTATCAGTTAAAATGACATCTAGAGGTGTATCACCTGTGTTACAGACATCCACTGAATAGTCCTTTTGCACAGCAACCAAGTTGCCAGTTTGTGTCAACGACAAATCGCATAGTTTATTAATTGAGATCGCTGGAGAAAGTGATAGCGAATCACAACCAATAGTATATTGATCAGCCGTAATGCTTGAACTGCCGAAAGTGACTGACGCATCGACAGTATTCATACCGCCATTGACATCAGAAACATACTGTCCTGACACCTGCAGTATTTCGTTTGGTGCCCAACCATCAGCACCACCGGTTAAGCTGCTAACCGCAGGGGTTAATTGGAATGCAGCACCATCGCTAGGCTGATCATCAATAGTAATGATTTCGCCAGCACCGATGCTTCCAACACCGGTATTGGTCAAGCTGATTGTATAATCAATCGTAAACTTGTTATCGGCTGTTAAGGCTGAAGCGCTACAGGTTTTTGCTACCTCAATACTACACAATGGGAATTGACCTCCTAAGAAGTCTTTCAATTGTGCAGTTTCAGATCTTGAAGAGCGGGTTTCGATCAGGAAACTACTAAAGCAGGGTACTTCACTGATACCTGCATTCAACAATGCTTGAGTCACATTCAACCGTCCTTCAAAAATTGATTCATGAGGGTATGCATCAGGAATACCTGATTTATTTTCATAAGGCCATAAACCATTCGCTACTCCTGCCAGTTCTTGGTTGTCATTGGTAATCGCACAGGCTACCCCAGCGTCAGTAGCCGTATTACATTTGGAGCCGGCATCACCTGATGAATAAAGTAAACTTAAATTATCATCAACGTCACCGCCACTATCCACCCAGCGCATGACTTGCACAAAAGGTTGCGCATTTGAGCCTTGTGGATACTCCATTACAATAAATAAATCATTTTCTTGATGTTGACCGGTGAAGCGGTTATTACCATCAGGACCTACGACATCCTGGAAAAACCAGAAGCCCATAATGGCATCACCATTATTGGCATAACGCTCTGCTCCAAAATAAAAGACCAGATCATTTCCGCCTCCAATCTTGGGCAAGAAATATGCAGCTGCATAACCATTTCTTAAATCATCTTTATCTGGAACTGAACCATCCTTATACCACCACTGAGTCACATCCTCAGTGTCCTTTGATCCACCTTTCCAGAAAATAGTTGCGGGTGGTAAGTCACTGACCACACCGGTAGCCACCGCTGCAGAGCTCACACCTAAGTTTATATTTTGCCAATCATCTAGAGCTGTGTCCTTGACCGCATTACCGTCCAATTCAACGCTATCTGCAGGGTCTAATGCATACGCACTTGTTGCAGTAAATAGCGCCATCGAACAGGCAAGCGCCCATCGTTTAATGTTCATAGCAAACCTCCTTTTTGATCCTATGAATACCGACCTTCCAGTAGTCGACAGTGTCGATTCCAGGCCAGACAACATAAATATAAGCAAGGAGTGTGCCAAAAATGCTAAGCATCTAAAAAATAAGGCAAAGATTCAGTCGGTTTAAGTTTATAGAATGGATTATTAACAATATCCGTTGCAGATATGGTACAGCTAATTGTTCATGTTATGGAAAGTAAGGAAAAACAGAATGTTAGTGGGATTTTTGCTGTTCCACTTTTGCAACATGAGCTATTTAAAAATCAGGAAGCATTACTGATTCTTGAAATAAGAATAAGAATATTAAGGGGTTATATTTGTCCTAAAATTGGGACTCTGATTACAATAAAAAATCTAAATAAGCTCTTGATGGGTTTAAGTCTATAAGCACTGCTCATTCACCATAGAGTTGCCTCTGTTTTTGCAGAATCATTTCCCGCAAACTGGTCCCCTCTTCAATCTGCAAAATATCCAGCAACGTCTCACGCTTTTTTGCTTCTTCTACATCATCAAGATATAACCCCAACCGCCCCATCATCATAGTTGCGGTAATAGGTAACAGTATTTCCAAAGTATCTTGCTCAATACCCGATCGACGCGAAACTTCAGTTGCCAAATCTCGGCTGACATCCTTTTCTTTTAACAGATGTCCAAGAATATAGTTGCCGTTATCAATCGTATTTGACTCGATGATTTGGTGAGGATACTTCAGAAACTCTTCACTCTTGTTACGAGCTAATGCGTCCATTAATGCATCCAGCCCTCCGTAACGCACATTTTCGCGGAGACCGTTTTGCATAGCCTCCAGATACAGCTCCATCACTCTACGCAACTGCTCATGATGCAAACTAAAATGAATCCCAATTTCCTGCAATGGTCTATCATCAACTGGCATTCTGTCACTACCAAAAATTAATTCCATTAGCGTTACCATTGCTTCCTCCCCTTCCCGTTTGAGATTAGATCTAAGCTAATAAATCCCACTATATGCCTGAAAAACGATATAATCAAACCACTTTTGTGATATGAAGCTCAAGCTCTGATCGAGATCAACTTATTGATATGTCGAATAATTCTAAAGCAAGTAGCCACCACAATAACGCAGCAGTAACCCGGGATCGGATGCAGCACTTCCGGCAACAGGTGTATCATTGGGTTAAACAAATTCCTTATGGCAAAGTCAGTAGTTATGGCCGAATTGCCAAATTAGCGGGTTTCCCACGTCACGCAAGGCATGTCAGCAAGGCTCTGGGGCGGGCGCCTGCAGATTTACAACTTCCCTGGTTTCGTGTCATAGGCTCTGATGGACGAATCGCGTTCAACCCAGATAGTCCCTACTACTCAGATCAACTCAAGAAATTAAAAAAAGAGGGGGTTACTTTTGTTAAAGGAAAAGTATTAATGGGGTTTTTCTGGTCACCACACCCGGTTGATGATAGCAAAATTTCTGCGGAAGAATTTTTTAAATAGTCTGACACTCACTCATCATTACGCGAGTGTTCTTCTTTAAACGATTGACAATCGAGACACAGCTCAGTTTCAGGAGCCACTTCTAAGCGTTTTTCACTAATCGGTTCATCACACTCAAGGCAAAATCCATACTGATTCTCGTCAATACGCTTTAGCGCTTTTCTAACCGCTACCAACCTTTTCTTGTCACGCTCTACACCTGCTTCTGACATGGCCTGATCCATCAGCGCACTGCCCCGTGACACACGCCCAAAACGGGCCTGATCGAGTTCCACTTTTTCGCCGACTTCTTCAGCCAGCCCTAAGGCTTCGACCAATTCTTTTTCAATCTGTAACAGCTCACTTTTAAAGTGGACAATCTTCTTATCTTTGATCATGATTCACCTTCTGGTTAATGCAGATGGCTTAAATGTGATATTTCATCAAATTTTCTTAACAGTTCAATTAAAGACCTCAATTCTGGCTGGTCTTTATAAGTCTCTTCTGCGATGGGTGTTATTTGTGCCGGCCCCGGAGGCAGGCGCTCTTCTTCTACATACTCACGCATTTTTGGCAGAAACACAAACTGCAGCCACTCTTCAAACTGCAACGTATCCACACAAAATGGCATGCTGCTCTGCAACTTATGATGTCCTGGATGTGACTCTGACCATATTTCCAGCTCAATCATATGCGCCTCAATACGATCAAAGATTTCGATGTACTTTGTTATCCAGTCGATACTACTCATCGTTAACCTCTTGAACGTCAAGTTGTTGACCTTGATACTTTTCAGGCCAGAACTCATTAATAATCTCATTCCTATCGGAAAAACTATGACACGAATTCAGCACATTATCGCTGATGGGGAAGCGGCCATCTTCAGAAAAGTTAATATAGGGGTAAATGGTTTGTATAGCAGTGGTCGCCATCGGCCTCAATAATTCTAACAGGTGCGAGCACCCCTCTATACCCCCCACCAATTCTTTTGCTTTCTGCGTCCAGCCGCGGCCAATTTGCAAACCAATCAAGCGCTTATAATTATCTTCAATCTGTGAACAGATAGAAAAAGGGGTTATCGCCATAGCGGCTTCAACATCCTGAATTACCAACTGATTATCCAGAGTTAATCTTAACCACAACTCATGCACCAATTCACCAGGTTGCAGAACCCCACGCTGCAAGGTAGGAAACGGATAACCTTTATCATCAGTCAGGTGCGCTTCAATATCCCACAAGCCATCGTCTCGAAGGTAGCCGTTGCATTGAATATGCCGGTAATGAATTGGTTTACGCTGTTGCGGTTTTGATAGTGCCATTATAGATGCCATTGATAGTTATCATCACCCGACTATCATAACCCAGTTTGCTTCTTACTTAAAAAAGCAGGGCTTAAAAAACCTGAGAATAAAAAAAGCCCGCCGAAGCGGGCTTGTATCATATTGGCTCAATTTGACTCAAGTCAACGAGCCCAGGGAGAGACTAACATCGTTATTGTTATAATAACTTCCTATAGCTAGGACAATTTACTTAGAAGTTAAACTTCACACCAACCCGTGCCGTTCTTGGTTTATCAGGACGTGCACCGTAAGGCTCGCGTGCAACTATCGAGTCATCATCGAAAAGATTATCAATAGTAGCGTAGATGCTGGTGCTGTCGTTGATATCAAACTCAGACGCCAAATCAACGATGAAGCGATCATCGGTTTGCTGGAAGGCGCCACAGGCTGGTTTAGTACAAGTGCCGTCGACATAGTTCAGGTTAGTGAAAACATTCCACACTGAGTTGTCATAGCCGACCGATAACTGCATCTGATTTTCAGGGATGTATGGAATCGGCTGACCGTTTTCCACTGGGCCCCAGACGTTACTGTCAAAAGTCGAAGCAAATTCAGTGTCGGTGTAGGTGTAGCTGAAGCTGCCTAACCAGTTTTCGGCAAACTTGCCCACGACACGCAGCTCAAGACCTTTAACCTCAGCTTCGCCACCGTTAAAGCGATCACCCAGTTCATCAATGCTACAACCACTGTTTGAAAGGGTACATTCGCCTAACAGGTTGTCATAATCACTGTAAAAGGCGATCAATTCGCTGTTGTAGCTTTCGCCAGCAAAACGCACGCCCATTTCATAATTCCAGCTTTCTTCTGGTTTGTCTGTAGGGCTGTTTCCTGGAGGTGCAAAACCTTTATTCACACCAAATAATAAACTGGTGTTATCACTTAATAACCACAAGGCACCAAAGCCAGGCAGTACTTCTGAGGCACTATTTGTGCGTACACTTGGTGCTGCACTGCGGTCTGTTGCATTGGCCCAGTCTTCGCGTTTCAGGTCGATATCTTCGTAGCGAACACCTGGTGTGAATATCCAATCGCCATAAGTAATGGTGTCGATCAGGTAGTAAGAATTTGCTTCTGCTGAAGAGACACGGTTACCTGCTGTGCCCCACGCATCTGCTTGATCCAATACTAATGTACCGTTTTCCTGAATGAAGTAGCTGTGACGCTGGAAGCGATCTTCTTCATCTTCATGCACACGTAAACCTAACTGAAGGTCATGCTGTGTTTCACCAACGGTGAAATCCCACTCGAAACTGGCCTGAATACCTTCGCTTAAGTAGTTACGATTATTATCCGTAATTTGAATACGATCATTAGGCGCATCAGCACCATCAAGAATCGACTGGAAGTAAGCTGCGTTGCTGCCACCAGAGTTAATCTCATTAATAATGCTTGACCAGCTGTAACGTGTACTAGTGCCTGGATTCAATGGGTCATCCATAATGAAAGCACCGGTTTTGTACCAGTTACGAGCAGTTTCATTGCGATATGCTGTGATACGCAAGTCAAAGCTATCCGTTAAGTCTGCATAGTAGCTCATTACATATTGGTCGTGCTCGCCGTCAAAATTATCCAGCGCTGAAACGCCATACATGCGATAAGGATCAGCAGCAAAATCAGCATCAGTCAAACCAAGGTAAGACTGGTCTGAATCTTCAGTCGAGTGCTGAATTTTGATGTCTAGTTGCTGGTAAACGTCAGCTGAGTAATCTGAGTTAAAACGGAACTTAGCAACATAATCATCTTTGTCGAAGCCTGTTTCATCACCGTGACGGTCAATCGTTTTAAAGCCATCGGTAACGTGCTGATTGGCTTCAAGTAAGTAACCGAAGTTATCGCTACTATCACCATAATAGACATAACCACGACGCTCATTATTCTCACCAATCTCGAGTTTCAATTGGCCTTCTGCATCCACTGGAATTTGACGCGAAATCAAGTTTACTGCACCACCAACGGTGAAAGGGCCGTGCTTAATGGCCGCAGGGCCTTTCAAAACTTCGATGCCAGTAATGCGGTCAAAGGTTGGGAAATAATAAGCTGATGAGGCTGAATAAGGCGCTGGTGCGATTAAAACACCATCTTCCATTAGCGTTACTCGACCAGAACGACCGGTTCCCGTGCCACGAATACCGATGTTCGGACGCAAACCCAAGCCATCTTCCAGTTGGATATAGACGCCAGGCACCTGCTGTAAGGCACGGTTGACGTCGGTATATTTGAATTCTTCTAGCTCAGTTTCTGAAACCACATGCGCAGAACCCGGCACTTTTTGCGCGGCCTGGCTATCGCCAATGATTTGAATGGTTTCGACTTGATCGCCTTTTTTAAGGTCGTCAGCTAGCGTTGTTTGAGATGCTGTAAGCGCTACTGTGATAGCAACAGTTAATGCGCTGATAGAGAAACGAGGTTGCATTGTCATACCCTGTGTTTTGTTTGTAAGTGAACAACGCGCGCATTATAGATCTAAATGAGAATAGTTATCAACACCATTCTTATTTGTTTTTAGGTTTTTTTGATAATTTCCTCTGTAACGTCCTTCTATGCATCCCTAATGCCCTTGCCGTAGCGGAAATATTACCCTGATTCTGGGCTAAAACTGTCTGAATGTGCTCCCACTGCAAGCGTTCAACGGATAGGACATTTTGTGCTTCGATATCGTTATCACTTTCCTTTTGGGCTGCACAGTACTGCTGGGCTGATTCAAATAACTCAACTGACTCTTGAGTAAGGGCATTCAGTATCTGAGTAGCATTGGCAGGTTTGGGTAGATAATTATCGGCACCCAGTTTAATGGCCTGCACGGTGGTTGCTATGCTCGCATAACCGGTCAGAACCAGGATGTTGGCTTTCGGATAACGCTGACGCAATTGCGATAGAATGCTTAACCCTGACTCTCCATCCAAAAATAAATCCAGCACTATAAAATCGAAATTATTTTGCAGTTCAGGATCTGAAGCCTGCTCAATAGTACTGACATGGGTGCAGCTTATTACTCGCTTTTGTAACGAGTTCTGCAATACCTGAGCAAAAACCGCATCATCTTCGATCAGAAGCAAGTTCTTGGTCATACCCTACCCCTCAACTGTTGCTGCGTTTTGTTTGCGAACCGGCAAAGAAACCGTGACCAAGGCACCCTGCTCATGATTGCTAATCTGAATCGCCCCCTCCAACAATTCAATACTGGCACTGGATATCAAACTTCCGGTCCCCATCCCCTGCCGTGAATCAAGATTGGGCACGAACCCATAACTCTCTAGCTGATGCTCAGCCAGGCCTTCACCAAAATCAAAAATTCGTAGAGTAAGGTATGACTTATGACTATTGTTGTTACTAATCTCACAGGCCAACTTGATATGCGCCTTATGATTGAGCTGCGAAGCCTTGGCAGCATTATCCATGATATTGAGTAAGGCACTAATAAAGCCAAGGTGGCTGTTCAGCTGATACTGGTTGCTGTTGCAGGCGGATTCAGAATGTGAGTTTGTATCCAGCTCCAACCTGACCTCCGGATGCAGTAATCGAAAACTGGCAGCAATCTGACTTAACAGGTCATGCACCGAGATAGTTTGATATTGGCGTAGTTTTAACTGTTCAAACTGCTGCTGAATATTCTGGGTAATCTTCTGGCAACGACTGATTTGTTGCTCCATTAAGCTTTTATCATCCGATTCAGGCATATCATCAATCATCACCGCCATGCTGGATAAGGGAGTATTCAATTGATGGGCCGCATCTGCTGCGGAAACACCAAGCGCGAGCAAATAGTCATCTCTAAGCTGACGCTGCTTCTGGTGTTCCAGTTTCAGCTGCTGATTGCGAGTTGCCCGTACCAGGCGACTGACCAGGTAATACAGCAACAGTGCACTGGCAATAAATACCAGCCACATGCCAATCAGGTGAGATGTGAAGCTATGATGGGTCTGGTGTTCAGACACCAGACTTAACAGTAGGCTATAGCCTGCGATAGCAATTAATAACAAGCTTAATGCGTAGCGCGGCTTGAGCATTAAAGAAGCGGTAGCGACCGGTAACAGCAACAGTGAAATCAGAGGGTTGGCAATGCCACCTGTGAGATAGACGTATGCTATAAGTAAAAGCGCATCAAGTAACAAGGCAATAAAAATACCCAGCTGGCTGACGGTTGCGCGACTGATTACTAGGGTATGCAACAATATGACTGCTTGCACAGATAGAATGACCCAGACAACTGAGGAAGGCAGCTGCTGCAGCCAAAACAGGTAAAGCACCTGGAGCAATAGCGCAATACCCCTACCCCAACTGAGTGGCGTCATAATCTGTTGGTTAAAATGCAGCATCATCAAGCACGTCTTTGGATAGTTATATTAGCGAATTATAATGTAAAAGTTCAAATTCCCCTAATTGGGCATAATTGGTCTTACCCTCGGGACTTGTCACCATTATCTGCGCTATCATTAAGCACTTGAGAATTTATAGGAGTATCACGATGTATAAATGGCTTGCGTTGATCCTGATCATCTTAACGCTAACCGCTTGCTCGAACGAAGAAAATGAGTCCGATAAACTATTGTCAGACTATAAAGAGCAGCAACTCGATAAAGCAAAACAAGTTGAAGAGGAAATGCAGAAACGTGTTGATAACCTTGATCAACAATTAAAAGACGCCACTAAAAACAAAGAAGAAGACCAACCGGACTAGCCATGCAACGATCCAACTTAATCACCGCCGCAGGTGCGGTGCGCCTACGCAATGAGCTTGCCTATTTGTGGAAAACGTTACGACCAGAAGTCACTCGAGCCATCAATGCCGCAGCAGCAGAAGGCGACCGTAGCGAAAATGCTGAGTACATTTATAGAAAGAAACAGCTGCGTGAAATTGATCGGCGCGTGCGTTACTTACAAAAACGCACAGCGGATCTCAGAGTTATTGAGCATAGTCCGCAAGAGAAAGATAAAGTCTTCTTTGGTGCACAAGTTTCTTTAGAAGATGAGAATGGCCAAGAAATAACTTACCGGCTGGTTGGCTCGGACGAATTTGATCATAAACCTCATTACATCAGTATTGACTCACCGATGGCACGTGCACTGCTAAAAAAACAGATTGATGATGAGGTTAAGTTACGACTACCCGATGGTGACAAACGGTTCTGGATAACCAACATTGACTACCCTTCACCTCATGAAGACTAACACTACAACCGATAACTGATACTGACCGAGCCAAACTTGGCGTTACCTTTTCGCTCTTCAAAAGTACTGGTGGTTTCTGCCAACGAAAACAACAGCCCCCAATTTTTCCAGTTCCAGACAAAACCAGTGGAATAGATCAGCTGTTCATTTTTTAAAGTGACCGACGGGCTGTTACGAAAAGTATTACCATTAACAAAAACATCATTAAACACATAGCGAGGTTGGACACCGAAAAAGACATAATATTCTTCAGAGTTGGTGCCGGCCAGCGGATTGATTCCGCGTCCTGGCAATACACTAATGGCAGCGTGACTACGTTCGAGATTTAAGCCCCAACGCACCATGTAAGTTCCCGCAACGTATGAAGAAAAATTTCCACCACTTGCTTCAAGCATGCCGATAAAGTCAATGCCATGCCCATCACCATTTCTGATTTCATAGCGCCAACTACGGCGCGCCTGTAACGCAAAGACCGGTTCATTGTGTAGTTGATAGTCCCATCCCATAGGTTTATCAGAACCGGTAATTTTATGCACCGTCTTCTGAGATTGCTCCGCAAGCGATGCGGGGCCCACAACTCCTAGCAATAGGCTAAATTGTTCGGCACGACTTTCAGTCCAGGAATGCACGGTTCCACGCCAGCCGAGAATACCCGCATAGGGTAAATCATCTGGCTGAACATTGGGGTTGGTAATATCGGATGGAGTCTGTATGCCCTGAAAAATACTATAACTGGCACCATAAAAGTGCTCTTTATCATCATGAACAACGAAGGTTTTACCCATTGCCTGCAGCCACTCTGGACTTTTGGTTCCATCCAGTGTCTTATAAGGACCGCTGCCCCAACTGACACCGAAGCCATTGGTATAGCCGCCATCGCGACCAGCGAACAAATCATTTTCAACGGTAATGGTTACAAAGGTATCAGGTTCTTCTAATTCCTGCTCAGCAAAGGGAGCTTCACCGGCTGCTATAGATAAGGGGCTAAAGCATAACGCAAGCATAGCAACTGCCGTCTGCATTGTATTAGCGGACATACTAAATCCTTCTCTCTGTATAACCTGTTTTAATGATTAAATCGGTTCTTAAATTTGTCTTTAACCTTATTAACCACTTGCTCAGAATAGTCCCCATTCTTCACTTCCTTGCGGATTGTTTCTTCGACAATGCTCATCGCATCGTCTATCGTCATATAGCCTTTTTTATAAGAACGACGATGTTTGAATAGGTTGATATGATGATCGCTACGACGTCCCCAGGCCATTAATCGATCCCAATAGGTTGGCTGGTCTTTGTCGCGTTCACCAAAGTCTAGAATATAACAAAAAAGAGCTACCGGCATTAAGATGAAGTCGCGAATAGCGTCTATACCTAATTTGACTTGCAATAGGATTAACTCTCTGGTTCTTTCCCAGGCATCCTTATTTGCGCTCGATTGTTGTTCTTCATTCTCCCCATCAAGTTCGATCAAACCTTTATTATCAGAATGTTTTTCCATTTTATTATCCTCGCCTTGCTGTAATTATGCCTCTAGCTTTATTACAGTCTTTTTCCAAAACCTTTATTAAATAATTCACGGTTGATTTGCTTTTCTTCATCATTTTTCTTGAGCAAAACATAAACCGAACCTAAACCGCCGTGTTGCTTCTGTGCCGAATGAAAGGCTAGCACAGCACCATGTTGTTTCAGCCAATGATTAACATGACTTTTTAAAACCGCCTGAGGATGACTGCGCTCGCCTTTGCCGTGAGTAATTAATACAGCGCGTTTTCCCCGCTTAAAACTACCGCTAAGAAAATAAAACACATCTTCGCGCGCTTCATTAACACTGCGTCGATGCAAATCGATATGTGCATCAATCGTATATTTTCCAAGGCGTAATTTTTTATAGACACCTTCTTGCACACCGTCTTTTTTGTATTCCAACCAATCATTCGGCAGCACCGGCTCAACGAAATCCGTGGTCAGATAATTGGGATCGACATTAGGCTTGCGACCTAAAGCCGCTTCGCGTCTTGCTTGTTGTGCAATGCTTGGTCCTTCATTGGCTTTATGCAAATTAACCCGATCATTTTTAAGGCGCTGAACGTCGGACAACTCTTTTTTAAATAAATCAAAATCATCTTGTGACATACACCACCTCAATTAACATCATTTTTACAGACTGTTTCTCATCGCTTCCAATGATTCCCAGCGCTCGAACTTTTGTTCCAACTCTGCTTCAAGCTCTTCTAACTCTTGTTTAGTATCTGCAATTTTCTCACCATCCTGCTGATAGAACTCAGGAGCGCTCATTTGCTCATGCACTGCGTCGATTTTTTTCTCAAGCTCTGCCAGCATTTCGGGTAACTTATCCAGCTCCAGTTGATCTTTATAACTCAGTTTTTTAAGTTTTTTTTGATTCTTGCTTGATGCTTTAGCTTTCGGTTCAGGGTCTTTTTGCTTTTCTTGAGCCAGCTTGCTGCTCGAAGTGCTCCCAGCATCAGACGGTTTTTGTCGTAACCAGTCGTCATAACCGCCCACGTACTCTTTAACAATACCATGCCCTTCAAAAGCGATTGTGCTAGTCACCACATTATTCAGAAAATCACGATCGTGTGAGACCAACATCAATGTGCCTGGATAGTTATCCAGCATCTCCTCCAGTAATTCGAGGGTTTCAATATCAAGATCATTGGTTGGCTCATCCAGAATCAGTAAGTTAGATGGCTTAGCCATGATTTTGGCCAATAATAAACGGTTTCGTTCACCACCCGACAAAGCGGTAATGGGTGCACGTGCCCGCTCAGGAGTAAACAGAAAATCCTGCAAGTAACTGATGACATGACGTGGCTGACCATTAATGGTCATCAAATCTTTGCCACCGGACACATTATCCATCGCTGATTGCTTCTCATCTAACTGGGCGCGATGTTGGTCGAAATAGGCTATCTCTAATTTGGTGCCTAATTTTACTTCGCCCTGGTCTGGCTTTAATTCACCCAACAGGATGTTAATAAGAGTCGTTTTACCGACACCGTTCGGACCGATAATACCTATCCGATCGCCGCGCATAATCAGGGTCGAAAAATCATCGACTAAGGTTCGCCCTTCATAGCCATGATGAATGTTTTTAGCCTCGATAACCTTCTTGCCCGACGCTTCCACGTCCTGAGCCTGCAACTTGACATTGCCAATCAAATTACGACGCTCCGCACGCTCTTGTCTGGCAGCTTCAAGTCTTCGAACACGTCCCTCATTACGAGTACGACGTGCTTTGATGCCCTGACGGATCCAGACTTCTTCTTGAGCAAGCTTTTTATCGAAATCCTGATTTTGTTTTTCTTCCGCAGCCAACTGCTCTGCCTTTCGACGCAGAAAATTTTCATAGTCGCCAGGCCATGAGGTTAATTTGCCTCGGTCCACTTCGACAATTCGAGTCGCCAGATTCTTGAGGAATCGACGATCGTGGGTAATAAATAACAAACTACCTTCGTAGGCTTTCAGGAAATTTTCCAGCCATTCGATAGACTCAACATCCAGATGGTTGGTTGGCTCATCCAGCAATAAGATATCCGGCTGTTCCACCAGAGCCTTAGCCAAAAGCACTCGTCTTTTCATACCGCCGGACAATTCATCGAACGATTTTTCGGCATCGAGACTCAATCGATTAATCACGGTTTCGACTTTCTGATCCATCGCCCAACCATTAATTTCTTCGATTTTTTCCTGCACACGCGCCAACTTCTGCATTGATGCGTCGTCAGTAGATTGGATTAAATGATGAAATTCTCGAATGAGTGCCCCTGCTTCGCCCAGACCTTCCGCCACAACGTCAAAGACACTGCCACTGGTGCCAGAGGGCACTTCTTGCGTGAGCTTGGCGACTTTGATGCCCTGCACAAAGCGAATATCACCATCATCAGGGATAATTTCGCGGTTGATGACTTTGAGAAGGGTCGATTTTCCAACGCCGTTACGGCCAATAAGACAAACCCGCTCGCCAGGTTCCATCGTGAAATCGACTTTATTCAATAAAGCCGGGCCACCATAACTGACTTCAACTTGTTGTAGTGATACTAATGCCATTAAAATAATACTTTTCGTGTTTTCGCTATTTTAACGTAAAAGATTGCCGATGACTTGCCCTCTTTGCTCGAAGCACCAAACTTTGTACTTTCACACTGACAAACAGCGTGATTATCTGCAATGTCAGGTGTGCGATCTGGTCTTTGTGCCGAAGCATCAATTGCTTTCAGCTGAAGCCGAGAAATCGCTATACGACCTCCATCAGAACTCGCCAGATGACCAGGGCTATCGTCAATTTCTTGATCGTTTGCTGACACCTCTGTCAGAAAACCTGCCTGATAACGCACAGGGGCTAGATTTTGGCTGTGGGCCAGGCCCCACCATTTCGGTGATGATGGCAGAGCTTGGCTTTAGCATGGATAACTATGATCCTTTTTATGCCAACCAAGCAGACTTACTGTCGCGCCAGTATGACTTTATTACCAGCACCGAAGTCTTTGAGCATTTACATCAACCTTGTGAAGTTATTCCGCAGCTAGTGTCTATGCTCAAGCCGCAAGGTGTGCTCGGCATCATGACCAAACGCTGGATCAGTCAAGAGGCTTTTGCTCGCTGGCATTACAAGAATGATCAGACTCACGTCTGTTTCTATTCCGATAACACCTTTCAGTGGATAGCCGATCACTGGGATTTGCAATTACAGCTCATCGGGGCTGATGCGGTACTGCTCCTTAAAGCATAAAAAAGGGCGGAATCAGTTAAGAATCCGCCCGATAGGTTACAAAGAGGTTTTAAAAAAGTATCTAAAAGAGTCCCACAGGATATTAAAGGGGTGTTTAACTCTTTAATTCAAAGAATTTCAGTTCTTTAAAATCTCAATATCGCCATTAACTGTATCAAATGACAAGCTGGCTCCACCGCCATTGTAGTTACCATTCATCTCGGCACCTACATACTCACCTTCGTCTACTTCAATACCAAAATCATTGCTCAGATCGCCATTTAAGGTTTCAGAAGTCAACTTAAAAGAAGCATCGGATGGAGCATAGACTGCTATATCACCATTAACGCTATCCGCTTTAATTCTTTGCGAAGAACCTAATCGAGCCATGCGGATAATGATTTTTCCATTAACCGTATCCACAGAAACATCACCTGAAGCACCTTCCACGGTAATTCGACCATTAACGGTATCGGCTTGGATATCGCTGTAAATGTTGGCAATGGTTATCGCGCCATTCACAGAATCAATCGAGTTCAATTGAGCTTTATGAGGCACTTTTAGTACAAAGTCCACTTCGCCAGAACCACCGCCCCAACTGAACATACCCGAGCTTTTATAGTCTACTTCAACGTCAAAGTTCTTCTCGCTGTGGTCAACAATGACCTCAATGCGTTTCAGATCTTTTTCATTATCAGCTGTTATGACGTATTCCAAAGCAATTTCATCTTTATCCCAGCCGCTAATCTCAATGCTGCCGTTAATATTTTCAACGGAGACAGAGCCGGTAGCACTGAAATCATAAGTTTGTGAAAAGCTTTTGGTTTCTTCTGCCTGACTAGCCGAGCCAAAAACTGACAAAGCCACTATGGCACTTGTGTAAATCAATGTTTTCATTGTTAACCCTCATTATTTGTTGATACACCTATTGGATGCCACTAGCTGACAAAGGGTTTAGTCGGTCTTCAATTATTTATATACAAACGCCCTCAAAGGAGGGCGTTTACAGACTAACTATTATTCTTGTTGCGACAAAGACTACTGCTCATCTTCTTTCTTGCGTCGCAGTAGGTCTTTTAATTTATCTTCGACCTTATCTTTGGCTTCATCCTCTAACTCCTGTTTTTTCTCATCAATTTTTCCCTGATATTCAGCTTTGAGGATTGCTTCATAATCGATATTAGCTTTTGGCTCAGCCCAGGTGCCTTTTAATTCAAAGGGTAGCTTCTTACCTGCTAACTTAGGGTACTTCGCCTCTACCTGCTCTTTTAAGGCACCTTTTAGGACTAATTGGAAACTACCACCAATACTCTCTTTATTGGCATCGGTAGTTGCCTTGCCAAGTAAATCAAACACTGGTGAGTTAATGGCAAAGTTTGACAGAGCAATGACACCATCATTGGCTTTTAAATCACCTTTCAAACCGGCAAAAACGGTTTTACCACTGTAATTCTCTTGGTTAAGAGATTGCAGGCTTAAGCCTGAGGCAATCAGCTTTTCGATATCAATGCCCATCAAGGCGCCATCTGATAAGTTGATATGGCCAGTGCCGTTAAGGTTCTGCAACATTTGCTTAGCATCTGCGCCCTTGGTCTTCATATCCAGATCAAGCGCTCCAAGCCCTGAAAGACGCTCAAAGCCAAAGAAAGCCGCGAGCAAATCACCAATCTGAATGTTCTTCAAATCAGGCTGGATTGCCAAAGACAATGGCTTGCTGGCAAAATTGACGCTGGCAGTTGTCGCCAGCTCGCCCTGAAAGGCCTGGGCCTTAAAAGGGTCCAAGTGTAAAGTAGCACCTTTATTAAACACATTGGCAGCAACCTGAGTAAACTTGGTGTTTTTCAGATTCAAACTACCAATAGCCAGATCACCTTGAATACGAGACTTTTTCAGGAAGTCAGCAACTGGCGATAAGTCAGCTTCTGCTTGTGAAGTTGTTTCTTTTTTGCCGCTGGTTGCCATCAACTGATCAAGTGTCAGGCTGTCAGCTTTGATACTAACCTTAATGTCATTAGTATCCCCCAAACCTGCCGAGGCTTTAAGCGTCACTGATTGATCATCAAGCGTCACTGCTCCCTGATGCTCAATCAGAGTACTCTTGCCGCCCATAACGACTGATAAGGTTCCGCTCAATCCGACAGTCTGAATGGCACTCGAAACATTGTCGACGCTGGCATCCAGCTTTTGCACATTAATCTGCTTGAAGTCTGAACTGACTTTCAAATCGCCTTCCAGTGCCCATTTAATTACCGTTTTATTCACTTCAGATGAAATTTTACCGCTAGCATTAACTGGCCTGAACTCTCCAGGACGGAAGTCTTCGATAATAAACTGATCTAAAGTGATGCTTTGGCTCTGTTTATCATTGGCGTCAAATTGGTTGAAGGTAAAGTTATTGAGCTCCAGCTTTTGCAGACTCAAATCTAAATCTCCCGTCTCAGAGGTTTCCTTAGCGGTATCTTTAGTCTCTGCTTTTTGTAACGCTTCAGTGAAAGCCTGCAGGTTTGATTTACCTTGTGGCCCGCTAGTCATATTCAAAGTGGCGTCGCTGACAGTTACCGCGCCAACTTCAATATCACCACTGAATAAAGGCATCAATTTAATGCTGGCAGACACAGCGCCAATCGTCAGAGCTGGATCCTTCTGTGCAAATCCGGGAGGTTGCGACAAGCTGATATCGCCCGTTTCAATCGCCAGCCACGGGAAAAACGATAAGCTTAAATCCCGTTCAATCACCAATTCAGCACCGGTTCTCTCATTGACCTGCTTGGTGAGAGTGGTTTTCAGTTGATCACTGTTGAAAAAAATCATTAAAGCCACAGCTGCCACAATAAACAGGGCAACCACCGCTATCACTAGCCTCAGGCTCCATTTTAGTAAGGTTTTCATTTTTAAATCCTGTAAAAATCAATCGGTTACCATTAGATTAACAGTAATTATTGATAGTTCCTGCATCTTTTGATAAAAACTTTGAACTTTTCATAAAAATCGGTGACAAACTTAACAGATAAGTTGTCATTGTTAGTTCATGGAAATGTTACATTTTAGACAAGCTTTTAGACCTAGATCTTAGAACTCAGAACCCTCAGACCTAGTCCCCCTAAAAGAGTTAAGGCCAATCGAAAGATTGGCCTTTTTATTTATGGGCTTTTATTATTGCAAATTGAGTTAAGAATTAGCTTCTTTATCCGACCAGGAGTCACGCAGAGTTACGGTGCGGTTGAAGACCAGGTTATCCTCTGAATACTCATAACGATCCGCAGTAAAATACCCTTCTCGCTCAAACTGGAAACGATCTTCTGGATTGGCCTGCGCCAAACTCGGCTCAACCATCGCCGTAATCACAGCAAAAGACTCTGGATTCAATGCATCCACAAAATTATCCATCGCGCCAGGATTAGGCACATTGAACAGGCGATCATATAGTCGAATGGTAGCAGGTCTACCATGTTTAGCGGAAACCCAATGAATCACGCCACGCACCTTACGTCCTTCTGGGTTCTTACCTAAAGTATCCGGATCATAAGTACAATGAAGTTCTTTCATCTCGCCATTATCATCCAGAATCGCTTCGTTGGCTTTAATAACATAAGCATTGCGCAAGCGGACTTCGCCATCTTTAACCAGACGCTTATATTTTTTATTAGCACTTTCGCGATAATCCGCACGGTCAATATACACTTCGCGACTAAAGGGGAGCTCTCGCGTGCCCATTTCTTCAAACTTAGGATGATTATTGCCGGTAAGAATCTCTTCTTTATCTTCTGGGTAATTGGTGATAACGACCTTAATCGGATCCAATACCGCCATGCGACGTTGAGTAGACTTATCCAGGTCATCTCGAACATTGTCTTCCAGCAAAATCATATCAGTCACACTGTTGACCTTACTGATGCCAATTGCATCGCAGAAGTTACGAATTGAGGCAGGTGTATAGCCACGACGACGCATACCGGAAATCGTAGGCATACGCGGGTCATCCCAGCCGTCTACGCGCTTTTCTTCAACCAGTTGAGTCAACTTACGCTTGGAAGTAATGGTGTACGCAAGGTTCAAACGCGAAAACTCGATTTGCTGTGGATGACAGTCAATTGTGATGTTATCCAACACCCAGTCATACAGCGGACGATTCACTTCAAACTCAAGTGTACACAAAGAATGAGTAATGCCTTCCAGCGCATCAGAAATACAGTGAGTAAAATCGTACATTGGATAAATGCACCATTTATCGCCGGTACGAATATGATGGAAACGCTTGATGCGATACAACACCGGATCACGCATCAACATATTCGGATGTGACATATCAATCTTGGCACGCAACACCATTTGTCCATCGGCAAAATCGCCTGCTTTCATGCGACGAAACTGAGCTAAGCTTTCTTCTGCTGGACGATTGCGGTATGGGCTTTCTGTACCTGGTGTCTGGAAATTACCGCGATTTTCGGCAATCTTGTCTGCCGGCTGCTCATCCACATAAGCTTTGCCCTTTTCAATCAATTCTTCGGCAAAAGCATACAACTGATCAAAATAGTCCGAAGCATGGCGCGCCTCGCCTTGCCATTCAAAACCCAGCCAGTGCACGTCTTCCTGAATCGCTTTGGCAAATTCTTCACTTTCTTTTTCAGGGTTAGTATCGTCGAACCGCAAATTACAGGGTGCGTCATAGTCGCGCGCGATACCAAAGTTCAGGCAAATGGATTTAGCATGGCCCACATGCAGATAACCATTCGGCTCTGGCGGGAAACGGGTATGCACTCGCCCTTCATTTTTATTATTGGCGATATCTTCATTAATCTTATTACGAATAAAGTTGGTCGGAGTGACTTTTTCCGCACCGCTCGTAGCATTAGCCGTAACATTATCTGTAGTATTGTCAGTCGCTGAACTCATGAATCTGCCATTAGGCGCTAAAGTGCGCAAATTAAGTAAATGTCTAGGATAGGTGGGGATTTTAGCGATATTTACAAGCTAATGCGACACTTGAGACTCACCAAGCATCACTTTTTACTCAAAACAGCAACTCATCAAGCCGTCAGGCCGACGCTTTCCTTTTTGCATCCTTTTCTTTTCGTGACCAATATAGGACAATAAGTCTAATTTCCACATCCAAACCCCGATCAATACTTATGCCTGCAAAGAACACGCCCGCAAAAAAATCGACCAGCGTTAATTTTGAAAACCAGTTACAAGAGCTGGAATCTATTGTTGAGCAACTTGAAGGTGGCGAACTGCCGCTTGAGCAAGCTTTGAAAGTATTTGAAAAAGGGGTGAAATTATCCCGTCAGTGCCAACAGCTACTCGCAGAAGCGGAGCAAAAGGTTACCATTCTGATGGATAATCAGGAACAGGCTTTCGAAGTCGCCGACGAATAAGCTCTATCCTCAATGACTACTCACCAACAACTTGAACACTGGCAAGACCGGATTTATACGATATTAAACACGCGTCTACCGAGTGATGACAGCAACCCACAAAGTTTACATCAGGCCATGCGCTACGGTGCCCTTAACGGCGGCAAACGTATTCGTCCGACACTGGTCTATATGACCGGTCAGGCTCTAGGTGCTGAACTATCCGATTTGGACTGCCCCGCTCTGGCGGTAGAGCTGATTCATTGTTATTCGCTGGTGCATGACGATTTGCCGGCGATGGATGATGATGATTTACGCCGCGGCAAACCCACCTGTCATATTCAATTTGGCGAAGCGACTGCGATTCTGGCTGGTGATGCCCTGCATACTCAGGCCTTTGAAGAGCTAGCCAGCCATTCGTTTTCGAATAAAGCCCAGCCCCAACAATTACAGATGCTCCAATTACTGGCTCACGCCAGTGGTTCATTGGGTATGGGCGGTGGCCAGGCGATTGACCTGGAATCAACCTCTAAGGTCATAGATTTAGCTACACTCGAACAAATGCATCGCATGAAAACCGGAGCATTAATCAAAGCCAGCGTGCTACTGGGCGCCTTGTGCGCCGGCAAGCTGAATGAACAGGAGCAACAGTCGCTTGAGCAATATGCCGATGCAATTGGGCTGGCCTTTCAGGTTAAAGACGATATTCTGGATATTGAGTCCGACACCACCACTCTGGGCAAGCCACAGGGCTCTGATCTCGCCAAGGATAAGAACACCTATCCAGCCTTGCTTGGCCTCGATGGTTCGAAGCAAAAATTAGCCGATTTATTGGATTTATCCCTACAAGCACTAGCTAAGTTGCCGTACAATACCGACTCCCTCGCCGAGTTGGCGAATTATATAGTCAATCGTAACGCTTAATTGCCGCAAAAACCCTATGAGCTCTGAAAAATACCCTATATTAATGCACATTGACTCACCCAATGACCTCAGACAGTTAGAGAAGTCTCAGCTGACTGATGTAGCGGATGAGTTGCGCCAGTACCTCATAGACACCATCAGTCAATGTGGTGGTCACTTTGCGGCTGGTTTGGGCACGGTAGAGCTCACCGTAGCATTGCACTATATGTTTAACACACCGGATGACCGCATTGTGTGGGATGTAGGCCATCAAGCCTATCCACATAAAGTACTGACCGGGCGTCGCGATCAGCTACAGACCATCAGACAGACTGATGGCCTGCACCCATTCCCGGTGCGCACCGAATCCGAGTACGATACTTTTGCGGTAGGCCACTCCAGCACCTCCATCAGCGCGGCCTTGGGTATGGCACTAGCAGCCAAACAACAAGGCGAAGACCGACATTGCGTGGCCGTCATTGGTGATGGTGCATTGACTGGCGGTATGGCGTTTGAAGCCATGAATCATGCAGCGGATACCGATGCCAACATTCTGGTTATTCTGAATGACAATGAGATGTCAATTTCAGAGAACGTCGGTGGCATGAATAAATATCTTGCCAAGTTATTGGCTGGTCGTTTTTACCAGCGTGTTCGCGAAACGGGTAAAAAGGCTCTACATAACATTAAGCCACTGTCTGACTTTGTCAGCCGTGCCGAAGAACACATGAAGGGTATGGTCTTGCCTGGCACTTTGTTTGAAGAGCTAGGTTTTAACTATAATGGTCCGATTGATGGCCATGATCTGCCAACCCTGTTAAACACACTGAATAATATTAAAGAGCTGAAAGGCCCTCAGTTTCTGCATATAGTCACCCGCAAAGGCAAGGGTTATGAGCCAGCGGAAAATGATCCCATTGCCTATCATGGCGTGCCGATTTTTGATCCTAAAGATAGCAGTCTGCCTAAGGGTAAAAAGCCCAAAACCTACTCTAATATCTTCGGTGATTTCTTATGTGATATAGCCGCTAAGGATGAGCGTGTTGCGGGTATCACTCCTGCGATGCGCGAAGGTTCCGATCTGATTCGATTCTCACGTGAATTTCCTGAGCGCTATTATGATGTGGGTATTGCTGAACAACACGCAGTAACTGTGTCTGCTGGCTTAGCTTGTGAAGGGTTAAAACCAGTTTGCGCGATTTACTCGACATTTTTACAACGCGGTTATGACCAACTGATCCACGATGTTGCTTTACAAAACCTTGATGTATTATTTGCCATAGATCGCGGCGGATTAGTCGGTGGTGATGGCGCTACCCATAACGGTGCCTTTGATCTAAGCTACCTACGCTGCATTCCAAACATGGTCATCATGACACCTAGTGATGAAAACGAATGCCGCCAGTGTTTATACACGGGTTATTTGTACGAAGGCCCAGCAGCAGTGCGTTATCCGCGCGGTGTTGGCAACGGCATTGAACCGGAACAAACCTTCACTCCATTCCCAGTTGGTAAAGGCAGTATCAAACGTCGCGGTGAAAAGGTAGCAATCCTAGCCTTTGGCTCAATGGTTAATATCGCGATGGAAGCTGCAGAACAAATCCACGCAACTGTTGCCGATATGCGTTTCGTCAAACCATTAGATGAAGAATTAATCAGACAGTTAGCCGAAACCCATGACCAATTCATAACCATTGAAGAAAACGCTATCATGGGCGGTGCTGGATCAGCCATCAACGAATTCCTGCTTAATAACAGTATTCAAATCAAAGTCAAAAACTTAGGTATCCCCGATAGATTCGTTGAACATGGCGACACCAAAGAATTATTGAAAAGAATTGGTTTAACTGCCGACGATATTATTAACAGTTTGTAGGATTTTGCGTTCTTTCGTAGGGTACCCTTAGGGCAGGATCTGCGTCTCGACGCACCCTACATACTTCCTCTGCCCCAGTATCATAATACGATCAACACTATCCCCTGCAACATCACCCACGCAAAGGCACCTGCCAACAAATCATCAATCATAATTCCAAAACCACCGTGCACTTTTTTGTCGAGCCATTTAATTGGCCAGGGTTTGATGATGTCGAAAATGCGAAACAGGATGAAACCAATAATGGGCCAAACCCAGCCTGTTGGCGCTGCAATCATGGTGACAAAGTATCCGCAAAATTCATCCCATACAATGCCTGGATGATCGTGAACACCCAGTTTTTTGGCACTGTAATGACAAATACCAATACCAATAATGCTTAACAGCACCGTTGCTGCGATGTACCAGGGAAGGCTTAACAATGACAAGCCGTACCAAAGTGGAATGGCAACCAGAGTTCCCCAGGTACCGGGTGCTTTGGGTAGCAAACCTGAACCAAAGCCAAAGGCCAAGAAGTGGATAGGATTTTTAAATACGGTTTGGCTCAATGACATAGTCGATAGATTCTTGTATTGGTTTATTCAGAAAAGTGTTGCCAACCTTGGCGCTTTGATTGATAAGGCTTACCATTCAGTACTAGCTGGAGCTCACCCTTAGCTTCATCCACAATAGTGCCAATTCGATGAACATTGACTTTAAAGTCTTCTGCCAGATTGAGGATCTTGTTGCGCATGCCGGGCTTGGCTGTAAAGCATAATTCATAATCATCACCGCCATTCAACGCAAACTCACGAGCGGCTTCGATGCCAACGCACTGAATCAATTGTTCGGATACGGGCAATGACGATACTTTAATTTTTGCTGAGCAATGGCTTTGCTCAAGGATATGACTTAAGTCAGCCAACAGGCCATCAGAGACATCAATAGCAGCATGCGCCAACTTGGCTAGCTTTTTAGCAAAAGTTATAGGAGGGCTTGGTCGTAGTAAGCGTTGCCATAAGTAGCCTTCTGCATCATTAAGCTGCTGAGCTAATGCTTTATCATGCAAACCTAAAGCCGCTGCCGCATCGCCGAGATATCCGGTGACCCAGATATCATCATCAAGTTGTGCCGACTTTCGTAATAAAGCTTTATCTGATTTAACTGTTCCCAACACATTGATCGTTATTGTTAATGGCCCCTGTGTAGTGTCACCACCGATTAACGGGATTTCAAATGCTTCGCTCGCTTGCTTCAGACCTGTAGTAAAGGCTTTTAGCCAGTCTTCATTTACGTTAGGCAAAGCAAGTGCCAGAGTAAAGCCCAAAGGCTTAGCAGCCATAGCCGCCAGGTCGCTAACGTTTACGGCTAGAGATTTATAAGCAATGTCGGCAGGATCAATGTCTGAGTAAAAATGAACGCCGTCAACCAGCGTATCGACGGAAGTGACTAATTGACGTTTATCAGGAATGGACAGCACAGCACAGTCATCACCTATCCCTTCGATCACCGTGTCTGATTTCGGTTGGCTAAAACTGAAGTATTCCTTGATCAGTTCAAACTCTTTCATGAGGTCATTTACTAACTAATGGGTTATTCGTTTGGGCGCAAAGTTTTGCTGATTTTGTCGAGCACACCATTAACAAATTTATGGCCATCAGTTGCTCCAAAAGTCTTCGCCAACTCAATACCTTCGTTGATGACCACTTTCTTAGGTACATCAATACGCTTTTGTAATTCAAATGCCGATAAGCGAATAATAGCGCGCTCAATTGGATCGATACCTTCAATTTCTCTTTCCAAAGCAGGAGTCAGCGCAGCGTCAATTTCATCCAGGCTCGTTAACACACCCGAGAACAATTCCTGAAAGTAAACGATATCCACTTTCTTAGGATTCATGGTCGTCAAATATTGAGCTTCGATTTCATTCAGCGGATTGTCGGACATTTGCCACTGATAGATTGCCTGCATCGCATATTCTCTTGCACGACGACGGGTAGCAGGTTTAAAAGTTGTACTCATGAGCGTTTCTCTTTTAGTGCGCGAGTTAGATTGATCATTTCAACAGCAGTTGCAGCGGCTTCACCACCCTTGTTCATTTTAGCAGGATTGGCTCGCTCTTCTGCCTGTTCTTCGCTATTGACCGTCAAGATACCAAAAATGACTGGAATGTCATTGTCTAAAGAGGTGCGCATCAAGCCAGTGCTGGACTCAGCACACACATAATCAAAATGCGGTGTGTCACCACGAATGACTACTCCGACCGCAATCACTGCATCAAACTGCCTGGTTTTGGCAACTTGCTGTACTGCGTAGGGTAATTCATATGCACCTGCCACATCAAACAGCTCAATATTCTCAGCTGGAACTTTGAGTTCTTGCAAGCGTTCCTGAGCACCCGAAATCATTTGATTAATAATCGGCAAATTGAAACGCGCATGGACGATGGCGATGCGACCACCTTTATACTCTGTTGCAGAAAAGTCTAGCTTGAAATCACTCATTGGTATGGATTACCTGAATTTTGGCTTAAATCTGTATGCAAAACGTGGCAGAAGCCACGTTTTAATTAGTGTCGCTATTGTAATACGAAACAGTTGGCTAAGGCTATCTTATGCCAAGCTCCCGCAAAGAAACTGACAACAGCGGTCATCCTATTACAGGTTCTGAGTTACTGCTCTGGCGCGATATTCTCAACAATTTCCAGGCCGTAACCTGCTAAGCCAGTATATTGGCTGCCTGAACTTAATAAGCGCATTTTATGCACGCCCAACTCAGCCAGAATTTGCGAGCCGATGCCGACGGTACGTTTTTTCTGACGCTTTTGTTCCTGAGTTAATGGTTCGCCTTTGTCTTCCTGTTCAAAGCGACGAATTCGATTGAGGACTTCTTCGCTGGATTCTTTATTGGCCAGCACCACCACAACGCCCTCGCCTTCTTTACCGATGCGCTCAATCGCTTTACTTAAGCCCCAGCCTGGCTTTCTGCCACGTTGCGCTTCCAATAAATCCCCTAAGCTATCGGTTAAGTGAACACGTACTAACGTCGATGTATCATTCTTTGGATTGCCTTTCACCAAAGCAAAGTGCACCTGACCATCAATGGTGTCGCGGTAGGTGTGCAAACGGAACTCACCATGCTCGGTTGGCCAATGACACTCGCTGACTTTCTCAACGGTTTTCTCTTTGGTCGAGCGGTATTCGATCAAGTCAGCAATGGTTCCCATTTTCAAACCATGCTCCTGAGCAAACTTTTCCAGGTCAGGACGACGCGCCATGGTGCCGTCTTCATTTAGAATCTCAACGATCACGGCAGCTGGTTCAAAACCTGCCAAACGCGCTAAATCACAACTCGCCTCAGTGTGACCGGCACGATTTAAGACACCACCGGGTTTCGCCATAATCGGGAAAATATGACCAGGCTGTACAATATCCGAAGGCTTTGCATTCGGCGCTACCGCCATTTGTACGGTACGCGCGCGATCTGCCGCTGAAATACCGGTCGACACGCCTTCTGATGCTTCGATAGACACGGTGAAATTAGTGCTAAAGCGAGCACCATTTTGTTGCGACATCAACGGCAGATTCAATTGCTCGCAACGCTCGCGCGTCATCGGCAAACAGATGAGTCCACGGCCATAACGTGCCATAAAGTTAATATCTTCTGGGCGCACCTGAGTGGCCGCCATCACTAGATCACCTTCATTCTCGCGATCTTCATCATCCATCAGAATGACCATTTTGCCTTGACGGATATCTTCAATAATTTCTTCGATGCTATTTAATTGCATAGTTCTCACACATTTATTGAGGTTTAACAGCTCCAGTCTGCATCAAGCGCTCTAAATAACGAGCAATGAGGTCAATTTCCAAATTGACCTTGGTGCCCACTTGATAACTGTCTGCAATGGTTTCTAGCAGTGTATGTGGGACCAGATTGAGGAAAAAACAATCCTCTTTTATTTGATTGACGGTCAAGCTGGTACCATCAACCGTAATCGAGCCTTTAATGGCGATATAGTGTAACACGTCACGCGGGGCTCTAATCGTATATTGTATCGAGCGGCCAGCGTCTTCTATGGCCAAAACTTCGCCAATGCCATCCACATGGCCACTGACCATATGACCACCGAATCGGGTAGTTGGTAGCATCGCCTTTTCAAAATTAATTGGTTGATGCTCTTTATAATGTTTAAAACAAGTCACCTTAATGGTTTCTACCGACACGTCGGCAGCAAAGCCATCGTCATATTGTTCAATCACTGTCAGGCAAACGCCATTACAGGCAATGCTGTCACCCAATTCAACATCGGACAAATCCAGCTTGCCGGTTTGAAAACGGTAACGTGCATCCTCTCCTTTCGGCTCAATGGCTGCGATATAACCTGTTGCTTCAATAATTCCAGTAAACATTTTTTACCCTTTACTATACGAGCACTTTTGATAAACAGTTTTATAAAACTGCTTGCAGCGCCTATTTAATCACTTGATACGTTAATTTCAGGTCATCCCCGACACTGCGCGAATCGACCAGTTTGAGCTGAATATTACTTTGCATGGTATCTATTGGCAGCGTCATCAATGGTCTTGCCGAACTGCCCATCAGCTTTGGCGCCACAAACACCACCAGTTCATCAAGCAAACCTTGCTCAACAAAAGCACCTACAAGACCGCTACCGGCTTCGACTAACGCATCATTGACACCAGTCTTCGCTAACTCTTGCAACAGAGCCGTTAAATCAATTTTATGATGGCTAACATTGTCACCAGCCTGCAACAATGGAACTAACTTTTGCTCAACATTGGCTGGGTAGTCTTTTGCGGATAAGTGACCACTGACCAACCAGCAAGCACTTTCATGATTGAAAATCTTCGCATCGGGTTCAACAAGGTTTTGTGAATCTATGATAACCCTGATGGACTGAATAAAGTGAGGATTAGAGGTGTATGCCTGCTCGCGAACGTCCATAGAAGGATTATCAATCACCACCGTACCGGAACCGGTAATAATGGCTCCAGACTCAGCTCGCATACGCTGGACATTGCTACGTGCAGCCGAACCAGTAATCCATTGGCTTTCACCGCTGGCCATTGCGGTTCGCCCGTCAAGACTCATGGCAATTTTAGCAACGACTCTAGGCAAACCTTTCGTCATGCGTTTGATAAAGCCTGGATTTAACGCTTCCGCTTCGCTTTGCATCAGACCATGCTCAACCTTGATTCCAGCATCGACCAGAATCTGCATGCCTTTGCCCGCAACCAGCGGATTCGGATCCAACATGGCCGCCACCACTCGCACGACCCCAGCCTTAACTAATGCCTCGGCGCAAGGACCTGTTTTGCCATGATGAGCACAAGGCTCTAGCGTCACATAGGCGGTAGCACCTTTTGCAGACTCGGTAGCAAGATTGAGCGCATTAATTTCAGCATGGACAAAGCCTGGCTTTTCATGCCAGCCTTCACCAATGATCTGCTTATCTTTTACCAAAACACAACCCACTCGCGGATTGGTTCGAGTCGTAAACCAGCCTTTACGTGCCAATTGAATGGCCCGTGCCATGTAGCTGGAATCTTGCGCTGTAAAAGACATATCAGGTATGAATTACCCTTAGAAAAGAAAGTTTAGTGACGGTAACCCGTTAGCGTCACTCTTTACTGTCACTTTGCAATTTATCAATTTCTTCGCGGAATGCATTAACATCCTTGAATCGACGATAAACTGATGCAAATCGTACATAAGCCACTTCATCCAAACCGCGCAGCGCCTCAATGATCAGCTCGCCTACCACCGTAGACTGAACTTCGCGCTCGCCAAGAGCGCGAATCTGCGACAGAATTTTATTGATAGCCGCTTCCAAATCTTCAACGCTAACCGGACGTTTTTCCACCGCTTTAGCTAAGCCGGTTCTAAGCTTGGCTTCGTTAAAGGGCTCACGTGTACCATCGGTTTTAATGACCTTGGGCATCACCAGTTCGGCACTTTCGAATGTTGTGTACCGCTCGCCACAAGCAAGACATTCTCTGCGACGGCGAACCTGACTACCGTCAGCCACTAAACGCGAGTCGATAACTTTCGTATCTGGATGGGCGCAAAACGGGCAATGCATAACAACTCCTTATGTTGCCAATAGCGTTCTTGTCAATTAACTGCGATACACTGGAAAGCGACCAGCCATTTCAAGGGCCTTTGCTTTCACATCGGCAATCGTCTGCTCATTCGCAATGTCGTCAAGAATATCACAAATCCAGCCTGCAAGCTCAGTCGCCTCAGCTTCCTTAAATCCACGCGTGGTGATCGCTGGCGTACCCATACGCAAACCGCTGGTCACAAAAGGTGAGCGCGGCTCATTCGGTACGGTGTTTTTGTTTACTGTGATATTGGCCTGACCAAGCGCTGCTTCAGCGTCTTTACCAGTAATCTCTTTATCGATTAAATCAATCAGGAATAAGTGGTTGTCGGTGCCACCGGAAACGATTTTATAGCCACGCTCCATTAACACTTTAGTCATTGCCTGGGCATTCACTTTAACCTGCTTTTGGATGGCTTTGAACTCATCGCTCAAGGCTTCTTTGAAGGCCACTGCTTTTGCTGCAATAACGTGCATCAAAGGTCCGCCCTGACCACCGGGGAACACTGCTGAGTTTAACTTCTTCTCAAGATCAGGATTTGAACGAGCAATAATAATACCGCCACGAGGACCCGCCAATGTTTTGTGGGTCGTTGAAGTGACAACATCCGCGTAAGGAACCGGATTAGGATATTCACCCGCAGCAATTAGACCTGCAACGTGCGCCATATCCACAAACAGGAAAGCACCCACTTTATCAGCGATTTCACGGAACTTGGCCCAATCAACCACGCGTGAATAAGCCGAGAAGCCAGCCACGATCATTTTAGGTTTATGCTCAAGCGCCAAAGCTTCGACTTGCGCATAATCAATGTAGCCGTTTTCATCAACGCCGTATTCAATCGAATGGTAAATTTTGCCTGAAAAATTAACTTTTGAACCATGGGTTAAGTGCCCACCGTCCGACAAGCTCATACCTAAAATGGTATCGCCTGGTTTGACTAAAGCCATATAAACGGCCGCGTTAGCTTGCGAGCCAGAGTGAGGCTGCACATTGGCGTAATCAGCGCCAAACAATTCTTTCAGGCGCTCAATAGCTAGCTTTTCAGCAACATCCACATACTCACAACCACCATAATAGCGCTTGTCTGGATAACCTTCGGCATACTTGTTGGTTAACACAGAACCCTGGGCTTCCATCACGCGCTGACTGGTATAGTTTTCAGACGCAATCAACTCAATGTGTTCTTCTTGGCGCTTTTTTTCAGCTTCCATCGATGCGAAAAGTTCAGGATCAAACTCTTTTAATGGCGTGGTGTTGCCCAACATGTGTCAAACCTCAATTTTATTAATCAAATTTAATGCCATTCGGCATTTAGAAAGTGGCGCTATTTTAACCTATACGATACTTAAATGTCTTACAAAATAGATAATTAATGGTTATAACAGCTATGTTTAAAACCAACCTCGATTTGACTCCAGTTCGGCTTGGCATTTTTTATATTGAGCAGCATAATTCAACGACTGGGCTTTAACCTTATCCGCCACCTTAAGTAGCCACCCTTTGGAATTATACGTTTTGCGCTTAAAGCCGCCCCAGCCTTCGTGGTAGGCAAGGTATTGTGCTCGAGCATCCCATTTTGAAACCCCCACATTTTTATGGCTGTGGTAGGTGTACCAACCGATAAAATCAATCGCATCATCAAAATTATCCCGCTTCGCACCATGATTACCGGTCGAGTCGCGATAAGCATCCCAGGTGCCTTCAAGTGCTTGCGCATAACCATAGGCATTAGATGGCCTGAAGCCCGGAATAAAACCTAGATACCACTTTCTGGCAGGGCGAATATTCGCCTGAAACTTCGACTCCTGATGCATAATGGCAAGTTGAACATGGATGGGTGTTCCCCAGCGTTCCTGAGAGTCCAGAGCGGCTTCATACCAGTCTTCATCCTCTAAGACGCTACATGCATCATTAACATTATTGGGCTTGAAAGATGCACAACCTTCCACCATCAATAACAAGACACAGCTTGTCAGCAAAATTAACAACTTATCAGGCAAACCTGTTTCCTCTCACAATTTGGTCTTTTTTTGTAAAAATAAATATACCCATCAAAAATCAATGATAAAATAAATCAAACAGTTACCTTAACTTTCCTTTACCTAGATTAATTAATTTATGAGCGCGATTCTTCTCGTTGATGACAGCCGCGAAATACTATCAAATACTGCGCAACAGTTAACGGCTGCCGGTCACGACTACCACTATGTCACGGACTACAAAGACGCATTGAACTATATTCGTCTTAATCGTCCACAGATCCGGATCGTAGTCGTTGCACTCAACAATGCTCTAGGTTACCCATCGCTACGTAAAATCAAAAGTAGCATGTCTGATCGCGCTACTATTATTGTCTATTCAGAAAATAAAGACCAGACTATTGGAAGTTGGGTAAAAAAACTCGGGATTGAGCTATTTTATGAGCACAACCGTCAGGAAATTGATTTATTTAACCGAATTAAGCGCAGTTTGTTCCAAAAGGGCATGTTTTTTACCAGCCAACAATTAAAAGAACTCACCAGCACTCTGGCTAAGTACACCATGGATGCCGAAAAGATGGTCAAAGAGACCGCGCCACAGTCTAAAAGCCTACAGGAGTTACAGCACAAACTGGCAAGACGCTTGGAAGGCATCGAAAACCAGCGAGGCTTCTTATTAGAAGCACAAAAGCAGTAAGCCTAGTCTCCCCTACAAGCCTCATCTCCAAACTGACAATTATTCACTTCAATCTGAATCGTCGCGTGCCCAACACCATGCTTTTGTTCTAACAGCTCAAGCATTTGCTCTAACAAATGATCGCTATTTGCACCGCGATTAATTAATGCATGGAAAGTCATCATTTTTTCTTCTTCGCTAAGACTCCAGGCATGCATATGATGAACATCCTCTACGCCTTGAATACTCATTAAATCCTTCCGTATAATATTCATGCTGATACTAAGCGGTGCGCCTTCCAGTAAGATATGCGATGCATCCTTGATAACATAGTAAGCACTACGCAAAATGAGCAGTGAGACAAAAATAGACAGTAAAGGGTCAATCCACAGCAACCCCCATATCCAGATAATTACTGCCGCAATGATTGCCCCCACCGAGCCGAGCAAATCACCCAACACATGCAGCAGGGCACTGCGGATATTAATGTTGGACTCGCCTGCGCTGTGCAATATTTTAAACACTAGTAAATTCACAAGAAGACCAATCACCGCCACCGTAAACATACTGATGCTTTCAATCGGATTGGGTTCAATAAAGCGATGAATGGCTTCCCAGACAATCCAGCCGGTAAGCATAATTAGAAAAATACCGTTAGTATAAGCCGCTAATACCTGCAAGCGTCCATAACCAAAAGTCCGCTTGCTATCCGCAGGCTTACTGGCGAAATAGAGTGCCGAATAGGCGAGTAACAAAGCAGCGGTATCCGTCAGCATGTGGCCAGCATCAGCTAATAAGGCCAACGAACCAGAAACAATACCGCCAATTACCTCAACCACCATAAAGGTGCCGGTTAATGATAAAGCCCAAAGAAGATTCTTTTTGCTTGCTACATTTCTACCATGCGACTCGTCATCATTAATATGACTGTGACCGTGATGGGCGCCCATAGGTTAATAGTTTGATCTATGATAGGTTGAGTGTAACAAAGATTACCAAAGTGAAGAAATACAATAATCATGCGCATTAATCTGTTACCAGTTTAACGCCACCAAAACTTAACAATTGACTATAAACTGCTTACACTTAGCAAATATTGCAATCGACACAGTTTAACTATGCCAGAACTACAAGAACTACCTGAAGACCATATTTTTCAAGCCTACGGTATTTTATTGTTGGAAAATAAACACCGTCTGGTTAAAAAGCTCAAAAAACACTACACCCCCTCCATTCATGGCCATAAAACCTGGAATAGTAGTTTTTTATTGATGGACTACTTTTTGCACACCCAGCTACTGCATAGTAAACAAAAAGTGTTAGAGCTTGGCTGCGGATGGGGGCCTACCAGCATATTTTGTGCTCATCATGCAGGCTGTCGAGTAACAGGAACGGACCTTGATGAAGAAGTCATACCGTTTCTTGAGCTGCAAGCAGCCCTAAATCAAGTTGAAGTAGACACCAAAGTCATTAGTTTTGAAAAGCTCACCAAGAAAATGCTAACCGATTATGACCTGATATTTGGTACAGATATCTGCTTCTGGGATAATCTGGCAGATATCCATTACAACCTCGTGAATCGAGCAAAGCGGTCCGGAGTAAAGCATATTCTACTTGCTGATCCCGGCAGACAGCCGTTCTTTGATCTTGCCGAGCGAGTCATTGAAAAACACGAAGTTGAATTACTTGATTGGTATTGTCATGAACCAGAATATTTCGAAGGCTATATATTGCACATTAAATTATGAAAGGTCCTATAGATAATTATTATGCTAAGCTGAACCAATGAAGGCTAACTAAGCGGGGAGCAAGTGATGCCAGAGATTAATTATTTTGCAGTTATCGTAGCGGCATTGCTATCTTTTGCCATAGGAGGGCTTTGGTACTCCCCGTTACTATTTGGAAAGATGTGGCTCGAGGAAATAAAATTAAAAGCTGAAGAGATCAAGCAAAAGCCGAGCGTCTTCATCCTTAGCTTTACATTCTCAGTGATAGCCGTTTTCATTGTTGCAGATTTACTCGGCCCTAACCCGGAGCTTGTTAATGCACTGGCGATTTCTGGTTTAATCGGAGTCCTTGTATTTCTTGGACTTGGAATCACCTATCAATTTAGCAATAGAACCCTTCGCCATTTACTAATTGATGGAGGCTACCATATTGTACAGTTCACCATGTTTGGCTTAATACTCGGCAGCTGGCATTAGGCGCTCTAGGCTTAAAGCTTACTTCCTATAAGCACAAAAAAGCCCGCGTGAGCGGGCTTTTTAAATGTCACAACAAAGGATTACTCTTCAGTAACTACTTCGTCTAAATCGACATCGTCTTCAACCACTGGACGATCAACTAATTCAACGTAAGCCATTGGTGCGTTATCGCCTGGACGATTGCCACACTTAAGAATACGCAAGTAACCGCCTGGACGCTCTTGGTAACGTGGACCTAGCTCAGCGAAAAGCTTAGCTACGATAGCATTGTTACGAAGACGAGCAAAAGCTAGTCGACGATTTGCCACTGAGTCTGTTTTAGCAAGAGTAATCAAAGGCTCAGCTACACGACGTAACTCCTTTGCTTTTGGCAAAGTAGTACGGATAAGCTCATGCTCGATTAATGACGATGTCATGTTACGGAACATAGCTTTACGGTGTGAACTGTTACGATTTAATTTACGACCTGATTTTTGATGACGCATATTGAGTTCCTCACTCTATTTAATTGTAGCCTGCTGTAGTACTACAAAAGCTTCTGTAAAAGTCTAAACCTTACAATTTCGTTGTTAAATAAGGTTTATATAATTTACACAACTGTGATTAGAATAATCTAATCTGATAATCAGGTAACTGTCTGAATGAATTCAAAAAATTACCAATAGATTCATAGCAAGCTATGAATAAAAAGGCGCAAGACATACTTGCGCCTAATTCTTACTACTGAGATTTAGTCACCAAGAATACTTGATGGTGGCCAATTCTCTAAACGCATACCCAAAGACAAACCACGTGAAGCAAGAACGTCTTTAATTTCAGTTAACGACTTCTTACCAAGGTTTGGAGTCTTCAGTAACTCAACTTCGGTGCGTTGTACCAAGTCACCAATATAATGGATATTCTCAGTTTTAAGACAGTTTGCAGAACGAACAGTCAGCTCCAAGTCATCAACCGGACGCAATAGAATTGGGTCGATTTCTGGCTCTTCTTTTTCTGGCTCAGCTTGCTTTTCATCTTTCAAATCAACGAATGCTGCTAATTGTTCCTGAAGAATCGTTGCGCTTCGGCGAATCGCTTCTTCTGGGTCAATTGTACCATTGGTTTCAAGATCAAGAACAAGCTTGTCCAAATCTGTACGCTGCTCAACACGAGCCGATTCGACTGTGTAGGAAACTTTTTTCATTGGGCTGAAAGAAGCATCAACTTGCAATACACCAATCGCTTTATCTTCACCTTCAGGTTGCTTACGAGTATTTGAAGCCTCGTAACCACGTCCTAGGCGAATTTTGATGCGCATATTTAATGCACCACCTTTATTTAAGGTAGCGATGTAGTGATCTTTGTTGACCACTTCAGTACCTGATACTTCTTCAATGTCAGCAGCAGTCACGACGCCTTCACCTTTTTTCTGAAGAGTTAAAGTAGCTACTTCTTTATCTTCAAGGCGAACAGCCAACCCTTTTAAGTTCAAAAGGATATCGATAACGTCTTCTTGAACGCCCTCAATAGCTGAGTACTCATGAAGAACACCGTCGATTTCTACTTCTGTCACTGCGGCACCTGGCATAGAAGATAGCAAGATGCGACGTAGTGAGTTACCCAAAGTGTGTCCAAAACCACGCTCAAAAGGTTCAAGTACTACTCGGGCTTTTGTGCCTTCGCTTGATTCAACCTTAATTTGGCGCGGAGTCAGAAATTCAGTCGCTGACATATGATCCCTCTCAAGGATTAAAATTACTTAGAGTACAACTCTACGATTAGGTTTTCATTGATGCTGGCGTCTAGCTCAGAGCGCTCTGGAACACGCTTAAACTGACCTTCCATTTTCTTACCATCAACTTCAATCCATTCTGGCTTGTCACGCTGCGCAGCCAATTCCAGAGCAGCAACAATACGTGCCTGCTTCTGAGATTTCTCACGAACAGAAACAACATCTTCTGCTTTAACTGTGTAAGAAGGAATATTGACTGTTTCGCCGTTTATCAAGATAGCTTTGTGGCTAACTAATTGACGAGCTTCGCCACGAGTAGCAGCATAACCCATACGATAAACAACATTATCCAAGCGAGATTCTAAAAGTTGTAACAAGTTAACACCTGTAGCTCCTTTTAGACGATCAGCTTCTTTGTAGTAGTTGCGGAATTGACGCTCAAGAACGCCATAGATACGACGTACTTTCTGTTTTTCACGTAACTGTAAACCATAGTCAGAAAGACGGCTACGACGCGCGCCATGTTGACCAGGGGCTACTTCAATTTTACATTTAGTCTCAATTGCACGTACGCCAGACTTGTGTCCTAAATCGACACCTTCACGACGCGACAATTTGAGCTTTGGACCTAGATATCTAGCCATTTCAAACTCCCGTTAATCTCTTATACACGACGCTTTTTAGGCGGACGACAACCATTGTGAGGAATAGGTGTCACGTCAGTAATGTTAGTGATCTTGAAGCCAGCTGCATTTAATGCACGTACCGCTGATTCACGACCTGGTCCAGGACCTTTAACAAAAACTTCAACGTTCTTCATACCCATTTCTTTTACTACTTGAGCAGCGCGATCAGCGGCTACCTGTGCAGCAAATGGTGTCGATTTACGTGAACCACGGAAGCCAGAACCACCCGAAGTTGCCCATGCAAGAGCATTACCTTGGCGGTCTGTGATCGTTACGATGGTATTATTAAACGACGCGTGAATATGCGCCATACCATCAACAACGTGCTTTTTAACTTTCTTCTTGGTAGTACGAGGTGATTTCGCCATGTGTTATTCCACCATAACCATTATTTCTTGATTGGTTTACGAGGACCTTTACGGGTACGGGCATTTGTCTTCGTACGTTGACCGCGCAATGGCAGGTTACGACGATGACGGATACCACGGAAACAACCCAAGTCCATCAAACGTTTAATATTCATGTTGATTTCGCGACGCAAATCACCTTCAACGGTAAATTTGCTCACCTCGTTACGTAGATTCTCAATTTGGTCATCGTTCAAATCTTTGATCTTTGCAGTAGTTTCAACTCCTGCAGCAGCACAAATTTTTTGTGCACGAGGACGACCGATACCATAGATAGCGGTCAAGGCGACATCAGCATGCTTATGTACCGGAATGTTAATACCAGCTATACGAGCCATTTAACAATTTCTCCTAAATTAAATAAGCAGGCGTGAAAGGCCGCGTATTCTAGCCACATCACGCCTGAAAATCAACCAATTAAATGACTAACCTTGACGCTGTTTATGGCGCGGGTCAGTACAGATAACGCGAACACTGCCGTGACGACGAATCACTTTGCAGTTACGGCACATTTTTTTTACAGAAGCACGAACTTTCATTTGCTACTCCAACATGCTTTAGCGACGAACACGACCCGACGGGCCCTGTTTCTTAAGATTCGCTTTCTTAAGTACTGAATCATATTGTTGCGACATAAGGTGGGCTTGCACCTGAGCCATAAAATCAATGGCAACAACAACAATGATCAGCAGTGAAGTTCCACCGAAGTAGAACGGATAATTAAAGATCAGGATCAGGAATTCTGGCATCAAACACACAGCTGTCATATAGAGAGCACCCCAGAAAGTCAAACGTGTTGTGACTTTGTCGAGGTATTGTGCGGTTTGCTGACCAGGACGAATACCTGGAATAAATGCACCTGACTTCTTTAAGTTGTCTGCAGTATCTCTTGGGTTCTGCGTCAATGCAGTATAAAAGAATGCAAAGAAGATAATACCAACAGCATACAGCATAATGTATACAGGCTTACCCGGCTGCAAGTTCTGAGCCATGGTGGTTAACCAGGTAACTTCACCCGAGCCGCTACCAAACCAGGATAATAAAGTACCCGGGAATAGTACGATGCTCGATGCAAAGATTGCGGGGATAACACCTGCCATATTAAGCTTCATTGGCAAGAAACTACTTTGCGCTGCAAAAACTTTGTTGCCTTGCTGACGTTTTGCATAATTAATGGTGATACGACGCTGAGCGCGCTCAAACCATACGATAAAGTAAACTACCGCTAATGCGAAAACACCAAAGACAAGAACGCCTAGAATATTACGGTCACCGTCATATGCATCAGAGAAAACCTGAGCAATCGCTTGAGGGAAACCTGCAACGATACCTACCAAAATAATGATAGAGATACCATTACCAATACCACGCTCAGTAATTTGTTCACCCAACCACATCAAGAACATAGTTCCCGTAACCAAAGTTACTACCGCGATGAAATAGAACGAGAAATCGGGGTTAGCAACTAAGCCAGGAATTAACCCAGGTAGCTGTGTAGACATACCGACTGCTTGAATAGTTGCCAAAGCAACAGTCAAGTAACGAGTATATTGATTAATCTTACGGCGGCCGCTTTCGCCTTCCTTCTTGATCTCTTTCAGGCGTGGATCAACATAACTCAATATTTGCATGATAATAGAGGCCGAAATATACGGCATAATACCTAATGCAAATACGGAAGCACGCTCAAGCGCACCTCCCGAGAATACGTTGAACATCGTAAAGATTGTTCCACCCTGATTTTCCAAGAAAGCTTGCAAAACAGAGCCGTCAACGCCCGGAACTGGGATAAAAGAGCCAATCCGGAAAACAATAATAGCCATGAGCACAAACAGCAAACGCTGTTTGAGCTCACCTAAACCACCGCTTTTAGCTGACTGCTGTGGTGATAATGCCATTATTCTTCAACCTTTCCACCAGCTGCTTCAATAGCAGCTTTAGCGCCTTTGCTAACACGAACGCCACCAGCAACTGTTACTGCGCGATCGATGTTACCTGATAGCATGATTTTAACGTTCTCGATGTTGTTTGTGATAAGTCCGGCTTTTTTCAAGCTCAACATATCAACTACTTCACCTTCAACCTTTGCTAGCTCGTCTAAACGAATTTCTGCGCTAACTAAAGCCTTACGCGATTTAAAACCAAACTTAGGCAAACGTTGTTTCAAAGGCATCTGACCGCCTTCAAAACCGATCTTATTGAAACCACCAGAACGTGATTTCTGACCTTTGTGACCACGACCAGCAGTTTTACCATCAGTAGAACCGATACCGCGACCTACACGTTTGCGATCTTTTTTACTACCAGGAGCTGGCATCAATGTATTTAAACGCATGATATTACTCCTCTACACTAACCATGTAGTAAACTTTATTTACCATACCGCGAGTTGAAACAGTGTCTTCAACTTCTACAGTATGACCGATACGACGCAAACCTAGGCCACGCAAGCTAGCCTTATGGCTTTCCAAGCGGCCGATGCTTGAACGCGTCTGCGTTACTTTCATCATTTTCTTTGCCATGGTCTTAGTCCAAAATCTCTTCTACAGTTTTACCACGCTTGGCAGCCATATCTTCTGGAGAAGTCATTTGCTTCAAACCATTAATCGTTGCACGAACGATATTAATTGGGTTTGTAGAGCCAATGCTTTTTGCCAAGATATTTTGGATACCTAGCACTTCAAATACCGCACGCATTGCACCACCTGCGATAATACCAGTACCTTCAGAGGCTGGTTGCATGTACACTTTTGATGCACCATGCGCTGCTTTTACTGCGTGTTGCAAAGTATGGCCGTCTTTCAATTCAACTTGAATCATATTACGACGAGCCTGCTCCATTGCTTTTTGAATAGCAACGGGGACTTCTTTTGCTTTACCACGACCAAAGCCAACTTTACCTTTACCATCACCAACAACAGTCAAAGCTGTGAAGCCGAAAATACGACCACCTTTAACCACCTTGGCAACGCGGTTTACGTTGACCAATTTCTCAACTAAACCTTCTTGGTTATTCATATCTTTTGCCATGCTTCACACCTTAGAATTGTAAGCCTTTCTCACGAGCCGCATCAGCCAAAGCTTGAACGCGACCATGATATTTAAAACCACTACGGTCGAAAGCAACCTGCTTTACACCCGCTTCCAAGGCACGCTCAGCTACTAAGGTACCGATATGCTTTGCAGCATCGACATTGCCCGTAGACTTAACGTCACCGCGAACTGTCTTCTCGACAGTCGAAGCGCTAGCGATCACATTACCGTTCTCACCGCTGATTACTTGTGCGTAAATGTGGCGAGGGGTTCTGTTAATAACTAGACGATTAACGCCTAGTTCATGCATTTTGGCACGGCTTTTAGCCGCACGACGCAAACGTTGAATTTTCTTCTTCATAACCCTGCCCTACTATTTCTTCTTGGCTTCTTTACGAACAATACGTTCGTCAGCATAACGAACACCTTTGCCTTTATAAGGCTCTGGTGGACGATAAGCACGAATGTTTGCCGCAACCTGACCCACGACTTGTTTGTCAGCACCTTTAACAAGTAATTCTGTTTGAGAAGGCGCTTCAATAGTGATGCCCTCTGGTGCTTCAAACTCTACTGGGTGAGAGAAACCTAGGCTTAAGTTCAATTTTTTACCTTGAACCTGTGCACGATAACCAACACCAACAAGCTGAAGTTTCTTTTCGAAACCATCAGTAACGCCTGTAATCATGTTGTTAACTAGTGCACGATATGTACCAGCCATAGCCCAGCTTTCTACGCCAGCTGAAGGTGTGAAAGAAATTTCACCGTCTTCAACTTTTAACTCAACGTCAGAATGCAAAGCTTGTTCTAGCTGACCTTTTGAACCTTTTACACTGATCACGCCATCTTTGATGTTTACTTCAACACCTGAAGGGATAGATACAGCGCTTTTTGCTACACGTGACATCTTATTCTCCCCTTACGCTACAGTGCAAAGAACTTCACCGCCGTGGCCATTTTTACGGGCCGCGCGGTCAGTCATAACACCTTTAGAAGTAGAAATGATCGCAACGCCTAAACCACCAATTACTTTAGGTAGCTCATCTACTTTCTTATAGATACGTAGACTAGGACGACTTACACGTTTCAATTCTTCGATAACCGGACGACCCTGGTAATATTTCAACTCAACAGTCATGGTCGGTTTTGTACCTTCTTCTACGCTAAAGCCAGCGATGAAACCTTCATCAGCTAAAACTTGAGCGATAGCTTTTTTTAATTTTGATGCAGGAATAGCGACATTCTTTTTCGCAGCGGTCTGGCCGTTACGAATACGAGTCAACATATCTGCAATAGGATCTTGCATACTCATAGTGATTCTCCCAAGCCTTACCAGCTAGCCTTAACCAAACCAGGAACGTCACCTTTCATAGCATGCTCGCGAAGCTTATTACGGCATAAGCCGAATTTGCGTAAGTAAGCATGTGGACGTCCAGTTACACGACAACGGTTACGTTGACGCACAGGATTTGCATTACGTGGTAGCTTTTGAAGCTTCACCTGAGCATCCCAGATTTCTTCTTCAGAAGAATTAGGATTTTTGATGATTGCTTTAAGCTCAGCGCGTTTTGCAGCGTACTTCTCTACAGTGTTAGCACGCTTTAATTCACGCTCAATCATAGATCTTTTAGCCATAGCGTGCTCCTTATGATTTCAATGGGAAGTTAAACGCATCTAACAATGCGCGACCTTCATCATTGGTAGTTGCCGTGGTGGTGATTGTGATATCCATACCGCGGATTTTATCTACTTTATCGTAGTCAATTTCAGGGAAAATAATTTGTTCCTTGATACCAACTGAGTAGTTACCACGACCGTCGAACGATTTAGGATTCAAACCACGGAAGTCACGAATACGTGGAATCGCGATAGAAACGAATCTCTCGAGAAATTCCCACATACGCTCGCCACGCAGAGTCACTTTACAGCCAATAGGATAATCGTCACGGATTTTAAAGCCTGCAATTGATTTGCGCGCTTTAGTGATGATCGGTTTTTGGCCTGAGATAGCTGTCATATCGTTGACTGCGTGCTCAAGAATTTTCTTGTCCGCAATAGCCTCACCCAGACCCATGTTCAATGTGATCTTGGTAATGCGTGGGACTTGCATAACTGATTGGTACTCAAACTTCTCTAGAAGTTGAGGTACAACAGTCTCTTTGTAAAAGTTGTGCAGTTTCGCCATCATTAATTACCTGAATATTAACAAATTAAATTGTTTCGCCAGTTTTCTTAAAGAAGCGTGATTTTTTACCGTCTTCTACTTTAAAGCCCACACGATCTGCTTTGCCAGTAGATGGGTTATAAATCGCTAAGTTAGACATGTCTAACGATGCTTCTTTATCGACAATTCCACCTTCATTGATAGAACCATCCGGATTTTGACTTGGCTTGGTGTGTTTCTTCACCAAATTGATGCCATCCACAATCACGCGACCATTAGATAAAACACGCTTAACATTACCGCGCTTACCTTTATCCTTGCCTGCGATTACGATGACTTCGTCGCCACTTTTAATCTTTTGCATGATTCGTCTCTCTACAGTACTTCCGGTGCCAAAGACACGATCTTCATAAACTTGTCACCACGTAGTTCACGTGTAACAGGTCCAAAGATACGAGTACCAATCGGCTGTAAGTTGTTGTTCAAAATAACAGCAGCATTACCATCGAAACGGATCAAAGAACCGTCTGGACGACGTACACCCTTACGAGTACGTACGACAACTGCGTTTAGAACGTCACCTTTTTTCACCTTACCGCGTGGGATCGCTTCTTTTACGCTCACTTTGATTACGTCACCAATGTTGGCGTAACGGCGATGCGAACCACCCAGTACTTTAATACACATTACTCGACGAGCGCCTGAGTTATCAGCTACGTCTAGCATTGATTGCATCTGGATCATGGTTTTCTCCGCTTAAACCCGCGCTAAAATGGCGCGAGAGTATACCATTAAATTACTTAAATTCCTAACCCCAGGAAAAACTATTTGCCCGGGGTCGGCTTATCCAAATTTACTTAGCACGTTCAACTATCTCTACCAGCTTGAAAGCCTTGGTTTTAGAGATAGGACGACACTCAACGATTCGGACTACATCACCCGCTTTACACTCATTAGTTTCATCATGTGCGTGGATTTTAGTCGAACGCTTGATGAACTTACCGTATAACGGGTGCTTTACTTGGCGCTCAATCAAGACAGTAATGGATTTATCCATTTTGTCGCTGATGACTTTGCCCTGTAATGTGCGTTGAATAGTATCAGTGCTCATCATGAACCCGCCTTTTGGTTGATTATGGTTTTAACACGAGCAATATCACGACGTAATTCACGCATTTTGTGCGTTTCAGTCATTTGACCCGTAGCCTTTTCCATACGTAACTTGAATTGATCTTGTAACAATTCGTGCAACGTTACGTTGAGCTCTTCAACGCTCTTGTCTTTCAATTCTGTCGCATTCATTACATCACCGTCCGTTTAACAAAGGTAGTTTTGAAAGGAAGCTTAGCAGCAGCTAAAGCAAACGCTTCACGTGCTAAGTCCTCAGAAATACCCTCAACTTCATATAACATACGGCCTGGCTGAATTTGTGCAACCCAGTACTCAACGCTACCTTTACCTTTACCCATACGCACTTCAAGAGGCTTCTTGGTAATTGGCTTGTCAGGAAATACACGAATGTAAACCTTACCGGCACGTTTCATATGACGGGTCATTGCACGACGAGCCGCCTCAATTTGGCGTGCTGTCATACGACCGCGACCTGTCGCTTTCAAACCGAACTCACCGAAGCTCACATCATGAGCTACTGTGCCACGGTTACGCAGCTTATGCTGCTTGCGATATTTAGTTCTTTTTGGCAATAACATACTTGCTCACCCCTATTTCTTAGCTTTAGGAGCAGGTTTTCTGCGGCGAGGTTTCTTATCTTCTTTTGGCTCAACTTTTTCTTGGCCTGGAAGAACTTCACCTTTGAAAATCCATACTTTAATGCCGATGATTCCGTAAGTCGTCAATGCTTCGGATGTTGCATAATCGATGTCCGCACGCAATGTATGCAACGGAACACGACCTTCACGATACCACTCAGTACGAGCGATTTCGGCGCCACCTAAACGACCACTTACTTCGATTTTGATACCCTCAGCACCAAGACGCATTGCATTTTGAACCGCACGCTTCATGGCGCGACGGAACATAACACGACGCTCAAGCTGTTGAGCAACGTTGTCACCTACAAGCTGGGCATCCAACTCAGGCTTACGTACTTGCTCTACAGATACTTGGGCTGAAACGCCTGCCATGTTGGCAATCTTGGCACGTAATTTCTCAATATCTTCACCTTTCTTACCGATGACGATACCAGGACGCGCAGTGTGAATAGTCACACGAATTGCTTTTGCAGGGCGCTCAATGTCAACACGCGATATAGAGGCGTTCTTCAATTCTTTGAACAACCACTTACGGATGTTGATGTCACTTTCAAGGTAATCCGCAAAATCGCCGCGCTCAGCATACCAAGTTGCAGTATGCTTCTTTACGATACCTAAGCGGATACCAGTAGGATGTACTTTTTGACCCATTACCTTCTCCTAGTTATCCGATACTTTAACGGTTACGTGGCTAGAACGCTTCAATATACGGTCGCCACGACCTTTAGCGCGCGGACGCATACGCTTGGCAGTTGGGCCTTCATCGACGAATACAGTTGAAACTTTCAACTCGTCGATATCTGCGCCTTCATTGTGCTCAGCGTTAGCAATCGCAGACTCAAGAACTTTCTTAATTAATCGAGCTGCCTTTTTTGGGCTAAACTCAAGAACGTTCAACGCTTTCTCTACTGGCAAGCCACGAATCTGGTCGGCGACGAGACGCATTTTCTGTGCCGAGATGCTAGCATTGCGCAATTTAGCTGCTACTTCCATCTTTCACTCCTCGCCTTACTTCTTCTTCTTGGCTTTCTTGTCAACATCATGGCCATGATAGGTACGAGTCAATACAAACTCGCCTAATTTATGACCTACCATGTCTTCATTTACGAAAACAGGTACGTGTTGACGACCATTGTGAACGGCAATCGTCAAACCAACCATTTCAGGGAATACGGTTGAACGACGAGACCACGTTTTAATCGGTTTCTTGTTACCAGAGGCCGCAGCTTCTTCAACCTTCTTCAATAAATGAAGGTCAATGAATGGGCCTTTCTTTAACGAACGTGCCACAGTGCTATCCTCTATCGTTTGTTACGGCGACGGACAATTAGCTTGTCAGTGCGCTTATTACTACGGGTTTTCTTACCTTTGGTTGGAACACCCCATGGAGACACAGGATGACGACCACCAGAAGTACGACCTTCACCACCACCATGTGGGTGGTCTACTGGGTTCATCGCGACGCCTCGAACTGTTGGGCGAACACCACGCCAGCGCTTAGCACCAGCTTTACCCAGGCTACGTAACATATGCTCAGAGTTGCCAACTTCACCAATAGTGGCGCGACACTCTGAAAGCACTTTACGCATTTCGCCCGAACGCAAACGTAGAGTTACGTATGCACTGTCACGTGCAACGATTTGGGCGTAAGCACCTGCGCTACGAGCCATTTGCGCACCTTTACCAGGTTTAAGTTCAATGTTGTGAACAACAGAACCAACCGGAATGTTACGCATTGGCAATGTGTTACCCGTTTTAATAGGTGCTGCATCGCCAGAAATAATTGGATCACCAGCTTTCAAACCTTTCGGAGCGATAATGTATCGACGCTCACCGTCTGAATAACAAACCAAGGCAATGTGTGCACTGCGGTTTGGATCATACTCAAGACGTTCAACTTTCGCTGGGATACCATCTTTATTACGTTTGAAGTCGATAACACGGTAGTGTTGCTTATGACCACCACCAACGTGACGCACGGTAATGCGACCATTGTTGTTACGACCACCATTTTTTGATTTCTTCTCTAGCAAACTTGCTTCAGGTTTACCCTTATGCAAGTCTGGATTAACCACTTTAATTACAAAGCGGCGTCCAGGAGAAGTTGGTTTAGCTTTTACAATTGCCATTTACTTGTCTCCTTCTTACTCGCCGCCTGCAAAGTCAAGGTCTTGACCAGGCTTCAATGATACGTAAGCTTTCTTCCAGTTTGGACGACGGCCTTCTACAAGACCAAAACGCTTACGCTTACCTTTCATGTTCAAAGTGCGAACAGATTCCACTTCAACCTCAAACAAGGTTTCAACGGCTTTCTTAATTTCACGCTTGTTAGCATCTTTGGCCACTTTAAATACAAACTGACCATCGCGCTCAGCCAAAATTGTCGCTTTCTCTGAAACGTGAGGGGCCAGAAGAACTTTTAAGATACGCTCTTGGTTCATCCTAACATCTCCTCTACTTTCTTAATCGCAGGAACCGTCATGATCACTTTGTCAAAACCAATTAGGCTGACAGGATCAAGTGCGTTCACGTCGCGCACGTCAACTTTGTACAAGTTACGAGAAGCTAAGAACAAATTCTCATCAACAGAATCTGTCACGATTAATGCTTCTTTAACATCCAAATCTTTTAGCTTAGCCGCCAACTCTTTAGTCTTTGGCGCTGTAACTGAGAAGTCTTCAACAACGATTAAACGCTCTTGACGAACCAACTCAGAAAGAATGCTTTGGATAGCACCGCGATACATTTTGCGGTTAACTTTTTGCGTGTAGTCTTGTGGTTGCGCGGCAAAAGTAACACCACCTTTACGCCACAATGGAGAGCGAATTGTACCGGCACGCGCTCGGCCTGTACCTTTCTGTTTCCATGGCTTTTTACCACCACCGCTAACAGCGCTACGGTTCTTCTGTGCACGAGTACCGGCACGAGCAGCCGCTAAATAAGCAACGACCACCTGGTGAACTAATGATTCGTTAAACTCACGACCAAAAGCCACTTCAGAAACCTTGATTGCGCCGCCAGATGTTAAACTAAGTTCCATAGTCAACTCCTCTTGGCCTAGGCTTTCTCAGCAGGACGTACGATAACGTCACCACCGGTAGCGCCTGGGACGGCACCTTTGATTAACAACAAATTGCGCTCAGCATCAACACGTACAACTTCTAGAGTTTGTACCGTTACACGCTCAGCACCCATATGACCTGACATCTTTTTGCCTTTAAATACGCGACCAGGAGTTTGGTTTTGACCAATAGAACCTGGAGCACGGTGTGACAAAGAGTTACCGTGGGTAGAATCTTGACCACGGAAGTTCCAGCGCTTAATTACGCCAGCGTAACCTTTACCTTTAGAGGTACCTGTTACGTCAACTTTTTGACCCGCTTCAAAGATATCAACTTTTACTACGCCACCAACTTCAAAGCCGTCCAAAGAATTCACGCGGAATTCCCATAAACTGCGACCTGCTTCAACGCCAGCTTTCTTATAATGTCCAGCTTCCGCCTTACTGATGCGGTTCGCCTTACGGCTTCCTGTAGTAATCTGGACCGCTTCATAACCGTCAACGTCAGTTGTTTTCAACTGCGCGATGCGGTTTGGATCGGCTTCTACTACGGTAACCGGGATAGACACGCCGTCTTCAGTGAAGACACGAGTCATTCCTCGTTTTATACCTACTATTCCGATAGCCATGTTTTATAAACCTCAACCGAAATGGTTATCTACCTTGCTTCTAGTGTTGCCTTAAGAAAGGCTAATTTGAACATCAACACCAGCAGCCAAATCCAACTTCATCAGAGCATCAACTGTTTTTTCTGTTGGCTCGATGATGTCCACCAAACGCTTATGCGTACGAATTTCATACTGGTCACGCGCATCTTTATTTACGTGCGGAGAAACCAAGATTGTGAAACGCTCTTTACGAGTTGGTAAAGGGATAGGTCCTTTTACCTGAGCACCTGTACGTTTAGCGGTATTTACGATCTCTGAAGTCGATTGGTCAATCAACTTGTGATCAAACGCTTTCAATCTGATTCGAATACGTTGCTTTGCCATTGCAAAGAACTCCACTTTAAAAATTAAAGAACATAAAAAACCGCTCCACCCTGCTACAACGAGGGGTGCGGTTACCAAACTATATCAGACTCCAATCGAGCCTGTTGTTAGCAAAATCAATAACTTACTTTCTAAAAAGTCTGAGATTGCTTCGCAAGAACAACCCTAATAGTGGCCGTTACGCCTACTAAGGGACGCGCATTATATTGCAAAAGTTCTATCAGAACAAGCCCTTTGGCAAATAAGTCGCAAAAAGTAATTAATAAAAAGCGAGTCCGAAGACTCGCTTTTAAACAGCTGCTATCAATTATTCAAGAATTTTAGCAACAACACCAGCACCTACTGTACGACCGCCTTCACGGATCGCAAAGCGCAAACCTTCGTCCATCGCAATCGGTGCGATCAACTCTACGTTCATTTTGATGTTATCACCTGGCATTACCATCTCTACGCCTTCTGGTAGCTCACA
>NZ_JBLXBT010000003.1:0-133930 GCF_048265365.1 Kangiella sp.
CAGTCCCTGAAAACATACATAGGCAAACCGGCGTTTGTGCGCAATCCAACGGTGAATTTGCAGGCCGCGATTAATCACCTTGCGGCGCTGAAATCGACGTTTACCGAACAGCTCGCCAGTTGAGGGAAAACAACATGAACCTGATGCCACGCCCGGAATATGAAGGCCTCGATGCCGAGGGGCGCGATCAAATGCGGTTCGCTCGCGTCGTTGGGGAGCTGCCTCATTCGGCGGTTCGCGAAGCTCTTGACGCGGCGGCTCCTGTGATCACTTCGGTAGTCGGCCTAAAGCCACAGCGACCTTTTAGCTACGGTCTACCACTGTATGAGGCTATCGGCCTCAAGCAAGCAGAAGCAGCTCGGCACGAACACTCGAAGCTACTGAAAACTCACGGCTCCAGCCTGAGCCTTGATTACGTGCCGATATACCAGCCGGAGCGATAGGAAAACGCCCATGAATGCCGGAATGAACCTTGCTGTCGCCATTTTTGCTGGGCTTGGCACCGCGCTAATTCTAGCCCTATCTCTCATCACCTGGCTTACGGATGGCCCTATTCCCGAGTTTGCAGTTCTTTACGCGCTCGGTGCGGTGCTTACGGCTGTGATCGCGTGGGGCCAGTGGAATCTATGGCGGGAGCAAATACCCAAAGCGGAAACATCCGACCTCCCCCTTGGAAAGAGACATAAGTAGGAAAATTCCGTGTAATGCCAAAGCCCTGCATCTGTGGGGCCGAGGCCGTAGAAGGGACGCCATTTCGCGCCCCGCGCAGATAGGACTGAGGCAATGACGTCGAAAGTGAAAACTCCGGCCTGGTGCATCGCGATCACCTTCGCCGACGAAGAGAACAAGCGCGCCAAATGACCGCCCCATCACCAGATCGCCCATGCGCGGCCTGCGGTCAGCCGGCCGTTCCGTTCGGTAAATTCTGCGCGCACTGTTATGGCGGGGTGTTGCACCCGAAGGGGTTGCCGATGACTCCAGGCGATCCAAACGACCCTCACGGTGAGTTCAACGCAGAGGCGGATGCTTATGTGCTTGATCAGAAAATGCCACCCCCTGAGAGGGTTTGGGTCACCATTCAAATGATCGCTTTGCGCCGTCAGCGTCGCGGTGAAGACTATATCGAGGACTGAGGAATCAATTATGGCAACTACTGATCGCATCAAAGCCGTTGGCATCCCCCCCGAGGCAATGCTGCATGTGACGCAACTGTGCAACAGCGTGCGATTGGCAACTGACCCAGTTGAACTTCGCGAAGCCACCGCCCAGGCAAATGGTTTTGTAGTCGGCCTTCGCGTCGGCGGCGGCATTAGCAAGCAACAGGAAAAGCAGCTGTTTGAATTGCTCGATGACCTGGCGGCGCACACTAAGGCACAGCAAGTAACGTAGCGCCTTGTTCGAGGAAAACACCATGGCACAGCAACCAGAGCATCCCGTAACGAAGTGCAACGTGGAAAGCTTCTCCAGAGGGCTCTATATCTGGTGGGAGCGTGAAGCAAAGCCCGGTCTCGCAGATATCTATTTCGCCTCGCTCGTTGTCGGTGCGTTCGCGTTGGCTGTACTCATAATCGTGCACGCCTTCTTCCCGCTTGGCGTGCTTCTCTCGGAACTACTTCCAGCCGGCGAACATGCACATACTTCGTATCTCGCTTACGAGCATTCGCCCGAAGTGGCCTTTGGGCTCGCTTCAATGGGAGTCGCACCGTTCATGGCACTAGCCATGTTAGCGATCTGGGTTAAACACGTGTGCTCAATAGGGAATCAAAAAACATGAATTTGTTTGGCATCGAGGTCAAACACCCGTCCCCTAGGGGGCTGGGCTTAGCCACACTCATCATTCTGACTTTCCTGGCTATCAACTTGCTCCTGTCAGCAATCAACGACAGTAGCATCGATAAGCTCTTTCCTAGCCTAGCTGCCGTTTCCGCTGGCGCCATTTCTGCTTCATTCGGCATCAGTCCTGCAAAAGGCTGGCGAGCATGCTTGATGCTCTTCGTCATTGCCACGATCAGCTTCACGGTCGTGCAGGTGCTTACTGGACAAGCACTGACAAACTGAGCAAAGCAGTGAGCGCTGCGCATCCTTTAACTGATCACGGAAATCAGCATGACCATCGCCCAGGCGACTTTCGTTGAGAAGCAAGAGCAAGCCAACCGCATCGAAGGGCAGTTCGACACGCTAAAAGACCGCGTGATTGCTGCCGGCTATGGCAACAAGTACAGCGACGAAGAAGTGGCCGAGATGCGAACCGAGATGGCGATGCTGTCGAGTCAGTATTTCGACCTGACCGGCCTCACCCTGAGCTGACAAGGAAAACGCCCTGGAGGGCTCCACCGATGGACAAAGACCTCAGTTGGCACCTTGAGCAAGCGGCCCAAGAACCGGATTTAGATTCGATTGGTCTGGCCCATAACTTGGGCGAGGCGACCCTGGATCAGCTACACGACATTGTTGCATTCGCCGAGCGGCTGAAAGAAGCCGCAATGGTCGAAATGTGGGGCCGGGAGCGTGAGGCAAAGGGTATGGACAGCTCGACGCTGGAGCTGCCACCCGAGGGCTACACCGGCTACAACCCGAGTTAGAGGAAATCCATGCTTACACCTGATGAAGCCCGCCGACTGGGCGGCAAACACACCTCGGCCAAGCAAACCGTACTTGACCACGTAGCCGCCAAAATACGGAAAGGTGCCGAGCAGGGTGCAGTATCTGTATTTGTCCCTGTGAACTACGGGTTCAATCCTGCTGCGTTCGAGGAAGCTATGGCCGAACTAAAGTCCCTTGGTTACGGATTGACTGAGGAAGAATTCGACCGCCGTCCTCACATCAGAATTTGGTGGTAGGCGCGGCAGGTCTTAAAGATCGAGGAAAACTATGGAGACAATTCAGCCTGGAACAAGGGTGCTATCAAAATTCGGCTTTGGCACTGTCAGGCAAATCGACCAAGACAGTAGGCGGGCCGAGATCATGCTTGACGAATCGATACGTGGCGATGACGACTATTGCTATTGGGCGTCTTTGAAGAACCTGTCTTTAGAATCGGAATGGCCAAGCTCTGCAAAAGAAAGTTTTCACATTTTCTGTGGTGCCGTGGCGGCCCTTGTGGGCTTGGTTGGCTTGGTCCTGCTCTTAGACTCGAACTTGTTTCAAGGTTGGGGTTTTGTGACGGGCGAGGACCAAATGACCATCTTGGAAGGCTTAGTTTGCATAAGCATCGTGCCAGTAATGCTCTTTGTGTTTTGCCGCGACTAGATAGGAAAACGTAAATGGCACGCGACGTGGCGATAGGTTTGGCTTCAGCAGCTGCTGTGCTGTTCGGTGTGGAGCTTTTCTTTCCTGGCTCCTTCGTATTTGCGTGGTGGTGAAGGAAAACAGCATGGAAAGCAGAGGGGTTCGTGTTGCACAGTTCTGCTACTTCGACGATGACGAAACCGTGCTGAACGCGATCCTGGCCAAAGACCAGGCCGGCGACTGAACTGTCCATCTAACCGCGTCGCCGAACAGCGCTTCTGCGAACCGACGCCCATCCGTGAGAGCGAGTCGGGATTACCGGCGCTCCACTACATAAAGCGCCTGATCTGAAGACACTTGGTTAGCCAGTCGCGCCGTCAGTTTGGGCCTCGACCAGCAGGGCGCGCACGCGGGCAATTTCCTCTGCGCTATGAGGCGTTCCACCTGCGTTCAAGGCGAGGTACTGCGACAGCAGATCCGCACGCTTGGTGAAGCCGTGAATGGCCACCTTCATGCACATCCGCTTCGGGGAAAATTGGGTACCGGCTAGCTCGTTTGCAGTGAATCCGAACGGTTTGACATTGCCTTTGACGAACTCGGCAACAGCGGTGTAGCGCTGCAGGCCATCGACGCACTGCAGGCCAACCGGCAGATCCGACTCAGGATCAGGATCACCCCATTCCGAGCAGTTGAACTGGATCAGAAATGCGCTGGTGGGGACTACAGCGCGGAGGCAGTTTTCAATGAAGTGGCGCTGCTGCTCGGCGGACCAAACATGGCCCCGCTGGAAATCCGGGCAAAGGTCTAGTCCACCATAATCTATGGCGAGTCTGGCCAATGAGCGCTCCAGGTCAAACCAACGATAGTCGGCCTGCCACTTGGCCGCGTGCAGAGGCTGAATGATGCTGAGCAGGTGCTGCTCAAAGTCGGGAATCAGATGCGCCATAGCTGCTCCATTTGGCGAATTGGCGTGGGCGGTCGATCAGAATAACCAGCTCGACGGCGATGGATCTGATATCCAGAATCACATCAGGCGCGAAGAACCCAAGCCCCAGAGGAAGTGTTGGCGGGCTACCGAGCGCTTCGGATCAGGCTGACTGTCAGATGAGCAGCGCCGTTGTCATGATGAAAGACTTCCGCAGGCCTGTGCCCGCCCAGCTGCTCGCTCGGAGTAGCAAGCCACTGATCAGCAGCTTCGGCATTACCGAGAACCGCCTGCGCCAAAGCCAACACGAAAGCCAGCTCGAAGGCGACATAGCTCTCTTTCTGGCCCAAGCAGGCGCCCTTCGGGCGGATCTGGCGTGCATACGCAGCCAGGGGCCTACTGGCCGATATCTGATCGATCACCGACGCCGGCAGACCGTCCCCTACTGCGCGCAACACCTCCCTTTCTGGGATGGACACCGATAGGCCGGCAATTTCTTCAAGCCGCTTTCTGTAGGTGCTGTAGGTCTTTGAATCAAATGCGATATCGAGCATGGTCAGACTTCCCATCCAGAGAGATAACTTTCACTGGTATCGACAGCCTTGCGCTCATCCGAAACAATTTCTTCAATGATCCGATAAGCGGCGAGCCTGCCTAGAACCGAGCAGGCGAGGGGGTCAAGCAATGGCCGCTCATATGCCACTATCAGCTGGGCCTTCCACTGAATGCCAGAATACGCCGGATTAGGAGGCAAGCCTTGGCCAGCTGCCACTCGGGCAGCACGGTATGCACAATGCCATTCAGCTCTGGTACCGCTGTAGCGCCCCAGGCTGGGTTTTCGTGGGAAGCACATGATGACTCCCTCAGCAGCACGCAAATTTGCGAAGGGAGCCTTCGAGGGTCCCGGTCCAGATTGCCCCGGATTTCATGCCTTCTCCGTGATAGACATTGAACTGCTGGCCCACACGAATACCGTTGGGCACGCATGCCCGATGCACGGCCGGGTGGCCTTCGATATCGAAATCCTGGTAGCCGTGCTTGTCGCATACTAGGCGCGCGCTGAGCAGCTGAGGGGATGACTCGTTGCAGCGGGCCTTGTGCAGCAGCGCGCGGGCCTGCTCGGCAATCAAAGCACGTTCGGCCTTGGCCGCCTCGGTGCGCGATGCGTAGGTGAAGTCGCCAGGCGCTCCCGGCTCGTCGCGGCGCGGGTCGCACACGATCCGCCACTTTCCGTCCGCATAGTTGCGACTGACACAGCCGCAACCTCCTTCCGGCCGCGCGATGTTCCAGACGTACCATCCGCCCTTACGCCACGCACTGAACATCGGCACCCAGTCGTCATCTTCGGCCAGCGCTTCGGTGAAGTCGAAGACTCGGCAGCAGATAACCCGTGCCGAGTCCGGGGCAAACAGAACGCTGTACTCAAGCAGGCTGGATTGTCCGTTACGCTCGGCCTGGACAAAGCGCACGAGCTTGGCTCCGTCTTCTCGCCACGGCTCGACGGCCGTATTGCGGTAGCCAAAGTCTGTTGTGCAGAACTGCGCTTCAGCAGCCGCCAGGCGGGCGGATTGAACAGTGATATCGGTGATGGTCATGGCGCTGTCCTGGGGAAGCGGGGGAGATGGCTTCAGGCTACGGCCAGGCCCGCAAAACCCAAGCTGCTAGGGCGGCTTCAAGCTGACATGCCTGCGCATCTTCCCAGGTCCGGCCATGTCCCATGTGGCCTTGGTACCGCCATCGGCCGGCTCAGCGCCCATCCCGAAAGTGAAGGCCAGCACATGCGTGCACTGCTCTGCCACGAGCCGGTTGCGTGCGAACATCGCTGCATAGCCTTTGCACTCGGCCTGGTAGGTGCATTGCGCGCCACCGAGGATCGCTTCCTGGATGTCGGCTAGCGTGTCTCGCCGGATCGCCCGGCTGAATTGCCTGTGGTAATGGTTTGCTGCACCGCCGCTGGTGCCATTGCCACCGGAAAAACTCGCCTCGAATGGCGCAGGAAGATGCAGTGTCAGGCTGGCAGATAAGCCCTCATTGAAGGCCCAGACTGCAGCATGATCGGCCCACGCAGCACCGCCAGAAACGAGATAGTCGCCGGGTCGAACATAGAACCTGACCGCACGGCAAATGAACTCCCAGTGGGAAATATCCATTGGGAATTGCTTATCGCGCCCTGCGGTGCCGATGACCGCGATCACCCGTTGCATGCCGGCGTGGTGTTCGCTCATTCCACAACGAACAGCGGGCCGGTGGGCGACTCCGTGCGTGTGAGCGTCACATCGTTCTCCAGGCGCAGCAGGATCTTGTCGCCCACTTTGAACAGCGAGAAGGCCATAGCATCATCGTCGAACGATACATGCACACAGGGAACCTCATCAGTTCCGGTCGCGGGGTTGGTGTTGACCTCGGCCACGACAGAAATCATGTCATCCAAGGCGCCATCCATAGCGCCAACGGTTAGGTAAACCTGACCATTTACGCCTCGCTGGTCCTCGATGTCGATCTGATGCGTAGCCGGCTTGGCCTCACCCTCGCCGTAGGCTTGCCAGTGCTTGACCTGAACCGACTTGAGCGGGTGCATGGCAGCAAACTCCCAGACGCCGGGCTGCCCGTGGACCGCAGCGCCACGGACGAAGCGCACATCGAGGCTGCTGTACTCGGCCAGCAACTCTTCATCGGTCCCGTAGACGAGTCCGACAATCTTGTATCCATCCCTGGCTTGCTCGGGGGCGGTACCGAATTCGCAGATGACTGCCATGCTCGTATCCTCGCGGTGTGCTGGTTTAGATAGCCTCAGCTTCGCACGATGGCCCTAGAACCCAAGCCGCAGCCCCATGCACAAGAAAGGGGCCGAAGCCCCCATGTGCGTAGCGAATGAAAGTGTCGCCTATACCGGATATCCACCATTCTCGGCCCGGCGAACTGCGCTCTGCTCACGCTCCCAGGCGAAGTTGTCCTGTTCTTCTTCCCAAGAAGCCATTGCGGCGTCGTAGTCCGGCTGGAGCCGCGCCACCTCGGCGGTGAAGGCGTCATCCGCGATCTGATCCCATTCGCTGGCCCCTTCATCGTTGAGGGTGTCGCGCACGTTGTCGCGATAGTCCGCGACTTGACCTTGGTCCACGCCGATGCGTGCGGAGCGGATTGCAAAGTCGATTGCTTGCTTGCGGTCCATCATGCTGCCCCTGGTCCGGTGGATTAACGCCCGGCAAACCGAGCTGATGAACCTAATCTTCCCGCCGACCATTTGAATCCCAAGTGAGGATGTGCAGAACGAAAGATTGATTTTGCAGGACACGCGGCCGCTGCTGGTCGGCAGGTAGTGATGCCCCTATGCTGGCACTGGCGGCGTGGATTTCCTGCGCTGCCGGTTCACAAGCGAGGTAATGGCATGAAGAAAGAAGAGCTGTACGATCAGTTCGCAGCCAAGGCGGTCGATGCTGCGGCGCGAACGGCGTTCGAGATCGGCCTACAGCGTGGGCACGAGCAAGGATTTCAGGAAGGCTTTGAAGCCGGCACGCTGGTTGGGTTCGTGGCAGGGCTTGAGTCCGTGAAGGGTGCGATCTCAGACGGCACGCGCAATGGCTCCTCCGAATGCGCCCGCGTTCTGGAGAGTTACAAGCGGCTGGGTGTAACTGGCGACGATGAAGAGTGACAAAAAAACCCCGCCTCGGCGGGGTTTTTCTCGCCTCAGAACTAAGCGTCAGCAGAGGCGGCAGGATTGGCGCAGATCACGGCCGTCAATGGCGGCATCAAGCACGTCCAGAGCGGCCATGCCGGTGCACCAGAGGTGGCTCGCGCGCTTTGCCATGTCCTCGATGGTTTCACGCACCTCGATCAAGTTCTTTGGCTCCGGCTCCATCCGTATGCGCTTGGTAGCTACAGCGAGGCGCACGGCCTCATCCAGGCCGTAATCCGCATAGGGATGCCGGATGACAGGCAAGGCGTCCAGGCTGGGAAGTGTGACATTCATCTGCGAAACCTCGTTTTCAGCGATCTTTGCTGACTACCATAGCTCTGCACAGGGCAAACCCAAGGGCAGCAGTCATTAAGCTCAACCTTGATGGTCATCGGCAGTAACGCGCTCGATCTTGATACCAGCGCCGGTCAGCGTCGTGGGGGCGTCATAGGCAACACCTCCCATCTCAGGCCACTTGCGCGGCTCGCCAGCAGAAATTACCCCCTGAGAAATGGCGGAATCCCAGGCAAGACGGTGGCGCATTTGCGTGAACATGTCCCAGAGCTGGTCGCCGGTCGCATGCCAGCCCACACCGCCACTCTGGTTGGGTGCCAAGCCCTGTGCGGGCTTGGTGATGGCCTCCACCGCACGGGTGAGTTCATAGCCGTTGATCATCTCGCCGTCGCGGTTGCGCAGGTAATCCAACGCCATATCCATCTGACCCATGACCAGCCGACTGCAGGTTTCGGTCGCCCGGCACAGCAACTGCAGCTGCTCGCGGGTGAGAGTGATCTGGTAGGTTTCGGCGGCGTTCACTTGGTTGTCCCGATCAGTGCGCCGGGGCCAACGGCGATCCAGTTTGCCGGTAGCGGATTGAGCGGGCAGGCGTCGCGCTGCACGTAGGAGTTCACGTCATAGGTGGTGCGCACCACATCCACATCGCCCCGGTGGAATGTGACCAGTATGCCGCACTCGTTCAGGTACAGCGTTTCGTTCTCGACGCCGTTGCTGAGGTTGAAACGGCCATGCCATAGGCCAGAAACGAGGGACTGCGCCTGTCCTGCCTTATCCACCCTGGAGAACTCAGTGTAGACCTTGGCTCCCGCCCCCTGATAGAACTGCACGTAATGTCCCGGCGCGACGGGGAAATCTACTCGGGGGAAGGGTTTGCTCTCTCCGCAACCGGCGAGAAGAACCGTCGCAAGCCCGATCACAGAAGAAAATACCCGCCTCACTGCAAGCTCCTTCCCTTTGCTCCACCCAAGCGCCGCATCCTGATGGCGCTGAGGATCACCGACACAACAGCGAATCCAAGCGCAATCAGCATAAGTGGGCGACTAGCTGCCAGCTGGCCGCCGATCTCAGCCATCGGCGAGCCCACGAATGAAAAGACAAGACCTACACCCGCGATCAGGGCGAGCGCAAACGCGGCCTTGATATTGAACATCAGCGCATCGAGCTGCAGACGCTCGCTTTTTGACTTCCTCATAATCCATCTCCAACGTAAGCCGCTTACAGTGCATCAGGTTTAGGCATCTCGGCCCTGGGAACTTCGGCCATCGGCGCCCCGCATACTGCGCATAGGTAACCGCCGTTTGGGGCTCCTTTGAGCCCTTTAGTCGAAACACTTTCCCAGCAAGCAGAATATGGCTGATCGTTCTCGCTGGTTTTTTCTTCGCCTTGGTGACCGTTAGTGCAAGCGAAGTAGCGGTAGGTCCGCATCGTCATGGCTGTTTTCCCTCATTTACGGCCGGTGCGCTCGATGCTCAGCACGTCGCTGCCGGTCTTGGCAGTACACAGGGTTTGGGTCGGCTCAGTCATGTCGATTATGGCTCCTTTCGAACAGGCGCCGCCGTAGTCCCGGTAGCAACCATGAGCGGGTGGTCCGCGCTAGAACGGACGCGCATGGCCTCACACTCCTTCGCGAGTCTTCCCGTGGTTGATCAACCGCCACTTGGCCATCGCAGACTCTTCGTCAACGGCGCTAAGTGCGCCAACAATCTCACGATTGCCCAGGTACTTGCGGATTTCATCCGCCGTCCCTTCCCAGGCCATGAGGTTGCCGGTGTAGTTGCTGAAGACTACGCAGTAGTTCTTCTCGGCAGCAATTGTCGCCGGGTGTGGCTCGCCAGTAACCACCCGGAGCGCGGCTCGTAGGTCAGCCAAGAGTTCCGCGATACCTTCCTGCTCCGCGTCATCCTCGAAGCCCTCAATGAACCGCTCAGCTTTATGCAGGGCTGACGTAACTACCGCTACCTCACCGGCTACATGGGTCGTGAATCGCGCCGATACAGGTTCGGCGTTCTGGCTGATTACTTCGTTCATGGTGTCTCCGTACTGAAGTGGCGGGCACTTCGATAATCGGTGTTGCGCTGAGAAACCCAACTTGGCGAGGCAATCCACCTGCCTTAAACGGCAATAACGCCTTCATGCACGAGCGCGTTGTAGGCAATACGCAGCAACGGCAGATGCTCAGCCACCGACATCTCGGTATCGAGTTCTTCATAGGCGTTGAGTCCTTCCCACCAGGCTTGGAAAGACTCGAATGTCGGGAAGCTGATTACTTCGTCATCGAGCATGGTGGTGATGCTGGCTTGCATCACTTCGAGGCTTGGCGCCGGCGTGTCGGAGCTGGGGAACTCCGTTGCCAACCGAGCCATCGCTGCGCTGTACTGCTCTTCAAATTGGGAGACACTGGCTTCTGCAGGCGGTGCTGCTGGCACCTCCTCGAAGAAATGCCGAATCGACAGAGGAACCTCTGTCATGGTGTGCGGATAGCGGCAACCTACGAGTCCCTGTCCTGCCAACACAGATTGCGCGTGCATTTTCTCCGGGACGCTGCAGCTGGTTTTGATAGCGATAAGCGAATGACTCATGGGGCGGTTCCTCGGATCGGGGAAGAAGATGACCCCATGTTGTCAGTGACCGCCGAAATCCCAAGAATCCTCGCTCCGCGCCACTGGCGAGCTAGAAGGCCCCGGTCCAAAGACTCTGGTATCGACCGGCGTCGTACTCGGCCATCAGGGCGTCGGCGGTGACCTCCGACACGAGCACATCGCCGCAGATGCCGCGAGTGTGGTCCAGAAAGCGCAGGCCGAAGAGAGGGCGGTCGGTTACCGGGCATACATCCTGAGCGATTATTTTCGCCTCGATCTTCTGCCCCTCAGGGGAATAAGGGCGTTTCGTATTGAACGCCAGAAGCCAGGCGTGAATCTCTTCGGATTGAAGAACGCGCGGGTCGCCGGATTCAGACCAATATTCCCCCATAGTTGCGTTCCAGCTGTATGCGATGCCGTTGAGCTGAAGCTGCTCAAGACCGGGGATGTGTGTCTGACGTGCCATGTGGTAGCTCCTTCGAGAGTAGAGGCCTGATAGTGGCCCGCGCTCAGGAGAACCCAACTACCGCACTACTCACTCGCATTACCGTGACGCCAGGTCGTGCCTAAACCGACAACAATCCTGCAGGATTAGAGGATTATTGCGCTGAGGTTTCCCAGAGAATAAGCGAAGCCGAATTCCGTTCGGCCCAACTAATTCACTGGAGGAAACCCATGCAACGCATTCTCATCGTGGCGGCTGTCGCCACGGCTACTGCACTGCTCGCCGGCTGCAGCGAGGACAAGACCACCGGCTATGCCTGCCTCGGGGCGGATAATGATTCCCTGGTCGAGACCATCGAAGAACACTGCAAGGCCGGCGACGCCATTGCGACCAAGCATCCCGCCTACTTCTGCGACTTCAACTATGCCGTTACCTACAACGGCTTCAACTCGGCGCTTTGCATTTACACAGGCCAGCAGGCCACTGAGCGCGTCCAGGCGGAAAAACCGGGGAGTTAATCTCCCCCTTAGTTGAAATCCGAGGCTTGCAATGGTCGATCATATCTTCCCCGTCCTGATCGGGGACAAACGGTACTCAAAGGAATTTCAGACTGCCGAACGCTTCGCCGCGCATTGGCAGCGCGTGTTGGCTCAACACTACGGCCATTCACACGGTACCTGCTGTTGTCCTGGAAGGGGTGACCGAAAGCTGGCAATCAAGCCTCGGGCGGGCACCTACCACCTGGCACGATTCCCCCTGACCGGGTACGAACACGCCAACGAATGCAGGTTCTATGCGCCTGCCCCCGAGCATTCCGGGATGAAGGGTTACGACAAGGGCGTGGTGGAGGAGGGGGATGATGGACAGCTGCGGATCAGGCTTGCACGCGGCATCAGGATTCTCCCGGCCAGGGAAGCGGCTGATGACAGCGAGCCTGCTCCTTCCCGCCCCGGTGCTCGCAAACCTGCGATGACTCTGCTGGGCCTTCTGCATCTGCTATGGCAGGAATCACGGCTGAATACGTGGTACCCGGCGATGGCAGGCAAGCGCAACGCATTGGTAGTGGGCAGTGCCCTTCGCCGAGCAGCTGAACGCGTCGCAACGGACAGGCTGACCATCGCTGATGTTCTGCTGGTGCCTGCGCGCAAGGATGGAAAAGGCGCACTGGCCAACCAACGGGTAGCCGCACAAGCGCTGGAACGAAAAAGGCGCCTGGTTGTGGTCGCGCCGCTTGCTCGGTACGACGCCCAGAAACACGGTGATGGGCTTGAAAAATTGCCGCTGAGCTGGCCGTTTGGAATGCCGACCCTGTACCTGCAGAAAGGGCAGTGGGGCCGGGTGCACCAGTGTTTCCGGCAGGAATTATCCGCTTGGATGCGAGGCGATACCGTCATGGCTATCGCCCACGTCGAGATGAAAGCCGGTGCCAAGAGCGCCTATGGCAAGATCCTGGACATTGCCCTGATGCACCTCTCTGAGCAGTGGATTCCACTCGATTCTGGGTTCGAGGCCGTTATCGAGTCGAAGCTGCGCGCCGAAGGTCGGGCATTTGAGAAGCCAATGCGGTTTGACGCCGACGAGGATTGCGTCTTCCCCGATTTCTGGCTGCTCGATGTTGACGCAAAATTCCCGATGGAGGTGTTTGGAATGGGCACGCCGGAGTACCTTCAGCGCAAGGCGGACAAGGTGAACCATTACAACAGCGAATACGGCCCGACTGCCTGGTGGAGCTGGAATGCTTTCCGTGACCCCAGAGGGCTCCAGATCCCGGACTTTCCACCAGCGGCCCGCCGATAAGGATGCTTGTGTCGCCGGCTGAGCAAAATTGTTCTGCGACCGCTTGGGTTTCCCGCGAGGCTTGAGAGCCTGCAAATGCATCAACCTCGCTATCCCGCAGGGGCTTTTACCCAGATAAGATACTGCGCGAGCCATTGGCTTCTGTGGCCAGCACTGAAATGCTCGCATCTATGATCGTAGGGGAAACGAATTGCTCAGCCTGGACGCCCATTCCATCCTCAAGGCCATAGCCGTGCTTCTGATTTGGATCAGTTGCGCGGTGGTCGCCTCATTTTTCATGTTTCCCGCTTGGGAAGTGATGAAGATGATTCTTGTGGGCCTTTCACCTCTTATCGCAGCAATAGCGGTGCTGGGCGTTACTTTCCTGCTATCGCTGCAGGATAAGCGCCGGTCGAAATCAGATTCCGACAATGAGCGTCAGTAGCTGCCATCCCGACTCAATGCACCCCATCCAAGAGCAGGATCGGCAGCGTCACCGCATTGCCTCAGCCCAATAGAAAGGAATCCCCTCCATGATCGAGCAGCCCATAAGCCCTGAAGACGAAGCCCGCTTTATGCAGATCATGGCCGGTTACGACGAGGCCATGCGCGAGCACTTCACCGGCCCGGCGCCGATGTGTCACTTCACGCCGATGGAGTTTCACGACGCCGAAGCCGGCGACGGCAGCGGCTACCAGTGTGTGCATTGCGGCCACACCGAAGACGCTGACGAAGCATGGGCCAAGGTCGCAGCGCGCAAGCAGCGTCAAGCCGCCACCAACTGAAAGGAACCTCTACATGACGCAACTAGAACAGACCATCATCGCCAACGCTAAACGGGAACTGGCCGTTGTGCTGGTTTACTACGGCCAGAAAGCGGCCGGCATCAAAGCCGCCAAAGGCGAGGACGCATGGCTGGAATACCTGGGTCATTACAACTCGCTGAACGCGCTACTGTCGCTTGCCCACCAGGCTGAATCAGGGCTCAGTGAAGAGGGCACGCAAGCACTGCTCGATATCGAAGCGCAGCACACTGAAGCCTATCGAATAATGGCGAGTTGAAAAGGAACCCGCCCCCATGTATGTGAACGACGCAGAATGCCAAGCTGCAGGCCTCGACCCCGCCGAGGTGGCCAGGATTACACGCGGCCTGTCGCGCTACGCCAAGCAGGCGCAGGCGCTGGGGTTGTGCGTGTTTGGCGGCTCGGGCTCGGGCTCACTTCGCAAGGATGACCACCCGCGCGGCGCGCTGGTACTGGCTTCGCTGGACGGTGTGTTCGATGGCGGCGACGGCGCATGCCGCCCGGACGAAGAGGGCCTGATGCGCGGTGAATATGCATGACGCAGTGGGTGGGTATGAACGTCTGACGGCAGCGGCATGTGTAAGCGCTGCTATCACGGCACTCACGAGGCGCCACTAGACCTGTGTGAATCCTCAACAGGAATGTCCCGAACATAGAAGGCAATGCCAGCGAAAATGGCTTGCAACACCGTCCAGATCACCAGTTGGGTGTCGGCGCTAAAGATATGAGGCATCTGCTCCCAATCCTCCCGCATCCAAAGCGTTACGCCCCCCAGCAGTAGGAATGTGATCGTGCACTTCTGATGATTGCCGCTGTAGCGGTGAACACAGGCCGCGATCACCGATACGAAAAAGAAGGTCCAAGTAATCATCCGGGTATTGGCCGCTCGAACTGGAATGGGCTGGACGCTATGGCCGTAAACGGAGGCTACAGCATCCCTGATCCATCAGAAACACTCATCGGGCCAGCGCGTGTAGGGCAAACATTTCACCGCACTGCTGGCGATAGCTCTCAAGCGTCATCGCTGGATCATCCTGACCGAGATCGTAGCCGACATTCTCCTCATACCAGGCTGACAATTCGGCTCGGTCCATCACGGCAAAATCGGGCGCCGCATCCGCCGCCGAAAGCTCATCCGCGAACGCGGTTTCCGTGGTTCCGTTCGGCAAGCTGATCGTGAACATCGGCCCGACCTCTTCACGGTCGAATTCAGCTGGACTCAGAGGACCAACTACCGTGGCCACCACCGGCCCCGGCCCATCTGAATCAGTGCTGCTCCAGATAACACGAGAGTTGGGCTTGAACATGCTGCGTACCTCTGCGCAATGGTTTGGACGCGTTCAGCATCACTCCATCCTGCAGAAACCCAAGTGCCCGCCTCAGAAGCCGAACGCCGCCTGCTGCCCCCAGCTGTTGTCCTGACTGGAGTTGAACGCCAGATGGACCGGCACAGCAGGGGTGGCGTCGATACGCGTCCGCAGCAGCTCATCGTAGCGCTCAAGGATCGCTGCCGGATCAAGATAGAGCGCTTCAACCCCTACGAGTCCTGCAACCGTATGCCGAACCTCAGCAAGCCGCTTCGCCTCGTCCATCGTCGGCAGGCGAGTGGGCCAGCCCTTTTGGTACTCCAACCCGAGGGGAATTTTTTTCTCTGCAATCTCGCGCAGTTGTGCCGCCCGCTTTGCAGCTTGAAACCGATCTGCAAGCTCGCTGCCCAGCAGGTGTGGAGCGACATCGCCCAGCCAGTTGTTAGACTGGAATGCGAATGTTGAGCTGGCCTCAAGCTCGACCATCGTGCGGTAGATATCCTGGTTGTCGATGCAGGTGGTGGAGGCCTTCAGATCTGCCGCTGAGGACATGATGCAAAATGCGCAGGAAACCCGTGTCATCCCGTACCGGGTATAGGCCTCATGAAGCTCCAGGCCTCGCCGCGCAATCGCAGCCTTCACCTCATCGATCTTCCACTCGATCACCGGATTCCAGGTGAAACCCTGGGCTCCGCGCTGAGCAAGGCGTGGATCTGCCTTGGCAACGTCCGCTTTGCGGCGACCGGCGCTTTCTTCCCGACGAATTCCGGTGACGTTGAGAATTTCCTGGCCTTTGAAACGTTTCTTGAGATAGCTGGCAATCACAGCGCTCTTCAGCTCTGACGTGCAGAAACGCATGCTTGGAGTGCTCCAGGGCAGAATCAGCTTCGCGCACGAGAGGTTTTTATAGCGCTCAACGTTGTTGTTCCAGCGAGTCTGCCAGCGTTCCATCATCCCTCCGGCTTTACGCTCTACAACCACCACCTCCCAGCCCAGTCGTTCGCCCAGCGCGTGGCACTTGGGCAGGCTCTGCCGCCACTCCACCGATCCAAGGTCTGCGTGGATCAGTAGGCGCGCCCCGGTGTGACCGATACGGTCCAGATATTCGCTTGTGGCGATTGCGCAGGCGTCTGAGTCTTTGCCACCACTTACGCCGATGGCAACGACAGCGTTACGAGCGAGCATGTTTTCGACTTCGGGGGTTGTGGCGACGGCTGGGGATGACATTCGGCAGCTCCTGTTGCTTTGTTCATCCAGCATCTCGCGATCTGAATGAATCCCAAGCGTGGCCGCCAGCGCCTACCGCGAGCCAAGCGCTCGTCATCCACATCCTGGATGGGTAGATGCCGGTGGCGCTCGCAGCCGTAACCGGAAGCGCGAATGAGGTGATCCCGGCGCTGACGAAGTACGGCGACCGACAGAGCACTTGGGTTCCTTCGAGCAGGTGAGACGCTATGCGTACCTACAACTCAAGGGGCTGCAGCATGACCACACAAGGCACACAACAACCAACCGAGCTGCTGGGCGAAACCTGTCTTGACGGCGGGAAATGCCATCATCGTTGCGAGCAACGCTGTTTCCGGCGTGAATGCTGCTCTCCGTTCTCGACGTACAGCGGGCCGTGGGCCTACGAACATCCAGGCACAGAGTGGGCCGAGGCTCCATCGTCTAAGGCGCGGCAGGACCAGGGTGAGTTCGAGATTGATGGCATTCAGGTGCGCCGCAACGAGGTCGGAGACTGGGAGTATCTGTGCGAGGGGCACGGCTTCGATCCAGATACTTGGAACGCGTGCATCGATATCTTTGGGCCATTCGGTGGCAGCGGGGTAGAGCGGCTGCTGAATGCCTACGCAGACCTTCTCGCTAAGCAAGCGCCAGAAGAGGTAATTGAGCCCATGGACACCCTGCCTGAGCAGAACCACGCATTCCATCGGGACGCAGGGGGATGGATCAACGTCGCTGATCGTCTGCCTGAGCGTGACGCTGGCACGGTCTGGTGCTACGGCACATACGAAGGTCAGCATGCAGTGTGTGGGTTTGAGGGGCTGTACCGCGACGGGAAATGGTTCTGCCTGAACAACGGCGATTATATCGACGGTGGATACGGCGCTGACTACCAGGCGAAGGTAGCGTTCTGGATGCCGCTTCCAGCAGAGCCGAACGAGGATACCAAGGGAGCCGACGCATGAATCCGCGCATCTTGAAGAAGCTAAGCAAGCGCGTGGCCGTCCACGCGAAAGCGCTCGGCTACAGCATCGATCTGGACGGGCCGTGCGCGGCCTACCACACCCCTAAGCGGGCGAGTCGGAAACCCTCCCACCGCTCACGGTACCGTCACCGGGAAGGCTCATTGCGCTTGGGCGACATGCTGACACCCAAGCGCACGGCATTTTTCTGCTGGACCGACTACGGCCCAGACGGAGGGGAAGGAGATGGCGATATCGCCTGGTCGCACGCAGCTCGGATTGTTCGGGAAGAGCTACAATCCAATGCGTTGGACTGGTCGCATCCATGCGTAGAAGATGGCGCTTACCCTCCCTACGTTGACGGAAAGCCGCCGAAGCTTCCACGCAATACCTGGTCCATGCTTCGTGCCATCGAGCATAAAGTGCTTGTGGAGAAGGAGCGCCAAGCTCTCAAAATGCTTCGGTATCAGCGCATGAGAGACGAATGGCGACAGGCAGCAGCGAGGGAAAAATGATCTGCTTTGTTACTGATGTGAATGCTGGCGAGCCTGACATTCTGGTGACCATCGCCAACGGTCCCTTGGAGATCTGCGATCTGCGGGGAACGCGGATTCATGCTGAGCCGGCTCCTGCATCTGGCTGGACACATGAGGCGTTGCTTGCCATAGCCGGCTTACTGAAAGACCGCACCCAGGATGGTGCAGATGCTTTCATAGCCGGCGAATGGGTAGGAAGCACGGAAGTCTAAAACTGACAACAATCGTGTCAGATACCAGCCCAATTTCCGGGTTTCGATCTATAGCATGGCGTGAAACTACCCACGCCGTGCTCCATGAAAACCACTGCCCTCATTCTCGCTGCTTTTCCGGCTGCCATCTCACTGGTGTGCACTGCCGCACCGGCGACGTTCGACCAAGCGAAAGTTGAGCTACGCGAGCGCGTCTACTTCGACCGTAACCTTCAGGGTGACACCTACTGCGGCTGCACATGGCGCTGGGTTGGTCGCACGGGTGGACGCATCGACCCCCGGTCTTGCGGATATGAGGTTCGAGCGTTACCTGAGCGTGCGGCGCGGATCGAGTACGAGCACATAACGCCGGCCTGGTCGTTTGGTCACCAGCGCCAATGCTGGCAGAACGGCGGGCGGAAGAACTGCGTGGCGACCGATCCTGTGTTCCGCGCCATGGAGGCCGATGCACACAACCTCACCGTAGTCGTCGGTGAGGTCAACGCTGACCGATCCCATTACAACTACGCACAGCTCTCCAAAACCCCCTATCAGTACGGCGCATGCGCGACCCGCGTGGATTTCAACCAGCGTGCAGCCGAGCCTCGCGACGAAGCCAAAGGACTCGTGGCCCGTGTGCAGCTCTACATGCACGACTGGTACGGCTTGAGGATGTCCCGGCAGCAGCAGCAGCTTTTTACCGCCTGGGATCGCATGTACCCACCCAGCGACTGGGAACTCGAACGCGACCGGCGAATTGCGAAGGTGATGGGGCACAGCAATCCCTATGTCACCGGCGAGCGCACCTGGTCGGTGGGGCAGCAACCGAGTGGCGACGGACTTGCGACACCGGGCGTGGCCACTCATCCCTTCCAGGGGAAGAATTCCCGCTCCATTTCGCAGCACTCACAAATGACGGGCGCCACGGCAGGCAGCGTTATAGGCAACCGCAATAGCCGCGTCTATCACCTGCCGACTGGTTGCCCCAGTTATGACCTCGTGCGCGAGCACAACCGCGTTAGCTTCCAGACCGCTGCACAGGCCGAACAAGCAGGCTTCCGCCTGGCTGGGAATTGCAGATAACCGAAACCTCCACGATCCGAGGGCCACATGCTCAAGATTGCCCAGCAAACCATTCACAGCAGCAACGGAGCCGCCGTCGCAACCGAGGTTCTGGCGCGCCTGCAGCTTGGCGACACCGTGCTAAGCCCACCTCGCTTCATGGCTGGCAAGTCGATGGCATCATGGTTCGCGCTCGACATTGAGGTGCTGCGCATGCTGCAGGCCAGCACGGCGCAGCTCCATTCACCGCTGCTCGTGTTCATGAACATATCGGCTGCAACACTCGACATCCGTACATTCTTCAGCCTGTTCCAATCGAAACTGATGGCGCTTGATCCAGAAGTCCGCAATCGCCTGGTGATCGAAATTCCAGAGAGTTCCGATATGCGTGGCGCTGAGCTTGTGAGGCGGCTGCGTGCGATCAAGAGCACCGGAGCCAAGGTAGCCATTGATGATTTCGGGCAGGAACACGCCAATCAAGAGCGCCTGGAGGCGTTCGATTGGGACTTCTGCAAGATCGATCTCCCGGCAATCCAGACCACGGAAAATCTGAACTGGGTTGATGCAGCAATCCGGCACTGCTATGCCAACAAGACGCACCTGATCATGGAGAAAGTCGAGTCGTCGCAAGATATCGACCACCTGCTGCATCCGATTAGGAATACTGCGTGGTTTCAGGGGTACTGTTTCTCGCGGCCTGAAGTCGTAGGGCCGACTCATGCTCTGGTGGGGCTTGAGCAATCTCGTGCAAACGCTGGGGTGTTGGCGTGGGGCTGATGCCAAGATGATTTTGCCGGCACGAACAGCCGGGCATGGCGGGCAATCTTCAAGTTACGGCCCCTATGGGCTCGCTGGTGCTCCTTTTGGACGCTGAGGGCTAGGACTACACGCCACACCCGCAGAACGACCTTGCGAGGCGTCTCCTGCGGGATTCTGGAAAGCGTAGCGGTCAGTCCCAGGCTTCATTTTGAAGTGGTTCGGCTGAATCACCACCGCCCTCAGCTTCAACAACAGGCCGCTATGCGGCGATCAAGGCCGCTACTTCCAGTGTGCCTGCGCGATTTCGCTCACCAACCACGACCAATAGCCGCAGATCGTGTCCTCATTGGCCACCGCCTCGCGCCACATTTGGCGAGTGAACATCGGATGCTCACCGGCGCCTTCGGGGTTGTACTTATCGTCAAGCTGATCGGCGCTCAGATGCGCGTCTTCATCGTAGCCAGTGTTGATCACCAGGCCCTCATGAAGCTGGCAGACGGGCATGAAGATTTCCGCCTCAGTATCCTCACACACCAGCCGCACGGTCGCCCGATCAGCCGCGAGGACCTTCCACTTCGATCCGGCCATAATCGGCTGGCCATCGCCATCTTCATAAGCTACGTCCTTCTCAGCTTTGAGAACGCACCCGAGGGGTAGGAGAGGGACATCCAGCATGCCACTGTAATCGCCGTCGCTTGGGAATGCCTGATGGCCCTCAGGGGGCGTCAGCCAGCTCTGTTTCTTGGGATCGAACACCATCAGGGTGAAATGCTCGGCACGGTTCAGGGTGACATTCGCATTGAAGGCATTCAGCGCCGCCGTCGCCTGTTGGGAGGGGTAATCCATGACATCAACCTCAACGCCATGGACGCCTACCAGCTCGCGATCAGCCTCGTGCAGATGGATGGTGGCCTTGTTGGGCAGGACATGAACCTGGATTGAGCTAGTCGTAACCGACATGTGAAAACTCCGTTTTTGTTGAAGGTGCAGCGCAATGCTGTCTCATGGGCGCTTAAACCCAAGAGCAGGGAAGTGGGGGCTTAGCTGAGCAGGTGGGGAGTCACATAGCGCTCAAGATCCTGATAGGACCAAAAGTCCCAGGCCTCTTTCGCTAGTTCCTCGCAGCGGGCTTCAAGGCGAATTTGTTCCGCCTCAACCGTCATGACAACCGGATGTTCGGAGGTAATTCCTGCGCCCGTTGCATCGGGCCGATGCTCGACATACCAACCGTCCGCACGTCGAGGCTGCACGAAAGCCGACCAGCCGCTGATGATCGACAGTCGGCCGAAAGGAGAGTCCAGCCGGGCCTCGACAAGGCCGTGAGCGAAGTCCTGGTGATTGCCGGAAAATCTGCTCCTCGTGACCGACACCACTACGGGTCCGTCGATTTCGCCCTGGTGCTCCAACCAGTCCACGAAGGAGCTGAACTCAATCGACTCACTCATGGCTAAGCCGCTCGGCAACAGCCTTAGGGTTACAGCCGGCGAGACGGCGCCCGTAGATCGTGTAGTTGCGCCAACCATCGTTCAGGCACTCGGTCTGGTGCTCGATCATGTACGCCTGAATACGTTCAACGACATCAGGGTGCAACTCGAACCCGTACTGGGAACTGCTCGGCAAGATGAAGGCCAGCCAATGCTCGCTTCTGGAGCTAGGCATCACGGGCATCGGTACCGGCGTCAGTGCAAGTTCAAGTCTGCAGGCGGTGACGATGGTCAAAGGCGAATGATCGGACATCGGGGGCACTCCGGGAGGCTGGTATTGCCCACACTACCGCTGCATTGGTCAAACCCAAGGACTACGCCGCCTCTGCTGCGCGCTTGAAGGTAAGGGGGATATTCGGCCGCTTGCCGTCACGCCGGCCCACGAATTCGTGCATGATTTCCAGCACTGGACCGTTGATAGCCAGAACCTTCATCGCTCGCGTGCTGGCGACATACAGCAGGTTCATTTCGTCCTCGAACTGCTCAAGCGTATTTTCCGGGTTGAACGGCTCGAAGGAGAAGTCATCGCTTAGCTCCACCGCATCCCATTCCAGGCCCTTGGCTCGGTGCGCTGTACTGACCGAGATTGTGGCTTCCAGCTCGTCCTTGACTGCCGTGCGGCGAAGTTTGGCAAAGAGGTCGGGCAGGGCGTTTTTGTACTGCTCGACCACTCGTAGCGTGCGCTGCATCTCAGCATCTTGGCTCTCTGTTGCGATTTCCTCGTACAGGTCGAACGTAGGATATTCTTGCATCAGGCGCTTGTTCTTGATTTTGTCCCGCTGCTCGGCATAGAGCCAATACAGGTCTTCGATGTCCTGCAGGTGGTAGCTATCGATGCCGCCGACCCAGTAGATTTGCTCATTCTTGGCCTGTGCAATCAGGGCCGTCTCGATGACGCCGATTACAGTGCGGCAGAGAACGGTACGGTGCTCCAGGTCCTCGGGAAGGGTTTTTGTCACTCGGGTGGCCTCGCCCAGCCCTACCAGCGGCCGCGTTTCGCCTTTGAAGTGCAGGATCATGTTCGCCACCTTCGCGACGGCCGGGCCGAAGCGGAAGCTCTGGGTGAGGTAGTGCGTCTCGGCCTTGTCGAGCCAGTGAGCATCTAGCGCATCGACGGCTCCCCTGAAGCGATACAGCATCTGGTGGCCGTCACCGCACACAACAACACCCATACCGTATCGCGCTTGGTCAGCAAGGACGCCGGCCAGCAGAGGGTTGATATCCTGCGCCTCGTCCGCCAGCACAATATCGAAACGCTTCGACAGATCCGGGCGGGTGAGCGCCCACGCCTTCAGGTACCCATCGTGGGTCTGGAGGACAGAGGTATCGCGCACATCGAGCATGCGATTCCAGAGATGATTGGCGCTGGCGACGATCTTTCCTGCGGCGCGCTTCATGCGTTCGTTCTTGAGCCTGCTCGATGGCACATGATCGATTGTGATGCTGTCATCCGCACTGGCCAGGAAGGCATTGAGCGTGTCTTGCACCGCGCGCACGAAATCCCAGCTCTGACTCGAAATCGCGCGGGCGATATCAGTCAGCCTGAGATTCCCGGTGAGCTTGTGCTGGTACTTCGCACCCATCGAACCATAAGCAAGCCCGTGTGAGGTCTTGCATGTCACATGGAGTGGGAATTTCTCTTTGGCCGTTATCTCGACACTCTTGTTGTAGCAGAGGTAGAGAATGCGCTGTTGGGGATGAGCTTGGGCATACCCAACCAGTGTGGTTGTCTTGCCAGTTCCGGCGAATGCGACAAGCCTGATCAGGCGAGCAAGCGAGTTAATCGCAGGTTGTTGCTCGTGCGTGAAGGCGAATGACATGGTTACTTCCTCCTGGGCTGAATGAAATTATCCCTCGCTCAAAAGGAAACCCAAGCATTACCCATTATCGCTCCGCGATATTTACACAGAACGGCTGCTCACAGTCTGCAAGTAGGCCTACGCTGTAGGCGGCAACCAACCCAAACGCCACTACGGGAACCAAGGCATATAACGCCTTAGGATACCTTTTCCCGAACTGCAAGAAACACCACATGAAGGCCAGGAAAGCAATAATTAAGAGAAGAAAAGACATGTGCAAAGACCTCGTTTAAGACTAATTTAATTCGTCAACCACCGCAGCAATTAGCACAGAGGTCGCTTAGCCTTAACAATAAATTCGTACCAGCGAAACAGCACAACGATGCCACAAAGATCTCTTGCCAGACACCATTGCAGCGCAAGCGATACCGCATCCAAAGCGGTCACGTTGCATCACCTTCTTGATTCGGCAGGCCGTCTCCCAGTCGTTCATCAAACTATCTCGCGGTTTGGTTTCGAATGTTCATAGCCGCACCTATCACGAGGATGGTCACGCCAGCGCAAACTAGGACAAGGGGCAACGGCATGCCGACCACCTCAATCCCAGCAAGCGTTTGGAAGATGCTCTCCCATTGAACACCGGGATCGGGCTGACCGAGCACAAAAAGTGTGACGCCAATGTGGATGCCCATTACGCCTGGGATGAAAGACCACCCAAAGAAATCAGCAACCATGTGCAGCATCGTGTAGAACAAGTACAGAAACAACGCTGGCAACGCAAAGATGAAAATCACAAACTCAACAAGTACGGACATACGAGTTTCCTGACATATTTAGATGATTACTTTTACCTGAGAATAGTCTAAGGCGCGACTACTGATTCAATTCGCAACCGACTCCCCAGGTGAACATATTAGGTAGTGCTTCACACGCCTCTACTCTCAAAGCAGAACGCAAATGGCTGTTGGACGGACTGGACTGTGCTCTTTAACGGCCGTATTTAACCATGCAGCCGCTGCCGCGTTGCACTTCTCCTGCGAGGAGAATCCAGGAACGTGTGTTATTGCCTGGCCACCACTTGAACTTCCAGTCGCCAAGGACAAAATAAGTACCCAAACATTCATACAATTTCCTCAAAAACTTCAGCAGCCAATCGGAGATAAGATGCAGTAACGATCCTGCCAACCCATGTCAGCATTGATAAACCATAAGATCATCCCAGTGATGATCAAACTTGAAGCTACGCGAGTAATCCAAGGTTTACGGAGGAAATAGCCGTAGGCAAAAACGATAGGCGACAGTGCAACACACATGACGCCGATAGCCCGGAACAGGCTGAAATAGTCAGTAAGTGCGATGACACCAACGGTGATGCACAGCACCGCAGTAACTCGCAGAATGCGGCCCATTGGGTCAGCGGCAATGATGCCCATGGTCGATGCCCTCGATCACTTCAGTCCGAAGTTGCGCTTCAGCTCTACGATGCGTAGGACGCGCTTTCGGTGGGCCTGGGCGGAGCCCTCATCAGCCTTAAACGCGCCGTATGCGACAGCTGCGGTGTACTGTTCGTCCTGCTTTACCAGATCCAGCAGTTCCTGAAGCTGTTCCCGCATCTCGTCGAAGATGGCCATTGTCGATTACCGTGGTTTGTTCGCTGAGGTAGGTTGATATGAGTCCAGCATGACGACACTTAGCGCAATCCCAATGCCATGCCGGCATTCTCCCATAGCCTGCACACATGGAAGGCCTGAAAGGTCACCACTTTCTGGTAAGAAAACTAGGACAATGCCAATGAGGTATTGGTAGCCCTGTATGGCCCGCACATAGCTCTCGACGCCTGCTTGCGGCAAGCACAGTCGATTAGGCGATCACCCGTGAGCTACTGCCTCCTGACTGGCAGCCCTTTGACGGAACTGGCCCGCTGATCATCAAGAGAGTTGTAGTAGACATCGACCGTGGTCCTCATGCTCTCGTGGCGCAAATCAGCCTGCAGATCTTTTGCATCACGCAGCGGTGCGTCGAAGGTTGCTGAGGTGTGGCGCAGCCAGTGCAGAGACGCATCACGGAGACTTTCGATTTCCGTCTCGTTCCAGGCGTCGTGTTTCATCCGTTCGATGGCTTGGTCAAATACTCCCTGGATGAGCAGACGAATTTGCCGATCACTCAACCCGGCGCGCCCATTGAGGGCCTGCAGAAGCGGCGTGCGCTCTCCAGGGGCTGGTGTTGCTGAGAGGCCAAGGTGGCGCCGGTAGCGCGCCATGTAGGTGTTCATGTAGTCGTCACGAACGCTGATTTTGGCAGCTTTGTTGCCCTTGCCGACCACATGGAAGAACCAAATGCCCTGTCCGTTGCGCCGGAAGTCCCCCATTGTTGGCTCCCAGTTATCCCGGCCAACCAGATCGGACACCCGCAAGTACATTGAGAAGATGGTGGCTAGGATGAACAGGGTGCGCTCATGTGCGTCATCGGCATCAGCCATTCTCTCGGCGGTTTCGATCACGTAGTCCCACTGCAGGGGCGTGAGCGACCGACTGCCCACCTCCCAGGTATTTCTCTGCTTGTACCGCGTCTTCTGCTTGATCGCCCGGAAAGGATTTGCCTCGGTGAAACCTTCATCATTGGCGTGCTGATAGAAGCTGCCGCAGACGGCGAAAATCTGCGCCACGGAGCCCTGAGATGGGGTGTATTTTTTTTCCTGGCAGGGCGTTCCTGAATTGAGTTTGGCGCGCTTCGGGGCGACCGCATTGAAGGGGCGCCAAGCCTCGTTGACCTGATAGACATCGCTGTCTTGGGCCTTGCGTCCGCCGATACGGTTGAATCGTGACTTGACCACCGGGCCGACCCATCCAGGAGGAGGATTCAGACAGAACTCCATGAAGGCCTCGGCATCGACGCGGGTCAGATCCAAGATGGGTTTGCGACGGATCAGCAGCGACCATACCACCTGAATGGCCGGCATCAGGTCAGCTTGGGTTCCCTTGGATCGTTGGTAACTTGAGTACATCTCCCGCTGCAACGAGACACCCATGCAAGCCAAAATCATCAAGCCCAAGGCTCCGCACGCGAAGCTGCGCATGCTCGATCTGATCGAGCGCGGAATCATCATTGCAATCTCGCGCCTCACGGTTGACCAAGTGGAGACAGATCACGGCTGGGTCGTGCAAACGCTGGCCATCGGCGCGACTCACGATACGCCATCCGCCTTCCCGGTGGTCGTCATCGATCAGCACGCTGACGATTGCGAGGCCATGAAGTACGCCGTATCGATCTTTGAAGCATTGAAAGCCCGAGGCCTGCTCAGCTCGGATCAAGCTGCTCGGTACCGACGCGCTCTGATCACGCTCGTGCCGCAAACATCCAGGACTGAGGGTTGAATTCATGACCACTACAGATAGCCAGGCTGCACCGCATGAGCTGCTTCGTGAGGAGTTCTGTGCATTGGCCAAGGCAGTTCGCCTTAGCAACCACGGCCGGCGGTGGAATGTTGAGCTTGGAGAGCATTATTCGGCTTTCTCGGACGCCGAAACGGCAGACCTTGCCCTTCGTGACGTGCACCGTGCTGCCGTTAATAACGCCCTCTTCTTCAACGATCCTGTGCAGTCTGGCTCGCTCTACGGCACAACCACCCTCCCCCCGGCCCATGTACTCGATCAGTACCCGGACCTGATCGAACTGTTCCCGAATGCCGTTGCGATATGACGCTGGCCTCTTCTCTGAGCCCGCCTATGCGGGCTTTTTTCTACCTGCCGTAAAAAATACTTTTAAGTCTTTCCACGTAAGCTTTTTAGCTCTAATCAACGCTCGCGTATGACGCAGACTTGATTTACAACGCACACCGTGTAAAGTCTCACCAAAATCACTCAAGGAATCGACATGGAAAACACCCGACCGCCCTACCCTAACTACGATGAGATCGCTTACGCGCCTCAGTTTGCCGCCGACTGCCTGGGCATCTCTCAGCGCGCATTGCGCCTGGTCGAAGACGAGCCAGGAATAGAGATTCGCCGGATCAATAGCGGCTCGGTTGCGCGTCGTGTGTACTCCCCTGCTGACCTGTTCCAGATCGCTGCCTTGCGCCGCAGCAAAGGTCTTACCCGGACGCTCAAGCGGCCGATGACGATCTCCACATACGTGCAGAAAGGGGGTACGGCCAAAACCACCAACTGCGTGAATTTGGCCATTTATTTGGGGTTCATGGGGCTGAAGGTCCTGATCATCGATAATGACCCGCAGAGCGATGCAACGGAGATGCTCGGCTACTATCCCGACCTCACCCCGGAAGAGCTGGAGGACCTTGGAATTCCTGCAGATCGCGGCGTAGACGGAAGCCTTGGCAACGTGCTGGGCATTCGTGGACTTTTCGCCCCCAAATCCCTCGATGAGATCATCAAAAAGCCTTTTGGTGAGTATGGGCCTCACCTCATCCCATCGGAGGAGCAGCTGGAAGAGCTGGAGATTGGCATCAACGCATCGCAGAACCACGACTACCGCTACGCCACCCTCATCTCGAAGGGGCTGAAAGGCGAGTTCCCCGGTGTGGACCTGCGCTCTTATGACGTGATTATTTTCGACAATGCCCCTACAGCATCCCTTATGACTCGCAACAGTCTTGTCGCTTGTGACTTGATTGTCTGCCCAATCAGGATGGATAAATTCTCCTCGCGCGCCCTCGCCCGCCTGGGTGACCGTCTTCGCGCTTCCCACGAGGAGTACGGTCGCACCCCGGCCGTAGCAGCCATTCCTACGATGTTTATCAAGAATCGCCCACGGGCCATGGAACACCTGGCGAAGCTGGAAGATGTTTTCCCTGGGTGCGTTACGGAATCGAAGCTGTATATGTCTGAAGACTACTCCAAGGCCCTCGAACTGGGCCTGCCGATCCTTACCTGGAAGGGTGCTTCTGACAATTCCGCTGGCGCCATGCGGTCTGTTTACAGTGAAATTCTTGATCGACTGATTGCGCTGAGCTAATCAGGTCACCACAACGGAGGTTCAGATGCCCAAGAAGGTGCGGCCTTTCGGCCAGGACCGGCCCTCGGTCGAGGAGTTGCAGCAACTGCAGAAGCAGGAGAGTGCAAGCAAGATTCCACCGGCGAGCCTTGGAGTCTCGCTTGACGACATTCTCAAGACAAAAGGTCAGCAGCAGTCCACTGATGAACATCCAGCAAGCGCTACCGCCCTCCCCCTGCATCCAAGTGCTGATGAGCACGCTGATCAGGGTGACGCGACCGTAGCCCCCCTTTCCCGCATTGTCGTCAATCCTGAGATCCAACCGCGCCTCGCGCGTACCGACGATCAGCAGGAGCGTCTTACGACCTCGATAGCTGTGGCTGGCAAGATCACCAGACCAGTTCTGGTTAGGATGCTGGATGACGGGAAGTTGGAGCTGCTTGGCGGCTATGGCAGGTACCGAGCAGCCGCAGATCTTGGCTGGATATCGATTCCAATCCGAATCATCGAAGCTGATGACGCCGAGGCCGAAATACTCGCAGTAGCCGACAACGAAGGTCATACCGACTTAACGGACTTCGAGAAGGGCCGGCAATACGCGAAGATCTTGAGCCGAGGCAAGATCAAGAATCAAAGGGCGCTAGCTTCTAGGCTTGGCGCAAGCCTAGCGTCCGTAACCCGTTGCTTGTCCTTCATGAAGCTTCCGCCCCAGGCGATTCAGTATCTCGAAACCCACCCTTCCCTGGTTGGCGGCCGCAGCATTGCTGACTTTGTAACGGCCGGCGAATCTCATCCAGATCTGGTTTTGCAGGCGCTGCATAAGATCGAAGAAGAAGGCATCAGCCAAGAAGCGGCGTTAAGGTGGATCGAGAAGACCATTAAGGACGATAGCAACAAGGAGAGATCTCCGAGCTTTAGCACCTCTGAATTGACGCTGGGAAATGGACGCGCTGCATCAATGACGGTCAGAAAGAACACGATCAGCCTGAAGCTTCCTAAGGACCTGGACATGAGCGCGGCTCAGGAAGTGATACGCAAGGCTATTGAGTCAATCCAGTAGCCAGCTCTATCGAATCCACCCCTGGCCCCGTTCATGACGGGGCCTTTTTGTTTCACCGTGAAACACAGGCCGTTATTATCGAGCGAGCCCTCACGCTAAGTGGCGAATCGCCACTCCTCAACAAGCAACCACCCTGCCCTACCCGCCTCGATCTGCTGTTGCCGTTGTTTCACAGTGAAACAGGACAGGTCGCATTCAGAACGCCCCCCCTTTGGGCGCCCCACTAGGTGATGCTGATGGTTCAGCAAGATCTGACATCTATCAGCATATAGAGCGAATGAGGCGCATCTATCGGCTGCGTGTTTCACCGTGAAACACTGTGATGCCCCCTCCTCTACACCGCGATGATCATGGGCGGCGTGAAATCAGGAATGCAGCCTTATCAATGTTTCACTGTGAAACATCATCATCGGCTGGAATTGCCGATGCTGCCAAATTGGATGCCGTCTGGCATAGCGCCTCAAGCGTGGACGGCCAGTTGCCGTATTGGCAGCGCTTTGAGCATGCGCACTCATAGTGAAGGACTTCGAGCGCAGCCGTTGCCATATCGGCCTGCATCCGACGACGCCAGGCGCCAAACTATTTTTTAAATCGACAACAAAGCTGCAGGATTCCAGCGCACGCAGCTGAAAAAAAACTCCAACATGTCCTCACTCACCACAAAGAGGACAGTCATGGAAAGCGCGCTGAAATTAGATGATGACGCCTTCACCCCGAAAGAACGCTGCGACGATCTGCGCCTGCCGCTGGGTTTGCGAGTAGGGCAGAGCACAATGAAATCGATCCTGGAAGATTTCATAGTCACGAGCGAGCAAGGGTACAGCTTCACGAACGGGCCTGTAGTAGAGGTCATATCGTCTAATGATCTGTACCCAGAGGTGCAACACATCCTGCTAGCCTTCGACGAAACGAGCACCCTTGATGCAGCCTGGCTGACGATGGACGCGGCAGATTTCGAGCGTCTTAAGGCAAATCTTTCGCAGGCACTGGAGGTAATGAACACCAACGACCCCATACGGGGTAGCAGGAGCGTGCTCTTCAAGCTAGACGATGGACAGCTAGAGCTACACGCGCCTCTGTTCAGCCAAGAAATGACTCTTGGCTACAGCACCAGAAAGTTTCATTTAGCAAAAATGTCTAAAACAACGCTTATATATGAGTAAATGAGTGAGGTGAGCGGAACGAACGGCGTACTAAAATATCAATATGATGTGCCAAAGATTCTTACGTGATGGCACAATGCCATCCGAACTTTTCGGAGGCGAGCATGCAACAGCCAACCAAAAACAGCACACAAATTTCTCATCGGGCGATCTCTCGATTCGAGAGCATGCGCTTGGCGGACACCATAACCCGTAATGACCTTATTGACGCTTCCACTGCTGAGCTGCACGCCGCCGTAGTGGAGCACTGGAGAAAATGCACACCCTGCGCGAAACGAGAACTCCTAGAATCCTGCTGCAGTCCCATCAGGGATAATGCCAAGTTAATGCAGAAAATATTTGATACCACCCAATCTGACATGATTCGCCTGGCCTGAAGGCACCCCACACAAGGTGGCCTTTCAAAGCTGAGCGATCACATCAGCCAGCGTGCCGCAATGTTGAAATTGCTGACTGAGCAAGAGGTTAGCCACCATGAAGAAAAAGTCAGAGCCTAGCGTTGTGCATTCATTCCCTTATTGGGTCGAACCGCCCGCGCCGGGACAAGATCTCCGAAGCATCGACTGGTGTGTAATGGAGGTCCTGTCTGATAAAACGCTGAGGATCGTCGAAACAAACCCCGATCCTAAGGAACTTGAAGCACTTATCTCAGCCCTTGAAAAAGAGGGGGTTTGACTGAGACGAACCAAAACTGACAATGAACATTCATAGAAGGCCGCTCCACGCGGCCTTTTTTTTGGCAGGAAACCTACCAGAAACTGGTAGGTTTAAAGCACCGGATCATGTTGATGACTGATAACGTAAGTCCATCACCTAGCCGGGCTCCGCATCATGGTCACACAGTACGAAATTCATCCTTACGCCAAGTTGTTCCCGATGATGCATGAGGATGAATACGTCTCATTCCGCTCCGATATCAGCACCAATGGCCTGCGACATCCTATCGTTCTGTTCCAGGGCAAGATCCTTGACGGTCGTAATCGTTATAGGAGCTGCTGTGATCTCGATATTGAGCCTGCGACGGAGGAGTACACAGGCGACGACGCGTTAGGCTTCGTGCTGTCGTTGAACCTCTATCGTCGGCAACTGAGCGTTGCGCAGCGAGCATTGATCGCAGCAGAGGTTTCCTCTCTGAAGGGCGCAGATGAAGAGGGGAGCATAACGATTGATGACGCAGCAACCATCATGGGCGTAAGCCCCAGATCCATTTCTTCAGCTTGCAAGGTCGTGCGCCAGGGCGTGCCCGAGTTGCTTGATGCTGTGAAGTCGGGCGAAATCAGTATTTCAGCTGCAGAAAGAATCAGTGGACTGGAAGACCAGGAACAAAAAACACTTTGCAACGATGGACCCAAAGCCATATGCAAAGCTGCGAAGCAAATGCGAGAGAAGAGCAGGCCGGCCCCCAAGGCTGCAAGTAAACCCATAACTCCAGCATCGCTAAGTGATGCAATCGAATCCAATCCTGCATCCTTCAATCCATCCACTTGTGATAGAGATTCCGCATCAGACGATTTGCTTCAACCAAAGGTGAAGTCTCCGTCCAGCACCGAATTGCTATTTGCACTGGCGAAGGATGCGATGGAGCAAGGCTATGAGGCAGAGACACTGGTGGGACAGATTCTGGATGAGGTAGAACAGGGTCTGGACATGCAACTACTATTGTTTACCTCTGAGGCCATGAGTCTTCTATACCCCCGTCTTAAAGCTATGTCGTTCAGGCGTTAAACCTCGCTTGGGTTGTTGCGGGTCCGTGGTTAGATAAAGCTGTACAGATAGAACGTACCGACCACACCAGTTGACATCAAAGAGGGCGAGTACCACTCGTGAACACAAATGAGCACATTTCAGCTGATACGCGGTAAGCTTTTCTATGCAGGCATATTTGCTTTCGGTATGCTTGCGACCTACGGATGCCTTACTCTTGTCGGGTTTGGCTCACACGCAAGCTAATTGCGCACACCCAACATAAGGAAGGAATAACGATGTCCCTCATCACTGAATACCGCCAAACCGAGGAAGCTATCAAAGAGCTTCAAGCCCGTCTGGCAAACATGAGCAATGATGAACGCCTGATCAAGGAGATGGAGTTCGAAGAGAAGTTGCGCAGTCTGATGGCCGACTACAACAAGTCTCTACGTGACATCATCGCAATCCTGGACCCCGATTCCCGGCAGCGTCCAGCTGCTGCGGTGCCCAAGAAGCGTGGAGAGCGTAAGGTCAAGACCTACGTGAATCCCCACACCAACGAATCAATCTCCACCAAAGGCGGCAACCACAAGACCCTGAAGGCATGGAAAGCCGAACACGGCAGCGATGTGGTTGAAAGCTGGGTTACCGAATGACCGTAAAGGTAAAACAAAAAAGCCAGCGCTAAGCTGGCTTTTTTGTTTCTATTCTTTCGCTGAGTTTCAGTAGATTTCAAATAACCTTATTGTGCTCGGCTACAAGCTCTTCCTCCTTGATCTCCCCGCTATCGAGCGCTACCTTTAGTGCTGCGTTAAGTTGTTTGGTCTTATGCATGTAGACCGCTGCCCCTCGACACATAGGGTTATCGCCACCGTCAGCAACGTCAGCGTGCTTGCGGCAGTTGGGGCGATAAAATAGGTCGCCTTTCATTTCAGACAGATGATGCCGGCGAATACTCAATGCTTCAGCATCACGGTTACTTTTCAGAAACGGGCACTCATTGCATATCTCTTTTACAGAGCAAATGTGCTTTATAATGTTTTCCATACAGGCTCTCCAGTCAATGCCTATATCGACTGTACGGCCAAGCTGCTATATCCCAAGCCATTGGGTTTCTGGCCATCTAGGATAGATTTAAGAAAAACCGGAGGGTTCCATGAATAGCTCAGTCGCACTCAATCAGAATCCAACTCTTGCCCAGATCAATCACCAGCTAATGCGCTTCAGCTTGCCAGTGATCCCGCGCGAAAAGATCCAGGTGGTTCTTGCTCATGCTGATCGCGGTAAGTTGATCGCCTCGCTCAACCAGCTCGATGACCCGAACGCATTGGAATATGTCAGATCATCGCTAACAGCCGCGCAAATACTGTCGGCCAATGAGGAAGATGATCAAGGTGGTATGGATGGCCAAACTAACGATGATGACCAGGGCCGTAGCCAACGTGACGAGAACAATCTGCTGAGTGATCGTGCGAAGTTCCACGTCTACGGTGGCAAAGCCGCGCTATGCTTTGAAGCCGATGTTACCCGTGGTGGGGTGCCAACCATTGCACTCGATGCTGCAAGTGCAACGGGACCGCGATCCTACAACTGGGGGCAGAAAACTCGCATTCAAATGACGCGCGCTGAGCTACCCGTGGTTGCGGCCGTACTGCTTGGCGCTCGCCAATCCTGCGAGTTCTCTTCTCACGGTGCCGATAAAACGAAAGGCTTCTCTATGGAGCGCCAGGGTACTAAGGTGTTCACGAAGGTCTTCGAGAAGGGCGGGGGTGTGAAAGCTGTACCGATTGAGGCTGCAGACGCCTTCTTTGTCACGAGCTTGTTTCTCTTGCAGATCCGTAAGATCTCTCCATGGTTGGATGCCAGTTCAGCTATCGCACTGGTTCGCTCAACAATGCACATGCAGCAGGCTACCTGATGCATGGTGCAACGCCGACCTAGCTACTTTTGGCACGCTGCTGCAGATGCAGCTGCTGCTCATTGCCTCGGTCAGAGAATTGAACCCGCCATTACCCAGCTCCGGCCTACAGCCACAGTCATCTACATGACGGCCACCATCGCTCAAATGGAGGCCTCCCATGAGATGCCTATCTAAGCCTGGCATTAAGCAGCCTCTTGCTGCTCTCTGGTACCCAGCAAGAAATCGTTCCACTGCTGCATAAGCAGCCGGCGTTTATCGATCAACTCCGCGCGGTTGTACGCAGCTTCTACCCTGTCACTCAAACCGTGCGCCAAAGCCATTTCGCAGACCTCTCGGGGGAAATCGGTAGCGTCTGCCGCCCACGTCCTGAAGGTCGAGCGGAACCCATGCGGGACGCAATCACCGGCCTTTATCTTCTTCAGCACGCGGCCCAACGCATTCCCCGCCAAAGGGCCTGAGCCGCGACCCTTCTTAAAAACCCAGACTGGATCGAGCCCTTTCACACTGTCGAGAACGTCGATCATTGCCTCGGTGAGCGGTACCCGATGTGTTACCCCAGACTTCATGCGCTCTGCAGGGATCGTCCAGATCCGCTCTACAAAATCAAACTCATGCCATTGGGCATTACGGACCTCACCGCTTCGGCAGGCAGTGAGAATCACCATCTCCATTGCGCGGGCAGCACTCCCATCCAGGGTGATGAGATCGCTGTATAGCCCGTGGATCTTCTGCCAAGGGTAGGCGGGGAAGGGCCGCTTACTCTTGGATTGCCTGGCCAGCAGCTTGTCGAGGTGGCCACGCCAGCGGGCCGGATTCTCGCCCTCACGCAGCCCCTTGGCTTTGGCAGCATCCAGAATCAGCTCGATGCGATTGCGGACCAGCTTTGCGGTAGCTGGAATCTGCAGCCAGATGGGTTCGAGAACAGCCAGGACGTTATCGGTGTGTACATCGCGTGGGTGCAGCATGCCGATAACATTGAATACGTGATTCTCCAGGCTCGATTCCCAATCCTGAGCATACGCCGGGCTCCAAGAGGCAGAGTGGGTCCTGACGTACTGCTTGGCTTCAGACTTGAACGTCTTTCCCGCCTTTTTGCTGGCAGCCGATTTCTGGCGAATGGCGTAGCGCTGGTCCAGCGGATTTTTCCCCTGCGAGATCGTCACTCGCTCAGCGTCGGCGGCAAGCCGGGCATCACGCAGAGAGAGGGCAGGGTAGGTACCCAACGAGATGTCGTGCCGATCCCCGTGGAATGAATATCGGAACACCCAGCTTTTCCGCCCTGTCTCCGCGATACGCAGTATCAAGCCCCGCCCATCCTGATAGGCGCCGGGTGTGGTCGTGTCCTTCACAAACTTCGGGGTCAGTTTGCTCATGGTTCGATTCCAAGGAAGGTTTCAAGTTGCGGCTTGGCCGGGTGGCTGAAGCCTGCCTGCCAGCCGGCGAGCGTGTCGGAAGATCCGTGCGCACCAACCGGGCAGCCCAGCCAGGCGCGGACAAAACCTGCACAGCGGTTGCCTGTGAACCCCTCGGACTCAGCGAACGCACCGATGGCTTCGATGACCAGGTGAGCGACTGCATCCTTTATGAACAACGGACGCTGCGATGCGCTGAGGTATATCGCGCGCACCTCCATCTCCGCGCGCACCTGGGTGAAGTCCTGATCCAAGGCCATGCTGATGGCAGCTGCGCATATGCCGTCCTCGATCACTGCACTGACGGTTGCAACTACTGATTCCATGCTGATCCTTTTATGCAAAATTCAAATCTCGGCACCGCAGGGCCAGCAGCAGGGTCAGATTTCACGCTTTGTACGCAGATATAGTATCTGCGTACAATCGAGCTGTAGAGCGCATATTTACGGCCTATTGGCCGTTCCGGCTCAATCTGTCCCACAGCCTCTCCCACATTTACACCTGATAGACGTGACGGGCGCCGTTCGGCATCAGCTCGATCATGGTCAACCGACCGCCCTCAAAGCAGGCGCCAGTGTCGAGGTAACAGACGTTGCCAAGGGTTTTGACCTGATCGACCCGCGTGTGGCCAACGAACACCGCCTCAACATTGCGCACCAGGGAAGCGTCGAGTTGCTGGTAGCGCTTTCGGCTCCAGATAGCCTTGGAGGCGAAGTGGGCGCACACATTGTTGCCCCACTCACCACAAAGTATTTCCTCAAAGTGGGTCCAGTCGTGATGCGGGCATTCGGCATGAACTAATCCGTATTTCTTTCCGCACGGCCCAATAAACGAAAGTGCAACTGGAAGCTTATTTAAAAGCCTTGCGACCATACTTCGCTCAAGTACGTTTAATTCATAAAACCAGTCGCCACCATTATTGATATGACCCGGCGCATCACCTTCTAAACCTGCGTCAATACACCACTGATCATGATTCCCGCGCACAGCGATGAAGCCTTGCTGGCGAGTCATCAATGCCATTCGGAGTGAGAGAGGTCCACGATCAACCAGATCGCCAGCAGAAAAAATCCTGTCAGAATCCCAGTCAAACCGCGCCATGCAGAGCAGTTCATTGAGCTTTTCAGCCTCTCCGTGAAGGTCACCAACCACGAAATCGCGACCAGCATGATTGGCACCGAACTGATGATAGAGCCCATTACCGGAGACAACTGGCGTCCGACCGACCATTGTTTTTCCCACTGAACATTTATCTATAGACTCTATCCCAGGTCCGCCATAACCCAAGCCCCCCCAAAAAAAAAGACCTGCAGAGGGCAGGTCTTGTTTTGTAACTCTTTCTTCATGCGTCCTACAACATGAGGTTGTTGCGCTCGTAGTAGAACGAAAGAATCCACTTGGCGTACTTTTCTGCGTCATTGGCACAGGAGTCCAATGTTTCAAGTGCACTCTTTAGAACATTCACGCACGGGGTCAATGCAAATTGCTCAACAAGATTGGCAATGCGCGCACGAATCTGACGAATAATCATCAGCGCACTTTCTACACGCGGAGCGTCTTGTACAGTGAGCACTTCTGAAAGATTGTAGAATTTCCACAATAAAGCTCTTTGCTCTTGGGCAAGGTCCATCCAACCCCGGAGCGCCGCGTGCATTTTTACTTGGTCATTACCATCGAAGCGCAACAGCGTGTCAAAATTAATCTCTTCACTCACCAGCATACCCACCTCATATCAATTCAAACTCTAACGCCAACAATATAACAATAATCGAATTAGTCAAACCTTTAATTTACCGATTATAGTGAGCAGCTGCAGACTCCATTCGCGCCTGTGCCACAGCGCTTAGCTTCGCAGTGGGCTGAGCAATCAGTCGTTCTAGCCCGATTTCTTCGCCGGTATCTTCACACCATCCATACTCATCATCTTTGATTGCCTGGATAGCTCGTGTAATTTCGGCACTCTGCGCATTCAAACGCTCCAAGGTGCGATAAAGCGTGTTTCGTTCTTCTTCGATAAGGCCTTGATCTAACGCGTCCGCTGCAATGCCAAGGCCTGCCAATGCTTCTTTGGCAGCACGCGCTGAATCAGCCACTTCTCCAAGGCGAGCCCGCAGCACGCCCTCGAAGAATTCTTTCTGTGCTGGGTTCATATAGTCGCCACCCGGAACGCGATTGATAGTGAAGCTGCTCATATGACATTTCCTTCTTTGGATATTTTTTCCTGTTTGTGTGCCCGATACATATAGATCCAAATCAGTAACTGAGTGATGATACTGACGGCATTCCAATGACTCTGTGATCTGACCGCACCATAAAGAGCGATCATCAGGTACAGCACAAGTAGCCAATAAAACCATTTCATAAAGCACCGATATTTCTCTTAGCCCAATATCTGCGCCTATCCGCTGATAGGCGCGATAAGTCGTGCTCGATTACAATGATCGAGCTTTGGCGAATCCCAATTCTTAGCGCTTAGTTGCCTTGAGAAGGAGCACGCTTATAGACGTACCGGCAAATGCGTTCTCGATTGGCTGCGAAAACTCAAGGTCGAAGCCTGGAAGGAGATCCGCAGCCTTGCCGCGAGCACTCAGAGGGAGCACCGCACCAATACGCCCGCCCTGGGCTACCAGAGTGCCCGCATGCTGCAGATGCGCCTGCCAACGCCCCTCGCCATAGGGTGGGTTCATCGCGATCACAGAGAAGGCATCACCAGGGCTCCAGGCGAGGAAATCGCCCTCGATGACCTGATGTCCCTTCTTGCGCAGGATTTCGCAGTGCAGGGGGCTGATCTCTACGCACCGGGTACGATCCTTCGGTAGTAGATCCGCAATGCCTCCTTGACCAGCCTGAGGCTCACACACGGTATCCAGCAGGCCGATATCCAGCCAATCCACCAGTTGGCGTGCTACCGCCTCGGGGGTGGGGAAGAATTGATGTGACCGCTGGTCCGGCAGGACCCCCAACGCGGCAGTTTCGTGGATCAGGTCCAGTGCATCAAAATCGAACTGCCAATACGTGATCCTGGGTTGTTCCGCGCATGGCGTCAGCACGCCGCCGAGCGCCTGCATGACGGCTCCGACCTCGGCCCGTAGATGCTTGCTGTGCTCACGGCAGGAGAAGGGCAGGGACACCGCGTTACGCACCGGAATGTAGTCGTATTCGCGACGGAAGCTTTCAGACTTAACCATCTTCTTGAAAGGCTCGATCTGGGCCAGCAGAGCCCCTACCGCATTTGAAAATGGCCGATCAAACAGTGGCCTGTTCTTGAATGTGCCTGTAGGTGCCCGCTTCGGCCGCTTGCGGAACGATTCAGGTATGGCTGCAGGGTGCAGATAAGCAAGGATGCTATTGAGCCGATACGCCATCTCAGGATGCACATCCAGGTGAGCTGTGCCCACCTTGAACGCCTTCACCCGAAATGCGCCGGCGTCCGCTTCGATCCACTCTCCAGACGCCGCGCGAGCGGTCTGCAGTAGTCGTCCCGTTGAAGATCGGCAGGGATCGTCGCGACCCATGAATTTCGCGATCACCATCCGCAGGTCGTGGATATACCCCTCGCGATCATGCGACGTGCTTCCCCACTCGTTGAACACGCCACTCATGATCATGCGCTTGGAGAATCCCTCTGGAACATTCGTTACGTGCTGACGCGATAGTCCCTTGAATATTCCATCTACCCGCTCAGCCAAGAACTCGGCTCTCCGAGCCTGCAAAGAAATGATCGTGCTCCGAAGATTGTCGATATTAAAATCCGGCATATCACGTTCTGGGTTCTGGCCCTTTACATAATTATGGTCACGCCAGGCGTTCAGGATTTCATTCCACTGATTACGGCGCTCCTGCGGCATATAGTCCATCAGGTCCGTTTCCCGCAGCGCTTTATCCCAGTATGTGGCTTCCAGCTCAAACAGGGCGCCTTGGAGTTGAAATATCTCGGAGAACGAGTTTGTGTGACGAAGACTTGCCGAGTGGCCGTACTTGTCTTTACTGTTCCCATTGAAAAAGTAGTGCATAACACCCGAGACATTCTCTTGGGTGTAGATAGCATGCACTTCCAATATCTTTCTCTTGGTTGCCTCATAAGCTGAGACAAGGGAGGAGAATCGGTCGAAAGCGACCGGAGCATAAAACGTATCAATAATATCGGCAGGTATTACTTCTGGCTCAGTGGCGGGTATGTTGTTTAACATGGTCATCACCTATAAGGAAATGACCAAATTGTCCCGCGCGGGCTTAAATACCCAAATCAGCGCTACCTAACTTTCGGGCTCAGCAATGATATCGTTCATGTCTTGCTCAAGGTCCTCAGGGGGAAAATTCCCATTCTGGAACTGGAGCGTCATTTGATCGAGCAGTCTAAAGTTGAATTTAATTGCCTTAACTGTCCGGTGCTCTTTTATTAACTCGTAGTCCAGTTCCATGCTGCATTTATTGCGCAGCTCTTTCACTGAAGCATCGATTACACGACTGCGCAGATTACTAAAGCGCTCATAGGCATCGCCGAGCTGAAGGCGCCGGCGCAGCTCCTCAACTGTGATGTAAAGCCATCCTTTCGACTTGTACTGCATCAGCATCTCAAAGAGTCGAAAGCTATAGGTTGATTCGATGCCGGAAACACGCCAAAGGTCGTAGGACGTGTAATGGCCGATCAGCCTGGAGAGATATGGCTTAACGGTCGTGGAGAAAAGAAGCTCTACCCGGCCTTCGCCTTTGACATAGGTGCAGCGCTCAACCCAGCGGACCTCGTGGATCGCCCGGCCTTTGCCTGTCCCGGTGATGGAGGTGATCTTGGCGTTGAACAGCTGCTTGGCGGCGTCCTGGAGCTGGGTGTAGGCATCGCTCTTGTTGACCGTGTACCGGCTCATGAAGTCGTGCGCGGTGACTACGATCCCGTTGGGCATGGGCTTGCGCGAATCGATCTTGGCAATGGCCAGCAGGATCAGCCGCTGCTCAGCCACGGACAAGCGATAGGACGCGCCCACCAGATCGTTGTGCTTGGAGACAACGTGAGGCGAAATCATCGTTTCATTGCTGGTGTCGCTGTCTAGCTCAGTGGCGACGTTATCAGTCGTGATGATGTCTCCCATGCCTCAATCCTGGTCAAAAGTCATTCAGGGTGTTGAGCATAAAGGCCTTTCCCGGAAACCCCAACCGACCATCCTGCAGATATCTCGCACGGTGCCGGCAGGTAATGGAATCTTTAGTCATGACAGCTTGATACGGGTGATCTTCTCGACCTGGAATCTGTAGGCATGAGGATTTCCTGAGGTCATTTCAGCATGGAATCTGTAGTCATAAGGCCACGCCGCCCTGGTTGGGAACATGGAATTTGTAGTCATGACACGTTCCAGCCCGCTCATTTCGCATGGAATCTGTAGTCATGACGCCGAGAGAGGGAGTTTTTCCACCTGGAATCTGTAGTCATGAAGCCTGGAATTTGTAGTCGTGAGGGCTTCGAAGCCTCGCTTATGACATGGAATCTGTAGTCATGAGCCCGTTCGGAGCGCTGCCGAACATGGAATTTGTAGTCATGAGGCCGCCCCCATCGACCGATCTGCGGCTCAAAATCGTGACATTGATCATGCTCACAGCATGGAATTTGTAGCTGTGAGACCAGCGGGACAATCGGAAGTAGCTCAAGGTTCCGATAAAAGGAAAACTGATTGAAGATCAATGATTTAGCGGCCTTCAGTGGTGCCGAAAGCTTAAACCTACAAGAAAAGCGTAAGATTGAGCCTTGCAAATTGGTTGTTTTGTTGTAGCCCTGACCTCGCCCCTTCACCCCCCGTTCGCACCTGCCTGTGGATAGCGCATGGAATCTGTAGCACGAAGCATGGAATCCGTAGTCATGAGGACTGGAATCTGTAGGCATGAGACATGGAATCTGTAGTCATGAAGGTGGGAATCTGTAGTCATGACCCTTCTGAAACCCGCATGGTAGAAGGGCTGGAGCGTTCCGATAAAGCTTTTAAAAACAAGCCATAAAACAAGAAAAAAAGATTTAAAAGGGCAGGCGGTTGTGGACAAGGCGGGATCGAGCCCCGGCCTGGGGCCTGATACCACGACTCCCACCTCCTGCGAACCAACTTTGCCAGCTAGCAGCGACAGGGCATCCCTACCAGGGGAAGAGCGGACCTTGGCTGCTCGCACCTCTGATCTGGCAACTATGGAGCACGCAAATTTGCGAGCAACGAATGCTGCTTTGCATGCAGGTACCCAGTGAAATCAGAATCCCTGACCCAAACCGAGTAGGGCGATCAGAACAGCGCCAACTGACCGCACATCGGAGCGATGTCAATCCACGTTTCACCGTCAACCTTGAAGCCGAACGCCATCAGTGCGGCAGCGCAAGCTTCACCGGACACAAACCCAGCCGCTTCGGAGGACTCCGCGGTTGCCAGCAGCACCTGACCGCAGACATGTGAGGGGAAGACACCGACATACATCATGTGTCCGCCATACGCCTGCCAGCTCGCCACGTATGGCCGCTGCCCACTAACACGCTCAATGTTCATCTCGGTGCTTCCTGGTTCGGCAATCGGATCAAATCCACACGTTTAGGATCTTCCCCGCCATCTGGGAAGAACAGGTTGAACTCAACGATGGCAGTGATCCCTTCCAAGCGCAGCTGGACAGTGGTCTGCCAATGGTCCGTTTGTTCACCGGACCAAGGCGCAACCTCGACAAGCTCTTTTCCTTGGAAGCATCCCCGCAGCACCAGGGAGGCGGCACTGGTACGCCGCCCGAGCAAATGAAATCTTTCAAGGGCCACTGGCACTACCACTCGTAGGTCTTCAGGCCATCAACGGCATCCCAGTCCCGATCCAGGCGCACCCAGCCATCGAGCCCCTGACGCTTGAGCCACTGGCGAATATCAGCGGCACACTGCGGCAGCTCTGCTTCAAGCCCCTCTTGCTCCAAGAAGCGAATGAACATTCCTTCGCCGTAATTGGCGACGATGGCCCAGGTACAGGCGTCCGGCTTTTCACTCACGGCCTGCGCAGTCGGATGGTCCAGGTGCGCAATCGAGATAATTGGCATCGCCATCATGTCGAACCGCCCTTCAGTGATACGGACGCGGTGAGAGTGATCTTCGAGAGTGGCGGGCGTGTCCCCAGTGACCAGGCCCTGGCCGGTGATATCGCAAACGATCTGCTCAAGATTGGCGTACAGCTCGCCTCGTTGCATGGCGATCCCAGTGGCCTCCTCATCACCACCATTCGGGTTGACGGTGCCGGTGAAGATCAAGGAAAAGTTGAGGGGTTGCATACGGGTGTCCTCGCTGTTTGGATTGCTTCCAGGCTATCGCTGACCCGAAGAAACCCAAGCTGAGCCGGCGTGCCTTTGCTGAGCTACTGGCAGCGAGGCCCGTACATGCCTACAAAACCCAGAAGAAAATTCCTCCCTGAAAGCGGTTCTATGCAGGTCGCTCGTTCGGGTTCTTGATCAAGTGCTCGAACAGCACACGCGCGGAAAAACCTTCCAGTTCGGCGGGCGTAATGGGGGAGGGGTGAGGTGCTGCACCTGGCTTCAAAATGCGGGTGCCCTGAGCGGTATGCCAATCGAAAACCATGAAGTGCAACGAGAGGCCACCTCGTAGCTGTGGCAAAGCCTTGAGCGTTTGGGTATGACTGGCATACAGAGCCAAAGCCAGCGCCAGATCACGAGAGGAAGCCCGATCCCGTTTTTCTGGGCGCAGCGCATCGTAATGAGACAAGGCGCCCCCTAGCACATCAACTGGGCTGAGCCCGGCAGCATGCTTCAGCATTTCGCCCGAGCACATAGCGCGATACCCCTCAGGTGTCAGCTGAGCAACCAGACGCGAGCCCTGCGGAATGCTGTAGGAATAGAGCCAGAAGCCTCCCGAGGACGTAACATCTTCCTGACCGGCGTCCAGCACCCACCCAGCGCTCTCAATTTGGGCCGCAAATTTGCGACCGCGTGCTTTTCCAGCCTCGTCCATTGGTGACTCCGCTGTGATTATTTGCGGGGCCAATCCCCGCGAGAACAGGCTTGCATGGAACCGGCGAAACCCAAGGCGAGCAATCACTGGAATTCCCAGGGGAAAAACTCGTTTCAGGATTCAGGCTGCCGCACTAGAATACTGTCTGTATGTACAGTATTGGTTTCGCATCATGATCCCGCTCACTGCCAAGCTCTCGCCAAGCGCCTCAAGTCAACCGCTCCCCCTGGCTGGGCCTGTGAGCTGCGGGTTCCCATCGCCTGCGGCCGACTACGCGGTACCGGATCTATCGCTCGATGAGCTGGTGGGTATCAGGCCGACCAGCTCGATTTTCCTCTTCCGCGCGTCAGGGGACTCAATGCTCGGAACCGGCATCCGCGACGGCGACATCCTGGTGGTGGATAAGGCGAAGGAGGCCAAGGTCGGCGATGTGGTGCTGGCCATCATCGGATGCGAGTTCACCGTCAAGGAGCTGGCCAAGGATGAACAAGGCAATTTCTACCTCGCGGCGGCGAACCCGGCCTACCCGCCGATTGTGCTGGGGGAGGGGGAGACGCTTGAGGTGTGGGGGGTCTGCATCTGGTCGTTGCACCAGATCGGCACAGGCCGGTGAGTTGCGTGGCTTGGGATTATGCGTAATTATTCGAAAATGAATAAATATTCAATACCGGATAAAGGTGCATAATTATGACCCCGACCGCCACCAAGGATCAGCTTCACTTTCCGCGCCACGCCCTTGCCGAGTCTATTCTGCAGGGGTTCGAGAACAACCTGCAAACCGCTACGACCATCTTCGCCCCTCGTCGTAAGGGCAAAACCACGTTCGTGCGCAACGATCTGATCCCGATGGCCAAAGACAAGGGTTTCCTGGTGGCGACAGCGGACCTATGGCTGGACAAGGACCATCCCGAGCGGGTGATTGCACGAGCTTTGCAGGAAGCGATCCATGGAACCGGATTCGTGCGGCGCAACCTCCTGCGCTTTACGAGGCCGGGTCAGGTAATCAGCAGCGTGAATGCCGGCGCGGGCACTGAAGGCGTGACGCTTGGACTGGATCTGGCCGACGACGCGGGCCTGCTTCTCCCGGAGCTGTTCGAGCGGTTCAGCACGCTAGGCAAGGGCAAGGCGCTGCTGATCATCGACGAGGTTCAGCACCTCGCGACGCGCAAGGATTTCGAGACATTCACGGCCACGCTTCGCACGCTGCTGCAGGGCGCGCAAGGGTTGGTTTACGCCGTATTCACCGGCTCATCCCAGCATGGTCTGGCCCGTATGTTTCGTCGCAGCAAAGCCCCATTTTATCAGTACGGCTCCGAGGTCAGCTTCCCGGACCTGGGCATGGAGTTCGCACAGCACCTGGCCGGCATGTTCCTGAAAGCGACCGGGCGCCAGTGGGATGCCGCCGAGGCGTTCTCGCTCTATGTACGGCGCGGCATGATGCCCAAGCACCTGCGCGAGATTTACAACCTGAGCCTGACCCAGAACCTGTCGGTAGCCGAGGCGGATAAAATCGTCTGGGCTTCCATGCTCGATGAAGGCCAATTCTCCACCCTGATCGAGGGCCTGCCGCCGCTGGATCAGGCGTTGCTCGTTGGCATTCTCACCGGCGAATCGCTGTTCTCGGCAGACTACCGAAACCGGCTTGGCGACGGGCTGCCGAGCGGTACGGCTCCGTCATCGGCGCAGGTACAAGCAGCGCTCAAGCGGTTGCAGCGCGCCGAACTCATTGGAAACCTTGAACACGGCACTTGGCGCATCGAGGATGGTGCGCTGGAAAGCTTCCTTCGCCGGACGCTGTTGGACGATGAACAAGACTGATTCGGGCGGCTGGGTACCATGACGATTGCCCTGATCGACGCCAACGCTTTCTACTGCTCGGCGCAGATCCTGTTCCAGCCGTGGCTGCGCGACTTCCCGGTGGTGGTGGCCAGTAACGGTGATGGCTGCGTGGTCAGCCGCAACGACCCGGCCAAAGCGCTTGGTATCAAGATGGGGCAGCCGGTGTTCGAGCTGCGGGAATTGGCCTCCCGAAATCAGGTGAAGATTTTCTCCTCGAACTACTCGCTCTACCAATCGCTCAGCAACCGCATGATGGCCATCCTGGAGGAGCAGTCGCCTCGAATATCCCCGTACTCCATCGACGAATGTTTTTCATGGCTCGATGGTATTGCCGACCCGGAGGCTTGGGGCAGACAGGCACAGGCAGAAGTGATGCAGCGCATTGGTCTGCCGGTGGGTGTCGGCATAGGCCCCACCAAAACGCTCGCCAAGATGGCCAACTGGGCTGCGAAGAAGTGGAAGGCCAAAACCGGGTGCGTGGTGCTGCTGACCGATCCTTTGCGGCAGGAAAAGTTGCTGCGCTATGCGCCGGTGGGCGAGGTTTGGGGGATCGGCCGGAGGCTGAGTGCAAGACTCGAAGCGGAACTGAGCATCAAGACCGCCTGGCAGCTAGCCAATGCCGATCCGAAGCTGTTGCGCCGGTATTTCAGCGTCAACGTCGAGCGCACCGCGCGCGAGCTGTGTGGCATTCCATGTTTCCCTTTTGGCGATGCAGGCCCGGAGCGCAAGCAGCAGATCATCAGCTCGCGGACATTCGGGGAGAAGATTTACCGCTTGGAATCCCTGCGTAGCGCCGTGGCGCATTACACCTCGGTTGCTGCTGGCAAGCTGCGCGCCCAGGGGAGTTTGGCCAACTGCATTCAGGTCTTTGCCCAAAGCAGCGCCTTTGCGCCCGGCGAGCGCTTCAGCGGAACGCGGATCATGGCACTGCCGTACCCGACCGACGACACACGCGATCTGGTTGCGGCAGCTCAGCAAGGGCTCGGCGCGATATTTCGAGAAGGCGTGGCCTATGCCAAAGCCGGTGTGATCCTAAGCCAGTTCGTCGAGCGGGGTGCCATCACCGGCGACCTCTTCGCACCGGCGCCGCGCAGCGGCAGCAAGGCAGTCATGCAGGTGATGGATGCGATCAACGCCAGACAGGGCAGGGGAGCTATTCGCCTCGGCAGCGATCATGAGGGCGGCGGATGGGTGATGCGGCAGAAGCATCTGAGCCCGACCTACACCACCTCCTGGCAGGGATTACCCCAAGCGCGCTGCTGAGGGTGCCTAGCCCTGCTCACCGTTCTTTGCTGGCTTCTTCTCAGCGCGAAGCTCCTTCAGCTCTTCCTTCAGCTCGCTCAAGCTGCCCCTGGCGGTTTCCAGTTCTCTGCTGGTGGACTCAAGCCGCGCCTGCACGGCCTGCAGCGTGATTTGGGCCTGGTGGGCATCGCCGTTGGCACGGGCGGCTGCCTCCTGAGCTGCTGCCTGCTGCTGGCGTGCCTCACGCTCGCGCTCTTCTGCTGCCGACACACGCTGGGTAGCGGCATCGAGCTTGGCGGCGGCGACTGCCGCCTGTTGCTCTGCCGACTGCTTACCGGACAGTGCCTCGTCGAGCGCGGTGCGGAGCCGTTCCACTTCCCCTTCCAGGCGAGGCATGGATTCGAGCCGCAGTTCGGCTCGGGCCAGGGCGTGCTGCGCCGTCTCTGCCACTTCTCGCTCACGGTTTGCCCTGGTGTTGGCTTCCTCCACCTCTTCCTCGGCTTCGCTGCGCACGCGCTCGATCTCCTCGCGGATCTCGCTGATGGTCCCTGCCTGCTGCTCGACCTTGGCGCGGGCTTCGTCCAGGGCGCGGAGGGTCGTGGCCAGCTGCTCGGCCAGCTCGCTATTTTCCTGCTGGCACAGCGTCAGGGTGTCCTCGGCCTCGTTTGCGCGCTCATCGGCGCGAACGGCGGCTTCGCCGGCTGCTGCGCGGACTTGCTCGGCAATGAGCTGGACGATGCGAGGGTCCAGCTGAATCTCCGGCGCCGCCACTGAAGGCTTGCGTGCACGCCAGCTGGCGAGCAGTGGGGTGATCTGGTTTGGCGAGCCCCCACCAAGATAATCGCGCACGGAGCGCACGGAGACGCGGCTGCCTGAGGCCTCAAGGGCATCTGCTGCAGCGAAAACCCTATCCGGTGTGATGTTGGCCATGGTGTGCTCCGTAACGAAATAACAGATAACGAATAACATAATAACACATAACGTTATTAATGCTGTGATTATTGGAGCCGATACAACACCGCCGTGCTACTGCAGGGTTGCTGATCAGGCGTTTGCTACTCACGCTCTTATCGCTGACGCATATGTCGAGTCGGCGTGGGGCGAGCCCAGCGCTCAGGTGGCGCCGCAGATCCCGCGAATTGCCAGTACCGCCCATAGAGGTGCCCGGCGCGCCGAGGCCAGCCGTGGGCAGCGCGTCAGCGAAATGGGGGTGTCGGGGCTCATCGGTCAGCCGGGCTTGGGTTTCCCAGAAGTAGTGTTCTCCTGATGTCAGCACTTCAGGGAGGCACCATGCAGCTCAGGGCTTACCAAAACGATCAGGTTTCAGATTTGCGTGAGGGAATTCGCCAGCAATTCCTCGTGCAGATGCTCATGAGCCCTACCGGCTCGGGCAAGACCGAGGTCGCGAAATACGTCATCGCCAACGCGGCGGCAAAGCAGAACAAGGTCTGGTTCATAGTCGATAGCGTCAAACTGCTTGATCAGACGCTGGCGCGCTTCCACGCCGATGGCATATATGCCGGCGCAATTCAGTCGAATCACCCGTGCACCGACTACACGAAAGTGGTTCAGGTGGCGACTGTTCAGTCTCTCGGGCCGCGCCTGGACTGGTTGCTGAGAACTCAGCCGCCCAAACTGGTGGTGATCGATGAGGCGCACGTCCTGTTCAAGGCGCATCAGGATCTGATCCAGTGGTGCCGCAAAAACAAGGTTCCGGTGATCGGATTGAGCGCAACGCCGTTCAAGCGGGGGCTCGGCAAAATCTATGACCGTTTGGTCAACCGCATCAGCACTCAGCAGCTGACAGAACAAGGCTTCCTTGTCCCAGCCGAGTGTTACGCCCCGCATGTGCCTGACCTGAAAGGTGTAGGAACATCGACTGACGGCGATTGGGCGGAAGATGAGCTAGCCCGCGTCATGGGTGGCGCGGATATCCTGGGCGACGTTGTAAGCCACTGGAAGCAACTGGGCGAAAACCGCCAAACCCTTGTATTTGCCTGCAACGTCCATCACGCCAAGCAACTTGCCGAGTCGTTTTTCAATGCGGGCGTGATGGCCGCGCACATCGACGGATACATGCACGCCGACGAGTCCGACGAGATTATTCGGCTCTACAAGGCTGGCAAGATTAAGGTGCTGGTTTCAGTGGGGATGCTAGCCAAGGGGTTCGATGATCCCAGGACCTCGTGCATTGTGATCGCCCGCCCGACCAAGAGCCTGATGTTGCACTACCAGATTCTGGGACGGGTTTTGCGGATATTCGAAGGCAAGACCAACGGCATCATCATCGACCATGCGGGGAATCTTCTGCGTAACGGGCTCCCCACTGACCCGCTACCAGATCGGCTCGACATGGGTGACGGTGACCCGGTAGACCGGGCCAAGCCGGATAACAACCCTGACAAGGAAGCTAAGACCAAGCCGTGCCCCACCTGCAGCTTTGTGATGACCGGGTTGATCTGTCCCCGCTGCGGGTTCGAGATCAAGATCGACGCCGGCGTGGAAGTAGCAGCTGGCGTTCTGGTTAAATTGGCAGACCGCAAGACCAAGCTGGCCCCGAACACGAAGCAACACGCTTACGCAGAGCTGCTGGGGTATGCCCAGATGAAAGGCAAAAGTCCTATGTGGGCGCAAGGCGCCTATCAGGCGTTCATGGCTGAGCCAATCCCGCGCGAGTGGGTGAACACGGTTGCGTCGGTGCCGCCAGGCGAGCCGATGCAGCAATGGGTCAAGGGCTACAACGTCAGGCGTGCGAAGAGTAAGCGGCGCGCATGAGGGCCTTGGGATTTTCCCTACCAGGGGCAAGCTATCTGCAGTCAATCGGCATCAAGGAAATTGCTGTGCACTGCTACCAGAAGCGACTTACTGCTTACGCACTCCTAATGGCAACACTCACTGGTTGCGCCAACCACGCTGCGCCGAGCAGCGTGCCGACCACCCAAGCGGCGCGAGATGCCGTCACCACACCCGTTCGGCCGATCCCGGTCTACATCCTGCCCAGCTGCAAGACCCATGCAGGGGTACGTCACTGCCAATGGATCGAGCCGCGCGGCCACGCGCCGAACAGCGAGGCACGGCCAAAAGTGGAGTCGGGCCAGGGCATCGCAATCTGAGCCAATGGGCTCTCGAAACAGAAAACTGCATTCCAACAAGCACAGGAGATACCGCATGACTCGACAGGAACTGGTAAAGGCCGTTGCAGAGCGGGCAGGCCACAGCCAAACCGCTGTAAACGAAATTCTCAACGCCATGATTGGGACGATCCAGGACACCGTGGCTGCAGGGGACAAAGTGGTACTGGTCGGCTTCGGCGCTTTCGAGCCGGTGAGCCGGCCTGAGCGCGATGGGCGCAATCCTCAGACCGGAGCGAAGATCACCATTGCCGCATCGACGACCCCGAAGTTCACCCCCGGAAAGGCGTTCAAGGATGCCGTCAATCAGGCGGGAAAATGAGTATCCATGAGGAAATTCAGCGGGTCATCGCGGCCCCTGACACCAGCCACTGGCTGCGTGATGCGCTAATCGCGGCGTCCCTGCGAGATCCTGTGGACGCCGCCAATGACGCCGAAGTGTTGAGCGATCTGATGTCCCGACGCTGCGCGCAGCTTCTGGGGGGAGGGGAGGGCTAAACCTACAACAATCGTGCTGCTTTAGCCCCTTTTGGTGGTGGCTGCGTATGGGACCATACCGCCACCACCAAGGGGCTTTTTCATGTCCATGATTCCTTGCGGCAAGACCACCGGCGCCGGTCATTTCACAGACTTAGCGAGCCACGCCTGGATGATTCTGACTTTCCGCCATCGGGGCGCGGGGCTTGATCTGGGGGGCGCGCACATGCTGCTACTCGGCATCGTCGCGAGCCTTGTCGCCGGAGTAACTGCGCTGCTTCCGGTCGCCATCGATCAAGTTGAGTTCTTGGCGTTCTGGGAAGCCGCTCTGGTAACCGGCATAGCGATCTGTGTGCTTTACGTTGTGCTCGGCCGGCGAAGCTCGGCAGCCATGATCGTTCTCATCCTGTTCAGTGCGACGGTGGAATTCGCCCTGCTGCTGCTCTTCGAGAGCCCCCATCTGTTCATCCTGGTGAGCAAGCTCTGGTTCATCAGCGCTCAAGCCGTCTTTGTCCTCCGTGCTGATCGTGTCGCGGTCAGCTGCCAGTAATCCCAGGCGAATTTTTCTCTGTGAATCCGACCCACGAACAACAACCGATCATCGACTATCGCGGGCCATATCTCGTTGTGAAGGCGTATGCAGGCTGCGGAAAAACGGCAACGCTCGAAGCCTTCGCCCACGCCAACACGTCGATCAAGATTCTGTACCTGGCTTACAACAAGGCCATCAAGGATGAGGCCATGGCCCGATTCCCTGACAACGTGATCTGCAAGACAGGCCATCAGTTGGCATGGCCGGGCTTTGGCACCCGGTACGCCCATAAGCTGGGCAATCCGAAGCTCACCGATGTCTCCAAGCTACTTGCGACACGCGATTGGGGGTTCGTGCGGCACGTCATGGCCGTCTTCAACAACTTCACCAGCAGTGCAGAACCGGAAATTGGCATGTGCCATTTCATCGCGGCTCTCTCGGACGAAGAGCGAGACGCATACGGAGATTCACGCATCGAAAAACTACTCAACGGGGCGGGGGCAGTCTGGGAGGCCATGACCGACGAGAAGAGCGCTTTTGTCTGCGCGCATGACGCATACCTGAAGCTGTACCAGCTTAGCGATCCGCAGCTCGACTACGACTGCATCCTGCTCGATGAGGCACAAGATACAAACCCCGTCCTTGGAGCCATAGTCGCCGGCCAGCGTGGGCAGAAGATTTTTGTAGGGGATAAATGGCAGCAGATCTACAGGTGGCGCGGCGCGGAAAACGCCCTGGATAAGCAGATCGAGCAGGGCGCCGAAGCGATGTACCTGACCAACTCGTTCCGCTTCGGGCCGATGATCGCTGGCGTTGCCAATGCCATTCTGCGGCTCCAGGGCGAGACACGCCCACTGGTTGGGCTAGGGCCGGCTGACAGAGTGCAGACCTCAATGTCCGGGATACGCGGCCAGTACACCATCCTGAACCGCACCGTGACAGGTGTGCTGATGTCTGCCATCGACTCCGTAGCCAACGGACTCACTGTGTTCTGGAACGGCGGAATCGAGGCCTACAATCTGTCACAGCTCGAAGATGTCTACTACCTGAAGACCAACAAGCACAGCCAGATCCAGGACTATCGGCTCAAGCACTTCAAGTCATACGAGGCATACACCGACGCTGCTGAGGCGAGTGAAGATCCCGAGATGCTTCGCACCATGCGGATTCTGAAAACCTACGGTGACATCCCCCGACTGATCTCATCGCTGCGTCAATGCACGGTCGATGACATCACCGAAGCTGACGTGGTGCTGAGCACTGCGCATCGAGCCAAGGGCCTGGAATGGGATGTAGTGCTGCTGGAGGAAGATTTCCCGGACATTTTCGATGAGGAACGAGTAGACCCCTCGCAAGTAGGTGATGAGCTGAACCTTCTGTATGTGGCCGTGACGCGCGCGCGACGAACCCTTGTCATCAATTCCATCGTTCAAACAATCATCGTTCGAGCACACAGAGCGGCGAAGAGAGGGCTGCCTGCAAGTAGAGAATCCCTCCATGATTGAGCTATTTGTTGCCCTGCTGCTGGTGCCTGCATCGGTCATAACCATCTGGGACCTGATGATGCACAGGCTTGCACCCAGTGCGCGCAAACTGACGCGGCTGACGGGCTATATCGGGGTGCCAGTACACGAACTGTCTCACGCATTGGTCTGCGTGCTGTTTGGTATGCGGATAACGAAGATGGCGTTCTATCAGCCGAACAGTGCCACCGGCACGCTAGGGTTCGTCGAGTACCGCTATTCGCCGTACTCAATGAAGCATGCGCTCGGGATGGCCTTGCAGGGCATTGCGCCGCTTCTCGCCGGAGCCGTCATCGTGGGGCTTCTGCTGGCCAACCGTGGGCCAGCTGAGCTGCCGGATAGTGGCGTAGGACATATCGTGGGGTGGCTTGGCGGAGTAGTCGTAGGTACCGCTCTCGCAGCCTGGGCTCAGGCCATGACCGGCCCGGTGGGGTTAGGTGCTGTGCTATTGGCGACAATCATCAGCATGCACGCAATTCCGAGCCTGGCAGATATCAAATCCGGCTTGCGGGGCTTGATCGTATTGGTGGGGTTTGCAGCAGCTGTAGCTGTGGCCATCGATCTGTTCTGGGTGTACGGGCCAGACGTAGGCAATGATCTCGACAGCATCGTTCGAGTGGTGACGCTCCAAATAGAAAGGGGCATGTGGGGAGCCCTTTACGGGGCCGTGAGCTTGGTCACCTTGACGATCCTCGGCGGGCTGGCACTCATCGTGATCCCCTCTCTGTGCCTGCAAGTAGTTCAGTTCATCAGAGGGGCGCGCGGCGATATCTGAGTGACCAACGAAGGTTGTCCTGGATCTACTCGCCACCTTGTTCAGGAGCTTGGTCAACAGTAGGTCCACACGCCCCGAGCGGGGTCACCCAACGCCCAAAAGCAGGGGTACCTTGGATGTCCTCTGCCGGCCACATCTCAACCGAACCATCTTCAAACTCGACTCGCCAACCGAGTACCTTCTGCAGCTCTGCCATGTGAAATACCCTTAACTGGAATGGTGTTCGATACAGGCCGTTTTGCTCTCGAAAACCAGCTCGCTGCCGGTTAAGTCTAGGGGGATGCGAAGCCGATCCGCGAGGCGCACAAATGCATTGTCCTGGCCGTTGATGAGCATGTGCCCGGCGCACTGCATGTCCGTCTTCTTGTGGCAAACAAACGAGTCAGCGGCCAGTATCTCGGTCATCCGATCTTTGCCCAGCCAGCCCTGCAAGGTGTCCTTGCGAAACGGGCAATCCCGGCACGGCTTCTTGATGTGTGGCAGCTTGGACATGGCTCGGCGGTTTCCACGAAATGTTGAGATAAGTCGAGCGTAACGGCACTTTGCGTAATCCCAACTCCATGCTGGCATTCTCCCATAGCCCGCACACATGGAAGGCCTGAAAGGTCACCACCTTTTGGTCAGATAACTAGGGAAGCGCGTCCCAAGACCTTCAGTCCCGTGGGTCGAGTAATTGGTTGCGCTGAAGCCGAGCCCCATACTCCCTGAGTGGGTCAGGATCTTGTGTGCCCCCCTTGTGAAACCCATCCAGGCGATGGCATGATGCTCTGGCGCAAGCTGTGCGCTGAACAGCTAAAGATCTCTTGCAGACGTGCAAACGTCTCGCACTCCAAGTGTACCGAAAGGTGCCGCTCCAGAAATCAATCACCCACGCATGCGCGTTGGTGTTTGTTCCGTGCCTAGCACGGGTCGAAGCTGACGACTCATTCAGCCCAATAGCCCTTGCGGGGAATCTCCGTAAGGGGGATTTCTCCGCTCAAATCTGGAGTAGAGAAATGGAAAAGCAGCACGTAATCAATCTGACGAAGTTCAAGGCTACTGCCGAGATGGAACGTTTCGGCGTTCACGATTTGTCGGATTGGAAACAGTTTCAGGAAATCCGAGATCTTCTGTATTTCCCGACCCCTCCCTCGCCGGAGATTATCACCAGTCGCGTTGAGCGCCTGGGTGAGATCGCCCTGCAGGAGGCTAAGAAAACGGGTGCGGTTGACGTTCTGGTCGCCTGCCCGCCTTGGATGAACGCTACGCTTTGCCGTGAGCTTCTGTATCACGGCCTCAAGCCAGTGGTGTCTTTCACCAAGAAAAACCTTGAACAGGGACATGTCCTTGTTTCTCTTGTAGCAGCTGCATAAGCCGCAACAAATAACCAACCTACCCATCGGGGGAGATATCCCCTATGGGAGTTCTCCGTCTTTGGGCAACTTGCTTTTGAGAATGGAGAAATAAAATGCAACTGAATATCCAAGTTGGAATGAAAGAGTTTGGCTTCCAATCCGATGCAACTGCGCCGGCTTTTTCGCCAAACCACAATCTTTCGCAACACGTTGAGCCAACAAAGCCGTACTTCTTCAGGAAGGAACTGCTTTCTCAGTTTATGAGTTGGCTTTACGCCCCGGCAGGTGACAGCTGTTTGCTCGTCGGCCCAACGGGTGCCGGTAAGTCTTCGCTCGTCGAACAAACGTGCGCGCGACTCAACTGGCCAAGCATTACCGTCTCAGCACATAGCCGCATGGAGATGCCGGAGTTGACAGGCTACAACCTGCCAGTAACGGACCCTGTGTCGGGCGATCTGAACACGAAATTCGTGGACGGGCCGCTCACCAAGGCTATGCGACATGGGCTCGTGTTCGTCCTGGACGAGTACGACACCCTCGATCCTTCGGTAACGGTGGGCCTCCACGCGGTAATGGAGGGGCGTCCACTGGTGATCGCTGAAAACAACGGCGAGGTCATTCGGCCACATGCCAATTTCCGTTTCGTCGCTTGCGGCAACACGGCAGGGCAGTCGGATGAGATGGGGGTTTATGCCGCTACGATGCAGCAGAACCTGGCATCGCTCGACCGATTCCGAGTGTTCGAGGTGGAATACCTTGAGCCGAAGGATGAAGTTGATCTGGTCGTTAAAGCCGTACCAGGGATAACAAAGGAAATCGTCGAGAACATGGTGAAGATTGCAAATAGTGTTCGTGATCAACACCAAGGTAAAGGCGGTAACTATCTCAGCGTTACAATGTCCACTCGGACTTTGTTGCGTTGGGCTCGGATTGGCAATGGATATACATTGGCCAAGAAGAAAAACCCGTTGAAACTCGCTCTGCAAGAGTCGCTGCTTAATCGCTGCGACAAAGTGCAGAAGCTTGCAATCGATAAGATGGCAAGCAGCGTGTTTGGTAACGACTGGCCGGTTGAAGTAGATAAACCGTTCTAATCGTAAACAGCCCTGAGGGGGAACTTTCCCCTTAGGGGCGAAGTTCCCCCTTTTTTTGCTTTAGAGAAAAGGAGAACTTCGCAATGACTATCCAACAGAACGAAATCCAGATTCTGGACCAGATCCTGCTGGTAGACCTCTCGGGCATCCACCTGTGGACTGCTCGGAAGAAACTGAAGCCTGAAATGCTGGAGGGTAAAATTCCACCGGCACGGCTGGCCTCATTGGGTTCGATGCGAGTAATCGATCCCGAAAAGCTCAAGCCGTTCGAGAAAGTCAAACGGCGTGCGATCAAGGTCCTGGAAGACTATGGAATCAAATTCCTCGGCGGCTATGCCATACCGCAGGAGAAGATCCAGAGGGTTGTAGACGAGCTTGAAGCTCTGAAGAACCAGTTCTATGACCTGAAGAAAAACTTCATTCCTAACTATGACCGTTGGGTCAATGAATGGGTGCAGCAGGAGTGGGAGCGTGCCGAATGGCGAGAAGCCATTATGCAAAGCATCACGCCGAAACATCAGGTAGAGGCCGGTCTTCAGTTCGGTTACGCGGCTTGCCGTGTGGCGCCGGACGGCGACAAGCACCTATCTGCAACGCTTGGGAGTCAAGTGCGCGGCCTGTCGGATCAGCTCTACGCTGAGACGGCAGAGACAGCCGAACGTTTGATGGAAAACGGCCTGGCCACTCGTGGCCATGTCACCCAGACGACCCTCAACACGATTCGCAAGATGAACACCAAGCTCAAGGGCCTGATGTTCCTGTCGAGCGATGTCCAAGCCCTGTCCACCTACATCGACGAAACCCTTGCGGTTTTGCCGGCCTCAGGGGTGGTCAATGGCACGCAGTACAGCAACATTGTGACGTTGGTATCGGGGCTCTCGGATGAGGACTCGATACGCCGGCTGATCAAGAACCTCAACATCGCCAATGGCTCGCCCGAGCAGGATGATGTTGCGGTACCAGCTGCTGTGCAGCCTGCGGAAACAGTCACGACGCAACCTGCTGAAGCGACTGAGCCGAAGGTGCAGCTAGAAAACGAACTGGTATCCCAGCAGATCCAGGCAGAGGAAGAGATCGAGCAGGCCGGCATGGCTGATTCGTTCAACCCCTTTGATCTGGTCGGAGCCGAGGATGCTGCTTCAACCGAGCAAGCAGAGGACGAGGACGTGCTTCCAGAGCCTCAACCGCTGGTTGTTCCACCCGTATCTGTCAGTAGCGTCGTCTCTCACGGCGTATTCAGCTTCTGACACCAACACTAAACCCCGCCTGGGAGCAAACCTCCCAGCGGGGGTTTCTCCGTCTGGCGGTGGCGAGAATGGAGAAACGAAATGGCTAAATCCCTGATTGGATCGCTCCCGTACTACGCACAACACCTGGCCGAACAAACCGGCGTCAAGGTGGTGGTGCAAGGAACCCGAGCCTTCACAGATGGAAAAACGGTAACTGTCCCATTCAGTGAGGATGATTTACCGCTGTCCTTCGGCTTCATCGCGCATGAGTGCTCCCATGTCCGTAACACTGACATGGCGGTATTCGGCGCGGATGCCCCGGTTCCGTTCCGCAAAAACTTGCTGAACATCCTGGAGGACATCCGCATCGAGCGTCTGTCGATGGATCAGTACCCTGGCACCGAGGATGACATTCGGTACCTGAACCGCAAGGTTCTGCTTGATCCGTTTCAGCCTGAGCAAGTTGCGCAGGCCACAGACGTACAGATCATCCACAACGCAATCCTCATGGGCGGCTACTGGAAACTGCAGGAGCCGCAACTGGAGGTGCCCGCGCGGGCCTATCTCGAAGCGCTTGAAGCCCGACTGGGCCAAGAGTTAGCCGACAAGATCATGGCCGAGGTGCTGAAAACTCTGAAGTGCGACAGCACGAAAGAGGTTCTGGCGCTGGTGGATTCGATAATCGAGCTGCTTCCGTCAAGCGAAGATAAGCCTGAGCCGGAGCCTGAAAAGGGCAATGACGAAGGTTCTGACGAAAGTGGTGAAAACGGTGAGTCGGAGGCCGACCCGCAAGGGGAGGGCGAAGGCGAAACCGGCAACACCGACAGTGACGGTACCGGCGAAAAAGGAAGCGATCCTTCGGGAGAGCAGAACTCTTCGCAGGGTGACGAAGCGGGCGGTGATCAACCAGCCAATGGCGGTGAGGATGGCACGGGAGGCGGGCAACCAAATTCCGAGCAGAAATCATCTCCTGAAGGTCAGGGCGGAAGTTCCGACCAGAAGGATTCAGGCCAGCGCGATGCAACGCTACAGCCCGGTGATGGCCAAGGTGCCCCACTGGGATTGCGTGAGCGCGTAATGCAAGCCACTGAAAAAGACCTGCAAGGGTTGATTTCGGAGGTTGGCGATGCGGCAGCTGAGTTGCTGGGCCGAAAGGCAGCGGCACACTTCACTCCGATCAAGCCATTCCCCCTGGGAGGGAGAGCGGTACGCCGGTCAGCCGAAGCCTCATGCAGGCGTCGTATTTCCGGTGAAACGCACTCTGCTGGTCTGCGTCAGATCCTCAATGGACTGCTGCAGGCACAGGTGGACTGTCGGGTAAGACTCAAGCGCCAAGGGCGTCGGATCGATACCTCGCGCATTGCCATGCTTCCAGCTGGCGAAACGCGGGTGTTCCGAAGCAAAGCGCGGGCCGAGCGTCAGTCAGCTGCTATCCAGTTCCTGTTCGACAAGTCAGTAAGTATGGATGCGGCAATGGAACAAGCTGAGGCGGCGCTGTATGCCGTTCTCAGGGGGCTTGAAGGGCTGCCACTGGTAACAACTGGGGCGATGTCTTTTCCAGGCACAACCACAGCTGGGGCCGGTCAATGCTGCGATCTGATCAAGCGTTCAACCGAGCGTCTTGGCGCTGCAGTGGAAGCGGGTGGATTTGGTGCTCTGCCGCATGGTGGAACTCCATTGGCACAGGCTATATGGCCTGCCGCGATTGAGGTTTTACGCGCAAAGGGAGAGCGGAAGATTCTTTTCGTGATAACCGATGGCGAGCCAAACTCCGGTACTGACGGATATTGCAAAGAGATGTTCGAGCGGTGTGAGGCTTCAGGGATACAGGTTATTGGACTCGGCTTCGGCTCGGCTAATAGCTATGTTCTCAGCAAGCTTTTCACCAAATACGTTGCAGTTGGGACGGTAAGTAGATTGAAGACAGCGCTGTTTGAGGTTGTTCGAGACGTACTAACCGCTTAACTAGACAACAAACCATTCCCAGCAGGGGCCAACCCTGCTGGGGGAGGCCTTCGCTTGGAAAGGGAGGCCAGAATGGAAAATGTAGCTGTAGCTCCATTACTCGACTTGTTCGGGGATGAAGTAATTATTCAACGCCGCTCTCTTGAGCGCCGCCCCCGGCGAAAAACTGTTCCCATCCAGGTACAGGTTCAGCTTGGGTTTCTCGACATCCTTGAGATGTCAGATGCGGAGTTGGAGTTGCTGCGCGCAGAGGATGAAATCACTGACGATTACATCGACTGGATGCGCAGTTACATGATCAAGATGACACTTCGCCAGATTCTTCACCCTCAGGTGAGTATTGAAAACTGGTGGGATGGCATGTTGTGGGTGCTGGCGGACGAAGATGAACCGTTCAGCTTCAAAACCTGCTGTAACGCAGCTGGCGCTGATCATGAGGAGGTTCGTGAGAATTTCCTGAGCATGATGCGGCGCAAGTAAATATGAGCCCGGTAGGGGGGAAGCCCCTTACCGGGCTTTCTCCCTTCTGGAAAATGAAAGGAGAGAAACATGTCAGTCATGGTGATACCACGGCTGTATCTGCGCTATCGGATCTACTTGCGCGAACGTGTGAACGGAGCTTTGCTCCCTGAAACAACGTTCGAGTGCGATGCAGAAGATTCGCTACATGCAATTGAGCAAGCTCGGGATAAGTATCCTGCTTGCTGGTTGAACTACGCATCATCTTGTCGTGTTTACTCAAACGGCGAAGAGGGTGAGTTTGTCTAACTAATGCTACTCGTCGTGGTTAACACGGCGAGCGCCTAAAACCCGGCTGGGAAACTCCAGTCGGGGTTCTCCAGCATCAAAAATGAATGGAGAATAGACATGTTTGCAGGCTCAGTTGTTTCTTACCCGGATCGTGGTCACTGGGGCAAGTCATCCTATCGCGGTAACTGCACAGGAAGAATTATCAAAGACTTTCTGGAAAGTTACATGAAAAGAAAAGATGGCCTGGTCGTAGATCCGAGCATCGGTGGCGGTACTAGCGTCGATGTTGCTAGGGAGATGGGACTGCGATTTGTTGGCACTGACCTACATCAGGGCTTCAACTTGCTTACGGACGACCTTGCGTCGTACATCGGTGAGATGGCTCACGTTTGCTGGTGGCATCCCCCATATGCGGGAATGCTCAAGTATAGCGGGGTAGAGTGGGGGGAGCCAAACAAGTGGGATATGTCACGGATGAATCTTCAGGACTTCACTGAAGCACTGGAACTTGCCGTGATGAACATTCATGACGCGGTTGAACGTGGTGGTGTGTATGGAATCCTGATGGGCAACATGCGCGCCAAAGGTACATACTATAACCTTAGTTCACTCGTGGAACGAATTGCGCCGGGCCGGCTGATCGATGAGGTCATCAAGGTCCAGCACAATGTAAAAAGTGACTCAAGCTCCTACAAAGGAAACTTTGTCAGGATTGCCCACGAAAAGTTACTTGTTTTCGCTAAGCGTGAATCTTCGTTGTTCCTTATTGGTTCAATGGAAAAGCGCGCTGCTGCGATGACTGGTATTACGTGGAAAGCAGCGGTTCGGCGTGTGCTTCAAGGCAACAAGATTCTTCATCTGAAGGATATCAATGATGCATTGGAGCCCTATGCTAAATCGCGTGATAACCAGCACTGGCAAGCAAAGGTGCGGCAGGTTCTACAAGACGAGCGATTCTTTGTTCGTTTGAAACCCGGCGTTTACCAGCTAGCTGCATAAACCGATACACAAACAAAATAGCCCCTGCGGGAGAAATCCCGCACGGGGTTTCTCTTTGCCTGGGGCACCCAACCAGGAAAGGAGAAAATCATGTCCACGATCATCAACACGAAGATCGGTGAGTCGAAAAACGTAGCGCGCCTTTGGCTTGAGGGTCGAAAGCTCGAAAGGGCAGGCGTGAAGATCGGTGCGCGCTACCAGCTCGTGCAGAACAAGGCGATGGAGCGTTTGGAGCTTCGCGAGGCCCCGGCCGCAGCGAACGACCAGACTTTCACTGTCTCCAAGCGCGAGCGACGTGGTGTGGTGGTGCCCTTGATTGAGGTTCGATCAAGGATACTCAGCGAGGTGTTCGCGAACATCGAGCGGGTGCGGGTTGCAATCCGGCGAGGTCGGATCGTGATCACAGCGCTGCACATCGAAACCAAGATCCGGGAACGAGTTAAGCGTTTGACGGAAAAGCTGCGTACCGGAGAGCCGTTGGCAGTAGCCAGCCTGTTCCATGGTGGTGGTGTTGCGGATAAGGCACTTCATAGTGGCCTTAGACGTGCTGGGATCAAGTCGTTTATCCAAGTCGGTGTCGAGATTGAACCGGAATACTTGGATTCGTCGTTAGACAACAATCCCGAGCTGTGGAATGAAAAGAGTGTTGCGATCTGCTCTGACGTAAGAGAGGTCAACTGGGGACATAACCCTCCCCAGTGCGATGTTATCTGTGCGGGGATTCCCTGCTTAGGTGCATCGAAGTCAGGTCGCAGCAAGAACAAACTGAGCATGGCAGAGGAACACTCCAAAGCCGGTGATCTGTTTGTTGATTTTCTCGATGCGGTTAAGGCGCTGAACCCAAGCATTTGCCTGATCGAGAACGTACCGGAATATCAATCATCAGCCTCTATGGTTGTTGTTCGCTCAAAGCTGAATTCTCAAGGCTATGTGCTGAAGGAAGCTGTGCTGAATGGCAACGACTTTGGCGCTCTTGAGCGTAGAAGCCGATTGGTTGTGGTCGCGATAAGTAAGGGGCTTCCAGACGTTTTCGATTTCGGTGAGCTGTGCAAGCTGAAAGAGAAAGAGGGAAGTCTAAATGAGGTGTTAGAAGATGTTCCGCATGATTCTGCGCGGTTCAAATCTTTTGACTATCTCGCAAATAAAGAAGTACGCGACAAGGCAGACGGCAAAGGATTCTCACGCCAACTGCTAAGTGGGGCTGAAGACTTCTGCGGAACAATCGGACGTGGTTATGCGAAGTGCAGAAGCACGGAGCCCTTCCTGGTACATCCGACCAACCCGCAACTGTCTCGGCTACTCACGCCTGTCGAGCACGCACGAGTGAAAGGCATCCCAGAGGTGGTAATCGCTGGGCTTCCTGACACGACTGCGCATGAGGTGCTTGGGCAGTCAGTGATCTATCCGTTGATTGAGTCCGTTGGGCTCGAAATAGGGGTGTCGATTACTGCTGCTGTAAACGCCAGCGTGGTGAGTCTGCGGCAGGAGGGAATTTCCTCCTACTGTGGGCAGATCTGCGGCGGTGATGATTGCGGTGCTGGCCAGTTGTGCAGCTTCGGTATCAACTCGGAAAGCCAGATGCCAGGCCTGCCGGAAAGTGAACCCAACCAGGGTCAGTTCCAGCTCAGTCTGATGGTGGCGTAAAACAACCCCAGCCAGGGAGAAATCCCTGGCGGGGCTTCTCCTTGCATGGATGGAAGGAGAGGATCATGAGTGCAATCCTTGAGGCAGCACAGTTGCAAGGCAACGCGAGCATCATCCGCAGGGCCTGGGCAAAAAGGGGCAAGCAGAAGGTTCACCTCTGGGAGCTGTCAACAGGGGGGGTAATTCTTCTGCGCCACATGGAGGGGGAAGGGTTCAAGCAGCCGGTAAAGCTGCATGAGCCAATGGAGGTAATCGTTAACCGATTTCGCGAGAAAAACGGTCATCAGGTGATCTCTCCCCATGCAATCTGAATTCAACGCCCTTCGGGGCGTTTTTTTTTGCCTGCATGCTTGAGGCTGGCAGGTGGATCGGTATAATCGACACATCGCTTCATGTTTCATCCCTTCGCGCCTCAGCGCACTAATCTTCGTCAAGTGCATGTTGCACTCGGCAAGAGCCTGTACCGATCTTCGGTCAGGCAAAATCCAGAGTCACTTTGTGGCCTGGGAAAGCTAAGTCGGAGCTTCAACCGGCCTAATCTAAAGCATTCAGAATCAACGTTCCTCTTCAGGTCCGTTGCGTTTTCGTTTGCACAACAAAACCCACGCGGGGATAACTCCCTGCCGGGCGTTTCTCCGTCTGCATTAAGCTAATGGAGAAACACAATGAAAGTTCTGATCATCGCAGTAGTGCTGATTGTTGGTGGCATCCAAGTCGGCTTTAAAGCGTTCGATTACGGCGTTGCTTCGGTTGAAAAAACTGAAACCGCCAAAACGATCAAAGCCCGTCAGGTGCTCTGATTGAAGCAACCCTTTGGGAACAATCCCATGGGTTGTTCTCAATCATTGAGGATCTGCGTATGTACTTCCGCAACTTAATGACTGCCCTATGGATCGGTCAGGTATTTGCAGAAAGCACACAACGCCCTTATGCCCTTTATGGACATAAGGAGGGCTACATCGTAAGAAAACTGACTCGGGCTAACAGCTTGGAGTTGGAAATAATCAAACCCTGACGGGAGCAATCCCGTTATGGGGGCGCCTCGTCATTAATTTGCGAGGTGTAATATGTTTTTTAATAAAGTTCTTAGTTGGTTAAGGGAGACTGTCGTCGGCATTGGCTGTAGCTTGCTGGCTGCGGGGTTCGTCGGCATCATCACTCCAGGTTCGCATCCGCAAGCCATTGCGGTCAGCGTGGTAAGCGGCCTGGTCTTGATTGTCGGCGGTCTGGTGGTATCCTTTTTCCAGAAAGACAACGCAGGTGAATGAAATGGACACGACACAAACGCTCGTTTTGGCTATATCCGGCGTGCTGTTCACGATCACTGTGGCAGCGTGCGTCGGCATGATGCTAGCGAAGCACTTGGACAAGAAGCATGCTGCGCATGCGTCCAAGGTGCCCTGATCCACGAGATATTTGCGTCAATACCCTTCTGCTCAAGGCAATGTCTTGAGTAGGTAATCAGCTAGTCGCGTAACGTGGTCATCCCTTGTGGGTGATCCACCAGAGCCCTCCGCGTGAGGGTTCTGGGGATCACCCACCTGGAGAACATCAAATGCCACAACGCGAAGAGCCAATAGCACTGTACTGCCCCGAACTCAAAGAGCTGATGATCGACTCCGGCCGAGTGTTCCTCGTCCCTGATCAGATCGCAGCAACAGTGAAGAAGGCCAACCCTGACACCCGCTTCGTAAAAGCATGGGCTGTGCTGCACCGCCTGATACCCGCATCAGGTGCAGTATCGGTTCTCGAAGCGCCTCAGTCAGCGGCGGCATGAGTGCCAACAAAACCCCAAACCCCGGCTGTTTCCAGCCGGGGTTATTTTTTTGCCTGCCAGAATCTGGTCAGATTCCACCGCCTTTTCCTCTCGCGTATCTCTAGCATCTTGGTACTCACCTTCACCAGGTAGCACCTATGCGTCCCAGCTTCAAACATGCCCTCCGACGCTTGGCTGTTGGCGGCATCATCATGGTTCAGCTCAATACGGTTGCCTTCAAGGCGTGGGCCGATTCCATTGCTGCCAGCGCCACGCTAGGCAATCAGACCGCTCAAATGGGCATTCAGATGCTCGATCCATCTGCGGCGCAGAAAACGCTTCAAGATCTATTCCCGGACCTCCAGGGCGGCGGTACCGCGTCCTTGGAAGAAGTGTATGGAGACGACTCGGGCACTCTTGACGCTGGCATCCAGGCCAACACACGACTGAGAAGTGAGTCGTCGATGGATGGCGAGGCATACAGGATTCTGGTTGATAGCGGCAAACGGCCTGCGGTGGATCTTTCGAATGATCCAATGTTTAAGCAGACGGACGAGATTCGATCTAATGATTTCATGCAAGGATTCAAAGAGAACTTTGCAGACTGCTCCAGAAAAGATGTGTTTGAAGAACGCCAAGCTACATCTCACATCGCGGATTACCGCACTTGTGAGCGCGTAGCAAACGAAGGCGGCAATGTGACCTTCAAGCATGACTATACGCTAGGAGTTGTCGAGTATGTTTCAGGCCAGCCAAACTACCAGTCATGCGGCAGAGGTTGCCTATATGTATGGGTGGGCACCGTTGGTAACGATTACTGGGGCGGTAAATGCGCGATCTACGAGGAATACACACGCTTCAGGGTTATCAATAAAGATGCCATCCTGTCTGCGGTTGTTGAACAAGCTACGTTCGATGACTACTTTCAGATCTACTTCAATGACTCTCTTCTATGGACCCACACGCCGGGCGTATTCCCTCCCGAGACGGCGGGCGCGTGCGAGAGAAGTACCAGTTGGAAAGTAAGTCCCAACAAGGATGTCACGAACGAACTAAAGCAAGACGCGGACGTAATTACATTCAAAACACGCACGTCAGTCACAGGTCGGGGCGAAGGCTATGCACGCATTCGCATTAACTATGATCCAGCAAAAGCGATTACCGATAATGGTTGGGGACCTGAAGAGCGCCTTCCGCTTCTTAAGATGATCAACGATGGTTTCTGCAAAGAAAGCAGTGTTGTTTGCACTAAAACGCCGGCAGTAGATGCTTCTGGCTGTATTAGCGAGAATGGTGTTGTCGCATGCCAATCTGATATGCAGCCATCCCCTCATCCTGACTTAGATCCCTTCTGTAAGGAAGCGGAAGTAACGGCTGACTGTTCGTTCTTCAAAGGGGATCTTGCCTGCTACATAGATGCCAATGGGAAAGAACAATGTCCTGAAAACGGCGGTGATTCCTGCGTTGTAAATCATGAGATCGAACTGCGCTCAACTGGAATGGTTGGAAAATTCGCTGCTAATGGTCGGAACGTGGCCAGGGCCGAGTTTGATTTTGTTGCTGGAACCTGGACAACTCTTCCAGGGTCGGATGGAACCAGATTCAATGGCAGTGTGACCAAGGTTAACTACAACGAAATCTGTGATGGACAAGATGGATACATACAATCTTCCGGTACAGAGCTTTGGCCTGAATACGGACTTGGTGGTCAGCTAGATACATCAATAGTGATGAACGTAATAAGCCAGCCATCCTGCGGTAATGGTCTGAAAGCTGTCGTAGAATTACGGGATACAAAATCTGACGATGATTTAGTAAATGCTTTGACTGGTGCCTTTAGTTTCAGGCACTCAAAGCTTGTTAAAGATGTATGGTCACCACAAAGTTGCATAGATCAGGGTAAAGCTGTACTTGAAGGTAAGTGCAGTTCGGGGCAGATTACAGTCACCAAAGGTGTTCAGCATGAAGGAGAGTGCGCAACCATTTCAGGCATAAATATTTGTCCTGGTAATCCACTTTATGAACAAATCTCGGCGAGCCCATTGGGTACGTCAAGACTTGCAGAGCAGGTCCGTGTGCAGGGTTGCGGTGTAATCGAAGATAACCTGGACACCTGTGAGCAGTACGAGAAAGACCCCAACTGCGGTTTCATCTCCCAGAGCTGTATTAAGGGGGCTTCTGGGGAGTCGGGAGGATGCTACGCCTACGAGGAGATATGGGACTGCGGCTATGACACCAGCTATCCCACGGTAGTCAATACCGGCACTCAGATCGAATGTCCTGGCGGCGCTAGGTGCATGGGAAGCGAGTGCTTCGACACCTCGAACCAGAAAAGCGGTGACTTTGCATACGCCGTCGCAATGCTCCAAGTTGCCCAGTTCGCTGAGCATGATCTTGATTGCGGTGGCGACGGATCGGATATCGAGGTTGCCAACGAGTGCAAGATATTCAAAGGCGAAGCAATGGAGTGCAAGAAAGCGCTCGGTGGCTATGTCGATTGTTGTGAGGCTCCCGAAAGCGTCAGTATTTACGATTATGTGAATCTGACAATGAACACTATGAAAATGGCTAGTGCAATGGAAGCGCTATCCACGCACGGGCTTGGGGGGAGCCTGAAGTACGGTTACTGGCAAGCGGGCACGAATGCCATCACGTCCGCTGGTAGTTCTGTCATTAAGGGGCAGTGGTCAACAATAGTTGACAACGCAACTGGAGCCTTCAACAAAACGCTTCAGGGAACAGTCCAGGATACGCTTGTATCTAAGGTCCAAGAATGGCTAATGCAAAAAGCCTATGACGCCATGGTTAACATGGGCGCCGAGGTAGCTGCGAATGCTGTGTTTGTTCCAGCAGAAGGCGGCGGGATGATGCTTGGCCCTCAGGCTACGATGGTCGTCAACATCATTGGCTGGGTATACATGGTTTATGTGATTGTCGATCTTCTAATTAACATTATCTGGGAATGCGAAGAAAAAGAGTTCGAGCTTGGAGCAAAAAAAGAAACAAGGCAGTGCACGTTTGTAGGAAGTTATTGTGCCTCAGAAGCTCTTGGCTCTTGTGTTGAGAAACGAGAAAGCTACTGTTGCTATGGTTCGGTTGTTGGTCGGATTGTTCAAGAGGCCGCACATGAGCAGCTGGGTATTGAGTACGGTGATGTTGAGAATCCAAGTTGTGAGGGCATCACTCCAAACCAAATGGCGCAAATGGACTGGAGTAAAGTAGATATGTCGGAATGGATAGGCATGCTGAACATTGCGGGCCACCTTCCAACAGTGAATACGGTTTCTCTTGAGCAAGTTACAGGGAGCGGCAGCAGCCTTACAATATCTGAAGGTAACGTCAGGCAAAACTCGCTTAGTCGAAACGAAAAGCGGCTGGACGGATTTGATCCTGAAGCGGTCAAGAAAATGGAGGAAGACATAGCTAGGGGTGCTGTCCCTGACTAAGCAAAAGGCCCCGTTAGGGGCCTTTCGTTTATTTGCCAATGAAGTAGTTTGACATTCCGCTTCTCAGCACTGCAGGCGGCAATTTATCGGACTTTGACCGTGTGGCCGATGTGACATAGATCAAGAACCAATCAGGCAGAGATGCGGATAGCGCGACGGTGTTAGCCCTACTTCCGTGGATATTCCGAAACCCAGAAGCATTGATAATGGATTCCTCAGTAACTTTGTGACCGACGATATGGATAGGGCCATATGATTTCGGTGCGGAAATGAATGCTGGACTCTCTTTCGCCTCCTCCGAGAACAGCACTAAATTCGAAGCCTTTGGCATCTTGCCACCAAATGATCGGCTATCCGACTCGGGATATGCAGTAGCGATAAGTTCTTGAGGGAGCTGCTTTTGAAAAACGGCGGCTCTCGATTTATTGAACTCATTCAAGGCAACCTGCACAGCTTCCTCCGGCGAGGAGGCCAGATCTGATGGGACCCATGCAACGACCTGCGGCAATTGAGCTGGCTGTGTAGGTCCGCCCCCAAGAAGCAAAAGACCAAGGCCGACCCCGGCTACAGCGCCTCCGCTCATTCCCGATGGCGGCGCCACGGCACCTACCCCATAGGTTGCAGCATCGAGCACTCCAGTGCTGTTTCCACCTTGGGCCGGTTGTGAGGACGCATCGCCCATCATTTCGCGTGGTACGTCACGCATGCCCGAAATCTGCATGGCATTCATGTAGACCATAGCGTCGGACCACTTCGCTTTGGGTGTAGCAGCCGGGTCCGGCAGCTGATCGAAGGTAACGGTATTGCCTGGTGATGAGCACCCTACCAAGGCGGTGAGGGCCGCTGTCAGCGCGAGTGTCAGTTTGATTTTGCTGCAGTGAATCATGTCCGCTGTCCTTCTTGGTTAAGTTATTCAAGGCTACCAGTGGCAGCCGTTATCCCAAATTCTTGGCTTTGGCGCGTCAACTCTGCAGCTGGTAGCGGCCCACAAAAAACCCCGCTTTGATGCGGGGCTCTGTTGTCGGCGCTGGACTATTCAGCCTTTTCCTGGATGGGTGGCGACGCTGGCTGATTTCGCTGCTCTACCAGCTGGCCTATGGCTTGGAGCAATGCTTTCGCAGGCTGGGCGCCTTTGACCAGGATCTTCTGGCCATTGGTGTTGTCCACGACGACAGTTGCAGGCGTGCCCGTCACGCCCATAGCGGTACCGCGATCCATCTGATCCTGGATCTTCTGCTTGTACTTTCCGCTGGCCATGCACGCATCAAATGTCTGCGAGTCTGCGCCGACTTCTCGTGCCAGCCGACCGATATCATCAATGCCTTGGCCGTTCATAGCGCTGCGCTCGAACCATTGCCCGGTGAATGCCCAGAAAGCCTGGTTGCCCGCAATTTCGCTGACACATTCTGCCGCGTGTGCAGCCTTTGCGGCCGTGGGGTTGTGGAACTGCAGCGGGTAATGCTGCCACTCCCAGTTGATCTTGCCACCGGCCTGCTCAACGAGTGACTTTGGTGTGTCATGGAAGCGTTTACAGAAGGGGCACTCCAGATCGCTGAACTCCACAAGGGTGAACTCGGCGTCTGCCTTACCGTAGATGTTGCGGCCTTTGACCTCGATGTCTGAGGCGGCAGACCATTGCGAAAGGATCTGTAGCTTGGCAGCCGCGACCTCGGCCTGCTCTTTCGCGTCAAGTGCAGCGGCGACGCCAGCCGGCAACTGCTCAGCTATCGCTTGATTGATCGCATGCTCGGTGTACATGACGCTGGCGCCGAGGGCGGCCACCGCGAAAAGAGCGGAAAGACCTACGGTCAAAGGGAGTCGGTTTTTTGAGCTGGGCATGGGGTTCACTTTGCGAGGCTGTTGAAGGTCGGTTGCAGACGAAGAGGTACGTCCTTGGGTGTGCCATGCACCAGAACTTCCCACTCTTCGTAGGTGAGGCGTTCGGCGCCGCTGCAGAGCTTGTTGCGAACGCGGATATAGTCATTGACCGACCCGGTGCTGTTCGCCAGTGTCACGATCTGAGTTGCGTCTGCGGGACCACTGGGCGTCAGTACGCGGACGTGATCCGGCGTTTGATTCTCCTCCGGTTGATCCAGGCAAGTTCCAGACCGTAGTGCCGGTGGTACAGCGATGCTGGCTGTAACCTCTTGCGCGGTGTTCTGCAGCTCTGGGTGCAACTTGCCAGCGCGTGTATCCAGCTCATCCGGGCTGCCGAGTACGGGTTGATAGGACGGCTTTCTCAGTGCTGCCCCTCCACGGCCGGAGTGCCCCCAGCTGGTGTGGTGCCCGCGTAGATCCGGCTCGTACTGCTGGACCTCAAATGGGGTGCCTGTATAAGGCTCGGGTGCGGGCTCTTTGCTAGAGCAGCCTGAGAGCATGCCGAGGGCTGCGGTGATTGCCAGCGGTATGCGCAGTCGAGAGAAATGCATCGGTTGAACCTCGATCCGGGGGATGAGGTATTTTGTGGGAACCAGATCGCGATGAGGCGGCTAAACCTACACGATTCTTGTAAGATAAAAACATTCTAAGATCGTGGCATACCCTCTTGCGCATTAGCGCGATTGGGGGCATGCTTTCGCCAAGCCTTAATGGCGATAACCTCAGAAAGCGCAGCTTCACTCTCGCGCCTTGGGCCACGAGCCTGTCAAGATTCTCCAAATTAAGTCGTTCTGCATGTGCAGATCGATTTAGTCATGCACCTCGGTGCATGGTCGGCAAGTTGGCCGTCTGTCAAATACAACCTAACTAATTGAAATGAAAACCTTTCGGGGCAGCGATATTCCCCGTCAGGGGTTTACGTCGCCCTGTGTTTTACTCTGATTGGAGAATAATCATGGCTCGTGGCGTAAACAAAGTAATCCTTATCGGCAATGTTGGCGGTGATCCTGAAACTCGCTACATGCCCAACGGGAACGCGGTTACCAATATCACATTGGCAACTACCGATAGCTGGAAGGACAAACAGTCTGGTCAGCTTCAAGAAAGAACCGAGTGGCACCGTGTTGTGCTATTTGGGAAGGTTGCTGAGATTGCCGGTGAGTACCTTCGTAAGGGCTCGCAGTGCTATATCGAAGGCAGACTACAAACCCGCGAATGGGAGAAGGATGGAGTCAAGCGTTATACCACTGAGATTGTGGTTGATATGCAAGGCACCATGCAGCTCCTTGGCGGTAAGCAGGCAGATAACGGTGGTGATGGTGCTCCTCGCTCTAGCGGGAGGAATCAAGCCCAGCGTTCTCCGCAGCAACCCAACCGTCAACCGACTCAAACGCCGACTTCTGATCCGCATTACGATTCGTTTGACGATGACATCCCCTTTGCGCCCATTAGCCGAGTTCTTCTGAACATCATCTAACGGGTCAATCAGTTGCAAATAAATACGCGCCTTCGGGCGCGTTTTTGTTCAGGGGGTTTCAAAATGTCTAGTGCTAACTATCAAAACGCTGTAGCCGTAATTGCAAAGCAAGAGGATAAGTTTCTTGAGTTGGTGAAGGCAGCAAAAACAGATGTCGTGTTCAAGCAAGAGATGCTTTATGCAGCTCAAGCCATGATGAACAATGACTACCTGTGCACTGTCGCTATCAACAATCCGCTGTCTCTTCGCAATGCATTTGGCCAAGTGGCCGCCTGTGGCCTAACGCTGAACCCTGCAAGGGGTTTGTGCTACCTGGTGCCACGGGACGGGCAAGTGGTTCTGGATGTGTCATACAAAGGCATGATCAAAACCGCTGTAAATGACGGCGCAATACGTGACTGTATTGTTGAGTTGGTCTACTCGAATGATCAGTTTAAGTACAAGGGTAAGCGTCATAGCCCTGTGCATGAATTCGATCCGTTCGACACTGAAGAGCGCGGCGAATTCCGTGGTGTCTATGTGGAAGTAACCCTGCCTGATGGCCGGGTCCATGTGGAAGCTGTAACAGCCAAGGAGATCTACAAAGCGCGTGATGCAAGTGATTTGTGGAAGCGCAAGAAGAAAGGCCCTTGGGTTGACTTCGAAACTTCCATGTTCAAAAAAACCGGCATCAAAATCGCTAAGAAATACTGGCCCCAAGTCGGCGAAAAACTCGACACGGTTATTCAGTATCTCAACACAACGGCAGGGGAGGGGTTTGCATCTCATGATGTCCCGATCTCTGTTGTAGAGCGTTATATGGGTGCAGCTGAAGTAGTCGATGAAGCCCAGCCACTCCCCACCTCGAATGAGGTTGAAGAGCAGGTGCCGGCATCTGAGACAACGCAAGTTGAGCCTGAAGATGCTCAAGCTCAGGTCGCAGCACCGCTGGAAGGCGAAGTGCTTCAGGCTTCAAATGATGAGAGCCAAGCACCTGTAGATTTACCTCCCAAAGTCCTGAAGAAGGCTCAAGAGGTGGTCAAGCGGGCGCGTGAGTCGCAAGGCTGGAAAGCAGCGCGTGATTACGTAAGTGCGTGGCCTGTTGAGGCTCGTGATTACGCTCTGCGACTCCTGTCTACTGCGGAATACCAAGCTGCTCAGGGTGAATGACGATGGTTCATCTATCGATCAGATCCCTGTTAGAAGGCAATACGTTCTGTAGCCAGACACGATCAGAAGTGTTCAGAAAGGGAGAAGAGGTTTTTCACCCCAATGTTCAGCTTCTGGAAAAGACTGGCTACAGAAACAAAATCTGCTCCGAGTGTCTTGCGATTTGGGATAACCCGGAGTCTCCAACCAACCCTGTGCAGGGCATCCCTTTGCACAGGGCTGCTGCTGGCAATAAATGAGGAAACTGAGATGGCTGAGATTATTATCAACCTGATCATGCTGTTCTTTAACTAAGAACAGCGAACTCACAATAAACCCTGACGGGGCACCTGCCCCTCAGGGGTTAGTTGCCTTCGTCGTACTGAAAAGGAAAACGAAATGGCAACTGCTAACTCAAGCTGCATCATCAAACTCGTCCATGACCATGACGCAGAAAGTCCGCGTGAATGGGACAACTTAGGATCGATGGTATGCGCTCATCGGCGCTATCGTTTGGGTGATGAGAATGGGGCTGCGAAAGCATTGGAAGTGATCTACAAGCACCTGTCTGATAAGCAGCTGGGGCAGATCGATTTCAATGCCAATCACATCCCAGATGTTGAGCGTGCGCTGGAGATGACGGGGCAAGCAATTATGCTTCCACTTTATCTTTATGATCACTCTGGCATCACAATGAAAACCTCCCCTTTTAGCTGTCGATGGGACAGTGGCAAGGTAGGCTTTATCTTTGTGTCTAAAGATAAAGCCCGCTCCGAGCTTGGTTGGAAACATCTCACGAAGCCGCGCATTGAGAAGCTGGAAACATATCTGGACGGAGAGGTCGAATCATACGATCAATACCTGACGGGGAATGTTTGGGGGTATCAAGTGATCGAGGATGACGAAGTTGTTGATAGCTGCTGGGGATTCTTTGGTAGCGATCCAATGACAAATGGCGTTCTGGATCATCTAAGTAATCAGCATCAGGCAATGATACAGGCTGGCAATTATCAGCGTGTCTATTCCTGAGTTTAAATAACCCATCTGACTGCGTATAAGTTGATCAGATAAATCTAACCCTGTAGGGACTTTCCCTACAGGGGATTGCTCCGTTTCAGGGATGAAAAGGAGAAATTAAAATGCGTACTTACATACTCGCTATGTGCGATATGCGTACCAAGCGTTACACCCGCTTTCAGTGCCAAGCCAACAGCTTCAATGAAGCAGTTGAAAAGGCCCAGAAGACTCTCAATGGGGGCTTTCCTGGGTTTGCAATGGGTGCTGCAAATGGAGGTCGCCATGCGTCCTTCAACGGTTGAATCGCTTAAAGAGTCTCTTGCCATCTGGCAGGAGCTTGAAGCTGGTGATCTGGCTCAGCGCAGCCTGGTCACTGAAATGGCCGGAGAGATCCAGAGGAAGATTCTTTCCCTGGAATCCCTACTGGGACTGTACGCGGTGCACGGGCTTGGGTTGACGCTCAAGCACTGCCGGACTGACTCGTGGGGGATTCTTTCCGAAGATTCTTCCGAGCCCGGACGGTACCGCTGGACGATGTTCGGTAAGGATGGTTTCACGGGTCATTGCACCCAGGACACCGCCGAGCTGTGCATTGGCGACATGCTCGATGATGGCTTCATGATCCCTGACATGGGAGCGCTGGAGCGATTGTCTTGCACAACTGAATGGCAGCGCGGGATGGAAGTTTGCGCAGTGATTCAGGCCTGCAATGCAGGCCGGATGAGCTGGCAGGAAGCGAACGACCGCTATGCCGAAATTGACCAGCGATACCGGAGCGCCGCATGAGCTACATGGCGATCCTAAAGCTGGTTCATTCAGGTCGAAATATCGCCGTGTTTGGCCCAACCCCGCAAATTTGCGGCCAAAGGCTGTTCGACCAGCTCTTGAGCTGGGACGGCGAAGAAAACCGGCCTGTAAATGAGCAAACCTGCCGCCTCTTTGAGGTGGTGCAAGCAGCCCCGCACATGGAGACGAGAGTCGAAATGTTCGGTGCTAGAAAATCAAACGCTCTGCGCTTACTGCGCCAGGGCATCGCCGGCTGACGTACTGGCTGACGAACCAAACCCCCAGGGGGGCAACCCCCCTTTGGGGGTTTGCCTTTCCGGGATTTGCCCTTGGGATTTTCAACCCAGGTGGTGAAGTACCTAGAAAGGAGAATGAGATGAAAACCTTCGAAGCTGGCTGCAAGGCCTACCATGCCGCCAATAGCGAACTGGAAGCCCACTACGGCTCAGAGCAAGGGATTGAGATCCGCAATAAAGTGCCGCATGTGGATCTCAGCCTGTATCTGGACCTCAGTAACACACCACACGCCTATGCGCTGCCGGCTATTGCTGCAGCGCAGAAAGCATCACTCGATGAGCAGGGGCCTGACTTCACGAAGAAGTATGAAGCCTTCAAAAATCGTACCGAGATGCTGGTCCAGGCTCGGTATCAAGCGTTTTGTGATGCTCTTGGGCTGCTTGGCGAAGAAATGGGTGCTGAGTACAAGTTCAATACCTCAGGGCCTCTGGATCAACGCATCGCAGACGTGCTCACCAAGGGTGACTTGCTTCGCAAGACCCTCTTGGATGGGTTTGGCTATGTCGATCTCCTCGATCTTGAAAGCAGCTTCTCAAAGGGCTTTTTCACGGTGACGGGGCTGACAAAAATAAAGCTCTACAACGACCTCAAGCTTTGTTCCCAGATCCGTGAAGGCGGAATCAGGATCAGCGCTGAGGAAAGAGTACGGCTTGGCTTTCATCAGGAGTAATCAGGATGAAAGTAATCGACGTCCAACAGCGCTCTGCCGAGTGGCACGCGTGGAGAAAGGGTGGTGTCAGCGCAACCAGTTGCGCGGTCATCATGGATCAGAATCCTGACAAGACGAAGCTTCAGTTGTGGCGTGAGCTGGTTGGACTTGATACCCCCCCCGATCTTGCCTGCATTCCTCAGGTAAGGCGGGGCGTCAAGTTTGAGCCGGTTGCGCTTCAGGCGTTTGAAGAGCGGTACGGTCAGCTGGGGCTCCCGATCTGCGCAGAGTCTAGCGATTACCCGTTCATGCGGGCTTCGTTCGACGGGCTTCTGGCAGGTAATGAGCCGGTGGAGATCAAGAACCTCTCCGATGACAATCATCTGGAGGTTCTGGCGCTTCGAGAGAAGAGCAAGGCGTACAGGCTCTACCGCTGGCAGCTGTTGCACCAAATGATCGTTAGCGGGGCTTCACGGGGCTACCTGTGGTGCTGGTCGCCCAAGCATGAGCCTATCTGCCTGGTGGTTGATCTCAATGAAGCTGTTGCGCAGCAGATCATTGCTGCGGAAAGGCGCTTCTGGGATATGGTCGAGTCGCTTACGCCTCCCGAGGCGGACCCGAAACGCGACCTGATGCCTCACGCAAAGATCGACCACGACCGTTGGTCAACCCTCGCAGCGGTCAGGCGAGACAAAGAGAACGCAGCTTTGGCTGCAAAAAAGGCGCTGGAAGACCTTCAAAACGAGATAACGGTCATTGATGACCAGATCCTCGCGTTGATGGGCGATTTCAAGCGCGCAGATGCGTATGGCGTTCGTGTTATTCAGTATGAGGTTCAAGGCAGGGTCAACTGGAAGGCCGTCGCAGAGAGTGTCTGTGCCGCAATCCCAGCGGATGTTGTCGAGTACCACCGTGCTGACTCGCGCACTGCAACGCGAATCTCGGTTGATACCGAGTTCGACGAAACCACCTATAAGCCGGAAGTCATGCCGCAACCGCGCATGGCGAAAGGCCCCGTAGACACGCAAGCACTGCTTTCCGCAGGCGTGTTCACCTTCTAACCCAGCCCGGCCTCGTGCCGGGTTTTTTTATGACCAGAATCTTGTAGGTTTAGGCCGCAAATCGCATTCGCAAACAGACATGATGCTCGGGTGAAAAGTCGGAGCATTCCTGTTCATGTTCAAGTTATTCAAGCAGCTCTTTGCGGGCAAACGCCGTCCCAGTCGGCTCATCAACCCGCCGCCCGACCCGCGTTTCGAGCACCCCGCATATAAGAACATCCCGGACGATATCCGACGCGTGCTGAGCGATCCGTCAATCCTCAGAAACCCTCCCTACCAGGAAGGCTATTACGGCCTTATCTCGGGAGAGTTCTGCATGTATGAGTTCCAGTCGCGCCTTCTGCGCAAGCTCAAGGGGCAAGTAGGCCTCACGCCTGAGGACTACGAGGCCTATTTGAAGCCGATGTTCGTCGCGTATGCCGAGCTAGTCCACCTGCTACCCGCCTCAGAAAATCACCATCACAACACTCCGGGGGGGCTTCTGCGCCACGGCTTGGAGTGCGCGGCTTTCATGCTGGACTGGATGGTTCTGACCAAGTTCGACCACGAATTGACGCCAGGCGAAGCAAGCAAACGCCTTCGCCGCTGGTATGTGGCTGGCATCGTGGCGGCACTGTTCCATGACGCCGGCAAGCCGCTGACGGACGTTACCGTCATGTCGTTCGACGGTACGAAGAAATGGGTGATGGGCACTGAAACCATTCATGAGTGGGCGGTGGCAAACAACCTCACTCGCTACTTCATCAACTGGGAGCGCGGGCGTCAGAACAAGCACATCACTCACACCAACACTCTGATCGGAATCTACACCAGCGTTGAGCTGCGAAAGTGGCTGCTCGAAGGCGGGGCAGATATTTGGCAGGCACTATTGGACGCTGTGGCAGGCCAGCCTGGACCCTTGACCGAAGCGGTGAGGGTTGCAGACTCGCGCTCAGTAAAAGCAGACCGCGAGCGCGGTGCAGTCGCCGGCGCCAATACCAACACCGGCGTGCCGGTGCAGCGTCTGTGCGTAGATGCGATGCGCCAGTTGGTCGAGGAAGGAAGCTGGACGCTCAACGAACCCGGCTCGCGGCTTTGGCTGAGCACCAAGGGGCTATTTCTCGCTTGGAGCACTGGGTCCGAGGACATCATCCATCAGGTAGTCAAGGACAAGGTAGGCGGCTTTCCGCGAGCGGAAAACACCCTACTGGCTGCTATGTCCGAGTACGAGCTGTTTGAGAAAAATGCAGACGGTTCGCCCATCTGGTTCGTGGCGCCACACCCACTGTTCAAGAACGGTAAGGCGCCATCCATCCGCTGCGTCAAATTCAAGAACCCCGACAACGTGTTCCCGTTCCTGGACGGAAACATCGCCCCGGTTTCTGTGACCATCGGCCGGGATGATAACGCCAAGGAATACCTGACGAAGGAAGACGCAATCGCGCGAAAGGAACAGGAGAAGAAAGGCACGCAGGAAGACCTTTTTGGTGCGACAGAGCTGACGACCGCCGCAGCGACGGAGAGTCCCAAGGGAAAAAATCGCCCCAAAAAGCCAGTCCCGGAGCGAACCGGCGTATCTCTGCCGCCCGACCTGGAAGAGCGTGCGCGCCTCCTCAAGCAGGGCGCACAGCAGCCGGTAGAAGATGTTGCCGATCAAGCGCCCGAGCAGCAGCAGGGCAATGCTCTCGATGACCATACCCTTGCCGCCATGTTGCACGAAATCAACGGCACAACGCCCGATCCGGCGCCGCATCTTTGTACAGTCGATGATGACGAGCCCACGGTTGAGCAAGACCTTGACTCGGTGGAACCGGAAGAGCCGGTTCAAAAGGTGAAACTCACCTTCAACGACATGATTACCAAGAAGCCCACCAGAGTAGATAGGGGCAACGTAGGCAAGCCCAAGGCTTTGGCTGAAACCGCAACCCCAGAGCAAAGCACCGATGCGCTCGATATCCCCCCCAAATTCAAGAGCCTGCTGACAGATCAGGATCGGACTTTATTGCAGCGCAACCCGGAGCTTGGCAGCCGCCTTCTGAGCGTGTTCGCTGGCGACACGGCGATCAAGGAAGTTCGAAATCGGGCATTCATTCCCCTGGCTGGGGACATGACGCTCGGCGATCTGCCGGCCATCGACCGTGCTGGGTGGTTATGGCGCGACTTCACCAGTTCCGAAGAGCAGATCACGCGCACCTTGCGCGGTACGGAAGGGTTTCTCGCGAGCAAGGAGATATCCCTGATCTATTGTCGATTGGCCCAGACCGACTGGTTCCCACTGTGCCTCGAAACACTCCCGAAAGAGCGTTGGCAAGACGCAGAAAAGCTTGCCGATCTACTCAAGGCGGTAGCGGTGGCAGAGCCATCAAAAGGTCGTGACATCTGGTCGATCACATTCCGAGCACAGGCCAAAGCAGCCGAAGCCGTGGGTGCCGATCTCGAAGCTTCAGAAGAAGCCCTTTTCTACTGCCTCGAAGCCGTAAAAGTCGGCCGCGAGAAAAAATACTACTTCCAGCTGGATAGCAAGGTGAACCGCTGATGGGTGACTGGAATTACACAAACCTCTGGCGCACGAATTACGAAGCCAGGGAGGTCGGTGCCTGGGGAGCGTCAATGCTAGCCAGCACAGGGGTCCAGGTACTAACAGGCATGCCGATGATGCCGTACCTGATCACGATGGGTGTTCAGGCTGGCTTCGCCCTATCTGCACTGCCGAGGGCAATACGCGTCCACCGGGCTAAAAAATCATTGCTGGGTGCGCCGCTTACGTTCACGAGCGTCAGCGACATCGCTGCAATCGTTGAGGATAACCCCGACAGTTTCTACTACGGCCAAGCGTTCCAGTGGAGGCAGCAACACGGACAGCATGCGTTTGAGTTGCAGTCCCGAGACATGGCTGATGTGCTAGGCAAAAAAGGTCTGCGTGACCCAAATGTGAAGGGCAGCAGGTGGATTCACGGGCTTGGCATGGCCGAAGAAGAGATGTGTTTGCGACCAGCCGGCATGCGCGACATCCATACGCTGGTTACCGGCACGACCGGTGCCGGAAAAACCCGCCTTTACGATTTGGCCATCGCGCAGTGCATTCTGCGCGGAGAGGCAGTAATCGTCATAGACCCGAAGGGGGACAAAGGGCTCGCCGAAACCTGCCGGCGAACGTGTGAGTTGATGAATGAAGGTGAGCGGTTCAAATACTTTCATCCAGCATTCCCGGACGACTCTATACGCCTGTCATTGACACGCAACTATGGCCGGGCAACGGAACTGGCATCGCGCGTTGCGGTGCTCATGGCATCGGAGTCTGGCGATCCATTCCAGGCGTTCGCGATGATGGCGCTCAACAACGTCATCCAGGCCATGCTGATCATCGGAGAGCTTCCCAGCCTCTTGAGCCTACGCCGAACGCTTGAAGGGGATATTCCCGGCCTCACTATCCGGGTCGTAACTGCCTACGGTAGGAAGATCCGCGGTGAGAAAATTTTCGATGCTGCGATTGAGCAAGCTTGCTCGACGGCCAAGGTGAAAAATCCAGAGGATAAGGCGAAGGTACTGCGAAAGCTGTACTACGCGGATCTGATCCACGAGGCGCCGAACTCTGACCTTGAAGGCCTGCTGACGATGCTCGAACACGAGCGCGCTCACTTCAGCAAGATGATCGCCGGTTTGCTGCCGATCCTGGTCATGCTCACGGCCGGCAGGATGAGCGATCTCCTTTCGCCTGCGCATACTGTCGATGGCACTGATGCGTACCAAGACTTCAGCGACATGAATACCGTGATCAACGGTAAGCAGGTGCTCTACATGGGGCTCGACTCATTGTCGGACCCCATGGTGGGCTCTGCACTTGGTTCGCTGGCTTTGGCAGACCTCGCATCTACTGCGGGAGAGATATACAACCACAGGCTTCCGGTGCCGGTGAACATCTTCGTGGATGAAGCGGCCGAGGTGATCAACGACCAGCTGATCCAGCTGCTCAATAAGGGTCGCGGCGCCGGCATCAACCTGTTCATCGCTACTCAGACGATTGCGGATTTCAAGGCGCGGATGGGTGATGAATCGAAAGCCATGCAGGTGCTGGCGAACGCGAACAACATCATTTCCCTGCGGGTGCTTGACACCGACACCCAAGAATTCATCGCCAAGAAACTGCCCATGACCCGCTACAAGTACGTCATGCGCACCCAGGGTAACAGCGCCGGTGAGGGCGGGGTCATCACCGGGGGCAACCAGGGTGAGCGACTGATGGAGGAAGAGGGCGAGCTATTCCCTTCGGCTCTGCTAGGCAATCTGCCTGACCTCGAATACCTGGCCATTTTCGCGGGCGGTGACGTGCGAAAAGGCCGTCTGCCAATTCTCAATTTCCAATCGAAGTAAGGGCTTGATCATGTCCATTACCCGGACCATCGAGATTCAGCGCAGCCTGCAGCTGGACGATAAGACCATGGTTATCCTGCGCAATTTCGACATTGACTGGAATTGCGGTACACGTTTCATCCTGGCGCTCATCAAAAGCGGCGTAACCGGCCAGCCGGTGGCGAACGCGCTCAGCGAGGCGCTGTTTGAGTACAAGATCATGTGCCAGCTGGGCGTCAGCGATTACGAGCGCCTGTACCACCTCTTCTACCAGCTTTTCGCCAAGCTGCAGTCGCAAGGGGTATCGGTGACCAACGACACGATCTCAAGCCTGTGTCAGCTTGCAGTCGTGCCTGAGCCGATTCGGGAGCAACTGATCAATGGCTGAGGTTATTGAAGAGAAGTGGCCAAAAGGGCTCGTAGCGTCCCTATTCTTCCTGTTCATCATGGTGCTCATGCTTGCGGTCTTTGCGCCCAACCCCCTGATCGATACCGTGATGCAGAAAGAACGGCAGTGGAGCGTGTCGCTGCTGCCACAGGACGATCTGAAGCGCATAGATGAAACCACTGCCAGCATCTACACCGCTCTGGTCATCGACTCGGGACTCAAGTACCACATATCCGGGATGTTCATGCGCAGCGGCCCCTCTACTGTTGACGCCTTTGAAGAAAAGGTGGGCTGGTGGTTTGAGTACCTGGATTCACGAGGCGTGGCGCTGCAGAAGATCACCTATCAGATCCTCTATCGGGCGGTGCTGATGACGTACTGGGTGCCGTTCTTCGCCGTTATGGCAGTCCCGGCCATCTTTGCGGGGTACATGCGCTGGCAGGCGAAGAGGCACGGCTTCGATTACTCATCGCCGTTCTGGAATAACAACGCCGTAAGCCTGATGGGATGGGGCGGCATCCTGCTCGCGCTCAGCCTATTGTCTCCGCTACCACTGCCGCCAATGGTCGTTTGCACGGCGCTGATCATCATTCTGCCTATCCTGCTGTCGGTCCTGATCAGAAACCTGCCCAAGCAAATCTAAACCTACAACAAACGTGTCAGATTAGAGGCCAATTTGGGCGTTGAGCAATTCACACTTTGCATAACGCCCAGATAGGTTCTGATCCATGTCCGCATCTATACCCTTGATCATCATCTCCACCGGCCTTGCTACTGCGCTAGCTGTAGGCGCTTACCAGCATTTTGAGACTGTGGGGGCGCTTCAAGATCAGATTTCAGAGCTTGAGGTCGCGACTCAAAAACCTCTGACCTTTGATGAAATGGACGAGCTGAAAAGCATGTTCATCGGTGAAACGAGCAAGAGCGCGCCCAACCAGGGGCAGGACGGTTCGGCACCGGATAACTGGATCTATGGCAACACCAAAGCGCGCTTCACGCTGGTTGAGATGACGGATACCGAATGTCCCTACTGCAAGCAGCATTTCCCCGTTATCAAGTCGCTCATCGACTCTTCTGGCGGGCATATCAACGCTGCGTTGATGCATGTGCCAGCCTTGTCTGAGGCATCCCGGCAGCAGGCGCTGGCGATTGAATGCGCCGGTGAGCAGGGGGGCTCGGAAACGGCATGGAAGTTCGCCCAGCGAGTGTTCGACACCACGAGGGGGAATGGGCAGGGAGTCGCCGCTTCATTGAGCAGTTATGCAGCCGAGATGGATATCGACCGGCAGCGCTTCAGCCAATGCATGGATTCTTCGCAGGTAGTAGAGCGTGTCATCGCCGATATGGATCACGCGATTCGACTGGATATCAAGCAAACCCCCTCGACGATGGTGATCGACAACCTCACCGGCAACTCGATTGTTCTGCAGGGGGACAACTCATCCCATAAGGGCATCCTCGATGCCATGGAACAGGTCAGCAAAACAGGAGCTGCACAGTGAGTGACGAACCTACCAAAATCCCCGCGCACATCGACGAGCCGCCCTATCTGCTGTTCTGGCGTATAGACGAGGTTCTGCCCATCGGCGTTGGCCTGGTTGCCGGCATCCTGCTCGCACAGCTCACCATTTGCCTCGGCCTGGGGCTGGTCCTGGCGCGCATCTATCGTCGCTACTGTGACAACCGACCCGATGGCTATCTGCTGCATGCAATCTACTGGTACATGGGAGCCATTGGCTTCAAGCGCAACCGCAGCATGCCTAACTCATACGAGCGAGATTTTATCTGATGCTTCTATCCAATCTGAAAAACTCATTCGACGGGATGCGTGGAGAAAACAAATTCCTGCGGCTGATCCTTTTTGCGATGACTGTCGCGCTGATTGCAAGCTCGTGCTCTGCCATGAAGAAAGATCAGATCATCACGGTGGTACCTCCGACGCTGACTGAGACGGCGTGGGTCAGCAAGACCCAGAGCAGCAGCGAGTACGCGACCGCGTGGGCCATGTATGTAGGCATGTTGCTGGGAAACGTGACGCCTGAGAACGCAACCATTATCAAGGATGCCCTGGGGCCTATCCTCCACCCTGATATTTACCAGTCCACGATGGAAGTGCTGGACAAGCAGATATTTCAGATACGTCAGGACAGGGTGACCCTCTCGTTTGAGCCGCAAAAAGTGCTGCGCGATACCGTCAACGAGCACCGCTTCTTCATCACAGGCAACTCAGTCAGCGAAGGCCCAGCAGGTGGAAAGCGGCGATCAAACCGGACCTACGAGGTGGACCTTCAGATCAAGAACTACAAGCCAGTCATTACATGGATAAGCACAAATACCGGCGATGCCAGAACGCAGGATGTGATTGATCGCGAGGCGAAGAAGGCGCAGAAGATCAAAGAGCGCGAGGAGCGCCGGCGCGGTTGAATGGACCCTTGGCGTAGACAAACCCGGCTGAAGCCGGGTTTTTTTTTGCTTACCAGAATGTTGTCGAATTAGAGCCCATAGCGCGCTCTCAACTCGGGAAAATGGGTCATCAGTGATCTGAGGCCTTTCGATGAAAACCCGACCGCAAAACAATCCATTCGCACTGGGCACGCTCGTCGCAGCGATGACCATCGCGCCGCTGGTGCACGCTAGTGAAGAAATCAAGATCCCTGGGCTGAACATGCCCGTGGCTGCCAGTGTTCAACCTGTTGAGCCGCAGACCGCGCCTGAGGCCAAACAGAACAAGCATGAGGGCCAAGTAAACCCTGGGCAAACCGCAGCTCCCGCTGAGGCCGCAGAGGCGCCCAAACGTCTTGTCCTGGTTGAGAACAGCGCCAAAGACCTACCCCCTGTTCCAGCCAGTGTCGTGCCGCAGCGGCAGGCCCCGCACAAGCCGGTGGAAACTCGGCAGGATGTTGTCGTTGCATCAGGCACCAACACGCTGATCCCAATCAGCCGTTCCCAGATTAATCGGCTGGTTACGCCCTTCGACAGCCCTAACATCCAGACCGTAAGCCAGGCCGAGATCTCTACCAGCGGCAATGTCATCTATGTCACCACGCAGGATGATCAGCCGGTCACGATGTTCGTAACACCTGAGGATGATGAGTCTGTGGCCATCTCCCTCACGCTTTTGCCGCAAAGCATTCCTCCGATCCAAGCAAACCTCATCTTTGCGCGCAGCATCCAGGGCGGGGCTGTCGGTATGCCGGCGATGGGCTCGACTGCCTACAGCGGAACCGCTCGTAAATGGGAGCGCAGCCAACCCTATATGGACACACTGCGTTCGCTCATGCGCGAAATGGCCGTGGGCAAGCTGCCTCGCGGATACAGCTTCGGAGCACTCAGATCGGGGGACAGCATCCCGGCCTGTGCTCAGCCAGCACTGAGCTTTGATTTCTCAAAGTCTCAGCTGATCCAGGGCCACGACTTTCGGGTTTACGTGGCTGTAGCGGAAAACATCTCTGGCAAAACCGTCGAGTTCGATCATGGCGCGTGCTCGCACCCGAATCGCGCAGCTGTAAGCAGTTGGCCTCATGAAATGCTTGAGCCAGGCCAGAAAACCGAAGTGTTTGTAGTAACGCGAGTCCCGGCCATCACCGCCGACACTTCCGTGCGCCCGAGCCTATTGGATTAAGGAGAACACAGTCCATGGAATCCATTCGCAACGCGATTGCAGGCTTGTCGCCAAAAACGAAGATGTACACCGCAATCGGCGGAACCGTGTTGGTAGTCGGTACGCTGGTGGGATACGCGATGAATCTCGCAACGCCTGAGGCGCGCTCCAGAGAGGCCGTGAGGCCAGCAGTTGCAGCTGTGCTTACCGACGAAGATCCGCGTGCTCTCGGTATCGATGCAATGGCTGCACAGCTTCGGCAGATGCAGGTAGAGCAACAGCGCCTGCAGCGCACCCTTGGCGCCGCCGAGAAGGATCGCAAGCTGGTTGAAACACAGGAAAAGGTCACCAGCCTCGAAGAGCAGATCAAGCTGCTACATCAAGAGATTGGACGCGTTGGGCGCAATGTAGAAAAGGGCTCTGAAAGCAGCAGTAATGATGCTGGTGCAGTGAAAGAAGCCGCGACGGCGCTGATCCCTGAGCGCAATCCTCACTTCGTGCAACAGGCGACAAACTCAGCTGATGCCCTGGGAGACGTTTACTCGAATCTTCCACCCCCACCGCCAGTCGATCCGCGCGCTCGCAGCAGTGAGAAGGTCGAGGCACCGAAGATCCGAGTCATCCGCAACGAGAAGGCCAAGGCTGAAGACGAGGAGGACAAGGAGTTGTCGGTGACCATCCCGGCCGGCTCGATCCTTTCTGGCGTACTGGTTACCGGCATGGATGCACCTACCGGCAAACAGGCTCAGCGTGACCCATTCCCATCGCTGCTTCGAATCAAGAGCGAGGCCATTCTGCCCAACCGTTTTCGGGCCGACTTTCGAGAGTGCATGCTGATCGCAGGAGGCTGGGGCGACCTCAGCTCCGAACGCGCGTACATGCGTGCCGAGCGTATTTCCTGCGTGCGTAATGACGGCACTGTTCTTGAGGCCCCCATCGAAGCTTACGCGACTGGCGAGGACGGGAAGACAGGACTTCGTGGGCGACTGGTCAGCAAGCAAGGCCAGCTCATCGCACGCAGCCTGATGGCAGGCCTCATGGAAGGGGCCGCTTCAGCATTCGATGTACGCCAGGTGCCGTCGATAAACATCACCCGTGGATTCCAGGACGGCGGGGAAACGCAGGCGCCTGTTTACGAGCAAGCCTTTGATTCGAATGCGCTGCAAGCCGCTGGCGCCCGTGGAGCTGGTTCAGCTTTGGAGCGCATTGCTGATTATTACCTCGAAATGGCTGAAAACATCTTCCCCGTTATTGAAATCGACGCAATGCGGAATGTTGATTTCATCGTAAACAAAGGGATGACTGTAAAGTTCAACTCAACAACCCTGAAAGTTGCAGATGTAAATTAAGGAATTGGACATGTATAAACTAATCGCAATATGTACTGCAGCTTTCGTTGTTTCTGGATGCTCGAACATGCTCAGTATCGGCTCAACTGAATATGGCTGTAAGGGCATGCCGGAAGGGGTGTCTTGTATGTCAGCCAAGGACGTTTATAGCGCTACGGAAAACGAGAACTACAAAACCATGCTTCAGGCAGAGCAGCAAGCTGCGAAAGATGGCTCAGATAAAAGCAATAAGGTAGATGGAGAGCCATCTACTCGCGTCCTATATGCCGAAGGGGCAGACAACGCTCCCATCCCTATGCGCGCTCGAAACCCGCTTCCGATTCGCACCCAGGCTGTTGTTATGCGAATTGCAGTAGATCCTTGGGAAGATGAGAACGGCGATCTGTATGTGCCTGGCTTTATCTACACGGAAATTGAACCAAGGCGCTGGGAGATAGGGTCGAGGCAGAGCAGCCAATCACATACGCTACGACCTTTGAATTAAGACTATAACAGGCCGCTCACTTGCGGCCTTCTGGTTATTGGGGGCTTTATTAATGAATACAATATGTGAGTGGAAGCTTCTCAGACATATATTCCGTACTCTGGTAATCATTTCGACGATGTTGTCTCTCTATTCCGCCACTGCGTATGCTGACGGGGGTGTGAAATATATAAATTGTTCTCACACCACAGCTTGCCCTGCTGGCCAGACCGGAGTACAGCACTGGGGTAGGAAGATTCCTAACGGATCAAGTTGCCTTACATACCTGAAAAAATTCCCAAGTGGCTACACACTTAAGTCAGACACCTGTGTTGTATCTGTAACCTTTAGCCACAACAGCTTCGAAACAAGGAATGATGCGTGCCCTGTCACCCATCCGAGCGGGACGGTGAGCATGCGTCGCGACTTTGAAGTATGGTCTGATGGATCGTATCGTAACTATTCAAGTTGGTATGAAACAGGTCGAAACTGTGTTGCAGTTAAAACTGGAACGTCATCAGAAAGCCAAACACTTACATGCCCGGCTCTAACACCATCTGGCACATGGAGCCAGACGCGCACTTTCGATACTTGGTCGGACGGTTCTAAAAAGAACCATAGTGCCTGGACTGACACTTCTGTTTGTTATAACAAAACTCCCGCAGTAGCAAATAAAACGCTGAGTGTTAATGAGGATACAACTGGTACGCTTTCACTGACAGCATCAGACGACCATGGACAAATTACCTATGAACTGACTGGTCAGCCAGCAAATGCCACAGCCTCTATTAGCGGCAATATCCTAACTTTCACTCCGTCAAAAGACTGGTTTGGTACGACATCATTAACATATCGAGCAATAGATCCTGCGGGAGCAATCTCAAATACGGCTACAGTTAGTATCACTGTTCTTCCTGTAAATGATGCTCCTATGGTTCAAAATCAATCTATGACATTGCAAGAGGACACTACAGCTAGTATCACGCTGCCTGTTGCTGACGTAGACCCAGGGGATACGCACACATTCCATATAGTGACGGCTCCAAGTTCCTCGCATGGCATAGTAACTATCAGTGGCAATAAGGTCACTTTTACCCCAAAGGCAGATTGGAATGGAGCAACTAGCTTCACATACCGAGCACGGGATAATTCTGGTGCCTATTCGAATACGGCCACAGTTGCAGTAACGGTAACTCCCGTCAACGACAAACCAACGGTGAGTAACACCACACTGGCTCTCGACGAAGATACTGTTGGCACGCTCACGTTGGAAGTTGCAGATGTTGATCTGCAGTATGAGGGCGACAGCCACACTTGGAGCATCGTTACCGCGCCAAACATAGCGCACGGAACAGCCAGCATTTCGGGTAACAAGCTGACCTTTACGCCCGTGAAAGACTGGAACGGCACGACGACCCTGACATACCGAGCCACCGACTCCAAATCAGCCACATCCAACACCGCAACCATCACCATCATCGTGCGGCCGGTGAACGACAAGCCCGTGGTGCACGAGAAAACGGCAAGCATTCCTGAGGACACGAGCACGACGATTCGTTTGACGGTCAGCGATGTAGACCTGGGAATCGAAGGCGATTCGCACACTTTCGAGATCATCGGAACGCTCAACCCCGCAGAGGGTTCGTTCAGCTTTGCTGGCTCCGACATCACCATCGCGCCGGCACAGGACTGGAACGGCACACTGAGTCTGAGCTACCGCGCTCGGGACAGCCATGGTCTGTACTCAGAGCCTAAACCCATCACGGTCGAGGTCACTTATGTGAACGATGCACCGACAGCGACTGAAGCCTTTATCCCTGCCAAGGAAGGGATGGCCAGTGACCATGTGCGCCCATCGGTAACCGATGTGGATCTGCCCTACGGCGACGAGCATTCGTTCGAGATCCTTACACAACCGGCGAATGGCTCGGCCAAGTTGGTTTTCGGCATGCTTGAGTACACGCCCAACCCGCAATTCTTCGGAGAAGATAGTTTCACAATCCGGGCGACAGATAAGGCTGGGGCCAGCGTGGACGGCGTGGCCAATGTGGTGGTTGAGAAGTTCAACTATGCACCGACCGACATCGTTCCAGGTGAAGTGGTGCTGTACGCAGGCATCGGTGGCACCACGCAACTTCAGGCGACCGATCCTAATAACTGGGGATCGCACACGTTCTCGGTTGTGGGCCAACCCGAGGCCGGCACTGCGAGCATAGAAGGGAACACGCTGACACTGCGCACGGATGACGACAAACCGACCGTCATTCGGGTGAAGACGACCGACCAGGACGGCATGATCTTCGAGAAAGACATCAAGATCAGGTTCCAGTCGGCATGGGCGATGTTCGAGGGCCGGGAAGTCGAGCAGAGTGGTTCTGCACCTACGGTGCCGGCCGTCACCACTTTCATGACCTATCGCAACGGTAGCTATGGCCTACAGGTGAGCAGTCCCGAGCTGCTGGCTGCACTGGGTACCGATATTGTGGCGGCTGTATCGCCGGATTCTGCGGTGGGCGTGAAGCTTGAGCATCGCGACCTTGAGCCGGATCTAGGCATGCGGCTGACGCCTACTAAACTGCAGCCCAGTTATCTTGAGGCGAAGCTGGCGGGCCTCAAAGCGGGTGTCGATGGAACGGCGAATCTATACCTTTCGCGCGCTGACATGAGCGGGCCGATCTATGCCATCCCTGTGAATGTCTGGACTCCGAAAGGCTCGCTGCAGGCTGACCGCTGGGAGGTAAAACAGGGGCTCGAAACTGCTCAGATAAGCTTCGCATCCGAGGGTTCCGCATGTGCGGTTCTGACATCCGAGCAGCTGGTCAAGCCGAAGAATGTCCTGCAGGAGCCTACCTGCTTGATCGAGTGGGAAATCACCCCTGAGGAATGGCGCGACACCGGACATGCCAACCTGCTTTCTATGGTGGCTATTGGCGGCGAGGTCGGGCAGTTCCCGGTCAGAGCTAAGGCCTATGTGTTCGATCCGAAGGGAGGCAAACACTGGATCGCTGACTTTTCGCATGACCTGAAAGTGGTGTCGCCCACGGGCCTGCTGCAGCTCGGACTCAAGCCGGCGCCAGAGCAGACCTACCAGGCCGTGCAGGACCTATCGCTGTTGCTGCGCGCCCAGAACAACGATGTTTGCGAACTGACGACAAACGAAACGATTGCGCGCAACGCGGCGAAGAACTGGAATCGTTCCATGTGCTTTATACGGTGGACCGCGCTGCCGGAAGGCCTGTTACAGAGCACCACTTGGCATGCACCTCAGTTGGTCGGGGCGGCGTCGGTAGTGGGGCAGCATTCAATCGCATGGAAAGCATCGGTATTCACGCCTAGCGGTCAGGAGGTTGATCTGACACATGGCGCCCATGAGGTAGAAGTCATCGAGCCGCCTGCCATCGAGATCGAGCTGCCGCAGGAGAAGAAGATCGATGAGAACACCTACTGGGTGTCGCAGCGAGGAGGCTATGTCGGCAGCCTTTCCATAATGGCGCTGCCTGCGAGCATCGACCTCAAGCTCAGCCGTGACAGTACCGTTATTGAAAAGGGGACTTTCCCGAGCTATGGCCGTAACCAGCGGCTGATGCGCAGTCTCGAAGGCACGGAAAAGCCTCTGTGGAGCCTAACGCCGTTCAACATAGACGCGCGCTTTACCAAGCTGCCAGCGGTCGAGACGGTCAAGGAAGTACAGCTTTACGCTGTTCCGCACGAGCAGATTCTGCCAGTAATCCTTAACGACGAGCGGAGCGTTCTGGATAGCGTAGCGCTGCCCGTCAATGTGCAGATGCTCGATACCCAGTACCCGCAGGATGGTTACAACCTGGCGACGATGGGGGATTGGGATATTCGCCTGCTGATGACCACTGCTGGCATCAACTATGAGCCGGTGACTGACTGGGAACCGATAAACGAGGAGGGGATTGCCAGCTTTGAGCTGGATCTTGCAATGCTGACGAACAAGGCGGTTCGGGTCATTGCTGAGGCGCGTGTGCGCTCGCCGCTGCCGGGCTATGAGTCAATTCGACAGTCGAACTACCCGATGTTTCTGACCGTATTGAACGGCGAACCGCTGGATGGCGTGATCCAGGCTCTGCGCGTTATTGGGGTGGCCCCGCTGCGAAACACCTTTTATGCCATGACGGTGGATCGCTTCGAGGCAAAGGACGTAGGTGATGTTCGCTGGGAGATGAGCACGGACGGCGGCGTCACCTGGGAGACAGTCGAGAACACCGGCAAGATTCCGCAGCGTCTCTCGATGACGTTTGAGAAGGGCACTTACCTGCTTCGCGCTGAGATGACAAACCGGAACTCGGGAGCCAAGTCGATGACCCCCCAGATCGAGGTCATAGCCTACGAAATCCCGACAGCGCGGCTAAAAGGACCGAGCAACGTCTTCATCGGCGACGTTGGAAGGTTTGTGCTGACTGACCTTAACGGTGAAAAACTAGACACTTCAGGGATGGTCGTCGAGTGGTCAGAGGATCGAGGAGAGACATGGGTTCAGGGCACAGGCGAGTACGAGCTGACGCGCGACCAGGCTGAGCGGGTTTACCTGATGAGCCGGGTGAAATTTGCGGATTCGCCTGATGACAGTCGCGTCTACAAGAGGCTGCGGGTAGGTGTTGCGTTCCGAGCAGTCCGACCGCCGCGAGTTCAAATCATCGGTCCTGGGCGACCTGAAGTCGGAAAAGAGGCGACTTGGCGAGCCAATATGATGATGCCCTATCCGAAGATGGATCTGACCATGGATGGGTACTTCATTTTGCCGACAGGCGAAGAAGTGCATGAACGTGAGGTGTCCTATACCCCGACCATGGATGACTTCAACAAGGAGCAGAGCTTTCTGGGCTTCATGGGCTGGATTAACGGTTACGAGGACATGGGCGGTAAGGGTCTAACTCAGCAGCGGTTGATTTTCTGGTCTTATGACTGGCCCACCTGGGCGATCAAAGCCGGAATGTCAGCGGTTTACGCTCCTGCCGATCTTGACCTGCAGGTGCGTTCGCTCGGTCTGTTCAGAGAGTTCGAGGGTCTAGAAATGGACTGGGATATCCCTCCATATCCAGGGCTTGAAATCATCAAGGATACGTCGCAGACAAGCCGCTCACTGCGGATCACCGAGCCAGGCATTTACACCTTTGGTGTGCACGTAAGTGATGCACGCGGCAACTATACCTACGCTGAAACTGAGCTGGAGTTCAGCGAACCACTGCCCTACGAGGTAACCCTGTCGTGGAGTGGCGATAACCCGGCCAACCGTGCTCCGTTGGGTGTTCTGATTCGACCCAGCATTACAGGAGGCCACCCAAAGGACCGAATTGAGACACGCACGTACACGCTCAATGGTGATCCTCTGGAGGGCTCCGGTGACTATGGCCGTGCCGTCTTGGACAAGGGCGATCATACGGTACGGCTGGAGATTGGATCGATGATGGGCCACACCGCATCTGGCGAGACGCAGATCAAGGTCGAGTCCAACATCCCGCCGAGCTGCAGCATCGAAGTGGTCGAAGGCCGGTCAAGCTGGATCGCCCGCGCGAGTTGTGCCGATGAAGATGGGCGTATCGTTCGGCATCTCTGGTATATCGACGGCGTACAGCAGTCGCTATCGTCCAGTTCTATCTCGATACCGATGTGGCGCTACCCAAATGGGGAGCCGATAGTCACGCTGATCGGCATCGACGACTCGGGCGCGGAGTCACCAACCGTCGCGAACTACTGATGGAAACAAGGGGCCACGCGATGGCCCCTTTTTTTGTGCCTAAAACTTACAACGATCTGGTCGAATACCGGCACAAATAGGCGTTTTGACTATGGACAATGGTTGCCGAGCGCAGGCCCTGCGCATATTTGAAGGAGCGACATGCGATGCAACTGAGTAAACCGGCAATGCAAACCCTTATCCTGGCAGGGGCAATGATCGCGGCCACCGCTGCGTTCGGCGGTACCGGCGGGGATGACTTCGACAGTGTGTGGATTCAGCTCACTGACTGGATGCAAGGCACCCTTGGCCGCATCATCATTGGCCTGATGGTGCTGGGTGGTATCGGTGCCGGCGCGCTGCGCCAGTCTCTGATGCCGTTTATCACAGGCGTCGGCGGTGGCGTTGGCCTCTACGCTGCACCGGACGTAATCGAGTCGATCATGACCGCAACCGTACCAGCTACCCTGGATGTAATCGAAGCGCTGAACACCCTGCCGGTAGGGCTCTGAATCCGGGATATTCCCCTTCCTGAGCCTTCCGCCAAAGGCCGTCTAAACCAACCAGAATCTGGTAAGTTTAGACGGCCTTTTTCTTTCCCCTCTCCCTATCCTGTGAGCATCCTCCCCGAAGAGAAATGCTCATGCCCCGCGTTCTGATCTCCTCCATTTGTGCCTTGGCACTTGCCACAGCTACGACTACCGCGTTCGCGCAATCGAAAAAAGACAACATGGTAATTCTGCCTGCGGCGGGCATGGTTGCCATCGAGAAGGATGGCAAGTTCGCCGTGATCAGCGACAACGGCCGCTTCCTCATTCAGGGCGTGCTGTACGACACCTGGACCCAGAAGGAGCTGAAGACCCTGCAAGAGGTCAAGGTCGCCGCCAACTACATCCCTATCGATAAGGCCAATGTGGGCTTTGAAGATCTGGCTCCGATGACTGTCGGTACCGGCGACAAGGCCATTACGATGTTCTCAGATCCGGCCTGCGGCTATTGCAAGGAAGTGATCGCCGAGGCGCGCAGTTCACTACCTGAAGGCTATCGGCTCGATGTTCTGATGCTCCCCCTGCTAAGCGACCGCAGCGCCTCCCGCACGAAAGAGTTGCATTGTGCTGAAGACAAGGCGGCTGCCTGGAAAGCTGGCGTGCAGGGTGACCTGACGACACCTCTGGCGCAGAAGCCGGAGGGGGCCTGTGATATCGATGTGATTGGCAAGCGGCGAATTACCGCCCAGTTCCTTGGGGCACGCAACGTGCCCTTCCTGATTCGTGATGACGGCCTTACCCGCGAGGGCAAGCCGACTGAAGGGCTTCGTGCCTGGATTGAAAACAACCGAATCTGAGGAATCGCAAATGCTGTCGTCGTTCTCCGCGCTCATCAACCAGACCCCCCGGCTGTCAAAGCTGATCAACGGTCTAGCCTATGACCCGAACCTGCACCTGTTTCAATTGGCAGGCAATCGTCTCGGTTTCGCGTTCCTCTGCCAGCCGCTGGCCGGCTCCTCCGGTGACGAGGGGGCGCGCCTTAAAGCCGGCTTAACCGTGGACTGGCCTGAAGGAACCACGATTCAGTTTTCGCTGATCTGCACTGAAAACATCAACCGCATCAAAACGAGCTTCACGCGCATGCGTCAAGCATTCATGGAAGCCGGCAAGTTCGATATGAGCAAAGAGACTCTGGACTTGCTGCAGCGTGTTACCCATGCCCGTGCTGACTATCTTGCCGAGCGCACCTTGGAGCCGGTGGACAAGATCTCCGGGGTGCGTGTTCGTGAGCAGAGCTTGGTCATCTCGGTGACCATGCCGATATCCAATGCCACGCCTTCTATGACCGAAGCGACGCGAGCAAAGGACCTGTCGGACGGCCTGGGCACCTCGTTGGATAGTTGCGGCTTGGCCCCAGTGCCGCTGACCAACGATCTGTACAAGGAAATCTTCACCTCAATTCTCAACCAGGGACAGCATGCCAGCTGGCGGGAAGATCCACAGATCACCGCAGACGAAGACAAGCCACTCAACGAGCAGATCCTAGACTTCAATCGCGCGGTTCAGGTCCGCCCAGACCGAATTCTGATCGGCGACGATTGCATGCTCAAAACGCTGAGCATCAAGAAGTTTCCCGACATCATGTGGCAAGGTGAGGCATCGCAATATCTGGCCGACATCATGTCCCAGCGCGGCGGTATTCGCGGCAATTGCGTGATTACCATGACGCTCTTCTTCCCCCCTCAGCTTGAAACGAAAGACAAGCTGTCACGCGGTCGAAGCTGGGCCATCAACCAGACCCAAGGCCCGATGGCCACCTTCGTTCCGAAGATCGTCCAGAAGCGAAACGCATACGAAACACTCTTCACTGATCTCGACAAGGGCCTGCCCAACGTACAGGCCGCAATGACACTGGTGGTGTTCGGTCGAGACAAGGAAGAGCTGACGCAGGCTACCTCCAACGCAAAAAGTCATTTCTCTACGCAGAGCTTCACCTTCATGGAGGACCGTTATGTCGTCCTGCCGGTGTTCATTAACGCGCTGCCGATGTGTGCGGACCCTGACGCGATCCGGGACATGTTCCGCTACAAGACAATGAGTCTGGCTCAGGCACTGCCGCTACTGCCTATTTACGGTGACTGGAAGGGTACCGGCACGGCCGTGGCGCCATTCATCTCGCGCAACGGGCAGCCCATATCGTTCCACCTGTTTGACTCGGACACCAACTACAACGGAACCATCGCTGCTCAGTCAGGCTCGGGCAAATCGTTCCTGACGAACTATCTGATCACGTCCTACCTGTCGATTGGAGCGAAGGTCTGGTGTATCGACGTGGGCCGTTCCTACCTGAAAACCTGCGAGGCCTATAACGGCGACTTTGCAGAGTTCGGCCAGGATTCGAAGCTGTGCCTCAATCCTTTCGAGCTGATCGAAGATTATTCCGAAGAAGAAGACGTGCTTGTTGGGCTCCTCGCCGCTATGGCAGCACCCACCGTGCCGCTGATCGACCGGCAGACGGCTGGCCTGAAGAAATATCTGACTCAGGTATGGGAGATCAAAGGCAAAGCGATGATCGTCGATGACATCGCCGAGGCTCTGCTGCAGGACGAAGATCCACGAATTAACGACATCGGACACCAACTCTTCGCCTTTACCTCCAAGGGTCAATACGGGCGCTTCTTCAACGGCAAGAACAACCTCGACTTCCGCAACCCTTTCACCGTTCTTGAGCTGGAGGAACTGAAAGGGCGCACCCACTTGCAGCAGGTAGTGCTGCTGCAGCTCATCTACCAGATCCAGCAGGACATGTACCTCGGTGAGCGCGACCGGCCGAAGCTGGTAATCATCGATGAGGCATGGTCATTGCTGAGCCAGGGCAACGTGGGTGAGTTCATCGAGCATGGCTATCGCCGCTTTCGTAAATATGGTGGCAGTGCCATCGTGATCACGCAGGGTGTCAACGACCTTTATCAGAACAAGGTCGGCCAGGCTATCGCCGAAAACTCGGCATTCACTCTGCTGCTGGGCCAGAAAGCCGAGGCCATTGACGCCATCCAGGAAAACAAGCGACTGCCGCTTGGAGACGGTGGTTTCCGCATCCTCAAGACCGTGAAGTCCTACAAGGGCCACTACTCCGAAATTTTCATGCTCACACCGCGAGGAGCGGGTATCGCGCGGTTGACGGTGGATGAATATTCGAAGCTGTTGTACTCGACGGCTCCCGAGGATGTTCAGGCGATCCGCAACTACACGATGGCCAATGTGCCTCAGCACGAGGCGATTCTTCGTGTGCTGCGAGATCGCGGTGTGGCCTTCAAGTCCAGCGCTTACGAGGAGGTCTGATGGGCCTTCTACGGTTTGACCCGGAACAGGCGGTTGTGCGAGCCGAGGCCCGCGCAGCGGCGAAAAAACTTCGCGGTGCACGTCCGATGCCCAGCGCACGATTCTTGGTCAAGGGAAGCTTACTGTCCTTGGTTGTGGCCGGAATGATCGTTGGCCTCGCACATCGTTACAGCATCGCCATCGCACCTCAGGAATACCTGTGCCTACCGCCATACCGGATCTGGATCATCGACAAAGGCGACCGCGAGCCTGTGAGGGGCGGCATTTACGCCTTTCATTCGGTAGGCCTCGGTCCGATCTTTCAAGATGGAACGAAGATCGTGAAGGTGCTCGAAGGTATGCCCGGTGACACCGTGAAGGTGGAACTTGAGCAGACCACGATCAATGACCAGGTGGTCGGGGAGGGCCTTGCCGTAGCCACCGAGAAGGGGATCGATCCGCAGCGATACGTGCGCGAGGGGGTAATCGCCCAGGACCGTTACTGGTTCTTCGGCAAGACCAATGACTCTTTCGACTCTCGCTATTGGGGATCGGTCAAGGGTGAACAGATTGTGGGAAGGGCATACCCGATATGGTGAAGCATCTCGTTGGCGTGGCCATCGCGCTTGCGCTCTCTACCTCAGCGGTGGCCGGTGAACTTGACATCAAGCCAATCGATATCAGCACGATGGACCCGCAAATTCTGGAACAGGCCCGGCAGGCTGTCCGCGATGGGGAGAGTGCTCGCCAGCAGATCCCCGAGACGGAAACGCGATGGATTGAGCGGCTTGCGTCGCAAAGCCCAGTGCAGCCAGAGCAGCTGCAGGGGGCCGGTAACTCCGAGCAGCCCAGCAAAAAACATCCGCTGGGTGATGGCGTGCGCACGCTGATCTTTGTTTCCTGGTCGCTAGGCGCCACGGCCATCAAAGACATCTTGACCAGCTACGATGGACGCCCTGCAACAGGCATCGTCTTCCGGGGTATCCCTGAAGGCATGAAGATGGTCGATGCAGTCACCAAGATGCACATGCTCACGCAGGAAACGCAGAGCCAGGTTAGCGTGCTGCTGGACCCGCTCGCGTTCCAGCGACATGGCATCGAAACCGTGCCGGCTATCGTCCTGGAAGATGAGAGCGACGAGCTGCTGGTGAAGGCCTCAGGGATATCTTCGACTCGCCTGGTCGATCAGGCGCTGTCGGAATCGGGCGAGAAGGGGCGCGACCTCGGTGTGTATGGACCAACCAGCGAAATCATTGAGCCTGATTTCCTGCAGGTGGCCAAGGCACGCATCGAAGCGATGGACATGGAGGCCATGAAGAAGCGCGCTATCGATCGTTTCTGGCATACCCAGACCGGCACACCACTCCCGCCCGTTACTGCGCCCGCAACACGGTTCGTTGACCCCAGCGTCATCATTCCTGCTGACCTCAAGGACGCAAACGGCAACGTGGTGCAGAAAGCGGGGCGAATAAATCCGCTGGAAATGATGCCGTTCAATCAGAAACTCGTTGTGATCGATCCCACGCAACCTTGGCAGGTTCGGCTTGCCCAGCGGGAATACGAGGCGCATGGCGATGAGCTGTTTGTGACGGTGATGGCGACACAAATACCGCCTTCCTCTGGCTGGGATCTTTTCCAGTCTGTAGAGGACGCGATCAATGGCCCCTTGTACCTGCTGCCGGGTGACATGGCGCAGCGCTTCCAAATCCTGCGAGCACCATCGGTCGTGACGGCCGAGGGACTTATGTTCGCGGTGCGCGAGTACACCCGAGATGAGCTTGAAGGAGCAGAAAAGTGATGAGGCGGATCAAACGGTTCCTGCCGGCAATAGCGGCGTGCTTGTTGGCGATCTTCTCCCTACCAGGGACAGCATCAGCCGCTGATGCGATGTGTGAGGACTCTGGCATTTTCGGGCCAAAGCTGTTCACTGATATTTGCTGGGCGTGCCTGTTTCCCATCAAGGTTTCCGGTGTGCAGATCACCCCCGGCACAGCTCCGGCGAAAGCCTCGAAGCAGGTGTTCTGCGTCTGCCAAGAAGGCACCTCGGGCATCTACAAGCCGGGCATCATCACAGCAATGTGGGAGCCAGCGCGCATCGTTGAGAATGTCCGCAAGCCCGGCTGCTCGCCCACTCTCGGTGGAGTCACCCTGCCACTTGGCTCCAAGCGTTCCTATGGCCGACTGGTACAGGACCATGCAAAGCGCGATGACATGGAAGACGGGTCTTTCTACCAGACTCACTACTACGCCTTCCCCTTGCTGCAGATCCTCGACCTGTACACGCCGACCAAGTGCAATCCTGATGGCTATCTGGACGTGGACATCATTTCCTTCACCGAAATTGACCCAACTTGGGGGAACGCAACGCTAGCTTTCTTCCAGCATCCTGAATCGGCAGCGGTGGCCAACCCGGTGGCACGCGCGGCATGCGCCGTCGAGTCTGGCGCCTTAGCCGCTGGCCAGGAGCCCCTGGAGTCGATGTGGTGGTGCTCCGGCACCTGGGGCGGAATATATCCGCTGACGGGCCATGTATCAGCGCAGGACTTCAATCGCACCTCTGCATTGATCAGTGCCCGCTTGCTGAGCCAGCAGCACCGTCGCGGACTGGCGAGAAGAACGATGGGTGACGAAAACGTCTGCACGGCTGGCATTTACCCAACCATTCCGAAATCCCAGTACAAGTTCGCACAGTTCTGGCCCAAGGCAATGACGCAGGAGGGAATGTGGATCGGTGAACACCCCTATCACTGGGACGGCGGCACGAATCGACACGTTCCCGGCACCCTCAATGACAGCATGTACATGATCTGGCGATGGACTGATTGCTGCTCAAAACTGTAGTGAAGCGCTAACAAATGACTGAATTTCTCTCTCTCTATCTCCCGCCGACCATCGCGATGGCCATCCTGGCAGGCTTTCTTCACGTTCGTCTCATGGAGACGCCCGCATACCGGGGCTGGTGGGGCGAATACAAGGTGAACCTGATGCTGCGGCTGTGCTTGAGCGGTGAGTACACCGTGTTTGCTAACGGCATCTACCGGGGAAAAACTAAGGGTGAAAGTACCCAGATCGACCATGTGGTGGTTTCCCGCTACGGGATTTTCGTTCTGGAAACCAAGGCCTACAAGGGCAAGATCGTCTACGACCCTCTGCAGCCAGACCAGTGGCTGCAGATCGTTGGGCGGCGCAAATACAGGATGCAAAGCCCTTTGCTACAGAACTATGCCCACGTCAAAGCTGTTCAGCAGGTTGCAGGAGTCCACAGTCAAAAGATCCACAGCTACGCGGTCATGGCGGGAAGTGCTGACTTTCCAAATGGCAAGCCCGAGCGCGTCTATGGCATCTGGGAAGCGGTGCGCAAGATCCAGAGCTACAAAACACCTATCTTCTCCAGGCGGCACACGGACGATATCTGCGCGTCATTGCGCCGTAGGCGCATCAGAGGGGGGTATTGGGCCGGCAAACGTCATGTTGAACGGCTACAGGCCCAGACGAAGGGAGGCAGGAAGGATGCGGATCAGGGGTTGTAGTAGAGGTAGATTCCGATGGGAATGCCTGCAATAGAGCCCAGCAGCATGCCAATGCCTATCGCAGCGAAGAGCTGACTGTCCCAGAGCGGTACTCGTACCGCATGGTTACCCATATCAACCACGTCCAGCTCGAAGTCCTCCAGCGCATCAACCTCTTGCGGCCCAAGGGCCGCAAGAGCTTTCCCCTCATTTGCCGGGTTGGTGGGATCGTCGTTCCGCTCCCGCCGAGTCCTCCCCCGCCTCACCGGGACCGAATTACCAGCATCAGATGACATGTTTAGGAGCCCTCAAATGATTCGCCCTGCATAAAGCAGGGCGATGTCGGTACGCGTGAATCAGCGTTGCACTACGCAACGGCTTCCGCCTTGGTTTCAACCGCTTCTTCAACCGCCGTGTCGGGCAGTTCGCTGGGTGCGTCTGTGATCTCGTGTTTCTGCTCTTCCACGGCGATCTCAGCGAGCACTTCCTGGTCTTCCTGATCGTAGGCGCTCTTTTTCGCTGCCTGGCTGAGCTTGTAGATGTTGACGAACAGGCCCTTGAGCTGGCGAGACTTGAGCTGGCGGAACTGATTCGCCTCGTCCGTTTCCATGATGCCCATCAGCCAGACGGTATCTACCAGGATGATGAGGTTGTCGAACGCCAGCAGCAGATCCACGGCACGCTTGAGTTCAGGCGTAGTGATCTCGACCTGCGTCGAGCGCGGATTGTTGTGCTCAGCGCGATCAGTGATCCGCTGGGCTTTGAGCACTGCTTCGAGGCGGGCCGAGTCGTCCTTAATTTCTTTCTCGAAGTCGGCAAACAGCTTATTCAGCGCCTTGGTAGCGGCCTTGTGCTGCTTGGTGCTCATGTTCAGCCGCGCGAGACGCTTGCGCGAAATCACGTCAAGGGTGAACAGGGCAAGGGAGACGTTGTTGAGCCAGGTGCCGATGTAGTTCTTGGCTTCCTGGGTCTTGAAGGTAATCGTCTGCCGCATGATTGCAGTCGAGTACGGTGCGCGCTTGGCTATAGGGGTAAGGGCCATTGGGATAACTCCGTGATGTTGGTGGCAACACCATTTCACCAAACCGCGCAGCACAAAAAACGTCCAATCTGACAACAATGTGGTAAGCAAAAGGATTCGTCGGATACCGCACGCATCTGGTTGACGAAACGCGCCCGACAGCTTCAAAATTCAGCCAAGCACTCATGTTCTCCGTAGTGCTTGCGAAACATCAGCCTCATCCCCGCGCCTCAGCGCAATGAATCTTCGTCAGGTGCATGTTGCACTCGACAAGAGCCTGAACCGATCTTCGGCCAGGCAGCCCAGCATCATCATGTGAGCTGGGTACAGCCAAATCGGGGCTTCATCCGATCTAACCAACGGCAAACAGAAAGAGCGTCCCACTAGGGGCTTTTTTTGCGTGCCATAACAACCCGCAGCGGGGAAAACTCCCTGCGGGGGTTTCTCCGTCTGCAGCAAGCAAACGGAGAAATGAAATGGAAAATCTGAAGGTCAAAGTCATCCTGGGATATAGCGTCCTCGCTACCTTTCTGGGAATGATCTATCAGCCGGAAGTGGTACGTGCGCTGATGCCTCTCGCGCTTTGTGTCGTGCTTGCAGCGTTCGCGATGTACGCACCAGACATAATTCGAGCCGTCACCACCAACCTCAAGTCCCGCCGAAGCTACACCATGGCGAGCAAGACGTTTCGCGTTAAGTGCACCACCCCAGTGCCTGCACGCGTAACAGCCATCCCAAGTATCGATTACGACAACTACATCATTCCCACCTATCTGCGCTGCCAGGAGGTGAAATGATGATTCGCGTCGATTTCGATAAGCCAACCTACCTGCGGGCCAGTCTGGGCCTCGCAATACTGTCACCCCGTTCTCAGCATCTCCTTCCGGGAGCTGATGACGAGGTTGCGGAGCCAACCTTGGAACCTGTTGTCATCAACCGTCTTTTCAACGGAAGAGCACAGGTCAACACCGATGCTCAAACCGATGCTCAATCTGAAATTCGAGGGGAGTTGATCCCCTTCAAGCCCGACGACTCCGATGATCAGGAAATCCAGTCATCTGAGAAGGGCGTTGAGTTGAGCTTCGGTGGCATCGCGGGCAAGTCAGTTACCGGCCTGTATGGCGGTAGCGGTCATGCCCCTTACCGCTTCAACAAGAAAAATGGACCCTCATTCTTCTTGCGAGTCGGTGAACACCTGATCTGGGGCGTAGAGCTGGCCCCTGAAATTCGTCGCTCCGGCGCGGAAAAGGGGGTTAGCACCATCAGCGTCACCTTCATGGGTAAACAGCCGGTAACGGTGCTCAAGAAGGCGAACGTCAAAAACGGACAACCTGAAGACGAGTGGGTAAACACCCATAAGAACCTTTGGGAGGTCAGGAAACTGTCTTGAACCCAGCGCCCGGCCGTAACACGCCGGGTTCCTTACGATTGGAGGTCGTCATGTCAAACGTATCCTCGGGCAACTACGCCCCGGAAAAGCAAGATGTGCTCGACGCCGCAAAAGGGCGCTGGGACGACATCTTTCAGTCACTCGCTGCAGAGCTTCTTCCGTTCCAGAAACGGCCGGGCTGGCATGGTCCGTGTCCTGTCCATGGCGGGGAAGATGGTTTTCGAGTGTTCAAAAAAACCGCTGATACTCACAGTGGAGGCATGTGCCAGACCTGTGGTGTCAAAGCCGATGGCATTGCGCTGCTGATGTGGGTAAACAAATGGACCTTCAGCGAGGCGCTGGCTGAGGTGGGTGCGCGGTTGCGGGTAAAAGATCCATACGGGCGGTATGCCGATGGTGACCGCGAGCCGCTTCCCCCTAAGCCTGCTGTTCAAGCGAAAGTCCACAAAGGGCCGAGTGATGCGTGGATTCGAGAGTCACTGCGCAAGATATGGAAGGGCACTGTACCCCTCACAGATCCTGCAGCAGAGCCGGCTCGGTTGTATCTGCGCTCACGAGCAATTCTTTGTTGGGATCGTGCAGGAATGGAGCGATCCGTTCGTTTCCACCCGGCACTGACCTACAAGGATGAAAAGGGAAAGCTGCAGCAGCACCCGGCAATCGTCACGTTGCTGATATCACCGGCAGGTGAAGGGGTAACCGTCAATCGACTGTACCTAACACCGAAAGGCGAGAAGGCACCACTGCGCGACTGCAAAATGATGTTCCCTATCCCGAGCGACCGCACACTTCCAGGTGCTGCAGTCATCACGTCGCGAGCCAGCGAGGTGATTGATGTTGCTGAAGGGTTGGAAACATCTCTGGCCATTGAAACAGCACTGGGACTCCCGGTTTGGCCAATGGTCAACACATACCTGATGGAGCAGTTCGTTCCTCCGGCCGGTACCAAGGCTGTCCGCATCTGGGCAGACAAGGATCGGAGTGGGGGTGGTAGGAAAGCCGCCGAAGCACTCAAGGTTCGGCTGTGGGAGATGGGCATCCGTGCTCAGATCAAGATGCCACCCATGGAGATTCCAGACGGTAAAAAATCGGTCGATTGGAACGATGTGCTCATTGCACACGGACCGCTCGGCTTCATGACTCACGAGGCCCACCGCGCTATGCGGTAGGCCTCGTGCCTTTTTCAAACTGACCAGAATGTGGTTGGTTTAGACCACCTCTCCGCTATTGCCATCAGGATAATGAGCCGCACTGTTCAGTTGCCGGCATTCACGATGGCCTATTCAAAACTCCCAGTTCTGCTCATTGCCACCATGCTTTCGAGTGCCCATGCGGCCACCTCCGCGAAGGATGTGCAGAAAGCCGAGTCAACTCCTGCAATCGCCGGCTCGTCGTTCTACGCCGATAAGGAACGAGGGTGGTTCTGGTATGAAGAGCCCGAGCCCGAGCCCGAACCTGAGCAACCGAAAGAGGAGCCGCCTGCTCCAACACCGCCTCCGCAGCCGACCGAGAAAGCTGAGGAGTTACCCCCTGTCGGTAGCGTCGCCTGGCTCCAGATCATGATCCCCAAGCTCAAAGAAGCCGCCATCGACGATCCATCAGAGGTGAACGTCAAGGCCTTCTACTACGCCCAGCGCCTGATGATGGACAAGGCTGAGCGGTTCTCCAGGGCGTCGATGCAGACGATCAAAAACGAGCCATTGCTGGATGAGGATCTTCGATATCCGACATCGAACGCCGCATCGAGCGCACTGGCCTCGGCTGCCGAAGTACAGAAGAAAGAGCTGCTGAAAATCATCGCAAACGATGCAGCGCTGATGATCTTCTTCAAGGGCCGCGACTGTGCACTGTGCGGACAGGCTATATCAGCACTGCAGGGATTGGAGCACGCATATGGCTTCACCATCATCCCTGTGTCCATGGACGGGGAGCCCCTACCAGGGGGGGAGTATCAGAATCTGCAGTATGACGCAGGCCTGGCGAAACACCTGGGGATCATTACCACACCGGCTATCGCAATGGCGGTTCCGCCAAACGATGTTCGCATCATCAGCTACAGCACGATTTCGCTGGAGGCTGCCAGTAATCGCATCCTGCAAGCGGCAAGCGATGTTGGGTTGATCTCCAAGGAAGAGATGAACGCCACCTCTCGGCTGGCGCAGATCGGCTTGATCGCACCAGAGCAGATCGTCGATGCGCCGGCTGATCCGACCAAATCACCCGAAGACTTTGTGAACGCAATGCGCGATGCCGCAGTTCGTGCTTTCGATTTCCAGAATGGAGAAGACCAGTGAGGATTAACGCTCTCGCATTTGCCGTTGCTGTAGGAATCGCCATTCCCCTAACGGCCTCTGCCACCATCGAGCAGCAGGTCAACAGCATGTTTGGCCAGCTCATTAACGTGACAGGTCCTGGCTCATACAAGACCGCTTCGCGGGGTGTCGTATCGGGTGGCGGTATTGTGCTGCGAAATCGCATCACCACTTCCAACCTGATAAGCATCACGCCGCCCTCTGCAAAAGGCGGCTGCGGCGGCATCAACCTTTACACAGGCTCTTTCTCATTCATCAATGGCGAGGAGTTTGTCGGGCTGATGAGAAACATCGCCTCAAACGCGGCTGGAGTCGTGAGTGGCTATGCATTTGAAGCCGCGCTGGATTATATGGATGCGTCAACTGCAAGCATCATTCGAGGGCTGCGCAACAACATCCAGCGCCTAAACGAGATGTTCTCGAATTCATGCCAATTGGCTACTGGAGTCATAGATGCCGGAAGGAAAGCATTTGCCGAACATAACGATCTGAAATCGGCTGCCACTGGAATGCTTGAGAACGTAACGTCTGACTTCTTTTCATCCAAAACTGCGACTGCTACATCACCGTCAGAGCGGCTTGCAAGCGCAGGGAAGATGAAGCCGTGTTACAACACTGGCAACGTCATGTGGTGCGGCTTGCGCAAAATGGGGATCGCTTCACACCTCACTAGCGGCAACGACGAGTTTGCCGAGTTGATCATGTCGATTGTCGGTACACATATCCTTACCCTAAAAGATAATGATAAGGGTGGAAAAGAGATAACTGCGTCCCCAATTCAGCCGACTATCACAGACCGATCAATCTCCCTTTTTGTGGATGGGAGTAAGGGATCGGACGAAAAGGTACTCAGCTGTGATTCCGATGACAAAGAGCAATGTTTGAACCCATCTGTTCGAACGCTCGGCTCATTCAAAGGTTTGAAGCAACGCATCATCGATGACGTTAGAACCTCAGGCGTTTTCGACAGGCTGGCGAACGGTACTGCGTCTGAGGCTGATGGCGCAAAAGTTCAGTATTTCATGTCCAGCGCTGTTGGCCACAATCTTATGCGTGTTATTCAGAAAGCTGGAGCAGCTGAGGGCTATATCTACTTTGAAGAATTTGCACATGTAATCGCCATCAACGCTGCATATGCAGCAATTATGGAGCTGATTGACGCTGCGCACGCGGGACTAACTGGCGTTGACTTCGCTGAAGCGGAAAAAATAAAAGAGGATTTGCGTGCCGCTCGGCAACGAGTCACAAGCGAGTGGACAAAAGAACTCATGAACGGAACCAATTTCCGTGATGCAGATAAGCGAGCTTCTGAGATTCTGCAATTGGCTGAGAACAATGATAATGGCAAAACAGTTCAAGGTCGTCAGAACCAGGGGGCAGGGAGCTAATTTATGTCCATGAACATTTATACGACTGGCAGCGGCGAGTTCCTTGAGATAATCCTGAACGCAAGTGCCATGATTACAGGCTCTGGATTCAGTGAGGATCTGGCGCGCATCGGCTTTCTAATTGGTTTGGTGCTGCTCAGTTTCCAAGCAATATGGAACGGCCAAGGCATTTCATTCCATAAGGCGGGTATGCTGTTCGTGGTGTACCTGCTGCTATATGGCCCAACAACTACAGCCGTTATTGAAGATACAACGACGAACCAAGTGCGCATCGTAGACAACCTTCCTATCGGACCAACCTTCATTGGCTCCGTTATTTCGACTGTGGCCTACAATATTACAAAGACCTCAGAGCAGGCTTTTTCAACTCCATCTATGACAAACTATGGTTTGTTTAGCAGTTTGAATACACTGGCCAAAGTGCGCGACGTGCTTAGAAATCCACTAGCACTTGACTCATTTGTTAACTACCGCAGAAACGGTGGATGGGATCTTCCGAAAAGCGTAAACGAATATCTGACGTTCTGTACGCTTAACCCGATCAACCTTAGGAACTATACAACTATCGACGAGCTTTATCGTGGTGCCGGACTTGAATCCGTTCTTGCTGCGCCGCTTATATCTCAGTCAGCGTACATATATGACGGACAGCCTAATGGGCGTCTGGACTCATGCACAAATATCCAGCCTCGCCTCAATGCTGCCATTCGAGAGGCGATGATGGATGTGATGGGTGAAATTCTGGATAAAGGGTTTGCAGCTGAGAAAGCAGCAGGCAAGGTTACTACGCAATTTGAACTGCAGGCTCAAATTGACCAGTCCATCCAGAGCTTTGCCATGAGCGCCAAGAGCGCCCAGGGCTACACCGAGATGTCGCTGATCCAACCAATCTTCGGTGACGCCCGTGTCAATGCGTTGAACCACTGGCAGGAACAGAATGCCGCCCTGGCACTACGGGAATCGCTTAACCATCAAGAGATCCAGTGGGCCGGGAAGGGCGACACCTTCAAGCACTATATGCGTCCCATGATCGCCTTCTTTGAAGGTCTACTGTATGCGATGACCCCATTCATGGCATTCGCCCTGGTACTCGGCGACAAGGGTATGTCCATACTTGGCAAGTACATGGTGCTCCCCTTGGCAGTCGCCCTCTGGATGCCCTTACTGAGCATCGTTAACGCCTTTACCCTCTGGTATGCCGGCGCGGAGATGCAAGCAATCTTTGACGGGTACGATGCAACCTCGCAAAGCTTTGCAATGCTTCAGTTGCTCGATATAGATCATGCCATTTCTAAAGCTCTAGGCGTCGGAGGCATGCTCGCAGCATCGGTACCGCCGCTCGCGCTCTTCATCGTCTCCGGTTCAGCCATGGTTGCAAATAGCATCATGGGACAGATGACTCAGGGCGATAAGTTCCGCACGGAAGATGTAATGCCTCGTACTAAGGATCAGGCCCCGATTATGGACACATCGGCCAGCTACACGTCTGATCAGATGACTACAGGTGCAAGCGTCACGGGCGCGCGAGCAACAGCACCTAAGTTGTCTGTGGCTGCAGGAGCTGATGCAACTGTTCAAAGCAGCCACGCAAACGCGCAACAAAAAATATCCACCCTTCAAGAGACTCTTCAAAGTGGAGCATCGCAGCTCTCTTCAACATCTGCGGGAAGACAACAGCTTGCGCAAATTGGCGATCAGCTGCAAACGAATCTAAAGCTCGGTGAAAGCACAAATTACAATGATGCTGTAAGGAAACTTTCCTCAGCGGGATGGAGCCAAGACGAAATTAAAGCTGGCTCAGCATCTGGCCATCTGGGCGCTTCCCTTCCAATGGGTCTGGCTGGCGGAAAGCTGGAACAGTCTGCAAAGTTTCAGCAAATGAGTTCTGAGCAGCAGCAATTAACGAAAGAGGGCGTTCTTCAGCTTCAGCAGGTTGTAGACTCCAATCGGAGCGACACAGCTACCTTTGCCGCAGCTGAGGCATTTACTCAAAACAACCAAGCCATGGAGCAGGTATCTAATAGCGATACTATCGGCAAAACGCTCACGGAGGCGAAATCGGCACAAGCTACATATACAGATACCAAGGCGTCTAGCCAAGGCTGGAGAAGCCAGCAAGACCTCGACATAGGCCAGGCTGCGGGTAAGGCAATTGCAAATAGCGGCCTTACAAAACACGCGGCCGCACTGGGCATACGAGAACTTGCAGGACAGAATGAACAGGACTACGCAAGTATTCGCAATTTGATGAATTCTGCTAGCGTGCAACAAGCTACAACGGATAATGATGAAAGAATCATAGCGGCCTCTATGCTTCATATGCAGCAAACAGGAAGGTTGGGCGAGCTTGTAAACTCGCAGTATTCTCCGTTCGACTTCAAGGTTGACTCTGGGAATGCAAACGAACTGGCAGGCCTGAAAGGTACAGCGCCTGATACCACTGGTATGGGTGATCGCTTCGAGAATGCTCGTAGAGGAGCAGCTGGCTCATTCCTGGAAATGAATGACATGAATACCAGTGGCTATCATTCTACGAAAGCCGATGGTAGAGATGTCATTGACGTTAAGGATGACGCAAATGCAGCAGTTGTTCAGGAGCACTATCAAACAGGTCTGAATAATCAGCCAACGGATCAGCCTCCCGTTGTGGATACGTTCATGAGCAATCCTGAGCCGCTTACACGTCAACTCAGCGAGATGCCTCAGAATTTCTCAAATGCGGGGCAGGGCATAAAAAATGCGGCTCAGACAACTTACAGAGAGCTACAAGAAGCTGGCGAGAAATATCGGGAATCAAGTAAGCCACGAAGCCCAACGAGCATAGACTAAAAAAAAGCCCGCGATGCGGGCTTTTTGTTTACCTCTGTGCAGGAATATGTGTGAACCATTTATAGAAGCAACGTCCGGCATATATAGCACAGACAACCGCGATCAGGTCAGGAAGCCACGAGGACCTGACACCAAAAACCGCTTCAAACAGTCCGATGCCAAAGATGAGGCAAACGAGAACCATAAAGGTAAACAAGAATGAGAGAACGACCCCTAAAGCCTGATACCAGACCGCTTCCCGGACGTCAGGCGTACTCCCATCCCACCTTTCGGACAGGCAGAACGGGCAGCAGCTCGATACGGGGCGACCACCACCAAACCACCATCCCCAGCCGCCGTAGAAGCCGCGACTAAAGATTGTCTTCGGCACCATCATCTTTCCGCAGCACTGGCATTTCACTGAATCATGGCTCGGCATAGCCACCTCTCTCCACTTCAACCTTGTCATGACTACATCATCGCTCGGTATCTCAGGAACCCAAATGCTGATCGGAAATCGCGTCAATAATGGCCATAGCTCTCCCTGGTAGGGAGCCCAACGAAAACGCCAGGCATTGCCTGGTCGGATAGCTACATGCAGCCTGACTGTGAGTAATCAAGCCTTTATCGTGTTGCACCAATGGCAGGTGCTCGCCTTTCGCCTATCTTGGATTTTGATCTGACGGCAGGAAGAGCATTCGACAACGGCAACCTCCTGAGAGCGATAACCCGACGCAAGAAGCCAGCATTCAGATGCGTCGAGAGTATCGGCCTCAGAGAAATTCAGGTACGACCAGATCAGGCGGTACTCATTGAGCGCGAGCGAAAAGGCCAGCGCATTGATACGAGTCTCGGGGTTCTTGGCCAGCAGCAGGTAGATGCTCATGAAGAGCAGAGCGTGGCGAGGCATTCTCTCGATACTGCTCGAATGACTGCCGATTCGACCGCCTCCCTTCGGGCCAACACGATTCTCACGGCGCAACTTACGATGAAGGCTGTTAACGCGCTCAGGCAAGCCAACGTGGGCGGTAACGAGTTTGGGGGTCACACCATCCTTCAGCAGCCTTTCTGCGACGACATCACCACTGGTTAGCTCCGCGTTCCAATCCCGCACGCGGCCCATACGCTTACCTCCATTAGCGCGCTGGTGCTTCAGCTCGCCGAGGATAATGCGCAGGCAATCACTCAACTGCGCCTCAGGGTTGTCAGGCTTCAACTCCAGGGAGGCGAGGTCGCACCGAAGGCCAACCTTGAAGCCTCCTTTCTGAATCATCATGAGCCGTCGCAGAAAAGGTTCATGCCGGAAACGGTCGAAGCCTTCATTGTCGAACCCGATGCTGATCAGTGGGTTCGTCTTGTTAGTGATCGCGAAATTGATGGTTTCAGTGACCATGGTCAACCGGATGCATGTGCGCTCAAAAAGGTCATCATCCAGCCCTCCACGCCCAACATCCAACCTGTCATAGGAGATCCTAAAGAGAGAGATCGGAAGCCGGTCCAAAGCCTCCAGTTTTCTCCGGTTGAGCAGGTGCAGCCACATCACATCCCTTGAACTGATCCGCTGTTCCTGGAGTACATCCGGGAAGCCCTGTGGACCTGCCAGGATCATGCGGCGCATTGTCATCTGAATCAGCGCACTGTTGAGTGAGTACATTCCTTAGCTCCCCGATTTCTCTAAAGCTTGAAGTGAGCGCCAGATCATCAGGACATTCCTGGCGTATGCACGAGCGTCTGCTTCACGTTCTGGATTCATTGTGTGGTACCCACCGATGCCTAGCTCGATGTCGTTTCGCTTAACAGAAAGAGACTCGCAAAGGATCTGGGCAGCCACCGCGATATTCGTTTCTGGATCAAGCAGCATCTCAGGCGACTTTACGCGCGCACCGTTCCACCGAAGATTAATCTGCATCATGCCGACATCTGTAAGCGGATCTTCCTGAATGTAGCGCTGTAGAAGCTGTGCGGCTTCGGCCTGACTATCTGGATATTTTGAACCGCTGATTGCATTGCGTAATGCGAACGGATGGGGAGTAATTAACCCCCTCCCTGCCGGATGCCGTGACTCCTGAATCGCGAGCGAGTACAAGAGTAGTGGTGGTGCTTTGCAAGAACTCGCATTGGAAACCCGTTCCCAGACAGTTCCCTTCAAAGTGAACGCCCATACTGTAGGGCTTGCGAGTGCCACAATCAGAAGAAGTGGCATTAGCAAAATTCTATGCGGAGCCATTTGCTGTTCTCGTGATCCAATCTGGTGCTCGTTTAGCTGGCGCAACGGGGGCTACGCCATCAGTTACTTCCGCACACGTTTCAGCTGCAATGGACGGCTCGGAAATGTGACCTTTAAACGGAGCGGATGCTTCACTTCGAGCTAATTGCATTGCGGCCAAAGCGAGAAGCCGTTTCCCTCGCAACTCTGGTTTTAACGACTCCAAATGCGCGAGCAGTTCCGAATATTGCTCGCCAACCCTCACCTGAAAACGCATAGCAGACCTCATTTATCTTCTGAAAGGCGTCTCAAGACATGGCGATAATGTAGAAGCCGTTCGCGTTGCTTTTGACACTATTGGCAGGCTTAATTACCAGAGATTCGGGAAACTCAGAGCGAGCATATTCTTCGTAAATCGAGGCGCCACCGCCTCCCAAAATCACGCAGTCGATTGCGCGACCACGAAGAAAACGAAGAGATTGTTTGATTTCACCTAATACCGCAGGAATAACACGATCAGCTGCGCGCTTTAAATAAACGTCCAACTCAACCTTGCGGCCGAACATCAGGATGTAAGACCGGCCGGACTGTAGCGCATGCTCGATCTTTTCAACACCCGGAATGCCACCCTGTTCCAAGCCAATCTCTTCGTTGCAAGCCTGAAGTAGAACGCTCATTGCTTTAACGCTACTAGAGCTTGACTGCGCAACCAGTTCACGGTGATCGAACAGAACCCAATCCACACTGAAGAATCCGGGATCAAGAACGAGCGAAACAGACTCCTCTACAACATCCGCACTATCTGATGTGCAATAAATATCGGTAAGGGTGCCGATTGGCTGTGCAACAACTACGACGGATTTGACTGTGACTTCGCGTTTTGAACTGATGCGGTGAGTACCAGTCATTGTTTCAACGAGCGCTTTAACATAGCTCTCATCTCGTGCTTGAGTGACCGGCAATCCAGTTACAAGCACGTCGATTACATCTCCACTACCTGCTGCATGTAGCAGAGATGCTTTAAATAGGGCCTGATAGGCCTCCGAGCTGGTGTAATCCTCGTGCAGCTCCCGACCTTCCTGGACCCTTCCAGGGGCAGCGAATGCAACCCATGGCTCGCCATTAACATCAACCAGTACCTCGCCGGCTCGCAGACCTGAATCGCCGGGGATAGAGGCCAGCGGTGCAGCCTGGGACGGCCTTACGAAGGATTCCGGTTGCCCTACGCCGTCACCGAAGGTGCCAATTGTGTTGCTGTAACCGATATCCAGGCCCAAGAAGGTACTCATGACTCTCTCCAGAGGTAGTGCCCGCTATGCGTTGGGGCGAAGTTATGTGCTTGGCGATGCCGTAGCGGAGCCTTAATGGCAACAAGGTCACTAATTTGTCGCTTGCGAAGGGTCGAAGCGACAGAGCGTTGCCGGCATGGCTGCCGATTGGCCACGGAGAGAGATTATCGAGACTAAAAACCCGCCTGTGCGGGCTAAAGGTACAAGAATCTTGTAGGTTTAGCCCGCCTAACCGCTCAGTGGTCTGCCATGCTTCCGAAAATTTTACGGTACCTGGCATGAGTCCCAAGAAGCTGCGCATCGATCACCCGCTGGATGAGCAATATCAGGCCCTATACGACATGGCTTTGAGCGTCGCCGAAGCCTATCTGGCCCACGCCAACTCACTGATTGAGCAGATCCACGACCGCAAGCTGCATACCCACATGCTCATCTCCGTTCGCATCAAGACTCCCGGCTGCTGGACCGCAACCTGGGCCAAGAAGGTGATGGTCAAGGACACAAAGATGTCAGGTGTCGCTGTTCAGAAACTGCGAGCAAAGTCGAAGGCAGTGGCCGGAGAGGTCCTAACGGTAGATCTGCCCAAGGGGGAAGGTTTTTCCTATAAGGCGAGCACCTTCAATTCGCTGCCACGGGAGCTTCGCGAGGTCGCTCTGCTTTACGAAAGGTTGCTGGCGGATCTGCGCAAAGCCGGTCAGGAGAACAGATCCCTGCGGCGGTCTTTGGACTATCACGCCGCCAGGACAAACAAGATACTCGGCCAGTGCAATGCCTCCCTCGATGCATCCAGGTTGCTACGCAATGCGATTTATTCCGATGCACCGCCTCAGAGCCTACCTGAGTAGCCTTAGAACGGGCCGAACCCAGTAACCATGCGGGTTTGAGCCCCGTTCTAAGCTTCCCGGCGAGTGTTAGAACGGGTTGTTTAGAACGCTGCGACACGAAGCTTAGAACGCGGCACGGTTTTTACGAACCTTAGAACGGGCCGAACCCAGCAACCATGCGGGTTTGAGCCCCGTTCTAAGCTTCAAGCCGAGTGTTAGAACGGGTTGATTAGAACGCTGCGGCGCGAAGCTTAGAACGCGACGGGATTTTCACGAAGCTTAGAACGGGCTAAACCCAGCAACCATGCGGGTTTGAGCCCCGTTCTAAGGTTCCCGGCGAGTGTTAGAACGGGTTGTTTAGAACGCTGCGACGCGAAGCTTAGAACGCGACGCGGTTTTCACGAAGCTTAGAACGGGCGAAACCCAGCAACCATGCGGGTTTGAGCCCCGTTCTAAGCTTCGCGTTCTAACATTCGCCCGTTCTAAACAACGAAAAAAAAAGGGACCTCGTTCCGTATAAATCTAATACGAGATGAGATTTTTGAAAAAAGTTGGGGTTCTGTGTCGCGTAGCGGATGTAGCCGATGCCAGGGAGGCAGTGGGCAGTTGGGACTGCCGCGAGGGGTGTGAAGATGGTACCACCGGGAGTGACTGAGGCGGGTGTTTTTTGATGGTGCTGGAGCTATTGGTAGGGAGCGTTTTCGCTCTGGGGGCAGGTGTCGGGGTAGCGGTCGGTACCAGGAAGATCTGGTGCGATCTGCTGGCCGAACTGAGAGGCGACATCGCCAAGGTGCGAGCGCTGCATGCCCGCCTGCTTGGTGATCATCCAGGGGGCAACGATGGGAGTTGAGATTTCGCTGCTGCCGAGCTTCGGACCTTGGACCGATTCGCTCCATGGGTTTGTGCTGGCAGCTGGCATGGTGCTGACGCCGCTCACGGGTGTGGTCGTGTTGGCCCGCGTGTATCGGTATGCGCTGACGGCTTTGGTGTGGCTGCTAGGAAAGTGAGGGAGGCCGATTGGAATTCAAAGAGATAAGGGCTGGCGAGTTCTGGCCACCGATCCTTCCGAACGGGAGGTTCTTCGCTCAGGCGCCTGAGTCAGGGGTGGTACAGCAGATCCTGGAGGTAACTGACACCGGGCTGGAGTGTGGGGGTGTGAGCTTTAACTGGGGGGACATTACCGGCTTCGCAATCCAAGGAGATCAGGCAGTGCTGCTCAGCCAGAAATACCCCTCTGGCGGTTTGAAGTTCATGGTTGGAACCTGCCATTACATTGGCAGCGGGTTATCGCCTCAGCAGTACGTCAACGGCTACCCGGTCGAGTATTGCCTGATGAATCGAGTGACGTTCGAGCAGCAGCGGCTTTAACACTGTGTCGCGTAGCGGATATGCACGCTGTATGCGGGACATGGAAGGACAGTACATATTTTCTTGGGGATGCGGTGATGAATGAAGTGAGCACCAACGAGCGGAGCAAGCAGCTATCCGAGATGCGAAAGTATCTGTGGGAGATTAATGATTCCACCACGAACGGTCCACGCGAAGAGGCCATACGTTCCAAAGCATCAATCGTCGTCGGTGGAATTTATATCCTAGTGCTTTTCCTTGTGATCACTCTGAACGTCGAGCAATGGGGACTCCCCTCATGGGTGAACGGCATTAAACTATTGATATTGTTCTGTTATATATTGGCTGGGATCTATTTATCGAATTTCACTGCGCCTATAGAAAACTGGTGCGTTAAAACATGCAACAGTAAGGGATGGTTCCAAGGCCCAACATGGGGCGACCTTCTGCGCAATGCCTTTAATCGCTATCAACCGCTGAATCGTGAAGATCACGAAGCACTAAGAGCTGACAGCAATAATGGCCGTCTCTCCGCAGGACGCATCAGGAAGTGGTTGGACCAAGAGCAAGCGGCGGTAATAGCAGCGCAAGTAAATGATGCTCGTAATGCCATTTCTGAAGTCCAGCTATTCGATTCGAAGGCCTGATGAAGATGATCGAGGGCAGCAGAAACCAAAAGAAAATGAATCTCTCAAGTTTTGAGCTACCTGCAAATAGTGACCGCTTCTGGCAGCAACTGTCTCAACTGGAGGGCGATTACCCGGCTGGTGCGAACCTGGTCGAAGCTATGTTCTGCTTTCAGCGCTGCTCCAAGCTGATTCCGCTCGTTGTTCGCTCAATCAACACAGTGCTTGCAGTTCATTCAGGATGCATGGGCCTAACTCGCAAGGACCGATGCGGCGAGTTCCTGCTTGCGTGTCGCGAAGCGTATGTGAGCATGATCGAGCAATTGCGAATTGCGAGCGATGTAGAGCGCGAGACGGTTTTACTTCTGCTCGAAGGACGGCCCGGAATCCGTGCTGAATATTTCCGCTCGACACGTAGCGCAGGTCCTGCAGAGCTGGCAGATATGGTTTTTGGCCTTGAGGAACTTCGTAATCGGCATGGCTGATGCGGGCTTGGGATATCTCACAGCCGCGCTTCACTGAACGCGCGTACTTAGATTGCGAACATGTGTCGCGAAGCGGAGGCTGTAGAGATGTCGAGCGAACTCGATCCAGAGAAGCGCAAACGCGCCCTGGACAAGATCAAGAAGTGTTTTGCGCTGGCCAAGTCGAGCAATGCGCACGAAGCTGATGCGGCAATGCGCCAAGCGCAAAAGCTGATGGACAAGTTCAAGTTTGAGCTTGGCGATGTACATGCATCTCGGGCAGAAGAATTCACCCTGAAAGTGGGCAAGGGCAAGAGCATGCCGGCGCGCTGGGTGCGAATGCTCGCGGCGACAGTGGCGAAGGCCTTTGGCTGCATCAATCTGTACGGTTACGGTCGATCCGGGCAGACACTGACCTTCATCGGTGATACCGGCACGGCCGAGATGGCGGCTTACGCCTACGAAGTGCTGGCTCGACAGCTGACCGATTCACGCAGGAATTATCTTTCTGGATTGCAGTTCGCGAGCCCATCGAACAAGCGCCGCGCCGGTGACCTGTACGCCGAGTCGTGGATCACCTCGGTAGCACGCCGGGTAGAGGAGTTCGCCGGAGTGTCCGAAGAGGTGGAGCGGGCGATCAGTGCCTACATGAGCAAACACCACCCGGATGTTCCGGTGGGCAAGATGAAGCGCCGCAAAGTGAGCCCGCAGGAATACGGGGCCTACCAGCAGGGACTTGAGGACGGAGCCGGGGTTTCGCTGCACACCCCGATGGGTCATGACCAGGTGGCCCAGATCGCACAACAGGCCAACGGAGGTTGAAATGAAACGGCTGAGATTTACGAACGCGCTCGTCGTGCCTCTGATACTTGCGGGCGCTTTGAGCGGATGCAGCAGGGCGACGCTGCCGGATGCATACGCTGCCGATGATGACTACCTGGATATCAGGATCGGTCACCGGCAATGGGCAGCGGCTCCCACGCCGGTACTGGCAAACATCATCGTGTGCGAAGGCCAGATCCGCTTCCACAACACCCTGCAGCCCGAGCCAGTGTGCGAGGCGAGCAGCAAGGGAGCAGGGCAGGTGAACTACGCGCCGGCTCGGTTCGTGCAGCTGACAGACTGGCTGGAGCAGAACGGCTACGGCCCGGCGAGCTTCATCCACATCGACGACGATCATTCCCTCTGGGTGAGCGTGCTGAAGGGCGAGACGCGGGACTTGCAGGGCGCCGAGTACGAAGACTTCTTCGGACACAAGCCTGGCTATGAATTTTCGGGTACCGGCCCTCTGACATCTGGAGCGATTCGCCCCGTGCGCTGATGATCCAAGAAACAGGCCCGCCCTGAGCGGGATTTTATCTGCCTGCAATTTATCCCCTGAATCCGTGGGCAACCCTGTGGACAACTTCCGGTACCGCTTGAGCAATCAGCCCTGAAAGTCATGAACAAAAATTAGCCAGCGCACCGAGCTTGGGTTCGTCCACCTCACCGATAGACTGGTGAATACCTCTGTGTCAGTGCCGTAAGGTATCTCGGCCAGCACGACAAGATATGGCAAAGAGCATGACCCACGAAGAACAAAACCAGCAGCTACGCCAGTTGCTCCAGGATGCGATGCCGGCAGTTGCCAGCGCCTGGCTGCAGTCTCGCGGCGAGAAGTTTGCAGACACCTTTCTAGCCATCAAGCAGGCTCTGTCCCAGCAGGCCGACGAATGCATTCAAGGCAGCGACTCTCCAATGGAAACTGAAGCCCACAAGCGGACTCGGTGGCTGTGGGATTTGAGGCAAATTGTCAGCTATCTCGACAACAACGAAGATTGCACCATTGCCTCAGGTTCAGTCTTTCATCATCAAATGCGCATGGCCTATGAGGCGCTATCAGTCGAGCCTAAGCCGCTGGCCTACATCCGTTCCAAGGATTTGGATCGACTGGCACCTGAACAAGTTGTGGGGTGCACAGCGTCCTTGAGAAAGCAGGCGGGCAAAGGCTGGATCGCTATTCACGCTGCCCCAGAGGCGATGCCTGAGTTTCCTGAAATAATTTAAGCGCTGCGGGGCTTTCGTGAGGCCGAGCCAAAGAGGGATGCCTGAACGATAGCCAGAGAAAAGCTACTAGAACCCTGCAACGCCGTAGGTGACTTGTCGCACCGAACTTGGGAGATTCGTGTCCGCTGCGATAATGCTCAAACAAAGCCCGGCACAGTCACAGGAATCCCCCATGGCCCGAGACACCTACGAATCCAACATTCAGTTCATCGAGCAGACCGTAAAGCGCCTGGAGCGCAACGAGGTCAGCATTGACGAGCTGGAGTCACTAGCTCAGGAGTTCGCTAAGGCCCGTGCATTCTGCGCAGACCGGCTGTCGCGCATCGAGCAGGTTGTGCAGGCAACACTGGGTACCGAAGGGGAGCGGGGCATTGAGCGTGGCTGATGAGGGCGAGGGCCACCTGAGCCTGAGTGCCTACCTGACCCAGATCCAGAAGGCGTTTCGCGCTGCGATGCCCGACAGCTGCTGGGTTGTCGCCGAGCTGAGCGACTTCAAGCGTCGCCCCAATGGGCATTGCTACATGGATATCCTCGAATCGCGAGACGGTACCGAGGTGGCCAAGGCACGGTGCACGATGTTCGCCAATGTCGCCGGCAAGGTGCTGCAGCAATGGCAAGAGGCGACCGGGGGCTTGCCGCAGGCGGGCATGAACGTACTGCTCAAAGTCAGGGCGGATTTCTCCCCTCAGTTTGGCTTCAGCCTCATGGTGACCGGCATTGACCCCAGCTACACCCTGGGCGACATGCAGGCAAAACTGCAGAAGATAATTTCCTCTCTACGTGAGCGGGGCTGGCTGGATCTGCAGCGCGGGCTGCCGGCGCCGAGTGGATATTGGCGCGTGGCGGTTGTAGCGCCGCACGAGGCTGCGGGGCTGGCCGACTTCAAGCGCGACGCCGAGCAGTTGGCCGGCGCCGGCGTGTGTCAGTTTGAATATTTCGCAGCGACCTTCCAGGGCAAGGATTGCTCCGAGAGCATTCGCGATGCGCTGCGGCAGGTTCATGAGCGTCACCAGGCTCAGGGCTTCGATGCGGTCGCAATCATTCGCGGAGGCGGCGCGAAGAGCGATCTGGCCTGGCTCAACGATGCGAACCTCGCGGCGTGGGTATGTCGGCTGCCGGTGCCCGTGTTCACCGGCATCGGTCACGAGGTGGACGAATGTGTGCTCGATCTGGTTGCGCACCGGCGTTTCGACACACCGTCCAAGGTGATCGGGTTCATCAAGACGGCGCTCATGTCCGAGGCATCGGCGGCGCGGGCGCGGGCAGAGCAGGCGAGCGCCCTGATTCAGCGGCTGGTGGCCGGGCAGGGGCCGTACCTGGATCGTGCATGGGGCTACTTCAGCCGGCGTGTGGTTGAGCGGCTTCATGCCGAGCACCGAAACCTGCTGGACCGTCAGTCGCGGTTTGACAGCGGCCGAGCCCGGCTCATTACCCAGCAGCAGGCCGAGCAGCAGGCTGCGCAGGATCGTTTTTCACGCTTGACCCTTGGTCTGATCGCCAGTGAGCGACAGAAGGCCCTTCTGGGCGCTTCCAGGGCCTCCGCTCAGTCGCTCTCCCTGATCGCACGGGAAAATGCTCGTTTGGCGCTGGCGGGCACCCTCTACGACAAGACCAACCCGCTCGCACTGCTGAGCCGGGGCTTTGCCCTGATCCGTTCCCCTGGTGGGGAAATCGTTACCAGTGCACAGCAGGCACGGGCAGCCGGCCGGCTGGATCTGGCCTTTGCAGATGGCCACCTGAGCGCAACAGTCACTGAATCAACCAATGGAGCACAGACGACATGAACCCTCAGACCAAGCTCTTTCTCAGTGCCGGCCTGATGCCCCTCTTGCCTATTGTCGGATTGGTGAACCTACCCGAGGTACCGCCCTACTTGCTGGAATTTTTCGTCGGCGTTGGGGTGACGGGTTTCTCGCTTGCCGGGCTGAGCGCGCTAAACGAATGGCTGACCCGCAAGGTGAAAGCAAAGCCTGTCCGCGTCGAGATCCGCCCCAACTTGCTGGCAGTCGATGGGGTAGAGCTGCACATCCCGTTCTCCGGCGACGCACATCTCTTCAAGAACCGGGAGAGCATGCAGCTGGTGGTCAACGAAGTCGTTGACCACCTGATCAACCGTCAGCGCAGTTGGATTCAACTGAGGCCATCGGCGGATGTGCTTGTCCTGCCTCAGCCACTTCTCCTGAGCGAAATCGAGGCAGACGCGCTAGCCGATCTGCTGAATGCCGAGTTTGTCGAGCCAACGGTTCGGGCGTCGCGCGGCGCGGTGTCGGCTGAGCCTGCAGACATGGCGCTCTGCGGCGCCAACGGGTAGAAGCACCCCGCATGAGTCTGCAGGGTGCCAGCCAGGCGATGCCTTACTGCTCCGGCGCAGCAAGCCGCATGGCATAGGTCTTGGCCACCTCGGTATCCACCTCGGCATTGAACGCTACCGCCATCTCGTGAAGCTCCTCGTCCGACTCACCGTGGGTGATGGGCTTCCAGCCGGCCCGCAGCGTCGCCAGCACGTTGCGGCCCTCGCTCCAGTATGAAGCTTGGAAGAACGCCGCCTTATCGCCAGACGGCGGCAGGTAGGCGATGGCCTGCTTTTCGCCAACAGCCGTTTGGTAGGTCTTGGTGCCAAGAGCAATAGGGCCTACGTCTGTGACTTGCCAGCCGAGGGGGGAGAGGCTGGCGCGAAGCTTTGCCTGCGTGGTGAGGTACTTTTCGGAAAGAATCATGGGTGGCCTGCTTGAGAGGTTCGGTTAGGTCGCACCCATACTTCCACGCCCTCCCGAAATCCCCAGCGCAAGGCCGTGCGGCTCTATCGGCTCGCCGTCTAAACCTGCCAGATCCTTGCAACATTGGCATGCCTGCCGGTACGCCGGCCGCGATAGCCTATGCCCGCTCGAAATCCCAGAGAAAAACATCCGCTGGGAAATCCTGTCGGTCAGCTGGTGCAACGGCTGCTCCGGCGAGGGCTTGGGATACCCCAGCCCCATGCGAGCCTGTATCCATCACCAGCCGATACCGAGCAAACCGCCATGGAACGCAATACCGCCGAACAGATCATCAGCGCCGTCGAAGCCGCTCACGCACAGGCCGAACACCTGAGCGCCAACAACGCCTGCAAGGCAGCTGGCGTTGCGTTCGCTGATTACAAGGCTGCGCGTCTGGCCGTCTACGGGCTCAATCCTGGGTTGTGATCGCTGCATGCCCCTGGCGCCCTTGGGATTCACCAGCGGCGTGAGAGGCTGGAATCGCAGTCAAGCAAGTTCGAGGCGACATGATGAATACCGAAAACCACGTTCCCGTAGAGGCACCGCGCAGCCAGCTGATCGGTACGACCGCTGTCGTTGATGGCTGGCCTGTCACGTATGTCGAATCGGGCAGCAATCCGGCTATTCGGCACCGCAAGTACACGGCGAACTACACCCGCGTGAGCGACCGGCAGTGGAAGGTCAGCCGCCGCAGCTTCAAATCGCTAAGCAACGCGCTGCGCGCACACGCCACCACGCAGGGAGGTGCGCAATGAGCCGCGAGAACATCACCATCGAAGACCGGCTGCACGCGGCCGGCTACAAGACCGAGCGCATCGGCGATGTCGTCAACGTCCATGATCCGATTAAGCAGGTGGTTGTCGGTTCGCCCCGGCTGGTCACCACGGGCTGGCGGCTGGCTGAGATCCGCAATTGCGCCCAGGCATGGGCGTTCATCGAAGAAAGGAGCTGACGGTTGTGAGCAGAAAAAATTCTCCTGAAATAGCCGTCCTGCACATCAAGGGAGGTGCCCTGTGAGCCTGATGCACAACGTAACGAGCGCCTACGAGGCTGAGGATGGTCGCCGGGTCGAAGCCATTGCCCGCACGCTCATGAGCGAGTTCTACGGGCGCGAGCTGACCGAAGAGGCGAACGAGCAAACCACGCTGCGTGCGATGGCGCGCAAAGGCGAGCCCCGCGCAGAACGCTGCGTCGCGGTCGCGGGCGTACTGATCAACTACATGCGCGAGGAGCTGGAGTGATGGATCAGGCTACGCGCTACCACCCGAACCATCCGCACATCGAAGGTCGCGACGTTGTGCTGGCCTCCGAACACGAGGCTCTGCATGCCCGTGTCGGCGAGTTGGAGCAGTTGCTGCGCGACACTACCGCCGTGGCCATCACGATGCTGTTCGACAGTCACCCCACCGATACCAGGGCCGAATTCAGCCGCAATGAGCTGCTGGCGGTGATTACTGCCAGTCAGCACCTGCAGGATGCTCGTGTTGAGCACGTCTATCGCCGCGCCTGGAATGCCGTCACGCCCACCCCCGCTGCGAAAACTCAGGAGGCGCCGTCTCATGGCTAGTTTGCTCTCTGCTCGGACGTGCAAGGCCTGTGGCGGGAACGATCTGAGCTGGGCCACTCACAACAGGGTCACCTCCGGTGCACCGGACGGACGGCTGCGCAGCAATGAGGTCCAGTGCCAGTTCGTCCTGGGCTGCGACGGCTGCTCAGAAACGCTGGCCGTGGTTGACGCCGATCAGGTAGCCGAATACCTGACCACCCTGAGCAAGGTGCACCGCAATGAGTAAACGCCGGCTCACGGCTTTTCGCCTCGAACTTCCGTATTTCTGGAGAGGAGTTTTTCGCCTGGCTAAGTGGCTGTCGGTCGCAGCTCTGATCCTGTTCGCGCTCAATGTGGTCGGCTATTGGTGCTTGCAGCTGGAAGTTTATGGCCCAGACATGACCGCCGCCACGCGTTGGCCGGATAACTACGCCGGGCGAGCGTTGAAGCTCACTGCTCTCGGGTTCATTGCGAGTATCCAGTTCGGTGGCGGTGCTGTGCTTGCTGTGGGGGCCGCTGTCTTCGCGTTCCACGGCATTGCGTGGCTTGGCGGTTATCGAGAAGAGAAAAACGCGGTCGCCGGTAGGGCACATCTCGACCGAGCTGGCCCCGCAGAGTGACCCGCCGCACTGGCGCTATGCCGGTGCGCGGCCTGACCACCCTCAACCCTGGAAGGGAATGATGAACGACGACAACAAGCAGCCCGAGAACGCCACCCACGGCACGGCCCTCACAGCCAAGGACGCCGAGTTGTACAAAGGCGTGAACACCACCAATCCTCCTCAGCATGCCAAGCTGCTGCATGGCTGGACGCCACCGACACCGCCTGCCGGCTACCGCAATCTGGTGGCCATCCTTGCGCCGGTAGTTGGTGTGCCGGGAAAATCGCACGATTGGTTCCTTGACTACCTCGACACTGAGACGGCTGTTTTCGCCTCGGAAGAACATCAGTTCGATGTCCCGTGGCCATGGGCTGACGGCTTTCAACCACAACCCGCCGATTGGGACGCCATCGGCATTCCGGCCCTGACATAAGGCCGAGATGGGAAAGTTGTCCTGGGCTGATCGGGCAGCGCCTGTCGTTGCTCAGACCATCCGTGAAGTCGGGCGCAGCGACCTGAAGGCGTTGCGCTTGGCGCTCGCCGAGGCCTATCCATTCGGCAAGCGAAAGGGCTGGCCCTACAGGGTCTGGCTTGCCGAGTGTCGCCGCCAGCTTGGCCACCCACTTAGACCGCCAAAGCCAGATCCAAATCACCCGCAGCAACCCCTGTTCTAGCCAATCGTTTCGCTGAGGTAATCGCAATGCAAATCTGGGGCGTAGACATCAAGCATCCATCACCGAAGGACCTCGCCATCGCCACGGCGATGATCCTTGCCTATGCGCTCTTCTGCCTGATCGTCCCGGAATCCGGGGGCGACGACGCTGGCCGGAACCTTCCTGGGCTGGTGCCTGTAGCAATCGGCGCCATTGCGGCTTCATTCGGCCTGAATCCAAGCAATGGCTGGCGCGCGTGCATTTTGCTGCTGATCGTCTCGGCTATCACCTTCGTCCTCATCCAAGTGCTGCTCGGTTTATTGGCGCCGGTCTGAGTGCTGGCGCGGTGCGGTGCCTGATCTGCCTTGCTTCTCCTCGTCCACCTCTCACTACCTTGCGGCTATGCGCTTGGGTTTCCTCCGCCTTGCAATAACCTCGAAATCAGTCCAGCACGAGGCCCAACCAATGAACGCGACCCTTCCCCATACCCACCAGGAAATCCTGGATCAGATCGGCAGCATCGAAGCGCCCGAGGCCGCAGGTCAGATCACCAATGGGGGGCGGAACTGATGAATTGCATCGAAGTGAATGCCTGCGACCTGACCGGGCGAGCACTGGACTTGGCGGTGGCTATGTCCGAAGGCGCCACCAACCTGCGCTTCGATACGGTGGCGTGCTGGTGGTTTACCCTCAATGGCGTGGATCGGGTACTGAGCAGCGGCTGGTCAGCGGCGCAGAACTACTGTCCGTCTACTGACTGGAACTACGGCGGGCCATTGATCGGCAGGGAGCTTATCTCCTTCAGCGAGGTTTGCAGCCGGGAGAAGGACGGCCGCAATGTCACGTCATGGCTCGCCACCTGCCGACCCATTCATCAATTCCAGAACTACACCAGCCGCAACAGCGTTTTCAGCGGTGAAGGGCCAACTCACTTGATCGCCGCCATGCGCTGCTACGTGGCAAGCAAGCTGGGCGCCCGCGTAAGCATTCCAAAGGAGCTGCTGCAATGAGCTTTGACAAAGTACGAGCAGGCGAACTGTCGGGGCGCGCTCTTGATTGTGCTGTGGCACTAACGCAAGGCTGGGTCTGGGCGAAGAACTGCATCGACCGCGAACGTGACGATGATCTTGCTCAGTACCGGGGCAACTCAACTCAGCGGTGGGCCATCGGCTCGTTGTGTCTGATCAGCGAATACCAGCAGGCCGGGCTCAATGCAACGAAACCCAACGAGTATGGGTGGATGCTTCCGGCCGGGGGCGAGCCAGTGTCCTTGGGAGTCGCGCACCCCGACCTGCCATCCTTCTCAACCAGCCGGGACCTGAGTGGCCTACTGGTCGAGCATTTTGGCATCAGCACCGTTCGTTGCGACGACGATTGGGGCAAAGACGCCCAGGGATACTGCAACAACGTGGGGATACCCGTCTGGTGCGCCGTCATAGGGCAGCACAGCATCTGCACCTCGACGGAACACCAATCACACGATGCCATGTACCAGATAGACGCATCGGACGCGCTATATGGCAACACAGCGGCCATCGCAGCCATGCGCTGTCTGGTCGCCGCCAAGCTCGGCAAAGTAATCCGATTACCGCAGGCGCTCTTGGCCTGAGCGGTGAAACGCACACACTACCCAAAGGAACCCGCATGACTCTACATACCCTCGCTTCCATCGCCCTGCTCGGGGTCGGCAACGTGCTTGCCGCGCTGATCATTCTGGCAAGCCTGAGAGGCAAACTTGCACCGAAGTGGTCGCAACGCTGGGGCAACGTCATCGTTGTCCTGTCCCTCCTTGCCCTGCTAATCAAGCTCGATGCGCCCGCAACGAGCGTATGGCTGGTGATTCTGGATGTCTGGAGCCTTTGCCTCGCGATTGTCGGCACTCTCTGGGGCGCCCTGGGCGACGTGGTGTGCACGGCCATCCGGTCGAAGATCGGTTGGAATGCCGCCCTACGGGATGCCGTCAACGAATAACCTGCCGAGGGGTAGCAGTACATGAGCCAGACGCTGGATGAATTCGTCGCCGAGGTGCGCTCGGACCTCGAAGGCTTTGTTGCCGAGTATCAGGCGCAACACGCCAAGGACCCGGAGCGTTATCCGCTGGTGCTGGGAGACGATAACGCCGGCCTCTGGCTGGAATTCTTCGTCGAGTACATGACCAGGGCATCCGCGTGAAGCCCAGCACTCGAATGATCGCGGCATACTACCGATCCGGTAGGTTGAGCGAGTTGCGCCGCGCCGGGCTGATGACTGACGCTGAGTACAAGCGGCACGTTGAGGCGGCAAATCAGTTCGAGAAGGAAAAATCTGTGTCGTCTGATCGCCCACGTAAGGCTAGATGATCCCCCCGCTACAGGAGCACCCGATGGACGAGTTGCAGGCCGGCGCCGCGAACGTGGCCAACATGGCAGATTTCACGCAGAAGCGCATGGCCAAGCAGGGTGGTGGTAAGCCGGAGCCACTGGAGAGTTTCAGCGAAGGATTCAAGTGCAACCGCACCGGAATTGTTTTCCCGAAACTGTACCGGGCACATTATCCGGTACTCGATCTGTACGAGGGCAGGTCAGAGCCGGTTCACGATGGAAGTTTTTTCCTGCAATACCAGCTGACGCCAGCTGAGCAGTACGCGAACGGGTCATGGCCGGGAGTGCCGCAGGCGAAGATTGAGGCGTTCCAGGTGCTATCCGATGATGACAAATGCTGGCTGGAGGTGTTTGCATTCCCCACCCGCGAGCGTGCCGAGGGTTTCCGCGACGCCGCGTTGAGATTCTTGCCCGAGGCTGGGCCGGACATGATCACGCAAGGGCCAAGCGGCTTCTTCTGCATCACCGCCCGCCAGGACAAGCCCAATCTCTACGGGCTCATCACCTATCACACGATAGGCGCGATAGAGATGCCGGGAATGAGCACAACCGTCGATGCGTTCTATTCGACGACGATTGACCGAGCCGGGGTGGTTACCCCTGCCGACCCACTGCCGGATTGAGGATGATGGCGTGAGCAAACTTCAGGCATTGCTGATCGAGAGAGACAATCTCCTCCTGAAATCAGCCGATAGCTCGATCCCTCCCCGCGAGCGACTTGCGCTCAAACTGGCGCTTCAGCTCACCCCCGAGCCGAACCCAAGCCGCGACCTTGAATGGCTGCTCCAGACCGCCCTGGACAGAGCCAGCTATGTGCACATCGAGCCGGCCGCAGACATGGCCATTTTCTCGTTCTCGGATCGCAGCATTCTGGCCGTCCTGCAGAGCGGAATGGTCTACGCGGTGCCCTCTGGTGTGCCTGAGAGTGTTCAGAAGATCATCGACTGGCTCGCTGGCCAGGGCGTCATCGAACGTGGCACCCCGAGCCACTGACCTGCCACCTCGGCAAAGAACCACCGCTTTCCCTGGATGGGCTCACGGTGCCTAGCGGCTGTCGCTACGCACCTGCTCACTGAGCGTGGCCAGATCCTCTTCACGCATTCTGCGCGGACTCCTACCGTTCGTACCGGGCCTGTTTAGCAAAAGGCCATCACGGTGTTTAATGCCCCCGACATATACAGACAAGGAACACACATGGACCAAAGCCTCGAAGTGATAGAGCGCACGCTGCAGGCGAGCATCAAGGAACAACGCGCCGCACGCCGCTGGAAAAACTTCTTCCGGCTGACCACGCTCGTCATCGTGGTGACAGCCGTTGCTGTCGGCGGGAACACGGATCTGGAAGGCATCGACGGGGATACACCACTCACGGCCAAGGTGAAGGTGCGTGGCGTCATCGCTGATGGCCAGGAAGCCAGCGCGGATAACATCAAGCGCGGGCTGACGCGAGCGTTCGAGCACGAGAATACGAAGGGCGTAATCCTGGAGATCAACAGCCCTGGCGGCAGCCCGGTGCAAGCCGGCCAGGTCTACGATGAGATTGTGCGGCTGCGTGCACTGCACCCGGACATCAAGGTCTACGCGGTGATCACTGACCTGGGCGCCTCAGGCGGCTACTACATCGCGAGCGCTGCCGATCAGGTGTTCGCCGACAAAGCCAGTCTAGTCGGCTCCATCGGTGTGACGGCCGCCAGCTTCGGCTATGTCGAGCTGATGCAGAAGCTGGGCGTCGAGCGGCGTGTCTACACCTCCGGCGAGCACAAAGCATTTCTGGACCAGTTCCAGCCGCAGAATGAAAAGGAAACCAAGTTCTGGGAAGGCGTGCTGCAGGCAACGCACAAGCAGTTCATAGCGGCGGTCGAAGCCGGTCGCGGCGAGCGACTGAAGGATAGTGCTGATGCCGAGCTGTTCAGCGGCTTGGTGTGGACAGGAGAGCAGGCCGTGGGCCTTGGCCTAATCGACCGGCTGGGTGACTCCGATTACGTGGCCCGCGAAGTGGTAGGCGTAGAGCGGATCGTTGACTTCAGCAGCAAACAGAACGTGGTGGACAGGTTCGCCAACAAGCTCGGCACGGCAGTGGCCAACCAGCTGTCGCTGAACCTGGGCTTTGGCGGCATGGTCCTTCGGTAGCCTGACGGACGCTACACCTTCAAAAAAAAGGCCCGCTTACATGCGGGCCTTTTCGTTTCTGCGATTCCTTACGCGGATCGCTTGAGCTGGTCCCTGAGCTGGGATGGCACGTTGCGGATCGTAAGCGTATCCGCACTCTCGTCGTACTCGATCTTCGAGCCCAGCAGGTGCGATTCGAAGCTGATCGACAAACCTTCGGCGCGGCCGGTAAAGCGACGGAACTGGTTGATGGTTCGCTTATCCGCTGGGATCTCGGGTGACAGTCCATAGTCCTTGTTGCGGATGTGCTCGTAGAACGCTTTCGGTCGATCTTCGTCGAGATGGCCAGAGAGTTCTTCAAGCGACACCGGCTCACCCAGGTTGCTCTGGGCGCTGGCATAGCCAATCAGCGTGGTCACCTTCTCGCGAGCCTGCTCCTCGGACAAGTCCTCGCTCTCCACGTATTCGCTGAACGCCTTGAGCAGCGTGCGGGTTTCGCTGGGGCCGTCAATTCCCTCCTGACATCCAATGAAGTCGCGGAAGTAGTCCGAAACCTTCCGGCCGTTCTTACCCTTGATGAAGGAGATGTACTGCCGGGACTGCTTGTTGTTCTGCCACTCGGAGAGGTTGATACGTGCAGCCAGGTGCAGTTGGCCAAGGTCCAGATGCCGGGCAGGCGCCACGTCCAGCGCATCGGTCACGGTCAAACCCTCGCTGTGGTGCAGCAGCGCGATGGCCAGGTAATCGGTCATGCCCTGCTGGTAGTGGGCAAACAGCACATGCCCCCCGGTGGACAGGTTGGATTCTTCCATCAGCTTCTGCAGATGCTCGACGGCCTGGTGGCTGAAAGCGGTGAAGTCGGTAGTGCCGTCCAGGTACTGACTCAGCCAGCCGCTGAACGGGTAGGCGCCGGATGGCTCATGGAACAGACCCCAGCCCTTGCCGGCCTTGGCGTTGTACCCGTGGTTGAGATCCGCCAGCAGATTCTCCGTTGCCTGGGAAACGGGCAATTCCGTGTCACGGGGATGAAGAACTGCCGGCGTTCCGTCCGGTTTCTTGTCGATCTGGTGGACGATGATGTGATTGATTGGCATGGATGATCCCTTGTCGTGGTGGTGTTTTTCTTCTGGTGCTGGCGGGTTGGCCTGCGTCGGTCAGCGCTGCCTGGTGCCGAACATCGACCGCAAAAGGCTTCCCAACCAGGAAAAGAGGCCCAGCTGAACGCGCGCCATTCGGCACCAGACTCCATCGACCTGAGTGGTTAAGCTGCCGTCATCATGCAGGCGCACCAGAAATGAGGTGCCGGAACGGCAGCTGGCACAAACTCCGACAGCCTCAACGGTGTAGCAGCGGAGGGCCTGGCGGATGACGGCACCGCGCATGAACCCGCTCGGGATGTCCTCACCGCACCCCGCGCAGCGGCCTTCGAAGTCCTGCCACGTTTGGCCGTTCTCGAACTCGACCGGCATCTGGCTGGCGATAGTGGGCATTTCGATCAGCTCGATGTCGCGCGGGCGCAGCGGGAGGCGTTGGCTCATGTCAGTTCCTTGGTCGGCGTAGCCACGGCCGGATGTGCCGGGATCGCGTGAGGCATGAAATGCGAGACGGTATCCTCGTCTGCAAATTTGCCGAGGTTGTAAGGGTCAACAGCGGCGAAATCCAACACCAGGGAACCGTCATCGTCCGTCCAGATCTGGAACCAGACTAGGGCGACGAATTGCTCATGCTCACCTGTGTGGACGCCAACCGGGCTCCCGTCATCGCTGGCACACACATCCCATACCGGCCGGGTGCCTGCGACCCAGTACAGGCCCGATTCGGGCGGCGCGTTGTAGTCGAACGCCTGCCAGGCCGGCGCCGGGCTGAAGCACTGTTGGCGCTGATTCCAGCGGATATCGGCATCGCCCATGCCAGGTTCTGATTGCGTCACTCGCGCCGCGCAGCCGGTGCATGCCACGACATTGGAGTTGATCCGGTCAGTTTCCTTGGCGGGGCTCCCGCAGAAAGGGCAGGGCTTGAGTGGCTTCAATGCATTACGGCCTCTCATTTGGCACCGCCTAGAGCGCACTCAACCGCGCGGCGGCAGGCCTGCATAGCAGCCAGATTTTCGAAGCTCAGCGTGAGGGCGAATTTTCCGCTACCGGAATTAGAGGAGATGGCAAATGCGTTCTGCAGCGTCTCGACCAGCCCGAGCTGCTGAGGCTGAATTACGGAAAGGGCAGCGCGGCCCTTCTGCAGGCACTCGCGCATCTCGGAAGAGAGATCGCCCAACTCGCGCTCGCGCTCTTCGGCCAGCGCTACGAACGCAGCAAGCGCCTCCGCCAGCGCGGACGTAGAGAAGGCCTCGGTGTAAATCGCAACCAGTCCGTTGCCGGGTTCTTTGCTGAGCGAGGCTGCGCAGCCGGCAACATTGTTCGGTGCCAGCCGCTCAAGATCGGAGGCTCGCAGATATGCAATCGGGGTTTTGGCGAGCGGCGCGGCCGGAGCGCAGGCAAGCATGGCTCGGTACTGTGCCGTGAGTTCTTCGCAGGCAGCCGCATGCCCCGTCGCAAGGGCCACATCGCCGTTGAAGCCGAGCGCGGCGATCATCTCAATCGTCGGGTTTACCGGAACAGACTGCCAGCCGGCCGGCGAAGTAGAGCGCCGCTGCTGCTCGACAGGCCCCGAGCGCGGGTCCATGCCGCCATCGGCAACGATGTCGCTGTATTTCGCTGGTGCTGGTGCGCCGCCTTTGCTCGAATCACTCATGACAACCTCCTGTGAATTTGATTTCAGGCTATCGACAAGCCGGCAGATCCCAAGCTCGGTGCCGGCAGCGAGACTAGAACCCCAGCGAGAGCTGCCCACTTTCTGGCGCAGACATGGCCGCACACGGCACCTGAGCAGCTTGCCCGGTGAGCTTGGCGATCAGCGCATCAGGATCGTTGAGGATGTCGCGCAGCCCGTGGCGGTGGAGCTGATTGCCGATCCGCAACATCCGGTCCCAGGACGAATGCCCGCCCTTCTTGAACGACACGGTGCCGAAGCGGGCCAGGTAGTGCACAACATCCGAGGGGTAAACATCGGCGTGCGGGCCGTAGTATTCCAGGGCGTGATCCAGCTCGAAGTCGAAGAACATTTCCGCTCCCTCGGCATCGATGTCGAACTCGTTGGTTTCGGTCACATGGGTGTAGTAGATCCCGCCTTTCTTCACGACCGACTCAGCGTTGGCCACGCTTGCAATGGCCGACCGCAGACCCTGGTAGATCCCGTGGAATTGCTCGTCCACGAATGGCACCTCGACTTCACGGGTGACATCCAGATCCTTTCGCTCGTAAACCTTGTATTCATGCGGGATGCGGTAGCGCTTGCCGTTCTCGAAAATCTGGCGGTACTCGCTCAGCGCGGTGAATGGCCGCTGGTAGGCGTAGCGCCCCCAGTAGAGGTCGATAGTGAGAATTTCCTTCATGCCCAGCAGCTGGAAACGCGGCGGCTCACCGGCTGCCCACGCGCGGTCAGCCTCATCGGCATCGATACTCAGCGCATAGCGCAGCAGCTCAAGGCATAGCTCGGGTGAGTAGGCATTCGCAGCGATTTTTATCGTCCCGGTTTCGTCATTGATCGACCGGGCCAGCCAGTTGCGGCCCCGTGGGTCGTAGTGGCGCGCCTGCAGGTAGTTGCGGAAATCGCTCAGCGGCTTCATCCAGCTGTGCTTGCCGGTTTCCTCGGCGAGCATGTTTTCCATGCTGCGGTCAGTACCGACACGCAGGCAGATCCAGCAGCCATGACGTGCGCCGCAGCCGGTCTTGCGCTCGACGCCGCTGTCACGGATGAAGACGTTGACCATGCAGTCCCCACCCGCATCGCGGTAGACCTCGGTCAGAGCCTGGAAGTCGCTGTAGGTGACGAGCTGGCCGCTGGTGACCTTGCCCAGGAAGGTGAAGATGTCCAGGGTCGTGAAGTCGGCCACGGGGCTCAGCACCCACTCAGGCTTCTTGTTTGGGCCGGCAGTATTGACCGGCACGATGGCGCTCTCGCCTCGGGCTTCCATATTGCGCTCGCGCACCGCGGATTCGTCCCGCCGCGTGCCGATCAGCACGACGACATCATCATCACGGTAGGCGCTACCCATCTGGTGTTTCAGCACGGCTTTGATCTGTCGCTTGGTACGGTCCAGTGGGGATTTCTTCATCTGTTGCTGGCACTTAGCGCTATTGCCCGGCATAGACGCCACGGTGCGTCCGCCGATGATCGACACAAGCCAGTTTTCGGTCAGGTTGGGCTTGCACACCCAGATCCTCACGGGAAGGTTCTTGCTCGCGGCATAATCCTTGAGCGAGCGGATCTCGCCTTTGCTGTAGGCCAGCACCGCAGGGTTTTCGACCAGGGTGTCACTGGTCATGACATGGAATTCGGGAACTTCGTAGCCCGCGTTCTGCAGCCGCTCCATCGCCATCAGGGTCAGGGCGACCATGACGCTACTGTCCTTCCCGAACGAACATGCCCCGATCAGGCGCTTGCCGGCGCGAATGTTGGCCTCGATGACAGCTACCGCATCCGCCACTTTCTCGTCGAAGGTGCGCTCAACGATAGGGCTTGCTACCGGGATGGGGTCTTGGAAAAGAGTGGCGTCGATCAGCTGCATGAGGGATTCCGTATGCCTGGGGCTGCGTTAAGCGATAACCCCACACTACGGCCGGTCGCCAAATACCCAAGCTCGCGACTTCCGGCGAGCGCCCAAGAGCCACGCAAAGCCCACCAACGCTGGAAACCCACGCGGAAATTCTCCGCTCGAATCGAACCGGGCACCTACAGGCCCCGACCACAGCGCCGGAAATTGAACTCCGCAGCCGCATAAGAAAGACCTCTGGGATACAGGCCCTCGATCAAGATCACAGGGAAAATCAGACACTTACGATTTCGATGTTCGCGCAGGGAAACAGCTGGGCGGTGATCCAGTCCGCTTTCTCTGGAAGGGAAGAACATGACGACTGCCATTAGCCCATTGCCTGGCAGAGGAGGGGAGGCAAGCACAATGAGACGGTGCTTGGGTTTGTTGCTGCAGGTGAGATGCTTCAACAGTCAAGCAACGAAAGGAACCACTGATGTTCACCATCAACGCGCGCACGCTCGACGGACGCTGGAAGCCCGTGCTCGGCGCACTGCAGGGTAGATCGTGCAAGCATCACTATCACGAGTGGAGCAGTGAGCATCAGGCGGCCACCGCAGCCGTTGTAGGCCATCCCGAGAAAGCGTTGACCGAACTGCAGGTACTGAACGACGAAACCGGCGAAACGGCGCTGGTATCCGACCTGCTCACTCAAGAGATAGCGAACTTCCTGAGAGGCCATTCGAACCGAAAGGTAGAGAAGTAGAAGGGCAAGGTGGGAAGAGGTTTGCGGCCCAAAGCGCGTGCTGATCCATTCATCAGTTTGGCTCTGCGTGTGTAATCCGAGCTGGCATTGTAGATACATTGTATCTACATCAACCTTGCGCTTCTCTTGGCATGTATCTACAATGTATCTACATAGCGAGGTGCTTATGGAAGTCAAAGTTCAACAGTGGGGCAACAGCGCGGCGATTCGCCTGCCTGCCGCCGTGCTCAAGCAAATGAGCATCGACGTGGGCAACGTGCTGAGCCTCGATTTCACGGGTGAAGCGATGACGCTGAAACCGGCGAAGGCCAAGCCGCACTACAAGCTGGCTGACCTGATGGCCCAGTGTGATCTGAGTGCCCCGGAGCCGGCAGAGCTTGCCGAGTGGAATGCAATGCAGCCGGTGGGGCGTGAAGCGTGAAGCGAGCGAAGTACGGTCGTGGCGATATTGTGCGCCTGAATCTGAATCCCACGGCAGGCCGTGAGCAGCAGGGCGATTTCCGCCCGGCCTTGGTGCTCACGCCGGCAGCGTATAACGCTACCGGCCTGGCTGTTATCGCTCCGATTACGCAAGGAGGTGATTTTGCCCGCTACGCCGGTTTTGCCGTGGCGCTGAGCGGCGCGGGCACTGACACGCAGGGCGTGATCTTGTGCAACCAGATTCGCTCGGTTGATCTGGAGGCCCGTGGCGCTAGGCGCATCGAGGGCGCGCCTGAGGTAGTAATCGAAGACGCCCTGGCCCGTGTCCAGGCACTGTTTGAGTAGCGAGGAAACGGGTACTGGCGCGAGCAGGCAGGGTCGAAGAAGGCCTTGCGTTTCAAGTGTCCCGTGAACGCTGAACCAATAACGAATTCGGAGAAAGATTCCCATGCTGAAAGCAGCGGTTATGTTCGTCGCCGTCATGTACGGCGGCGGTGGCGAAAAGACCTACACCATCCCTGGGTATGCGAGCCTGGAAGAATGCAAAGCATCGCAAGCATCCGTCACCCGTCAGCTTCTGGCTGAGCCTTTCGTATCAGAGGCCGGAGTTGAAGCCAGCAAGCGCTCGCTCCCCGATCGGGTTCGTACAAAGTGCATTGTGCTATAGGAAATCCGCCATGAGCGAACGAGTCACCATCGAGCAGATGATCTGTGAAGGCTCCTGCACCGCCGCCTGGGCGCAGCGTGCAGGCTATCGCTGGGAAGCTGTAGTGGTCGGCGGTGACGCCCTGGCCAAGCGCAAGCAGTGGCTCGCACAGCAGGCCCGCCAGAACAACACCGGCAACTAGGAAAACCCGATGAAACGTGACTTGCTTGCCTCTGTAGGCGCGAATGCCAGTCCCCTGGAGAAAGCTGCCAAGCAAGTGCTGAGCGAGGCGCTGGATTGCATCGAGGTGCATCCGTGCGACGAAGGCGATGATGCCGTTGCTGCCAAGCAGCTTTCGCCTGAATTGCGGGCTTTGCTCCAGGCCCTCACCGGGCACAACGAAGTTTGAGGAAAACTATGTCTATTCAGAAATTAATGCTGTTTGGGGCTTCAATGTTGTTGCTGCTTTGCTATCTCGCCCTATTTTTGTTCGGGCCTACCGGTTGGAAGCCGGCATTAAAGTGGGGTGGGTGTTTGTTCCTGCTTTCGGCAGCAACACTACTCAACCTTCAACTGATTTCCGACGGTATCTAAGAAATCAATCCAAAACATCATGGCTAACACAGACAAGACCATTTTCGATGCCAATTTCGATGAGGGAGTCGAGCTTAATTTTGTTCGTCTGACACCTCGTTTCTTGTACGCAGGGCACTGTTTCAAGGATCAATTGGATACCGATAGTGCTCTAAGCGCTGCCCGAAGGCAGAAGATAGTCGAGGACTTATCGACTACCAAGCAATCCGAACTTACTTCGAGAGCATGGGCTACACGGTTGGCACGATCACGGTGCGGTAGTTCAGAGCCCTGGTTAGACGGGGCCTCCCGAGAGCCTGTTTGTTAAAGCAGGCTGCCGAAAGTCGAATATTGAGGAAAACATATGACATTGGTGATTGTAGGAATATCAATGCTGATTCAAGGGTTTCTGCTCGGGAGCATAACCATCTTGACCATAGGTTCTTTTGTGCTGCTTGGTTGGCTTGTCTTGCGGCTGGTTGTTCCACCTCGGGTTATTCACAGCACTAGCAGAAATAATGTTATTGGTGCTGACGGCGAGCAAATGACCGTGGAATCAAGATCCACTTTCATACGATACAAAGAGTCTTTACTGGTCGTGATTGTGAAGGCGATCCTAATTTCCGCTTCGGTTGCGATGACAATCCTTACCTATCTCAACCAGCCGGCCAGTTAATGGAAAACTACCGCCGATCATCAGCCCGCTGCGTGCGGGCTTTGGCAGTACCAGGGCGCGTTTTTCGCGTCCGCGAAATCGAGATTAGGTATGAGCGATCAGACAAAACACTTGGCGGGAATTCTCATTTT
>NZ_JBLXBT010000004.1:0-37269 GCF_048265365.1 Kangiella sp.
GATTGTTCATACCATTCCGCTGCAATTATTGTCTTACCACGTTGCCGTTGTGAAAGGTACGGACGTAGACCAGCCAAGGAACCTAGCGAAAAGCGTTACCGTAGAATAACGAGATTAGGAAACGAGATTGTGTTGTACAGTGACATTATAGTTTGATAAAAGACATTATAGTTTGATATTTTACAATAATGTTTGATATTTTTTTAGGCCTTCTGCTATGCTCAAAGAGTAAGCAGGAGGCCTAAAATGTTAGATTCTGAGAAATTAGTTGATCCTCAAGATGAGAAGAAGTTAAAAACCAGAGGGATTGGTTCAGGGGAAGACTACGAGCCCTTTATAAAAGTCCACGAAATAAGTAGTACTGGTGAGAGCTATCGCATCCGAGGTCGAAACACATCTAGAGCTCATCATCTTTTATCTCGTCTTGAATTTTCTGCTTTCCTTGTCTTTGATCGCTTCCATCTTACCTACGACATCAAAGAGCAATTTCCTCTACCTGTAGCTGATACCTTGAGTATTTGTTCTCGTTTGGGAATTAAGCACCCCCAAATGCGCAACAAATTAAAAGTCGTTACCACAGACTTAGTTGTGGAGCTGAAAGGCAAACCATCTATTGCTATTGCCGTTAAATACGCCAGCGATTTAGACAATGCGCGTACGATAGACAAACTCCAAATCGAAAAGCTGTATTGGGAAGAACTTGGTTATGAATGGAAACTTTTCACTGATCAAGAGATTCCAGCGATCGTAAAAGAGAATCTTGAATGGCTTCATGCAGCCAGCCAGAATTCACATGACCTATACGGTGAGTTGTCTTTAGAAGATATTTCGACAGTCATTAATCGGTTATCAGGCTCAGAGAAGAAGCTTGCTACAGTTTGTGCTGCTATGGATGACCTATACGAATGCAGTGCCGGCTTTCATATTGGTGTGATTCGTAATGCTGCTGCTGCAAATTTGATTGATGTTCCTTTAGATATTGTATTTAGGAATTGGCGTGCAACGGATGTGTCTATCGTTCTAGACCTAGATTCATTTAAAACTGGATTGTCTGATGTATCTTAATAAAGTATTTCTTGACCCTCACTTGGACCATCCAACCCATGTCCGAATTGTTTATGAACATGTCGATTTCTTAATGCTTATTGATATACACGATGAAAAAGCGTGGCCATATCGCGTAAATCTAGATGAGTTCGAAAGTTTGTCACTAGAAGCCGTGCCAGATCCAATTTTGTTGGCCACCCCCGAAGCAGGCTCTAAAGCTGAAGAGATAAGAGATCGGGCTTATCGATCCGTAGCTTTCTTGTTAACGGACTATTTTGCCTTATTTGATAAAAAGCTGAGGAATCAGAAGATTAAGTCAGTTTTAGAAGCAATGGATGAGTCTAGGCTGTATGTGACTCGACAATTGCGTCGATATTGGCAGAGAGGGCTTTCTCCTGACGCCCTTGCTCCAGACTACACAAAATGCGGTGCTCCTGGACAAAACCGACTAGCAATTCAAAAAACAGGGAGTAAACGCACAGTATCCCATGGAGAGGGACTTGCTATTACTGATGAGATAGCAAGTCTTTTCAAGTTGGCTATTGAAGGCTTCTATTTAGTTAATAATGATGTAGACCTAAAAGGGGCTAGGACAAAGGCGAATGGCTTTATTAAGTCAAAGTACCCTAAAATAAAAAAAGAAGATTTACCCACTTATAGGCAGTTCCGATACTACTACAACAAACACTATGCAAAGCCTCTTGTTGTTCAAGCTCGTACACCATCTATTGAATATGCAAAAGATGTTACACCTAGCCACAGCACTTCCACCACAAATAACTTTGGACCAGGGGCTCGTTATGAGATCGATGCGACCATAGCTGACTTGCACCTTGTTTCAGGCCATGACCCAGACCGAATAGTAGGCCGCCCAATCGTATATAAAGTCAAAGATGTGTTTAGTCGTATGACTGTTGGCTTGTATGTTGGCTTAGAAAATCCTTCTTGGGCAACCGCATCGATCGCCCTCGCGCACGCGTTCTGTGACAAAGTTGAGTACTGTCGTAAATTCGGTGTTGAGATTACCGAAAGTGATTGGCCAAGTATTGGGACCCCTGCAACGATTACAGCTGATCGAGGAGAGTTGCTTGGTAAACACGGAGATATCTTAGTTAACCGATTTGGTATCACTTTATCGAATACCCGAGCATATCGCGGTGATGATAAAGGCATAGTCGAAAAATCATTTCATATGATGCATGTAGATATTCTTCCTTATGTGAAAGGGAAGGTCGAACCTGTAAATGGAAAGAAAAAAGCGGGGAAACGAACAGAGCTATCAGCGAACCTAACGCTTTATGATTTCACGAAAATGGTGATCATCTCTGAAATCAACCGCAATACATCCACCCCATTAGAGGGCTACGACTTTGAATCTGATATGCCCGCAGATTTGGCTGCAATACCTGTAAGGCTATGGCATTGGGGCGTGAAAAATAGAACGGGTGTTTTGAGAGAAGTAGATCCAAAATTCACCTATGTGAACATGTTGCCCCATAGCAAAGCTACGATATCTCCTTCAGGCATATGTTTTAAGGGCATGTATTATACCTGTGCAGAAGCAGTTGAACTGGGCTGGTTTCATAAAAATAGATCAGTGCCTCGTCCAAAAAGTATAGAGGTAGCTTACGATCCTCTGAACACCAATGTTCTATATGTGAGACCAGACAATAAGTTCGATAGTGTATGGGAATGCACATTACAGAGTCGAAGCCGAAGATATCAAGATATGAGCTTAGTTGAAGCAATGTCAATTCAATCTGAGGCGAGATCAACATATTTTGAAGCTCAACAAGAAGCCGATTATCAAGCACCAGATCTTCAAAATGAGCTTGAGATGATTGCCCAAGTTGCAGAAAAGAGACAAAAGTCTTCGGATCTATCTAACAACTCGCAGCGACTAAGTGGAATTCGTAACAATCGCCAGCAAGAAAAAGAGTCAGAACGCCAGAAAAATAGAGAGTCCGCTAAGCCGCCTAAGAAGAAGGAGGCAGCGACAGTTACTTCTATCCATTCCGGTAAACAAGTTGAACAGGGGTTCGACTACCCAGATTTGGATGATTTTTAAGGGATAATCACATGGCCGTATTTGAAACAGCGAAATACATAGATGCAGAGATTAAAGAATACGAAGATCATCCATTAATCAATGCGTTGCCGCGTATTAATTCGCCAAAAGACACAGCGGAATTGATACGACGTATTCCGGTTGTAAGTCCTGAAGAGGTGGTTCTTCCTGCTCATATCCGTCGACATGCCATGTTGCGAATTATGGATGGTTTTTTATACCCAACAAAAGCGCATCTACAGTTAGAGCAAACGATCTCTACTATGATTCGTCAAGGATATTTGAGTCGAAACATAGCCAATAAAAGCTATCAAGAAACATTGAATCGAACAGAGAAGCTAGCAGATGACAGCCGTAATGCTGGCAATGAAGCCCTAGTGAGCTCTGTAATTGGCTGTTCGGGTGCTGGTAAATCAACAGCCGTTGAAGCTGTCTTGTCTGGCTATCCTCAAGTCATTACGCATTCCTCTTACCAACATGTTCAGATTGTCTGGCTTAAAGTAGAGTGCCCTCATGATGCCTCTGTAAAAAGTCTATGTATCAACTTCTTTCGTGCTCTAGACGAGGCATTAGACAACAACGGGCTATATGAAAAGCAATACGTAAAACCACGAGCAAATGCTGAAATGTTGCTGGGGGATTTTGCGAGAATTGCCGCTTTGCACTCAATAGGCCTACTAGTTATTGATGAAATTCAGCATTTAGAGCGTTCGAGCTCTACTAATGTGTCTGATCGAATTCTTCGGTTCTTTGTGCAGCTAACGAACACGATTAAGCTACCAATACTGTTTGTCGGGACGCCAAAAGCCTATGAGCTATTTTCTCCTAGTATGCGTTCGGCTAGACGTGCTTCACAGTTTGGCAGTATCAATTGGAATCGGTTCAATACCACAGATAGATCCGGTAAAGGCTCTGATTGGGATAGGTTTTTCTCTCAGTTGTGGGCTTTACAGTGGTTCAAGTCACCTCAGCCCCTAACGAAAGAGATTAAAACGCTTTTCTGGGACTACTCTCAAGGCATTGCCCATGTTGCGGTAACACTTTTTTACTTATGTCAGACAAGAGCTGTGACAGTAGGTAGAGAAGTGATCTCCAGAGACTTAGTGGAAATCGTATTCAATGAAGAGCTTCATATGATCAAACCCATGATCAGAGCGCTTCAAAGTGGCCGTGATGCTGAAATACAAAAGTATGATGATCTAGAAATACCAAGAGCAAGCATAGTTCAGAACGCAGTGGCTTCTGCTCCAGTAAATGAAAATACGGAGCTTAATAGTGATGATGAACATGCTTCCTCTGAGCAGACCAAGCTATCTAAGCTGATTAATATGCTTGAGCAAGCGGGTATCGGTGAAGACATTGCGCCCACTGTGGCAGAGCAAGCTGTGTCAGAGCTTCCTGATGCCAACTTATTTCAGCTGCTTGCGCATATCAATAACTTGCAGAATAAAGAGCCAGTGCCCCCAGTCAAAGAGAAGTCAAAAGTTGTTAAGCTGGAGCCTAAGTATGTTGGAAACGACCTGCGGTTAATGGTTAACAGTAAAGGTGGCAGTTACAAGACTATGAAGGCTGAAGGGGTTATACTGCAAATATCCGATTATTTGTAAGCATATATACGATTGTAAAAGGACTTAGATATGGCTTCTGAAGCTGATACCAGAGCAAACTACATCGACCCTGCACTTAAAGCCGCGCATTGGCAACCGGGCAACATCATTCGGGAACATTACTTTACCGATGGCCGTAAGCTTGCTGGCGGTGTCCGTGGTCGTCGTTGTTTCGTCGATTATCTGCTCCACAAAGACAATCGCTACCTTGCAGTCGTTGAAGCAAAAAAAGAATCTGAGCATCCAACCAAAGGCCTTCAACAAGCCATCGACTATGCCAAGAAGTTACTCGTTCGCTTTGTCTATTCAAGCAACGGCAAACAAACCTATGAGTTCGATTTAGAAACCGGTAAAGGCGACTACATCGAGTTTTACCCAACACCACAAGAGCTTGAAAACCGCTACGCGGGTGTTAACTCGGACCTAGGCCAGCAGCTTCGCAATGTGCCTTTTCATTTAGAAGGCGCAATGCAGCCGCGTTATTACCAAGAATTAGCGGTCCATGCAGCTACAGATGCCATTGGTAAAGGTAAGTCACGCGTGCTGTTAACTCTGGCGACTGGTACAGGTAAAACCTTTATTGCCTTTCAAATCATCCATAAATTGTTCCAGTCCCGTTGGAACAAAGAATCTCCGGGTACACGTAGGCCAAGAATATTGTTTTTAGCTGATCGTAATATTTTGGCCGACCAAGCGATTAATACTTTTAACCCCTATGAAAAAGACCTTATCAAGATTAATGGGGAAGAGGTACGCAAGCGTGGCGGTGTAGTGCCAACCAACGCACATATCTTTTTTGCTATCTACCAAGCCATTGCTGAGCGAGAAAACATTGAAGGCTATTACAAAGCGTATCCAAGTGATTTCTTTGACCTTGTAATGATTGACGAGTGTCACCGTGGCAGTGCTAATGAGACAGGCTCTTGGCGAGCCATACTCGATCATTTTGGCAGTGCAGTACATGTCGGCCTAACAGCTACACCAAAACGTGAAGCTAACGTGGATACCTATGATTACTTTGGAACCCCCGCATTTGAATATTCATTAAAAGATGGCATCAACGATGGATTCTTAACGCCATATCGTGTCAAACGGGTACGTACCAACTTAGATGAGCTGGTGCTAACTAAAGATGACCAAGTGATCGAAGGTGAGTCAGGGCAAGACGTCTATCAGGTTGAAGATTACGACAAAAAAATCGTCGTAGATGATCGTACCGAACTGGTCGCAAAAGCTATTTTGGACAATATAAGCCCATTAGAAAAAACCATCGTCTTTTGCGAAAACCAAAATCATGCACTGACCATGCGTGACATGATCAACAAACACAAAAAGCTTAAAGATCCGCATTACTGTGTGCGTGTAACCAGTGATGAAGGCAAAGTTGGCCGCGAGCTACTGGAGAAATTTCAGGATAACGACAAAGACATCCCCACCATCATTACCTCATCGCAAATGTTAACCACGGGGGTGGATGCCCGTAATGTGCGTAACGTAGTGCTGGATAGAACCGTCGGCTCAATGGTGGAGTTTAAACAAATCATCGGTCGCGGAACCCGTGTTTTTGATGGCAAAGACTATTTCACCATTGTTGACTTTCGCGGTGCCACCAATAAGTTTTATGACAAAGACTGGGATGGCGAACCTGAAGCACCAGATCCAGGTGGTATTGGTGAGCCAACACCACCCTACACGCCAGAACCACCCGGAGGAACAGATGGCCCAGAGCCTGAGCCGGGTGAGCCAAAACCTCGGTTGAAAGTAAAGTTAGGCAAACACCGTGAACTGAAAGTCATTGACGTTGAAACTCGTTATATCGATGAAAACGGCAAACCTCTTACGGTGCAAGAATTTGTTGAGCGCTTGATAACCCAATTACCAGGGTTGTTTAAATCGGTTGAGGAATTGCGACAGATTTGGTCAGACCCAGACGAGCGCGAAACCTTGCTCGGTAAACTTGTACAAGCAGGTTTTGATAAAGAGCAACTCGCCACACTACGACGCATGTTTGAAGCAGAAGAGTGCGATATCTTCGATCTGCTGGCTTTTTTAGCCTTTGAACAGCCAATGGCAACCCGCAAAGCTCGTGCTGATCAAGTACGTACTAATAGCACCTTCTTTAATCTGTACCAACAAGAAAAGGCACAGCAGTTTTTGCACTTTGTACTTAACCGGTATGAGCAAACCGGCAGCACCGAGCTATCGCGCGAGCGCTTGGCAGCACTTATCGAGCTATCAGGGTTAGGTACGATAAAAGACGCCTCAACTGCATTCGGTGGAAAGCCAGCTTATTTATTGGCGGCTTTCAAACAATTGCAACAACAGCTTTATCATGTGAATTAAAATGGAATTAACTTTACCTCCAAACTACCTTCATCCTGATGAGCAATCATTTAAGCTGGAGAAGTTTTCAGCTTTAATCGGTGAAAATGGATGTGGAAAGTCGTCTATCCTTCAAACTATTTTTGAAGGACGCATGTCGGATGCCATGTTATCTGATTGGAAGATTGTTTGTTTTTCCTCTGGGCACAATGAACGCTATTCAAGTTCATTTTCAACCTTTCTAAAAAAGGCTAGGAAATCCAAAAGTGGGCTATCGTTGCATTGTTTTTACTATGACAAAACCTGGTCCCCACTATTAATTTTTTTAGCCTCTTCCCTCAAAAAAGAAGGGAAAGTAAGGGAGTTACTCAAATCATTAGGCCATGTTAAAGAAAGTGATGATTTAGGGGATGATATTAGCTCAAAGCTATCTTGCAGTTTCAGAGTTGATCGACCTTACGTCAATAAGGTTGCAGCAGCTCTAAAACAAGAAGAAGCTGGAGAGACTGATACCATCCGCTCAACCCCTTTTTTTAGAAGCCTTTCGAGTTTTATCGAAAAGGTTATAGATGAAGAATATGATTTCGAAGATATAATTTCAAAACAAGAAATTACAATATCTAGCACGGATATCATCAATACATCTTTCGAGTCTGCCCATGTTGAAGGTGAGACTAGTATAATTGGTGATGATCCTGCTGTTACGTTTTTAACCCAAGCAATTGATTCAAATAATCCAATAACTAAAACAAGCCTCAGATTGACATTTCATAATGATCATTCATTAGCTGAGGTGAGTGACGGTGAATATCAATTATTGTTTGTTTATGCACTATTAGACCTTTTTGATAACGAGAAAACGCTATTTCTTTTTGATGAAGCTGATAGCCACCTCCACTACAAAAACATCAATAAGCTTTGGGCAAGCATTAACAATGCAAAAGGCAGAGCTTTGATGACAACTCATCTATTGGATTCCATATCTGAAATCGGAGTTGAGAACATACATGTAGTAAATAAAGGTCGTGTTTTGCCGTTCACGGAAAGAAAGGAGCTGCAAGATCGTTTAGAGCAATTATCAAATATTAAGAAAGCAAAGCTGAAGACTTATGCACTTCATGAGCTCATCGTTCTTATGGATAATGAGAATGATTGGGAGATTTTCACTCGCCTTGTTATAAGGAAACTCGGGCAACAAAAGAAAGAGGGGATCACCTCCATATTACGGAAGATATGTTGTATTTCCGTAGAATCAGGCTGGGACTCTCATACTTCATCTTTTGCAGCAAAAAAGCTCAAATGGCTAGAGTCCTTTGTAAGTTACATTGATGGAAGTAATCACAAAGCCAAAAATGTTTACTTAATTTGCGATAGAGATAGCTTGCCATTAGCTGGTATCGACAACGAAAGCTTACAGCTAAATGGCGGAAAAGAGTTGATGGCATCAATAGTGGGGAAATCTAAAATCAATGCACAGATTCTTGTGTGGAGAAGACGTGAAATGAAGCACTACCTTCTTTCATATACTGCATTGATGCACCATCAACAGCTCAAAATGATTAATAATGATTCTTTAGGTTTGTCCTGCTATCTCCATGAGAATATGAATGGCGATAATCAGTGCTTGGTGGATGAAGGAACTGGTATCAAAGCTCCTTTGGTGACTAAACATATTGGTGAGGATTTAGAGTTTAATGAAGGGCTAGGTCAACTCGCATCACGTAAAGTTAAAAGCATACTAGACCCGTTAATTAACACTGATAAAATTGGATTAGATCATACCAAACTGCAAGCCTATATCGACCTGATCCCGCCAGACGAAATCAGCGAAGACATCACCAATATGTACAATTTTATTATCGGAAAACTATAAGCCATGTCATTACAACAAAAGATCAACCGAATTACCGACATACTGCGCCGCGACGATGGCATTAGCGGTGCTATGCACTATACCGAGCAAACCTCATGGGTGTTGTTCTTAAAGTTTTTGGATGATTATGAATCTGAAAAAGAAGATGAAGCAGTACTATCAGGTAAAGATTATCAACCGGTGTTAGATGAAGAACATCGTTGGTCAAATTGGGCCTGCCCGAAAAACGTCGATGGCAGGCTAGACATTAACAAAGTTCGCACGGGCGATGACTTAACCGATTATGTGAATAACGAGTTATTCCCTTACTTAAAAGGCTTTGCCAATTCAGCTATCACTGGTTCAGGGGTAGACCCAAAGTCTTTTGCCTATAAGATTGGTGCCATCTTCCAGTACTTAGACAACAAGGTAGCTTCTGGCCATACCTTGCGTGAAGTATTGGATATTATCGATACGCTGAACTTCCAATCCAGTGATGAAATGTTTGAGTTGTCGTTGGTTTATGAAGGCTTATTGCAAAACATGGGCGATGCCGGTGGCTATGCGGGTGAATTTTACACCCCGCGCCCAGTAGTGCGTGCCATGATCAAGGCCATTGACCCACAAGCCGGGCAAACCATTTACGATGCAGCGGCTGGCTCGTGCGGATTCCTAGTAGAAGCCTTTGACCACCTGAAAGCAAAAAAGAGTGCGCTTTCTACTGAGCAATGGGACTTTATCCAGCGTGATACCTTCTTTGGCTTTGAAAAAACCTCACTGGCCTATGTGATGGGCATGATGAACATGATTCTGCATGGCATCGAGTCACCCAACTTATTCCGTGGTAATACCCTGACTCAGAATATCCGCGATATTCAGGAAAAAGACCGTTATGACATTATTCTGGCTAACCCGCCATTTGGTGGTAAAGAAAAGTCGCAAATTCAGCAAAACTTCCCTATCCAGAGTAACGCGACCGAATTGCTGTTTTTACAACACTTTATGAAAACTCTAAAAAGTGGCGGTAAAGCAGCCATTGTAGTGCCAGAAGGTGTGCTGTTCCAAACCAACAGTGCGTTTAAACAAGTCAAACAAGAACTGCTGGAAAACTTTAACCTACACACCATTTTAAGCCTGCCTGCTGGGGTATTTTTGCCGTATTCAGGCGTTAAAACCAATGTGCTGTTTTTTGAGCGCAGCGGCGGCACTAGCGATGTGTGGTACTACGAATGTGAGCCCGAGCAAAAACTCACCAAAAACAAACCCATCACCGACGAGCACTTAAAAGAGTTTGTTGAGCTGTATAACAGCAGAGAAACCACCGATCGTTCGTGGACTGTATCGGCCAGCAAGCTAGCCGAAGACTATGATCTGTCCGCTAAAAACCCAGCCAAACAAAAAGATGCCGAGCACTTAGCACCTAGCGATATTCTTAAGCAGATCCGCACCAAGGAAAAGCTGGTGTCAGGCCTATTGGATGAAATTGAAGACCTGTTGGTGGGGAAGTAAACATGGAACAGGTTTTGTATTCATTACCGGACGGGTGGGAGTGGCAAACCATTGAAGAAGTTGCGCAGATCGGAGTCGATAGAGGATTTGTGCCAACTCCAGATTCTGAAGGGAATGTCCCGTTTATTGGAATGACAGACATTGATCAAGAAACAGGTCAAAAGAGCACTTACGAACTACGAAACTTTGATGACGTAAAAAAGGGATACACAAAATTTCAACGTGATGCGGTACTGTTTGCCAAAATCACTCCTTGTACAGAGAATAACAAAACAGCCTTAATCGACAATGTTGACGGTGGCTTCGCTACGACAGAGGTTTTTCCAATCCATGCGTTAGATAGTGTTGAACCAAAATATTTATTGCACTTCTTTCGGTCGCCATCAGTTCGCCGTTTTCTAATAGATCACATGGAAGGTGCAACTGGTCGACAGCGAGTACCTTTAAAAGCTTTAAAAAGTGTTAGCGTTCCTGTTTGTGGACTTAAGGAACAAAAACGTATCGTCGAAAAACTCGATGCACTGCTCACCCGCATCGACACAGCTATCGAGCATTTGCAGGAAAGCGTTACACTGAAAAACAACCTTCTTCAATCAGCATTGGACGGGCAATTTGCTGTTATTGCCGAACGAATGACGATTGAATCGCTAGCTGAAGTAAAAGGTGGAAAGCGCTTACCAAAAGGCCAAAAACTAAGTGATGAAGAGACTGAGCACCCATATATTCGAGTGGCAGATTTTACAGATAAAGGAACGATAGATTTATCTGGTATCAAGTACATATCGAAAGAAATCCACGAACAAATCAAATGCTATGTGATTTCCAAGGACGACCTTTATATCAGTATTGCTGGGACTATCGGTAAGACAGGTTTCGTCCCCCCTGAATTGGACGGTGCAAACCTGACAGAAAACGCCGCTAAGTTGGTTATCAGAGATAAACAACAACTAGATTTAAGCTACCTGTATCTGTTTACATTGACCTCTGACTTCTCTGCTCAGGCAGGATTAGCGACGAAGACCGTTGCACAGCCAAAGTTGGCGCTAACTCGTTTAAGCAAGATTGAAATCCCAATGTGTTCATTGAAAGAGCAGAAATTATTGGTATCGACGATTGAGGCACTGAAAAGCAAAATTCACGATGCGGAAGCAGTTCTTCTAGGGAAAATAGAAGATTTGAATAGCTTAAAAGCATCAATTCTCGATTCCGCCTTTAAAGGCGAGCTCTAAGGAGGGAGTATGGCATTCGATACCACAGTTTTTGAACAGAAAGAGTTCAGAGAGGCAATTAACAAACTCGAAGAGTTGCTCTCACACTCAAAAGCGGTTCTGTTAGGTGCAGGGGCGAGTTTTTGCGCTGGGCTTCCATTGACCAACCAGCTAACAGAAAGAGCACTAATAAGTGACAAGCTCTCCGACGATTCAAAGCAGATATTGACTGCCATACAAAATTCTTTTGCTGGCGCAAATCCAGCTTCGCATATAGAAGACTACTTAAGCGAACTCGTAGATTGGCTTGCTATCACTGCTCGCCGAACAAATCGCAATGTAACGGCTAGCAGCGTATTGATTGGAGGTACTGAATACAGCAACGATCAGCTATTGCAAGCAATAAAAGAGATAAAACTCGCTATTTTTGACGTCATTAATGTTGAAGTAGATTCTGCTGTACATGAGCGTTTTGTTCAGGCATTACACCGACCAATGCGACCAGGGAAAGAGAGCCTACCGAGCACCATTGATTATCTGGTGATGAACTACGACACGTTAATTGAAGACTCACTCGCACTATCACAATTGAGATATGCCGATGGTTTAGAAGGCGGTGTATCAGGATGGTGGAACCCTTTGACGTTTGAACAGAACAATCTTGATGCGCGAGTATTTAAGCTACATGGTTCCATCAATTGGGCTGAACATAGTTCTTCATCAACACCATTGCGTATTGCTCCGCATTTGAAGCGCAGCCAAGATCAAGCTGCGAAGATTATGATTTGGCCTGCATCGACTAAATACCGTGAAACTCAACTCGACCCCTACGCAAATTTAATGCACAGAGCAAGAGCTGTTTTAAACCCGCGAGATGGTAGCCAACGAGTTTTATTGATTGCAGGTTATAGCTTTGGCGATGCCCATATCAATCTAGAAATCGAACGTGGTTTAAGGGCTTCAAATGGCAATTTAACCGTGATTGCGTTTACGAGCGACCCTGTACCTAGTGGCGCGCTGAAAATTTGGTATGAAGACAGCTCGATCAATGAACAAGTACTTATTTTTGCCGATAAAGGTTTTTATCACGCCGATCACAAGGCAACCTCAGAAAATAGCATTGAATGGTGGAAGTTTGAAAACCTAACCCAGATCCTTGAAGGAGGTATTTGATATGGACAACAAATACATAAAACCCATTGAGAATCTCTCTATCGGTAAAATTATTGAGGTCGATGGCTCGCGGATTATCGCCGAACTTGACCCTACGATTTCAGACTTGTCCCGCGTATTTGCTGGTGAAAACTATCCGATTGGACAGTTTGGCTCAATCATCAAAGTTCATTTTGGTCGCCGATCTATTTATGGGTTAGTCAGTCGATTACGTATGAAGGCTGACTACCAGCTAGAAAAAGGCTTGCCTGTCGCGTCCGCAGATGAGCGAATAATTGAAGCTGATTTGTTCGGTGAAGGGGAGTGGCGCAGGAAAGATGAAAATGAGTTTGCCCTTGAGTTTGAACGCGGTGTTGCTACTTATCCACTACCACAACAAACTATTTATCTGACACCCAAATCAGAACTTAGGTTTATTTACGGTGACGCCAAAGGTGCGGTTATTGAACTTGGTGAGCATGTTGGCTCAGGCGGTGCACCTTGTTACGCTGAATTAAATGAATTACTAGGTAAGCACACTGCCATCCTAGGCTCTACCGGTGCCGGTAAATCAGGCACTGTAGCGGCAGTTATTCACAGTATTCTCGAGCGCGGACAGATAGCTAATCATGAGCACTGGCACCCACAAATTATTATCCTCGACCCTCATAATGAATACGGCAAAGCGTTCCCTGCACACCAACGTTTATCGACCGATGAAGGTTCACTAAAACTACCGTATTGGTTACTCGATTTAGAAGAGTCACTGAGCTTGTTTATCGGCAAGACCGAGTTTGCAGCAACATCACAATCAAATATTGTTAAAAATGCCCTAATAGCGGTTCGTGAGGAAGCAGCTGGACAGCTTGGGCTTAATAAGAACCAATTAACAGTTGACTCGCCGATCCCTTACATTATTGGAAGTGCAGAAGGCTTAGATCATTTTGGATTCAAAGATGGAACACGCTACGAAGAAGGATTAATCGGTGCCATCAACGCGCAGCGACCAGAAAACAAAGATAAAAAGCAGCATGAGGATTTTAGTCGAGTTATTCGAAAGATAGATTCATTGCTAAAAGATGGTCGACTCAAATTCATGATGGAAAGTTGGGATGGTGACAAAGATCCGTTACCTACAATCGTCAATCAGTTCTTAACGCAGCAAACCACAGTGCAGATTGTTGACTTGTCTGGTGTACCCAATGAAGTAGCTGGGGTAGCTAGCGCTGCAATCGCAAGAATAGTTTTTCAACTTAAAGTCTGGCAAACCGAGGCTGAACGGCAAAATAGCCCAGTACTTTTGGTGTGTGAAGAAGCACACAGATACGTACCGAATCGTGGTGAAGCTCAGTATGAGGCAGCGCAGTCTGCAATTCGTCGAATTGCGAAGGAAGGCCGTAAGTATGGCGTTGGTCTGTTACTCGTTTCTCAGAGACCTAGTGAAGTTGAGGCAACGGTGTTATCGCAATGCAACTCATGGATTGTACTTCGAATAACCAATGATGCCGACCGTGAACATGTTCGTAGTGTGTTACCGGATTCGATGTCTGGCTTAACAAAAATGCTCTCCGGTTTAAGGCGTCAGGAGGCCATATTTGTCGGTCAAGCTGCAACGTTACCAACTAGAGTGATGATTCGCAGCTTATCTGATGACCAGTTGCCTCGCTCAAATGATGTTAATTTCGATAAAGGTTGGCAGCAACAGGCGATGACGATAGAGCAGATTGGTGCGGTGGTAACGAAGTGGCGCTATCAGAGTAAGTAATTTATTGAGTACGAAGAATGACAACCTATAACGTCTATTGCGACGAAAGTCGCCATACATCAGACCCGTCTCAACACTATATTGTTATCGGTGCACTGCAATGCCCTCGTGAAGAAAAACACCGTATTGTTGGGCGCTTACATGGCCTGATGACTAAATATGGTATTAAGACCGAATTTGGCTGGAAAAAGCTATCGCCTAACAAGGCTGATTTTTATCGAAGCCTTATACAATTGTTTTCTGAAGAAAACTCACTTTCATTTCGATGTATTGTGGTCGACCGCAGGCAACTGAATCACGAACAGTGGAACGATGGGGATAAAGAGCTTGGTTTTTACAAGCTGTACTATCAATTGCTAGTCCACTGGCTTCAACCTGGCGACAGCTATCATGTATATCTTGATTGGCAGCAGAATGCGTCAAGTACACGCTTTGAAGAGTTACGTCAGATCTTGGTTCATAAATTGTCTGGCCGCGCTAAGCTTGCTTGTTTAGAGCCAGTTGAATCACATAACCAACCACTGATACAACTCTCTGATTTATTGATGGGAGCGGTAGGATATAGCTGGAACGAAATGCAGAACCGACCTAATGCAAGTGCATTTAAAGCTGCGTTTGTCGATGAGCTTGCGAGATCGTTAGGTAAGGGTTGCCTGCGTTACACCACAACCAAAGGCGAGCGAAACTTTAATATCTTCAATTGGCAGGGACGATAGCAGTGACAGAAAGTCTGTGGCCGCAATTGCGGTTAAAAGCCGATAGCGAAGACGAGCTGATTGAGAAATACCGTCAGGTATACCTGGAAACTTATGTGTATGATGAAGAAGGCAATAGGAAAGTTTTTGCTGATTGGGATGGTGTAACCTACCAATTTGGTGCAGGTGCCTTTGACCACGCGTTCACAGAATCAACTAATTACCGAACTAGCGCTGGCATTCACGACGGTGGGTTTTCGCATAAGCGTGCCAGGCGGATTTTATGGATTAAAGAGGTGCTAGCGTTATCGGCCGGAACTGTTCAGCGCTATAGCCAATCTCGTCAAACCGATCGCGGTAAAACCGCAAAGCGTAGAACATTGGTCGTCGTTGAAGAAAAGTATGTGGTTGTATTTGATGATCCAAGGAAGGTCGGAGATCCACATTGGTTTGTCACAGCATTTCCAGCAGACCAAGCCTATCTTGAACGAATTAAGAATACGAGCTTTTTAGTGGAAACTAAACAAGGAGGGAGATAAGCCCCAGTCTTAACGGCGACTGAGGCGCAGCCACGAACCAAAACACTAGGTAAAGGTTCAACCAGTTCCGAAGAACTTGCGTGAATTATGGTGCTCTTGATGAAAAATATCAAGTCTCTCAGTAAAGACACGAAGGATAGAAAGCACATATGTTTATTAAATAGGCTTTTAGATTTCATTTAGTTCAGAATGTTCGTTCTGGAGTGGTGTAAAACGAGATAATTCTCGATTTGAAAGAATGCATCGAAAGCTCAGTCAAAGCTGAATACTCAAGAGTTTCTTGGTTATCACTCGATATGAAATTGTTGATGTCTATTTCGGGAGTAAATTGCTGAGTATCGTTATGTGCGTTTTGATTTCCCTCTGTCGTATCCACTATGTCTACGCTATCAATCAGCTTTTCGGTTTTTTTGTAGTTATAAGCTCCTGGGATAGTTTCGTTAAGACATTCTGCGTACTCGACTAAATTGGGCTCAGCTAGGATAAACATATACCCAATTGTTGTCTGGCTGTTGGTCATTCTGAGAATACGTCCAAGGATTTGGCGAAAGTAGAGCTCTGTCGTAACATCGGTAAGGTTGCAACAAACTTGCAGTCTTGGAATATCAGTACCTTCGCTGATCATGGCGATACTGATGATCCATTCACTGGTATCTTCGCGAAAGCGATTAATAAGTTCAGGTGAATCATCCAGCCTGTAGGAAACTAACGTGGCTTCTTTACCAAAGTGACCATATAAAATCGATTGAATTTGTAAGGCGTGTTGGTATGAGGAAGCGACAATAAGACCACCAGAATTCGGACTGTTGATTCTTAGTTTGTCGAGCTTCTGAATGCTAAGAGAAAGCATATAGGTGATGACTTCAGGCTGTTTTAAAATCATACGATAACTGATATCACCACTTTCAAGTAACTCTGAAATGTTGTGGTATGTTTTACTTTCTTGACCTTTGCGAACCATGACTTGGTCTGTATCAATTGCTGTAATAAAGGGAACGCGACAGACGCTGTCATTTATGGCCTCATTGAGACCGTAAGAAAAATCACATTGAATATTGCCTTCAGGGTCAGAGTAGCGCGCTAGAGGAATGGGTAAGGTATCTGTTCGCCATGGTGTTCCAGTTAACGATAATGTGTAAGTAGCTAGCTTTTGAATTGTCGAAAGTAGTTGTATTCCCCAAGTATTTGAAGGTGACTCGCCATCACCTGCGCAATGATGGATTTCATCAAAGATCACAAGTACACGACTTAGGCTTAGGTTGCTAAGCAGTTCATTGATATTAGCCATGGAATGATAAGTGAGAGACGTCCCAAGTGCACCTAGTTGACCATTAAATGGTCTTTTTAAAGTGTGCCTGAATGTTTTTTGGATGCTATGACAGACAACCTTAGAAGGTGAAAAACAGATAACGTAGTCGACCTTGCGCTTATTGAGGAGGGCTTTGGCAACGTAACTTGCCATGATAGTTTTACCTGAGCCTGGAGTGGCAAGGACTAGAGCGTCTGGTTGGTGCTGATATCGTTCTAAAACTTGTTTTACACAGCGTTTTTGCCACTCTCTTAACATGTCTTATCACTCTTCATATTCGTTTCTTGTATCACTTTTTTTAGTGCGTTTAAGCGTCCATAAAGTTGAGTCGACTGTTCTTTTGTTTGACGTAATAGCTTTTGAATGATCTGACGATTAGCTGGATACTTAGTCAGAAAATCCCTGTAAGCCTCAATTTCACCTAATATCATTTTTAATTCTGTGCTCGTTTTTGCTTCTTCAATTTTAAGTAGTGTCTCTTGCTGTCTGACTTCGCTTTCAGTATGGCAGACATCATTCGGTTTTGAGTCGCGCGTTTTTTGATCAAGTAATATAAGCAGCGAATCAGTGAAATGATAGGTTCGAGCGTTGCGTTCACCGCTGGCCGTTATTAGGTTTTTTGTCGTCAGTATATTAACGTTCTTTGCGATAAATCTGGTTGATTGGACCAAGTTCAATTCGGTTGTACTCGTGGCCAACTGGATGAGTTCCTTTCGCTTGATGCTGGTTCCTTCCACACGTTGTAAGAGTTCTTTGAACGTTTTATTCAAAGAAAATGGTTTAGATGTCATATTTATGTCTCAAAAAACTGAAAACTTAGGATTGCTAAGTATACAGAAATAAGTAAAACTTAGACAATCTAAGTATGTGAGACTTTAAAGATGAAACCATTTTGTCAGATAACCCAATACCACTGCGGCTCAAGCATGCTCGCAAAAAGATCGGCATTTCCCAGAAAGAACTTGGGATTAAAATAGGTATGGACGCGAGTTCTGCTAGTGGACGTATGAATCACTATGAGAAAGGCAGACATGTACCTGATGTGGATACGCTTCGCAAGATTGCAGCGGAGCTCAATGTGCCACTGAATTATTTCTTTTGTGAAGATGATTTAAGCGCTGAGTTAGCGTGCATAATTTCTAAGCTCGATGATAAGAGTAAGAAAGATCTGATAACAGAGCTGCTCGCCACTAAAGGCAGCGATAGCGCTTAGTTGTATTCATCTTTCACCACAGGGTGAACGATGATTTTTCAATTTCCAGTACCACATAACGATGAGCTATTAGGTAGTGTCTTAGCTCGTTTCATTTCTAGGCAGGGCATACGCGAGGATAAAGTAGCACTTGAGCTGCTTTTTGGAAGCCGAAACATAGTGCCTTCGGCTTTGCTTCAAGGTCACCTTTCTGACTTATCTCGACAGGTCTGGCACTTATGGCCTGCAACTAACGATGAAATGCTAGAAAAACACTCAATACTTCCTGTGTTTAAGTCATTTATTGAACCTAGTAGATATGCAGCCATTTGTTCTGATTTAGCTTTTGATTCTAAAAGTCATTCAATGTTGAAAACAGGAATTAACGCTTCTTCTTTGGTATTTCCAGCTTACTACCGATATTGTCCAATTTGCTTCAACGAGGATATGAAGCAGTATGCTTACAGTTACTGGAGACGGCAATTTCATTTACCAGGCGTAACAGCTTGCTTAACGCATCGATGCGTCTTAGTTAACTCAGAGTTTGATTTAAAACCAAGTCGTCGTCACTCATTTATAGAGGCTTCGAGTCTCTCAACTATGTCGAGACCGTCTGCTGCTGAAGTCTGTGAAAAACCAATGCTAGTTTATCTGGCTAGTAATATTGATCGATTGCTTCATCAGCCTTTTCCGTACATATCACCAGATCAGTGGACGGCATTTTATGATGCAAGACTTAGAGAGGTTGGATTAAAAAGCACTAAGGGTGTTGAGCATCATCAGGTTGAAAGTCTATTTAGCCAGTATTGGGGGGATAGATTCTTAAAAGAATGTGGCCTAGATCTTGTGGGAGGGGTAACGTGGCTTCAGACATTTTTTCGCAAACATCGAAAGCACTTCTCTTATCTACATCACCTGCTGTGCCTACAAGCACTATTTCCAAATTGGAAGCTGAATGATGTTTTTAGCGTGGCATCAAGTATTAGGGTGCAGTCTGCTAAGAGAGTATATAGCTCTTCTCAAGCTGATTTAAGAGCGCCTGAGTATCGGGCAGTTTGGCATGATCTTAAAAAAGAGAACGCATCTCTCAAGGATATTAGAGCAACGAGGGAAGGAGTTCGAGTGTACTCATGGCTTTATCGATTCGATAATGTATGGTTGAAAGAGAATCTTCCCATCCCGTTCAAAAACAACCGTGGTCGAATTGTCGATTGGAAGAAACGAGATCTAGAAGTGGTTAGGACGCTTTTAAAAATCCGCAGCAACAGTTTTGATGACTTGTCATTACCAAGGATGACCCAGCAATGGTTTATTACTCAAACTAAAATGCGCTGGGGGATTGATAAGCACCTCTCTAAGTTACCGCTTTGCCAACGTTTTTTTATCAAATACACAGAATCTATTGAGGAGTTCCAAGTTCGCCGAGTTCTCGCTATTATCGTTAATGCCATCAACTTTAACGAGCCTATTCCAAGACCATATGAAATTGAACGCCTTGCTGGACTCAGCGAAAAACGGATTCGGGAAGCTACGCGACGAATTATCAGAGAAAATTTCGAAATGGTTTCCTGCTTTAAGTTACCTACCTAGAGACACAGAGCTGGTTAAAATTCACGGGGTATTTCGATCTAAAAATTTGCTGAAAAACAAAGATATCTTTGTCGCCATTGAGTGGAAAGATGGCGTCACATCATCCTTGCCTATTGAAATGGCTAGCTTTTTGGCACCAGGCTATACATTTCAAGATAAAAAAGTTATTTCGCAGTCAGAATATGAGCGGCAACTGGCTCATATTATTAGCCTAGAACGGGTTGATAAAACTTCAGGCCATTATCATTATTACTTTAAAACAGATAAGGGTTTGATGAAGTTTTCAGGTTTTGAATTAGCGAGAACGTTGTTTTTTCATAACCCGCATCTTGTTCGAGCCGCCTACACTGCCAATGGTTTAAGCGCTCTTGCATTCGTAAACCGTAATCAGTCGCCAATCGAAATCAGCTTCCCTGAAAGTACTAAATACCCTGTTAGTTTCATAGGTACAAAAAGTAATCGAACTCATTTGGCTTGGATGCTACTTGATAAAGGGGCAAAAGACAGTGCCTTCTCGATTTTTGAATCCTTCCTAAAGTGTAAAGGAGAGCTAGGCTTTAAGTTTGTTCCTCCTAACTTGGTAGGCTGGTTACTCGATGTTTCCCTTCTACCCGACATTGATGACGGTTGTTATGAGGTAGTTCGTATAGAGACTGTTGTTGATGCCGCCATTGTAGAAAAATTTTCAGGGATAGAGTTTTATCATCCCAAAAACAAGGAAAAAAACTCTAAAGGGGAAGCAAGGGGGACGAAGAGCGGTAATGTTCCAGCGAATGATATAGAGCCAGATTTAGACTTGGGCGCTATTCCTGGTTTGGGACGACGGCTTGATATCCAACGGAAGAAAGGTTTTTCTTTTAATGTCTCTGGTATCCAAAATGTAAATTTATCCAAGGTGCATAATGCTAAAAGTGCTGCTAAGGGTTCACCAAGTGACGATTCAGAGTCGCCTAAAGAAATGGCCAGTGTAGGCATACCTGAAAAAGATGGTGATGCACAGGAGTTTAGTCCTTCAATCAATCAAGATGATGAAATTACAGAGACTGTTGATTTGCCTCAGAAATTCAGTCTTTTTGCTGAAGTGATTGATGAGATTGCGAAATCTGATGGCATTAAGCTTGTTCAGGAAGCTAAGTGCTATAGATTTCCAGAGCCTTCTAATAACAGCAGAGTTGTTTATCAAACGCAATATGAGGACCGACTGAAGTACTTTGTGGCGATTTTAGATATTAAGGGTAGTAACTTGATTCTGGTAGAAGCAGATACAAACAATCTAGAAAAACCTAAAGGGGCCAGTACTTTAATATTAGGCCTAAAAGAAGACGCAACAGAGAATTTTCATGAAATTCTTCAGAACTTTTCAGATAAGGGGGCTCAGTGGACTCACAGCTTCATAAACGAGCGGTGCAACTTCTTCAGCCCTTGCAGGCATCCGTCTTTAAAAGAGAAAGGGAAAGTTCGTACGGATCAAGAATACAAGGAAAAGTGGGTGATTGACCTTCGCGAGAAGCTGAGGGGGGTTAGGAACGCCGCGTAAAGAGGCTACAGAGGGTTAGCCTCTGTAGCCAAGTAGGTCTTAACTTTTTTTACTTCTTTTGGTTTGGATTCAACTGAGTGCCACGATTACCTTGAGCTTTATCGTATGCTGTATTTGTGCCATTAGAACCTTTGTTAGGATTCTGTTGGTTGGCGCTGTTGTTCTGAGGTGATGTTTTGTTAGTCATTGTGAGCTCCAAAATTTATTTATATAAAATTGATGTCTTCATGCTTGAGGACAGCTAAAGTATGTGAAAATCGCTTTTACCGCGAAATGAAAAGTAACGTCCCCCCCCCCTAAAAACGGTGTCTGCAAACAATTAGGGGCATAAAACACCTAAGGAAAAGGATAATCTTTGGCTACTTTCCCAACTTTCGAATCAGTAATTCTCCACATTGCTAAAGCATTTGGTGCCAATAGCAATATGTCTTCAAAATCGAAATCTAAGTTCCGTAATGCGGATATGTCTATGGCTAACCTGAATGAAACATGGGCAACACTATTGGGCGGTATAGCGGACGTTCTTAAACTTGATGAACACGCTAAAAGCGATTTGATCTCCAATATTTTTGTTGATCACAATATGCATAAGTCTATTGAACTTGGTGTTTTCACTTCAAAAGCTTCAGAAAGAAAAGTTGTCTGGCAATATTTGGCAAGGATTGCTGTTCCACTTCTAGCAAGACACTCTGTGTTTTGGCATATGGATTCAAAATTTGATGAGGGCATGCCTGGTGGTAGCTTCTGGTACCTTCCCTCATTTGACTCACCGTGCGAACCTACTCAGCTTCATCTTCCAATTCCACAAGTTTTAAATTGGCTAATTGATTTGATTCAGGACTCTAATGCAAATATTGCTAAGGGGCTTGAAAGGGATCTACGTATTTATGAGGGCTCCAACGTCGTACTAAGGAATCTTTACAATTGGAAGAAAGCTAAGAGTACTCCTGAAATATCAAGCATAAACAATACATTTCCTGATGAAGTTAAAATACAGTTTCAAGGGTGTTTTGAGCCAACTGATGAGTTTTCGAAATTCGAACAAGCGCTGATCTTTGTTAAAAAAAAAGGGCTGTCACCATCTATTTTACAGCATGAAATAGCTATCAACGAAGGTGACTTAAAGCGAATCTTTATTGGGGACTGTTCAATTGATGAGCAATATGATTTTGTAGCAAAGATCATGCTTCGTTACCAAGCTCCGTGTGCAAGAACAATACGCCTTCGATTGTTGACGGCGAGAGCTGTTCAGGAAGGGTATGAGCAGCTGGTCAAATTTTTAACCCCCTCTGTTGATAAGTTATGCATCGACTTAGACAAGAATAAAACACTTCAACTTATTCAGCTTTATATGGACCTCTACAATCGTACACTCGAGGCTCATCTAGAAAAAAGACACTTAGGAGAGACAGCAGAAAATAAATATTTCATAGAACGGCTTCCGCCTTTTCTACGGTACGATCTATTGCGCTTAGTTAGCTATGATCATGATCATGATCAGCATGCTTCAGTGGTCTCTGATAGGCTGAATAGCATTTTCAGCCGACTAGGAGAAGAAAACAATTTAGATAAGCTCTTTCCAACATCTGAAGATGATATAAAACAGATGGTGAAAATAATAAGTGATGAGGGGGAGCACTCTAATAATTACTTGATTCAGCTTAAAGCTCTCGTAGATAAGTTATCGCAAAATAAAGCGCCTTTTAAGCAACTTAAAAATATGGATGATTTTGAGGTTGTGTATGGATCGATTGACTACTCTTATTCCAACCAGAATATAAGGGAAATGATATTAAGAAGGTTAAATGAATTAGAAATAACCCCCGTACAGTCTATGCAACGGATAACGCTTGAACTTGAAGAGAGCTTGCTCATCAAGCCTTTTGATGTGAAAACAGAAAATAAAGTTATAAATTTGATAAAAGAAGCTAAGAGCAATGATGTTTATGAGTATTCAAAAGCAAAAATACTACAGCTAGAGGCATTTCATTTTATTGCCCAGAATAAGCTTTCTGAAGCAGAAAAAAATCTTAATTTAGCTATCGAAGAATGTAAAAAATATAGCTTTGGTAATCTTCGAGGGGACTTAGCAAGGGATGCATTTTCTTTAGCCATAGCCAACCAAAAACTCATTCCTAATAATCATGAAAAGTACTTCAGAGATATGCTTTACTGGGGAAGCTTTAAAGAAAATTATAAAGACTCGTTGCAAGTGAATATTTATAACGTTTCACGTGAACTTCACGAGTATTTTTGGACTGATCTTTATAAGTGCTATCCTGCATACGAGCCATTATTTTCATCTTCTCGTCGTGATTTTGAAGTTTTTGGTCGCGACTTATTACTTTTTATAAAGGACAGCAGGCCCATTTCCCAAGTGCTAAAAAAGCACATGGCTCTTAGGAATAAACAGTTGAAATATCCGCAAGCTGATAGTGTCATCACTTTAATGATGAAGATGGGATATGACATGTTAGCTAAGCTAGGCAGCCATGGATTGACCATGCCGGCTGATATAGAAAATGAGATCAAAAGTACTTTTTCAGGAATTATTAATGCAGTTAGAGAAGTCATTCAGGAATGGCCTGAGATTGTAAATATTTCTGATTTCAAACAACAAACACCCTTGATGTTTGCTGCACATAATAAAGACCATGAAATGGTAGAAGTATTATTAAAAGCAAATGCAGACCCTAACCTAAAAGATTTTACAGGTAGAACCGCACTTCATTCAGCAGCCGCAAGCCGTTGTTTGCAATCTACTCAACTTCTCTTAGAACATGGTATTGATGAAGCTATATTAACAATTGAGGGCTCAACAGCATTACATACAGCTACCCGAATGGGAGAGCTTCCTATAGTTAAGTTATTAGTGGAAAAATCACCAGAGCTGCTTCTTATTAAAGATTCAAATGGTATCACTCCTGAGCAGCTTGCTAGGTCAATTGCCGAAGACATTGGTCTGTATGAATATCTTAAAGGATATCTTTTGTCAGAAAATAGAACCGTTGTGAGTCATCAAGCATATCAGGAAATGAATGAGTATTTTTCAAGGGAAAGTTCATGATTTATGTTTGTTTTTAAGCCTACTTTGCAGGAGGTAATTCAATGTTTAATTACTTAAAAGGTTTTTTTATTACAAATAAAGGCCGTAAATTTGGTAATGAGATTGCAGATTACTTGGGAGTTGAAAGGCGCTTATTCCATTGTGCTATGGAGGAAGGTGGATGTGACATGCATTTAGTGAAACTTTATAACCTTAAATTAGATGGCTTTAGTCTTGAAGATATCGCTGTGGATGCATGGGATTTTTTGATTCCAGGTCTTGATGAAATAGAGAAGCGTTTTGGTGGACAAAATTTGATACAGCAAGCTAGAAAGTCGATTAATCAATTTCAAATTGATAGGGCTAACTCAGATCTGAGTAATTCAGGCTATCAAGAAAATGAAGATGAGCTTGTTCGAGGTGATGGTAGGTTTGAGTTAAGGTATCAGGTTATGTTGAAGCAATGCCTGAGAGGAGAAGACTTCTTAGCTCCTATTTTGCATAAAATGCGAAGCGATGACCTGGAGGGGCTTAAAGGGATGGCCTTAATGCATAAGCTTGCAGGTGAAGACGTCGAGCTATGGGATCTAGAACTAGGTGTAGAAATAATAGACAACTAATATCTCTTTAAAAATATCAAACTTTATTATCGGACCCTATCGTTCTTGTCCCAAAAAAATATCAAACTTTAGGTTTTTGATGTACCAAAAATAACAGTTTTTTTATCAAACTTTATTATGGTCGTACAGTAGATGTGGCTGTTCAAGTGATAGGTATTCTGGTTCAAAGTTATGTAGTCTTGAACAAAGAAATGTACTTTGTCTATTGTTTGGGTATCTCTAAACAAAGTATTGTAACCTAATTTTTACTCCTGTATGTTGTATATAAAACATACAGGAGCTAATTATGGTTGCTTCGTTTCATCTCTACTCAGAGCTTAAAATTCAAAGTAAACTCAAAAATGGTAGTGGCTGTGGAGCAGGTAGGAGCTACAAGCCGTGGCTTACAGTGCAAGAGTTCACTTCTTCTGGGCGGCGTTTCACATCGCTCACTTTTTAATAAATCTTCTAGAATTCTTCATTTGTTCTCTGATCTGGAGTTCATTTACTCGTGTTTATTTGATTGGAGTCCCTGCGTTACTGACTGCAGGGAGCGCTATCCACTGTTACGTGATGATGTTCAAAGTATTAGTGAGGAATTAAGTATTCCTGTTATTTCATATGAAGGCGTCCAGCAAGTAAGGTTTTCAGACTTTCTGGTAGATGATGCTGCTCATCCACTAGGTCAATATGCAGTTGATATTCGATATTTGAATGATCTGAAATCGAATGGTGCTATCGAGGCATTGGAGCTACAGCGACGCTATTGGGAGATGAAGAATATCGGACGTAATTCTTTTGGCGCCTTTAAGAGAATGTTGAGGAAACCATCAATGAAGAATAACTCGCTTTCATTGTGATTTTTTCCACGCTTCTATGAACGCTAGGCAAAGCCAAGCGATGAGCCTATCGCTGGTGGTGGAGTACGACATTCCTATGCGAATGCATTGCGACGACTTGGCTATGTTTTGCCGTTCTTCGCGAGAAAATATGACGCCCTTGGCTACAGAAGCAACCTGCGTCCTAGTTTGTTTAATAGGACACCCTAACGTCGGCGTTTCGTGTGAAGTCCTAAGGTCGTTCCCACTTCAAACGATGACGTTTGATGCTGTCAGTGGTGGACAGAGATGTATGCGTCAGTGTGCCACTACAAGTCGATAATTGGGTGAAGGGGCTTCGCGTTTGAGTAGAACGTAAAATCGGTGGTAGAGAGAGCCGCCCGTAGGCCCGTCACATAAAAAGCTGAAAAAGGACTTGACTGCCTGCTCTGAGATGATTTAGATTGAACGTAATCGATTACAAAGCGACTTTTTAGCAGTCACTTAGTAGTTTCGCCTTCGGGCGTTTTTTTAATATATCGTATGTAAACGATTATATTTCGGCGGGATAAGGGATAAGGGATATGACCACAATCAGTGATGTCGCTAAGAAGGCTGGGGTTTCGACGGCTACCGTATCAAGGGTTCTGGCTAATACCGATTCAGTAACCCCAAAAACCCGAGAACGGGTAATGGCGGCGGCCGAGGCCCTGAATTACAAGCCCAACGCTCTGGCTCGTAACTTAAGGGTGTCATCGACCCGCGCTATCCTTGTGGTCGTGCCAGATATCTCCAATCCGTTTTTTTCCGAGATCCTTCGTGGTATTGAGCTTGTAGCGAATAAGAGCGGCTACCAGGTCCTGTTGGGTGACTCCGATAACACGCTGGAACGAGAGGTTGAGTATCTGGATTTTCTCAGACAACGACAAGCCGACGGCATGATTATGCTGACTGCACGGATGGACCAGAGCCTGCTCGAAAACATCGCTGCGCAGTATCCTGTGGTATTGGGCTGTGAATATTTTGATGAGGGTTCAGCTATAAATACGGTTTCGGTCGATAACATAAGGGCCGGATACAAGGCCGCCGAACACCTGATCAAGTTGGGCCATAAACGTATCGGATATATCTCCGGACCGGAGGGTATCGTTCTTAGCCGGGATCGCCTCAAGGGGTTCCAGAAGGCGATGTCCGACTATGGCCTGCAACCGGATGAATTGCTGATCGAAGTGGGCTCTTTCAGCTATGACTCCGGTTGGACCGCCATGGATAGATACCTTGCGCTGGAAGTGTGTCCAACTGCCGTTTTCGCAGCAAGTGATGAGATGGCTATTGGCGCCATCAAGGCGGCTCGCAAGGCTGGTCTTGATGTTCCTAAAGATCTTGCGGTCGTGGGTATGGATAACATCAAGTTCGCTTCCATTTTTGAGCCTTCGATCACGACGATTGCGCAACCTATGTGCGAGATTGGTTGTACCGCAATGGAGTTGCTGTTGAAGGTCATTAATAAAGAAGCAATTCCGCAGAAAAAAGTTGTATTGAAGGACGAACTAATCGTAAGGGAATCCTGTGGTGGTAATTTGAAAATCACCAGTGAGACCTCGGATTAATTCGTTTTTTTAAAGTGAAATGTAATCCATTACATTGTGCCGGAATCCAATTATCGACTGGGTATCGGGTAAATTCATTGCATAAAGATAGGTGTGAATAATGAAACTAGGTTATGAAACAAATACTTGGGGTGGAGTTGTCGGACATCCAGGCGGTGTGACCTCAATCAAGGATGCCTACTATGTGGCCAATGGTTCCAGCGAACAGGCCATTCGCGATATAGCAGCGGTTGGCTATAACGGCTTCGAGATGTTCGATGGCAACCTGATGCAGTTTCGTGATGACAAGCAGGCGTTCCGTGACTTGCTGCAGCAAACATCGCAGACCTTCATCGGTGTATATACCGGGGCCAATTTCATTTACCCAGATATTCTCGAAGAAGAGCTGCTGAAGTTCCGCAATGTTGCCGAATTAACTGCCGAACTGGGAGGAGAGCATTTTGTCATCGGTGGAGGAGCAATTCGAGGTACCGGTATCCGACCCGATGATCACAAATTGCTGGCCGACGGCCTGAATCAGGCTATGCAGATTGCAGAGCAAGCGGGACTTGTCGCCAGTTACCACCCCCATTTGGGCAGTCTGGTCGAATCACCGGAGCAACTTGATCAGATTATGCCTCTGACCGATATCCATCTGTGCCCGGATACCGCCCATATCGAGGCGGGCGGTGGAGACCCCGCCGACGTAGTACGTCGTTACGGTCAGCGTATTAAGTACATACATTTCAAAGACTTGAAAAATAATGAGTTTCTGCCGCTGGGTACCGGCGTGCAGAACTTCGATGCCATTGTCAGTGCGCTGAAGGAGCACGATTACGATGGCTGGATCACTGTAGAGCTCGACAGCTATGCGGATCCCAGGGCTGGTGCGCAGATCAGCAAAGATTTCCTTAAGAAGCACTTCGACTACGTGTAATGCAAATCGACAGTCAATAAACACTTTCTCCGCCCCGGAGATTATCGCTGCAACAACAGGAGATTATCGCTGCAATAACAACAGGAACTTATCCATGCATAAAAATAACAACAGGAGCATATCCATGCATAAAAATAACAACAGGAGCATATCCATGCATAACAATAACAACAGGAGCTTATCCATGCATAACAATAACAGAAGTACCCTCTCCTCAGGTGTGCGCTCGCTGCTGATTGCCGGCGGACTGATGACCGCAAGCCTGGCCTTCTCAACTGGCGTCAGCGCTGCAGGTCTGACCATCAACCAGTCTCTGCCGGATAGCGCTATTCTCAGCAAGGGACCTGGCGGTGAGAGCGCAGTGTCAGCCAAGACGCTGTCGCTGAGCGAAACCGAACTGCAACAGATTCGGGATGGCGGTTATACGGCTGCCATCGCGATGCACTATGCCGGCAACGACTGGTCCCAGGCACAGGTTAACGGGCTGCAAGCCGCCTTCGATAAAATGGGTATCGACGTGGTTGCCGTGACCGATGCCCAATTCAAGCCGGAAAAGCAGGTGGCCGATATCGAAACGCTGCTGGCTCGCAGTCCTGACGTGATCGTCAGTATCCCGGTCGATGCAGTCTCGACTGCTCATGCCTACAAGCGGGCCGCGGAGGCCGGCGTCAAGCTGGTGTTCATGGATAATAAGCCGAATCAGCTGGAGGCACCGGCTGATTACATCAGCGTGGTGTCTGCCGACAACTACGGCAATGGCATCGTAGCCGCGCATATCCTGGCCAAATCACTGAATGGCAAGGGCAAAATCGGCGTGATCTATCACGCGGCTGACTTTTTCGTGACTAAGCAGCGCACCGATGCCTTCGAAGCCACTATCAAGAGCGAGTACCCTGGAATCGAGATCGTCGCCCGTGGCGGTATTTCTGGCCCGAACGATGGTGAAAAAGTCGCCTCAGCCATGTTGACCAAGAATCCGGCGCTCGACGGCATCTTCGTAGTCTGGGATGTGCCGGCAGAGGGTGCACTGACCGCGGCCCGTACGGCTGGGCGCAGTGATCTAGCGATTACCACCATAGATCTGGGTATCATCGCGGCGCTCGATATCGCACGCGGCGGTCCGATTAAAGGGCTCGGCGCACAGCTGCCTTATGAGCAGGGCACTGCTGAAGCGATCCTGGCCGGCTATGCATTGCTGGGTAAGGAAGCACCGAGCTATGTCGCCGTGCCGGCGCTGAGCGTCACCCAGGACAACATACTGGATGCCTGGCAACTGGTCTATAACCAGCCGGCTCCCTCAATGATTCAAGATGCCGCCAAGCGAAACGAAAAATAATGCACGAACGAGAGGATTAACAGAATAATGAAAACACTTAATGTAGGTATGATCGGCGCCGGTTTTATGGGCAAAGCCCATGCGATGGCGTATGCAGCGATGCCAATGTTTTTCTGGCCGGCGCCAGCAATCACAGTACGTAAGATGGTCGCCGACGTGACCGAAGAGGCTGCTAAGGACGCTGCACTGCGTTTGGGCTTTGAGAGCTATACGGCTGACTGGCGTGACATCATCAACAACCCGGAGATCGATATTGTCGATATCGTGACGCCGAATGACTCTCATGCCGAGATTGCGATTGCCGCGGCCCGGGCTGGTAAGCACATTATCTGCGAGAAGCCGCTGGCGCGTGGTGCCGAAGAGTCCAAGACCATGCTCGACGCGGTTCAGGCGGCAGGTGTCAAACACATGGTGGCCTTCAACTACCGCCGCACCCCGGCCGTCGCGCTGGCGAAAAAGTATATCGACGAAGGTGCCATCGGCAAGGTGCTGAATTTCCGCGGTACCTATCTGCAGGACTGGTCGGCTGATCCGAATTCGCCACTGTCCTGGCGTTTCCAGAAGTCTATTGCAGGTTCTGGTGCCCTGGGCGATATCGGCACCCATGTGCTCGATTTCGCTCGCTACCTGGTCGGTGATGTCGCCGAAGTCATGGCGACCACCAAGACCTGGATCAACGAGCGTCCGGTGCAGGCCGGCGGTGTCGACAAGCTCGGCACGGTCAAGAGCAGTGACGATGTTGAAAAGTGCCCGGTCGATGTCGACGATGAGGTGCTGTCGATGTTGCGCTTCGAAAACGGTGCTATCGGCAGCATCGAGGCAACCCGCAACGGTCATGGTCGCAATAACTTCCTGACCTTTGAGGTGCATGGTGAAAAAGGGTCTATCTCTTTTAACTACGAGCGTCGCGACGAGTTGAAGGTGTTCTTCAAGGATGATCCTGAAGACCGACGTGGTTTCCGTACCGTTTATACCGGTCCGGCACATCCGTACGGTGACGGCCTCTGGCCGATTCCTGCACTGGGCATCGGCTATGGCGAGACCAAGATCATCGAAACCTATGATCTGGTCAAGTCGATAGTCGATGACACGGACGTATCGCCTAACTTTGCTGACGGGTACCGTATCGAGCAGATTGCCGATGCGATTCTGAAGTCGGCGCAAGAAGGTCGTTGGGTTTCGGTTGACGAAATCTGATACTGCTCTCGCTGATTACTGCTTTATCTGAGCCCTCCGTCGCTTGTGGCGGAGGGCCACATTCACAAAGGTAAGCACGATGGATACCCAAGTTCATTTGAAAATGTCCAACATCTGCAAGGCTTTCAACGGCATACCGGTTCTCGAAAAAGTCGGCTTCGAGCTGAGGAAGGGCGAAGTGCATGCCCTGATGGGTGGCAATGGTGCTGGCAAGTCCACGCTCATGAAGATCCTGACCGGCGTGTATCGGGCTGATGAGGGCGCGGTACTGCTGGACGGACAGCCAATCGAGATCCAGAACACCGAGGATGCTGAAGCCCACGGCATAGCCATGATCTTTCAGGAGTTCAGCCTGGTACCGTCGCTGACGGTCGCGCAGAATATTTTCCTGAACCGCGAACCCAGGACTGCTATGGGGCTTATTGACGACCGGGCCTGTGTGCGCAAGACCCGGGAGTTGTTGCAGGAACTCAACGTTGATATCGATCCCAATACGCCGGTTGAACAACTCGGCGTGGGATACTGGCAGATGACGGAAATTACCAAGGCTCTTTCCAAGAACGCCAAGATTCTGATAATGGATGAGCCGACCTCCTCGTTAACGGAAAACGAGACCGAAGTCCTGTTCAGGTTCATTAAAAAGCTCAAGGAAAAGGAGATTTCCGTGATCTATATCTCACACCGTATGGACGAGATATTCGAGATCTGCGATCGCACCACCATTCTACGAGACGGTAAATGGGTGCTGACGGAAAGTCATGACAGCCTGACCGTTGAGCGGATGATAGAGCACATTATTGGCGGCAATATGGAGCAGGCGTTCGTCTGGTCCGAGCGCCAGTACGACCGCGCGGGCGAGCCACTGCTCCGAGTGAGCGATCTACATTCCGGTAGCCGTGTTCGCGGCGTCAGTTTCGATCTTCACCGAGGCGAAATTCTGGGTATTGCCGGGCTGATGGGCAGCGGCCGCTCTGAAACAATGCGCGCACTTTTCGGAATCGATCCGATCGACCGGGGGGAAGTTTTTATCAATGGTTCGAAAACGGCAATTCGCCGCCCGGACGATGCGATTGCGGCGGGTCTTGCGCTGGTGCCTGAAGATCGGCGGGTACAGGGTTTGGTGCTGGATCAGGATGTCAAAAGCAATATGTTGCTGCCGATCCTCAACCGGATAAAGAAGGGCCTGTTCGTTGATGATCCCGCCGGAGAGGCAATCGTTCAGGACTATGTTCGCAAGCTAAACATCAAGACCGACAATATTTTCAAGGCCGTCAATCTGCTGTCAGGCGGTAATCAACAGAAGATCGTGCTGGCTAAATGGCTGGTCAATGCGCCTGACATACTGCTGCTCGATGAGCCAACCATCGGCGTCGATATCGGTGCCAAAATCGAAATCATGGAAATCATCCGGCAGTTCGCCGATGCGGGCAAGGCGGTGCTGGTGGTGTCGTCGGAACTTACCGAGCTGCTGGCCCTGGCTGACCGTGTCATCGTTTTCCATCAGGGAAGCGTGACGCAGCAATTTGATCGTAAAAACATCGCATCTGAGGAGGTATTGCAACATGCAATCCAAGGCTAATAATCTGCCGGCCAGCACGCGCTTTTCGCTGCGTGGTTTCGACTGGCGTCGTTACATCGTTTATGTCGCCTTCGTGGCGGTGTTCTTCTATTTCTCCGTGACCCTTTACGACGAAGGCTTTCTGTCGACTAACAACCTGCTGAATATCGCCCGGCAGACTGCGATGATCGCGATTATGGCCGTGGCCATGACCTTTGTAATCGGGGCCGCTCAGATCGACCTTTCGGTTGGCTCGGTCGCCGCATTGTCTGCATTGATATCTGCGCTGGCGATGCAGGCAGGGCTCGGCATGTTCGGTGGGATAATCGCGGGCCTCGGCACTGGAGCTCTGATTGGCCTGATCAATGGTCTGCTGATTACTCAGATTGCGATACCAGCGTTTCTGGTAACGCTGGGCATGATGATCATCACCAAGGGCCTGGCAATGTGGGTCACTGATACTGCACCGGTCCCGATTCTGAATGAGAGCTTTACCTTCCTGTTCGGTTCGGGCGATTTGGGTCCCATTCCGGTGTTGCTATTCTGGATGGTCGTGATCGGCATCATCGGCCATGTGCTGCTGCGCAAAACCGTGTACGGCAGACGCACGCTGGCGGTGGGCGGAAATGAGAACGCCGCGGAATTCTCCGGCGTTCACGTCAAGCGTATCAAACTGCTGGTTATGGTGGGCTCAGGTATGCTCGCGGGGCTTGCCGGCATGCTATACGCCGGACGCATGCACTCGGCGCGCTTTACCTTCGGCGAAGGGGACGAGCTGTCGGTTATTGCTGCTGTCATCCTCGGTGGCACCAGCCTGTTTGGCGGCACTGCAACCGTCATTGGTACCATTTTCGGTGCGTTGATGATCGGCATGATCAACAACGGTTTGATCATCATGGGGCTGGATGTCAGCCAGCAGATGGTGGTTAAGGGTCTGATCATCATTCTGGCCGTGGCCTTCGGTAAAAAAGCCGCACAACGCTGATCGGGCTGACGTGCCGGTTCCGTCCGGCACGTTATGTACTGCTTGGATTATTTTCAGCGTCTGTTTTGGACGCCTGGGGTTCCTGTTGCCTGAGTTCGGGCGGAACGTCCCAGAGATTGAATGGGTAAACACTATGAAAACGATTAAAGGTCCTGCAATTTTCCTGGCGCAATTCGCCGGTGATGAGGCGCCATTCAACAGCTTCGCGTCGATCTGCCGCTGGGCGGCTGATCTGGGTTTCAAAGGGGTTCAGGTCCCGAGTTGGGACAGCCGCCTGATTGACCTGAGGCTGGCAGCCGAGTCCCTCGATTACTGCGATGAGTTGAACGGCGTGGCCGCCGAGCAGGGCGTGCAGATAACCGAACTGTCGACACACCTGCAGGGGCAACTGGTGGCCGTACATCCGGCTTATGACGAGGCCTTCGACGGCTTTGCGCCGCCCGAGGTGCGCGGCAATCCCAAGGCCCGTGCCAACTGGGCCGCCGACCAGTTACTGCTGGCGGCCAAGGCGTCCCGCAACCTAGGGCTGAGCGCCCATGCGACCTTTTCCGGCGCGCTGGCCTGGCCCTATATCTATCCCTGGCCGCAGCGTCCGGCGGGCCTGATTGAGACCGCCTTCGATGAACTGGCAAAACGCTGGCGGCCAATTCTCGATGCTTTCGACAATGCTGGTGTCGATCTGTGTTACGAGATTCATCCGGGGGAGGATCTGCACGACGGCGCCAGCTTCGAGATGTTCCTAGACAGGGTTGAGCAGCACCCGCGTTGTAATATTCTGTTCGACCCTAGCCATTTCGTGTTGCAGTCCATCGACTACCTAGCATTCATGGATATCTATCGTGATCGGATCAAAATGGTTCATGTCAAGGATGCTGAATTCAATCCCAATGGACGCATGGGGGCCTACGGTGGCTACCAGTCTTGGGTCGAGCGCGCCGGCCGCTTCCGTTCTCTGGGCGATGGCCAGGTCGACTTTAAGGGGATATTCGCCAAGCTGGCGGCCATGGATTTCGACGGCTGGGCGGTGCTGGAGTGGGAATGCTGCCTCAAGCACCCGGAAGTTGGGGCCCGCGAGGGCGCAGCGTTTATCGGCGACCATATCATTCAGGTCACCGATCGAGCGTTTGACGACTTTGCCGATGCCGGCAGCGACGAGGCGATGAACCGCAAGATGCTTGGAATAGGAGGCTGAACTCATGCAACAGGAAGGTTACGCCCGACCAATACGTCTGGGCATGGTGGGCGGTGGTATCGACGCCTTTATCGGCGCCGTGCACCGATTCGCTGCCAGGCTTGACGGCCAGTATGAGCTGGTAGCCGGGGCCCTGTCGTCGTCCCCGGACAAGGCGCGTCTCTCTGGCGAGAGACTGGGGCTAGCAGAGGACCGGATCTATGCCGATTTTCTGGAGATGGCCCGTCGCGAGGTGGAACGGCCGGATGGCATCGAAGCTGTTGCCATCGTGACGCCCAATCATATGCACTTTCCGGTAGCCCGGGCCTTTCTCAGTGTCGGGATTCATGTGATCTGCGACAAGCCGATGACGGCCTCGCTGGCAGACGCCCGCGAGCTGGTGAGCCTTGCCGGGCGCAGTAAGGCGCTGTTTGCGCTGACCCACAACTACACCGCTTATCCGCTGGTGCGTGAGGCCCGCCAGATGATTGCTGAAGGTCGGCTGGGAGCGCTGCGGGTTGTGCAGGTTGAATATGCCCAGGATTGGCTGACCGAATCGATCGAGAATGAAGGGCAGAAGCAAGCCAGTTGGCGGAATGATCCGGCCCAGGCCGGGGCCGGCGGTTGCATTGGCGATATCGGTACCCATGCCTTTAATCTGCTCTCATTTATCACCGGTCTTGAAACGGAGTGCCTCTGTGCGGACCTGAGCTCCTTCGGCCCCGGTCGCCAACTCGACGACAATGTCCATATGATGCTGCGCTTCAAAGGCGGGGCCCGCGGGATGCTCTGGGCCAGCCAGGTGGCGTCCGGCAACGAAAACCATCTCGCGATCCGTATCTACGGCGAGAAGGGGGGACTGGAGTGGCAGCAGGAAAATCCGAACCAACTCTGGTACTGCCCGTTCGGTGAACCGCGCCGACTGCTGACCCGCGGTGGAGCCGCCCTGTCTTCTGCAGCGAATGCGGTGACACGCACACCCGCCGGACATCCCGAGGGTTATCTGGAAGCCTTCGCCAGCCTCTACAGCGATATCGCTACTGCGATCCGCGCACGGCAACTGGATGACGACAGCCACGCTCAGGGAGGTCTTGTACCCTCCGTTCAAAGCGGAATTGAGGGGTTGCTGTTTATCGATGCGGCCGTCAGGTCTCGGGGTAGCTGGGTAAGCCTGACGCAGGACTGATTTCAATTCGTCCACAAATCGATTTGGTAATGTTTGTTTTGTACCGACTCCGGTAGATGCTCTGAGCAATCACCTAACGTCCGGTTCAGAGAATCCAGAACGATCCTGTTAAGGCGCAATGTGCGCCTTGCAGCTATTTCCGATCTGAAGGCTTTGGGCTGCAAAGTGCTGTTAGGTGTGGTGAGGCACTGCGGACTAAATGTCCGCTTAGGGCCATGAGCGGAAGTTGACGGTTTCAGATCAGTTCAAAGCCACCCGCCAATATTTCTGAGATTAAGCATCAATCATGTCTTGGATCGTGACTCGCGCGAAATCAGCTCTTTTCGAACCACGGTAACGTCCTTCGGGGCATCTATACCCACACTAGTTTTGTTCCCGTCATCGACGCATCGGTCAATGATGATCTTGATACTGTCGCCGATGTATAGTGACTCTCCATCGAACAGTGTTATATGCTTCATGGTTAAGTGGTCCGATACAGGATAGGTTATCGTCTTTAAGGGGAGCAGACGTGCTGGACTTATTAGTATTCGGATTTGAGGTTACTTGGAATGGACTGTCATGATTGACCACCAGAAGTTACAAAAGCTAGTAGGGCAGCTGTATTCCGCCGTATCCGAGTTAGGGAGGATGTTTCCTGGTCGTCATTTCCCCCCAAATTGGCATATGGTCGGGAGTTTGGGGTAGTGTTTGGTTGCGGATGCTTATGACCTAGAGCTTCTCACGGCGTCTAACAAGGGGGTTGATGCGCTCACCCATGATGGGGTGGAGGTGGAGATCAAGGCGACTCAAGCGAAAACGGTCTCCTTCCGCAGTGAGTCGCAGCATGTGATTGTCATCAAAATCAACAAAGACGGCACGTTCGACGTCGTTTACAATGGACCAGGGGCATTGATCTCGAGGCACTTCCGAGGAAAGCCGCTGCCTAGTAACGGCCAGTATCAAATATCTATCAGTAAGCTCCGTAGCTTAAATCAACTGGTGGCCGATCACTGCCGCATCCAACCGGTAAAGTAATCAGCGTTTACTTATCTTGGTGTAACGATCCTTATGGTGTGTATAGATCACTCGTCCGTGTTGTCACTACTGGGAGCGTCATTATGCCAGATACAGATTTATCGATAGCTTATCTCTGGATGAGATTGCTTTTGGCGATTCAGATAGTTTTACATATTCCAAACTAGTTACTCTTGATAACTTCAAAAGTATCAAACTTTAATGTCGGTAGTTCGAAAGAGGTAGAGCTAAAAAATATCAAACTTTACCTTTCTCAGGCCCTATTTAACGTCATTTTCGTATCAAACTATAATGTCGCCGTACATGTGTGCGCTGGTGAGAACATGGCGCACAAGGTCCGTTTGTGAATTTACGTTCATTTTATTGAAAACCATTTTTAATTGGCTGCGGACGGTTTGAACGCTGGTGTTCTTATCGTCTGCGATGTCATTTAGCGTT
>NZ_JBLXBT010000005.1:0-36606 GCF_048265365.1 Kangiella sp.
GTACCAGCAGCACCAGTACCAGCAGCTTCACCATATGCTTGGCTAGCTAGGCCAAGTGCTACGATTGTAGCCAAAGTTACAAGTTTCATAATATTTCCTTATCATTAAACATCGATGTTTGAAGAACGTTTCTTCATTTTTGATTTTAGAGCAAGCCTAGTGACAATGTAAGCGCTGAATAATAAAGTTTTGTTAATTTTTTGATCAATTCTTGCGTTTTGTCAGGGGCAAACAGTGCGAATACGCTGGTTTGTCATGCTTTTAACTAAATATTAGCCACATAATGCGAGCGAAATGGCGGCAATGTTTTTTATCGAGTGGCATTTTTACGATTTGAATCGCGATTAACGGCAAACACTTTGTGGAAACATTAAGCAAAGCAGGCTTTATTTTTGACCCTGTTTGCGACATCATTGGCGGCGTCTCAACAAATGTGTGATATGGACCTGTGCTCAATCCTAAGAGTCAAAGTTATCAATACAAGGAACGGTGAGCTAAGAATGTCCTCGCTTATTTATACTGCCCCATCCAGACCTGCGTCGTTGTTGTCGTCGGTATTACTCCCTTCTCGCCGATTGACGGCGCTGTTACTTTGTTTACCCAGCATGGCGTTCGCCTCACCTTGGTTAGAAGCCAATGACCCTTTTTTACGGTCTTCTTTGGTGTTGTTGTCCGATGCCGGGCAATTAAGTGCGCCAGTGGGCAATTTTCCTCTGCGTTGGTCACTATTGGGGGATGATCTAACTTACACAGCGCAAAGCAGTGACATGGTCACCATGGCCAACCAAGAGTTACTGTACACGCTCAACTCCGCCCGCCTGAACCGGGGCAACAGTTTGTTTAAAGTGTTAAACGGCACAAAAGCGCCTGTTGCTACTGGCTTTGGTCAGTTTAATGAAGATGAAAAAGGGCTGTACACCAGTGTTGAACAGTTAGGCAACCGAGTGTCTTATCGACTTGGCGTGGCGTACAGCGAATACCAAAACGACACCGCTTTTACGATGGACAACAGCTATGTGGCCGTGAGCGCGGGTGCTTGGCTTTGGTCGCTGGGCAACGTGGATCGTTGGTGGGGGCAAGGGTGGCAACACAATCTCATTTTAGGTTCTTATGCCAAAGCCGCTCCTGATATGAGCGTCAGTTATGTTGGGCAACATACCGGCCTGGGCGTTTGGAGTGTGGAAAGTGTGTTAGCGCAACCGAGCGATTCTGACTACGACTACCACAGTGCGACACGTTTTGTGTCCAAGCCTTTTCGTGTGTTTGAATACGGTGTGACGTACCAAACTTGGCTGTCAGACATTGACGCCAGCAACGATGAACAGCTGGCATTGGACGCGAAAATCACCTTGCCGCCTATCGCCCATGTTTACCACAGCCTGTACGCAGAAGCGGCTTCTACCGCCGACATTACAGAAGTCGGGGCGTGGTTAGTGGGCTGGACGGGCAGTTTTCCTATGGGGCAAAATACCGCGCGAGTGGTGCTGGAATCTCAACAAAGTACCCAAGCACATGACACCATCTTTTGGAAATCTGGCTCATACCCTTCTGTTACCGATGACGTGGCCAATACTACGTATTTACTGGACGATGGTGTGTCGGTTGCCTTTTATTTGCAGTTTCAGAACGACCACCAGTTGGGCGTGATCCAGCAGCAAGCGAATCAAGACAATGAAACAACGAATACAAGCCAACTGACCTATAGCTTGCCAGCGTTGGCGGGCATGGTTCGATTGGGGGCGGCGTATGAACAACCGGACAACAGCGATAGCCAAACCAGCCTGTGGGCAGGGTATGAATTTCGCTTTTAACTGGTTAAGAAATAACCGCCCATTGGCATAAATGGATCATCACCCTTTTTATTGAACTTATAAAAGACGACATAGTATGCGATTACAATTTAGATCTTCGTCACGACAAAAAGCCACATCATGGATAGCGGCTGTGCTTTTTGCAACCAGTGGAAGCCTACTGGCGTTCACTCCGACCGCGGCTCAAATTAGCCAATTTCAAAGCCTACCCAAAGCCCAACAAGAAGCCTTGGCAAAACAATACGGTGTGGATGTTAGTACTTTAACGGGCGGCGGAGGCAGTTCTGCAACGACCGCCATACAGCAGGCACCGGTATTAGAACCTGCTGCTCCAGCTACCGCAAAAAACAGCGTGGCTAATACTCATGCAGAAAAAGCCAGTTCAAATGGATTGTCGTCTTTTGGCTATGATATGTTCAGCGGCGCTCTTGGGCTGACGGTTGTAGACAACTTACCTGTACCTTTGGATTACCAAATGGGCCCGGGCGATGTCATCAGCGTGCAAACCTTTGGTAAAACCAACCAAAACTGGTCTTTGACGATAGACCGCGATGGCTCCATCAATTTGCCCGATATTGGCCCTGTTGCGGTGTCTGGCCAGACGTTTACCCAACTACAAAAACACATTAATGACATGATCAAGCGCAAAACCATTGGTGTGGACGTGTCTGTCACCATGGGTGCTATGCGTACTATGCAAGTCTTTATTGCTGGTGAAGCCACGCAGCCTGGCGCTTACAATGTGAATGGCTTAACCACTATTACGCAAGCGCTCATCGCCAGCGGCGGGGTGAAACCAACGGGCAGCTTGCGTCATATTCAGTTATTGCGCAAAGGCAAAATAGTGTCTGAGTTTGACTTGTACGATTTGCTTATCAAGGGTGACACCAGCAAAGACATTCGACTGTCCTCTGGCGATACGTTATTTATTCCTGTGCGCGATAGTCGTGTCTCTATTGAAGGTGAAGTGGTTCGTCCTGCCTTATACGAAATCAAAGGCGAAGCCAATATTGCGCAATTACTCGCACTGTCTGGCGGAGCAACACCATCGGCGTATTTGTCCCGCGTGGGCGTGCGCAGAACCAGCGCGCAAGGGTTAGAGCAGTTTACGCTAGACCTTTCAACAAAATCGGGTCGTGACTTTGTGCTGAAAAATGGCGACGAGGTGACCTTGTCAACGGTGTCTATGTCACTGAAAAATGCCATTGCGGTGCGGGGGGAAGTGGTAAGACAGGGTGCCATGAAGGTAACCGACGGTATGACCATTCGGGACGCGATTGGCTCGATTGAAGACGGATTAAAACCCTCAGCCGATTTGAATTACGCTCTGCTAGTGCGTGAAGTCAACGCCAATCAAGACATTGAAGTGTACCAATTCAGCCTACTGAATGCCCTTACCAAAGGGAACTCGGCGGATAACCTGGTTCTACAGGAAAAAGACCAACTGTTCGTGTTTGATAATGGTTTGGCGCAAGACTACTGGTTTGGCTCTTACGCCAACAGCAAGGTCAAAGCCAATGGTGGCGAAGCAAGCAAAACCCACGAAGTGTTTGACGCGCAAACGGGCGCCATCGTTGTGAAAGACGAAGCCACAGCACTGAACATTGCGGGCACCGACAAAGTGTCTGATGCAGCCGAGTTGCGCAAAGCCAGCCGAGAGGCCTTGTTAGAGCCGATTGTCGAGCGTTTAAAAGAGCAAGCAAGCTATGGGCAGCCCGCAAAACTGGTGGAAATATCCGGGGCGGTGAAGTTCCCAGGCTTGTACCCGCTGGCAAACAACACCACGGTCAAGACACTACTGGCCGCTGCGGGCGGACTGACGGAAGAGGCTTTCTTGGCATCTGCTGAGCTGACACACCGCGAGGTGCAAGGAGACAGCTCTACCCTTGAGCGCATTAACTTTTCATTGCAAGACGCAATGAACGGCCAATCTGGTGTAACGCTGGGGGCGCAAGATCATCTCATCATCAAATCTCAGCCAGGTTGGCAAGAGGGCATGGTGATTGAGCTGCAAGGCGAGTTTGTGTTCCCTGGTACCTACACTTTCAAGCGTGGTGAAACTTTAAAAGACGTTATCGCCCGTGCGGGTGGCTTTACCGAGTTTGCTTACCCTGCTGGTGCCGTGTTTAGCCGTGAACGTCTAAAACGCCAAGAAGCCGAGCGCCTGAAGTTTTTGAACGCACAGTTAAAACAAGAAATCAGCGGGCTTGCGTTGCGTCGTCAAACAACGGGAACCGACCCCGCGCAGGCGATTGCCATTGTCGATCAGCTGGACAAAGCTGAGCCAGTAGGCCGACTGGTGGTGGATTTGGAAACCGCCATGACAGGAGATCCTCTTGCGAATCTCATGCTGGAAAAGGGTGACAAACTGTTTGTGCCTGCGTTGAACCCAGTAGTGAGTATTGTGGGTGAAGTGCAGTTTACGTCCAACCATACTTTTAACCCTAACCTAACGGTAGAAGACTATATTGCCTCTGCCGGTGGCACGAAACGACAAGCCGACACTGGGCGAATTTACATTGTGAAGTCCAACGGCTCGGTGGAATTGCCGAACAACTCCTTTTGGTTCAGTCGTAATTATGACCCGTTGGAGCCAGGCGACACCATCATAGTACCGATCAACACAGACTACCTAGATGGCTTAAGCACCTTATCGACCGCTACTCAGATCTTGTACCAACTGGGCGTGGCTTGGAGTGCCGTCAAAGATTAGCCTGATGCTAAGGCAAAAGAACTCATTATAAATATGAGAAATAAGAGCGAATTAAAATACGTGCTAACGGGCAAAAGTATGTGTTAATAAAAAGCACTCAAGCAACAACGAGCTAGCCAAGAGCGACACACACCTTGTGCGCTGTTAGGCTTGGTGTCGTAAACAAAATGAAGAATGATGATGAACGAAAATTACAGATTACCACCACAAGCGTATGCGCAGCAGGACGATGAAATAGACCTAAAGGAGCTGTTTCTTGCCTTGTGGGAAGGCAAATGGATCATCCTGTTGGTGACTATTGTGTTTGCCATAGGGGGCGTATTGTACGCCTTGTCACAACCCAACACGTACAAAGCCGAAGCGGTATTGGCGTCAGCAAACGACAGCAAATCGGGCGGTTTGGCCGCTATGGCATCACAGTTTGGTGGCTTGGCATCGTTAGCGGGAATCAGCTTGGGCAGCGGTGGAGCCGACAGCAAAGCAATGGCCTTAGCAACCTTGCAGTCACGTCAATTTCTAAATGCCTTCATCCACAAATACGATTTGTTGGTGCCACTGATGGCTGGGGAGAAATGGAACCCATCCACAGACACCTTGCAGCTGGATTCAGAAATATACGATGCACCAAGCAATACATGGGTGCGTGACGTGGAGCCGGGTAAAACACCAGAACCCACAGACTGGGAAGCCTACAAAGCATTCAAAAAATTAATCTCCGTGTCAGAAAGCAAAGACAACGGCTTGGTTACCTTATCCATCACACACTTATCACCCACCATCGCCAAACAATGGGTAGACTGGCTAGTGATAGACTTAAACGCCTGGGTTAAAAAACAATCTCTTGATGAAGCTCGCCGCAACATCAGCTACCTAGAAGAACAGATTGAAAGAACCAGCATCTCAGACATGCAGTCGGTGTTTTATCAGCTGATAGAAGAGCAAACCAAAAACCTCATGCTGGCCCAAGTGCAAGAAGAATTTGCGTTTAAAATCATCGACCCTGCCGTCGTACCCGAAGAAAAGGCTGGCCCGAAACGCGCCCTCATCTGCGTACTCGCCGTCCTGCTTGGCGGCATGCTCGGCATGGGCATCGTACTCATACGCTTCGCCTTCGCTAAAAAAGACTAACCCCCTCCCAGCCTCCCCCTTAAAGGCACAAGGGGGAGGAGTAGACCTGAATAGTCCCTTCCCCTTATCACTTCCAAGGGGAAGGTTAGGGTTTGGTCCAGCTTTTGCTCCCTCCCCTTGAAAAGGGGGAGGCTTAGGGTTTGATTCAGCTTTTGTTCCCTCCCCTTGAAAAGGGGGAGGCTTAGGGTTTGATTCAGCTTTTGTTCCCTCCCCTTGAAAAGGGGAGGGTTAGGGTGGGGTTAATGTCTTAGTTTACGGCACCACCACTTCACATTCCGGATGCTCAACGTCAATCAATCCCTTCAACGTTGCCTTGGCACCATCATCCCCATGCACCAAATGCACCTTTTTGGGCTTCACACGCATGCGCTTAATAAAATTCAACAAATCCCGTTGTCCTGCATGGGCGGAATAGCCGCTGATCTGCCGTACCTTGGCGTTAATATCAAAACGCTGCCCATCAAACATCACATACCCATTTGGTTTATCGTGATACCGCAAAATATCCCGACCGGGAGTGCCAGCAGCCTGATAGCCCACAAACAACACATCGTTACGCGCATCACCCAACAACGCTTTTAAATAATTCACGATACGTCCGCCAACACACATGCCCGACGCAGCGATCACAATGGCAGGGCGAGTTTGCCTTTGTAGGTATGACACGGTTTGTAAATGCGTCTCGTGGTCGTCTATTGTAGTGACTTGTTCAAAGCTTAATGGATGGCGCCCTGCGTGAACACGACGCTTAGCTTCCGCGTCCCAATAGGGCTCCAATGACCGATAAACACGGGTAAAACGGCTGGCAAGCGGGGAGTCGATAATAATATCAATATCTTCCCAATTAAGCGGTACACCAGACCGTGTCTGGCTAACGGCTTTATGCTTGTTCTGATGAATAATGTGCTCGATCTCATAGAGTAATTCTTGCGTGCGGCCAATACTAAACGCAGGAATCAGCACAGTGCCAGAATCGCTAAGCGCGTGCTCTAAACTTTGCTGCAGATTTTGGCGACGTATTGCCCGGTTTTCATGGTTTCTATCGCCATAAGTGCTTTCTAAAACTAACTGGTCGGCCCGATAAGGCGACTGCGGCGACGGCAAAAGAGGCGAGTAAGGCGCTCCCAAATCCCCAGAAAACACCACATCCCAATATTTTTTGTAGGTCGCGCCTTTAGGCCGACAAAAGTCACCCTCAACCCGAAACGTCACATACGCCGATCCCAAAATATGCCCAGCACGACACAAGCGTAACTGGGCACTGGAACCTTTCCCAGCAAGCGGAATACGCGCCCATTCTTTATATTCCAAGGGAACCAACTGCGATGCCAGTCTATCCAGACACGCCTTAATAATACTGGCATTGCGCGTCACACCCACCTTAAGCGCGTCTTCAATCACCAAAGGCAACAACTCGGCACTCGGCTTCGAACAATAAATCGGCCCAGTAAACCCCGCGGCCAACAAATAGGGCAAACGCCCAACATGATCAATATGAACATGGGTAATCACCAGAGCTTGCACAGCTGAAAGGTCAAAGTCTATTTCTAAACTATGGGAACCCGCCCCAGACCCAGACGTCTCCGCCCCCTGAAACAAACCAATATCGACCAGAACCGAATTACCATCATCGATACACAACTCATGACAAGACCCTGTCACACCCTGAACCGCACCGTGATGCTTAATAGATAACATACAAATCCTTATGTATCGTTTAAAAGAAGCGCCAAGAGTAAACCACAATCCTGACCAGCATCAACCTAACTGTCCCTTCCCTCACTCACTTGTAGGTCAGATCATAATCAACATATGCTTATACCCAAAAAAACTTAAAACCCTCCATTTTACAAACTCTTTTCGAACACATTCTTTGCATAATTAACATGTTTCCCCTATCATTGTTCACCAATTGAACGCAGCCTTGACCTGTCCCTTCCCCTTTCTTCAGAGGGAAGACTAGGATGGGGTTCAGTTCTAGAACTTATCCCTTCCCCTTTCTTCAAGGGGAAGGCTAGGATGGGGTTGTTAAAAAAAAGATCAATATCAAACGAGGCAAATGCATGGAAAGCTTACTCTCATCACCACACACCACACCTTTCCGCACGTATTTTTTCTCGTTGCCATGCACCACGCTTAGTCTTATCCCTAAGGTGCTTAAATGTTAACCGACGAATACCGCTACAAAATATTAAAAGAACTACAGCAAGATCCAAACATCAGCCAGCGCGAACTCGCAAAGCGATTGGACATAAGTCTTGGTAAAGCCAACTTTTGCCTAAAAGCCTTAATTGAAAAAGGCTTAGTGAAAGCGGACAACTTTAAGAATAATGCAAACAAAATAGGGTATTTATATCTACTGACCCCAAAAGGCATAGAGGAAAAAGTCACCCTAACGCACCGCTTCTTACAACGAAAACTAAAAGAACACCAAGAACTAGAAAAAGAAATAGAACAACTACGGCAAGAAGTGAAAGCATAACGTGTAACTTGCAGGTCGGCCTTTAGGCCGTCAAAAGGCGTGCTACGACAAATGGCTACAATATGCAGGTCGGTCAAATTAGCCGAGGTACGAGGCGTGATCTGACGCATTATGCTTGCTGTGATAATAAATGACGTAAAAACTAAGTCGTTCTTTAGTAAATGACTTTATATATTATGGAAAAGACAATGAAGAAATACAAAATCGCCATTGCCGGAACGGGTTACGTTGGCCTATCCAATGCCATGTTATTGGCACAACACAATGACGTCATCGCGGTGGACATCGTTCCTGAAAAAGTGACCATGCTAAACAACAAGCAGTCATCTATTGAAGACGTTGAAATCGAAGATTTTTTACAAAACAAATACCTCAGCTTCACTGCGACATTAGACAAGCAAGCCGCTTATCAACATGCTGACTTTGTGATTATTGCCACGCCAACCGACTATGACTCTACGACGAACTACTTCAACACCAAGTCGGTTGAAAGTGTCATCCAAGAGGTGCTGGCGATAAACCCACAAGCCGTCATGGTGATCAAATCTACCGTACCAGTGGGTTATACACAAAGTGTCATAGAAAAATACCGTGATCGTCATTCTCTAGAGGGCGAGAACTCAGAGGACTGTCATTCCCGCGAAGGCGGGAATCCACCTAATATCTTTTTCTCCCCCGAGTTTTTACGCGAAGGCAGGGCATTGCATGACAACTTATTCCCATCACGCATCATCGTCGGGGAGCGCAGTGAGCGTGCTGAGGTGTTCGCAAACTTACTCGCACAAGGTGCGATAAAAAGCGATATAGAGATACTTTTTACCGACAGCACAGAAGCCGAAGCGGTTAAGCTTTTTTCTAACACCTATCTAGCCCTTCGTGTTGCTTACTTTAATGAGTTGGACACCTACTGCGAATCTCACGGCCTAGACACCAAACAAATCATCGATGGTGTGTCGTTAGACCCACGTATTGGCAACCACTACAACAACCCAAGCTTTGGTTACGGTGGTTACTGCTTACCAAAGGACACCAAGCAGTTGCTAGCCAATTACCAAGATGTACCTAACAACCTGATCCGAGCGATTGTCGATTCTAATACCACGCGTAAAGATTTTATTGCTGAAAGCATTTTAAAGCGTAACCCTAAAGTAGTTGGGGTTTACCGATTGGTGATGAAAACAGGAAGCGACAATTTCCGTGCCTCAGCTATACAAGGCATTATGAAGCGCATCAAAGCCAAAGGCATTGAAGTCGTGATTTTCGAGCCTGTGTTAGAGGAAAGCGAATTCTTCCACTCGAAAGTCATAAAAAATCTTGAAGAATTCAAAAACGTAGCTGATGTGATTATCGCCAACAGGCAAGATATATTGCTGAATGATGTGGCGGAAAAAGTGTATACACGTGATTTGTTTGGTAATAACTAACTTAATAAAGGCCTGAAATATGTTGAAATTTGCATTGTTGGGATGTGGGCGTATAGCAAAGCGTCATGCAGAACTGCTAGGTAACAACCAGATTGAAAATGCTGAATTAGTCGCTGTTTGTGACATTGTTGAAGAGAAGGCTCAGAAAATCGGTGAACAATTCGGTGTGCCGTATTTTTCGGATATGCATGAGATGCTGTCATCTATTGATGTAGATGTCGTCTCCGTGTTAACTGAAAGTGGTTATCATGCACAACATGTAATTCAAATAGCGAAATACAAAAAGCATATAGTTGTTGAAAAGCCTATGGCGCTTACTTTAGATGATGCTGACGCAATGATAAAAGCCTGTGATGAGGCTGGTTCCAAGTTATTTGTTGTCAAACAAAACCGTTTCAATGTGCCTGTTGTTAAGACCAGAGAAGCGCTTGAGTCAGGTCGTTTTGGGAAGCTAGTACTTGGAACTGTTCGAGTTCGCTGGTGTCGTCCTCAGTCATATTACGATCAAGATCCTTGGCGTGGTACATGGGCATTTGATGGTGGCGTTCTAACTAATCAGGCCAGCCATCATGTTGATTTATTAGAATGGATGATGGGTGAAGTTGAAAGTGTTCATGCTATGAGTGCAAGGGCCTTAGCTAACATTGAAGCCGAAGATACTGCAATTGTGAATGTTCGTTTTAAAAATGGCGCTCTTGGTATCATAGAAGCGACAACAGCGGTGCGGCCAAAAGATCTTGAGGGGTCACTGTCAATTTTGGGAGAGACTGGTACTGTCGAAATTGGAGGTTTTGCAGTAAATCAGATGAAGGTGTGGAACTTTACTGATTCGAAGGATGAGGATTCAGAAGTGATGGAAAAGTATTCAGTAAATCCACCTAATGTTTATGGTTTTGGTCATCAGGCTTACTATGAGCATGTTGTTGATTCTATATTGAACAACAAAAAACATTTGGTTGACGGCTTGCAGGGGCGCAAAAGTCTTGAGTTGATTAATGCGATTTATGAATCTATTGAGACTAAGAAAGAAGTATTCTTACGATTCAAACCAAAATATTGCCGCTTAGGTCAAAGTAATGAGTCAGCCTAACTTAAGAAGCGTTTCAATACGCGATGACGTTGTATTTGGTGAAAATGTTACGGTAGTTGAACCCGGGAATTTGTATGGCTGTGTCGTGGGTGATAATACTTTTATAGGCCCGTTTGTCGAGATTCAGAAAGACGTGAGAATAGGTCGCCGTACACGCATTCAGTCACACACTTTTATTTGCGAGTTGGTCAGTATCGGAGATGATTGTTTCATTGGCCATGGTGTCATGTTTATAAACGATTTGTTTTCTAAAGGTGGGCCTGCTCGCGGTGACACGACACTTTGGAAAAGCACTAAAATCGCTAATAATGTATCCATAGGAAGCAATGCGACTATTTTACCAGTCGAAATTTGCGAACATGTCGTTATAGGCGCTGGTGCCGTCGTGACCAAAAACATTACCCAATCAGGCGTATATGCTGGTAACCCAGCTAAAAAAGTTAAGGATTTATAAGAAATGGTTAGTTTTTTAGATTTAGCGGCACAATATCAGACAATTAAGCAAGAAATTGACTCGGCAATTAATGATGTAATAGCCAAATCTGCTTTTATCGGTGGTGAGTATGTTTCTAATTTTGAAAAAGAATTTGCACAATTTATAGATGTTGAACACTGTTTAGGGGTTGCTAATGGAACGGATGCAATTGAAATTGCAATTGAATCTTTAGGGTTACCTCATGGTTCAGAAATCATTGTGCCAGCAAACTCGTTCATATCAAGTTCAGAAGCTGTTACAAGACAAGGTCATAAGGTTGTATTTGCCGACTGTGATTCTGAATCCTATGTGATATCGATAGAAGATATTAAAAAACGTATCACACCAAAAACAAAAGCGATTGTTGCTGTTCATTTGTACGGGCACCCTTGTGACATGGGTGCTCTAAAAGAAATAGCTGAAAGCAATGGCCTGTATATCATAGAAGATTGTGCTCAAGCTCATGGTGCTGAATACAAGGGAAAAAAAGTTGGTGGCATTGGCGACATAGGAACATTTAGTTTTTATCCAGGTAAGAATTTAGGTGCTTATGGTGACGGTGGTGCGATTACGACGAATAACCAAGAATTGGCTAAAAAATGTCGAATGATTGCCAATCACGGACGTATTGCAAAATATGACCATGAGTTTGAAGGACGAAACTCTCGTTTAGATGGTTTACAGGCAGCAATTCTATCTGTGAAATTAAAATATTTATTAAACTGGACTGATAAGCGTATTGCCGTAGCAGACTATTATTTATCTAATCTAAAAGATATAGCTCAAATTGAATTACCGGTAAGGCAAGATTGGGCAAAGCAAGTTTATCATTTGTTTGTTATTAGAACAGATAGACGAGAGTCGCTAATGGAATTTTTAAAGGATAAATGTATTCAAACGGGTATACATTATCCTATTGCATTGCCAAAATTAAAAGCTTATGACTATATAAATCAAGCAAGCGAAGAAATGTTTGCCATCAAAACCGATAGTACGCTCCTAAGCTTGCCGATTGGTGAGCACCTTAACGAACAAGACTTAGTGCAAGTCGTCGTAGCTATCAAAGAATACTTTGCATGAAAATGCTCTGAACCTTTGATAATAACGAAATCAAAGCCTATGCATTTACGCAATGTGTAGGCAATTCTTGAACGTGATTAGACGGAACTCTACAAAGTGAAAGCGATTAGGTTAAGACAACATGTTAAGCGAATCCATCAAGGTTTTTAGCGGGTTTTATGTTTCAACCTATGCTGCGGAAGTTTAATTCAAGGTATCGAAAAATGTAATACCTTCCAAATAGCACCTTGAAAAAAGCTTATCGTATGCATTTACAGCGCAAGGAATTTCAAGCTTATCTATCGTATTAACAAGTCAAGCGCCCATAGATATCAACATAATCATCAAGAGAAAATTTGTTTGTATGCGTAAGTATATGTTGGAAAATACATTAATCTTTCAAAACTTAGTAATCTAGAATAATTGCAGATTTTTACGAACAAGACGCTGGATCATCAATCTAATGCGATAGAAAATAAAATAGGGGCATCTAAACAAGGTATCTTCTTCGAATACCGAATTTTCGATGCCTATTAATTCCTGAGTGACGTCATCTAGAAACTAAAGGTTGAATCATTCTTATCTGTAATTACATAGACAAATTTGTATAAATGATATTAACTAAACACATCCAGAAGTCGGTGGTGGTGTCTTTTTGGTTTTAAAATGGAACAACTAACAAAACTTGTCGATACAGAACTATGAATTTAAGCAGGGGCTGTTCGATTGTTAATCATCGACCAATAGTTCTATCACCTAAGAGGGAGTTTTAAACATTTAGGCAAAAAATGTTTTGCCTTGTTTAAAATGCGTATTGTAACTATTGGTGTGTTTGAAAAACTTGAAGCGTAGGGCGTAAAGAGTACAGCGTACAAGGTAAAAACAATGATTAAACAGAATATCGTGCAAAGATTTTTTAGGACTGCGTCCACCTATAAAGAGTGCCGATAACCTAAAAAAAGTCACCAGAGAATATGCCATGCAGGAAAAATTTAATAACCGTATTCGTTGTAAAATTGGCGGCATTTCTGATTATTACAGTTAAATTAAGGGGTCTAATAGTTGATTAATCTTGGTGAAAATAAATACTTAAAGAATATTGCAATAATATTGACTGGTGGTCTGCTGGCACAATTAATTGGATTAATGTCGCTACCAGTCTTGTCAAGATTATATGTGCCTGAACAGTTTGGATTATATTCTTCTTTTGTTGCATTAATTAGCCTTCTGATAATAATTGCAACACTCAGGTTAGATTTTGCGATTCAAATTGCAAAAGGGATTAAAGAGATCGAAGTGCTTAAGGCAATAATTTTTAAGTCTTTATTGATTTTGATTCTTGCTTTGCTGTTTCTTTGGACTTCTTACTCGGTTTATGCGAATTTATTTAAAATCTACATAGATGAAATTAGTTTAATCGTTATAAATCCTATTTTTTATATTGTATCTTTTTTTTCGGCTGTTGTAGTTTCAGTTGGTATGTCGATAAATATTTGGTACAAGAGGTTTCATGAGATTTCAAAAATACGTGTTTATCAAGCCTCTTTACTAGCCATTTTTAGCATACTTTTCTCATTTTATAACGGTTTTGGATTAATCTATGCATATATGGCAAGTACATTTTTTATTGCTATATTTTTTATTGTAAAAAGAGATGTTGTTGTTTTTCAATTGCAAAAAAGAAGAGTTAGGGTGATTCTTGGGAAATATTCAAAATTTCCTAAATACGCCGTTCCTTCTGATATTTTCAACTCCTTTTCCAATGTTTCTATGCCTTTAATTATTGCAGCTGTATTTACGCCTACTGTAGCGGGTTTATATTTTATGACTGACAAAATAATTAAAGCGCCTCTTGGGGTTCTATATCAATCTGTATCTAGTGTTTACACAGAGCGTGCAGGTAAGCTTTATAATAGTTATAAAATTAAAGAGCTAATTGCTGTAACTAATTATACGCAAGTTAAAATAGCTATGATATTGGCACCTATACTTATTTTTGCGAGCATTTTATCTCCTTATTTTTTTACGATAATACTTGGTGATGAATGGAGGATCTCTGGTGAGCTTGTTAAATATTTTTCTATCTTAGTTTTCTTTAATGGTCTATATTCTCCAGTAAGCCAAATTGGTAATATTTTAGGCTTGCAAAAGTATCTTCTTTACTTTAATTTTAGTCTGGCATTTTTTATGGTTTTATCGCTTATAGTCTTTAGTGGGCTGGGTTTTTCGCATGCATTATTGATTTCATCTTTAGTAGGTTCACTCCACTTCATTTTTTTAAATATTTATATACAGGTTAAGTTAAGGAGGTTGTTAAATGAAAAGAATAATTAAGACATTCTTGAAAGGTATCGATGATAAAGTTTTTAGGCATGTTGTCAAATATTTTTGGCCTGAATACAAATGTCCTAGGTATGGCTATTGGCCTAATTATTATGTGCTAAAAAAATATTTCATTCCTCAAAAAGTATTAAGAATAAATGGATCAATTCCTTGGCCAGTTGACTTCAGGTCGGAAATAAGTGGATGGAGAAATATAGAAAAAGGTATTGTTACGATACCTGGCGCTAATCCTGGATTATATATTAATGCTAGCGGTGGCTTAAAGCTAGGCAATAATGTTGGAATTGGAGCCAATACAACGATAACCACGACAAACCATAATATGTATAACCACTTAAAATCATCTGAAAAGAATGGAGTTGTTATTGGCGATAATGTATGGATTGGGGCTAATTGCTCAATATTGGCTGGTGTAACAATTGGCTCAAACGTAACTATAGGTGCGGGTTGTATAATTAGAAAAGATATCCCCGATAATAAAATTGTAGTTACTGATAGCGCGACCCTTAAGATTTTGCCGAAACGCGCTTACAAATGGGACTGTACTAAAGAAGAAATTGTATAGGAATTTAAAGTGGTTGTAGTTATTGATAACGCTATGGGTAATGCCGGTTCAGTTTTGAACATGATTAAACGCGCCGGTGGATCTGCCGTTATATCAGCAGAGCCAGATGTGATAGCGCAGGCGGATAAATTGTTGCTGCCGGGCGTTGGAGCTTTCGATAAAGGGATCTCAAGACTTAAAAATGCTGCGTTCTTTCCTACTTTAGAGCGAAAGGTATTGGAAGGTAAAACCCCTTTCTTAGGGATTTGCTTGGGTATGCAAGTATTGTTTGATCAAAGTGAGGAAGGTGCGTTACCAGGTCTAGGTTGGATTAAAGGTAACGTAAGGCGTTTTGATTTTGATAAATTAGAAGAGACTAACGCTTTAAAAATTCCCCATATGGGATGGAATGTTGTACACGCAGCTAAAAATAATACAATTTTACCAACAGATGAGGCGGAATTGAGGTATTATTTTGTGCACTCCTTTCATGTTGAGTGTGAAATTCCAAATGATGTGTTGGCTGTTTCATCTTATGGCTATGATTTTACATGTGCGGTACAGCATGAGAATATAATCGGCGTTCAATTTCATCCCGAAAAAAGTCATCGTTTCGGGTTAGGGTTAATGAAAAACTTTATCGAGTGGTAATTTATGTTAAAAACCCGTGTTATACCTGTTCTATTACTACGTGGTGGTGGGCTTGTAAAGGGGACAAAGTTTAAAGATCATAAATATGTTGGTGATCCCATTAATGCCGTTAAGATTTTCAACGATAAAGAAGTTGACGAACTAGTATTTCTTGATATAGATGCTTCAGAGAATAAGAAAGGGCCTAATTATGAGTTACTTGAAGATATAGCAACAGAAGCTTTTGTCCCCTTTGCTTATGGCGGTGGTGTTAAATCTCTTGATCAGGCTGCTAAGCTGTTTAAGTTAGGGGTTGAAAAGGTAATCATCAACACGGCTGCCTTTGAAAATCCACAGCTTATTCAAAAATTAGCTCAAGAGTTTGGTTCGCAAAGTGTAGTTGTCTGTATTGACGTTAAAAAAAATCTTTGGGGTAAACAAGAAGTCTATGTGCGTAATGGGAAAGTAAAAACAAAGCAAAACCCAATAGAGTATGCTTTAAAAATGCAAGATCTTGGTGCTGGTGAGTTAATCATTTCTTCAATTGATAAAGACGGAACAAGGAGAGGATATGACATAAATTTATTGCGATCTATTACTGATAAGGTTAGTTTACCTGTGGTCGCTTTAGGTGGTGCTTCTAGTTTAGATGACTTAAAAAAAACGGTAGAACAAGCCAATGTGTCTGCTGTAGCTGCGGGCGATTTATTTGTATTCAAAGGCAAGCACAAAGCGGTGTTGATCACTTATCCTGCTTATAAAAAACTAGAAGAATTATTTAAAGGTTAAAAATGACGCAAGAAATAGAACTCCAAGTCTGTACGCGCTGTGTAATGGATACCACAGACCCCAATATTACATTTCATGAAAGTGGCGTGTGCAATCATTGTTATGATTACGAAGAGCGTAAAAAACGGTTAATTACTGATCCGGATAAACGGCGGCAAGCATTAGAAGAGATTATTGCCAAGGTTAAAAAAGCCGGACAAGGTAAAGAGTATGACTGCATTATTGGTGTCAGTGGCGGTGTTGACAGTAGCTATGTCGCCTATCTGGCAAAAGACTGGGGTTTGCGTGGCCTTTTGGTTCACCTTGATAACGGTTGGAATAGTGAATTAGCCGTTAAGAACATCGAAAACATCGTTGAATACACCGGTTTTGATTTATACACACTGGTAATTGACTGGGAAGAGTTTAAAGATTTACAGCGATCTTTCTTTAATGCTGATATCATTGACCTTGAATTACTCTCTGATCATGCGATTTTTGCCACGGTTTACCGTTTAGCACGGAAATATAAAGTGAAATACCTCTTGAGTGGTGAGAATTTTGAAACAGAAGCGATTATGCCTTCAGCTTGGAATTGGCGTAAATCCGATGCGGCGAATATAAAAGCAATACATAAACAATTTGGCTCCAACAAAATTAAAACTTTTCCGTTTATGTCAACAGTTACAAAGATGATTTACCAATATGCAGGGCTAGCTAAATCAATTCCTGTTCTAAATTATATGGACTACAATAAAGAGGCTGTGATGCAGATAATCCAAGATAAAATGAATTGGAAGTATTATGGCGGAAAGCATTATGAATCTATTTTTACGCGTTTTTATCAGGGTTATATTTTGCCTGAAAAATTCAATGTAGATAAAAGAAAAGCGCATTACAGCACCCTCATAAATAGCGGTCAAATGGCAAGGAAAGTCGCACTTGAACACTTGAAAGAACCAACATATCCGGTTAATTTGCAAAAAGAAGACTATGAACTGCTGTGTAAAAAACTATCTTTTACAGAAAACGAGCTAGATGAATACCTCAAAAGAAATGCAAAGAGGCATTTAGATTACCCAAGTGATGAAAAGATAATTAATATTTTAAGAGCAGTTTACAGGTCTATGCGCCTAAAGAAGAAAAATGACGGTTACGCATAGAAAATAACCGCCTTTTTCAATCCCATCATTCCCGGTAATCAACTACATCCTTTGATGCAGCGGATTGTGCGAGAACTGGCCTATGAGTAGATGGAAGCGGTGATTAATAGCAGTATGGTGGATTTAGATATAAAAAAATGAAGCTAAGAAGCAGGTTAAGGAATTTCAAACCATTTTTAACTTTGCATTTTGGGAGTTGTATTTAAACAAGGCGTTTAAGGTTTAGGGTTTGAAATTGGTTATCGCTTTGATACGTCAGGCTTTTATTTGGTTCACCCTAACGGTTCAGGAATAAATGTTGAGGCGGTGACGGCGAATCGTAAGGATCATCTTATGGCTGATATTTAACAGCCATAGCGCGTAAAGCAAAAAGCTGAAAAAGATTACCCGGTCTGATTGTATGAAGCTAGTATTAAATTGGTTGGTAAAATCAAAGATAAGTTGGACTTATTTCAAGGAGCAAGCGGTAAAAAGCAACCTTATAACGCGCTAAATCATGTAAAGGGTTATCCTCTTGTATTGGCGGTTGTCCTGTGTGTTCAGCATTTAACCCATCAGTAAAATAATATGGCGATAAACCTCGTGTTATTTGACAAAGAACCGCCGAGTGATTTGAATGATGAAATAAAATGTATTGATTTTCTGACAAAGTCCAACGATGCGCGAGTGGATTTAGGGCTGTTCACAAATAACGGATGCAAGGATATAAGTGCCGTGATTTTTCAACTACTGCGACGTTTAGCAAAGTGCAGCTACAAAAACCGTTTAAAGGCATGGTGCGCGAAACGCGTTATCGTGAAACGAATATGAATGAATTTCTAGCGAAAGAAGAGCGACAGGCGTTGCGTATAAGTCAGTTATGTTTCGTGGAACAGCACGATGTATTCAGAACCCATTTTATCTATGGTGAATCGGTTTACGGTTATGACATGCATTTGTGTGATGCTTCACGATACACAGAAAGCCATTTTGATGTTTTGCATATCTACTACAACTCATTTTCGGATTATCAGTTAAATCCTAAAATATATAGCGCAAAAGAAGTCACCCATAATTATTCCGATAAAAAACAAAACCTTCCCCATTCCATCCACAACGATGGAGTCTGGTATCAAGGGAAACGTTTGTTGAGAGAGTAGAGCAAAATTAAATGAAGAAAGTTGTTGGTGTTATTGTAAATGAAGATGTTGAATCTGGATTATTATCGACTCAGTTTATTTCGCCTTTGCTGTTCCTTAAAGAGAATGGATATACGGTTGGTGTTTTAAATATATGCAAACCTTGGAAGCGCCCAGTTAATAACAATATAAATATAAGAAATATACCGATAGCGATTCCCGCAAAGTTTTTCATGTTTAATCCATTATCTTTTTTATTTGTTCCGCTATCTGCTTTTTTCTATGCATTGATTTTGCTTTTCTTTGTTAAAAAAGATGTCACTTATCTTGTACGCAGTTATTATCCTTCGTATATCTTTGCTCTTATTAAGTTTTTTAAACCAAATTTAAAATTCATTTTTGATTCTCGTAGTCTTTTTGTTGATGAATATGTTGGTGCTGGGAAAATAAAGCCTGATAGTTTTAATTATAAAGTTTGGCGAAAAATAGAGTTCTACATTCTTAGACAGTCACATAAGACTCTTGTTGTCGCAAGTAAACAAGAGAAAATATATCGTTCCATTTATCCTGAAACGAGTATTGAGAAGGTGCCATGTTACACAGAAGTTGACTTGTCAGTTGATTTTTTTAAAACGGACATGTTAGATCAATTTAATATCCCTAAGCACAAAGTTCTCATTTGCTATTTTGGCTCTATAGATAAAGGATGGAACAATATTGAACGATATAAAAAATTCTTAGATGCTAACCATGAAAATCAGAACTTACACTTTATTTTTATTTCACAAAATTATAGGCAGTTACAAAACACTATTGAGTTTAACCAGGGGAATTTAACCTTAATACCAGTTGATGTGAGCCTGGCTGATAAGAAAAGATTGATGACACAGTGTGACTACGGTCTCTTCTTGATGGGGCCGAATCCAGACTGGGAAACGCGTTTGGGTGTAAAATTTGTTGATTATTGTGCGAGCGGTCTTCCTGTTATTATTAGTCCTTACGTTGGCGAAGCTGTAAACTATATTCAACAGAATGAAATCTTAGAGCATAGTTGTAAGATATTGGAACACGATCTACTACAAAATGTGATCAAAACAGAAGTTGCATTGAAAAAGCAAATCCAAATTTTCTCACTTGAATTTTTCTCATATAAAAACTTGATTAGGAATTTCAATTGATAAAATATCTACTTTTTCACATTATTTTTTATTTGGTTTTTATCGGGCCTAGTTTTAAATTAATTGATGTGTTTTGGTTTTTAAATTTATTGTCTTCTGTTTACTTTTTTGTTTTTCATCTGAAGAAGCAGTTTGAGCGTGTGAAGTTTTTCTTAATTTATGGTTTTGTTTTGTTTATATATACATTGTTCGTAATCTTGATAAATTATGAAAATTTATCCTTCGAATTTTTAAACGAGACGATTAAGTTTTTTATAGTAGTCTCATCTGCTCTTGGCATAATTATTTTAGCTAAAAAACGCTTTCCTAAATGTTATGTTTTGGTGATTTTAAGGTCAATATTTTTTAGTGGTCTTTTTACTGCAATACTTGCTCTGATAATGTTTTTTAACCCAGAGATTAAGAACTTGTTACTAGACCTGACAAAACTTAAACTTGCTGGTGCCGGAAACTACTTGTCATACCGTCTTATAGATTTGAGCCAGGGGGGGGGGGTTAGTCTTTCATTAGTTTTTCTACTTTCTTTGATAATATATTTTGAGCTTAGTTTGTCGTATCATATAAGCAGGTTTTATTCGATCTGGCCACCGATATTACTTTTATTTGCGATGGTGATGACAGCTAGAACAGGTTTTATTTTAGGTGTGTTCATTTTTGGTTTGTACCTTTTTATAAGGCTTTCAACCCTTCATAAGCTAAGGGTAAACACAAATTTTATTTGTCATATACTCTTTTTTGTCTTTTTGCTTTTTCCTTCAGCTTATTATCTTTTCCCAATTATTTTTGTTAGCTTGGATGTTGTAGTATTGGCTGAATGGATTCTTTCGGTATTTGATTTTAAGTCGGGTACTACAGGTGATTTGATAGCTGGTAAACACTATTATTTTTACTCGGAAGGTTTTGTCGATTCTTTTTTTGGTCAGAATGATTTTTCCTTCCCATCAGATGTAGCTTTTACAAAAATGTTTTATTTTGGTGGCGTGTTCGCTGTTCTTATATATTTATTTTTTTGGATTTATGTTTTTTATAAGGCATCATTTTTTAAAGTGTATCAAATTAAAACTTTAAGTACTTCCGTTACAAGGGTTTTTATTATTTTTACTTTTATTTTGTTCTTTATTAATTTTAAAGAGCTTGCATTTACAAATTATCGTAGTGTTTTTTTAGCATTATTATTGCTTTATTTTTTGTTTATTGATGTTAGGTTGGCTTCTAGAAATGATTATTTCCGTATGCATGGCAGTTTACAATGGTGAGCGATTTCTAAATCAGCAGATAACGTCGATTTTGTCTGATCTTCAGACAATCGATCAGGATTTTGAGATTGTCATTATTGATGACTGTTCTAGCGATAATAGTGTTAGTTTAATTCGTAGTTTTGATGATCCTCGGATAAAAATCATATGTAATAAGCAAAATCTTGGTCATGTAAAGACTTTTGAGCGTGCAATACTTGAGTCGACAGGTCGTTTTGTGTTTTTGTCTGACCAGGATGATATTTGGTTGCCAGGTCGGGCAAGTAAAATGTTAGAGGGGCTTATAGCGTCAAAGGCTAGTGTTCTTTTTTCTGAATTTAATTATATAAATTCGAATGACAAACTTATCCCGCATTTACATTGTAAATTGCATTATTACAGTTCACGCTTTAATAATATTCTGAGAATTATGTTAGGTAAGGCTAATTATTGGGGGTGTGCTTGTGTATTTGATCGTGAGTTATTGAAAACGGCCTTTCCTTTCTACAAAGGGCTTGAATCACATGATTTATGGCTTGCTTTTAATGGTTCTCTTTTAGGGAAGATTACTCATTTACATGAAGCTACATTATCACATCGTTTGCACAGTTCTAATGTTACTCCAAAAAAGAAGCGTGCTATTTATAAAGTGTTAAAAACTCGATTTTCGTTTCTCTTTGGTTTTGCGTTGTTTTATTATCGCAGTTTAAAAAGATCTAGAACTTGATTGTTTCAGTAAAAAGGTTGTTATGAAAGGCATTATTCTAGCCGGTGGTTCCGGCACACGGTTGTATCCGATTACCAAAGGCGTATCTAAGCAGTTGGTGCCGATTTACGATAAACCGATGGTGTATTATCCGTTGTCGGTGTTGATGTTGGTGGGGATTCGTGAGGTGTTGGTGATTACCACGCCAGAGGATCAAATCAGTTTTCAGCGTTTACTGGGTGATGGTTCGGATTTAGGCATGCGGTTTGAATATGTGGTGCAGCCTTCACCTGATGGTTTGGCACAAGCATTTATTTTGGGTAAAGACTTTATTGGTGAGGATGATGCTTGTTTGATTTTGGGTGACAACATTTATTACGGCCATGATTTAACCAAGTTGTTGTCTTCAGCGGTTGATAATGCGCGTGATGAAAATAAGGCAACAGTATTTGGTTATCATGTGCAGGATCCGGACCGTTATGGTGTGGCGGAGTTTGACGTTAAAGGAAATGTAGTATCGTTGGAAGAAAAACCTAAAGAACCTAAGTCGAATTATGCGGTGACCGGTTTGTATTTTTACCCGAATGACGTGATTCAAAAAGTGGCAGAGGTAAAGCCATCAGATCGGGGGGAGTTGGAAATCACCACGGTAAACCAAATGTATCTAGCAGAAGGGCGCTTAAAGCTTGAAACCATGGGGCGGGGTTTTGCTTGGTTGGATACCGGTACGCACGAGAGTTTGCTTGAGGCTTCTACCTTTATTGAAACGATTGAGAAGCGCCAGGGTTTAAAGGTCGCCTGTTTGGAAGAGATTGCTTATGAAATGGGCTATATCACCAAAGAACAGTTGCTGGAGTTAGCGGAGCCTTTAAAGAAAAACCAATACGGTCATTATCTGATTAAGCGTGCTGAACAAGGGCGGAAGGTCTAGTGGAATTTGTTAAACAATCTATTGCCGATCTTGTTTTGATTAAGCCAAAACTACATGGCGATCATCGCGGTTATTTTGTCGAAACCTTTCGTCAGGATAAGTTTGATGAAGCCCTTGGTTACCAGGTGAATTTTTGTCAAGATAACGAATCTAAATCAACTAAAGGTGTTTTGCGCGGTTTACATTTTCAATTGCCGCCGTTCGCTCAGTCGAAATTGGTGCGAGTCATTCAGGGTGAAGTGTTGGACGTGGCGGTGGATATTCGCCAAGGTAGTCCAACGTTTGGACAGCATTTCGCGGTGCGTTTGACGGGTGACAATAAACATCAATTGTTTATTCCTCGTGGGTTTGCACATGGATTTGTCGTGCTCTCAGAGACAGCTACCTTTGCTTATAAAGTGGATAACTACTATTCACCCGAATGCGATCGGGGTTTGGCGTTTGATGATCCGGCTTTGGGCATTGATTGGGGTTTGCCGTTAGATCAATTGAAGTTGTCTGAAAAGGATTTAAAGCAACCAGGCTTGGTTGGTATTAATGATGAATGTTCAATGTTCAATTTTGAGATAAGTTTGTATGGTTAAGCGTGTCTTGGTGACCGGTAAAAATGGCCAGCTAGGCCAGTCTTTGCAAAAAGCTGTTATTCAAAATTCAGCATTAACCATTCAACATTCTTTTAGCTTTGTTGGGCGTGATGAGTTGGATTTGGCTTGTTCTGAATCTATAAGCGCATTTTTTAGTAATCAGCATTTTGATGCAATTATCAACTGCGCGGCTTATACAGCGGTGGATAAAGCGGAAAGTGAGCCGGAGCTTGCCAATCAAATTAATCACCTTGCGGTGGCGCAGTTGGCGGGAATTGCCAAACTGCAAAGGATTCCTTTAATTCATATTTCCACCGATTATGTGTTTAATGTTCAGGGGGGTAAGCCCTATGTGGAAACGGATGCCACCGACCCACAAAATGTGTATGGCTTGACCAAGTTGAACGGCGAAAAGGCGATGCAGGCATCTGGGTGTGCCGGTGCGATTATTCGCACCAGCTGGGTTTATTCGGAGTTTGGCAATAACTTTGTTAAGACGATGCTGCGTTTGGGCAAGGAACGAGACAGTTTGAATGTGATTTTTGATCAGATTGGTAGCCCGACTTATGCGGGGGATTTAGCTGAGACCATTTTGCAGATAATAGACCACATTGTCATTGCGAGGAGTGATAGCGACGTGGCAATCTATGAAAGCGGAGGTGGGTTTAAGATGGATCGCTACGCTACGCGCAGTGAAACAAGTACCCTTGTGCTCGCGATGACGGAAGGTGAAGAACTCACTAAAAATGAAATCTACCACTATAGCAACGAGGGCATTTGTTCTTGGTATGACTTTGCCAAGGCGATTTTTGAGTTGAGCGGTATAAGCTGTCAGGTTAATCCTATTGAAACTAGAGAGTACCCGACACCTGCCAAGCGGCCGCATTATAGTGTGATGAATAAAACGAAAATTAAACAACTCCCCGACCTGGTGATTCCCTATTGGCGCGATTCGTTATGCGCATGTTTAAAAGAATTGGAAGTAAGTAAATGAAAATTTTGGTGACCGGCGGTGCCGGATTTATTGGTAGCGCCGTGGTGCGCCATATTATTAATGACACCGAATATTCGGTGGTGAATGTCGATAAATTGACCTATGCAGGAAATTTAGAATCGCTGGTTAGTGTTAGCGGTAATTCGCGCTATGCCTTTGAGCAGGTTGATATTTGCGATGCGTGTGAATTGAAGCACGTGTTTGCTGAATATCAGCCTGATATTGTGATGCATTTAGCTGCAGAATCGCATGTAGACCGGTCCATTGATGGACCTGGCGAGTTTATCCAAACCAATGTCGTGGGCACTTACACGCTGCTTGAGCAAGCGAGAGCTTATTGGGCTGGTCTGCAGGGCGACAAAAAAGCCGGTTTTCGGTTTCATCATATTTCAACCGATGAAGTCTACGGTGATTTACCGCACCCGGATGAGCTGGATCGCCACGCTACGCTCGCGCTGACAGAAACAGTGGTTGCGAGGAGCGAAAGCGACGTGGCAATTCATCCTAGCCAACCATTGCCTTTATTCACTGAACAAACTGCCTATGCACCAAGCTCACCTTACAGTGCCAGTAAAGCTGCCTCCGACCACCTCGTGCGTGCCTGGTTAAGAACTTATGGTTTGCCGTCTATCGTCACCAATTGTTCAAACAATTACGGCCCTTACCACTTTCCGGAAAAACTGATTCCTTTGATGATCCTCAATGCGCTCGAAGGCAAACCTCTTCCGGTGTATGGCAAAGGCAACCAAATCCGCGATTGGTTGTATGTTGAAGATCATGCTCGTGCATTAGTTCTTGTTGCCACCCAGGGCATAATCGGCGAAACCTACAATATTGGCGGTCACAACGAAAAACAAAACATCGAAGTCGTCAAAACCATCTGCGATATTCTGGATGAAATAAATCCACCTGCCATTTCGAGGAGCGATAGCGACGTGGCAATCTCTACTTACAAAGACTTCATCACCTACGTCAAAGACCGCCCAGGTCACGATATGCGTTATGCCATCGATGCGTCTAAAATCCAACGCGAACTCGGCTGGACACCTCAAGAAACATTTGAATCGGGTATCCGTAAAACTGTGCAATGGTATTTAAACAACCAGGCCTGGTGCCAAAGAGTACAGGATGGTAGATAAGCATGAAAGATTAGGCGGTGTAGAAGATTATTAAGTGTTTATGTTTAAACCTTTTCGTGAAAGTTTTATAAAGTTAATGGAATAAGCTATGTTTAAAAATAAAGTATTAATGATAACCGGCGGCACGGGCTCTTTCGGCAACGCCGTTCTAAAGCGTTTTTTAGATTCTGATATCAAAGAAATACGTATTTTCAGCCGTGATGAGAAAAAACAAGATGACATGCGTAAAAAATATAATCATCCTAAATTGAAGTTTTACATCGGTGATGTGCGTGATTATCAGTCCGTATTAAACGCGACTCGTGGTGTTGACTATATTTTCCATGCTGCTGCGCTTAAACAAGTGCCTTCGTGCGAATTTTATCCTTTAGAAGCAGTTAAGACCAACGTTCTAGGCACAGAAAACGTGCTAGAGGCGGCAATTCAGTGTGGTGTGAAGCGTGTTGTCTGTTTGAGTACCGATAAAGCAGTTTATCCTATCAATGCTATGGGCATATCCAAAGCCATGATGGAAAAAGTGATTGTTGCTAAGTCACGCACGGTAGACGATACCAAGACCGTCATTTGCGGTACACGCTATGGCAATGTTATGGCCTCTCGCGGTTCCGTGATCCCATTATTTATCGAACAGATTCGTGCTGGACAGCCTATTACCATTACTGACCCAAACATGACACGTTTCATGATGACATTGGCGGATGCTGTAGATCTTGTCTTATATGCCTTCGAGCATGGTAACAACGGCGATATTTTTGTACAGAAAGCCCCCGCTGCAACGGTAGAGGTATTGGCACAGGCGTTGACACAGCTCGTTAATAAACCAGAACACCCAATTAATATTATTGGTACCCGGCATGGGGAAAAGCTGTATGAGGCTTTGCTGAGTCGTGAAGAAATGGCATGTGCTGAAGATATGGGCGATTACTTCCGTGTTCCGCCAGACCTTAGAGACTTGAATTATGCTAAGTTTGTTGAAGTGGGTGAAGAAGTTATTTCACGTACCGAAGACTACAATTCGCACAATACCGAGCGTTTAGATGTTGCAGGCATGCAAAAATTATTGCTCAAATTGAGTTTTATGAAAGCTATCGCTAATGGTGAATTGGTCGCTGCGGAGGAATAAAATGAAGATTTTGGTTACTGGGGCTAATGGGTTTATCGGTAAAAATTTAGTGGTCACTCTGAATAAAATGGGTGGCCATGAGGTTATTCCTTTCACTCGACAATTAGATCATGGTCAACTCTCACATTTAGTTGCAGAGGCCGACTTTATTTTTCATCTCGCTGGTATCAATCGACCTGATGACGAAAGCGAGTTTTTTATTGGAAACTCTGATTTAACGGCTGAAATTTGCAGCGCAATTGTGGCGTCTGGTCGAAATATTCCTATCGTTATTACCTCTTCAATCCAGGCTGAGCGAACGAATGCTTATGGCCGTAGCAAGCTACAAGCCGAAATGCATTTGATGAACTTGTATATGGAAACGGGTAATCAGGTTTATATTTATCGTTTGCCGAATGTATTTGGCAAATGGAGTCGTCCAAATTACAATTCTGCGGTGGCGACTTTTTGCCATAATATCAGCCATGGTTTACCTATTCAGGTGAATGACCCTTCGACAGAGATTAGCTTAGTTCATATTGGCGCGGTAATCAGTTCTTTTATCAATTTGCTGATTAATCAACCAACCGATAAATTGTATGTTAACGTTGACCCTATATATACAGTGACGTTGGGTGAGCTAGCTGAACAGCTTTATAAGTTCAAAAATAGCCGAGAAACCTTGATTACTGAGGCCGTAGGTGATGGTTTTACACGTGTGCTTTATGCCACTTATATCAGCTATATATCCCCAAGTGATTTTAATTACCCGCTTATTAAGCATGAAGATCCCAGAGGGTCTTTTGTTGAAATGCTTAAAACCCGTGATTCTGGGCAGTTTTCATTTTTTACGGCGCACCCGGGTGTGACTCGCGGTGGGCACTATCACCATGTGAAAACAGAGAAATTTCTTGTTATCAAAGGAAAAGCGCGATTTGGTTTCCGTCATATCGTAACCGATGAATTTGTGGAGATTAACACCAGTGGCGATCAACCTGAAATCGTAGAAACGGTACCGGGCTGGTCTCATGATATTACCAATATTGGTGATGAAGAGATGGTGGTGATGTTGTGGGCTAATGAAAACTTTGATCGTCAGCGCCCCGATACAGTGACATACAAGGTGTAAGGAAAGATCTGTAATGAATAAATTAAAAATAGTCACTGTTGTGGGAACGCGACCTGAAATTATACGATTGTCGCGAGTCATGGCAAAGTTAGATGAGCATTGTGAGCATATCATTGTGCACACGGGGCAGAATTATGACTACGAACTTAATGAAATATTTTTTAACGATCTTGGCATTCGTAAACCCAATTACTTCCTTGGTGCTGCTGGGGCATCGGGTGCTGAGACAATTGGTAATGTAATCATTGCGGTGGACAAAGTGTTGGCGGAGGTACAGCCCGAAGCCTTACTAGTGTTAGGTGATACCAACAGTTGTATGGCTGTTTTGCCTGCTAAGCGCCGTAAAATCCCTACTTTTCATATGGAGGCGGGAAATCGTTGTTTTGATCAGCGTGTACCGGAAGAAATTAATCGCCGCATCGTCGATCACATGGCGGATATTAATTTAACCTACAGCACTATTGCCCGTGATTACTTATTACGTGAAGGTTTGCCTGCTGACATGGTGATTAAAACCGGTAGTCCAATGTTTGAAGTGCTGAATTATTATCGTGAAGGTATCGATGGCTCAGATGTTCTCACTCGTCTTGGCTTGAAAAAAAGCCAGTTTTTTATTGTCAGTGCACATCGAGAAGAAAATATCGATTCAAACCAGAATTTTTTGAATCTTGTTGAGTCGCTAAATACCATCGCCGAAACCTATAACTTACCTGTAATCGTGTCTACGCACCCTCGAACTCAAAAGCGTATCGATGCTATGGGGGTTACATTTCATCCTATGGTAAAGCTTCTTAAGCCGTTGGGATTTAAGGATTATAATAAGCTGCAACTGTCCGCCAAAGTGGCCTTGTCAGACAGTGGTACCATTAACGAAGAATCCTCTATCCTTAACTTTCCAGCGTTAAATTTGCGCGAAGCGCATGAGCGCCCTGAAGGTATGGAAGAAGCTGCTGTTATGATGGTTGGCTTAGGAGTGCAACGTATCATGCAGGGGCTTGCTATTTTAGACACCCAAGCACGAGATGAAGAACGCTTGATTCGTCAGGTTTACGATTACTCCATGCCAAATGTCTCTGATAAGTTGGTCAGGATAGTGCATTCCTACACGGACTATGTGAATCGTGTTGTGTGGAAGAAATATTGATGACTACTAATGTTTTTATGCCTACAGGTGGTTGATTTTGAAAATACTGATTGTCACTCAGTGGTTTGATCCTGAGCCGACTTTTAAAGGGCTAGTGTTTGCGAAAGCATTAGCCGCCAAAGGGCATGATGTTGAGGTGATTACTGGGTTCCCAAACTACCCTGGCGGAAAGTTATACCAAGGGTATAAAATGCGTTTTCATACCATAGAGATCATACAAGGTATCAAAGTGCACCGAGTGCCCTTGTACCCCAGCCATGATGGCTCGTCAATAAAACGCGTGCTTAACTATGCAAGTTTTGCCATGTCATCCTTGTTGTGTGGTTTATTTAAAGTTAAAAAACCAGATATTATTTATGCTTATCATCCACCGTTAACCACTACAATGTCAGCTGCCGTCATCAGCTTTTTTCGTCGAGTGCCTCTTGTAATTGATATCCAAGACCTGTGGCCAGATACCTTAGCGGCGACTGGTATGGTCAATAACACCATAGCGTTAAGCCTTGTGGGTAAGCTTTGTCAGTTGGTTTATAAAAAAGCAGTGCATATTGTTGTATTATCACCAGGTTTTCGTAAACGCTTGATTCAGCGCTCTGTACCCGATGAAAAGGTTTCTGTGATCTATAACTGGTGTGATGAAGAAGCCTTATCCTTGCCAATACAAGAAATTGATAATTTTCCAGAGAAACCAGGATTCAATATTTTATTTGCTGGTAACCTGGGCTTTGCGCAAGGCCTACCAGCTATTATTGAAGCTGCTAAAATACTCCAAAATAGAGGTGTCAATGCCAATTTGATACTGCTTGGTGATGGCGTTGCAAAAGAAAATGCGATTGATCAAAGTCATAAAAGTGGTCTGGAAAATATTTTTTTCTTACCGCGTGTGGGTATGAATGAAGTAGGTAGTTATTTGCAGCGTGCTGACGCATTACTTGTCCACTTAACCGATAATGAATTGTTTAGCATAACGATACCATCACGAACTCAAGCATATCTTGCTGCAGGGAAACCTATTTTGATGGGCGTAAACGGGGATGCCTCTGATATTATTAGGCAAGCGGATGCTGGTATAACCTTCAAAGCAAACGATGGTTTTTCAATGGCTAGTGCTGTTACTGAATTAGTCAGTTTAGACTCGACAGAATTAGACCGCTTAGGTAAAAATGCCAAATTTTTTTATCAAACTGAGATGTCGTTAGATGTTGGAGTCGATCACTTCATGAAACTATTTTATAGACTTGTATATGAAAAAAACATTTGATTTCACTGTCGCATTACTTGCGCTAATAGCGTTATCGCCCCTCATATTTATTGTGGCACTCTTGATTCGTTTTAAACTCGGTTCTCCTATCTTATTCACTCAAGATCGTCCCGGTTTAAATGGTCGTGTCTTTAAAATGATGAAGTTCCGTAGCATGCTTGATGCGAAAGACAAACAAGGTAACTTGCTTCCTGATGAGCAACGGATGACGAAATTTGGCGCTTTTTTACGCTCTACCAGCCTAGACGAATTGCCTGGCTTATTTAACGTGCTAAAAGGTGATATGAGCTTAGTTGGCCCACGCCCATTGCTGGTTCAGTATTTGCCGCTTTACAGTGACGAGCAAACCCGCCGCCACAATGTGCGCCCGGGTATTACTGGCTGGGCGCAAGTCAATGGCCGTAATGCTATCAGCTGGGAAGATAAGTTTAAATTAGATGTTTGGTATGTCGATAACCAAAGCTTTTGGTTAGATATTAAAATACTGCTGCTAACCGTTAAAAAGGTATTTGTTCGAGAAGGTATAAGTGCTGATGGACATGTCACTATGACTAGATTTGAGGGGAGCGATAAAGGTGAAAGGTAACGTTTACGGTATTTTTGGTGCTAGTGGATTTGGGCGTGAAGTAATGCCTCTAGTTAAAAAAAAATCTAAGGACGCAGACTATTTAGTTTTCATAGATGATGCGCCAAAAGCCTCTGTTATAAATGGATATGATGTTTTGACCTTTGATCAATTCTTATCACTTCAGTACATGAATAAGTTTGTCACCATTGCTATCGCTGATGCGGCCATAAGAGAAAAAATAGCTAATCGGTTAAAGGAGGAGCAGATAGAGGTTTTTCAGGTTGAAGCCTCAAATGTTGAAATTATGGATGAAGTTAAGATTGGAGAAGGTGCCATATTGTCACCGTTTGTTACTCTAACCTCCAATATTCATATTGGAAAATATTTTCAAGCGAATATTTATAGCTACGTTGCTCATGATTGTGTTATCGGAGATTTTGTGACGTTTGCGCCATCTGTAAAGTGCAATGGTAACGTGCATGTAGAAGATTTTGTTTATATAGGAACAGGTGCAATTATTAAACAAGGGACGCCAGATAAACCTATTATTATTGGTAAAGGTGCTGTAGTCGGAATGGGAGCTATTGTTACAAAAAGTGTTAAAGCTGGTGATGTTGTTTTTGGAAATCCAGCTAAATCCATTAAAAGAGGTAACTAGCTATGGCGCTTATTGAGGTCAATTTCAAGATACCTTTTGAAGACATAAAAGAAGGGATGTTTGTTACCTATTCGCAGACTATAACCGATGCGGATGTGAAAACATTTGCAGGGTTATCTGGTGACCATAATCCTGTACATGTTGATGACGCATATGCTGAAAATTCAAGATTTAAGAAACGCATCGCACATGGCTTGATTTCTGGCAGTTTTTTCTCGGCTTTATTTGGTACTAAGTTACCTGGTCCTGGATGCGTTTATGTTGCTCAGTCGTATAACTTTAAGCGACCAGTATATTTGGAGGATACAGTTACTGCGATAGCAACGGTTACATCGGTTGACTCTAAAAAGCGTAGAGTTTTTTTTGATACTGTTTGTAAAGTTAAAAATAAAACCGTTATTGATGGTACAGCTGAGTTATATGTTCCTTAACTCATATTAACTTGTTTAATTGTGATAGTACTCCAGGAATTTTGATGTTAAACACCCCTTTTTCTCCCTGGCCTTCTTTCACCCAAGAAGAGGCCGATGCTGTTAGCCGTGTTGTTTTGTCTAATAAAGTGAATTACTGGACAGGTACCGAGTGCCGTGAATTTGAAAAAGAATTTGCGGCTTGGGTTGGTACAGATTATGCCGTTGCTTTGAGTAATGGCACCTTGGCTTTAGACGTTGCATTAAAAGCATTAGGCGTTGGTCAGGGTGATGATGTGATCACCACACCGCGTACTTTTTTAGCCTCTGCTTCTAGTATTGTGACGGCTGGGGCAAATCCTGTCTTTGCCGATGTGGATTTGAACAGTCAGGTCATCACTGCTGACAGTATCAAGGCGGCCCTTACTCCCAATACCAAAGCTGTCATTGTTGTGCATTTAGCGGGTATGCCTGCTGAAATGGACGCCATTATGGCGTTGAGTGAAGAGCATGGTTTCTTTGTGATAGAAGACTGTGCGCAAGCTCATGGTGCCAAATACAAGGGGCGTTCCGTTGGTAGTATTGGTCATATTGGCGCATGGAGTTTCTGCCAAGATAAAATCATGACAACGGGTGGTGAAGGCGGCATGGTCACCACCAATGACAAAAAACTTTGGTCATTCATGTGGTCTTATAAAGATCATGGTAAAAGTTACGATGCCATCTACCACAAAGAACACCCACCTGGGTTTCGATGGTTGCATGAAAGTTTTGGTACCAACTGGCGCATGTTAGAAATTCAAGCCGTGATTGGTCGTATCCAGCTGACTCGAATGGCTGATTGGACCGCTAAGCGCCAAGCTTACGGAGCTAAAATTGACCAAGCTGCTAGCGCGCTTTCTTGTGTACGCTTGGTGACGGTGCCAGAGTATATTGAACATGCGGAGTACAAACATTACATGTTTGTTCAGCCAGAACATTTAGCCGAAGGCTGGAGCCGTGATCGGATCGTTGAAGAAATCGTAAAGCTTGGTGTACCGTGTTTTCAAGGTAGTTGTTCAGAGGTGTATCTTGAAAAAGCCTTTGATAATACCCCTTGGCGACCAGAGAAACGTTTGCCTAACGCCGTTGAGCTTGGTGATACAAGTTTGATGTTCTTGGTTCACCCTACCTTAACAGAAGAAGAAATGGAAAAGACTGTTCAAGTAATTCATGCCGTGCTTTCTATGGCGTCTTGCTAATTGTCTATCACTGGATTGGCTCAAATTTCGGATATTAATATGTCTACGTCTGAGTTGTTGGCGGAGACGGATGCGAAGATGATTCGGGATATGTCTTTAAAGAACTACTTTGTTTATATCATCAAGACGGTAACGGGCAGTGGGTCTGGTGATGGAGTGAAAGGATAGGTGTTGCTTTTTTTGGGTTTTCTTGCACATTTTTTGTCGAATTGGCGTAGAATGTTTTTATGTGTCATTCGTTAAGTTATGACCCCTCCCTAGCCCTCCCCTTGGAAGACATAAGGGGAGGGAATTGTCAGACAGCATTTTCTTTGATTGATCTGACCTACAGGTGATGGGTTTTGCTGGCTTTGACGGCCTAAAGGCCGACCTACAGGTGATTGGTTTTGGTTGGGTCTTGCTGGCTTTGACGGCCTAAAGGCCGACCTACAGGTGATTGGTTTTGGTTGGGTTTTGCTGGCTTTGACGGCCTAAAGGCCGACCTACAGGTGATTGGTTTTAGTTGGGTTTTGCTGGCTTTGACGGCCTAAAGGCCGACCTACAAGTGATTGGTTTTGGTTGTGTGTTGCTGGGCTTTGACGGCCTGAAGGCCGACCTACAGGTGATGGGTTTTGGTTGGGTTTTGCTGGGCTGTGACGGCCTAAAGGCCGACCTACAAGTGATTGGTTTTATTGCATACAGGGTGTATGAGATGGTAAAAAAATTGGATTTTCTTTGGTCTCTTCCTCGTTTTTATAAGCGTGTCATTAGCTTGGCGGTGGATTCGCTGTTTGTGTATGTGGCGTTTGTTTTTGCGTACTGGGCGCGTTTGGGTGAGTTCAGTGTTGTGTCGAATCAGGCTGTTTGGTTGGTGTTGTCTGGTACGGTGGTTGTCACTTTGTTGGTGAATATGAAGTTAGGCTTGTATCGGGCGGTATTGCGATATTTAACCTTTCATGCGTTTACAGCTATTTTGTTGGGTGGGGCGGTGTCGGCCCTGAGCATTACCTCTTTTGCTTATTTCTTCGAAGCGAATATTCCTCGTACGGTTCCTCTTATTTATTTTCCTTTTTTGGTGATGTTGTGCGGTGGGTCGCGTTTGTTGATTCGCGCTTTGTTGGTGCAATCTCCTAAAAAGGGCACCGAAGCGGTGTTGGTGTTTGGTGCTGGGTCTACTGGTCGTCAGTTGGCGCTGGCGTTGCGTCAGGCATCGAGCTATCGGGTGAAGGGCTTTATTGACCACGATCCGTCGTTAGCAAACACCATTATTCAGGGAATTCCCGTTTACAATGTGACTGAGATCGATGCGCTTATCGAGAAATACGAGATTGCTAAGGTGTTGCTGGCGATCCCTAGGGCAAGTCGATCCGAGCGTAAGAAAGTCATTGATAGGCTGTTGCCGTATGCGGTGGAAGTACTCACTGTGCCGGATTTTGACGATATCGTCACGGGCAAAGCCAAGGTCAGTGAGCTGCAAGACGTAGCCGTGGATGACTTGTTGGGGCGTGATGTGGTCGCCCCAGACTCTGTGTTAATGGGCGCAAACATTACGGGTAAGGTGGTCATGGTCACGGGTGCCGGTGGTTCTATTGGGTCTGAGTTATGTCGACAAATCGTTATGCAGCGTCCCACTAGCCTGATTCTTTTCGATGTGTCCGAATTTGCTGTGTATCAGATCGATAAAGAGTTGAATGAACTGTTGTTAGAGCTGTCTTTTGAGGTTGCTATTGTGCCTCTGATTGGTTCGGTACAGCGTATTAATCGTTTGGCATCGACCATGAAGGCGTTTGGTGTTCAGACGGTTTATCATGCGGCTGCTTACAAGCATGTACCATTAGTGGAATACAATGTCGTGGAAGGTGTGCGGAATAATGCGTTTGGGACGTATTACTGTGCTAAAGCGGCGATCGACAGTGGTGTGGAATCGTTTGTTCTGATCTCAACCGATAAGGCTGTTCGTCCTACCAATGTGATGGGCGCGACGAAGCGTATGGCGGAGTTAGGTTTGCAGGCGCTGGCGGAAGCAGAAGCCAACAAAGCCGCTAACGGCGACGCGTTTACGCGTTTTTGTATGGTGCGCTTTGGTAATGTGCTTGGCTCGTCTGGTTCGGTTATCCCTGTCTTTAAAAAACAAATCGCAGATAATCAGCCCATCACGGTGACTCATCCCGATATTATTCGTTATTTCATGACGATTCCAGAAGCCGCGCAGTTGGTGATTCAAGCGGGCGCTATGGGCAAGGGCGGTGATGTGTTTGTGTTGGACATGGGAGACCCAGTCAAAATTGTTGATTTGGCAAGGAATTTGATTCGTTTGTCTGGTTTGGATGTGAAGTCTGCCGCGAATCCGAATGGTGATATTGAAATCCAATTCACAGGGCTGCGTCCTGGTGAAAAGCTGTTCGAAGAGCTTTTGATCGGCGATAACGTGCAAGACACCTTGCATGAGCGGATTATGACGGCGAATGAGCGATTTTTGTCTTTGGCCGATTTTGAAGCCACCATGGAGCAACTGGACAAAGCTTGCCATGGTTTTGACCATGAAAAAGTGCGTGAGCTATTGATCGAAGCGCCTACAGACTTCCAGCCTACCGATGGTATAGGGGATTTGGTGTGGAATGCTAAAAAGGCATTAGAGCAGCAAGTTGACGGCTCTAATGTTGTGCCATTGAAACAAAAGGCTTGATTGGAAAATTGTCCCTTCCCCTTGGGAGTGATAAGGGACAATGACAGTTCAAGATCGCGTCTCGCGCAGCAAGCTCGTTGCAATAGATGCGTCTAGTTTTTGACGGCCTGAAGGCCGACCTACAGGTGTGGTGGGCGTTCTTGATTCCACAGGATCGCGGGTGTTGGGCAGTGCGCTATAGGAAAATAGCCAGTGTGGCTGTGGATGCGTTGACTGACGCTGCTATGCCAATGGGGTGAGCGTGTTGTGTTGGGTTGGTCATTTTCCAAAACACAGCAATGTCTGGGTGCTAGAGTGAGTTTTTGCCAAGGAAATACGCGGCGTTCTTGGTAGTGTATTTTCCCTAAGTGCTTGGGTTCTATGGTCAGTAGTGGCTGCCAATCAACAGGTTTGATGTCGGCTAATCGCATTGAACGATAACAGGGTTGTTTGGTTTGTTGTTCTATCCAGTCTATTACTATTCGTAAGGCGATGTCGCCTAATCCATCTCGGCGGTATCCGCCACCAACATCCGAATGCACGCCTGCTAGCCAGATTTCCTGGGCGCGTCCATCTTGGTTGATTAGGGTAGGCCGAAAGGCGAGACGTTGTTCATCTAATGCGACTAAATGTAAGGCTCGGTGTACGCCTTCTGGTAACGTGTTGCCGTGTTCAAATACCACGTCTGTGCTGGGGCGTTGGGTTTTGTCTAGATTCGGCCAGCCAATGGAGGCCACGGTATCGATGACGGCTTCTATGATGATAGGGCGGTCTATGAGTGGGCTGATAAGCGCTGCAAAGCGCCTTGCTAATGCCGCACCTCGACTGAAGCCGATTAGGACGATTTGTTTGATCGACGGGGTGTAATGGTTTTTGAAGTCGTTTAATGCACGATTTAAAATATTGGCAACGTGGCCGGATTCGATGGCAAACG
>NZ_JBLXBT010000006.1:0-32271 GCF_048265365.1 Kangiella sp.
TTAATTTTCGTTACGTCACCACTCATATAGACTCCTAGTCATTTTTAAGAAAGCTAATTCTCAAGTTCATTAGAAATTTATGAGTGCGTCCGTTAGAGTATTCTTCATCTCTCTCAAAGCTTTCACACTCAATAATGAGTTTAGGAATGTTTGCAAATTTATTCTCGTTAATTACTTGAGAGCGTATCGCATCGATCTTGTCGAATAATGAAGCGAGTGAGACTTTAGGTTTTTGATTTAAAGAGACGTGTAGGACAGCGTCGAAGTCTTGGAGCTTATATTGCTCTTGACGAGTAATATTGACGACTCCAGGAACGAAGCAAAAAGCATCTTTTTCTGTGGCCATCTCATTTATATCACCCTCAAAGCGAGCGATCTTAAATCCTTGAAGAAGTTTTTCAAGTTGTTCGACAAATGATTCAATCATCGTCTCACCATTGAGCCAGAACTAAATACACTCGATTCAACTTCTTCAGTCTCACCATCGCCATCAAGGTCAATCTTTAGAAATTGTTTGTCTTGAGATGCTTTATTGGCGAGATACTTATAGTCATTCGCCTTTTTCTCCAAGATCCCATCTGGTGTATTTTTGAAGTCGTTATAGATTAGATAAAGTGTAAGGAACTTTGACCACTCGTTAAGCTCTGGCGTGACCTCGATGCGGTCTTTCGTGATCTTATCGTCCGTGTCCTTAGTTCTTAGCCCTCTCTTCCATAACTCAGCAAGGATAAGCTCTTGAGCTTTCCTATGACGGTTTAAATGAGAATTACGGCCTGCTTTACAGTAATTAAGAATATCTCCCTCAAGATCTATGATGTCGCCATCATCAGAAAAAAGCATATCTTCCTCGGGAGTAACAACCAAAAGTGTGTGAGTCTTTAGGATATTGTCATCACCGTTAATTCTAACCGTGATAGTTTTACTTCCCTCGCTTAGATATATCCAGTCGAGATACTTATCATCAGCATCAATCGAGACATAGTCTTCACTTGCTGCGGTCTTAACCTCAATAGTATCGATCTGATCACCATTAGTCGAAAGCGTTGCAGAGACATCGATTCTAGTGGCGTCATTAACTTGAACAATTTTTTCTGTCTTAATTACTGGAAAGATCATTTATTGGCCTTTTTCTTTGTGGTCTTTTTAGTGACTTTCTTTACGGCCTTTACTTCTTCGACTTGGAATAGCTTATAAAAAATATTAAAGCCGATACCGTCGTGAACAATCGCAATCACTTCATGTTCTTTAAGAGAATTTAAGAACGGTGGAATTTCTTCTCGTGTAGAGAGTAATTTTGCTTTATACATATAGGCCTAAACGAAAAAAAGGCGACCGAAGTCGCCCATTATTTACTAAACTGGATCAGCCAGCTTAACTACATATTTAAGGTCTTGCACAGCTTTTACACCGAACTTAAGAACCTCTGACCACTCAGTACCGTTTGCTTTTACGGCTGGAGCAGTATTCACGTCTGGCTCACCGTGATCTGCGTAAACAACTCCACGCTTAGATGCGATAAGTGTTTCAGCAAAAGTGTGCTCCATTACATCAAACCCATAGATTCGACCAATTGCACCTGTCACTAAAGGAACAGACGAGTTTGCAAGCTTTGCAGCATCAGTAAATGCAGTATGCTTTAAGATCTTTGCAAAATCTGTCGAGTTAGCAAGAAGTACTTGCTGACCAGGAATGATTTTTACATTGTTATCAACAAGAATTTTTCTTGCATCAACAATATCATTTCCAATATCAGCAGATCTTTCAACCGTCTGAGTTGTTGCAGCAGCAGCATCGTGAATCGATTGATCACGATCGTTAAGAATTGAAATCATACCATCGCGAAGCTCAGCTTCAGTAAGATTGATTTTTGATTCTTTCTTAAGGCTATTCTTAATTAAGAAACAATGACCTCTTTCAATGCTAAGATCAAGCTTATCCATAGTATAAGATCTGTTTTTGTATTCCATTGTTCCAGTCGCATCTTGTGTTGTAACTGGCCCAACCTTAGGGAACTCAACTGAGTCGCTACCCATTTCTGCATACATTGATACGTCAGTAAACGCAGTATGAAGACCTGGAGTCTTTTGAAGAATTTCCTGTACTTGTTCTAGGATATTCGATGATGTAACGATATCCGCTTTTACAAATGGTGCATCTGCCATTCTTTACTCCTTAGTAAATACTTGCTAGGGCATCTCGAAGAGTACCTTTTTTTGAATTTTGTTTTCCACCATGTCCACCGTCTGCTGGTGGTTTGTTATCTGTGGCGAAAAAGTTAAGTGCAGAATGAGCGTCTTTTTGATTCTTGATAAAAGTTTCAAGTTCACCCGAATTTGCATTAAAGTCTTCGTCGAAAGAAACTGAGTCAGCGTACTTGTTCTTTACTAAGTCCATAAACGTGTCAGCGACCTCTGGTCTAAGCCCTGCTTTGATTGCAGCATCTTTAACCTGACCATCCATGATCTTGCTTTTAAACTTAGAAGAAAGCTCATTTACTTTCTGCTCGTTCTTGTCGGCCAATTCTTTGTACTTGCCTTGCTCTTTTAAAAGCTCCTCTTCTTGTTTAAGCTTTGCTTTTTCAAAGTCAGACAACTTAGCTTTAGTTCCCTTTAACTCTTGAAATTGATCGGCATTAGCTTTTTTAAGGGCCTCTAATTCTGCGTGAAGTTCTTCAACAGATTTTCCAGACGCAGCACCGCTTCCGTCTTCGTTAGGAGTACCACTCCCACCTTTGTTTAGATCTTCGTCTTTTTCACTCACTTCAAACCTCCATAGTGTGTTATGAATTAAAGAATAAGATGAGTGACCAAGTTTTTTGCGAGAATTACTTTGAAGCGTTATTTTGATTTCAAGATATGAAAGATTGATAATATTTTAATAGGAGTTAATCTTCTCCTAATAAGATCTCCATCTTTGAGTTTATTCGGCCGGCGCAAGTCGGTCGTCTTATTTAAGAGCTCGCCTTATTGATCTTCGAACGATATTTGTAAGAACTCTCTTCTTTGCTTTTGTAAGTCCGAAGATTTTGTATTTTGACTTGAGGTATTCATAGAGTTTCTTATTGGACAATTGCCCTTTGTTGTAACCTTTATGATTTCCAGTCGGTGCAATTGTGATCTGACTCTTTGAGAAGTTGATTTTAGATTTAATCGAGTTAATAAATTGCCCTGAGAAGACAAGGCCCTTGGATTTCTTATAGTTTTGATCTGGTGTGACTTTACCTGATTTAATTAATCGCTCACGTTCGTTTTGCCACTTCTTAGACGGCTTACTTATGGCACTAGCATCATTAGGATCTTTCCCAAGTTTTGCACTACCTACTACGTGCGTATGCGCTGATTCAGCGACCTCGTTAAGCATACGCTTATCTTTGATCGATTTTCTTAGAACCTTTTCGAGGTCCTTATTAAATTTATCAATGTTTTTGAACTTTATTTGTGCTGACATTGCCACCCTTGAGTAGTCTAAACTTACTTGATCGATCTTTACGAAGATTAATATTAAGATAAGATAAAGTATCTCTAATCTCTCCATGTAAACTAGCGAGCATTTTTTGTTCAAAAACATTCGTTGGATCTAATATTTCTAGTAGTTTCTCAATTTCATTTACTCTGTTAATAATCTTAATCTTTTCAACACTATTCATCATTGCCAAAATCTCCAAATAAACGATTGAGTGTAATTGTGCTCGATCTGCTTTCTTCTGTTTGAGCACGTCTTAGAATATCAAGTGCCGTCAGAGAGCTGGAATTGCTTTCTTGCTGTCGATCATTTTGAGGCGTGACTTCACTTGCATATTCGTCTCGAATCTCTTCTAAGAGCTTCTGAGTAGCACCAAAGAACTCTCTTTTCGTTCCCTTTCCTTGAAAACCTGTCATGTGGCCATGAGCTTTGTCGTTACTCTCTTGATCGTTCCAACCGACGATGACCGTGTCACCCTCGATCCCTTTTATATCCATGAGATTAAGCATATCGCCTGTTAAGCGCATATTGACGTTGCTCTTACTTTTTCCGTAGGCCTTAAACTCGTCACTATCGACATAGTCAGGATCATAAGCTTTCATATTGCGACCATGAACTGAGTCACCCTCGCGAATACGATCAATCATGCGATCAATGATTTCTTGACCTACGCGATTTTTAAAGCTGTCAGGAAGTCCAGTCGCCTCGAATAACTCTCCGAGGTCAATTCGTTGTTCAACCAGCCATGAGCCAGACGAGCCACCGATAACTAGACCTTTGATCTTAGCTGTCATCTTCTAACTCGTCCTCGTCTTCATTTTCATCGACTTCGACTTTAGGCTCGGTATTTCCGAACTGTGCTTTTTCTTCTTCGATCTCTTTGAGTTTCTTCTTGGCAGCATCACGATCCTTAAGATTGTGAACCGTCATCGTTGTATCAACTCTTGAAGCAACGCCTTTTTCTTCTCTGATGTAAGCACGATCTTCTTTCTCAGCTTGAGTCTCAACCATCTCTGGCTCTTTGTACTCGACACTAATTGAAACATTATTTAAGCCTTGAACAATGTACTCTTTATTTAAGACCTTTGTCGTGTTGTTTGAATACTTCTCCATAATCACTTGAATGATCTTGAAAAGCTGTCTTTCAACGTCCTGATAAATGGAGATATCTTCTTTTGTCGCATTAAATCTTTCAATGAGAGCAAGTAAGCGCTCCCAACCCGAACTAAACGCTTCACTACTTGAATTAAGCTTAACTGATCGTGGATCAACACCCTCACTTGAAAGGAAAGCACTAAGAAGTGTTTCAATTACTTGGATAGAACCTGGAATGTCTGGCGATGGTGAAACAAATTCAAACTGGCACTCAATGACATTTCCATCATTATCAACTTTAGTTGGAAGTCTTAAAAACTTATTAATTCCGACTGTCGCACTTGTTGCCTTTTCAATTAACTCGGCCGGACCTTTAATGATTGAAATCGAAAAGCCCTGCATACGCATAACATGAAGAAGATCCGTGAGCGCAGCATTGAATTGAATAGTGAACTCAGCAAGTCCACGATAATCGTCAACAAAATAACAATCATCTTTCTCACCTGACACGTCAATGATCGGGATCAGACCAAGTGGATTACTTAGATCTTTATTTTCGCTTGTGATTTCTCCATGGCCATCCATAACGAAGTTAAACTTTTCAGACCAGATCGTGAAACGAGAGTTCTTCTTTTTATCAAAGTCCGTATCTTTTGTGCATACATGGCGAAGATTAGGAATGATATAAATGAGATCACCGTCAAGCTCTTCGTAAACCTTGTAGTTATGTTGCTTTAAAGGGTGAAGCTCGATCTTTCCTTTGTGTACTTTAACTTGAATTGCATTTTGAAGCTGTGTGCGAAATAACCTATTCGATCTTAAAAGCTTTTGATCAACTTTCATTAAGTCATAGAGGTCTTTAATTGGCTTATCGTCCTCGATACCACTAAAAGTCCTAGTTGGTGCATCTTTGTAAAGTGACGCCTCTTGATTGGCGATCTTCTTTGTCATATTCGCAGTCGAGAAGATGCTCATTTCCTTAACGGTACTTGCATCATACTTGTCATCAAGAAAGGCCTTAACGTGCTTGTGAATTTTCCCAGAATAGATTTCAGTCTCGTAGATAGACTGTTTAACTCTCGTTTGCTCAGTCTCATTTGAACTATCAAAGAATTTAAGTAGTTTTTTTCGATCTTCTTTATTGCTTAAATCAAGCATGGCATCCCTCGTGTTGCATATTCCTATATAGGATTGCACCTGAGAACAAAAAGAGCGCCCTTACTACGTTTTGGCGTAGTTATCCATTGATTTGGAAGTTATCTAACTCGTATAGAGATTTGATGGCCCTTGGAATTGAGCAAATAGCATAACCACCACCAGTTGTGATGTGCTGATATCGGTTTGAGTCGTCCTCTATGTATGCGCCACCTTTCTTGAGTTTTGTCGTTCTAAAGCCTGTAGCGAGAGTCTTGCACCCTTTATAAATAAAAAGCCTAATATCACCTAGGTCGTTTCGTAGGTAAGCATTAACCGAGTTGTGACGTTTCTTGATAGGTGGGTTTGATCTTGGCTGAACCATCTTAAAATTGATATTCTTTCCATCTGGTCGCACATAGTTTGCGAGATATTTCTCAATTATTTCATAGTCCGACTGCAGGGATTTCGTTGATCTTGCGTGACCAGTACCGTCACCAGTAACAAGATAAAGAGAATCGTGATCCAATACTCCACGCATGGCCAAGTCTTCGCACGACTCATTAGTTCTAGCGCCGTCAATGACTGACTCTTCAAAAAAGTGAAACATATCGGCATCTTCATCATATTGACCCACGCACATTGAGAGCGGCTTTCCCTCACCTATGTTAAAATCCCATGAAAGAAATATAGGTAGTGCAGGATTAATCTCATAATCAGCATCGATAAAATGCACGTCGTGAGTATATTCAGAATAGACGATACCTTTAGGATCGTCGGCCCATTCACCGTGGAGCTTTCTTCTTGCCTCAAGTGGCGATAAGTTTTTTCTTAAGTTTGCAACGTATGTCGGTGGTAAGAAAATATTATCTTCTGTCTTAGAATAAAATACCTTTCTGTTTTGATGTTTCATTCTTCACCCCAGTCTTGAGTGATAAAATAGCGATAGGCCCAATGAGCTTTTGAGTCGGGATTGGTTAAATATAAAAGCCAGTTTTCTCTTACGTTAGAGTTTGATGGAGCAACTCGCCCAACACGAGAGAAGATTTCAGGGTGAACGGCCTCGCAGATAGGAGTGTCATTTTCCGTCACCTCTTCCCATATTCCAGCGCTGTAATTGTGCGATCTAAGTTTCTTATACTTCTTATCACTCCACGACTTTGAGCGAACCTTAGCACCATTTAGGAAGTCGATTGATGCCTTAGTATTGTTTATCGTATAATGGACACCTTCTCGCATAATATCTTTATGGCCATCAATGATGATTTCAGCACCGAAGATATGCTCTTCCATTGTCGCAAAGATCGTCTCTTTAAGATCTGGCATGGTTTGTCTAAATAAACCTAGGACAGCATCACTATACATTAAGCAATGAGTGACGCCCATGTGTGCAGCAAAGATCGACTTAGCACTACCAACTGCACCAGATAGCAATAACTCAAGAAGGCCATGAGCTTCATAGTCATATTCTTGTCTCATATAGCGAAGAACATCATTTTGCCACGCTACGTCTTTGGGGTTAAAGTCGCTAAACGTCGGATTTGCCATTATCGTGCTTCAAGACAAACTCAATCTTAGCTGGAGCGCTGTCTTTTTTCTCAATTAGTTCTACATATTCAGAAAGGACACCAAGTGCTTTCATCTTGTCGTGGAGTTTAAGCTTTGCTTTCATCTCCATAAATTCATCGTCTTTATAAGTTTTAGTTACCTCGATTTCTTTAACGACCTTTTGCTTATCTTCATCAATATGACCACCGTACTTAAGACTGATATGGTCATCAGACACATTGATAAAATCGTAAATATTAGAGAACCCGATAGATTTGTACTCTCGAAGTATTCTTTCACGAGTAACGCTTCGCATCTCTTCGGACTCAGTTAACTTCTTAGAAATCAAGTCCTTTATCTTAGGATTTCTTAGGAGAGCATGAGAGCTTGTTTGAGCCGCTTCATAAGACGAGTCCTTGTAAACAGACATATATGCCTTAGTCGCGTTTAAATCGACTAAATAAGCATCCACAAATAGAATGTGCTTTGGACTTAGTTCTTCGATGTGACCTCAATTACAGTGATCTCCATTCTTGGATTTTTGCGGTCGATCTCGCCTGAGTGATAGAAAGTGGACTCAATAAAGCGATCACAGTCATCTTCAATGATCCTGCACTTAGTAAGTGCATCACAAAAGAACTTCTCGTGGAGAGCGCACACGTTGGCACGATCTCGCCTGATCTTGTCTCCAGGAATGAGCTTAAACTCCAACTTAATCTTATCCATAAGCGGAAGCTTGCAGATCTCACGACTGGCCAAGACTTGATACTGATTCTTAACTCTTGATTTCTCTTGAAAATGCCAATTGCGAAAAGGATTCATGTTGATCGAATACTTCTTGTTCTTAAGAAGAACGTGCAACGGCATTGAAATTGTGTATTTCTTCGTCTCCATATTACAAGAATACAGAGACTTTGAAGATTATTTGATTGGGTTACTTAGGGGCGTAGGTATCAAAATGCACTCGGTATTTTTTCTCATTAAAATAATTTTTTTACATATAGTTTTGCTTTGAGTAGTCCGTTTTCGATATAATAGACTTAAGAAAGCTTAACATGATGTTGAGCTAAGAAGATGGAGATAAGATGACAGCAAAGAAAGACCTACAGGTAGGCGACAAGGTAAAAATCAAGAGAGACAAAACTACGAGCGACAGGCTTCATGGATCAGAGATTGAGATCAAGCGTATAGACAAGAATGGCGTGGTAACTGGTTATGATCCCAACGATAGCAATAAGGAAGTCGATATCTCAAACTATGAATACGAAGAGGATTAACCCCTCTTCGCCTCTTTCATCCAGTACAAACAAAGCATTATTGAACTTAAATTAGTCAGCATTAACACTAGGATTATGATTTCATTGCTCACTTCTCCCCCTTGTTTTTGAAGTATTCTCTGGCTCGTTTGCCTTGGTCGGTTTTTATCTTCGCCGAACAATCATAAACTTTTATAGTTTTAATATTTGGCTGTGATAATTCTGTCCCCTCGGCATAATCTTGCTTAAAAATCGCCGTTGTCTGATTCATGTCTATATTCCTTTCTTTTAAGAAGTAATAATTCTCGTTGCCATAGAATTTTAAAGCACTCTCAGTCTCTTCGAGTTGTTTTTCTAGTTTGTCGATTTTTTTATTTAACATCACCCATGTAGCCTGAGCGAAGATATCCTCTTTCATCCATTTTGCATCATCTCTATCCCCAAGATGGCTTGCAAACTCTTCACACCATTCTTCAAAGCTCATTTTACTGCCTCTACTTTTACTTTCTTAACCCTATAGCCACGGCGATAAAGATTTTTCCAAGTGTCGCCAAAATCCCTCTCTGCTTGCTTTCTGCAATCTGATGCGAATATTTCAGCACCTACAAAAAAACCTGTGTCTTTTCTCCATAACATAAAAAAATACTCTGGCTTCATTTCAACTCCTCTAGTGTTTGTCGTGCTTTTTTGGGATTGATCTGATTCCATTCATCAGCGTACCACTCAACACACTTCCTCAACTTCTCGTTTTCGGCTTTGAGTTTTTCAATTTCTTTTTCTTGCTCGTATTCTTTTCTAGTAGAATAAACCTTTGCGTCACTGTTAACCTTTGCTTTACCATCTATAAATGCCATTACTCCACCTCACAAAATAATTTAGTAAAAAACATACGATCAATGTAGAAGCTTTTATTGCAAGTCCTACTGCTAGCCTTTGCTATGGAAATATTAACTGACAAGAATGACCATACAAATACAAATGCAAAAATAAAGATACCGTATGAATCTAAGAACTCTTTAATTACTTTCATCAATCACCTCAAGCTCTCCATTATCCCTATAGCGTTTATATTTGCGTCCGTTTGGTAGTTCTATGTATTCGAGTGGATTAATGTCCATTATATCGTCAGTAAGAAGACATATAACGCCACTCACTCGATTCATATACTCAGTGACAATATGATATTCCCTTTCCTTTGGCGGTTCGACTAGGTTCATGTTTTGGTCGTAGAATTTATAATCCTCAACAGCCTCGTCATCATAGTCGATAAATAATTCGTTCCCGTCATACGTAAATTCGAATGACTTAACACCTTTTTCCATTACAACAGATAGAGGCCAGCATTTATCTTCAGGCTTACCATCCACTCCAAGGTTACCATCATCAAATAAACCTCCTCGCTTAATTTTTTCACAATTGTAAATCTTTTCTAATGTCCACTTACTCATTTAATCCCCAATAAATACTCGATGGCCTCTTCCTTGGTGGCCGATCTTTCTTCGATAACTTTCTTTCTGAATGATCTTCGATCCGTGATCTTTCTAATTGACGGCGTTTCGCAAGCAAGGCAAATCGCTTCGTCATAATTTTTGAATACGGCCCTGCATTTTTTGCGAGATTTTCCGCACTTTTTGCAAATTAGTGATTCGGTGGTCATTACTTCATTCTCTTTCCAAAAAGTATTAACAATCTTCCAATACCAAGAGTCCAGCCATAAAGTCTTTTTCCATTCTTCCATCCGATCTGCCATCCATGTGCGCTGATAAAGCTAGTTCTTGCGAACGCAGAGCTGTACTCTGACCACTTAAACGAAATAGGCCACATTACATGGTCTTTTCTGGTGACTGACTTATAAATACCCTTGATGTTGACTAACTTACGAACCTTAAAAGTAAAAGAAGTCTTGCCTCCTAGTTTTGCGATTTTTTCTTCGTTTTCGAAAGATAATCTTTCGAAGATTCTCTTTATCTCTATCCTATTTTCTAGGGAGGCATTAAATAAATTTGAGCCCGTTGAAAAATCCATCTCACCCTCATCGATTCCGCTTTCGTTGATACCTATTTTCACAAAAACTTTCATCTACCACCTCGCTCTTTCTTGTCTCGTGTCGATATGAACAAAGCCTTTCTCGATGTATAAACCTAGGCCACAATGATCCTTTTTGAGGTTTGCAAGGAAGTTGTAAACTGCGACCGGTGAAGTATCTTTGACGACAATGTCCGCGGCGATCCCTAGTCTGTGCTTACTACTTTCGACACTACCAACGGCTTCATTATGTTCCTTACAACGAAACGCCGATGTGATGATAACTGGTTTCCCAAAATGCTCACGCACGGCCTCTAGTGTCTCTACAAGCTCGTGATCGATAGCGATTTGTTTCTTGCAACACGAACAAGAAAATTCGTGACGTGAAAAGTTCTTTGATAGATCTCCCATTATCTCCCCTTAAGCTACTAGCTTGATATTTGATTTTGTTTTGACGATGATCTCATTCTCTTTTTGATCGAATGTGATATCACCCTCTTTGAGTTTTTCTGTGATCTGTCCGATTAGCTTGTTGACGTGATTTGGCATCCAGTCCACGACCTTGAGAGCAACGATTCTGTGTGAACGAGGTAAAAAGTCGATATCTAAATCGTGAATGACGGCGAACTTGCTTGCGATAGCGCATACACCACGAGCATCAATGCTAAGATCTGATAAACCGCTAACTTGCATAATCGATCCCATGTTGATCAAGCTTTTCCTTGAGCTTCGTGTTTTCAGTTTCAAAAAGCGAAAGTTGAGATTTAAGCTCATTCTCAAGCCAAAACTTATCTTGCTCTGCTTTCATTTGAGCGGCCTTGGCCTCTTCGATAAGCTTGTCTTTTTCAGACTTACTCATTCCATCACCAAAGAATAGGTAATCACGATCGCACTCGAATATGGTGCAGAGAATTTCGATATACCTTGGATCCGATACAATCGTTCCGGTCGTCCATTGGTGTACGGTCATGTTAGGCAAGCCGATCTCCGCAGCGAGCGCAAGAGGCTTGATTTTGTGCTTGAGCAGTAATTTGTTAAAGACCTGCATAAAAATCACGTCTTTGTTTTTTAATTGCTCAATTCTTTCTGTCTTTTTCGATAAATCCATTTGAGCGTCTCCGAGTTTGAAGACATTTTCACAAACGGAATTATTTAATTTAATTGGATTACGTAGCGACGTAGCGAGCGAGATCATGCGACCTCCCTGAGAAGATTGTTCAGATTGTAGTTATCCATTCGTCCAAGCTGGGCAAAACCTCCGTTGTTTTGGATGAAATCAATCTCAGCTTGATTGAGTTTACCAGGGGGAAGTTCCTTGATCGTCTGAATACCTTGAGCAAGTAAGGCCTTGATCTTGTTTTGATCTATTGAGCTGGAGCTTGATTTATGATCCTCGACGTTTTCTTTCGATTGCCAGTCCTCCCATTCAGAAACGAACGAGTCGAAGTGCTTTGTAAATTGCATCTCGATTTTATTTAGCGCGATGTAGTGAGCATAATTTTGAATGGAGATTTTTACTCTCTCGTAGTCGTCTGGCTTTTTCTTGAAGTGAGAAACAAGCTTTGAGACACCTCGCTTTTTTCCCTGTTTTCTTGGATAGATTTTATAAAGCTCCTCGATATCAGAATTTGAAATTTTAGACTTTTGCTCACAATCTTTGATTTGAGCATTACTCTTATCTTCTCTTATCTTATCTTCTCTTATCTGGGTGACCGCTGGTGTTTGTAACTTTGAGTTATGGTAACCAATTGATTTCTCGTGTTCATTTACAAAATACTCAATGTGACCATTTTCTTTGAGCTTGTTGAGAATTTCATCAATGGACTCATTCGAAATACTGCAATTATGGTGAGAAATGAACTTATAGGTTAGCTCAAATTCGTCAGATTTCTTGTCGGCCATTATGCCAAGTAAGAAGATCCAAATAGCTCGGCCCTCAAGAGATACGTCAAACATATCGGCCCTAAAAGCAAGCTTTGAATCACACTTGAACCAAGGCATTGTGTTGCGATCTTTCCTGTTTCTAAATTTCTCCCAATCGTTGATCTTAATTTTAATTTTCAACTTCTTCCCCTTGTGTGTTATTCTTCAAGTCAGTTATTGTGTGGATAACTCACTCTTGTTCTTGTTGATAACTTTCTTACATCGATCAACAACCGCTTACGCGACCGCTTACCAGTAGAAAACATGGGAATTTTGAGATTTTAGAGAAAATATAGAAACGCTCTAAACGTCGATTGTGACTGATTTTTTAACGATTTTAATTAGTTGTTAAATAGGCTGAAAAATGCAAATAGATAACGAATATTATATGGGGTGCATTAAATTCCCCTTTTTATATCAATTACTTATCAACAAACTCAACTTCTACAACCGCTTAAGAACCGCTTAGTCACGATGCAACACGATTTTCATTCTATATATTCACTAAATTCTTACATTTCGCCATGTAAGTCTCAGACAAGTGTGCATATATCTGAGTATTAGTTATATTCTTATGTCCTAAAATTTTTTGTAGCGCATATATGTCGCCACCATTCATCACAAAATGAGATGCAAAGGTGTGCCTCAATCCGTGAAGTTTTATATTCTCAAGATCATGCTCGATGACCATTTCCCTAAAAGCATGAGATATTGTGTTGGCCGAGAAAACTTTGAGCTTTTTAATTTCTGGCCTGATCCCTCGCTTATAGATAATCGATTTCAATGTTCTTTCTGCGTTGATCTTTGGCTGAAAGATAAACTCATGTCCTTTCTTGCCTTGGATATTGCGCTCGACGATCTCAATAGCACTTTCACTTAATATGATATTTCTTGGTAAATCTGACTTTAATGATCCAAAAAAGTACGCATTTGGAATTTCTGGCTCAAGTCCTTTTGGAGAATAGCGCTCAAGCTGTCTGTTTACACTTATAACGCCGTTTCTTTTGCTGTACCTATCAACGGTAAGGCTTAGAGCCTCGTTGATTCTCATGCCTGTATTAAGTAGAAATAGGTATATGTCAGCGTACTGATCCCCTATCAATATTTCTTTATATTTATCCAGTTGATCTTTATCCCAAAACTTAAGCTCACGATCACTAGAGGTCTGTTTTCTTTTAAGGCCTTTTGCTGGATTTTTAACGAGAACTGCATTTTCACCAGTCGTTGCGTATTCGAATAAATCTCTAATTACTGCCATCATTCGATTTACTGTTGATGCTGCATATCCCATTGAAGATAGATCTCTGATAAAATCGCTTAAGATTCTCGGTGAGATCTTACTTAATGGGTACATTCCTAAAACTGGAATGACTTTCGACTCCAGGTCTGTCTTATAATTTTTGTATGTATTGAATTTGAAATTGTCTTTTTTGTATTTGAGATAATCTTGAGCAAAGCTCGATAATATAACTTTGCTGTCGTATGTGATTTCTTGGCCGGATTCTTTTACCGCGAGAAGATCCTGCTCGAACTGTCTCGCCTCTTTTCTTGTCTCGAAGTTCTTGTAACGACGTACTTGCCTGCCATCGTCATCATATCCTAACGAGAGCGAGACTTCATATTTTCCATGTTTCGTTTTTCTTATGGCCATGATTATTGATAGCTTTTTACCTTTTGAGCTTCAAGCCATTTTCTTATATCAGATAAAACAAACAGACGCTTATTTCCAATTTTAACAACTGGAATCGCTTTATCGTTTACCATTCGATAAATAGTTGATTTAGAAACCTTTATAAGAGCAGATAACTCTTTCACATCAAGCATTTTATCAAACTCTTCAAGCTTTTCAGCACCCATTTACTCTCCAAAATGAGAGGCGGCCCGCACCTCTCGATCAACACAAATTAATAATTGAGGGCCTATGATCTTTTATTCTTACACTTAAAACATTCTTTATTTTTAACTGGGTTAATCCAGTTACAAGCTTCATTCTCACACTCCCAGTAAGACATCGGGTGCTTTTGAATCTTTCTCTCTTGTTGCGTTCTGTAATTTTGCTTACTGTGGCACTCTTTGCAGTTATGTCTTCTATAATTGAAAGTCTTATTTGAATAAGGGAAGCTTTCAACACACTTCACAACACCACAAACACCGCATCTCTTACTACCATTAACAATAGGATTAATAGTTCTTGCCTTTACTGCTGAAGTTGTGTCTGTGTATCTCGCCATACAATCTCCAAAAGTGAGGGTGGACCGTTACCCTCGGTTCACAATATTTCTGTCGCTAAAATTTGGCCCATTATATTTTACTAATGCTTTTTTAACTGTATTTATTATGTTGCATAGATACCTATATCTTGGGTTTTCTTTAGTAGGAATGTCGTAATACCAGTCGCACCCAAATACTTCTTCCATTATCTCTATGTTTTCGCGAACCCAGTGCTCACCATCGTTCTGGTCACCATAAAGAGCGCTCATTTCATCGAGAACATAAAAATCAATGTCGCAACCATAATAATCCTTAATCTTTTCAGCCAGTGCTTCATAGTCATTAACTGACGATCTGATACAAGAAAGGTTTTTCGCTAGATAATGGTTATCACAAGAAATGAAAAACTGATCTATTGTACGATCGCTCATACCACCCCAGTAAGAGTGCCACGACTTATCATAGCAAGAAATTGTAATCTTACCTTTTCCTGGCTCGAAATCTTCTAAGAAAACGTGAATAGGATCTATCCCATGCACTTCTGATATTTTTATTTTTCTTACTGTTGCTTGTTCTAGCTTCATCTTGGCTCTCCATTTAAGCTCGTCTTTCCGAGCAGTCAGGTGATCTTTGAGTTTTTAGTCTAGTAACTCCTCCAACCATGGGAAAACCTAGGCTCAAGACTACAAGAAAGGAAACGTGCACACCTTTCTTGTAATGGCGTCCAGTCGCATAAACTGCCATAAGTTTAACTAAAATATTCTTTAGCAAATGATTCTAAAGGTTCTTTATAACCTACTTTTTTAGCTTCACTATAAGCTAGCCTCATTTTCCGACATTCATTGCAAAATTTATGAGGTCCTTTTTTGGTATTCAGAACCTTTCGTGTCTTCTTCATTAGGTGACCACGTTTGCAGACTTCCATTACTACCTCTTATTATGCCCACACAGATATTCTGTGCATCCACATTTACCGCAAGTATCAGACGGCATTTCGTTGATTATTAAAACTTCATCGTCTGCATAAATGCCATCTTCTTTCATTTTGTTTTTAGCTTTCACAAAGAAAGAATCGTTGTTATGAACAGCGTGAAGCGTATTCAATAAAACAGTATCAATCTCTGTCACGTCTTCGATTTCAAGGATTAGTAACATTGTGTTCTCTCTTTCCTTTATTGATGCCCTCTTGCATTTCGCTTAAATCTTGCATGACCTCATTGTAAAACTCTGTACCTCTTTTCTCTGACTCAGTTATGCTGTTATAAGTTGCTTTTCTTAAAGAAATCAAAGCAAAGGCTAATCCACATATAAACCCGAAAATTACTGCTAGTAACATATCTCACCTGTGCATTTTCAATACTTCATTGAAGTAGATATCAGTTTGTTTTTTACATTTATAAAACCTGTTATTTGCGAAATCACGTTCACCCTCTAATTGAACCGCCCAGTTAAACGTAGTAATAAATAAGAAGAAAAATAAATATGCTAAAATCTTCATTACTCCAACTTCCCTCTTGTTGATCCGATGCAACTGGCGACTTCTTCAAGTAGTAATTCTAAGCTCGTATTCGAGTCACCATTTTCGATTAATTGGCACACCTCAAGCGCACGATCTAATTCTCTTTTAACGAATTTATTTTTTTCCATTTTCATTACGCTACCTCGCATCTTGAGCAGTCGCAGTTCTCGTGCTCTTGTTTAAAATCTTCAATAATATCGATAAGCTCAACCGCATCAATTGGATTGTGGCACATTCTAACGATTCCACACCTTTGGCACTTCAAGTAATTACCTAGGCGATTAGATCCAACACTTACACTTGTAGCTTCAACTTCAACATTCATAACTTACCTTATAAACTCTCTCGCTGTGTCGATGAACTCTTTAAGCTTTCCATCGATTGAGTCACTATTTTCCGTGATATATTTGCAGTAATTAATGAGGTCTTTTTTATCGATCTCACTAAGTTTCTTATCTTTAAATTTTCCAACTGGAACAACGTACTCTCCAAGATTGCTGTCACTTTTCTTGAATCGGTCCTTATTTACTGGCTCTGATCTTATACCTTGAGCCTCAATTTCATCAGGATCTTGAGTGAAATAATCACTTGCTCCAGTCGCAAGAATTGTTGCGCCAACAATCGCTCTCTTCTGGGCCATCTTCATAAGTGTATTTAAAATATCGGCAACAGGAATCACTTCGCCCTTTTTGTTGGTCTTGTATTTCTTCTCCCAAGAGTTCGCCATTGCTTCACACTCAGCTATCAATTGACCTGTCTTGATGTGATAGACTTTCGCCATGTATGTAAATTCAGCATAGTTTTCATAACGATCAACTTCCTTACTTACAAGCTCAACGCGAGTTGATAATCCAAATAGTTTTAAAAGCTTTTCCGCACCTGGCTTTAAAAGAGATGGCTTTGGAGTGAAAGGAATTGTTGCATAATCCTTATTAATACCCTCTTTAAGTTCCTTTTGCACAAAGCTTCTAATCGTAGCGATATGATCTGAAACCGCACTCACGTCCTGATTAGATACCGTTAAGTCCTGTGCTGTACTTTTGTAATCTGTTACTTCTACTACTTCACCACTCATGCGATCTCCCCTGAGTTAACGTCGATTTTCTGAAGCATCCATACTGGATATTCAATATTTGAAATTCCCTCACCATAAGAATATTTAGGTGAAACAAGGTCTTCTAACTTTTCCCCTGCTTTCTTGTATTCAACAAGTTGAGCAAAAGCTTTCTTGTATTGTTCACGTCCAAGATTGATTTCAATTTCGCCCATCTTGAAGATATTTACCGAGTAAGGTGCTTTTGACTCGACTGCGATAAAGAAGAACTCTTTCAAATCCGTTCCATTCACTTTGTTGTAAATATCTAAGTAATAAGCCGCTTGGATGTGATAACCAAAGTTAAAGCAAGCTCTCATAAATCCGTCTGCACTCGCATCTTGACACGTCTTAAGGTCAATAAGTGCGCCTTGGTTTACGTAGTCAGGACGACACTTAACGGCGACACCATCGATCTCTGAATAGTATGAATACTCAGCTTCACCACCTGAGAGCATTGCACTTGCAGTCGAGTGTCTTTTAATTGACTCAACAACTTGCTCAACAGACAACTTTTGTTCTTCTGTGATGATCGTCTTACCTTGTGCTTTCTCTTCATATTCAGCAGCAAGGATTTTTCCTGCCTTAGTTCTTTTATCAATTTTTGGAATTACTATAAATTCATCGTCAAAAGTCTCTGGTTCTAAGATGGCCGCGTGAACGGCCGATCCTAACCTAGTTGCATCAGACTCTTTGAACTCACTTGAGAGAGCATGAGCAAGCGTAGAATTGGCGATTGACTTTAGAGTTGATGAACCAATGGCATCACTTGCGTGATAGTCTTTATTAGATTGTAGAGTCTTACTCATGCTACTTCTCCTGTTCTTAATTCGTGTTTGTAATCGTCACCGTAATCGATGCCGATGTCGTTATATAATCCCATCTCACTCGCGTATTCTTCGAGTGCGTTGTAGTTGCTATCCCAAAAGTTATCTAAGAAAGCGTTAACCTCACGCTCTTTGATTGCGTCTGCACTCATATCTAAGCGATCATAAACATCACCGTGCTCAACATAAGAGTCACCAATATGCAGACCGATAAGAACAAGCTCACCGTCTCTGATCTCTAACTCTGGATAAGTTCCGTTAAATGCTTTTTTATCGTTTCTAGGCACACGACTCCCCTTTCACTTATTAGTGTAATTATTCCCTATTGGGTTTAAATCAATTCTATTCGTGGTATTTGCTAGCTTAGGCTGCGACTTGTTCTGAATACTCAAAGAGCTCTAGAACCTCGCAACCTATGACATTAGCAACGGCTAATTGGCAAACAAATCTAGGGTGGCTATTTTTTGGGTAGCGACCGTTTATGAGCTTCTTTGCGGTAGTTGGTGAGATACCAGCTTTAAAAGCTAACTCTTCCACAGGCCTTGCTCTCTTACTTGCCCAATCGTTAATAATGTCTTGATTAATTGTTTTTGTTGTCTCCATGGATTGCATCTTATCGCAATAATGCGACAAAACAAAGGTAAAAATTGCATTAATGCCATTTAAATGAATCTTTTTAAGGATTACAATAACTTAACGTATGAAAAAATTGCAAATTTGCGACATTTTAAAAGAGCTTCGCTTAAATAACCCCAACGGAAAGTTGTCAAAAGAGCAGGTTTCAGAGATATGTGACGTTAACCCGTCAACTTATATGAGATGGGAAAAGGGTGACACCAAGTTACCCTTTGAGGCTGTTCTCAAGCTTTCGAGCTTTTACAATGTTCCTGTAGCCTATTTCTCAGGCAACTACACTGAAGAGGGCAATGTGCGCACCTCGTTCGTCGACCAAGTAAGAGAGTTTCAAGAGAAGTTAGCAGATATGATGCCACCCTCAAACATCCCTGGCGATATTCTCGAAGCCTTAGAGAACGCTGACGAGCACGATCTTCGATCAGTCCGCAATGTTCTAGGTCTTGCAATTCCAGAAGCAAAAAAGAAAGCTAATTAGCATTAATTTTCTTTCGCATCTCACTTAATGCTCTTAAGTAACTATCAAGAACTTCTTCGATACAGCGACCTTTTAAAAGTTTTGCTTTCTCAGTATTTGAAAGCTTGTCAAAGTTATAAAGTTGTTCAAGCTCAATCTCGTACTCGTCTATTTTGTGTCGTTTCTTAAACTCTAATAAATTACTCATGAATGTATTCTCGGTCAAAGTCAGAAAGAACCTCAATTTCGCTCTAAGGCTCTGATTTTAAAGGGGTAACATCCTCTAAAATCACAAATCAATAAAATTCACTTATCGAGATTTCAATAACTTAACTTGTCACTAAATAAATTTCCGGTAAAAATAATTGAAACTTTTTTTATTTTTTTTTCATTAAAAATTTTTATTAAAATAACTTCATTTTATTCATATTTATTAAATTCATAACTTACAAGGCCATTCATAATGTTACCTAAAACTCAAGAAATCTTGAAAAAATATATTAAGATATACTCTTAAGTGAACAATGATTATTACCGAATTAGTTCACAAAATAACCTAGGGGATTAGATGAAAAAGATCTTGAGCATTTTTTCAGCGCTCGTTTTAATATCTTGTGCGAATGTCGTTAAGACGTCTGGACCATCGGACACAGAAATGCCTTTTGCTGATACTGTGGTCGTGAATAAAGCCATTAACTTAAGTGATACGAGAGCAAAGTTACTTGACCTCGGCTACACTATTGATAAATTCGAGAAAGATTATATCGAGACTGACTTCAGGTCACACTACGATAATGCTATGACCTACGATGACAAAGTTATTGTGTATATCGCAAAAAATAAGACGTTCTTTAAAGGGAAGATAAAGCAAGACGACCTTAAGCTTGTTACAGAATCAAGAAACTGGAAACCAGATAGTATGTATAGTCGATCTTGGAATAGAATAAAGAAGCTCGTTCCAGGTGGGCTAAAAGTTGAATATGAAATTAAGAACGAATTTGTTTATGCGTTTTAACAATATTAAGAAAATTTAGAAAGGAAATTCATTATGAGAGTAGCTATTACTATACTACTTACTTTTTTTATTGCATCTTGCGGTACAAGCACCAAAAAAGTGTCTTCAAATAAAAAACAAACAACTGTTAAGAAGTATAATAAATCTAATATCTGCGATGAAATTAGAGCGACATTTTTATCTACAATAAATGCAGGCGCAAGTGTAATGACTATCAGTAAAGGCGCTAATGATTTATATCATTTAGTTAGAACGGGTGGGCAAGCATCTCATTGTAACTACATAAGGTATTCATTTAGAACATTGAAAAAACCTTACAATGGCAAGAGTGTATCACCAAGTCAATGGGATAGAGCAATTAAGGGATTAGTTAACAGGTCTTAATTGGCCTGTTTCCGCATTGTGGGTGCGTAATTATTACCTCTCTATTCCAATACGAAATATTTCAAGCTAATTAAACCCATGGCAAAGAAAAAGAACCTACCTGCGGAAGTAGCATTTAAAGTCGAAAAACCAAATCAAGTCGTTGAGTACGAAGATAAATCACATGAAGACTTTCTCCATGGAGCTCTGTTTTCAACTGAAGATAATGAGTTCTATCTGATTAAAGTGGTCAATGGCCGTTTTATGAAATCTGAATTAATCATTGAAGTTGATGAAGACGGAAATCCTGATATTTGTGAAGAGATGGGACAATTTGAACCAAGCGAGAGATTTGCGAGAAAGTATCACCGCATCCTAAACTCTCTCTAAAATTGCCGTCCATGGCATAGGAGGACTTCCCTTATCGCCGTCCTTGGACTTATTTGCACTCTTATTTCAAAATGGAATGGATAAATTTCGGGTAAGAATCGGGTAAATTTCGGGTAAGCTACTTATTCTTACGCCTTAGCTTCATTAGTTCGCTTATCTTATCTTCTGCCCACTCTTCTAGCTGGCCATGCCTTTCTGGCGAATAGGCTTGATATCCATTGCAAGCGACTTCTCGCTGTGCCTTTGTCATAGTATGTACGCAGAAACAAGTTGGCTTTTCATCTAGTGAATAAGCAAGTTCGTAGAGGTCATCAATTGGAAAGTCTTCATTTGAAGCATCGACGTTTTGCTTTAGGAAATACTTAATTGCGATTAGAGCATTATTTTGATTTAAGACAACGCAATCATATCCAGCAGGCTTCTGAAGATCTTTATCTATTCTCGTACAGTCTGAATTACTCAGTAGTAGAGTCAAGAGTAGCAAGCTTAAGCTGAATTTCTTTAAGTTTCTCATCATTGTCCTTGTTGGCTTCGAGTTCGATTAAAAGACGCCTACGACGAGACGCCTTTTTTTCGTAGTGCTTATCAATTTGGCGATCTTGATAGCTCTCATACCACTTGGAAATCATTTCACCGATTTTGATGACACCTTTAATTCCGTCAATAATAAGAGCTATCTTCGCAAACATTAGGCTGCCTTTTCTTCTTTCTTAGAAAATTGCTCAACGAATTTTGGAGTATAGTCAACCGCTACGCCAATGAGTTCAAGAGCTTCACCTGTGTCGATGTCTTTGACTTCTTCGGGAATAAGCTTGGCATCTTCCCAGCCTTTCTTAATCTTCTCTTTAAATTCAGCGTTAGTCGTTAACTGAGCATAGAACTCTGCAAAATCTGTCACTTGTACACCATCTCTAAAAAGCTTAAAGCATAAAAGTGCAACTTCCATTGAAGCGATAAATGCTTCTTTTAATTCCTTGATGCCGTGAAGTGCATCAGCTTTTTTAAGTTGTGGCACAATTACGGCCAGAACCATAGCGATTAGGTTTAATACCTTTTCCATTACTTACCTCTTCTGTAATATTCGTTTTTAAAAACCTCAAAATTATCTTTGAGCTTGATGATGTTGTTCTCGTTTTTTCTAATGCGACTCTCTTGATTAGAGATGCGCTCAACCGTCACGGCCAAGGTTTGATTTAAACTGCTTATGTCTTTTTGAATTGCATCGATCTTAGTGACCGCATAGCCAATCAAGGCAATAAGTGCGACTTCAAAAACCTTATCTACCCAATCGCCAAAACTCATTCTCTTGTCTTCTTGAAGTAAACTCATAAGCACCTAGTAGTTGATTTTGAAGAATATATTTACCAGAGCACGGTTTGGGTGGGACTGGTCGCCACCGTCTCGTTTCATATATTCATTGTTACCGTAAGGAATCTCTGCAAAGTTAAAGCCTCTATTTCCCTTGTCTTCTGTGCTAGTATTATTATTGAAAACATTAAATGCAGTCTGTCCGTTGACACCGTTATTTTGCCCTAAAAACTTGATTAAAGGGTGTGAGTGATCCTTATTTTGTGAAGTCTCATAATTTAAGATAGAAGACTCATTAGGAGCTTGCCCTAAGTGACCTGAGTTTGTTACTAAGTCTGGAGTTAAGACTGTGATACCTGTTTGCTCAGCGTAGTCGGAGCCTGTAATGTCTTGACCTTTAACTAAAATCCATTTTTTTAAATGCTCTGGGATTGGCTGAAATGATTCATCTACAAGCGAGTAACCTTTTGCAGCTGCAAATTGAGCCTCAGTTAAGCCCATGAACTCAAACTTACCAACAATGTCTGAAACATTTTGCAAGGCCCACTGTAGCGAACTCGCAAGCTTAAACATTAAGTCTTCCGAGATACCTGTTCCTGAATTAATGTCTTCAGAGTAAAATATTTGTCTAATTGCTTCTATTGGTGTTCCTGCCATGATTTAAGGATGACAAAAAGACAAAAAATAAAACATGGTTATACGTCTTAGAGTATGAGGTAAGGACTACCACCGTCTGCAAAGACCAGTCTTTCAACTATATGACTCGTATCTGGAGTAAAGTCTAATTCTCGTACAAGAGTTATAAGGTTTCCTGTAATGTTTTCTATTTTGGCTCTAGCATAGTCGCTGTAATCTAATTTTCGAATTGCAATCTCTTTATTAACCTCAAACCTTGCAACGTGCTCAGGCTCAACCTCGAAGCTCTTATTGTCGATTGAAGTAACTATGTCTGAGGCGAAGTTGATGAATCCATGAAGTTCTTTGTAGATTTGCATTTGAGAGTCATCACTCTCGTCATATTTTGGCATTGTCGCAATCATTCCAGCTGTCGGAATAAATGGAAGTGCCGGACTAACTAGCATTGCTCTTGTGTTTTGTGGATCAAAGCCAATGATTCTAGTTTCTGCTTGGATTGAATAGTCGTCGTTTTTGACAAGTATTCTCTCACCTGTGTAGCGTTCTTCCCACTTTCTTTTTTCGCTGTCTTGAGTGTCGAGATCCTTAAACAAAGAACCGAGAAGAAGTCTCTCACTTGTTGAGCCGGTAAGGATTTTAGAAGATGGCCCAATTACTGTGAATCGACCTTGCTCAGAGAAAGAAGTATCAAGTAAAGTTAACGTGATCGTGCTTGAAAGCCTCATGTCCTTGTTAATTACTTGCATTACTCTTGGTGAGAAGTTTCGAGTTCCGTTTCGAGTGTCTGCGATCTTAAGATTACGTCCATCTAAGATAACAGTATCGGCAATGTCGATATTGAATCCTGTGGCAAAGTTCACGTCAACACTTAAAAACTCAGCACCATTCTTGTATCTCTCAAGTAGTCGTGAAGACTGGAGTTCGATTAGAGACTTCGTTGCCTGTGTTTTCTTAAGTCCAAATGATTCAAGTTTTAGAATTTTTTCAAACTTCCCGAACTTCTTAAGTGATTCCGCATCAACTTTAAATCTTGCAAAGCTTGGCTTTTCAGTTACGACATCGTGCCCATATTTCCAAAAGACGCCATTGTAAAAATGCTTATTGATTGATCTTGTGATCTTAAGCTTGTCAGGATTAAGGATATTATTTTCATTTAAGACAACCGCTGTCGCTCCAGCGATGGATGGAAGAGTTGAATCTAGTGAAACTTTCCCGACTCTTGGAACTTGAAATAATCCCGATGGCATACAAATTTGTTGAGTGATAAACTCTTTTGCGTTTACTTCTTCACTTAAGTCGAAATCATATTGCGCAATTCCTGCACCGACAACGTCGCCAACTGCTAGAATCTGCTCAATATCGACCATTTTAGATTTTAGTCCACAACCAACTGGCAGGACATCAAACTGAGATTTGATTGAGCAAGTAATGGCTTCACTTATCTCGTTTGTTAAAGGCGCGCCTGAGACGACGATATATGAACCGTAACCGCTTTTACCGATTGACTCAATGACTCGCCCATCTTCGAATAAGAAGTCGTTATTCTCGTCCTCACAGCCTTGAAGCTCGACAAGATCACCCTCAACGATTCCGTATTTCGAATAAAGATCCACGCCCTCAAAGAAGATCGCATTTGTGATTGTCTGAAATTCAGAAACGTGTCCGATAGCTGAAGCAATAAAGTTATCAGCGATTAGCTCTCCATCACTTAAAAGAATTGCTAAAAATAGATCGATCGCATTTCCTTTAAGCTTAAAGATCGTCTGCACTTCCGCATCATCGTCGTGAGTCGCGGCAGTCGTTCCAAACATACCACGAGTACAATTTCTTAGCTCGAAAGTCGTCTCGTCTTCAAAAACGTCTGTATATTGGATAATTTCATCATCGATCTTAACAAAGCAATCAAGCTCGACGTCACCACTTACAGGTAAATGGAAGTTTTCAACCGTAGTTAATGCAAGAGTCGTCACAGTATCGTCATGCTCGCCGATTAGTTCAGCAGTCGCTGGAATAAAGAGATCAATATCTTCAAGCTTTTGTGCGTGGGCTACTCGGATATTTACATAACCTTGAGCTGGTGTTGTTGTATCGATTACACCTTGAAACAATCTAAATGAGTCCTCTGGGTGAGATCCACCCTCAAAGGCAACGTAAACAACCGCTTCACGTCCTAGAATTTCATCAACTTCATAACCTGGAGAAACAAGTCTTGTGATCTCTCCATTATAATCTGTTAAGGCAATATTAATCGATTGAAGTGAACCTGAACCACCTTGCTCAACTTCTAACTGCTGAGAGATATTCTTTTGAGACTTACTTGCATCGATCAGAGAACGACCATTAGGCTCGCTTATGCGGCCACCGATTTTAAGCTCAGGATCACCGATCTTGATGCCAGCATCACCAATCTTCCAGTTTCGATAAAGAACACCGCTTGAGTAAATAGTCTCAACGCCCTCGATCTCAAGAATTAGAATTAAATTCTTCGTCGTTTGCGCTGCTAGTGATTCCTGTGTTGTTGTAAGAGTCTGGGCCATATATTTCTCTTAAGCACTTTGAATATTTCATCAAAGTGCTGTGTTGTTTTATTTAGTGTATTTAACTACAAGAGACGTAAAAGTGTACGTTCCATTACTGGTTAATTTAATGCTGTTTGTAGATGGCTGATAGAAAGGATGCACCGCTGTACCGTAAGGAAATACCCTAACATCATCTCCTGTTACGAGGAAAGAACCTTTTGCATCAATTAACTCAATATCATCTGGTAACGAGCTAAAAACTGTAGAACCATTACCGAAAACACCTTTAGTTGCCACTTCCCAAATCGGCTTACCATTATACAAGTCACCAGTCTTGCGCGGTACTCCGTTAGAGATTGTGTTATGAGATGCGCCGTTTACAATTGGTGCTGATGGAAGTTTAGAAAGTTGAAGAAATGTTTGCAACTTAGTTCCGTCACCATTCTTGTTTCCGTTGTCAGAAGAGTAAACATATAAAGTATTGGATTTAGCAGTAATAATCAAACTAACTCCAATTTTAGCCGCACTTTGTGACGTAAGATTATCTAAATAGCTAGAACCGTAAAGCTCACCTGCACCTGACGCTTCACTCCTGTATTGAAGTTGCGACGTACTAGGCGCATCGTACAGAGATACTTGACCAGTTAACATGTAAGATGCACCTATCTCTAAGTCATCAAATTGTAACTGCGCTATATCACCTATAGAAGAAACAGGTGCACCTAATATTTTTTCAACTGGGTAAGTCCAATTTGAAGCATCTGTGTAGATGACTTCTGAATCAGTCCAACCATCTATTGGTACTCGAATATTAATAACCATTGATTTCGGGTTATTTAAGCCATAAAAACCACTTCCAAATGTACCACCTGCCGTGAACAATGTTTTAGCTAATACTCTGAAAGTTCTTGAATCATAAGCATAAGCCTGAAGATCACCACTAGTTGAACTTGCTGAAATAAAACCACTTGAACTTAAGTGTGCAACTCCACCGCCAATTTGAGGACCTGAATATGTTCCAGTAAATACTTGAATTTTAGAGAGGTCCATTGCAGGTATTCCAACTGGTAAACTTAATAGATAGTCACCACTTCCTGCTGAACCGTCAGTTACACTTTTCGATAGTTCATATCTTAGAACTGCTTCACTTCCGTCTTTTTTCCACAGAATCCTGTCAATATCTACAGTTCCCTTATTCGGGTCTGAAACAGTTCCTTTGATTTCAATACCATCTTGAACTTGCCAACCCTCTAAGTCACTCTCAACCTGCACACATTGGTGGTTAAATGTTTCTGAAATACTAATATAGTGTTGAACGGAGTTGTTTAATAATGTAGCTCCGTATTGAATACCGAAAGAAAACTTATCACCTTTAATATGCTCATCAGGGTTTATAATAATGCTGAACTTATGAGCATCTGCATTCAGGTAAACACTCACCCTTTTGAATAAATTTCCATTCTTATAAATATTAATTACGTTAGATATTAGGCCTATGAGAATACACCCATTAATTTCAATTGTACTTCCAGTTTTTTGCGACTCATAAAAGTTACCATTAGTATGAGATGAACCGTCAGCTCCGAACTTCCAACCTTTATAAGTAGTTCCGGCTGTACCTATACCAAATGGTATAGACTCTGTGTTTGCAGTTATCGCCCTACCATCGTTACCTTTTAATGAAACGCTATTGATCTCTACATAGTTACTAGTCGGCAACCCACGATCAAGCTCAAAGAAGAGATCATTAAAAAGGAAAGTCGATGCTGTACTGCTGTTTGAAATAAGCCTTACTTTTACAGTCGTTTGGTCGTAACCACTTGGCAGCTCAATGCCGTACGCTTTGTTTAATGTATCATCTGTAGTTTCAAAAATATTCTTAGACTCATTACTCCAAAAAACATCATTAGTTGATGGGTTAACTAAGGCCAGATAAATATTGCTTTCCGTTGAATTAAGTTCATAAGAAAGTCTTGCGATTGAGTCTTCTTTACCTTTTGCTTTTTTAGGAACTGGAATCTCGTATTCAACACCCATTCCAGCGCTGTCAGAATGAAGCTTATAAGATTTCTTTCCGGCAATTGTATAAGTTTCTTCAAAAGCGAAGTTAGTGCCAAGAACAGCACCACCCAATAGAGTCCATTTACTGATATTAACTGAGTCTGCTGAAATATAACCCCATACATCAGGTGAGCCACCAGAGCCCGAACCGATTGGAGTTTCATCACCATTTGGATCAATTTGCTTAAGTTGTCCATCATGTCTAAATACCTGATGAATATTCGGCTTTGCTGCCGGTGGATTAGCAAGTTCTTTTAACTTCCAAACATCATGCTTACTAGCTTGCTCAGGTGAATCGTACATAGCGCCTCTTAAATGTCAGCGCTTCTCATAACCTCAACAAAGCGCTTGTTAGTTTTATCGTAAAGAAATTCGATGAAGCGACCTTTTGAAAGAGTCACAGACTCGCCGTTAAGAATTGCGCCACCATCGTTATCATTTTCAACGATTGTCACGGTATTAGTCGCATGAGTTCCGTAGAGACGTATGACTGTCATATCTGAAAGAGAGTCATATCCTGCACCAAAAGGAATTGAATTGAGAGTAATCGCAGCACCATCTCCGGCAACGCTTACAACTGAAAGCTTATTGTTTCCAAGATTGACTGTGCCATCATCGGCTATCGCATTTTGAGAAGTCGGCGTATATCCAAGGGGAACATTTGCAATTGCTGTCGTGTTACTAGCAATATCTGTCTCATTGTCAGTTACTCGATCAGCAAGATCTAAAAGCCACTCTTGAAGATCATAGACAGCAGTCATTCCAGTTTGAACTAAACTGATCGCACCTTGAATTGAGCCACCGGCAATCTTAGAAAGAAATGCGCTATTAAATACTGGAGCGCTTGCGTTATCACCGTTATTAACTGACATTATTTCACCTCTCTAAATACTAATGGACCAAACTTGAAGAAGTCGGGTAGCTTTTGACTAAATAGCTCTGTGAGCTTAAATCCTGTACCCTCTTTGTAACCTGGAGAGCTTTCAAGAATACATTTATAAAAGTTATCTTCATCATCACGATCAGGCATAAACTCAAGACGCCCACCCTTAACACAGGCATCATGCAGGAAGCTTCTGAAATTCTCGACTCCACTTAGATCCTGCTCCCATTGTGCAAGAAATCCGATTGGCTTATTTGTAGCGTGTGAGATCACACACTCCATCTTGCGAATTTCTCCAAAAGTTACAATCTCAACAACACCACTTGAAGAAGTGGACTTAGTCGCACCAATTGACTCTTGAAAGTTTTCAAAAGGCGTATATTTCTGCAACCACATTTGAGGCTTAAATTCGCCCCCTGAGCCGTTCGGCGATTGATATGAGTTAGCACCAGTCAGATCGTTGTCAGACGTAAATCCGATTAAACCAATCGCTCCATACGACTTATTTGAACCCGAATTAAATAAAAGCGTGAAATTATCCGTCGCACTTATCGTCACTTGTCTTGTTTTACGATCAAGACTTGCCGAATAATCTTGAAGTCCGGCATTACCCATTGCTCTTGCGATCTCATTAACAAATTCAGTCAACGTGTAGCTTCCTGGATTAAGAGTCGCAACGAGTGGGCCATTGCCCTCATCGAAATCAATATAGCAGTTTTCGTCAGTTACTCTGTGGCCATAATAGAATTTTGAAAATGATTTTAATGCCATTAGATAGCTACTCCGTTATTAAATCCCTCTTCTCGAAGTACATTTGCAATTTGTAACCCGACTTGATCACCATCTAGGCCAACAACTGAGCCATTAAATGAAACATTGACGTTTACTCTTTGCCCTCTGACGTCATCATTATCCTCTGGTGTTAGAACACTCGAGGTTGAATCATCAGTTCCTGAGTTAAATGAAAGACCACCACCCTCTGAGCTGGTAACACTTCCAAGTCCAGAGCTTGCTCCACCACCGAAATTAGATCCAAATGCTTTCAGAGCTGCCCCGACTGCGACAAGAGCAGCACCGTAAACAATACCCTTTCCAGGTGCTCCAGCAAGTGATGCTTGTAAAGCGGCCATAGCTGAGTCTGCTGCGATGATTGTCGTCCCCATTGAGATTGCCATATCACCAAGGCCGCTGATAATTACGCCTAAGAATGACTTAAAGCTAAACGACCCCTCGGCCAAAGACTTACCTATGTATTGCATACCTTGAGCAATAACATTAACAGATCCTGCTTTTACGTTGTTATTTAAGCTTTTCAGAAGATCTGCACTTGATTTAGATATATCATCAAATTGTTTTGTAATATTCTTTGAAAAATCACCCTTTCCAATACCGGCCGTTACTTCATTCATGGCATCGACACGAGTCTGAAGATTTGTGATAAACTCGTCACCCTTACCATAGATTGTGCCCTCAAAAATATTATTGACACTATTCTTTAGGGCCTCGCTGTTCTCAGTAAAAACCTCCTGTGAAGCAGCGTTGAAATTCCTAGCATTTTCAAGCGCTTCATCAGATGCAACACCGATTCTATTTAAGAACCCTGTAACAACTTCGCCCATGATTGCAAAATCACCGACAACGCCTGCAATAAAGGTGTTTAAACCATTAAATACAACTCGACCAACATTGTAGATAAGCTCAAGAGGAGCTATGACATAATCGTTAATTACTCTTGCCACCGTAAAGAAAGATGAAGCTATATTTTGACTATTTTCAGATACCCAGACAGTCATACTTTGAACTGCTGAGATAGTATCCTGTAGTAACACTTTCAAGAGAGACGCATTTGCTTGCCCAATGGTAGCCTGTAAATTAAAGATATTATCTGAAAGTGTTGATCTCAAGCCACCGATAGTTGTTGATAGCGATTTCATACCACCCTCAAACTTTCCACCCTCGGCGCTTAGCGAGCTAAATGCTTGCTCAAAAATATCAAAGGAAACCTTACCCTCTGAGACAAGGTCACGAATAGAGGTTTCTGCTACCCCCATTGTTTTTGCTAAAGCTGGACCAATCGGAATCGCTCTTTCTTGTAATTGAAGAAGTCTTTCACCTGTAAGCTTTCCTGCAGCTGATACCTGTCCATAAATAACAGATAAGTCTTTAAATCCTGCACCTGATGCTGCGGCAACATCACCAATCTCTTGAAGTTTTGTCTTTAGACTCTCTTGTTCAAAATTAAAGGCAAGTAATGTCTTTGCGGCCCCTGCTATTCCGTCCAGTTGAAACGGTGTAGATGCTGCAAAGTCAGATAATTCTTTAATCTGAAGCCTCGCAGCCTGTGCGCTACCAAGTAATGTTTTAAATTGAGTCTCATAGACCTCAAGAGTAGTTGCTGCATTTACTGTGTCAGCAATGCTACTGCGAATTGAATCAAGAGCACGAGTAACTGCGATTGCACCTAAGTTACCGGCAAAAGAGCCTAGTGCACTAGAGAAACCAGACCCATAAGCTTTTCCGCTTTCTGAGCCTGATGTTTTTGCATTTGATTTAATTTTACCAAAGGCTTTTTGAATACTTCCATCAGGTAAAACAATACTAATTTCTAACTGTGGTGTTTCATTGGCCATAGGTTACCCGAGAAATCCGACAATATCTCTGAAACTTGTTACTTGTAACTCATTTGCAGGTTTATTGTTTCTTATTATCAGCTTTTCAAGCTTTTCAGTTACTTCTTTCCTAAGCTTTGGGTTATGAGCGCACCTTGCAACCGTTATATCCCTAAGCATTTCTTCTGCCTCTAATGCCGTGATGCCTTTCCAGTACATCATAAGCTCAGAGTTACACATCGAATTTATTGAGGCCGCTGAGAAGTCATAAAAACGAGCAATCTTTACTTTTGTGTATTCCCTGCGGCCAAGTTCTTTTTTGTACTAAATAGTGCCTCATAGAGATCTGCAAGGTTATCAGCCGTTAATTCTTTGGCGATAGAACCATCAAGACCTAGAGCGATTAAATTCTTTTTTTGAAGATCAATTAATTCACGTGATGAAAGCGAAACTTTCCCTGTCCACTCTTCGCCATTTATTTCTTTGCCTTTTTCAAGTTCCTTTTTCTCAATTAGCTCTTCAAAATCAAGAACTTCGTCGAGAGTAGGAAATCTAAGATCAGAACTCATGTCTCCAAAATTAATCTTTAACTTCTTAGGTGTTAAATCTAAGGTTTTCATTTTCTCCATCTCCTCGTTTTATTAAGCTACTAGGTTCGGCATCTTCGCAGGATCACCAAGGAATCCTTTAGATACAGCCGATGGCTTAGTTTTATCTTCAATAATTCTAAACTCAACTTCCATCTCATTTTCTTCTGCACCTGAGTACTTAAGAGAACCTGGAATTGGATAAGCAAGCCAGAAATATAGAGAGTTTGCTACTTCAGCTTCGTTTGTAGGAATAACCTTGATAGGCTTTGCATTTGCTGCGAGATTTGTTCCAACATTCTTAGAACCGAAACCGATTACAGTTTCGTCGGCCGGCGTCCATGTCTCAGTCGCAAGCGTACAAGATGCTTCATCTTTATATTGTGGATCTGAACAAGAACCACCTGTAAACTCAGATGCAATCCCTGCTGAACCATACATTTCTAGTAAGAAAGCTTTATCAACTTCTTTGAAAGTTGCTTTTAGTGATACGTTTGAACCTTGATTGATTTTGGCAATGATCTCATCACCTAATTGATCCACGCTGATGTCTTTAGTCAATCCCTCAACAATGAATTCAATCGGCGTTGAAGTGTAACCAAGATTTTTAGCGTTATAATGCAAGAACGCAGGAAGCGTCTTAATTTTCGTTACGTCACCACTCATATAGACTCCTAGTCATTTTTAAGAAAGCTAATTCTCAAGTTCATTAGAAAT
>NZ_JBLXBT010000007.1:0-23030 GCF_048265365.1 Kangiella sp.
CTCGCCTCTCTTATAGGCGTAGATATTCCTGAAATAAAATTGGTCGAGATAGACCAGTTAGACAACCTTCCTCAAATCAACCTTCCGGATGAGAAATTGGCCTTCGCTATGAAGCGATTTGATCGACGTGACGATCAACGCATTCATATGGAAGACTTTGCTCAAGTTCTTGTGAAGTACCCACATGAAAAATACAGTTCAGGCAACTACGAACAAATAGCAAAAATCCTGTATCAGTTTTCTGGTGATGGTCTAAATGATGTCCAGCAACTTGCTCGTCGTTTACTCGCCAACATCCTATTAGCAAACGGCGACGCCCATTTGAAAAACTGGAGTTTACTCTATTCAGATCAAGTCACACCCAGACTCTCACCTGCTTACGACATACTCACCACCAGTGTTTATATTGAAAACGAACAACACTTCGCTCTTAACCTTGCAAAGACGAAGGCTTGGTATGATGTCTCATATAAACACTTTGAAGATTGGGCAACTAAATCAGATATTCCATGGCGAGCAATCAAACCGCATCTGGACGATGTGATGGAAAAAGCGAGAACCCTTTGGCCGAACGCGCTAAAAGACCTACCAATGAATGAAGATCACAAACAACAGCTAAGAGAACATTGGCAAAGACTTCATGAGGATTTTCGAGTTTAATAATGTATAGCAAAGTCTGATAAGTCCATTACTCTTAGGTTAGTTGACCTCTGATAGCTTCTCAACCACTTCAGCAACCTCTTCATAGCTACTTACAACCCAATGGGCTCCAGCCTCAATAAGTCGTTGTTTGTGATTTGGATGCTTTGCATGAGAGCCAGCAGTCAGGCCTATACAAAGCATCCCGGCACGTCGAGCGGCTTCGACACCAGCCGGACTGTCTTCAATAACTAGAGCACAGTCCGCAGGAACAGACATATTTTTTGCTGCCAATAAAAACAAATCCGGTGCTGGTTTGCCATTTTGAACCATAGTGGAAGAGAAAATATTGCCAGCAAAATACGACTTAAGCTTTGTAGCGGTTAGACTCACATCAATTCGTTCTGGATGAGAGGATGAGGCAACGCAAACAGGCAAATCGAGTGATTCAATGAAGCTCCTTACACCTTTAACGGGCTGTAGCTCTTCTTTAAAACACGTAAACAACTGTTTGTTCATTTCATCCAACGATTCCTGCGATAGCATTACGCCTTGTTTGGCGAACAATTCATCCCGTGCCGATTTCATACTGCGACCTTGGAATTGTTGAATTACCTCTTCTTCACTCAGTATTCCACCTTGTTTAAGAATCACATCATGCAAAGCCACAATAGACAAATTTTCACTGTCCACTAACACGCCATCGCAATCAAAGATAATTAACTTGAGCTTTCTAAGTTCAGATGCCATTGCTATTTCAGTATCGAATGTCACGGTTACAACTCCCTAGCAACAGATTGAAGTCTACAAAACGCTAAGAATCGAGCATCATGCTGTTTGCAGATATCAGTCTCGGCCGGTACATACTTTTTCCCAAAAGAAGACATGGCTTTCATCGCACTTTCTAAGTTGGAATATCTGCCAGCAGCAACCGCGGCTAGCATAGCGGTTCCAAGCATGACGGGTTCATCCGAGCTTGGCGCAATAACCTCTTTACCAGTTGCGTCAGAAATGAGCTGACGCACCAATGGATCTTGTCCAGCACCGCCACTGATAATAACCCTTGAGATGGTCAACCCTTGTTCTGCCTGAGCTTCGATAATTTGTCGCAACCCATAAGCAAGTCCGCAAATACCAGCGATATAAAGTGTTACTAGGCTATCAATAGATTTATCCATATTTAACCCCGCCATGATTGCTCTGGCTTTTGGATCAGCAAAAGGCGCCCTATTACCCAAAAACTCAGGGACAACGTGAACTCCCTTGGCTAGATTGATCGCTTCACTCAAATTATGAATGTTTGATTTAGCACGATTAGACAGCCATACACTCAAAGGAAGTTTGGCTTCCTTTGCTAACTGCTGCGCTTCGGCCGAAGAAGGATGCATCATTACCAAGTGATCAATTGCTGCCCCTGCCGCAGACTGGCCAGCTTCGTTAAGCCACATTTCTGGGAGCATTGCTGAGAAATAAGGCCCCCAAACACCGGGTACTTTTATCGCAATTGATGAGGTCGTTAAGGTACAAGCCGAGGTGCCAAAAACATAAGCCATACATTCAGAGGGCGCAGAAATTCCGTCTTCTGTTAATGCTCCAACAGACCCAATAGCGCCAGCATGAGCGTCAATTAACCCAGCCGCCACCGCGGTTCCTGCGTTTAACCCAAGTTGCATTGCAGCACTATCCGTTAAGCCTTGTGCTAACGATGTTCCTGGAGAAACAACCTCAGAGCCGATTTTTGAAAACTGAGTATGAGATAAATCTTCTAACCCAATGGCTTCGAAATAAGAGGCGTCCCAACGGCTTTCATGGGCAAGATAAGTCCATTTGCACACAAGCGTACAAATAGACCGTGCCAATGAACCTGACGCTCTAAAGGTAAGGTAATCCGTTAGATCAAAGAAATGCGCAGCTTTGTGATAAGTCTGTGGCAAGTATTTTTTAAGCCACAATAATTTCGGTGTTTGCATCTCTGGTGAGATGCGATTCCCGACGTAGTTTAAAACACTATGTCCGAGTGCATTAATATCATGAGCTTGGTCGGTTGCTCGTTGATCCATCCAAACAATAACATTACGTTCCGCAATGTTATGCTCGCCAACGGGTAAAGGGGCAAAGCTCTCATCTACGACCACTAAAGAGCAAGTGGCGTCGAATGATAAGCCAACAATAGCATCAGCAGACAATTTCGATGCACTGACGACAGACTTCACACAGGCACAGATGGCTTGCCAAATATTGTCGGACGATTGTTCGTATCGAGCATCGACGTCTTGAAACGTTGTGATCTCATGCTTCGCAACATGTAGCATATTACCTTGTAGATCGAATAAGCCAGCTCTAGCGCTTCCAGTGCCGACGTCAACACCTATAACATAATTGGCAGGTGCATCATGAACGTGGTTTCTCATCTATCTTTTCTCCACATAAAACTTTGTTGTTATACAAACAACTAAATCTCGAATCGTGCCCATGGATAGCATTGTTATTAGAAACACTAAAGGAATGATGATACATGGCTGCGTTCAACTACTACTCGTTAGTAATTCTTTGGAGGCGAGTTAATCGCTTTAAACAGCTGTGACATCTAGACCTTTCAACACAGTTCCTATCCAGATAAATATCATGCTTTACTGAATGGTAAAATCGAGAATACGAGCAAATAGCTGAACATAACGTTGCACACATAAGCCCCCAAGTTATCGCATCGTCACTATCTTACTTAAAAATAAAAAAGTCTTTTTCTCGTGCGGTCACTTTGAAGTTGTATTGTTATACCAAGCTCTTCAGAAAGAACCCGCTAATTCAAAACCGTTCGACTATTCAGTTAAACCGCAAATACATTCAATATAACCGAATAGTTTCAGTGTCCATAATACAAACAGTTAAACCAATACCATGCAAAAGGTTAGCCTGGGGACTCAGCACAAAGAAATGATTAAAAGGCACCTGCCCCTGCTAAATCAGACAAACCGAACCGTGAAGCAGCAAATTGAGACTGGTGCCAAAGCGGATAAATTTGTGGTGGCCTGCTTACATTATCGAGAAGTACTAATTCTTCTGAACTCAAAACCAAATCTAAGGCACGGAAGTTATTTTCAAACTGTTGTACAGAAGTTCCACCAACAATCAATGATGCGACAGCTGGACGCGAGAGTGTCCAAGCCAAAGCAATCTGAGCCGCCTCAACCTTATGAATAGATGCAATATCATTTAAAACATCTACAATCTTCCATAAGCGATCTTGATCACGAATAGGTGGTTCACTCCAGCCTCGCGCCTGACGACTACCTGAAGCAATAGGTGTATCACGAGTATGCTTACCACTCAGTAGTCCTGCAGCAAGCGGACTCCAGACAGTAACACCAATCCCTTGATCAACTGAAAGAGGCAAAAGTTCATATTCGGCTTCTCGTGCCTCAAGGGTATAATGGATTTGCTGTGTCACAAAGCGTTGAAAGTCTTTTCGCTCAGATGCCATCAAGGATTTCATAATCTGCCATCCAGTGTAATTGGAACAACCTGCATAGCGTATTTTGCCCTGACGGACCAGTGTATCGAGCGCTTCCATCGTCTCTTCTACCGGAGTTTGACCATCCCATTCATGAATATGGTATATATCAATATGATCTCTTTTTAATCGCTTAAGTGAACGTTCGCATTCGCGAATTAAATGCCATCGGCTTGAACCTTCATCATTTGGTCCTTCACCAATATTCATACGTGCTTTGGTGGATACCAGAATATCTGCACTGCGACCGGTAAGCGCTTCACCAACGATCTCTTCTGACAGACCAGTTGAGTACATATTAGCGGTATCGATTAAATTAACTCCATGTTCGATACAACAATCCATAAGCCGAGATGCCTCTTTCCCCCCCTGAGATGCGATAGCCGCAAACGGCCCACATCCACCAAAAGAAAAAGTGCCCATAGCCAAAGCTGAAACTTTTAGGCCGCTCCATCCGAGTGTTCGATACTGCATATTGCCTCTCCTAATACACTGAAGTTTTAATAAATGTAAATTTAGAGTTCACTAACAAAATCAGCCATCGCCTTGATCAAAATAACAGCAACAGTACTGCCTGCATCTTGAATACCACGGGTTTTCTCTTGAAAAGCTGCTGCTTTACCATGTTGAGCGACCAAGTCCTTTGTGGCTTCGAGCGCCTCTGATGCACTTGCATATGCAATATGTAGAGCTTCCGTCAAAGCTGCACCAGATTCAGCTTGTTTGATCATTGTTTCAGCAATAGGGTGCAATACATCAACGACCGTTTTATCACCAACTTGCACACGGCCACGCTGAGCCACACCATCACGAAATGCCACCCAAAAATCAGCAAGCTGAACTGTTCCTAGCATTTCACAATCTTTCACTGCAGCTGATCCACGCATGAAGCCAGTAGCCATAAGCGTACCCATTGTCGATGGTGCTGCACGTGCAATTGCCACACCTGCCGTTTTAAGTTGTGTTTCAACACTTGCATCTTCAAGCGCAGAAACAGCTGCTGTTGCCGCTGCAAAACCTTTGGCCATTGTCAAACCAAGATCGCTGTCACCGACTTTACTATCGAGGGCAATCAAAGCGTCTTTTTGTTCAGCAAACACTTCAGAGAAACGTTCAAAGAGAATAGGAAGATTGGTTTTAGTTATGTTATCCATAATGCTCACCTCTAAAACTTAATATGTTTAAAAAACGGTGTATTCGCTCCAGCAGCGATAAGAGGTTCGAGCTCGTCATCTAACTTTAGGACAGAAATCGAAGCACCTGCCATTTCCATAGATGTTGCAAATTCACCGATGAAAACGTGTCGAATATTTGCACCCGCTTGCTTTAACACTTGAGCGGTACGGCGATAAATAACGTAGAGTTCTTCCAGAGGCGTCGCACCAAGACCGTTAATCAAAACGGCTACATCGCTTTCTGTTTCATAAGATTGCTCGGCTAGAATAAGAGCCATCATTTCGTCGACTACATCATCTGCAGCCGCCATCTTTTTTCGAGTGATACCATTCTCTCCATGAATACCCATGCCTATTTCCATTTCATCTTCGCCTATGTTGAAACTCGGCTTGCCTATTTCAGGTACGATGCATGGCGACAAAGCTACACCGATAGTGCGAGTTCGTACGCTTGCTTTTTCAGCTATGCGAGCAACCTCATCTAGTGATTTCATCTGTGCTGCTGCAGCACCCGCTGCTTTGTATAGAAAGAAAATACCTGCAACACCACGTCTCTTATGCTCTTCACCAACAACCGAGGATGCTACGTCATCACATCCGACAACTGTTGCTGTTTTGATGCCATCAAAATCAGCTAACTCGCCTGCCATATCGAAATTGATTAGGTCACCAGAATAATTACCATATAGATAAAGAACACCAGCACCTTGATCGACATACTTTGTCACTTCGAGTATCTGTTCAGACGATGGCGACTGAAAAACACCACCAACACCAGCACCATCCAACATGTTATCGCCCACGTATCCAAGGAATAAGGGCAAGTGACCAGATCCACCACCTGTCACCAATCCTACTTTGCCTTTTACAGGCTCAGTACGAACGAAACAGCGCAAATCATTGGCTACATTAGTCACTTCCGGATGAGCTAGGTAGATACCTTCAAGCATTTCATCAACGAAGTTTTCAGGATTATTGAGGAATTTCTTCATATTTTTAACTCCAGAATTAAAGGGCAGACTTACGGTCGCGCAGGACGAAAAAGGCTGCGGCCAGAAGAATAAAAGCACCGACAACGACACGTTGCCAAGTACTTGGAATACCAACGAGAACAAGTACGTTGTTGACCACTGTGACAAGCAAAACTCCCAGAACTGTTCCAAAAACAGTACCCGTTCCGCCAGTAATACGTGCCCCACCTAAAACAACGGCAGCTATGACACCAATTTCGATTCCAGCAAAGTCAAATGGATTGGCCATACGATTAGCTGAGGCTTGAATAACTCCTGCCAACCCAGCCAATGCTCCTGCATAACCAAAGGCAAAGATTCGTACTTTTCTCAGGTCGTAACCAAGCCTTTCAGCGACATTAGAATTACCACCAACAGCAAATATCGCTCGCCCCATAAGCGTGCGATTGAAGACGAACCATGTCGTAATCGCGGCAATGGGAAAGACTAAGAAATAGACAGGCAAACTAACAGTAACGCCGCTATTAGCCTCTATTTCAAACAAGGAAAACTTTCCAAAGTCAATCATTTGAGATGGCATTTCCATCAACCAAACGGTGCCAATGAAAACTAGCAAAATACCACGAAATAAGTATTGTGTTCCGATAGTTACGATTAAAGCTGGCACCCTTAATCCATGCACCAAAACACCATTCACAGCTCCAAGAGTGGCGCCAATAAGCACAGAGAAAAGAATAATTAAAATCATCGGCATACCCGGAAAAACATTAATCACAAAGCTACTCACACCATACATAGCAAGAGCACCTATAGCAGGGAACGAAATATCAATTCCACCAGCGGCTAAAACGGTGAAGACACCGAGGGCAAACAGCCCTATCACCACACTTGCTCGAGCAATATCAACTAAAGATGACATATTAAAAAAAGATGGATTTATAAAGGCAACTGCCCCACAAATCATGACCAGCAAAATCAAACTTATAGTTTCAGGGCGCCCTTTAAATAGAAAAAAAATCCATTTACGTTCAAGATCAGGTGAATAGTCAGCCTTTTCAGATATTGTTTTATCAGTCATTTTGGTACACCGTTTTAATTATGCAGTCTCTTGTGGACTGGTGATCATAGATTGGTAAATATGATCGTCGCTCACTTCTTCAGCATTAAAGTTTTCGACAATTCGCCCTGAACTCATCACAAGGATACGATCACAATTTTGGAGTAACTCAGGTAAATCATCAGAAACGACTATTAAACTTATTCCACGCTCTGCCATTTCTTGAATGGCGTGAAAAATAGTCTCTTTTGAACCTACATCCACACCTACTGTCGGTCCGTGCAAAATCAATAACCGTGGATTGATACTCAGCCATCGTCCGATTAAAACTCTCTGCTGATTACCTCCTGACAATGCGCTAACTGGTAAGTCTAAATCTTTAGTATTCAGCTTCATCCCTGAAGATATTTCACCAGCAGCGGCTCTCCCTTTTTTATCATCCAGCAAGCCAAACTTTCCTAAAATACGATTAAGAATTAAAGGAACCTCGTTTTCGTAAATGGATTTTTCAATGAAAAGACCTTCTGACAAGCGGTCCTCGGGTACATACCCTATTCCGTAACTAATAGCGCTTGCTGGAGAGGTAATGTGGATTGCTTCGCCTTCGAGAGTTAAGACTCCATGCGGGATAGAAATATGGCCTGCTAAAGCCATTGCAAGCTCATTGCGACCAGAATCAGATAAACCTGTGATACCGACAATCTCACCATGCCGGATATTAAAGCTGATATCACGGAAGGCATGCCCTGAACTTAAATCTTTTATATCAAGTAGCGTGGTATTTTTGGGTTTTCCAACTCTATAACGGGTAGCTTCAATTGAGCGACCTGTCATAAGTTCTGCTAGTTGGGAACGCGTATAATTTTCAATCGGGCCTTGAGCAACACAAAGACCATCACGAAAGACTATAGCGTCGCCGCCAATCCGGTAGCTCTCTTCAAGCTTATGGGTTACAAAAAGGACAGCTACATTATTATCAAGTAACCTTCCAACAACTTCGATCAGTACCTCGACCTCATGGCGTGTTAACGAAGTCGTGGGCTCATCCATGATTACAAGGCGTGCATCTGAGGCTATAGCACGAGCGATAGCTACACGCTGACGTATTGCCAAAGGTAAATCAGAAATAGTTTTACCTAAAAGTGTTTGGTCTGCTTCCAAACCAACTTTACGCAAAGCAGCAATAGCTGTTTGTTTTATTTTTTGATGATCTAGTCGGTAAAGAAGTCGTCCTTTTCCAGCAACAAGCTGCTCTCCCAACGCTACATTTTCCGCCACTGTAAGATTGGGAAGTAGTGAGAGATCTTGATATACAGTTTCTATTCCAGCTTCCAAAGCTGCCATCGGCGACAAATAGTTTAGATGCTTACCATCTAAACTAATAATGCCTTCTGTTGGCTCATGCGCTCCAGACATAATCTTAATAACGGTACTTTTTCCGCAGCCATTTTCGCCTAGCAAATGATAGGCTTTACCTTGTTCAATCGTCAGATCGACACCACGTAATGCGTGGACGCCACCAAATCTCTTATGAATACCACTCAGGGATAAAAAAGCTGCTTTTGATGATGGTTTTTTACTCATGGGGTTATACCCTCTAAAAAGACGATTCAAGCAGACCAAAGGCCAGCCATGTTTTAAAAGGGAACAGCCGAAGTAAACATTCAAAGATTCACTTTCTTCAGCCGTTCCTATCCATCAGTCATTTTTAGAAAAGGTGTTCTTTATAGGTCTCTTTATCAACAAGAACCATACCGTTACCAATTAGTAACTTGCCAGCACCTGCACCGGGACGCACAGAGACTTTTTCATAACCATCAACACCAAGGTTCATACCATCTTCGATCTGGCCGCCTTCAAGTAAAATACGTGCGACTTCATTCATTGCCATACCTGCTTTTTGTGGATCCCAGAAGCCGATTGCAGTAATAGCACCACTATCTAAGTACGCCGCAGAAGGGTTTGGCAAACCTGTACCAACAAGGCAAACCTTACCGGTAAGACCAGCTTCTTCAATAGCACGACCAACGCCTAGAACATCATTGCCTGCAGATGTTTGAAATCCTTTGATATCAGGGTGTTTGCGTAAGATCTCTTTAGCCTTTTGATAGGTGCCATTTGCATCATCGAAAGACTCATTGTTTGGATCAACAAGTTGCATTTTCGGATACTTCATAGCATTTTTTTCACCTGCACCGACCCATTGCAAATGAGTACGGCTGCCAAGTGACCCAACAAACGTCGTCCACTTACCTTGGCCACCCATACAATCCGCAAGACGCTCGTTTAGTGCAGTACCATACTCTGTGTTATCGAAAGCTTCGACATCAACCATAGTATTAACTTGGTTGTCAGCCTCGTGTGTAACGACAATTGTTCCACGAGCTATAGCGCGTTTAAGAAGGGCTTCAAGTATTGTTGGGTCCATCGGCACCACTGCAAGAGCATCAGTACCTTTGGCGATCAAATCTTGGATGATTTGCATTTGCTGAGCAGCATCTGCCGTCGCCGGACCAACTTGAGAAATATTCATTTCAGGATGTTGTTTTGCATACAAATCAACTCCCGTCTCCATTCGGTCAAACCATGGAATACCGCTAATTTTTACAACAGTTGTGATTGTTTTATCTTCTGCTGCAAAAACACTATTCCCAGCCAAATTCACACCCATGACAGCGGTGAATAAAGCTGCTTTGACACTTTTATTTAACATATTATTTTTATTTTTCATTTTACTTTCTCCTACAGTTACCCTCTATGTTTCTTCTATTACTCCGTCGCGCGAGGGGAACGCATCGAAGCAATTGATGCTAAAATCTGGTTTATTAAATTAAATCGCCCTACGGCCAAGAAACACAAAAGAAGAGCGCCCCAGGCCAAATCTCGAACAAAATTCGATAACCCAATAAAGTTAAGTAAGCTTGATAAGAGTTGTAATACGACAGCTGATAGAATGACAGTACTCACACGACCATATCCTCCCTCAGGTCGCACACCAGCCATAATTGCAATCAAAATAGCTATAAGCAGATAGGATGTTCCATAGTCCCATTTAACGTTGATATTGCGTGCCGCTATAATAACTCCAGCAATGCCAGCTAAAAGTCCCGATAGAGCATAAGTTGTAACTATGATCTTTCCACTTGGAAAACCACTGTAGGCTGCAGCTTTGGGGTTTGCGCCTGTAAGCATCAGCCTCATACCATAAGGCGTGTACTTCAAAACCACACCTAAGACAAAACCGATAACTACGAAAAGAATAAAACTTGAAGGAATGCCGAAGATAAGACCATTACCAATTGAGTAAAGAGAATCAGTAATGCCGACGGTTACTGATCTGCCATCAGACAAAACTACAGCCACACCAGTAAATATCATTTGTGTACCCAACGTACCAAGAATTGGGGTGATGCCAAACCGTGATATAACTATTCCATTCAAAATCCCCCCGAGCAACCCAATAACCATACATCCGATTACAAAGATTATTGTGAAAAGCAAAGGATCCTGAGATGCATCAATAAGAGAGAGTGTAAAAATTCCAGACGCGACACCAGACAAGTTTGCGTTTGCGATTCCGGATAAGTCAATTCCTCCATTACCCGCACACATCGCCAACATGACACCAATGGCCAAAAGACCAATTTCGGGTACCTGCATAGCCATTGATTGGAGGTTGAACAAAGATAGGTAAGTGCCGCCAGAAACGACACCACCAAATCCAAACAAAACGATGATTAAAACGCATAACATCCAAAGATTCGCATCACGCTTCACAACTCACCCCTAAAATTTAGTAAAAATGACAGTTGATTTACTAAACCATACCAGTAAGATTTTTAGTGTACAATAGATATTTAACTAAAAAATATGGCTTTATTCTTGAAAAAAAGACATAAATTGTTTACTAAACAACTTCAATAATAAGAATTGATATTTAAACTATGGATAAAACTAGCAAGAAAACAGTTACTCTTAGACAAGTAGCTGAGCATGCCAAAGTGTCAACATCGACAGCTTCACTCGTACTTAATGGTAAAGGTGACATATCCCAAGCAACTCGAGACAGAGTTCATACTGCTGTGTCGGAACTTGACTATCGACTTAAAGTAACCAAATCAAAAAGTGTTTCATCCCTCAAGCTACGCTTTCTTAAAATCGCTAAGCACGGCCAAACAGTAAACCGTGATCACAACCATTTCATTTCTGACTATATAGACGGTATGTCCATTGAGGCCTCCCGCCGCGATTATGTTCTAGAAGTAGTAACACTTAATGACACAGATTTACCAAGCATACTTGAAGCAATAGAAGGGAGTGATCTCGGCGGTGTTATTGCGTTAGGTACAGAACTTTCAGAAGAAGACATCATCGCCCTTTCTAAATGTGGACAGTGCATTGTTTTTATAGATACTTTTTTTCCGTTTTTGGAAGCTAACTTCGTAAACATGGATAATGACCAAACAATTTTTGCAGTAGTCTCCAGTTTTAAAAAATCTGGGTTCAAACGGATTGGATTTGTTGGTAGTCATACTAATGTCGCCAACTTTAAATTACGTGAAGAAGCTTTTCATCGCGCATGCAGCAAACTAGACATCCAAACATCTGAGAGGGATATATTTTCTGTAGCGGCCACACGTGAAGAGGCATACAAACAAGCAAAGTTACATCTAGAAAAAGCAGATAGTATTGCTGAAGCCTATTTTTGCGTTAACGATATAGTGGCCTTTGGCGTGATGCGTGCACTACAAGAACTTGGGTACAACATTCCATTTGATGTATCTGTAGTCGGTTTTGATAACTTACCAATGAGCAGCCTTCTCTCTCCCTCCCTCACAACTATAGATGTACCAAAGCAACAAATCGGGTCTATGGCCATTCGATTAATTGATGACATGATAATAGCGCATGCAACCAATCCCCCCATAAAAGCACTAGTAACAGGTAAGCTTATTATTAGAGAAAGCTCAAGCTGATCTCTCCCAACCAAATATACTTAACATAGTAATAACAAATGTTGATATTGAAAACGAACAACACTTTGCCCTTAATCTCGCAAAGACAAAGGCTTGGTACGATGTCTCATATAAACACTTTGAACATTGGGCCACTAAATCAGATATTCCATGGCGAGCGATCAAACCGCATCTGCACCATGCGATGGAAAAAGCGAGAACACTTTGGCCTGAGATTTTGAACAACCTACCAATGCAACAAGAGCACAAACACCAGCTAAGAGCGCATTGGCAAAGGCTTCATGATGATTTTCGACTTTAAAAGAAATATATTTTGGTAACCATTAAAGTAATTTTCTGTAGACCAAAGTTACAAAATAATCTGCTGGCAACAGCACCATTCACATCAGATTATGATTAGATTGATCATGTTATTCAAATCATAGGGTGTGTTATGTGGATATGGCAATAAAACCAGACTGCATGGCTGATGATCTATGCAGAATAACGATAACCTGCATAGATGTTTGAATTTTTCATCTGAAGATTATCGCATAATTGGTAGAGGTTCTGTTAAGTTAACAGTACCGAGCTTTGAATTGTAACCCTCTCATACCCTTGTATTAAATTCATACAAAGTGCCGAGATGAAAACCATAGCAAGATTCAAATAGGATATTAAAGGAGCCAGTAAGACTGGCTCAAAAGACTATAGAGTCAACATAGATTAAGGATAAATGCGATTAACCCAGTGCTGCAAAAGCCTCGCGCGTTAAGTTTCTTCCACTCCCTTCAAGAACGTTAATATTATCTTCAATACGGATGCCACCGTATGGAAATAACGTTTCAATCAGGTCTAAATCTAAACCATGTTGTGGCTCATTTTTAATTAATCCGTCAATTAACATGTGGTTAAAATACAAACCTGGCTCAATAGTGATAACCATACCCTTTTCTAACTCGCGTGATAGCCGCAATCGGTTACTGGTGGTACCCGCTTCTGGCATAGAAAAAGGTTGAACTTGTTCAGCACCAAAATCGTGCACATTAAGCCCCAACAAATGCCCTAACCCATGTGGAAAAAAGGCTTTCGTTACCTCTTTCTCAATTTGCTCTTCAGCACTTAATCGGCAAATGCCGACTTCGTTCAATATGTTTGCAATACCCAACTCGGCGCGTTGGTGCAGTGTTTTCATTGCAACACCGGGTTTAACCATTTGACTAAGCGACACTTGCAGAAATTCCATTCGTTGTAATACATCAGAAAATATCGAAGTACCCAAGGTATGAGTGCGAGTAATGTCACTGGCATAACCATTAACTTTTGCACCGGCATCAATCAACAGGGTTAATTGTTTTTCATGACGTTGATAAGAACGTCGTTCATAATGCAAGGTGGCACCGGATTCGTTCAAAGCCACTATGCCACTGTAAGGTTCAAGACTTTCAAGCTGTTTGCTTGCTGCAAGAAAAGCGAGATAAATTTCCGCTTCACTCTTATTCTCTTTAAAGGCTTGCTCGGCAGCAAGGTGACCACGAACCGCTTGATGGCTCGCTGCAGACATAGCTGCAACTTCGTAGTCCGTTTTATAAACGCGATAATAAGACAATGCACGCACGAACACTTCTGGGTCATGATGCACGCTAGTAATATCAGGTGGCATATTTCGGGCAAAGGGTCCAATCCACGCAACACGCCCTTTTAATGCGGTAATCCAATCGTTGTTATCGGTGTGCGGTATCAAGTCCCAACCTTTTACCCACTCACCATTTGGCTCAACTGGTGAAAGATGCCAAAAATCTTTGTGTGCAGGCCAAACAAGTATTGGTTTTTGACCAGTTCGAAAAACAATATAACTGTTAGGATGAATATCGTAGGGTACCCATTGCTGTGCCGAAGCTCGCGCAATAAATGAATAAGTTCGATCATCATTTGCAACGCCCACTAAGTGCCCTGAACTGACCACAGCAACGTCGTAATCGAGTTGTTCTAAAATGGTTTCATAACGACTGATCAACTCTTTTAAATGTTCTTCATAACATGAAATCACACTGTACTCCTTAACAATACATAACCAAAACATAACTCCCGCTAACGAACATTAGAGGCTTTTTCGTAATAACTCTTGGCCATAATCGCTATCCAGATTCTGACTTTTTAATTTTTCAACGGGATTGATTTCCACTAAACGACCATGCTGTAAAATACCCACGGTATCGCACAAAAAAGACACAACGGGTAGATCATGTGTCACCAACAAATAGGTTAAGTTTTTCTCCATTCTCAACTGTTTTAACAGGTTCAGAATTTCAGCTTGTACGGATACATCAAGAGCTGAAGTAGGTTCATCTAACAACATAATCGGCGGGCTTAACATTAATGCTCGTGCAATGGCGACGCGTTGCCGCTGGCCACCGGAAAGTTGATGAGGTCGTCGAAATCGAAACTTTTGCGCTAAACCGACGCTATCGAGTGCATCCACAACACGTTTATTGGGGTTATCCAAACCGTGAATACTTAGCGGTTCGCGTAATATGGAATCCACTGTTTTACGCGGATGAAGCGAGCCAAAAGGATCTTGAAACACCATCTGGCAAGCTTTGGTTAAATCGTTTCTATTTTTTCGATGAACGGCCATACCACTGAGTTCAATAGAACCTGACCAATTGACTATTTGACTGGCCATGGCTTTTAAAATCGTCGATTTTCCCGAACCACTCTCGCCCACTAAGGCAAAACTATCACCCTGCGCAACGTGAAAAGATACATCTCGGACCACTTGAATTTCGTCGTAACTAATATTTAAATTCTGTACCTCAATCATATTAAACCCTCCCCAGTGCAGTACGATCTAGCACGGGCAAATAAGACCGCGACTCATCAATGGTTGGCATTGACGCTAACAAACCTTGAGTATAAGGATGTGTTGCCTGGCTTAATTCTGATGCGATACAGGACTCAACAATTTCACCGTTAAACATCACCAAAATACGGTCACAATACTTCGCCACCATATTCAAGTCGTGGCTAATCATAATAAGTCCCATGCCTTGCACTTGAACCAACTCATTCATAATGTCGAGCACTTGAGCTTGCACGGAGGCATCCAATGCAGAGGTCGGTTCATCGGCAATTAATACATCGGGCTCCAACACCACCATCATCGCGATCATGACGCGCTGTCCCATACCACCGGATATTTCGTGTGGATACAAATGATAAACTCGCTCGGCATCGCGAATGTGCACCGCTTCCAATATTTGAATCACCCGACGATAGCGTTCTTTTTTAGACAGCTTTTCATGAAATTCAAGCACTTCAGAAATTTGACGGCCGATTGAAATAACCGGATTCAATGAATACTTTGGATCTTGCATTACCATGGAAATGGCTTTGCCACGCATAGTGCGGTAAGCCGTTTTCGAAAGCGTTTGCAAATCTGTATCTTTAAATTTTAATTCGTCTGCGGTGACCTTACCTTGCCCTTCTATCAAGCCTAAAATGGCACGGCCAGTCATCGATTTACCGGAGCCACTTTCACCCACAATACCTAAGCGTTCTTTGCCTAAATTAAAGCTAATGCCTTTCACCACATCGACTGGGCCGTTGTCTGTCGAAAAGGTAACGGTAAGATTTTTTACGGTTAATAAATTCATTATTGTGTCCTGCTTCTAGGATCAAGAACATCGCGCAACCCATCGCCAAACAAGCTAAACCCAAGACTAACTAAAATAATGGCAATACCGGGCATCGTCGCCACCCACCATTGATCCAAAATATAGGCTCTGCCGCTGGAGATCATCGCGCCCCATTCCGGTGATGGCGGTTGCGCGCCCAAGCCTAAAAAGCCAAGACCTGCTGCGGTTAAAATAATACCGGCCATGTCCAGCGTTACGCGGATAATAGTGGACGATAAACACAATGGAATAACATGCAGAAAAATGATTCGGCTGTGACTAGCGCCTTGCATTCGCACTGCCGAAATAAATTCAGCGTTACGAAAAGTCATGGTTTCCGCACGGGCAATGCGGGCATAAACTGGCCAAGCAGTAATGGCAATGGCAATGACGGCGTTTTCAATACCTGGCCCTAATGCAGCTACAAATGCCAGCGCCAGAATCAGCTTAGGCATAGATAAAAAGATATCGGTAATGCCCATTAATGTTTTATCTAACCAGCCACCGAAATAGCCAGAAATAGTGCCAATTAATAAACCAATTGGGGCTGAAATAACGGCCACTAAAAGCACAATCATCAAGGTAATGCGACAGCCGTAAATAATACGCGAAAAAATGTCACGACCCAGTTCATCCGTTCCTAACCAATGCGCCATAGAAGGTGCAATTAAACGATTACCTAAATCACTTTCTATGGGCGAATACGGTGCAATGAACGGCGCGCATATTGCGGTGAGCAACAACAGCACAATAATAAAAAAACCAATTGCCGCGAGGCGGTTTTTCATTAACGCACAGGAAATTCGATAGGCCTGACCTAAATTGGATTGCAATCGAGATTCTGGATTTTCACTTAACAGCCAATCTTTTGTCATCATTAACGTGCCCTCGGATCAATTAAGCGATACAACAAATCAGAGAATTTGTTCACACAAATAAATACAGCGCCAATAGCAAGCGTTGCACCCAAAACGGAATTCATATCGGCATTGAGTAATGCATTTGTTAAAAAATTACCAATACCGGGCCAAGAAAATACGGTCTCAATCATCACCGAGCCTTCTAACAGCTGCGCAAACGACAGACCGATAACGGTTACAAGCTGTACGCGTATTGGACGAAATGCATGACGCCACAAAACTACACGTTCAGGTACGCCTTTTACGCGTGCCGTAGTGATAAACTCCTGATTTAACTGCTCCAACATAAACGAGCGCGTCATTCTGGAAATATAAGCCAAGCTGAAAAAACCGAGGATAAAGGCCGGTAAAATGATGTGGGAACAAGCGCTGCGAAATACATCGAAGTCGCCCACCAATAAACTGTCTATCAGTAACATGCCCGTACGCGCAGGCACCAAGCCTTCCAGAAAAATATCAATTCGGCCAGGGCCGCCTACCCACTGCAATTGCGCATAAAAAAGCGTTAAGCCGACAAGCCCTAGCCAAAAGGCCGGTACCGCATAGCCAGTTAAGCCTAAAATACGAATGGTTTGGTCAACCCAAGTACCTTGCTTTGAAGCTGCGTAAACGCCTGCGGGTACACCGATAACAACACCGATAAAGATACCAATTAGCGCCATTTCTAAGGTGGCAGGAAACACTCTTGCTAATTCTTCTGCAACAGGGCGAGCACTAGAAACAGACATTCCCAAATCGCCCTGCAATACAGATCCTACATACACAAAGAACTGGCTCAGCAGCGGTTTATCCAACCCCATTTCAATACGAGCTGCGTCATAAACCGCTTGCGGCGCTCGATCACCAACGACCGCCAGTACAGGGTCTATTGGTACTATGCGCCCAATCACAAAGGTTATCGCAAGCAAGCCCAGAAACGTCAGCGCCATAGTAATAATGACACCAAGCAAACTCATGAACATGTGTTTGATTTTGTTGACTATTAGGGTCATGTAACTCTCTCCGTGGCGTAAATCTAAATTATTTATACTGTAAGTAAAAAAATTTTTATATAAAAAAATTGTTTTGACTAAATAAAAAATATTTACTAATGTCAAATTACTTTACTGAATAGGCTTTGTTAATGACCCACTCCAACCGTAAGCAAAATGAGCAGGACAACTTGCTTAGCGGCAAAAGAATACGTGACTTGCGACGCCGAAAAGGACTTAATTTACAAGAGCTTAGTGATAAAGCTGGCATATCTGTTGGCTTTTTAAGTCAAGTAGAGCGAGATAAAGCTACTCCCTCCTTAGGCACATTGGCGCAACTTGCTTCTGTGTTGGGAGTACATGTTGAGTATTTCATTGCCAGAACAAAACCGACTGACAGTATTACCCGTTCACAAAACCGCGAGCGGTTTGCTGTAGCTGATTCGTCTTTGAGTTATGAACAAATTTCAACAAACTTACCGGGTGGCACACTTACTTCACTGATGATTTTTGTTCCTGTCGGATACGTTTCAGAAATAGCACGTCATTCTGGCGAAGAGATGCTAGTGGTGATCGAGGGGTCTATCAAACAAACATTAGGGGACAGCACCTTTGTCCTAAACTCAGGTGACACTCTGCACTTTATGGGAGATACGCCGCATAGTTTTGCCAACCCTGGGGATGTACCCGCCAAACTTGTCTGGACAGGCACAACTCCAAGGTTAATAGGCAAAGAGGAATAAGCTGAGTGCAAACAAAGCTTTGAGAACCCATTTTCAAAGAGAGGCGTATAAATGAAAAAGATACTTCAAACCGTTACGGCCGTTACAGTAATGTCACTAGTCTTTGGGGTCGCGGAAGCAAAAACCCCAAAAAACAGCTTAGTTATTGCCCAGAACATTGATGATATTGTCAGCATCGACCCAGCCCAAGCTTATGAGTTTTCTTCAGGCGAGCTGATTGCCAATATTTATGATCAACTGGTTGAATACGATGCAACCGATACCACCAAACTGGCACCAGGTTTAGCCGAGTCTTGGAAAATTGATGGCGCCGATAAAACCATTACCTTCAAACTGCGTCCCGGCGTGAAATTCCATTCTGGTAACCCGTTACGCGCTGAAGACGTTGAATATTCTTTTGAACGCGTCGTAAAACTAAATAAAGCACCTGCCTTCATTTTAACTCAGCTCGGTTGGACGCCTGAAAACGTAGACAGCATGGTTGAAACCGACGGTTCTAACGTCATTATTCAATATAAAGGTGACTTTGCCCCCTCATTTGTAATGAACGTGTTAGCGTCTCGCCCTGCGGCAATTGTTGATGCCAAAGAAGTATCATCTCATGAAGTGGATAACGACCTTGGTAATGCTTGGTTGAACCGCAACACAGCCGGTACTGGCCCATTTAAATTACGCACATACCGCCCTGCTGAACTAATTATGATGGATGCCAACAAAGATTATTTTTTAGGTGCCCCTAAAATGAAGTCTGTTGTTATTCGCCATGTTGCCGAAGCCGCCACTCAGCGTTTATTGCTTACCTCCGGTGATGTAGACATGGCCATGAACCTAACGCCAGACCAAGTGGAAGGTTTAAAGTCGAACGACGACATTAACGTTGAACAGTTCCCACAAGCAGCCGTTCACTTTTTATCGTTTAACCAAAAAATTGATGCTCTAACCGAAAAAGCCATTTGGGAAGCATCGCGCTACCTTGTTGATTACGATGGTATGACTAGCACCTTCTTAAAAGGACAAATGCAAACCCACCAAGCATTTTGGCCTGCAGGCTTCCCTGGTTCACTAGACGAAACGCCTTACACATACGACATTGAAAAAGCGCGCAGCATTTTGAAAGACGCCGGCGTTAAACTGCCGATGACAATCACATTAGACGTAATTAACTCTGCACCGTTCACAGATATGGCGCAGGCACTGCAAGCCACATTTGCACAAGTGGGTATCAACTTTGAAATTTTACCGGGTACCGGCGCACAGGTAATTACTAAATACCGTGCCCGTACACACCAAGCAATGTTGTTGTATTGGGGCCCAGACTTCATGGACCCACACTCAAATGCCAAAGCGTTCTCTTATAATGCAGATAATTCAGATGAAAATTACCAGAGCACAACGTCATGGCGTAATGCTTGGCAGCCATCTGATAAGTTAAACAAAATGACCATGGCCGCGTTGGGAGAACAAGATTCTGATAAACGAAATGACATGTACCTTGAACTGCAAAAAGGCGTTCAAACCGACTCTCCGATTATCATTATGTTTCAAGCTACAAAACAAGTTGCTATGAACAAAAAGGTAAAAGGCTTTGTAAACGGTGCAATTTCCGATTACGTCTTCTACCGCTTAGTCACTAAATAATTTTTAACAAACCATATTAGGGTGCCTTTGGCACCCTTTCTCTTTTGGAGCAATGAAAATAATGAGCGAAAATATAGCAGCCATCTATAAAAAACTGCATGACGAAATGCAAAATAAAGTGGCTATTAAACTGTTTACTATCATGGTACTTGATCCTATTGAAGTTACGGCTAAACGTGCCTTCACTTCGCACCCTACAGAATACCCAACCAGTGGTTCTAAACCAACGCTGGTTAATCGTTGGAGTGCGCAAGTCATCGACAATAAAACCACTTTTATCGCCAATACCACTGAAGAATTCGCAGATGTATTTGGCGATTGGAAACTTATTAATCAACTGGGCTGTTCTTCTGCCGTCAACATTCCTGTATTAAAAAATGGCATTGTAATCGGCACAGTGAATGTGCTCGACATAGAAAATTACTTCACTAAAGAACGAGTCGAATTACTCGAAGCTATTGTGCAAGAACATACGCCGGAATTGCAGCAAGCCTTTAGCAACAGCTTAGTCTCTAACTAGAGTTAATTTTTTCGCCTTTTATGCTTGTGCTGGGAAAAAGCTTGTTATTGGGACAGATAGACTTACTCAATCATATCTAAGCTAAGGAACATACGAACAAGTAAGACAATTTTTAGCTGACTTTCAGCTTGTGACAGTATTTCCTCAGAAGCGACATTTAATCACCACTTAACCCACTTGTAAGGTACTTCAAGCACCTTACAACCGTTATTTGGACGGATTAACCCCGTGCAGAACGTATCATCTGATCTACTCGTAACAAATTTCCAAGTGCAAACAGCACGGCGAGTTTGTTGTCATTTTTAGACAGGCCTTTGTAGGCGACTTTGCGGAACCCAAACTGGCATTTCAGTATTCTAAACGGGTGCTCGACTTTCGCTCGGATACTCGCCTTTAAGTATTCCGTTCGGATCATCTGCTTGTTGAGGCGGGGGTGCTTTTTCCAAGCACGTATCTTGCTGGGCATCTCAGCTACTAACCAATCGACATTCTTATCTTTTGTTTCTGTGCGCTTTTCTACGCCACGGTAGCCAGAGTCCGCCGATACAAATGACTCATTGCCATGAAGAAGTTCCGTCAACTGGTTTAAATCGTGATCATTGGCAGGCGTCGTGGTGAAGCTGTGAACTAACCCACGCTTTGCATCAACACCGATGTGAGCTTTCATGCCAAAGAACCATTGTTTTCCCTTTTGCGTTTGGTGCATTTCGGGATCGCGTGCATTAGATTTATTTTTGGTGGAACTTGCTGCCTCAATAATCGTCGCATCAACGATTGTCCCTTCTTTAAAGTAGGTGCCAGAATCAGACAGCCATTTGTTTACTTCTTTGAAGAGTTTACGACCCAGCTTATGCTTCTCAAGCAGGTGACGGAAATTCATGATGGTCGTGTGGTCTGGGATCGCACCTTCTAATGATAGGCCAGCAAACAGCCGCATAGAGGTGATCTCGTAAAGGGCATCTTCCATCGCTGGATCACTCATGTTGTACCAGTTCTGCATAAAGTGAATGCGCAGCATGGTAGCGAGAGGGTATGGACGCCGACCATTGCCAGCTTTTGGGTAAAACGGCTCAATCTGAGCTTCGAGCTGTAGCCATGGAATCAGCTCATTCATCTGACCAAGGAAGAGCTCTTTGCGAGTCTTGCGGCGTTTGCTGGTAAATTCGGTATCGGCGAAGGAAAGCTGATTCATGTCATTCGGTCTTGAGGTAATGGTCAGATCGGCATTGTCTCATATTGGGGACTTAATCGCAGTTTCCCTAGGCATGTGTCAGTTTTAACATGTTGCTGCACCCCAAGGCATTGTTGCTAGGATTTTGCACTGGTCGCACTGACACCTAGGCATGTGTCAGTTTTAACGTGTTGCTGCACCCCAAGGCATTATTGCTAGGATTTAGCACAGGTCGCACTGACACCTAGGCATGTGTAAGTTTTAACGTGTTGCTGCACCCCAAGGCATTATTGCTAAGATTTTGCACAGGTCGCACTAACACCTAAGCATGTGTCAGTTTTAACGTGTTGCTGCACCCCAAGGCATTATTGCTAGGATTTAGCAAAGGTCGCACTGGCACCTAGTCATGTGTCAGTTAAAACATGTTGCTGCACCCCAAGGCATTATTGCTAGGATTTAGCAAAGGTCGCACTGACACCTAGTCATGCGTCAGTTAAAACATGTTGCTGCACCCCAAGGCAATATTCTCACTAACTGCACCCTAAACCACATTTCATGGTCGATAATTGGGTGTAACACCTGTCACACTCTCAAGAATGGCATGTGTCAGTTAAATTCTCACCCTGCACCCCAACCAAACTTATCTATATTTGGTTGTTTTTCGATCAATAACTGGCTCTGACACCTCATAAAGACAATTGCAGACACAATCTAATCATTCATAAAGCGATTAAAACTAAGCTGGCTGCCATGTTTTGGAAAGCTGGTAGATTAAAAAGTAGGTGTCAGTGCGACCCTGTGCACAACTCATTTTTTTAACTATTTAGGGAACGTGCGATTAAGTCAGATTAATAGCACTAAGTCGCATCCACTCGCAGTATGTTTCCCAGTGCAAACAACACCGCGAGCTTATTGTCATTTTTTGATAGACCTTTATAGACCACTTTGCGGAAGCCAAACTGGCACTTCAGTATCCGAAACGGGTGCTCTACTTTTGCTCTGATGCTCGCTTTTATGTACTCAGTATTGATGGGGATTTTATTAATACGGGGATGCTTTTTCCATTCCCGAACCTTGCTTGG
>NZ_JBLXBT010000008.1:0-20553 GCF_048265365.1 Kangiella sp.
CCAACCTACTTTGATCTCACCCAGCAGCCTGCCTACTTCATTCAGCTTTTCGATATCGTTGTGCCGGCTTGCCTCGAACAGACGCATCGTCATGTATTCGTAGAGGCGATCCAAATTCTCAGCCAGCTCACCACCGATGCTCTTGTCCAATGCATCGCGCAAGCCGCCAATGATATTGATGGCCTTGCCGACCAGCACACCCTTTTCAGCAAACGCGTCACGCTCCATGGCGCCTTTGGCCTGAGCGATACGATCCAGCCCGCCCTGCATCAGCATTTGAATCAAACGGTGCGGATCGGCCTCTGTCACCTGAGCCTTAACACCGACTTGCTGGTACTGCTTCATTGCTGCCATAGCGTACATTTGAATAAGCCCCTCGCCACATCTGATTGCTTGTGAGGTTTATCGGTCAAAGGCTCGCAAGCTTGATAGCAACAGATGAACCGAAACAAAAAAAACGCTTTTCATAGCGGTCAACAAACAACGGTCGCCTCCCTGCGTTTCCGAAGCTAGATCGTTCGCTTGGCTGCAAGCTTGGGCTCGAGGCGCGGCTTATCCTAGCCTTTAAGCCGACCTAGGGGCAGTCTGAAAAAGACTTTCTGATTTGGCAAAATACCTGAATTCTACTCGTCGAGTTTTCCGATGAAGCAGATGACCTTCGCCGACGCTGAGTACGCTGGCAAGCGTAAGCAGACCCGCAAAGAGCTGCTCCTTATAGATGGATCGAGTGGTGCCGTGTAAGGGCTTGATTGCCCTGATCGAGCCGTACTACCCCACGGGTGAAGGTGGTCGTCCGGCTTATCCGTTGATGGCGATGTTGCGGGTTCACCTGATGCAGAACTGGTTCGGGTACAGCGATCCGGCGATGGAAGAAGCGCTGTACGAAACGACCACCCTGCGCCAGTTTGCCGGATTGAGCCTGGAGCGCATTCCTGACGAAACCACCATCCTCAACCTCCGTCGGCTGCTGGAGAAGCACGAACTGGCTACCGGCATTCCGGCCGTCATCAATGGCTACCTGAGTGACCGCGGCCTGTCACTGCGCCAAGGCACCATCGTCGATGCCACGCTGATCAATGCGCGAGTTCGACCAAGAACAAGGACGGCAAGCGCGATCCGGAAATGCACCAGACGAAGAAGGGCAACTAGTATTACTTCGGCATGAAGGCCCACATCGGCGTCGATGACGAGTCGGGCCTGGTGCATAGCGTGGTAGGTACGGCGGCCAACGTGGCGGACGTCACTCAGGTCGACAAGTTGCTGCATGGCGAGGAAAACGCTGTCTGCACCGATGCGGGTTATACCGGCGTCGAGAAGCGTGCCGAGCATGATCGTCGCGAAGTGATTTGGCAGGTGTCAGCACGGCGCAGCACCTACGTAAAGCTGGGCAAGAGCAGCGCGCTGTACAAAGCCAGACGCAAGATCGAGAAAGCCAAGGCTCAGGTACGGGCCAAGGTCGAGCATCCGTTCCGGGTGATCAAGCGCCAGTTCGGTTGCGCGAAGGTGCGCTTCCGTCTGGCGAAGAACACGGCGCAGCTGGTGGCGCTGTTCGCCCCGTCGAATCTATGGATGGCGCGCCGACAATTACTGGAAAATGAAAGAGAGGTGCGTCTGTAGTGTGCGAAATAGCCGCTGCGAGGTGCTTGCGGTGGCTAGAAATACAGAAACAGCGGGTATTTTGGTTGTTTTTTTGATCAGCTTGCCGCTTTTAAAATCGACAAGGGCTGAAGTCGACCGGAAATATAGGGCTACTTCAGATCCTTAGACAAAGCCGTCTCGAGGGAGGCGCTGCAGTACTGCTCGCGCTTAGTAGCCGAATCTAAGCGCCGCAATGGACGGTAGTTAAATTATCGTTTCGAGCTATTAGCCGACCACGGAAGATTTTCAAGCGATGCCAGCAGACTCGACGAGGTGTTCGCAAGCTGCCCCACCAGCATATCCATGGCGTTAAACTGCTTGTATAAACGCTCTTGCAGAGAAGTAATGCGACGATCAAGGTCTTCTTTCTGCTGTCCTATCGCCGAAATTGTCTTGGTCATTGCTTGGTTACGCTGCTCGAGAATCCCTCCCGTCTCAGTATATGGTTTCAACTTGCTATCTAGCCTAACTGCTAACCCGTTCTCGCCGGCGAACAACGTGGCCAACTCCTCAAAGCCACCATCCATTGCAGTGCTGAGTTTGTCATTGTCAATCTTTAGCGTCCCATCTCGCTGAGTAGTCACGCCAAGATCCGTCAGCGCCCGAATGGCGCCAGAACCTTGCACATTGACTAATTCATTGCGGATAGTGTTAAGCAACGTACGAGCAGTAGCGTCTCCCACCAAGGCTCCTGCAAGGGGCAGCTTATCATCGCCCACCTTGGTTACTTTCGTCTGGCTGTTTACGACATCGATTAGCTTGTTATAGGCATCAACGAACGTTTGAACTTGTTTCTTAACGCCCGATTCATCTTCCGTAATTCCCACGGTAAGAGGCTTGCCAGTCTCCGTCAGCCCTTTCAACTCCAGCGTAACCCCTTCAATAGCCGTGTCGACGCTGTTGGTTTTGCTGGTGATGTTCAAACCATCAATTGTGAGTTCAGCACTTGCAGCCTTAGCGATGACACCTGCTGACCCGTCAGAACCTGGGGCCTCCACTCCTCCTGCGAAGGCAAGCTTTGAAAGATCGCCAACCGAATCGCTGCTGACAGCTACAGTGATGTCCTCGTTCACTCCTGTCACTGAACTACTGAGCACCAACCGGGAGCCCGACGTGTCCGTAACGATGGTCGCACTCAAGCCATCTTTGGCTCCGGCTTTGTTGATGGCGTCTCGGACTCCAGCCAAGGTATTGTTACTTTCATCAATCGTGATCGCGGGAAAGACTTTAGCGCCAACGTTCAATGTCAACGTCCCGCTGCCAAGCGTGACCGGGGCGGCAGGATCATCTTGGATGGCCTGAAGTGCCACCTTGCTGCTGGTGGCAAGCTGCGTAATGTTGATCTGATAACTGCCAGCGCCAGCAGTGACACCTGCTTTTACGGCTAGAAGATTCGTATCGGACGAAGTAGCGGCGCGCGCTTTGAACAACTCAGGCTTGTTCAGATTGCCTAGGGCCGTCTGAAAATCGCTAATCGCGTTTTTCAAAGTTCCGACTGCAGTGATCTGTGTCGTCGTCTTCTTTTCAAGATTGGCAAGCTGCGTCGCCTTGGGTGCGCGCTCGGCCGCCACCATGCTGGATACGATACTGTTGATATCAATACCGGAACCGATGCCCGTTACCCCAGCCATAGCCATACCTCGTCAAGAAAACGTTAACCATGAATACAATACAAAAATCGTACCGCTTAAGCCTTAGCCTCAAACATCAAGCTCCGCATTTCATCTAGGCGTTCGGTTAAGCGAAGTATTTCCTCGGACGGTATCTGCCGAACGACCGCCCCCGAATCACCATCGATTACCTTCACAACTACATCACCCGTCGAATCGTCGACGCTAAAACTCAGGTCTCGCTGAATACTCTGCACCTGCGAGCGAAACCTTTCGACCAAGTCCTTCATGTCCTCCCGCGGCTCGGCTTCTGCAGGTTTTTTGGGCTGCTGGGCCTTTTCAGACGCAGAAAACCCAGCCTCCCGAAGAAGGCTGGGTGAAGATCCAGCTGATATTGGTGAAGCTATCCCGCTCGTTACTTTCCCGACGTCCATGGATTCACCTCTCATGAATCAATGAGGGCAGAGCTGTGCCCTGCCCTCATCGTTACGCCTTCTGCTCGTTACTGCAGCAGACTCAGAACCGCCTGCGGCAGCTGCTTGGCCTGGGCGAGGATCGCGGTACCAGCCTGTTGCAGGATCTGGTTCTTGCTCAGGTTGGCCGTTTCAGCCGCGAAGTCGGTGTCCTGGATGCGTCCGCGGGCAGCCGAAACGTTTTCAGAAATGTTCTGCAAGTTACCGATGGTGTTTTCGAAGCGATTCTGCACCGCACCGAGATCAGCTCGCTGGGAGTCGATTTCCTGAATGGCTTGGTCGATCACCATCACGGCTGTTTGAGATCCTTTCACCGTACTTACATCAATCTCCGAGATCTTTGTGTCTGTTGCGGCTGTTGCAGCTGTATAAGCAGCACCAGCCGTCAAGCCAGTCGGAAGAGCTGACACTGACAATGCAGTCAGTGCGTTAGCCGCACCGTCTTCGTCGAGGCCCGACATCACCTTCGTCGCGCCCGAAGTCACAAACGCACCCACCCCTACGTTCGCATCGTTGATCGCCGTTGCGATCTGCTGAGTAGCCTCAGCAGCAGTCGTTCCACTGGCAATGGTGGTGGTGATTGTAAAGTCTTCACCGTTGACGGTTCCACTAACAGTGACGGTACCCGATGCAGAGGCGGTTCCTGATGCCGCAGCGATCGAGCCTTCAAACGACTTTCCTTTCAGGGAGTCGGAGCTCATCTCATCTATCTTGACGCTGATGGTTTCGTTGGCGGCACTGCCGACCTGGAAGGTAGTGGTGTCGAAACTGCCGTCCAGCAATTTCTTACCACCAAACGTTGTGGTGTTCGAGATACGATCCAGCTCTTTCTTCAGTTCACTTACTTCGGAATTCAGAGCCTTGCGTTCTGAGTCGCTGTTGGAACCGTTAGCAGACTGCAGAGCCAGATCACGCATACGCTGCAGAAGGTTAGTCGATTGCTGAAGTGCGCCTTCAGCGGTCTGGGCCATGGAGATGCCATCGTTGGAGTTCTTTACAGCGACACCGAGGCCGTTAACCTGGCTGGTTAGACGGTTCGCAATCTGCAGACCGGCGGCATCGTCTTTGGCGCTGTTGATCCGGCTGCCGGTCGACAAGCGCTGCATGGAAGTCGTAAGCGAATTAGAAGAGTTGTTCAGGTTGCGCTGAGTGTTCAGGGAAGCAACGTTAGTGTTGACGGTCAAAGCCATGATGTGTGTCCTCCATCGGACCTAGCTTGTTGTGCCTGGGTTGCGACCCTAGCCTGCAATGCTCAGGCAGCCATTGAGTTCGCATTCATAATTGATATCGGCGGTGCGTCAGGAAGCTTTAGCTAAAAATTTGAAGCGTTTGGCCAAGGCTACAAAACAAGCGGAGCAGCAAGTTATCGGCAAATGTGGCTGTGATTTGAGGAAAAACAAAAAAACCGCTCTCCTTACGGAGAGCAGCTTTATGGCACGGAGCTGAAAAATCAGTGCGAGTTGGGCAACCAAGCACTGTACCAATCCGCCAGCGCTGCGTCTTGAAGCATCCAGCCGCTGAGCACGGCGGATCGCAGCTCATCACCTTGGCGAGCAGTTGCGTCGAGGTCAGCCAGGTGCATGCGAATAGCATCAACCCAATCCCTGAAGCGATTCTTCACGCGAGTCACTGGTAGACCGCCTCGATAGTTACCTACGTCACTGCAAATGACGGGAAATCCACATGCGCCGTACTCAAGCAGCCGTAAATTACTTTTGCATTCGTTGAACAGATTTTGCTCGAGTGGTGCCAAGGCCAGGTCCAGGTTCAAACGGGCCAGAGCAGCGGGATAGAGGCTGATTTCAACCCCTGCATGAAACTCTTTGACGTAAGGCCTGAGCTTCTCTGGACACATGCCAAAGAAGATCCAGTCCACCTCGTCCGCAAGCGCTTTTACTACATCGGCGATCAGCTCCAGGTCACCTGTATGACCGGCGCCACCAGCCCAGCCAACGCGAGGTCGTTTGCTTATCCTGCGCTGCCCCTGAAGCCCTTGCCACCAGTTAGGCGGAAGCTTGTTCTCAGCAACCCGGATATCGTGATGAAAAGCGGAAAAAGCATCCGCCAAGGCCTCGGTTGAAACCACGAAACGATCCACATAGCTCAAGCCCCTACGGAGAGATTTCACAATATCCTTAGGCATATGCTGCTTATGCGCGCTTTTCATGGGCAGATTCGGCAGATAATCGTCGAGTTCGTATACCTTGAAAGCTCGTGAAAATGCCTTCATCCGGCGCATCGATTCTAAACGCTCCTCACCAATCTGGCGCTGCAGCAAGATAACGTCAGGATCGTATCTCTCAAGGTCTGCGACATGCATAAGCCCCATAGACAGCGCACCATCGATCAGGCCGGCGTCCTGCTGCGCCTTAAACGGCTGCATGATCCGGTAATGACCGCAGCCGAACTGGTCTGCCGGGTGCGCCAAAACAACGGGCAGTGGCCGCCAGGTGGCTAATGGCCGCCAGGACAATGCCGTGTCGGCCAATTTGAAGCCCCCGGGCTGAACCAGAGAGAAATTGGCGTTATAAGCGGGGTCCCGGGCGAGTAATGGCAACCATTTGGCGTATAAGGCATCGGCCTCGTCTACAGTTGGAGCCTTAGGCTCTCGCCCTATCATCATTTTTACTCTAGGTGACCATACCGTCAGAAAACCGGCCTCACGAGCCCTTAAACAAAGATCAACCCCGGCAAGCGTACCGCTTAGCTCACCTTCATCTAGCCCCCCGATAGCGCCCCAGAGCTCCTTCGATACCATTAAGCAGTCAGAACTCACCGCGCTGTAGTTCTGCTCCACTTGCAGCCGTTGCATGTATCCTGCAGCCGACAGAGCCTCACCTACAAACGGGCTAGTTGCCGGCCCTCGCAACCCCAACACCAGCCCTGCATGGCTAATGGTGCTTTCCTTGTTGATCAGCTCCGAACCCACGATGCCAACCTCTGGACGAAGAGCATGATTAAGCATTTCATCCAGCCACGCTTCGCTGATCACTGCACAGCACTGCGAAAGCAGCACCAGATATTCACCCTGCGCAACATCAGCTGCCTGGTTACATATGGCGTCTAGGCCGGCTTCCTCTGGAAAACGCAGTACACGGATGCGCTGCTCCGCCATCGATTCAATCCCGTTCAGCCATTCCCGAACCTCTCGAGAGGCTCTACTATCGTCAAGCAAAAGAATTTCATAATTTGCGTAACGAGTATTCTCCATAACACTTGTAACGCAACGCAGCAACATCGGCAGCTGATCTTTTACCGAAATCAAAATACTGACCAAAGGTTTATCAGCATGACCATAGTTTATTAGGTAACGTCCCGGCAGCGAAGAATCGATACTGGCACCTTGATATCCTCTCTCATGCAGGTGCTGGATGACAACTCGCTGTTCGTCCTCGACGTTAATCAGCGCTGGAGGCGATGTAATCAAGAGCGGCTCATCAACGTGACCCAATCCCGCCAAGCCGCCAGTATTTATGAAACGCAGAATCAACTCAAACTCTAACGCTTCTGGATAATCTGGATTAAAGCCACCAACATCAACCAGCACTTCCCGACGGAAAATCCAGTGCTGTGCCATACCAGCGGGAAAGCTCAGTAGATAATCGAGGTTCATGGATGGGCGGAAAGCTGCTCCCAAAGACCCATCATCCTGACGGTATAGCTCATCACAATATATTGCACGGAAATCTGGCGCCGCCCCTAAGAGCTCCAAGCCAGCCATTAATAAGCCGGCGGAAGTGAACTCATCCCCTGCTTTCACCAGAACAAGCCAATCGAACTTTGCCGTAGCTAAAAATTCGTTCAACTGTAGTATCCAGTTAGCTTTAGTTACGTTAATAATTGGGCCGCCAAACGGCTCGGCAAGCGAATCACTCGTAGTGAAGACTACAGGCTCAATATTGGCGTAGAGGTTATGCGGCTCGCGGAGCGAAGCCAGCGTTCGCAGGACCTCTTGGCGATCCGCCTCGAGGTCCAATAGCAAGACGCCAAATGACGGTCCCTGTCCGTTTTGTTCTAGGCGCTCCTTCACCAAGCGTTCTTGCGTCGGCGTTAGAACTCGCATTTCCAGCCAACCTGTAAGGCTAGCGGGCTCATGGTTAGTTGATAGGTCAGAAATGCCAAAGCGCTTCAACATTGCGCGCCGGCCGCTGCGCACGGCTTCACTGCCCAAGTCAGAATGTCGCGTATAGAGCTCACGATAGAGACCAGGATAATCCTTGAGCGCCTGCTCGGAACGCCGAACTGGATCAGACTCGACGTCTCGCAGTCGGACCTCTACCGTCTCTCCATGAACATGCCGGAATCGTGCTCTTGCGGCGAGACGCAGCAGAAAATCCCAATCCTCCAGTCCCGTCAACGACTCATCAAAGCCACCAATACTGGCGGCCAAAGAACGTGAGCAAGTAAAAGTATTGATCGGTATGTAGTTGTTAACGAGTAATCGCTCCTTAGAATACTCGTCATGCGAATAGCGTTGCTCACGGGCCAGTTCAAGCCGCTCACCATGTACTAGCGACTCTGTGATAAAAATCGCATCCGTATAAACAACTTCATCAGGCCAGGCCTCAACCGCTTGGGCCAAAGTTTGTAGATGGGTTGCCAGGTAGCGGTCGTCATCATCCAGATAAACAACATAACGTCCCTGGGCCAAGTGCAACCCCGCGTTACGAGCAGCGGCAGGCCCCCGATTGCAACCCTGGCGGATGTAAGTGATGGGGAAGTCATGCACCGCCAGCAGGGATTCAACGGGATCTCCGCTATCATTAACTAGAACAACCTCAAAGTTTCGAAAAGTCTGCTGCGAAATGCCCTGAAGAGCATCTTTCAAGAGTAATTGGCGATTGTAAGTCGTCAGGATTATTGAAAATAAACATTCATGCTCAGCATCTTTTACGATTGGGGCCAACATTCTCATAAAGTTAGCAGCACTAGCGAGGGGTTGCTGTTCAAGGATATCACAGACAACGGGCAACCACTGTTTACTCTCACGAAGCAATGTAGTTGCAGCTCGCTTAATATCTTTAGTATCGAAAAAAATTGTATTTCCAAATACCAACTGTGCCCAAGCAAGATCCCCTAAGACATCAAGACTACGCGACGTGCTATCTGGATCCGACGCCAATAATCCACCTGCGCCCCCACCCAACGCATTGAAGCGAAGCACTCGAAGAATAAAATCCCAAAGCACTCCACCAGAATACATAATGGGATTAAAGCCGCCGACCTTGACATATAATGATTTTCGGAAAAGCATACCTCTAACAAATTCACCTTCCCCCCAATGCGCAGGTAGGCATCCCTCTTGAGCTATACCACCATTGAAGCAGATTAGGCCAAAATCAGAATCCTCTAGGGATTCCACTCCACTGACTATAATCGTAGGATCTATAGGGCAGCCCTGACCTATATAGAGCACATTCTCTACAGACGAGTGCCTTATGTGATGATCCACCTTAGCCAGCGCAGAGTGTACGGAAGACGAAACGAACGACACATCGCCCGACAAAAGCAGACGAATTCGTTTTTGCATCTCTATAGTAAAAGTAGCCTGTCCATTGCAAACAACGAGGAACTCGTAATTTCGCCTTAAAGAACTGCCAACTATTGCTAACTTTTCTAGTGAACCTATGTAGTCTGCCGTCGCGTCAAACACCACAAGCACGGCCCCCGCCTCAGCTATTGATCGGCCTTCCAGCTTATCCAGCAGCTGTTGCAAGCGATTATTAGCATGATCGTATAGAGCGCGCTCGTATTGAGCCATTCGACTTCTGAGCAAAGTAGTTACGGTATGGATGCAAGCCTCATCTGCCCGTTCCAAAAGATGATCGGCATATTTTTCCAGTATCGCAAGATGCGTATAAAGCGGCTCTAAAGACGAATAGAAACATGTGCTCGAATATTGCGAATCATGTATTCGATAACAAGCACTGGGGGTACTCTCGAAAGAGAAGTCCTTGTATTTTAACGCAAGTCTGACAAAAAGCTCCCAGTCTCCCCCCCCCCAGGAATTTACATCAAAGTACAATTCGCTCCTAGCCTTCTCCCTATCGAAGATAACAGCGCACAATGTCACATAACAATCGAATGCGAGCAAACCTAAAAAATCATCGCGACCGCCACGATAGGAAGATACAGCATAGCCTGGATGGCGCTGAACCCCCCTCTCAATACCATCCTTATCTACCAACATAATTGGCGTATAAGCCAGAACAGAACTACTTTCCTGCAAAGCAGCTATGAGCCGAGAAAAGTGTCCTGGCAGTAGATAGTCATCCGCACTAACAATGGACAGATATTTTCCAAAACCAACTCCAAGTGCCAAACTAAAATTAAAATAGGCACCTATATTTTGGTCATGACGAACCAGCCTGACTCTGTTATCCAATAAAAATGGAGAAATCGCTCTAACTGTCTCATCTGTCGAATCGTTATCTAAAATAATTAACTCAAAATCAGAAAAATCTTGCTCAAGAATGCTTTCTACACAACGAGAAATATACCGAGAATAGTTATAAGACGTGACAACAACAGTTAAAGCCGGCCGAAACATAACCCCACCCAAAAATTAATACAGCGCCATGTTGTATTTAGATATTGCTAATATCAAAGAACTGTCTAAATCCGCTAAAGCTCTTGCAATGATCAGCAAAAGTAAACGAGGGATGCATAGAGAAGAACAAATGGTCACTTCCGCTTTAGATATCCTTCAGGTGCAACACTAATCAGCAATTTGTCATCAATCCGAGTGTCTGCGTGAAACTCCGGATGCATGAGTAGGTACTCACGCACCGCCGACTTGGGACTGTTGCCCTTGCCCCAAGAGCGGCCAGCCTGGAGTTCATCCGGTGTATCTTCGACCACCGTATCAAAGATCACACAGTAGCTGCCTTGGCTCACTAGCGGCGCATAGGCCTCCAGCTCGGCCAGCACATGGTCATGGGTGTGGTTGCTGTCCAGCGACACCAGCACCCGCTTACCCTGCGCTGCCCAGCGCACCTGATCGACCACTTCGGGAGCAATGCTCGAGCCTTGGATCATTTCGATGCGGCGGAACATGGGATGCGCCTCGATGGCTTCGCGGTTGTGCTGGCGGATATCGATGTCGATGCCCAACACCCGCGCGTCGCTCGGGCCGCCGCAGATCGCGTTGAGCTCCAGCAGCGAGGCGAACAGGATCAGCGAACCGCCATGGGCGATACCAGTCTCGACGATCAGCTCCGGCTGAACGGTCCACACCAGCTCCTGCATGGCTACGATGTCCTGCGGATACTGAATGATTGGCCGGCCCAGCCAGCTGAAGTTGTAGGAGTAGCGATACTTGCCGCCCGCCTCCAGCATCCAGTCCAGAGAACGTTCCTTGAGTCCCTGGTCCTGGCCGGCGGCCTCGATATTGCGTTGCACTTCCGCTTGGAACTCGTCGTTTGCGCTCACTTTGTGTGCTCTCGCTCGATGATTTCGATCTTGTCGATGCGCCCACCGATCTGGGCGCCGATGTAGAGGTTTTCCCATAGCCGCGGCTCGTCGTAGCCGGCACTGCGCATCGCAGCAGCCGTCTCGTCGATATCGTAGGCCACCCGTTGCAGGACGATGCTCGTGCCGTCGAACAGGGCGAAGGCAGCACGAGGGTCGCCATCGCGCGGCTGGCCAACAGAACCGGGGTTGCAATAGATTTTCTCGCCCAGCGAAGCCAGCACCTGAACATGGGTATGCCCCGAAAAGTAGTAGCGCCACGGGCCACTCAGCTTGTCCGGGGAAACGCGATAGAGATACTGGTCGCGAGGGTCTTCCCAACCGCCGTGCACGAAGCAAGCGTCGCCCTCCTCGTACTGAGAGCTCAAGCCAGCCAGCATTTCGACCTGGTCCCGACGTACCACCCGAGCCTGATGTTCCAGCAGCGATGACACCAGCCGCGAGCGAGGACAGCCTGTGCCTTCCACCAAGTAGCTATCGTGGTTGCCGAGCAGCTGTACGGCGCCGCGCTCCGCCAGTAGATCAATGCATTTGTCCGGCTCGGCGTAGTAGCCGGTCACGTCGCCCAGGGATATCACTCGCGAACAGCCGAGTCGATCCGCCGCCGCCAGTACCGCGCGTAGGGCCGGGAAATTGCCATGAACATCCGATATCACTGCGATCATAGGTACTCGATGTGGTCCTCGATATAGCGGCTGCAAAGCGCCGTATGCCAGTTGGCGGATACCGGGCGCTGCCCTCGGCAAAAATAGTCAATGCTCATGGCCGCCTCGTTGAAGCCGAGCGCCGCACGCAGCGATACCGAAGCTGACAGGCGTGGATTGATCTCCAGCAGCCAGGCACGGCCATCGGCCTTGCGGAACTGGTAGTTGGTCGGACCCACCGGCTGAAAATGTGCGGTCAGCGCCTCGCAGGCGCTCTCGATCAACTCATCGCCGTCGATGCTCCGGGCACGCCAGGTGGCGCCACCCGGGCCTAAGGTTCGCTGGAGGATGGCTGGGCGGCTGGACTGGCCGTCACCGTAGCCGAACAGGCCGACTGTATATTCCTCGTCGTCGCTGCCGATCACCCGCTGTAGCATGAAATTGTCGCCCTGCTTACGCGCCTGATAACGCAGGTCTTCCTCGTCCTCCACCAACGCCTGACCACGGCCACCCGACCCCCGGCGCGGTTTGCACAGAAGCGGCGCTGGGCCGAGCTGCGCCAGTACCTGTGCCCAGTCGGTCGAAAGGCTGGTAGGAATCGTCGGAAGACCGGCCTCCAACAACGCCAGGTGCAGGCTCCACTTGTCCCGCGCCAGGTTGATCAGGCGACTGTCGTTAAGTGCCACGGCCACTCCCGCAGCATTGAAAAGCTCACGGCGAGTGTCGAAGTAAAAGACGTCCTGCTCGATGCAAGGGAGTACCAAGTCGATCGCTTCCCGCTCCAGCAATTGCAGCAGAAAACGGTCGTAGGCCGCGTCCGTCTCCGTCATCGCCGGTTTGAAATGGAATGCGTCGCAGGCGTGACGCCCGAAGGCTTGCGGATCGCGGTCAAGACCGATGATTCGAACGCCCGGCAGTTGACGCAGCGACTTGGCTACACCCTGACCGATGATCGCGCCTACGCCCGTCACCAGCACTCGCACCGTAGCGGCCTCAGGCGACATCGAACACCTCGAAGCACGCAGCATGGCCACCGTCTCGGATGCCACGCAGGCCATCCGTCATCGGCGTGAAAACCAAGCCCAGCGCCGCCAATTCAGGTGATGCCGGAGGGAAGTAGGCCGGCAAGAAGGGCGTCTTCTCCTGAGCGATCTCAACCCCTCCGCCTTCGTCGAAAACGGCGTAGGCCTGGCGGGCGATTTCCAGATAGGTCTCGCCCATGGGGTGGCAGACATGCAGAACGCCAAGTATGTGCGCCTCGCTGGCGGCAACCATCAAAGCGGCTGCGTCTTGCACGTGAACGAAATTGCGTGGCGCGTCGCCCGGAGGCAGACGCAAAATACGGCCGCTGCGAGCGTGGCTGACGATGCGTCCGAACCAGCGTTGATGCCGAACGCATTCGCCCCGCTCATCGTATAGCTGGGCAAAGCGCAGGCTAATGAAATCCTGACCGCTCTGCTCCAGCCCCCACGCCAATATTGCTTCCGCGCGTGCCTTTGACGCGCCATAGCTGCTGGCAAAGGTCGTACCCTCGCGCCGCGCCGACGAAGTACTCCCGGCGTACACCACCCGCCGGCATCCGACCGCACGCGCTAGGGCCAATACCTGATGGGCACCGAGCACATTGACGCGGTCGTTCAGCCACGCGCCGTGCGGCGAGTCATCACCGAAGGCCGCCGCGCAGTGGAACAGCACATCCACCTTGATATGCGGAAAATCGGTGCGCAGGGCTTCGCTATCCAATTCCAGCGGTATCTCGCAGTCGCCCGAGCGCCCCGCGCCGATGACCTGCCAGCCCCGCGTACGCAAATGCTCACTCAGCCTACTGCCGAGCATTGAGCTTGGGCCCACCACTAATGCACGCGGCATCAGACCACCTGTACTTCCATCAGAAGGCCGACGCAGAGGTCAGGAAAGTCTACCCCTACCTCGCACATGGCTAGCAAATTTTCCTCGAACTCAGGCATGGGCTGCATGTAACCAAGCGGCAGCGGCTTGAGGTAGATACCTTCCTCCCAGGTGACTTCATAGCCCTCCGCCTGCAGCAGCGCCTTAAGTGTGTCGCGACAGAACTGGCGCTGATGACCCAACGCATGGTCATTGGCGTTGAGTTCGTAGATGTCGCCTATTTTGCCCATGGCCAACCCCAGACGACGGTTCAGCGACTTGGCGTTGGGCACAGCCACGTAGAGCCGACCACCAGGGCGCAGATTGTCACGGAAGCGACGCAGGATAAGACTGGGATCGTCCACGTGCTCAAGGATGAAGCCCATCAACAGCACATCGAACTGCTCGCTGCTATCGAAGTGCTCGAAATAGCCTTCCACCAGCTCGATGTTCAGTCCCGGATAGTTGTCCCGAAACAGATCGATCACGACCGACGAGCCCTCGAGCACTACATGACGTTGGAAATGGCGATTGAACAACGCGGTGGTGTAGCCGTGCCCCAGTCCCAATTCCAGTAGCGAACTCGGCGATGCCCCTTCGAGACGGCGCAGGATGCGCGGCGGATACCAGTTGAGGATCAACTCGTTCTCCAGAGAGGTTGCCGCCCCGGGTTTGTACTGCGAAGTCACTTCGTTCAGCTTGTTCATACCTGATCCCTTGCTGCCAGCGCCTGGCGCCAATGGGTCACATCCGAATCGATGAAAAACCTTCCGTCTCTCCCGCAGTTGGCCACCAGATCGAGAACGGTGACGTAGGGTGTGAACGGCGGAAACTTCTGAGGGTACTCACGCTTGCGGTAATCCATGTAGCAGACCTTGATGCCAGCCTGCTCCATGGCTGCGTGGTTCAGATAGCTCAAGGCTCCCATGCCGGTCACGTAGCGGTCGCCGCCCAGGCGCGATACCAGCCCCTGGATCAGATCGCTCTTGCGCCCCGTCACCGCCAGTTGCGAGGAGCGATGCAGGCGTTTGCCTTGCAGCAGGCCGAAGTAGTCCGCTACCACCTGCATACCTTCGATGAGTAGCTCGCAGAAGCCCAGATCGCGGCGCAGCAGCACCGATTCGGCCAGCCCGAGCGCATCCTGCAGATGCGGAGCGCCAGCCAGCGCCAAGGCCAGCGTACGCAAGTGCTTGTCGCGCCAGCCCGAGTCTTCAACACATTCCAAATCGCAGATCCGCGCGTCGCGGCTGTGCTGGCGCAGAGGCACGGTCAGCCAGGCGCTGCCGTTGGGGGTCTTGTACTGCACCCGGTTGATAAAGCCGCGAGCGAATTGCACGTCGTCGAAGAACACGAAGTCATCGGCCAGCCGCCACTGCTCGAACATCCCTACCCAAGGGAAATACATGGGCTGAGAGATCACCACCGTACTCACCGTCCCGCCTCGTCGTGCAACGCCTCGACCACAGCGCAGACACGGTCAATATCCAAGTCGCGCATGTCGTGAAAGCTTGGCAGATTGATGGCTCGCTCCGGGATGCTAGCGGAATGGCCACCGGCAGCCGGTACGCGGCCTTGGAACATCGGCAGTGCAGAGAGCGGGTAGAAGAACACCCGCGCATCGATATTGTTCTCGGCGAAGCGCTCCAGCAATCGCTCCCGGGTGATGCCGAGTGCGGCATCGAAGACCACCGTGGGCATCCAGGCGCCGATGCGCGTTCCCTCGGGTTCAGGATTCAGATGCAGGCCATGCAGGCCACCCAGACGCTCACGATAGGCCGCCATGATGGCCTGCTTGCGCTCGATCAGCTCGCCGATACGCTCGATCTGGGCACAGCCGAGCGCGGCCTGCAGGTTGGAAATCTTGTACTTGAAGCCCAGCAGGTCGGGCCAGAACTGGCGCGTCTGCCCCTTTATCCGGCCGTGGTTGGACAGGCCGAGGACATACTCGAACAACTCGTTGTCGTTGGTGACAAACATGCCACCCTCACCGGTGGTCATGGTCTTGGTGCCGTGGAAGGAAAACACACCGAAGCGGCCCATGCTGCCCGCACGTCGTCCATGCCACTCGGCGCCGATGGCTTCAGCCGCGTCCTCAATCACCGGAACACCATGCCGCTCACCAATGGCCAGCAGTTCATCCATGGCGCAGAGGTTGCCGTACAGATGGACAGCGATGATCGCTCGAGTACGAGGCGTGATGGCTGCCTCTACCTGCGCCGGGTCCAGGCACCAGCTGTCCTGGCAAATATCGACGAATACCGGGGTCGCCCCAAGGTGCACGGCTGGTGCCACAGAGGCGATCCAATTGGTGTCGGCGAGAATCACTTCGTCGCCTGCTCCAATGCCAAGCGCCGCCAGCCCCATGTGAAGGGCACCGGTGCAGCTTGATGTCGCGATGGCGTATTTCACCCCGAGGTGTTGTTTGAAGGCTTCTTCGAAGCGTTCGATGTACTCGTAGCAGCGCGGTCCCCAACCGTGACGAGTCGCATCGGTCACATACCGCACTTCCAGCTCGGAAATGGACGGTTGGGTGTACTGGATGCGCGGCTTCATTTCACCTCCAGACGAGGAACGGCAGTGATGAAACGGCCACCCCATTCACGGATTCGCTCGTTCTGCTTCATCACTTCTTCGGCGATGTTCCAAGGCAGCACGAGCAGCAGATCCGGACGTATCTCGTCCAAATCCCGAGGAGATCGGATCGGCACGTGGCTGCCTGGTAGATATTTGCCCTGCTTCGACGGTGCAGCATCGAACACGCAAGGTAACAGGTCGGGCTTGATGCCAGCATAGTTGAGGATGGTGTTGCCTTTGGCGGCAGCTCCATAGGCTGCAACCCGCCGGCCCGCGCGCTTCTGCTCCAGCAGAAAGCTCAGCAGATCATTCTTCACTCGGTCCGCCCTGGCCTGGAATCCGCTGTAGACAGCCAACTCGCGGAGACCAGCATTGGCCTCCGCTTGCAACACGACATCCACCGCAGCCGCACGAGAACGTGGGTCATCTCCATGGCACGCGAAGATGCGCAGGCTGCCGCCATGAGTGGTCAGCTCTTCGGCATCGTAGATGCGCAGACCAACAGCTTCGAGAATACGTCGGACGCTGTACAGCGACAGGTAAGAAAAATGCTCGTGATAGACGGTATCGAACTGCACCCGTTCGATCAGGCGCAGCAGGTGCGGAAATTCCAGGGTCAGGGTACCACCGGGCTTGAGCGCAGCCTTGAGGCCGCGGGAAAAATCGTTGATGTCCGGCACGTGAGCGAACACATTGTTGCCCAGCAGCAGATCGGCCTGCCTGCCCTCTCCGGCCAGCCGACGGCCGAGCGACTCCCCGAAGAACTCACGCAGCACCGGAACACCCAGGCGCTGGGCAGCATCGGCGGTGCTAGCGGTCGGCTCGATGCCCAGGCAGGGCACGCCGGCCTCGACAAAATTGCGTAGCAGGTAGCCATCGTTAGAAGCCACCTCGACCACTAGGCTGTCCGCCCCCAGCGCGAGCGTCATTCGCATGCGCTCGGCGTAGTCACGAGCATGCGCGAGCCAGCTGCTGGAGGTGGACGAGAAATAAGCGTAGTCCGCGTCGAAAAGCTCGCCGGCCTCGGCATAATCCTCGGTCTGCACCAGCCAGCAGTGCTGGCAAACCCACAAGCGCAGCGGGTAGTAGCGCTCGGGCCGACTCAGATCCGCCTCTGTCAGATAAGCGTTCGACGGTGGTGCATGGCCCAGGTCGAGGAATGCATATCGCAGCCGCGTTTCGCAATGACGGCAGTTCATGGTGCCAGCCCGATGAAATCTGAGGTGATCAGGGGATGCTGCTGATCGCGCGCCGACAGATCCCGCGCCGGCAGGGGCCAGTCGATCGCCAGCGCCGGATCGTCGTGGCGCACCCCGCCTTCGGCATCGGGCCGGTAGAACTCGGTGTGCAAATAGAGCATTTCGCTATCCTCCTCCAACACTTGGAAACCGTGAGCGCAGCCTTCCGGGATAACCAGCATGCGCTGGTTTTGGGCGCTCAGGCGTTCTGCGTGCCAGCACAGAAAAGTCGAAGAGTTGCGGCGCAGGTCCACTACCACATCCCACACTTGGCCACGGATACAGCGCACCAGCTTCATTTCGGCATGAGGAAAATGCTGAAAATGCAAGCCGCGCACAGCTCCCACCTGACGGGTAAATGACTGATTGATCTGAACAATGTGTCGCTCACCTAGCAGCGGCGCGAGCTCGTTGGCGCAGAACAAGCGGGTGAAGATGCCTCGCTCGTCGCGATGGTAATCGCAGTCGACGCGCATGAGCCCGTCGGTGTTGGTGACACTAGCGGTTAGGCCCATACGCACCCGGCCTGCTGCGCTGCATCGGCGAACCGCTGCAACTGCTCAAGGGTACAAACCTCGTTTCGCTCGTGGCTGCGCCGGTACCAGTCAGCGGTCATCATCAGCGCTGTCGCCAGCGGCCAGACAGGCTCCCAGCGCAGCCCGGCACGGGCCTTGGCACTGTCTAGATAGAGCAACCGGGCCTCATGCAGGCTATCGTCCGCGCCGACCTGCCAGTTCATAGCCGGCCAGTGCTCCCCCAGAGCCTGAAGTATCTCGGCCACGCTGCGGTTGGCCTCCAAAGCCGGGCCGAAATTCCAGGCCTCGGCGCAGATCCGGTCGCCTTCCAGCAAGCGCTGGCCCAACAGCAGGTAGCCAGAGAGACATTCAAGCACGTGCTGCCAAGGGCGTGTAGAGGATGGCGAGCGGATATGCAGCACCTGCCCAGCCTGCACCGCCCGGACCAAATCGGGAATCAGCCGGTCCTCCGCCCAGTCGCCCCCGCCGATGACATTGCCGGCACGGGCAGTGGCCAGCAGCGGGCCGTCGCCATACCAGAATGACCGGCGGTAGCTGTCGCACAGCAGCTCGGTAGCCGCCTTGGAAGCGCTGTAAGGGTCGTGACCGGCTAGCTCGTCGCACTCGCGGTAGCCCCAAGGCCATTCGCGGTTGGCGTATACCTTATCGGTGGTAATCACCACCACAGCGGCGATACCAGGAGTTACCCGACAGGCCTCCAGCATATAGGCAGTTCCCAACACGTTGGTCGACCAGGCTTCCAACGGCTGTCGGTAAGACGGCCGAACCAGCGACTGGGCCGCGAGATGGAACACTATTTCCGGACGATAGTCTGCCATCAGGCGTTGCAGCACGGCGGCATCGCGAATATCACCACGCAAGTCCGTCACTGGCAAGTTCAGCGTATCCCAATGGTGCGTCTCACCATCCATCTCACGCGGCAGCGAAAAGCCGAACACTTCGGCGCCGAGTTCGACCAGCCAGGCGGCAAGCCAGCTGCCCTTGAACCCGGTGTGCCCGGTTAACAAGACTCTGCGCCCCCGATAAATTGCCGCGAACTGGTTCATAGCCAAGTTTTCCAGGGGGCCTTGCCGGCGAGCCAGAGATCGTTCAGGTGATTTTTATCCCGCAGCGTGTCCATCGCATGCCAGATCCCGCGGTGACGAAAGGCCATCAAATTGTCATCCTTTGCGAGTTGCATCAGCGGGTCACCTTCCCAGCTGCATTGGTCGCCATCGATGTAATCGATGACCGAAGGGTCTAGTATAAAGAAGCCTCCATTGATCCAAGAGCCATCGCCGGCGGGCTTTTCCTGGAAAGTACCGACCCGGTCCCCAGCCATGCCGAGGGCGCCGTAGCGCCCCGGTGGTTGAATAGCGGTAACAGTGGCCGGTTTGCCATGAGCTTTGTGGAAATTAACGAGTGCGCGGATGTCGATGTCCGCTACGCCATCCCCATAGGTAAAACAAAATGTTTCGTCGCCAAGATAGTCGCGCACTCGCTTCAGACGGCCACCCGTAGCGGTATTCTCGCCGGTATCGACCAACGTAACGCGCCAGGGCTCAGCGTGGCGCTCATGGATACGCATGCGATTTTCGCCTATATCGAACGTCACATCCGACATATGCAGAAAATAATTGGCAAAATACTCCTTGATGACATAGCCCTTGTAACCAAGGCAGATCACGAAATCATTAATGCCGTAATGCGAGTAGATCTTCATGATGTGCCAAATGATGGGCTTGCCACCAATCTCGATCATCGGCTTTGGCTTTAAATGGGACTCTTCGCTAATACGGGTTCCAAGCCCTCCAGCAAGGATTACTGCTTTCATTTGCTGCTGTGCCTCACTCATGAGCAACGAGATTTTTGACGCGATTGTCTTTAAACTGCTAACAAGCAAGTTTCGCGCCGAAAAAGCGAACTGATGCCGCAGGGCCTCAACCACCACGACGGGGGACGTTTAGGTGCATGAACAACGGCACGCAAGGTGTTGGCGGAAGCACAGGTTCCTCCTGACCGGAAGCAACTACACACGCCGTCATATTCCATGTGAATTCTGACGATCGCTTTCGATACTTACAACGAGCAGCATTGCACGGCGCGATGAAATCTTCACGCCTGCCCAAGGAACTGCAGCAATTAGGCAGACACCGCACCGTTTCGGCAGCAGCCCTACGATTTCACTCGACCGGTGCATCAGCAACCGCGCGAGTACGTGCCTCATAGGCGTACGGGCCAAGACCATTGAGACGTACTGTGGACTTGCCCCTATCAAACCGGACACCGCAACCCTGTTAAGTTGATGTTATAGCCAACCGCCTGAACTCCCGAGGCGAGCGGTACTTCAGTGCGCTGTGGGGATGCTCTTCTTTGTAATGCTCAAAAGCAATCGCCAGGTTGCGTAGCGCTGTCTGGCGATCCGGCCGTGGCATATGGGCGATGTAATCGCGCTTCATCGTTTTCACGAAGCTCTCCGCCATGCCGTTGCTCTGCGGGCTGCA
>NZ_JBLXBT010000009.1:0-20184 GCF_048265365.1 Kangiella sp.
ACCCTGTAGCGGGTCGTATGCCGGGTCACATGAACGTATTGCTCGCAGAAGCGAAAGTGCCCTATGACATCGTTTACGAAATGGACGAAATCAATGAAGATTTCCCTAAAGTAGACGTATCGGTGGTGATCGGTGCCAACGACATCGTTAACCCTGCGGCGAACGAAGTAGAAGACAGCCCCATCGCTGGTATGCCTGTCCTGGAACCCTGGAAAGGCAAACATACGATCGTACTTAAACGTGGTATGAGCCGCGGTTACGCAGGCGTCGAAAACCCACTGTTCTTCAAAGACAACACGCGTATGTTGTTCGGCGATGCGAAACAGACGGTGGATAGCTTATTGAAACACCTGTCAGCCTAACCCTTATTTTAGCCAAGGCGGGTCCCGCCTTGGCTAAAATATGAATGCCGTTCTCATATTACGCGGACTTGTCTCATGTAGATCCATACCTGCACGGACCACCAGTTTCTTTGACTTAACTTTTTTGTCAGCTTTTGAGTAGAGTAGTCCAATTTGAGCTTCAAGCTGCTGCCATAGGGGTAGCGCATTCATCGACCAAGAAAAAGCTCTTTGCGGGTTTTACTACGTTTGCTGGTAAACTCGGTATCTGCGAAGGAGAGCTGGTTCATGGTGGCTAGGAGTCACGGTTAATTTCAGTCGGTAAGATTGTCTCATGTTGCCGACTTAACCGCATGTTCCATTAATCTAATCGAGTGTTTGCCCAATCTCCATTAGGAAGTTGGATACTGTTTTTACGACAGATTTTTTATTATCGTCGCGTGATATTACATGTGTAATCGCTTCGGATATTACAAAGTCCGTTAGCGGCCGAAAGACAATATTCTCCCTTGCCGCATATTTTGCATGCTCCGACACAATAGCAATACCTAGCCCCACCCCAACCAAAGATAGTACTGCATCAGCATGACTTAAATACTGAGTGACTCTTGGTGTGATACCGTGCTGAGCAAATAGCGATTGCAATAATGAATGGAGGTATGGGGCTTCCGGTCCATAGGCTATGAAGGACTGATTATTTAAGTCTTCAGGTAAGATCACTTGTTTAGAGGCTAGCGGGTGATTTTCTGGAATGGCCGCAACCAATCTTTCGCGAAAAGCGATATCTGTCGTGAGTCCATGAGCTAATACCGTTGGGCGTGCGATCCCTAAATCAAGCTCCCCAAATGTAAAAGCTTGAATTTGTTGTATGGCATTCAATTCCCTAAGTTTCAGTTGAATTTTAGGGTACTTCTTATTGATTTCTGTCATGAACTTAGGAAGTAGTCTAAATGACGCGGCACCGTAGAACGCGAGACGAACCGTTCCCTCTGGCGTGTCAGATGGAATCTTAAGAAATTCTTCAATTTCTTCGGCCTTTTGAAGAAGTGACTGGGCCTCAGGTAAGAACTTACTTCCAGCGAGAGTAAGGGCGACTGAGTGACTTGTTCTTTCAAACAATGGAGCTCCAAGTTGTTCTTCAAGTAATCGAATCTGTCTACTCAGAGGAGGCTGGGTCATATTAAGCCGCTGCGCGGCTCTGCCAAAATGCAGTTCTGCTGCGAGGGCTACAAATGATCTTACTTGTTTTAAATCCAACATTAATTCAAACCTTGAATCGCTGATATGCGTAAACAATATTGGTATTAAATTAAGCGAATGTCTAGTCTGATGTTGCTCCGCCATTGCTAGAGGCGGTTTATCGCATTCATTGAATGCGTCACAACAAAGGAGACTAATAATGATAAAACCTTTGCAATTCCCTTTATGTCGTTCTGTTGGTTTAGCTATTGGACTGTTAGTTGGCTCCAGTATCTCTACCGCGCAAGAGATTAGTTATCCAGTGGATAGTATCCGACTGATTGTTCCAGCTAACCCAGGTGGTGGAACAGACACGGACGCTCGCTTATTTGCTGAATACCTTAGTGATTACACTGGCGCGAATGTCGCTGTAGTAAACCAGTTTGCAGGTGGCGGTGTGGTTGCTGCGCAAACTGTTGTGACAGGTGAAAAAGATGGAAGCGAATTGTTGTTGTACCATACTTCGATCCATGTGGCGAAGCTAACTAGCACATGGCCATTTGGGCACAATGACTTCACCCCATTGGCGACCATTGCCCAATTTGATGATGTTGTCGTAGCTCGTGCTGATGCACCTTATAACACTTTGGTTGAGTTCATTGATTTTGCAAAGTCTCATCCATCCAAGGTCACCTTTGGTTCTCAGTTAGGAGGCACTACAGAAATAAAGGGCAAGGCGATTGCAGCTGCATCGGACAATAGTTTGCGTGTTGTTGATGCTGGTTCCGAATCTGATCGAATAACCGCTTTGCTGGGTGGACAAGTCGATGCTATCCCCATGGGCGTTAATAACGCACAACAATATGTTGAGTCTGGCAAGCTAAAGGTTTTGGCGTTACTTAATGAAACCCCCAGCCCATTCGCTCCAGATTGGCCAACTACGAGTTCACAGGGAATTGACCTTTCTTTTCCTTTAGTTTTCCAAGTCTATGGCCCTAAAGGAATTTCGCCAAAAGCCGTCGAGGCTATTGATGCAGTAATCGCTCGGATGAAGCAGTCCGATGAGGTTGCTCAATCCTTTAAAAAAGCCAAGCAGGTTCTCAGCCTACGCAATAGCTCGGAAGCAAGTGATTTCATTGAGAAAGAACATGACTTCGTTGCTTCGTTCTTCGTCTCTTCTTTGACTAATTAGTTCTCCCGCAGCTCGGCAGTCTCGATCGATTGTGATTGTCGAGTATTACCTCATAAAAATTTGGTTTGATAAAACCAGTAAACATTGTGCTTTGGATATATATATGAACGAAAATTCTTCTACAAAACGCTTATTACCGATTAACCCATTGAACGCAGGGCATCCACCAGGTGAGGCGACGACTGACAGGGTCTCTGGTGTGAAACTTTCTTTGGTATATCTACCGCTGCACTCGCCTATTTCTGATGCAAAGGTGTTGGCTGGACGTCAAAAGCCTTTGACAGAGATAGCTTTTCTATTCTGCGAAATTAAGACAGAACAAGGCTTTGAAGGGGTAGGTTATTCCTACTCAAAACGAGCAGGTGGTCCTGGACAATATCGTCATGCTTGTGAGATAGCAGAAGCCATTCTTGGCGAAGATCCGAATGATATTGCTCGTTTATGGGATAAGTTAGTATGGGCTGGCGCATCGGTAGGTCGCTCAGGACTTTCTACTCAGGCGATTGCAGCATTTGATGTGGCACTGTGGGATTTAAAGGCGCGACGCGCGAACTTACCGCTAGCGAAGCTGCTTGGAGCTCATCGAGATTCTGTTCGTTGTTACAACACTTCTGGCGGTTACTTATCCATGTCTATTGATGAGGTGAAAGATCGTGTGACCATGGCTCTCGATTCGGGAATCGGTGCAATTAAACTAAAAGTCGGTCAACCTGACCCGATGATTGACCTTGCGCGGATAGAAGCGGTACGAGCCCATGTTGGTGGAAATGTCCCTTTAGCAATTGATGCAAACCAGCAATGGGATCGGACTACGGCACTTCGTTTCGGTCGTATTGCTGAGCAATATAATTTGACTTGGATTGAAGAGCCACTCGATGCATACGATTATGAAGGTCATGCAGCCTTGGCCCGTGAACTGGCGACACCGATAGCGACAGGGGAGATGCTGACATCTGTTGCCGAGCACTATGAGTTAATTCGCCATGATTCTGTCGATTTCATTCAGCCAGACGCACCTAGGGTTGGCGGTATTACTCCGTTCCTGAAGATTTGTTCGCTAGCAGAACATAAAAAGCTAAAGCTTGCTCCGCATTATTGCATGGAAATACACCTGCATCTGACGGCTGCATATGGAAGTGAGCCTTGGGTGGAGCACTTCGAGTGGTCTGAAGCCATGTTTGAAGAAAAGTTGGAAGTAAAAGATGGTCGGATGATCGTTCCAAATCGCCCTGGGCTTGGTATTACCCTATCAGAGCAAATGCGAGCTTGGACAACAGAAACCAAGGTCTTCGGAAAGTTCTAATCTCCCACAGTTAGACCACCCAAATACTCAGGTAAGTATGACCTGAGTATTTGGGGCATTAAATTATAAAAATAATATTGTGAGGACCGAAATGAAATACGTGCCTAATGTTCTGTTTATTGTTATCGGCTGTTTGATGATCTGGCAGATTTTAAGTGCTCCGTTGGGACGATCACTTCAAATTGGGGATCCGGGGCCTTGGTTTTTGCCGACAGTTCTTGCTTCGCTACTAATTTTTCTGGGGGGCGTTGAATTTATTCGTACATTTAGAAAATCAAAACAACTGCCTGACAGCGGTTCTAGCCAATCAAAAGAAGTATTTGATGAGGGCTTGGTTGAAAGCGGTGTTGAAACTATCCCCGCGCCAAACTGGCGTTCAAGGATAGTTTTTGCATTGTCCGTAATAGCTTATGTCGCCGTGTATACGTACTGGGGGTTCTCAGTAAGTACTTTTCTATTTGTTTCAATTGCGATACTGAGCCTATCTAATCTGAGTCCCAAAAGTATTCTCGTTGCAATTTTAACTGCACTGATTACGACACTCTTCGTAGGTTGGCTACTGGCTGGTGTAGTAGGTGTCCCACTTCCCGGTGTCTGGATTGTAATTTGAGGAGTGAATAATGATCTCAATGTTCTTTGAAAACGTTTGGGCGCTTGCTCATCCTACAACGCTTGCATTTATGTTTGCAGGCTTGCTGTTTGGACTCTTTTTTGGGGCTTTACCAGGTTTATCAGCGGCTATGGCGGTAGCTATTCTGCTGCCCTTGACTTTCTCACTTGACCCTAATGTGGGGATGGCTATGTTAGTCGCAGCTTATTTAGGTGGTATATCAGGTGGACTTGTGTCTGCTACCTTATTGAGAATTCCAGGGACACCTTCCTCGATAGCAACAACCTTTGATGCTTATCCACTGGCAAGATCCGGACAACCTGTTAAAGCACTGGCAACAGGTATTGTGGCTTCAGCGGCAGGCGCAATCTTGTCATTGGTTGTATTGGTGTTGTGTGCTCCAATCATCGCTAAGTTCGCTATTAAGATAGGTGCTCATGAGTATGCCGCGTTGACATTGGCAGCGCTAATGTTGGTGGTGATTTTATCCGAGTCCAATCTTGCAAAAGGTTTAATGGCAACAGCATTTGGTATTGCTCTCGCCATGATTGGTTTTGCACCAATCGGGGCAACACCTCGTTTTGCATTTGGTCAGGTTGACCTGATGGCGGGCATCTCAATTATTCCATTTATGGTTGGTTTATTTGCAGTGTCGACTGTGATCAAAACAATCATGGAGCCTTCGCTAAAGCTTCCGTCTGATATGAAATTGGGTGGGAAAGGCTTTGGCATCTCGATGTCTGAATTTATTTCAAATAGGTGGAATATCCTTAGATCTGGAGCGATTGGTGTGGGGATTGGGGTATTGCCGGGGATAGGAGGCACTGCGTCTAATCTTATTTCCTATGCCACAGCTAGACAGCAGTCAAAAACACCTGAAAAATTTGGAAAAGGCTCACTTGAGGGCATCTATGCCTCCGAAACAGCAAATAATGCTTCGGTAGGCGGTGCTTTACTCCCGTTGTTAACCCTTGGTATACCGGGCGACGGTGTAACAGCTATTCTAATTGGGGGCTTTACGATCCATGGATTGCAGCCAGGTCCAATGTTGCTCACAAAGGAGCCTAGTTTAGTATCGATGATATATGCTGCGTTTCTTATTGCTACGATTCTGCTTCTGATGATTCAGATGTTTACGATCAGGATTTTTCCGAGGGTATTAGGCGTTCCACGAGAAATCTTAATGCCTTTGCTCGTCGTTTTAATGGTGACTGGTACTTTTGTCTCTGACAATCGAGTGTTTGATGTCTGGGTAATGCTTGCTTTTGGGGTCTTAGGTTACTTTCTTGAGCGAGGAGGTTATCCGTTGGGACCTATGGTACTAGGCTTTGTACTATCGCCGATACTTGAAACGAATTTTCGACGTGCTCTGAGTTACTCTCAAGGTGATTGGTCTGAGTTTGTGACCAGACCTATTTCTGCTGTATTTGTTTTACTGGCTGTTATTTTGCTTATTACGGGAGTTCGCAAAGCTATTGGTAAGCGTTCCTTGAAGAGAGCGGAAGCACTGGCTTAGCAAGCAGGTAATTCGGGTAAATTTTAACAGACCTGTACTGATGCGCAGGTCTGTTAATGCCAAAAATAGAAGTGATGATTTAGTCGATTGTGAGTTTGATCGAAGAAACTAACTTGCTACCAGGGGAAAGTGAGAGTGTTCCTAGTGAATGTTTTAATGCGGCTTCTGAATGAACAAGGTTCAGCGCGTTAGGGATATGTGTGGTCGGCTCAATGCAGGTATAGCTACCATCCGGTGAAGCGTGTAGAACCGGATGATTTAAGGTTTTATCTGTCGTTAGCCTGCCTGACTTGCCGTGGAACTCAAACGTAATCTCTTGGCAACCAGAGAGATAATAAGTCTCTCCAGCGGCGAGAGTTAACGTCTCAGAAAACACTTCAGGTGTTGGGATTGGTAGCAGTTCCTGATTCAGAGGCCAGTGAGTTTCTGGTCGGCAAGTAATATTCTTCAAGTGGCAAAAATAAGGGTGCCACCCCATTCCGGCAGGCATTGGAGTATTGGATAGGTTCTTTAATATGAGCTCAATATGAAGCGTATTTTCAATGATTCGAAATGATTGAGTTGCTTGATATGCCCATGGCCAGTCTATATCTGGTTCTGAGTTTAGAATCATGGTTAGCGTGTCTGCACTGATGTTACCGTGCCATACTTTTTGGTGGGCTGTACCGTGCAAGGTATGTTCAGACTCAGGAAAGGTGGCCAAGGTGATGATTTTCTGCTGCCACCCAAACTGTGCATTCTCAATGCGATTATGATATGGAAAGAGTGGATAAGCCCCTTGTTTAGGCCATTGAGTCGGTTGAAAGGGGCGCTCTGTTAGCGGAACGATAAGATCTTTGTCCTGAAACTTTAGGCAACAAAGTCGGCCGCCCAGTTCTGGAGCAGCTTCTATGTAGAAGTGGTGTTTATTCAAGATCATGGTGAATTTAGCTAGAGGCGACATCGCCTCTAGCTATCCTGGTTATTTCATTAATAGGTTTGGTAGGAATAGGGTAATGCTTGGGAACAGAGCCAATATTAAGAACACGCCCAAGATGACCGCTAGGAATGGAACCGACTCTTTAATGTACTCTTTGGGTGAGCAGTTTAGTAAGCCACAAACTGCATACATAGTTACGCCAACGGGTGGTGTGCTCCCGCCAAGTGTAATGATCGTAATCATGATGACACCGAAGTGAATCGGGTCGAAACCAAGGCTCGTTAGAATTGGCAAGAACAGTGGTGTTAGGAGTAGTACGTTGACGGTTGCTTCCATGACCATACCGGCGATGACTAAGAATCCCAAGATCAACAAGAATGTAGCCGTAGGATTGTCGGTAATCCTAGTTAATGCCAAGGCGATAGCATTTGGGGCTTGCTCTAGAGAGATAACATAGCCCAATACGGTTGCCATGATGATGATTAACATGATCATCCCAATATCTTTTAAGGATGATGTAAGGCAGTCTTTTAGTTTCTTAACGGTTAATTCCTTATAAACAAACGCTCCGATGACTAGTGCATAGAAGATGACAAAAGCCCCCGCTTCTGTCGCCGTGAAAAAGCCAAATCGGAAGCCTACGACCAAAATGACAGGGAAGATCAGTGCCCAAAAACTTTCAATAAAACTCTTGGCAACATCCTTAAGCTTAGGCAGTGGCTTTTTCTCTAATTCAAACCCTTTTCGTTTTGCTAAAAAGTGGGTGCAGATCATTAATGCAATCGTTAACAGGATCCCTGGAACAATACCGGCAATCAGTAGCTTACCTATCGAGACGTTACCAATGAAACCAAAAACGATAAGCCCTATGCTAGGAGGTATAGTCGCTGTAATGATAGAACTATAAGCAATCACTGCACCTGTGAAGCCTTTTGAGTAGCCCTTTTTAATCATCGGCATGCCCAAAAGTCGAGACTGCATCGATGCATCGGCAACTGAGGAGCCTGAAATACCTCCCATCAGCAAACTTAGAACAATACTAATCTGTGCTAAGCCACCAATCATCCATCCAGTTAAAACCTGAGAAAAGTTAACCAGTCGCGTTGCAATGCCAGCCGATGTCATAATGTTGCCGGCGATAACGAAGAAAGGCAGAGCCATCAGTGGATAAGACTGAGTAATCCCAACCATTTTCTGCACCACGATACTTGGTGGCATGTAATCAGTGAAAATAAAAATGGGGATGCTAGCTAAGCCAATTGAAAAGGCAACAGGGACACCGGTTAGTAAAAAGAATACGAAAAGGAGTGCGACAATACTAAGCATCTTGGCTCGCCTCGTGGGTTATTTCAGTGTCTGATACAGAGTCTTCTTTTGAGAAAAGAATATTTTTGATGTTCTCTACCGTGGTGATAAGCATCAAGGCAATCCCAGTACTGGCGCCAGCAGCTACCCAAGCAAAAGAGATACCCGTCGCAGGAAGCGTACGCATTTTGGTTTGCATCAGGTATTGATAGCTGTATACAAGTAAGCATGACAGCAGAGCAAAGATCAGTAGGGTTTGTATCAACTTCACATACTTGGCTAGCGTCTTAGGAATGATGTTATGAAAAGCATCAATGCCAAAGTGGGAGCTGTTATGGAAAGCGACATCCGCAGCCACAAAGCAAGTCCAAGCAAACAGCCCTTGAATGATCTCTAATGACCAGATGGGTGGTCGGCCAATGTATCGCATCACGGTCATATGCATGACAAGCGCAACCAGTACAAGCAATAATGTAATTGCGAAATACAGTTCTAGTTTTCTGAAAGTATTCATAATAAACATCGCAGGAATGGCGAGCCTAAAAGGCTCGCACTTAAGTTACATATTATTAAGTTCGCTTATAACTTGGTTATAAGCATTTTCTAAACTCATTCCCTTTCTTTATGTTGATCGAAGACATGTAGTTTCCTGCTTCAACCGCCTCTTCCTTAAGAATTTCTTTTTGCTCAGGCGTGAGTTTCCCCCAGAACTTTTTACCAACAACAATCCCCGTAATTAACTGAATGTGAGAAGTTGTTGTAATGTCGTTCGCAACTTCATAAAGTTTTCCTCCCCAAATACTTGATGGGGTTGCTCCTGCACCGTCAATTGCACCAAGCTGCATACCAGGATAAACTTCAGACCAGTCCATGGGGGTAGGTACTGCTCCCAATGCTTTAACACCAGCCATCCAAGTAGGAGAGCTTGGGCTACGAATCCTAAGCCCTTCAATATCGCTAGTGGAATCAATCATCTTTTTCGTGACTAAATATCTAGGCCCCAGATACCAGTTAAAGGCCAAGATAGTAAGCCCTGACTGTTCATATAAGTTATCTGACTATTTTTTAAATGTATTGGTGGACACAAAGTGGTTGGCTTGTTCGTAAGATGAAAACACGAATGGAGCACCTACAATGCCAATTTCAGGGACATAATCAGCCAATCTGGAGGCATCCGTAAATGAGGCAACATTGGCACCAGCTAAGGCTTGATCCATCATGTCTTGGACATTACCAATTTGGCCATTCATAAACACTTGAACTTTAATCTCGCCATTAGTTTTAGATTCAACACCCTCTTTAAATTTGTAAAAACCTTGGGCAATTGGATCATCTTCAGCCTGAATACTGCCTATTCTAAGTATTTCTGTAGCATTAGAGGTATTAACAAATAAAGTTGATATCAAAACTAATAGAGCACTCTTTATTTTTATCATGACATATCTCTATTTATATTTGTGGTACGGAATTTCGTCAAAGCACAGTTGATGCTTTGCTACTTCAATTACATATTAGACAGCTCTGCTTTTACTTGCTTATAAGCATCTTCTAGGCCTAACTCAGGGTATAAACTATGGGCTTTAGTTTGGAAGGATGAGGTGTCGATTTCATGGATGCGAGTTCCCGTCTCAGCAATCTTAACTAGATATTCTTCACCTTTCTTAATATTAAGGTCAGACATGTAGCGCCCAGCTTTAATCGCTTCTTCTTTAACGATCTTATGTTCTTCAGCTGATAGCTTATTCCAGAATTTCTCACCCACAACAATGCCTGTAATCAGTTGTATGTGAGCGGTTAAGCTAATGTCATTAATCACTTCGTGAAGTTTTGATCCCCAGATACCTGCAGGTGTAGAGCCAGCACCGTCGATGGCACCTAGCTGCAAAGCTGAGTAAATCTCAGCCCAATCCATCGGAGTCGGGATGCCGCCAAGAGATTTGATGCCTGCCATCCATGCAGGAGCGCCTGGGCTGCGGATACGAAGGCCTTCAATATCTTCTGGCTTATCAATCATTTTTTTAGTGAGTAGGTGGCGCGGCCCTTGATACCAGTTGAATGCAAGAACGACTAGACCTGATTTCTTTTGTAGTTCATCTGCCCATTGGTTGAATGTGTCTGAGAGGACAAAGTTTTCTGCTTCCTCATAGGATGAGAATACATAGGGTGCGCCAATGATGCCGAGCTCTGGGACATAGTCAGCTAATCGCGAAGCATCTGTAAATGACGCGACATTGGCTCCTGCAAGCGCCTGATCCATCATATCCTGAGTGTTGCCAATTTGGCCGTTCATGAATACTTGGACTTTTACGTCTCCTTTGGTTCTCGCCTCAACACCTTCTTTGAATTTATAAAAGCCCTCTGCAATAGGGTCATCAGCGGCTTGCACACTGCCGATTCGAAGTGTTTCTGCTGCATGAACGTTGCTTAGTAACGTGGCTGTTAGCAGGGTTGCGCTAGCAAGGATCTTATTGAGCTTTTTCATTTATAGCCTCCGTTTGACAAAAGTATGTCAATTAATATTGATGCTACACATTGTCTACTGGCAGCTTCGGTTAAGCATAGGATCAAGGCATTTGTCTTTGCGAGTAGCCATCATGCACTGGGATTCACTCCTCGTCCTAGTGAGCATGAGGCTCGTTTAGATCATCTATCACCGACACGCCCCGATAGTTACTATGGCTTTAGCAAGGTCGCAGGTGAGTCGTTATGTGCGTTATTCTCAGATCGTGATGCGCTAAGAACATTTATCATTCGTATTGGCAATGTAGACCCTAAGGTTGCCGATCCGCGTCGACTACAAATTTGGAGCAGCGCACGAGATATAATGCAGCTAGTACAGATTGGTTTGGAGCATACTGGTTACAGGCATGAAATCGTTTACGGCATATCTGATTGTCCCAACAGTTATTTCAATAATGCTAATGCTCGTAGACTAGGCTATGTGCCCAAAGACAAAGCTCTAGACAACTTGGCTTCCGCTGAAGTGTCAGCAATGGTTGAAGACCCGCAAAGTATTTCGAGTTATGTGGTAGGAGGGCAATATGCCACATATCAATTCAGTAATAGCATTCAAGCGATTCTAGGTAAAACTGATGAAAATTAAGAAAATAGACACTTTTAAGCTTAATATTCCGTTTGAAGACTTTGGTTTGGGTACGGGCATGACGCCGACCAAATGGGATTCTTTGGACTTTGTTTTGGTCAGAATCGAAGATGAGTTAGGGAACATTGGTTGGGGGGAGGCTTTCAGCTATTTTTGTGCTAACTCTGTTGAAGCGGCCATTAATGATCTAGTGGTTCCACTATTGCTAGAGCAGGTGGTGGAAGATCCAATTGCCACAAATGAATGGCTACAGAAGAAACTGAGCTTGTTTGGTCGTTATGGTATTACAATGTTTGCCATTTCTGGGGTTGATATTGCTGTGTGGGATCTATTCGCTAAGCGCCAACAGAAGTCACTTGCTGAATGCATTGCCCAACCATTACACCGCCAGCTTCCGGCTTACGCCAGCTTAGTGCGTTATGGTGATGCAGAGTTAGCTGCCAACATTGCCCAGAGGGCGGTTGCTAGTGGCTTTAAACACGTTAAATTGCATGAAATTGAATACCCAGAAATTGAAACGGTTTATCAACGAGTGGGGCCTGAGATTGAGTTGATGGTGGACGTCAACAATAACTGGTCTTTTGAACAAAGTCAGATAATGGTTGATAAAATAAAGGCGCTCGGTATTTCCTGGTTGGAAGAACCGACGTTTCCACCTGAGGACTTTGAGCAGATGGCCAAACTTAGAGGTCAGGGTGTTAGTATTTCAGCGGGCGAAAACTTTTGTACGGCCCAGCAATTTAAACATGCTTTAGGCGCTAACTCTTTAGATATCGTTCAGCCAAGTGTGACCAAAGTGGGTGGCATATCTGAGTTTTTGAAGGCCTTAAAACTATTTCAATCTCCGGTCCGTGTGATGCCGCATTCGCCATATTTTGGACCTGGTTATCTTGCCACATTGCAGATTATGTCGACCCTGTGTGAGCCAGGAGTATTTGAATATTTGTACGTTGAGCCAAAGGATTTCATATATGAAGCGATTCCTCTTCCTATAAATGGCCTTATAACAGTCCCTCAAGGCCTGGGACTTGGTATGGACCCTGACATGGATGTAATTGAACGCTATCGTAAGTACTGATTAATAAGGTTGTCCATTTAACAATGGACAACCTTTATCTTTTCTAAGCGTAATCAATCCAATTTTAAACGAAACACATCGCTCTCTTGGCTGGCTGTTACAAACTTACGATCTAGTCCTAAGTAACGCCCCCCAATCACGGTAATCTCATTACCCTCGAATAGAACCGATCTCGCAGTACAAACTGGAATGGGGACGGTTCTGGTAACGGAGTGCTCCCCCTTTTGTACAAACTGTACGAGCTCCCAACTGTTTTCAGTAGCAACCCATAAATGGTTATTGGCGTCAGCGGTAAGGCATACCGCTTCTCCAAACTCTCTTTCAGAGACAGTCAGAGCAAGCTGCGGTGTGGCAAGAATATTACCTTTATCTGCAATTTTATAGATTTGGTTGCTGTTATTAAGGCAGTAAACAGACTTATCTGGCGTATCGGTAATGGCGATGATGCGCTCCGTTAGGCTGATCTCAAACTCTCTATTATTTTGTAAGTTAAGATAAATCAACTTAAACAGGCCGTTGTACTCTGTGTGCAGCCATACGTGGCCATCATCTGATTGCTTTGACCAGAGAATGTGACCGTTATTAGATTGATATAACAATTCATCTGAGTCTGCGTTAAAGAGTCGGTCTGCGGTGGATATTATTAAATGACCGGCGAGCTCGCCACATCCAGTGAGTTGTTCCTTGCCCTGCCATATACGTTGTAGGTTCCCCTTAGATTGAATGCTAAAAACGGTGGAGGCGTAGCGGTCTGCAAACAGCAAGCCATCACTGCCTTTTTCAATATGAGTGGGGTCAAACACTTTTGTGGGCCAGCTGTGCTGGAAATTGTTGATGGTGTTAGGGGTCCAGTCGGTGGCACTCAGTTTGTAAATAAGTGAAGCGACTTTACGAGCGGTAAGGGTGAGAATATCAAATAGATAAAGCTCTCTTTGTTTGCTCAGTCTAAAAGAAGGGGTAGAAACGCTGATAGCAGCAACTAACTGGTTATCATGATCAAATATTGGCACCGCAATACAGCTAACTCCATCAATAATTTCGTTGTACTCCGTGGCATAGCCTCGCATGAGTATTTGTTTTAATTGACGCTCTAACTCTGTTTTTTCAGTGATTGTAGACTCAGTTAAAGGCTTGAAACTTTGTTGCTGCAAGGCCTGTTTGTAAGAATCGTTTTGAGTATCAAAAGCCAGTAAACACTTGCCAATTGAGGTGCAGTAGGCAGGTCTTACCCCCAAGCTTTTCTCCGCTTCATTTTGCTCCCCTAAAAAACGACCGTGACGCATGATGATGCTAGCTTGACCATTTTCCATGACGGCAAGCGAGACCGTTTCACAAGTGGAATCAGCAAGGTTGCGCAGGTGTAAGTCGCTGGCCGCGATCAATAACGGATGCTTAGGAATGGGCTGCTTTTGTTCACCAAACATCCCGCCAATCTGATAAGCCTGATCTCGTCCGTCAACTTGTAGCACGCCTCTTTGCACCAACATGGATAAGATTCGATACAAGGTTGGTTTGGAGTAGCCTGTCAATTCCACTAGGTCTTTTACTTTTGGTCGAGAACTGGACTCGGCAATGATGTCGATGATGTTAAACGCTTTATCCAGTAACTGCGTCCCGCGTCCTTTTTGCTCACTCATAATGGCTTTTGGTTCATTGATTGATGGAACGTCAATATACCACATCGTGATAATAGCGTGCTACAAGCTGTCTTTTAATGTGAATATGATCATTATGTGATATTTATTTTGAGTTTTCCCTTGAATTAAAGTCACAATGTGATAATTTGTAGTGGTCTTAATAAAGATAACTACATATTTCGAGGTGACGTCGATGACACAAAGTATCGCAGTAAGCGAAGAGACACTGGAAAAACTAAAAAAAGTGAGTACAGCCACTTTGACCACTCAACTTTTTAAACGTGGTTACAAACAACAATTTTTGGTTGGCCTAAAGCCTCTGAGCAAGTCGTTCAAGACATTTGTTGGGGAAGCGTTTACGTTGCGTTTTATCCCCGCGCGAGAAGATATGGACAATGACTTGGGAGACCTAAAAACCCGCGGAGAGAAAAACCTACAGTGGGAAGCGGTTGAGCAAGTCGCAGAAGGTCAGGTGCTTGTCGTTGACAGCCGTGAAGACCCACGCGCAGCCTCGGCTGGGAATATGTTGGTGACGCGGTTGATGCGTCGAGGGGCCTCTGGGATTGTTACCGATGGTGCTTTACGTGACGGCTATGAGCTGGCAGAAATGCCATTCCCTGCCTACTGCCAAGAAACCACAGCCTCAACTCGTCCTGCCTACCATCGTGCGATCGATATGCAGGTGCCGATTGCTTGCGCACAGGTTGCGGTTTATCCGGGTGACATTATTGCAGGCGACCAAGATGGAGTAGTGGTCATCCCTCGTCATATTGCAGAAGAACTGGCGAATGACAGCTACGAGCAAGAGTTAAGAGAGCAGTTTCTATTTACCAAAATTGATGCTGGCGCACCTCTTTGGGGAACCTACCCACCGAATGAAGAGACACTGAAAGAATACGAAGCGTACCGCAAGGAAATGGGAGTATAATAATGACTGTGACTGAGCAACGTAAAGCAATAATTGAAAAGTACTTTGAAGGTTGTAACGAAGCGAACCATGACAAGATGACGTCTTGTTTTACACCAGACGCGGTACATTACTTTCCAGCGGGGTTACCTGATGTACCTTGGCGCGGTGCTGATACCATTGCAACGAAATGGATCTGGTGTGTTGAGACGCTTGGCTCACAATGGACCATCGAGAACATGGTGGTATCGGAAGACGGTAAGCAAGCGGTGATTGAATGGACCCATTGGAAGACCAGCATTGGTGAAGCTCTTCGTGGCGATGAATGGTATTGCTTTGATGAGGAAACAGGGTTGATCACTGAAATCCGAGCTTATTACGCGTCACCTGTGGATAAAGCCGAGCCGATTAATAAGCTGGTGGAATTCGACTACGTTGGCCGTGGCTACAATATGCAACCAAAGTCGAAGTAGGTCCTCCTATGAAGCTGAGTAGACTGAGAATAGCAGACCAAGTAGTGCCAGCCATTATGGATGAATTGGGGCATTGGCATAGTCTTGCATCATTGATTCCCGACATTGACAGTTCAACACTGAGTAAACTGCAACAGCTGAGCCTTGTTGACTCCGACATTGCTCAGTTGCCAGCGATAGAGCGTTACGATTCATTTGCGCCATCGATTAATCATGTTCCCGTGCTGTTATGTGCCGGACTCAATTATAAAGATGCGGCCCATGCCATGGGTCAAATGGCGCCTAAAGAGCCGGTTTTGTTTTTGAAGTCTACTGCAGCCATCGCGGGCGCGAGTGATGTGATTCAGGTGAGTCAAGAGACCCTGCAACTGGACTGGGAAGTGGAGCTCGCCGTGGTACTGAGTGATGAACTTGAAGATGCGACCGAGGAGCAGTCGTTAGCGGCTGTATTTGGTTACACCATAATGAACGATTGGTCTGAACGAAATTGGCAGATGAGTGCGGCAGCACAATGGTCCAAGGGTAAGAGTAAACGAGGGTTTGCACCACTAGGCCCCTATCTTGTAACGAAGGATGAGATACCGGATCCCGCACAGCTGCAGTTGACTTTGACTGTCAATGATCAAGTCAAGCAGCAAGGTAAGACACAAGATATGTTGTTCTCGATTGCTCAGTTACTGGCCTATGCCAGCCGGTTTTATCGGCTGCCAGCGGGAAGCGTGTTGGCAACTGGTACGCCAGCTGGTTTTGGCGCCAGTTTGACACCGCCGCAATTCTTAAAGGCTGGAGATCATGTGTGTGCTTCGATTGAGGGCTTGGGCTCACAATCTCAAATCGCAGTGGGAGGTACACCATAAGCATGGATACCATGATTTTATATGGTCGAAATTTCTCGCCGTTTACGCGTAGAGTTGCCATTACTCTCAATCATTTGGGCGTGGCTTACGAGCAAAAACCACTAAGTACTTTAGAGGATATTGAAGCAATACGCTTACTCAACCCGTTAGGGCGGGTGCCCTGTTTAAGCGTAGCTGAAGAAGTTTTTATCGACAGCGATGCCATCATCGATTATTTGCTTAGCCGTAATCCGCAACACACGCTTTTGCCACAGGCCCTAAATGCGCGCCAACGCTGTATGTATGACAATGCATTAGCGAAAGGAGTAATGGAAAAGTGTGTCGCCTATTTCTATGAGACAACTCGTCGTGAGCCTGCTTTGGTGTCAGAAACGGTAGCCAAGCATTACCAAAATCAAGTGATGCAAGGACTTGAAGCACTGGACAGTCGGTTGCTGCTGAAAGCTTCTGAACAGCAATTGGATCTCTCCGATATTTCGATATTCGTGGCGTATCAATCTGCTTGCTCGGTTTTTAAGGATCAGCTACCCACTTTTAGTACGTTAGCGCGTATGTCTGCTGTGTACGAGGCATGGCCTACTTTTCATCAGTCACCACTTTAATGTGATGACTCTCTTTATTGATTAGGAAGAATAATGAACGTATCAGGTCAAATGATTATTGCAGGCGCGCTTGTTGATGGTTCGTCAAAGCCTATCCATGCCATCAATCCTGCAACCAATGAAACCATGGAACCGGCTTACCTAGGCGGTACCAAAGAACAAGTTAACCAAGCCGCTCAAGCTGCTTGGCAAGCGTTCGACACTTACCGTGCTACCACACCGGAAGCGCGCGCTACTTTCCTAGAAACCATTGCTGATGAAATCCTTGCCCTAGGCGATACCTTAGTACAGCGTGCGATGGCCGAGTCTGGCCTACCACAAGCGCGTATCGAAGGTGAGCGTGGCCGTACTATGGGCCAGTTGCGTTTATTCGCAGGCGTAGTACGTGCTGGTAAATACCTAGACGTGCGCATTGATCCGGCGATGCCAGAGCGTACGCCTCTGCCACGTAACGACCTGCGTTTACAGTACATTCCATTAGGCCCTGTTGCGGTATTTGGTGCCTCTAACTTCCCATTGGCGTTCTCGGTTGCGGGCGGTGATACGGCTTCTGCTCTAGCGGCGGGCTGTCCAGTGATTGTTAAAGCGCACTCAGCACACCCAGGTACAGCTGAACTTGTGGGCCGTGCGATCACGGCGGCGGCGCAGAAAACCGGCATGCCAGCGGGCGTATTCTCATTGATGTATGGCTCTGGCCGTGAAGTGGGCTCTGCCTTGGTTGAGCACCCACATATCAAAGCGGTTGGTTTCACGGGGTCTCGTTCTGGTGGGGTGGCGTTGATGAACATCGCCGCAGCCCGTAAAGAACCGATCCCTGTGTATGCGGAAATGAGCTCGATCAACCCAGTATTCTTGATGCCTAATAAGCTTGAGACACAAGCGGAAGCGGTTGCCAAAGGCTTTGTGGGCTCATTGATGATGGGCGCCGGTCAGTTCTGTACCAACCCAGGTCTTGTGGTGACATTAAACGGTGCGGGTAGCGATACCTTTGTGAATACCGTGATGTCGGAAATCCAAAACCAAGGTACGCAAACCATGCTGACGCCGGGCATCTACCAAGCCTATTGCGAAGGCGTAGCGAAGCTTGCGGACAACGCCAGCGTTGAGCTCGTCGGCAAAGGCCATGAAAGCGATGCACCAAACCAGTGTCAACCGCATGTCTTCAAAACCTCAGCACAAGCCTTCCTAGCGGATCCATCCATGGAAGACGAAGTCTTCGGTTCGACGTCATTGGTGATCCAGTGTGCCAACCTAGATGAATACAAAGCGGTGGCAGAACACTTGGAAGGTCAGCTTACAGCAACCATTCAAATGACCGACGACGATGTGGAAGCGGTACGTGCGCTGTTACCCACCCTTGAGCGCAAAGCAGGTCGTATCCTGTGTAATGCCTTCCCAACGGGTGTGGAAGTGTGCCATGCCATGGTTCATGGTGGCCCATTCCCAGCAACGTCTGATTCGCGTACCACATCGGTGGGCAGTGCAGCGATTGATCGCTTCGTACGCCCTGTGTGTTACCAAGACCTTCCTGTGGCGTTGCAACCTGCGGCGATTCAAGATGCCAACCCTTTGAATGTGCCTCAGTTACTAGACGGCAAACTGAAGTAAGCCTGATTGGCTTGACTCCAAACCTCGCTATTGGGGCACCTAGAGGTGCCCCTTTTTTATTCTTCATTGTCTATAAAAAAGTATGTAGCCCATAGCCAAAGCATACCTCCTTCAATAGCTTTACCTGTCTGCTGGTTAATTAAGTTCACGCCCAACCATCCATGCCCACCGGCCTTAGTATCATTGCTTGCTATGGTAGTCTCAAATGACTCCTTTTTTGATATACCTAACCCCATTCTCCAATGCGGAATGCATTTTCTCATGATGTTGCTATGACTCTGGCCTTTGCCATGCAGCAGGGTGAAAGTTATGGCCACATCATCAGTTTTAAGTAAGGACAATGCTTCGATAATAGGTTTCGCAGCCTCAACACTTGTGAATCTCATTAAGTGATTACGTTTTTGAGTATGTAACTTGAAACCTCTTAGAAGTACCTGTAACTGCTCTGGCTGATGTTTACTCATCTCATCAAGCGATGTAAGTAGGCTAAGGTATGCTGAGCGATCTTGAATTATTTTTCTGGGTTGTGCTGGAAGGGGGAGCGTTTCTCCGTTGTAGCTTTCCAAATTGATCTTCTTCGCACCCGACATACCGAAATTATGTAGATCAGCACCTAAAAGAGAAAATAGGTTGTTCTGCCACATCTTAATTTCGGACTCAGCTACCCCTGTACTATTGGATAACTGTGTGAGCTTGTCTAATGTATTGGGGCTCTGGTATATCGCATTCAAGCCCGACAAGACCATTTAATAACCAGTCAATTCAAGATTATTTGGGGGATGGGGAACGTTTTGGCATAGTGCCGATTGATGCATCGACATGCTTTTGGGCAGCAGGTTGGGCGGAAGTTGAGAAACAGCCAAATAGGATGTTCACACTTTCAGAGCTAGGCGAGCGTTTCAGAGAATGGCCAAGCGAGGTGCTCACTGTGTTACAGCAGGCAGAGCAAAGCAGCTTGCATACCGTTTATGTTCATGACCTTGATCCAATGACATCGTGGTATCGAGGTAAATGCATGGTGATCGGCGATGCGGCTCATGCGGCATTGCCTACATCTGGGCAAGGTGCCTGCCAAGCTTTAGAAGATGCTTGGTGGCTAGCCAAACTTATGCAAGAGGAAGCCACCACAGACGATTTGTTTGCATGCTTTCAACAGCAGCGTTTGGAAAAAACAGCGGCCATTCAAATGACAGGAAGACATATTGCCCAAGCTATTTTTCATACACCCGCCAGTCAACGGCCTGTTCAAACAGGCTTAACAGAGGTGTCGCTAGATGCGATGGCGGCATTCTGGATGTCAGGCTTGGTTTAATTTAGAACCGGTAACCAAGGGCAAGATTGGTCAGGATCAACAAGGCGGCGATTAACATTACTAAGAAAGTCATCATCATCCCGCCTTGGCGATAGATTAGCGGTTCTTTTTCTTGGCTGACGCCATAAGCGTGAATCAAGCGTCCAATGCACAACAATACGCCCATAAGATGAACCAAAATCGGCGCACCAGACAGACTTTCGTACATCCATAGTAACAGCAGGGCAAAGGGCACATTTTCA
>NZ_JBLXBT010000010.1:0-20024 GCF_048265365.1 Kangiella sp.
TATTTGAGCAAGCCAAGCTTTTAATTGATTAAGCAAGAATTACTTAGTCAAGGCCCTACAAATTTGAGATGAAAAAAAAGACGCCTAATTAGACGTCTTTTTTTTATAATGGCGGTGAGCAAGTCCGCCATAATAGATTCCAACAAAGTTTAATATAGTATATTAAACCATTATATATCATACACTTAGATAAAACCCTTTTCCAATAGCATCCAGCCAGATATACTAAAATCTCACTTCTATTGATGTACTAGTTGATGTACAAGGAAATTCAATGCCAAAAATTGTAAAAGAGTTAACTGCCCTAGCTGTCTCTAAGATAAAAATAGACGGTCGTCATGCTGTTGGTGGTGTCAGTGGTTTATCTTTAAAGGTTGCTGGCAACTCCAGAAGCTGGGTGTTCAACATGCTCATGGGAACCAGGATCGACAAAGAAGGTAAAGAGGTTCCTAACCGACTTTTTCTTGGCTTGGGTAGTTACCCTGAAGTGACCCTTGCTGAAGCGAGAGATAAAGCCAGAGAGCTTCGTAGTGAAATCAAAGCGGGTATCAACCCTATTGAAGCTAAGCAAGAAAAAAAAGCTGAAGCTATTCGAGAGCAAGGTAAAAACACCACTTTCATTGAGTGCGCTCAGTTAGTGTTAAGCATGAAGGAAAAGGAACTTAAGAATATAAAGCACATTGCTCAATGGCGTTCTAGCTTAGAAAGATACGCCTTCCCTATTATTGGACATCTTCCCGTTAATCAAATCAATAAGACTCACATACTTGAAGTGCTTCAACCGATCTGGCTTGAAAAGAATGAAACAGCTAGCCGTCTACGTGGGCGTATTGAAACGATCTTGGATTATGCTAAGGCAAAAGAATTTAGAGAAGGTGATAATCCAGCCGGTTGGAAAGGTATGCTCAAACCGCTGCTACCAGAACCAAGCAAGATCCAGAAGCGCAAGCATCACGCTGCCCTCCCTTATGCTGAAATTGCTGATTTCATGAAAGAACTATACAAGCGCCCCGGCCTTTCAGCCAGAGCGCTTGAGTTTTCAATTCTAACCGTTGCACGTTCTGGTGAAGTACGTGGTGCTACATGGGATGAAATCGATTTTGATAACAAGGTATGGATTGTTCCAGCAGAACGCATGAAAGCGCGTAAAGAACATCGAGTGCCGCTTTCAAGTGGTGCGCTTAAGATACTTGAAGAGCTCCCTAGGGTTGCTGGTGGCAATTTAGTCTTCCCAGGCCAACGAGGTAAGCAGATGTCAGATATGACGCTTACAGCCGTCCTCAAGCGCATGGATCGCAAAGATTTAACTCAACATGGTTTTCGCTCTACTTTTAGGGACTGGGCTGGAGAAACCACCAGCTTTCCTAGAGAAGTCATTGAACACGCACTTGCTCATAAACTGAAAGACCAGGCAGAAGCAGCTTATCAGCGTGGTGATTTGCTACAGAAAAGAAGACTACTAATGGAAGATTGGTTTAAAGAAACGATGTAAAAATTAACGGTTAACCACGAACAGTTTTAGCTTTTTTCGGCCATACCCTGTTGTTTTTTTGATAGCTTCACGAGCAACTTTATCGAAAAACTGGAACTTTCCACCTGAGACTCTATAAATTGCTCAACAAATACCCCAGGTGGTAATCAACGCCCTTCTAGCTCCTCCATCCCCTAAACAAGCTTCCATGCTTGTTTAGGGGTCTTGATATAGACAGATAATTTGCACATATCGACTTTTATCCAACTATCTCTGGATATTACTAGCAGCTTTGTCGTAGCTTGAGAATGTAGGGTCTAACACAAAATTAACGGACCTCTTTAATGATCAATCATGAATAGCCTCGACAAGTATTATTGCTGGCTGCTGAAACAATGGAGAGTTATGACCATCATAAGCATGCAATACCTTCCTTAGTTCATCATTTTCAATATGTATGGGCGAACATCATACTCAGAGCTAAAATGCTTGATCTTGATACGCGCCATCTCTGTTTACCCTGCGCCGGGCGAACCAGTCATAAAAACAGATACGGGACTATCCCCCTGTATATTCCCGTCTACAAGAAACTTTGCTAAGCACATCTTTAATTTTTTAGCTTCAATTATCGCTAAACTTGTTATCTCGGCGTCATTCATCATAGAAGAATCACCTACCCATTGTTGTGTTTATTGACGTTGTAGACGATGGAACTCGTACCGATGGTATTCTAAATAGGTTTGATGATTTTCTGTAATCCACCTCAGTTTGTTAGGGAGGTTAATCCCCAACTTAACTTTAGTATCTTCTGTTAATTTGGACGAGCATTTTAAAACACCATCACCATCGAACGTAATCAGAAACCGATCAAATAGAGCATCGAGATTTGCGGTCAGCAAAAATCCGTTGAAGACATCCAAACGCTCGCTGTCGTTAGCACATTCAGACCAAGGCTTAGCGTGGCTTGCTCTAAGCACATCAGTTAAACTGACCCCAGTAACGGCACATTTGCCTCCCCAATACTCAAGCAATGCCTTCCGGTAATTACTTTGTCCGACTCGCTGCTTGATGAGTCGCTCGACCTCAGTACCTCGTTCGTTATGTGGGAGCTTGTCTATCTCGGCGTCGACCTCTTCCTCGTATGTTGATAGCATATTGTTCGGTAGCACATACGCAAGCTTAGATGCCGCTTTAAGTAAGAGGACCAATTCAGTCTCATTACCAGCAATGAAATCATTATCTCGTATAAAGTTTGGATAAGCCCGTTTCATTTCAGAGAGTAGAGACTCCGTATGAGATGAGGAAAATGCAACTCGATAATCAGCGCCTTGCTCTGTAATGGTCGCTTTGGCTGGGTGCCGTGAGGATGCTAGTTCCAAGCCTGAATGGGTACTAGAAGCTTGATATTCAAACCCCGATTGGTACCCTGCTTTTTCTATAATCGCTCTTTTTAAGACATTCATAAATCTACTTTCCTCCTCAAACTAGAGCGGTCTAATTTTACGTTATTCCATTCGATCATCCGGCCTCGCCAATGCCCATCAATGGACTGGGTGAAGTCGGCTCGAACCAGCTTAGCGCGTTGGTCGCACCATTGGTCGCTTTGTTTGCGAATGATCAGGCCTTCCGGTGGGCCAGCACGATAGCGGCTTTGAGCGTTACTCAGCAGTTGCTTCAGATTTTTGAGGCTGTTTTTCCTGTGAATACAGCGGGTACAGTCGCCAATTCAGTTGCTGCGACAGTTGGTTGCGTCGTTCGTTACTGAAAAATTGCTGTTGGCAGCGGTCGTACACATCAAACACCACAAACCAATCTGGCAAGTGACTATTAGCCTGACACCACTCACCCAGCTGTACTTAGCAAGGTAAGTGGTTATTTTACTTGAGGTATTAGCTATAACAGCAAAGAAAGAACTTTCCCGTCCAGTAACTTCATCACGGAAAAATTTTTACTCAGTTGCAACTTCATGGGATAACTGCTCCAACAAAAATTTCACTTCTGGCGAAGATACACTATCTATAAATGCGGTTAGTTCACTCAGGTGTTCATCCAATAGGTGCATACGACCAGACCACAACGCAATCAGAAACTCTAGCGCTGCTTCACCTTGCTCGTTGTCCCAATTCCGAATTACGGAGAGGCATACATCCGTCATTTGCCGACTAAATACATGATCCAATCGGTAGTCCAACTCAACGGGGTGGGCAGCTCTCAATATTGAAGCCTGAATTATCCCGTCATTAAAACGGTCAAAATTCGCGGGACTAATCAAGGTTGTATGGTAAGCCGTCGAAAGACCTCCATTCTCACTCTTCACCCGTAAGTCATGCAGAACACTTTGAATGGTCCAATAAACATCAGCTTGTGAAGTTTTCTCTAATCGAGCTCCATCGAAATCAAGATCGGACCAAAAAGCAAAAGTTCTGCGTAACTTTAACGGGCTATTTTCTGCGTTAGGCAAAAACAAGTCATCGGAGCTCAAAGAATCATCAAGAAGTTTTTGGCGTCTTTGATTTAGCAAATCAGGCAGCAAATCATCAGAGTCTCCAAGAGGATCATCCTCCCCTAAAGGGTGTAGCATTTCACGTTCCCAGTCCCAAGCAGTTTTACTATATTCCTTTATTCTAGGAAGAGGGCAATCATTTAGAATAACTAATTCATGTCCACCTTGTTTCAAATCTTTCTCGAACTGCGATTTCGCATCGCTTCCCGGAAGCTTGGAGAACCCGACAAAATACACAATAGTCGATGATTGATTGATGCCGCGGAGCTTCCGGGCCACGGCAAGTAGACTTCGTCCCGAAGTAATAGCGCTAGCAATTACCAATACAGAGCCAAAGCCTGAAACATCAGCCTCCGTAAAAGTCCTTGCAGAGAGAAACTTGATTTCTGAATAATCTCCAATAAATTTAAGAACCGAATTTTTAAGAGCTTCTGATCCCTCATCGTCAAGCGTAATTACTATTTTAAGATCTCTTGAAATATGCTTTTTGGCAAGTTTTTCCAGCCTGTCCAAAAAGTCCTTTCCCATGCCTTCAATAGCAACCTTAGCATCTACATAAAAATGTTCTTTATAACTATCCAAACTGGAGCTGCTTCGATTCCAATGCAGTACGCCGGTAGCCGCAAATTGCTTGAAGAATTTCTCTCTATTAGATGAAAAATCGAGCTTTCTGACTACTAGCGATTCATGTTTTGGATTTTCAGGAAGAAATTGATCACCTGTGATACGAATTGGTTTGGAACCACGTTTACAAAACTCGCATTCAGAAAACTTTGTAGACACAATACCACCAGTAATAGCGCCCGACACATCAAATATCCCCTCATGATCACCAGGGAGATTTGTAAAAAACAAAGTGACCACCTGATTATTGGTGAAATTCGTTATATCAAGTATTTTCTTTGACAAAGAACCGCTAGTAGTAGCCGATATCATGATCAAGCTTGAGCTATCTTCAACAAAGTCGTAGGACTGATTCAGAGCAGCATATGACTCAAAGCTTTCGATTGCAGGTACACCACACTCAAATTTTGAATACAGCCTTACAGCGGTGCTAACCAAGAAGGCGATAGACGAGGTATCAACATAAATCCTCTTTAAATCCCGATTCAAATAAGGGAGTAGCGATACTGCAAGAAAGGTTACTTCGGAACTTGAAACCAACAGATTAGAAGCTCTGATGAATTTGTCACAATGAGCACCAGAAGGTTTTACAAAATGGTAGGCTGTATTAGATACAATCAATCCGCTATGCTTTTTAAACAACTTCAACATGCCAGCCTGAAGAATTGCAGCCCTCAAATCATCAGTGACTATTTTCTTGTCGCAATAATTGAGCCTTCCTTCGAAAGTACTAAACATACACCTAAGACGATTACTAATATTATCTCCCACTAAAGATTCAAACTCTTGAGAGAAACCTTGATCTGCAGCACAGAATTTAAGAGAGTATTCATAACCTTCTGACGAAATCAGGTAGACATGTTTCGGGTTAAGATTTTCAGAGACATCTCGCTTCAATACTCTCGATATTGTATCAAGACCAACTTTGGACTCGGTGAATATAACAAGGCTCTTGCGATATTTTTCATTGGGCTCAAAAAAACGGAAGGAAAAACAATTATTCACAGTTTTTCCTCCAGAGGAATTAAAAGAGTAATTGAAACCCCACAACATGCAGACATTTCTGTAAGAGATTCGCTAGCGGCTAGCCCACTGACCCAATCATAGAAATCACAATTATCATTCAAATGGTAGGGGGAGCTTATAAAATTGCGATACAGAGATAGGCGATCGCTTCGAATTCGTATAAAGCCACCTAGTTTGGTAAGTCTATCCATTACAACTGGCAATCCATTACCCTTATTTTCTTTTTGAGTTGATGTTTGACGGAATTGAAAGCACTGTTGAAATATTTGATATTGATCATCAATTGATAAATCAAAGTGATTCATAGAGGAGTTCTGATCCGCTAGCCAGCGTCCACAATACCCCAGTCCTGAATCGACAATACCTATCTCAACAAACCGTTTTTTATTATTGGATCCGGCGGTAGCAGATTCTACATATTGATGCAAAAATGGCTGACTCTCTGTGATGTTACTACTTCCGTCCGTGCTTAAATTTACGGCATTCGTATAAATCACCCTCATACCCGGCCTAAACCAATTATTTCTAGCATGGCCTCTAGTGCCATGTTCATGAGTATTCAGAAACAGCTCGAAGAAAATACGGCCAATACAATCTAATGTGTCGCCTGAAAGCGGCTTTGTTCCCGCCACGACACTCATAGATTTATCAATCATTGACTTGATTACAACCCCTATCTGTTCTGGATGACGGGGTTCGAAGTTCCCACCAGGACTTTGAATATAGAAATTTCTATCAAATCCTTTAGAACTGTGATCTACAAAAGCGAACCAACACAATCCACCGCGTTGTTGTCCAAATGGACTTTTCTCTTGGTTATCAATTGTCTCTTTTGCTCGCAGATTAATCTGCGGGCGTAAATCAGTTTCTGGATCGCTGTCTATGGCAATTGCAGTTGAACACATCGCAACGGAGAACTTATGTGGTCGCTCGTTGATATCCGCAACAACATCTCTAGCAGTGCTTGATCTTAGCAATACAGCTCTGTTTTTACGGCCTCGCATCCAGGTATTAGCAGCTTGAATGGCTGATGCAAGTCCGCCAAAAGCCAATGCCGATGTGTCTACCGGTAACTGTAAGACCTCTTCTGGCTTATCACCTAAATTTGAAATTAATTGCTCACATGCTTCTATAGAAATTTTTTTAGGAAAATCCATCAGTTCAGCTCTCCTGCTTCTAGTTTATCCCAGGCTTCCAGCACCAGACGCTGGGTGCGGTATTCGCCGTACAGGCCCATTTCCTTGTTTTTTAACACCCGGAACGTTTCGGATGGGCAGTCTTCGCCCATCACATCAGCTGGGTCGAGGATATAGCGCAGCTCGTCGCGGGTGAGGCCGTAGAGTTTGGCGTAGTAGGCATCCAGTTCGGCACGCAGAATGGCGCGGCGTTCAGGATCAAAAGGAAATGGGTCGCCGACATAGCCTAAATCTTGAGCCCAGCATTTGAGCTCATGAGAGGTAAAAGAAAGCTCTAAAACCTTGGATGCAATGAATTTCAAATCCGAATCGCTATAAGAATTCGGAGCAAGTACAGGAAATTGCATGTAATAACCATACGTCATATTCGTCCCGCCCAATTTTTGTCTTACTATAAAGTCAAAAACTAGCGCTGACATATTCCCTAAAAATGCAGCGGATTGAAGCGGCGCCTTAGATGTAAACCACAGTGGCATTGAATGCCCTACAGCAACCTTAGGCATCACTGTAGATATAAAACTTCTTTCATCTGTACTCCGAGCAATGTTTCGCCATCCCATAAGCCAACCATAGTCCCACTTCCAAACGACTTCTCCAGATTTATTGCGCTTGATCAGGCGTTCATCCACTTCATCCTCATTCATCCAGTACCTTGGAGTAACGACATAACTGGCATCGGCTTTTCCTTCGATACTGACATCACGAGCGCTGTCACCCTCATAGGTAGCCCAGCGATGGTCGAACTGGTGAATCATCTTGGCTTCGTACAGAGGCACACGTCCAACACCCGGTTCGTCTTTGAACAGGTGACTGTCATTGGACATATGCATCATCGCCATAAAACTGATGCCCCACGGGTTGCCGTTTTCCTGAGTTTCGTTGGTCAGAACGGGCGCAGCGCGGTAGAGCTTTTTGGTCAGTTCTGCATCTTTTTGGCTGCGGAATACCGGGCAAGTCAGGGTGTTGGGGTTGATCAGGCGGAACTCTTCCGGGGTCAGGGTAAAGCGGCGGCTGTCGTCGGCCAGCTGATGCGGCTGAGTCAGGAAGAATGCAAACTCGGCTTCTTCGGCCTGACCAATGGTTAGCAGGCAGAACTTATAACTGCGATGCACGCCGGGGAAAATGGCATCACGGTTTTCAAAGTCGTACAGGCTGGCCATTCGCCCGGACTGGGAGATATGACCAAAAAAGGCTTTGGTGGAATCGTCGGTGGCAATGCCGGTCGGCACAATAAACCCGGAGCGGCCCGATGCTGAGGTGATCTGCAAAATCGTTTCACTGAACAGCGCATAAGTATTGACGTCACCAACACCAGTCAGCGCGTAGCGCCCACCTTCGTCACCATTGACGTGCATAAAGGCACTGGCCGCTTCGGCGGTGCGTTTGGCGGTCACGAACTCGTTGTACACGCGCACTTCGGCCATACATTCATGTTCCGGATGCGGGATTTCCGGGTGCAGGTGTTTGGCCAGCATACCTTCGCTGAGCCACTGAATCCGCTGCGCCCGTTCGGCCTTGTTACGAGCCTCTTTGATAAAGGTACTGCGGGTAGCAAAGAACTCTTCTTCTTGCAGTTTGATGCGCTCCCACGGCGGATTGCCGAGTACGCAGTCAAAACCGCCCTGGGCAAAGACTTGCGGATAGGCCAATGGCCAGTGGAATACGCTGGCGTCGGCACAGGCCAGCATCGCCTGCTGGCGAACACTCAGGTGTTGTTCGTTGTGTTGGTCGTTTACCAGCTCCAGATACAGATTGGCCGTGGTAGGAATCTGTGCCTCGGTGGCTTCGGTTTTGTCCATCAAAAACGCGCCCAGCAGCATGTCAGCGGCGTGGCGTAGCGGGCTGTGGCGGGCGCTGTCGAGGAAGGCCAGATAAGCTGCTTCCTGTTTGGCAATCTGTTTGGTGGTGCGCTGCGGCATGGCCTCGATGGCTTGCAGCTCGGTCAGCTGGCTGGCTTGCTCCAGCGGCAGTTTGAACTGCGGGCTTTTGCGGTCTTTCTGCAATTGCTTCAGGGCCGCAGTATTGGCCTTGCCCAGCGCCGTGCAAACCGGTTTTTCATCGCCCGTCAGCGCCTTAAAGGCCGCTTTGGGGATGCCGTATTCAAGCGCCCCCAAGTCGGTCAGGCCCAGCAGGGCATCACCGCATTGCAGGTGGTGATCAAGGAACGACAACGGCTGGCCGGTGTCACCGCTGTTGTCGAAGCCTTCCAGCCACAAGGCCATACGTGCCAGCTCCAGCGCCATGGGGTTACGGTCGACACCAAAAATACAGTTGGCAATCACATCGTGCAGCGCCTGGCGGTAATCGGCGGGCTTAACGGCACCGTCTTCCGTGCGCAGTTGTGCCAGCTCTTGCGCCAGTCGACGTGCGGCTGACAGCAAAAAGTGGCCACTGCCACAGGACGGGTCAATCACGCGAATACTGAGCAGCGCCTGCGTCGGGTTACTCGGGTTATCTTGCAGTTTCTGACGAATGACTGGCTCCAGCGCCGATTTGATCAGCTCCTGTACCAGTGAATCCGGGGTGTAATAACTGCCGGTTTTTTTGCGATCACTGCCCAAAGTGTTAATCAACTCGAAAGTTTTTTGGTGTGGGTCTGGCCGCGGGTCAAATTCCAGCAGGCTTTCGTACACGCTACCCAGTTCTTCCGGGCCCATGTTGCGGTAGTCGATCGGCACCGGGGAGCCTTTGTGTATGGCCCAACGCAACTGGCGCATGGCGCTTAACAGGTGCAGGTTGCTGAGACTGGCGGCATCCAGCTGTTCGCATTGGGTTTTGCTGAACAAGCCACCCAACGCCGGTAAGGCCAACAGCGGCTGGCCATCGGCCAATCCGGCAAACACGATGCGCAACGACTGCCACTGGTCATCAAAGCGATTCAGGTTACGCCGTTGCAGGCAGGCTTCACGCAGGCGCGCCAGTGCGTAGCCCTGCGAGTAGGCACGGCGAGCTTGCTGGTCGGCTTTGGCGTTGGCTTTACCGGCTGCTGGTTGCGGGTGCAGCAGCCCCCGCTCTTCAACGGTAAACAAAAAGATCAGTCGATAAATCAGGCGCAATAACTGCTGAAAATAGTCATTCTTGCTGAGTTGGCCGTTTTCCAACTGTTGGCGCAGTTTCTGGTTGGCCGGATGCTGAATAAAGCCCTCACCCAGGGTTAACAGCGCTTGCTCTACTCCATCGCGCAGGCCATCGCGAACGCGGGTGCCTTCGTTTTTGCCTTGCTCACGCCAGGCTTCCCAAATGCATGATTCTGGTGCGCCCGTCTGGTTAGCACGACTGCCGTGCAGCAAGCGCCAGAGGGTGGCAAATTCGGCAAATCGTTGACCTTGCAGAATGTCTTCCAGATCAAACTCCAGAAAACTCGGTCGGGTCAGGCTAGCCGCATCGCGCAGCAACCGTAGCTGTTTACCATTAGAGACCAGCGCCCACAGGTACTCGTCGCTGGCATTCAGCAGTTCTTGCGCCAGCTGAAAGGCTGATTTTTTGCGACTGCCACTACCGGTAATGGAAAAGGCTTCAAGGCTGTCATCGAGCTTGCTGTCAAACGGTGCCACAACCACAGGAATATGCCCAGCCATGAGGCCGATCGGATAGCCGCGCTCGTTCACTGTGATGGGTTCAACGGCTTCAAGCTGTGTGTAACCCAGTGCATCACGTAGAAACTCTGCCACAAAGGTTTGAGTAGCGCTAGACGCATTGAGATCGGTACGTTGCAGCTGCGGAGTAAATTGCTTCCACTGGGCGCTGGCAATCTGAAAGGCACGGCTGTATTCATCTTTGAGCTTCAATCCCTTGGGAATCTGGTAATCAGTTTCGGCCTGATATTCGGCTTGACCTAATGCTGCATTTTCCAGCTGATCGGGAAGAAACAGTCCGCCTTCCAGAGTAATGCTGGGCAAATTGAATGCGCTTTTGATCTGACGTTTTACTTTTTTCATGGGGTATCCTTACAGCGCATCCGGCAACAATACATAAACACCGATCAGGTCGACCGGCAAACACGGGGTAACACTGTATTGGCCGACATCACGAGCGGCCTCTCGTACCCGACGGTGGTCGGCCAACAGAGCATCGGCACGTTCACTAGCTAGGCTTTCCAGTTTGTTCTGATGTTCGTTCATAAATGCCAAGGCGTGGTTGATCTCGCGGGTCATGGCTTCTTTGGACAAGTTGCCGGAAGGGATACGTTCCAGCAGTTGATTCACTTCGTGACCGACGATCCATTCTGGATTGTTACGCCCTTTCACTGCCACAGCCAAAGTCTCTTCGGCCATCAGCTGGAAAGGTTCTCGACGGCGCACATATTCCAATTGGTGACGCACACGCAGCAGATAGACAGTGGTGACAACGTCAACGCTGTCGGTTTCGGCTGCAGCACAACGAGCGGCAATGCGGCTATCGCCTTGCAGGCTTTCTTCCAGCAGGTGATCAGCCAGAATACTGACCAGCGGGTGGCTGCGGTGCAGTTCGTTAAAGTCGATCAGCAGTGGTTTGTCGATACCGTCATCTTCAAGCCGCTGTCGCAGGTTTTGTGGGGTATTGGCAGGCAAGAAGCGATAACGCTCGCCGCGAGTCTCTTCTAGTGGGGCATTCAAACGTGCAGCGGCGGTTTTAACAAAGCGCAGGACGTCTTGGTGTGTACCAAGCGACTCTTGCTGCTTTTGCCACTCTGGCAACACTTCATCAGGTTTTAGGGAACGCTGGGCAAACACGGTGCGGTTGGCTTTGGCTTTCTCCAGTGCGTCTTGCCACTGGCTTTGCACCGGTGCCAGCAGCTCTTCTGCATCGGCAAACATATCCAATGTGTGCGGTGCTGCGACACTGCTGCGTTTCATCAGGGCGGCCTTGACCAGTGCCTGATTGATGCGACTGTCGTCTTCCGGCATTGGTACTAATACGCCCAGTTCTTTCTGGATTGCGTCGGCCTTGCGCAGAATTACATTCAGTACAAAACCATCGACCGGGTTGTCCTGACCGTAGAGCATGGTACAGCGCACTTCACTGGCTTGCTGGCCAAAACGGTCGACGCGGCCTTCTCGCTGCTCGTGGCGGGTCGGGTTCCAGGCCAGGTCGTAATGCACAACAGCGGTGAACAGATGCTGCAGGTTGATACCTTCCGACAAGCAGTCAGTGGCCACCAGAATACGTTGCTGGCCCTCTTCCATGTCCTCAACCTTGAGGCGGCGTTCTTCCGGGGTCAGTTCACCGGTAACGGATTCCACCAGCACATTTTTGAAGTGCTTGCGCAAATGCTCGGCAACATAATGAGCGGTGGCGATATAACGACAGAAGATCACCGGGTGGAAACCATCTGCAATCAGACCTTTCAGATGCTGAATCAGCGCTGATAGCTTGGGGTCGCCTTTTTTTCCGCTAAGCCGTTCAGCTTCGTCGATCAGGGCTTGCAGCGACTGGTTTTGCAACTGGGCCGGTGGCTCAATATCGGATGCCATCAGGTCATCGGCTTCACCATCGTGCAGACGTTCATCAATCAGCAGATCGACATCGGTTTCAACGCCTTCAAGACGATTGCTCAACGCTTTGACCGCCGCAGCCGGTGACGAGGCGACACAGCGCAACAGTGCCAGGGTGGCGTACCAGATCAGTCGTGCGCTGCTCTCACCTTGCTGCTCGACACTTTCGGCCAGCTCGACGCAGTATTCCTGTACCGAATCAAAAAACGCGCCCCAGTCACCACTGAGCTTGTAGGTGACGTCGGACTTCATACGGCGTGGGAATCCGGTGCCATCGCCGGTTTCGGCTTGCCATTCGCTGATGTCTTTTCGGCGGCGCTGTACAAAGTGGCGAGCCAGTTCCTGACGCAACGGATGACTGGCCGAGGTGTGATTTTGCAACTCGGCAAACTTTGGATTCAGCAGTGAAATTAAGTTATAAAACGCGCCTTCATCACCGGAATGCGGGGTGGCCGTCAGCATGATCAGGTGACGTTCGTCATTCGCGGCCAGACGTTGTAATAACTCAAAGCGCAATTGTTTACCAACACCAGACGTTGCACAGGTATGGGCTTCATCGACGATCACACATTCTGGTGCAATCGATAGGAAATGCTCACGGTGACGTTCGCTTTTGATGTAATCGAGGCTAACGACAATCACCGGGAAGTGATCCATCAGATTTACACCATGGGGCACTTCACGTTCAACACGGCTGGCGGTTGCCGAGGTCAACGCCACAGCGTGCAGGTTAAAGCGAACTTCAAGCTCGGACTGCCATTGCTCGACCAGATGCGGCGGGCATAAAACGGCCAGTTTTGAAATTTCGCCCCGATCCATCAGTTCACGGACTATCAAACCCGCCTCAATGGTTTTACCTATACCAACGTCATCGGCAATCAACAGACGTACCGTGCTTAAACGTAGTGCCATCAGCAGAGGTACCAGCTGATAGGCACGTGGTTCAACGGCGATGTTGCCAAAGGATCGGAACGGTCCTCCACCTGTGCGAAGCTTCAAGCGTAGAGCGTCGCGCAACAGCAAACCACCTGAGTGGCTGCCGGGTGTTTCCGCATCTGGCCAAGGAAAGGTCGCGGATGTTACCGGTTGCAGTTCCAAATCCGGAATCAGGGAAATGATGTCATCGTCAGCGCCCCCAAGTGGTCGCAGGCGTAACCAGCCAGGGGTGGAGTCGCTCTGTACAACCCATTCACGGCCGCGAGCAAGAACCAGATTACCCGGTATGTAGTTATGTTCTTGTGTCATTATTCAGCATTCCCGACCATGCCGAATACATGGCTGTGGTCATTAAATATTGTGTTCCATTGAGTTGGGTCCGATGCATCGATACATGCCCAGCCCTTATCGGTTAATGTGCTTATGATGTCTTCTGAAACAATATCAGTAAAGACTAGTGTTCGCGTGCCTTTGTACTGTGCGATTGCTGTTGCTTCGCCGCCAGATACCGCAACAAATGTGGCAGAAGGTTGATTCAATCCTTGCTTGGCAATCTCATTAAGAAAATCACTGGCAATATCTCCACTGCTGGCTCCCGCTACGGAGGAGCCTGGTGTTGCAACTGCCTCTAGCTGAACACTCGAATTTGCCAAGGCAACCAGCAATTCCAGTGCCTCCGAATTGCGGCGATTGATATTCTCGTGATCTGGCTGGTTGAAGTAAGACAATAGACATTGGTAACAACCCGCTTCACATAGAGCATTACCCAGGTCGTCTTTTTTCTCGGTCGCCACCAGTGTTGAGGCATCCCACTGTTCGTTTTCAGGTTTCTGGAAATGCATGATTTCCAGCGCCTTGTTAGCGACAATCGCCAAACTTTCTGGCTCGGATGCCAAGCGAGTTAAAACACCAGCCCCGCCTTCCGCCGCTTCGTAAAACAACAGCGACTTACGGTCATCAAGCTTTGGTAGTGGTTCGGCCACCAGCTCTGATTCTTCGATCTGGAAGGTCATTTCTACGCCGCGCTTAAGCGCCGCTTGTACCGTGGCCATAGCTTCTTTGCTGGGAGTTACTAATGGCGCAAGGATCAGCAGGTTACGGTGATCCTCAACAAAAGGCACGATTCTTTGACTGGCGACTTTATCCATCGCACCTTCTTCTTTTACACCGTCATCGCTGTCGTTGGGGTCGTCCTGTTTACTCCATAGCCCGGTGATTGGATTGATGTAGAAACCGAGCTGGTTTTTATCTTTGCGACGACGCCAGCCGCGATTGATACGCCAGATGCGAGCAGCTGGTGCATAGGTCAGTTCTGCCAACGGCCCACCATAGATGCTGACAATGGCTTTCTCTTTCTGAATTTTTGCGTCCGGCCCTGGCAAGAAACGGTAGGTTGTTTGAAGCTCAAAACCCTGACGCTGACGATCCTCGTCGTTGATGGAGATTCGTTCTACTGGCTGAGTTTCAACGGTTTCAATACGATAGAGCTCTTTAACCCAGTCTTCTTCACCCAGCAGCGCATCACAGTTTTCACAACGCTCAACCAGAGGCTCGCCTTCGCCCGGCTGACCCAAATGACCATAGCCACATTGGCTGCATATCCGAGATGTAATCGTCGCCAGCGAGCTGTTACCTGAAATGTGGTCGCTGTTGCCGACATTAAGTTTGGCACGCACAACTCGGTACATACGACCCTGATGATAAATCAGGCTGCGGGGGCCGAATTCAGACAAAGCTAAAAAGCGCGGGCGGCTCACCATACTGCCCTCATCATCTTTGCCCGACTGGCCACCACGAGCGGGAATCCATGCCATCAGCGGCAAACGTGGGAAGTTGTATCCTGGAAGGAACCCCTGGCTGGCTAAATAACGGTAGGTATAAAAATCAGAATTCTGAGTATTCGATGTTTTCTGAAGCTGGTTGTATTGGTTAGAGGCATCAACCCAGCGACGCCGGGCGTTTGCTCGTTCCATATCGGTGGAAGTATGGCTTTTGGTAATGGATTCGGCCATTTCCATTTGCTTGAGGGTTGCCTCAACCAGTGCACGCCAACGGTCTAAAGCCTTAGAGAAAATTTCTGGAGCTTTGCTAATTACCGAATCGATGTAGTCCGGCGTAAACCATTTGCTGGTATTCAAATCCCCTTCAAGCTGTTTGATTACACCTTCTGCGGAGACTCGTGCTTTGGCAATGACGGCAGGGTCAGATAACCGGGTTTTCAACGCATCTAGCAACGGCATGCCGTCAGACTCAGGTTCAACTAAAGGTCTTATACTACTATCCAATTCAACTTCTGCGGCCGCCAACCATACTGCTTGCAGATGGCTTTCTATTAGCTCGCGGTTTCCAAGATCCAGTGTTGGCGCTTTCACAATGCCGTGTACCATTTCGTTGGCATTATGAAAGAACCACTGATCATGCGGGCTCAAGGAAGCGCAATAAGTAATCACCAATGCTTGCTGGCCAGAACGACCAGCACGGCCACTACGTTGAGCATAGTTTGCCGGAGTTGGCGGTACGTTACGTAGATAAACCGTATTCAGTGACGAAATATCAACACCCAACTCCATAGTCGGAGAGCAGAACATCACGGGCAAACGCTCCAGCGGCGTCTCATGACCCGGCTCACCCAACCAATCTTTCTGATCTTTATCTGTAAAGCGGAAACGCTGTTCCAGCAACTGACGCCGTCCGGCATCAACCTGCGCAGTATGTTCTTGTGCTTCGAAATAGAAGAGAGGATGATTTGGCTTTTTCAGCAACTCTGCCAAATTGAGATAAAGCTGACGGAAGTACTCGTTTGCCCGACTAGCGTCTACTGCTGGTTCATCCGTCAGATGCCAATCGAGTGCCGATGCATTAAGGCGATAGCCCGCCAACCCCTTCTCGATGTTGTGTTTTTGCACGTAGCCATACATCACTGAGACTTCGAGTAAAGCGGTGACGATATCGACCCATTCGTCATCTTTCCAACCAGAGACTTGCCCTGAAAAAGCAGTTGATTTCCAAAACTCAGCTGTTTTGATGATTTTGATGATACGTGAGCGCGCACCCGCAGAAATAAGGTCTGCTCTTGGTTTGCCACGATATTCCGGACGTTTAGACAGAATCAGGTAGCGAGAAGTTTCGAGTTTTTCATCAGAAGCAAAAGCCCAGCGCTCATTCAAATAGTTGAAGGCACTGCTCTTTGCTTTGTCTTGTTCAACGGGGTCAAGGTAACGACTTTCTAAACACAAAGCTCGACGCATTTCATCAAAAAGCACCCTACAAAGACTTGCTCGATTGTGGGCATTCAGTTTGGCAAGAACAGAATTTTTGGTGTCTTTGAATAGCTGTTCTTCCTGGCAGAAATCAACTAAGGACTTGTAATCCATCCTCAGCAGTGCGAGCTGATCCAGATTTGGATTATTGAAGCGCCAACCTCTGCGAAGATCACGCAGCAAGCGATAACCAATGATGTATCGTAATGTCCGCTGGGCTTCTTGACGTGCCAGTCCCATCAATTTTGGCGTTCGCAGGTATTCAGCCAAGGTCGCTTCATCAACCTTATTGAAACCCAGTGCTTTAAACACTTCCTCTGATAAGTGTTCTTCGTCCAATACTTTGTAATTGGACTGGAGCGCACCGATCAAGCCAGCTCGAAGCGTAAGCAAAAAGATAAAGTCATTGAAGTGACCAGCTTGCAGAGCTGCGTCCTGACGGTTATCCGTAAAACCTAGCAGTTTTCTAGGATCGGGAGCTCCTTCTGGGAGTTCTTTCATGGAGAACAGCTGACGCAATGCCGACAGGGCCAAGACTGTGGTAGCCGAAGATCGGCCTTCACCGGACAAACTCGCAAGACGGTTAATATCTTTACCGTGAGCCTCATGCAGCTGACTACAGCTTAAGCAGAACCGGAATTTACCAGGAATATACCAGTATTTCTGTCCACGACCTTCAAGACCATCGGCAGAAATGGAAAATTCAATGGGGCGGGCATTTTTGTAACTTGATTTCAGCTTTGGCTCGGCTTTGGAAAAATCGATCCAGCTTTCAGGGAGCTCTTCTAACTTCCCATTGTAGTCCAGTTGCTCATGAGTCGGGCACAAAAAACCGAAGTTCATCTCTTCGTTATCAGCTGTCGTTATCTCTCCAATTTCCCGAGGATCGAATCGAATCTGGCCGTAGGAAGTTTTCCATACAGGGTGATATTCTTGACCACAGTCACGGCAGAAGTGGGTTGAATAAAGCTGAACCATTTGTTCCTGTTTACCAGGAGCAAAGCGCTGGGCATCAAGGGTAACTGTTCGTCGCTGAGGCGATTCTAGTGTTGACAGAACCTTACCAGGGCCACTGATAAACTGATGAAGCTTAAATGCAAAAGGAGCGCGCCCTTGCGGCGTGCGAATATCATGTGCAGCTATCAGAAACTTCTGCAAAGCCTTAGATGCCGCTTCTGCTGATACACCGGCGTGATCAGCCAGCAACTCAGTGGCTGCTGCGAGCGTTTTGGGTTGAGCACGCTTAGGTGGTTCATCGGCAGGGATTTCAATACCCAGATTCAGTTCGACCCAAATCGCCAATGGGGAATCATGGAACTCATCAAAACCCTTCCAACTAAATTCTTCCTTGGTAACTTCAGCTTTCAAAAGATGCTTTATCGCGTCGACATCTTTGGATTGCGTAGTAACCCTCTCAAGTGTTTCACCTATTACATCATGCTCAGTGATTTTGACCCCAAACAGCTTACTCGATACTTCCGCTACAACTCGATTGCGGTCTGCCTGATTACCTGTACTGGACATAGTTGCTGAGGTACCGATACAAGTCATTTCAAAGGCGGACAGGCGCTCTCTAAGTCGACGAACCAGAACGGCGACGTCTGCACCTTGACGGCCACGGTAAGTGTGCAATTCATCCAGAATAAGAAACTCTAGTCCCTGACAGTTCTGAACGACCCGGCGATCCACTTCTTCATATCGCGTTAGAATGAGCTCTAACATCATGAAGTTGGTTAATAGAATATCTGGCGGGTTATTTGCGATACGTTCTCGCTCTGCCCTACTTTCTTGACCAGTATAACGCGCAACTGTAAATGGGGGCTCACCCTCAGGAAAGCCTTCTAAAAACTTATTCAGTTCTTCAAGTTGGCTATTCGCTAGGGCATTCATGGGGTAGATTACAATTGCCCGAGTTCGCGGCACTGGGTCAAGATCCTTGCCCTTTAGAATCGCATCTACTACCGGTATAAAAAAAGACAATGATTTTCCAGAACCAGTGCCAGTAGTAACTACAAAGCTCTGTTTTTGCTGACCTTTCGCCAAAGCTTCAATCTGATGCTTGTATAAAAAAAGAGGATCCGAACGCCCTTCCGTCTTTCCAGTACGGAAAATATCAGAGCACAATGGGTGCAATTCTCCACTTGCCGCCAGATCTTGCACGGTACCTTGGCGCCTGTAGTTGGGGTTTATTTGTATTAGAGGCTCAGGCCAATATCTGCCATCGGCATATTCACGTTCGACTAATTGCTTTATGTCAGGTGCTGCAATTTTCACAAAACTGCGGGAGAAAGTGCTGTAGTCATCTACCAGCTCATCCCTAAAACTGAAAACGTTTTCCATACATCGCCGCCCTTTTTACTGTTATTTTGGTATATATATTCATGCCATTCTACCAAAAAGACTATTCAGAAAAATACATATACTTAATCAACAATGACTGAGCTCTACTCTCCCCTACACCTCTTCCCATCTAATCCACAACTCTAGGGCCTAACTGAATAGGCTTAGAAAACTCACCTTTTGCCATATAAGCGTAGGTAGATGATCTAGAAAGACCTGTCGTGTTGATGGCCTCTTCTAATCGCATTGCCAACTTTCATGTGCTAGCCCAATTAAATTTCGTTAGCGGTACAGTTAAGTGTATAACCACAATTTTTATCTGCATTTTTTCTATATGTCGAACAACTCCAAAATTGACCGTACTTACCATTTCTTAGCTTCATCTCACTGCCACAACACTTGCAGAGCGGGCGAATCTCACCACACTCTTCGTTAATACATTCCTGAAAGCCGGGCTTAGTTGTACTGCTCATCGGGCTGCCACAGTGGCTACAAGGGGTTTCTTTGTGTTTACAACGAGGATAGAAAGAACAAGACAAGAACTTACCGTAGCGACTAACGCGCTCTTTCAATATTCCTGTTTTACAGCTGCTACAAGAAATCTGTTCAAACAGTTTCTGTACAACCGATGCATCAAATTCATCGGTATCTATAAAGTATTTGTTCTTTATGAGTTCGACAACAAAATCACTGACATCTGTCATATCAGCTAATAGATACGCTCTATGTTTTGCTCTGGTTAATGCGACATAAAAAAGACGTCTCTCTTCAGCAAACTCGTAATCATCATCTTTAGGTAAGAGTGCGTCCACCAGCGGAGGGGTTGCTTTTTGAGACGGGAAGCCGTGCTTACCCGTTGTTAATCCCGTAATGATTACATAGTCAGCTTCTTTACCCTTAGAGGCATGGAATGACTGACAAGTAATTTGTAATGATGGATATTGTCTATTAATTTCTTGAAGCAGCTGGTAATCAGGCATTTGATGCCAAAACCTAGCTAGTAGATACACCTTATTCTGAGCTGGTTTACCTGAGATATGAACACAAGCCAAAACAGCATTAAGCGCTTTTTCTAGGGGAGATACACCTTGTTCATTTCTGCCTTGTCTGAGTATCGATACAGCAGGCTTATTAACCTTAATCAAGGACTGAATGTCTTTTTTGATTTGTACTGGATTTCTGGTGACAAATTGC
>NZ_JBLXBT010000011.1:0-19833 GCF_048265365.1 Kangiella sp.
TGATGGCCACATATTACCGTCAGCGCAGCGGTGCTGGCTTCATGGTGACCGAGGGCACACAGATCGAACCCCGAGGACAGGGTTATGCCTGGACACCTGGCATTCATAGCCCGGAACAGATACAAGGCTGGCGTAAGGTCACCGACGCTGTTCACGCCGAAGGGGGGGTGATCTTTGCTCAACTTTGGCATGTGGGCCGCGTGTCGCACACATCGCTGCAACCCGGTGGTGAAGCGCCCGTCGCGCCATCAGCCATCCGCGCGGACAACGTCAAGGTGTTCATCGAAACTGGCCCCGGCACGGGTACACTGGCCGACCCTTCGACCCCACGAGCCCTGTCCACCAAGGAGGTAAAGGAACTGGTTGAGCTCTACGCCCAAGCAGCCCGAAATGCTTTGGACGCAGGTTTTGACGGGGTGGAGCTTCACTGCGCGAACGGGTACCTGGTAAACCAGTTCATTTCGGCCCATACCAACCAGCGTGATGATGAATATGGCGGTTCGCTGCAGAACCGTCTTCGCTTCCTGCGCGAAATCACCCTCGCTGTTGCTGGTGTGGTCGGCAAGGAGCGCGTTGGCGTTCGCTTCGCCCCGCTGTTCGCGACCACAGACGAAGACCGCGTCTACCTTGGTCTGGTCGAAGAAGATCCTCATCAAACCTACATCGAGGCAGTGAAGATCCTCGAGGAAGTGGGCATTGCCTACCTGTCGCTCGCCGAAGCCGATTGGGAAAACGCACCCGAGCTGCCTGAGACGTTCCGGGAAGCTGTTCGTAAGACCTTCAGCGGCAAGATTATCTATGCCGGCAAGTACACCGCTGAACGAGGAAATCGCGTGATAAAAGCTGGCTGGGGCGATCTGATCGCTTTTGGCCGCCCCTTCATTGCGAACCCCGACCTGCCCGCTCGTATCGCCAACAACTGGCCGCTTAACCCAGTTGATCCAAGCACCATGTACGGCGGTACCGATAAGGGCTACACCGACTACCCGACTTACAAATCCTAAACGCTCAATGCCACGCCCCATAACTCAGGGGCGTGGCTCAGCGATTGTTGACCGAGGAAGTTAAGCATGTACCAACCGAGCACGATCCCCTACCAAGAGCATAGGGGATTCAAACGAACCTTCAGGCAGGGTCATCTAAGCCTTGGGCTGTTCTTTCCCCTGGAGGCTTTCGAAGGTGATACACCGAGCATGCTAGATCAGGTCGCGCTGGCCAAACGTGCAGAGGCACTTGGTTTTTCGGCGCTCTGGTTTCGCGACGTCCCACTCAGGGACCCAAGCTTCGGCGATGTCGGCCAGGTTTTCGACCCTTGGGTGTATCTGGGCTACATGGCAGCCCATACAACAAAAATCGCACTAGGCACCGCCTCCATCGCCCTTACTCTGCGTAATCCCTTGCACACGGCAAAGGCCGCAGCGAGCATTGATCAGTTGAGCGGAGGTCGCTTGCTCCTGGGAGTAGCCTCTGGCGATCGTCCCGTGGAGTTTCCCGCATTCAGCATTGATCCAGAACAGCGTGGCGAGACCTTTCAAGAAAACCTCAATGTGATACGCCAAGCCCATCGAACACACTTCGAGCCCATTCGCTGGAGTCACGGCGAGTTACTGGGGGCCGATCTCGTTCCCAAACCTACGACTCGGGAAATACCGCTATTCGTAACCGGACACAGCCGCCAGCCGCTCGATTGGATCGCGCGTGAAAGCCATGGATGGATCAACTATCCACGTCCGCCAAAAATGCAGCGACTCATCGTGGAAGATTGGCGACAGGAAACGGCTAAACAATGTGGCACTATCTACAAGCCGTTCTTGCAATCGCTGTATATCGACCTGGACGAACACCCATCCACGCCACCCTCGCCTATCCATCTAGGATTCCGACTGGGACGTAACCACCTGCGGGCCTTGCTGGATACACTTCAGGAAATCGGTGTAGATCACGTCATCCTGAACCTCAAGTATGGTAAACGCCCCGCAGCAGAGGTTATCGAGGAACTTGGCAAACATATCGTCCCGCAATTCGGCGCACAGGTGCCCGATAGTCCTACCTGACAGGGCAATAGGATTCCAGTCCAAACCAGCCCGTCATTGCGACGGGCAGGCGCGCAGAGATCATGGCGAAGCCTTCCAATTTGATGCGCGAATCAGGAAGATATCTAGATATCGAAAAAAACAGGTCTCAAAAAATTCATGACTATTGACGTCAACGAAGCCCTGAAAGCATTGGCGAACCCGACGCGCCTTGCCATCCTCAATTGGCTCAAGGATCCCAGGACAGTCTTTCCCGAGCAGGAAGTCGACCCAGAAACGGTAGGCGTGTGCGTCAGTATCATCCAAGAGCGCACGGGCCTCTCGCAGTCAACGACATCGCTTTATCTCGCAGCTCTACAGCGCGCGCAATTGGTGACATCGCAGCGGATCGGCCCCTGGACCTACTACAAACGCCACGATGAGAATATCGATGCCTTCTTCAAGGCGCTGCAAGAAAGAATCTAGGGCTGCACACCCTTGTATTTCTGACTGATTTCAGTCTTTGCCGATGTCAAAAACAGCAATCTGACCAAATAACGATCAGATCATCCGAAGCTTCGAGTGATCGAATAGCATTACCAGTGATGCGGTGCGCGGAAAAAACGCTCCTATAGCAAAACTGCCACTTGACAACGCTGAAACCAGGGGCTGTACACGCAAAAGACAGCACACTCCAGAGAGGGACGCGAAGCCCTTCAAGTGCTCTTCTACGGCCAACCTTCTTTAGGGGGCAGCCGCCACGGCGTCGACATCCCACGCCAGCCCCTGGCGCGTTGGGTGATCCAAAGTGGCGAGCAACTGCAACCGTTGCTCAACCTGATGCGCGACAAGCTGCTGGACTACCCCGTGTTGCACTGCGACGAAACGCGCTTGCAGGTGCTGCATGAACCGGGACGCGACCCCTCGGCACAATCCTGGATGTGGGTGCAAAGCGGTGGGCCGCCGGACAAGCCGGTGATCCTTTTCGACTACACAGCCAGCCGCGCGCAGGAGGTGCCGCTACGCCTGCTCGATGGCTACCGCGGCTACCTGATGACCGACGACTACGCCGGTTACAACGCCGTGGCTGCACGACATCGGCAAGGTGGCCGTCGATCTGCTGGTCGAGCTGGCAGACGGCTCGCTGTGGCATCCCTGGCACGGCCCGCTGCACCAGTCGTACCGCTTCCGCTACCGCGAAGACCGCGAGTACCGGTTGCACAGCGCCGCAACAGGGCTGCTCTACCGCCAATTGCTCGATGGTCCGCTCCTAGACTGGCTCAGCGGCTATCCGTCTCTGTGGGCACCATTGCTCTACGTCTTGGCCGGGCAGTACGAGCACGCCGGCGTGCTGGGTGAACTGGTCGTGCAGGCTGATCGCGCTTCTGTGGCACAGGAACTGGGCGGCGATCCCGCGCGCGCCATGGCCGCGCCCAGGCACGCGCTGCAACGCAAGCTGCTGGACGGGCTGCGCTTCCTGCTCAAGGAACAGTTGAAGCTGAATCAGCCGGAAGCCTCCGATGGCTGGCTCACTGAGGATGGGCTGTGGCTGGTGAGCAAGACTGTCTCGGACAAGCTGCGCGCGCACCTGCTGTCTCAGGGGATCGACGGCATTCCTGCGAACAACACCGCCGTCTTCAACGTGCTGCAGGACCACGGCATGCTCCAGCCTACCTCAGACGGCAAGGCGGTCTGGCGCGCGACCGTGACCAGTGCGACCGGCTGGTCCTACTCGTTCACCCTGTTGCGCCTCGCGCCCGCGCTGATCTGGGAATCCGGCGAGCGGCCAGCGCTTTTCGCAGGCACGGTGGCGATCGACACGACGCCAGCGGAAATCAACGGGAGTGCACCAGGCACACCGCCCGCGGTCGTGGGGCAGCCAGCACCCGAAGGTCAGGAGACTCCCCCTTGGGAATGCCCTCGCAGCGATACCGCCTTGCCGACTGCGGCCCCGCCCGTGCCCGACGTCATGGAGGACATGCTGCCGATGGTTGGATTGGATGGCACGGCCGACATGGGGAAGAGTGAAGAGCCAGTGGAGAAAGTCCCTGCCCAGCCTGACGTTCCTGCCCCAACCACAGCCGCAGCGTCTCCCTTGCCACTTACCCCTGCGCCTGGACCTGCATCAACTCCAATAGTCGCGATACCATCCGGGGAGCATTTCATGACGTGGCTGCAACAGGGAGTCGCCGCGCGGCGACTCATCATCAACGACGCCAAGGCGCTCGTGCATACGGTGAGCGACACCGCCTACCTGGTCAGTCCCGGCGTGTTCCATCGCTATGCGCAGGAACATCCCAGGTGGATGCGCTAGCCAGGCAGGACAAGCAACAGGATTGGCAGTGGGTGCAAAAGCGCTTTGAGAAACTGCAGCTACACCGCAAGCACTCAAATGGCCTGAACATTTGGACCTGTGAAGTCACGGGCCCGAGGAAGTCCCGCCGACTGCATGGCTACCTCCTCGAAAATGGGTCCTTGGTATTCGCCGAAATACCGCCCAACAATCCCTATCTTGCTCTGACTCAGGAAGGATGACGCGACTCGGGCAGCGACCGTCACCACCGTGTGGCGACGATCAATGCCCCGCGAAGCTGGCAACATTTGGCGAACTAAGCTACTCGACCCGCGCCAACTCCCGTGCAAGGAACGGAGCGGTTCGGCTGCCAGACTTTCGGGCCACCTGCTGAGGGGAACCCGCCACCACGATGCTGCCGCCGGCAGCGCCCGCGCCTGGCCCTACGTCGATCACCCAGTCGGCTTGGGCCACCGCACGCATGTCGTGCTCGATCATCACTACGGTATTGCTGGCATCGACCAGGCGCTGCAACTGCACCAGCAGCCGGTCGGCATCCGACGCGTGCAGCCCGGTGGTCGGCTCGTCGAGCACGTACAGGCTTCGGCCGCGCTGGCTGCGCTGAAGCTCGGTCGCCAGCTTGATGCGCTGCGCCTCGCCACCGGAAAGCTCAGTGGCCGGTTGCCCCAGGCGCAGATAGCCCAGTCCGATGTCGCGCAGCAGTTGCAGGGGCCTTGCCACCGCGTCTTCACCCGCGAAGAATTCGCTGGCATCGTCCACGGTCATCTGCAGCACCTCGGCGATGTTGCGCCCGTTCCACTGCACCTTCAGCGTGGCCTCGTTGTAGCGCGCGCCATGGCAGGTCGGGCACGGCGCGTACACGCTGGGCATGAACAGCAGTTCCACGCTAACGAAACCCTCGCCCTCGCAAGTCTCGCAGCGCCCCTTGGCGACGTTGAACGAGAACCGTCCGGCATCATAGCGGCGGCGTCGAGCATCGGGCGTGGCGGCGAACAGCTTGCGCACATGGTCGAACAGACCCGTGTAGGTAGCCAGGTTCGACCGCGGCGTGCGCCCGATCGGCTTCTGGTCCACCTGCACCAGGCGCTGTATGGCGTCCACGTCGCCCGCCAGATGGCCGCCGGTCGCTTCGACCACTGCCGGCCCTTCGCTGGTGGCGCTTTCGGCGGCATCGTCTTCAGGCTCGTGGCCCAGGTGCAGCAGCACCAATTCCGGCAGGGCCTGCGCGACGAGGCTGGATTTGCCGGAGCCAGAGATGCCGGTAACGGCTGTCAGCACGCCCAGCGGAATGCGCGCATCCACGCCATGCAGGTTATGGCGGTGGATGCCCTGCAGCTCCAACCAGCCGGTCGCTTCGCGTGCTCGGCTTCCGGGTGCGGGAATTTCGTCGAACAGGTAACGTGCAGTACGCGATTCGGCAATCTTGCGCAGGCCATCCGGCTCGCCGCTGTAGAGCACGCGGCCGCCACGCTCCCCGGCATCCGGCCCGACATCCACGAGCCATTGCGCGCGGCGCATCAGGTCCAGGTCGTGCTCCACCACAAACACCGAGTTGCCCGCGTCGCGCAGCCGGTCGAGTGCATCGTACAGGGCCTGGCTGTCGGAGGGATGCAGGCCCACCGAGGGTTCGTCGAGTACGTACACGACGCCGAACAGCAGGGAACTTAATTGCGTGGCCAACCGCAAGCGTTGCAACTCGCCGGCCGAAAGCGTCGGCGTGGCCCGGTCCAGCGTCAGGTAGCCCAGGCCTAGCCCGCGCAGTTGGCGCAGGCGCGCCATCACGCCTCCAGCCAGGCGCTGTGCGGCGAGGCGCTTTTCTTCCGACAGCGCGGAGGTACGGCGCACGTCGGGCGATACCGCATGGACCGCACGGCCGGTGGCAGCGCGTTCGGCACGCTCGCGCCGGGTCGCTTCCTTGTCCGTAGCCGCACCCGCTGCATGGGCGCGGAAATCGCCCTGTGCGATGGGTTCGAGCAATGCCGCCAAGTGGTCCAGCGGCATCTGCATAAACGCGCCGATGTCCACCCCAGCGAAGGTGACCGACAGCGCTTCGGGCTTGAGCCTCTTGCCGTGGCAGGTGGGGCACGGCTTGCCCTCCATGAACCGGGATACGCGCTTTCTCATCAGCGCGCTCTGGGTATTGGCGAAGGTGTGCAACACATACCGCCGGGCGCCGGTGAAGGTGCCCATGTAGCTCGGCTCCATCTTGCGTTTGAGCGCGGTGCGGGTTTCGGCAGGCGTGAAACCGGCGTACACCGGCACCGTTGGTGTTTCCTCGGTGAACAGAATCCAGTCGCGATCCTTTTTCGGCAGGTCCTTCCACGGCCGGTCAACGTCGTAGCCCATGCTGACCAGGATGTCGCGCAGGTTCTGGCCCTGCCAGGCGGGTGGCCAGGAAGCAATCGCCCGCTCACGGATGCTCAGGGAGGGGTCGGGCACCATGATCGCCTCGGTCACTTCGTACACATGACCCAAGCCGTGGCAGGTCGAGCACGCCCCCTGCGGCGTGTTCGGCGAAAAATCCTCGGCGTACAGCATCGGCTGGTTGGCGGGATAGGCGCCGGCGCGCGAATACATCATCCGCACCAGGCTGGACAGGGTGGTCACACTGCCCACGGAGGAACGCGCATTGCTGGCCCCCCGCTGCTGCTGCAGCGCCACCGCTGGTGGCAGGCCGTCGATCGCATCTACGTCCGGCACGCCCGCCTGGTCGATCAGGCGCCGTGCATAGGGGGCCACCGACTCAAAGTAGCGTCGCTGCGCCTCGGCATAGATGGTGCCGAAGGCCAGCGAGGACTTCCCGGAGCCGGAGACACCCGAGAACACCACCAGCGCATTCCGCGGGATAGAGACGTCCACCTCTTTGAGGTTGTTCTCACGCGCGCCACGCACCTGCACGAGGCCGCTGGCCGCAGCGGTACAAGAGGATTCACCGAAAGAATTGCTTGGCATGTTCTTATCCTGTAGTTCGCCCCACTCAGGACGGGACTTCCTGAGTGCGAGGGCCGCGGCGACTGGCTTCGAGCACTGCGGTGAGAGTGCGGGCGTCGTAACTGCCGAGCAGACGACGACCCTCGATGAAGAACGTAGGAGTGACGTGCGCACCGCTGGCGACCGCGCTGACGAGGTCACGCTCGACACGCTCTATCACTGCGGGGCTGTCGAGATCCGCGATGAACCGATCGATGTCAAGACCCAGCTCGGCGGCGTAGCCGATCAAGTCCTCTCGCTCCAGCGCATGCTGACGGGTGAACACGAAGTCCAGCCACGGCCAGAACATCCCCTGGTTCGATGCCGCCTCGGACGCCCGCGCGGCGATCGGCCCGTGGGGGTGGTGCGGCAACTGGCGCACCACATACCGCAGGTCGTCCCCGAAGTGGGCGCGCAGATCGTCCCACGAACCGGTGGCGTGTGCACAGTACGCGCACTCGAAGTCAACGTACTCCACGAGCGTGAGCTGGGCGTCCTCCGGACCGCGGATGTGATCGACCTCCGGATCGACTGGTGGCTCAAGTACCATCGGCAAATCGGCAGTCTCCTCCCCCCACTTGAGAGCGGCGACCTTGAATATGAGCCACCCCAGCAACGTGGCGAGTAACATCGACACGAGCACCCCGACCGTCGCCTGGCGGCCCAGGTCAGAGGTCGTACCGAACGCGAGCCCGATGATGAGCAGCGACACGGTGAAACCGATCCCGGACAGCGCCGCACCACCGAACACGCTCCCCATCCCGACGCCCACCGGCAGGCGCCCCAGTCCGAGGCGGACTGCGGCTAGAGTGATGAGCCCGATGCCTAGGAGCTTACCGAGCACGAGTCCCGAGATGACGCCCCAGGTCACGGGCGAGCCGAAGGCCTCAGCGAGCAACCCGCCACGCAGATCCACCCCGGCGTTCGCCAAGGCGAACACCGGCACGATCAGCAGTGCCGCCGGCAGCCGCAGGAACTCGTGCAGCCGCTCGTTCACAGAGATACCGCGGGATAGTCCGCGGTCCACCGCGTGGGCCGATGCGGCACTCGGAGACTGCCAGAAGTCACGGAACAGTTGTCTTGCCGCGACGACTTTGTGACGCTGCGTCGCGTAGGCGGGGATCAGGAGCCCCGCAGCCATCCCGGCCAGGGAGGCATGGATGCCGGAGTACACGGTCGCGAACCACAGCACGATCACGATCAACACATACGGCGTCGCCCGCCACTGGCGGGTGCGCCCCAACAACCACAATCCAACGAGGCTGGCGAGGGCGATAAGCAACGGGACGATCCGGATCTCCTCGCTATAGACGATGCCGATGATGGACACTGCGAGGAAGTCATCGACCACGGTCAGGGTGAGCAGGAACACGCGCAACTGACCCGATAGCCGCGGGCCGACGATCGCCAAGGTGCCCAGCATGAACGCCGTATCGGTGCCGACCACCGCACCCCACCCGTGCAGGCCCTCACTTCCGGCTAGTTTCACGATCAGGACATACACCAGCGCGGGAAGCACGACTCCCGTGACCCCCGCGATCAGGGCGAGGCGGGCACGGCTGCGGTCACGGAGCGATCCGTGGGCGAACTCCTGACGCACCTCCAGTCCGATCAGGAAGAAGAAGACGACCATCAGGCCGTCGTTGACCCAGTGATGCAGATCCATGTGTAGGCGCAGTGGCCCGAAGTTGAACCCGACGTCTAGGTGCCACAACTCGAAATAGGCGTTAGATAGCGGCGAGTTCGCCCACACGAGCGCCACAACCGTGACGATCACCAGCAGCACCGCAGCGCCAGACTCCGTGCGTAGATAGTGGGCAACGCGTCTCCGTCTGATATGCGCCGAGGACTCACCGAAAGAAGAGGCTGGCATGTGCTTATCCTGTAGTTTGTGAGATCACGATGGGCAGGTTTCGGATGGACCGATCAGGCGTCCGCCTCTGGCGGCGTCTCATCATCGGGCGAGCGCAGCCAAGCGAGTCTTTCTCCCAGCCTGCGCTCAACACCTCTGTCCGTTGGCTGATACCAACCCGGCCGCGCCACGCCCTCGGGAAAATAGGTTTGCCCAGCGGCATAAAAGGCTAGAAATGGTGTCCACTTAAATCAGGTGGACACCATCGCCTTTGGCGTCGGGGCCAAGAAGGTGTGTTGGCCGGACGGATACACAGAATCGGCCAAAAGCGGTCATCAGGGCTGGCTTGAATCGGGGCCGAAGGATTACGCTCTCAGCCCCATAATTGCTGGTCAGACAGTTACCACGATCTTGCCGATCTGCTGATTGGCTTCAAGGAAACGATGGGCATCCTGGATGTCGCTAAGTGTGAATGTCTTTGCGATGATCGGGCGCAACGCACCGGACTCCAACCCTTGCAGAATAAAAGCCTTTGCTCTCTCTAGGGCTTCAGGGTCGGCCACAATCTCTGCGTAGAGATAGCCCTTCAAAGTCAGGCTTTTGCCCAGCACGGTAAACAGTGGGAATGGTGTCGGTTCAGAGCTAAGTGCGCCGTACTCCAGCAAAATTCCGCCCCGCGCCATGCTCTGCGTGAGAGGTTCCAAGGACGGCCCGCCTACAGGATCGAATACAACGCGAGCGCCTTGACCGGCAGTTATCGTCATAACACGCTCGACGATATCCTCTTCATCGCTGACGATGACATGCGCAGCGCCTGCATCAAGTAGGGCTTGCTTCTTCGCGTGAGTTCGAGTGATCGCAATCGATGTGGCGCCGACCATACGAGCCATTTGGAAGGCGGCCAAGCCAACACTGCTTGACGCGGCGGTAACGATGACAAAATCGCCCTGACGTAGCTTCGCCTGTTCAATCAATCCCCCCCAGGCGGTGACGTACTGCATCCAAGACGCCGCAGCCTCTTCAAAGGACAAGTTCTCAGGGCTCTTTACCACCAGGTGGGCCGGTACATTGGCCAACTCGCCGTAGGTGCCCCAGCGAGCAATATCCAGAGGTGGGATCAGAGCGACCGAGTCACCAATCGTGATCTCGGTTACGTCGCTCCCAACTGCCGTTACGATGCCTGCGGCCTCGTAGCCTAAGCGGCTGGGGAACTCCGCTTCTTGTAGGTATGCGTGATTGCGGAACATCACTTCGGCTCGGTTCAAGCCAAAAGCTTTAACACTAATTTGCACCTCGTTTGCTGCTGGTGCCGATACTTCCAGATCTTCCAGCTTCAGAACGCTGGCGTCACCGTATTCATGAATTCTGACAATGCGTGCCATCATAAATACCTCGTTTATCAATGGGCCTCGACGTACATCCGGAAGGTATCCGGGCACTCGAAAGGTGACAAAAATTTAGTCATTGGTTGGCGCTAGATAAATGCCTACGATGGCGTATTACTAGAAACAGAGTGTTTATAATGGATCGCCTGACCCAGATGGCCACGTTCGTCAAAACAGTTGAGCTGGGTTCATTCAGCGCCGCTGCGGACGACCTGAATCTGTCCCCTCAATTGGTAGGGAAACAGGTGAAAATGCTCGAACAACATCTGGGTGTTTCCCTGCTGCACCGGACTACGCGCAGGCAAAGCCTCACCGACTTCGGCAGGGCGTTCTACCCGCGAGCAAAACTGATCCTTGCAGACATGCAGTCTGCCGAGAGCCTGGCTGCCCTCACTCGGGGCACACCAAGCGGCCGCCTTCGCATCAACGCGCCGGTCACGTTCGGAATCCGCACGCTTTCGCCACGCCTGCTGGAATACATGGTTCGGTATCCTCAGGTGTCTGTTGACCTAACGTTATCGAACGAACTGGTCGATATCGTTGATGATGGTTACGACGTGGTATTTCGCATCGGCGAGCTGGCGAGCAGTGGGTTGAAGGCATTGCCACTGGAGCCCTATCAGATGGTTTTATGCGCTGCGCCGTCCTATCTTGCACGTCGCCCTCCCATCATCAATCCGTGGGATCTACAGCAGCAGGAATGTCTGGGGTTTACCTATTCTGATGGCCGCTCACACTGGAGCTTCGACAGCCCGGAGGGGCGTATAGATGTTCCTATTACAAGCAAATTAACGATCAATCAAGGTGATCCACTGCTGGCAGCGGCTGTAGCTGGTCTAGGCGTGGTTCTACAGCCGATAGAGTTGGTTAGCGATGCACTGCGCGATGGGACACTGGTGCGTCTGTTGCCGCAGTACCCGGTGCCGAATACCGCAATGCACATCCTCTATGCCCCTGACCGAAGAATGACTCCAAAGCTGCGCAGCTTCTTGGAGTTTGCGCGTGAGGCTTTTGGGCAGCGAGGCCCTCTCTGACGCACGAAAATCAATGTCTGCGCTATCCGGTATTCGTAAAGGACGACGATTACCGTGGCTCACCGGATATGACCAAGCACCCCTTGCTGAGGAAGTACCTGCTGTAGCACTTCGCGGCGGAAGTCGAAGAACTGAAAGATGCCATGTTCGTTGGCTTGGGGCCGTAGGTCCAGAGCGTGCTGGACCGCCTGATCCAGGAGCGGGTTCTGAATCCCGACCGGGTGATTGCCGGCATGCTGCACCCCTCCGGAAACTGCACCTACCGGATCAACTACCTCATCGGCGACAGAAGCGCGCTGGTCCCGCACGCCACCAGCCCTGTGCCTTACGACCAGGTCCGGCGAGCATTTCGGGAGCGGTTCGTCACCGCCTGATCGAACGTCGGATGAGTGGATGCTGACGCGGGTTCAATTCCCAAACGGGAATAGAACTGGCGCCCTGTCTGATGCGCTCGGTTGGTGACCCGACCAGGGCAGAACTGGTAGGATTGCGGGCATCAAGGCCCGGATTCCGCACCTTTCCGCAGGAGTTTGCAGCGGTCGCAAGGCGCTGAGTTACATAGGTTTGGCGCAGGGTTCCACCCCACCGAGCCCCTGCAGGAGTTCGAATCGTTACGCCCCCCCAGAAACCCTCACTAGCCCGAACGGCCCGAACGGCCCGGTGCTAGGTCGTTGATTTTCAACAAATCGCTCGATCGATCCGCGCTTGCGGACTGCGGACTTCCAATGGGCCGGAAATCTGGCTCGCCCAGACGGCTCTCGGTAGCGACACGTTGCAAACAGTCGGTACTTCTCGATAACTACCCGACGAATCGGAACATCACAGCCAGCCCTGATGTTGCCCCTGCTTGCTGACGCAGCTTGGAAGTTCTGGCTGCAATATTGCCCCCCGTCGCTGTGGAAGGTAGCTCCCTGGGCAAGTGCAATCGAGGGGGGGATCGCTGCGTAGAGCTTGTGCCCCCCATCCTGCAGCGTGACCTGATTGGGTCAAGGCCGGGTTGTCATGCAGGCAGTTTGGCTGCAAGCAGTTCGACCTTCTCGATATTGGGCGGAGAACTGAGCAAGGTCGCGGCGTTGGCCATCAAGGCCGCGGCGATCTGGCCGTTCAGATGTGCTTGGCGACCTGCCTCATCGGCAAAGGCATCGAACACACCGAACGTCGAAGGGCCAAACTTCAATGCGAACCAGGCAGTGGTGCCGGACTCGGCGTTGGCGAGCGGCAGTGCGCTGGCCAGGAAGTCGGCAAGCGCAGCCTCCTGGCCGGGTTTGGCTTCGAGGCGAACAAACAGGGCGAGCTTGGTCATACTGTAATCCTTTGGGTAACTGGGTTAGATGAATGGATCGACGAGCCTGCAGTCTAAGTCTTCATGACAGCCATCTCTATAGACAATAATGACAACATTGATATCATTGTTGCCATGAAAATCCACATCCTTGTTTGTGATGGCGTGTTTGATCTGGGGCTTGCGGCGCTCACCGACACAGTGGGCTTGGCCAATGCGATGTCGGGCTCGCTGCCACAGGCTCCCGCGCACATAGAGCTCACGCTGGTGGGCGTGCGGCGTCGCATCCGAACTGCGCAAGGCTTGACGGTCCCCGTGGTCACTGCGCGTGGTGTGCCGGAACCAGACGTCGTGCTCGTGCCCGCGTTTGGTGAAAAGATGCCTGACACGCTCTCGGCTCGGCTCACACGCCCCGACGTGCCCGATGCGGTCGCCGTGCTACAGCAGTGGTCCACCGCTGGCGCGCACCTTGGTGCCGCCTGCTCCGGTAGTTTCTTGCTTGCAGAGAGTGGCCTGCTTGATGGGCATCGTGCGACGACGTCATGGTGGCTGGGGCCGATGTTTCGGCAGCGCTATCCGAACGTCACGCTGGACGAGTCACGCATGATCGTGAACTCGACACGCTTCACTACCGCGGGTGCCGCTTTGGCCCACGTCGACCTGGCCTTGCGCATCATCCGGGGGCGCAGTCCGGCGCTGGCGGCCCTAGTAGCACGCTATCTGCTGGTCGAGGCACGCAGTTCGCAAGCCGAGTTCGTGATTCCCGACCACCTTGCGCATGCCGACCCGATGGTGGAGCGCTTCGAGTCCTGGGCCAGAAGTCAGCTCGCGAAGGGGTTCTCGCTGGCCGAGGCGGCCAGCGCCGCGGGCACAAGCGAGCGCACCTTGGCGCGGCGGCTGCAAAGCGTTTTGGGCAAGACACCGTTGTCGTATTTCCAGGACCTGCGCGTGGAGCATGCCGTCCATCTCTTGCGCACCGGAAACGCGAGCGTCGACCAAGTCGCCGCACAGGTCGGGTACTCGGATGGGGTGACCCTGCGGGCCCTGTTGCGCCGCAAGCTGGGCCGGGGTGTCAGGGAGTTGCGACGCGGTGGATGACCAGAGGCGTTTTGTGTATGTACAGCTGGAGACCGCCGGGAAACTGACGCAGGCCAAACGGCGCATTTGGACCTGATAAAACTACTGCGCCACGTTATTTGAACTGGTTTGCTAGGGTCTGTTGCCATTTCGCGCTAACCCATTGATCTATAAGAGCAAGCCCGTATCGTTGAAGCTCTGACCCAACATCGATACGAGCTTGCAATGCCCCGATTACTGCTCAGCGATGAGCATTGGTCGAAGCTGCGGGAAATTCTGCTGCACAAGGCCATCTACAACAAGCGTGATCTACGAATGACCGTGGAGGGCATGCTGTACCGCATGCGCACGGGATGTCCCTGGAGAGACCTGCCCAAGGCGTTTGGCTACTGGAATAAGGTCTACAAACGCTTCAATGCAGGCCGCAGCGGTACAAGAGGATTCACCGAAAGAATTGCTTGGCATGTTGTTCTCCTCTGTTCAAACGGACGGCGCAGCTATCGCGCGCCAGGACGGCAGCTCGTCAGGAAGATTTCTCTTCCGCCGCCGTGTCGCTGTGGGCGTGTCTTATCCTGCGGACGATCCACCAGATCGTCAGCATCACCGCAGGTACCAGAACCGCCATCACCGGCGCCACGCTGTCGTGAACGATCGGAATGCCCTTGAGCAGGTAGCCGAGAAGACTCACGACGTAATAAGAAATTGCCGCGACCTACAGGCCTTCGACGGTTTGCTGAAGGCGCAATTGCAACTTGGCCCGGTTGTTCATCGAAGCCAGCAGATCGCGGTTCTGGCGTTCAAGTTCGACGTCGATCCACGAACGCAGCAACGCGATGGCTCGGGTCAGTTTGTCGGAGAGCTTGGCCTGGCGCTCCTTTACGGATTGGCACTCCCGCATGGCTGGAGCGATGCGACGCTGCAGGAAATCCGCCCAGGTGCTGTATCCGGATACGGCCACTTCTGAAAGCGCAGCCAGCCTTTCCTCGACGATCTCGTAGTAGGCACGGCTGGCGCCGAAGCGATAGAGATTTGCCGCGACGCCAGCTTCCAGTTCGGCGGCCAGACCTGTCAATTCGGAAAGCAGCACGTCGCTATCGCGGCGTTCTACCAAATTCGTACACATCTCGTCAGTGATCGCAGCAAGGCGCGACTCCATGTGTCGCAGCTCCGACGTCATCGATCGCGTCAACGGCAGAGACAGCAACGCCAAGGTACGGTACGTCTCGATCTCCAATAGAAGTTGAGCCAGCGCACCTGCCCGCGCCGGGGTCAAATCACGAGCAAGGATGAGGATCTGCGTCAGGCCATCCTCATCCTGTCGGAAGTCGGTCAAGATGGCGGCAGAGCCGTTCTCTACCAACGAGTAGCACAGGCTGGCAGGATCGAAGCGATCAGCCTCCTTCTCCGTTTCTGGTATCCACGGAAGAAGTCTCAAGCGGATGCCGGATATGACCGGGCCCGGAGGAACAAATCCATGTTTGAAGGGATTTTCTCCGCAAGGCTCTCCCGTCTTGGAATCCAGCGAAGCGCACCAGAGATACGTAGAGAACTCGGTGTGCTTTTCACAGTGAAGGTCTCCCTCATCCCATGTCATGCCGTGTAGCGGCGTAGCGTGGTCGGGCTCGGCAACGCCGAAGCGATGAGACAACTCGCTCATCGCCATCTGATCCCTGGTCTGGTCACCTTCGGTCATGAAAGCGAGCTGCAATATACCGCGGGGGGCCTCAAGCAACAGATGCGGGCGCGCATGCACTTCACCCACGGCTGCAGCACGATCGGCATAAGCCGGCATGCCGTACACGGTGGCGGTTGGGGTGGGTTGTACGGTCGTCGTATTGATATTGGCCGGCTCTTTCATAACGACCTCATTTCTCATTGGTTGAAAAGCACGCTTCAAAACAAATGCCCGCAGCCATGCGTTTCACACATGGCTGCGGGCCGATCTTCATGAGCATGCACCGCGTTACGCAGTCCGTCTAACAGGCTCGCCGTATAATAGAGGCTTGTGCTGACCCTGTCAGAACGCTCTCAGCTTCCTTGCTTTCAGACGAAGGTGTACGAGCAGACCTTGTTGCCCGCCGGATCACGCAGGTAGGCAGCATAGGCACCCGGCAGGTGACCACGTGCGCCAGGTTGGCCCTCGTCAGTGCCGCCTGCGGCAAGGCCGGCGGCGTGGAAGGCATCCACTTCAGCGGGAGTGGCGGCCGCAAAGCCGATCGTCACGCCGTTGCTGGAAGGCGCTTCACCATTGCTCGGGCGGGCGATGATGAAAGCCGGCTTTTCGCGACCGAAAAGTACCCATCCGTTGTTGAAAGGACCGAGGTTCTTGATGCCAAGAGCACCCAGAGCGGCGGCGTAGAACGCGACCGACTTCTGAAGGTCGGCAGCGCCGATAAAGACGTGCGAAAAGATGCCATCGCCAGAAATGACAGGAGTGGACATGATTAATTTCCTTGGTGGTTGGCGTTGAATGGGTAGTGGGCGATCAGTAGTGGATCACCGTGCGAATCGACTTGCCTTCATGCATCAGGTCGAAGGCCTTGTTGATGTCGTCGAGGCCCATGGTGTGGGTGACGAACGGGGCGAGATCGATCTCGCCTTTCATTGCGTCCTCCACCATGCCGGGAAGTTGAGTGCGGCCCTTGACCCCGCCGAAAGCCGAGCCCTTCCAGGTGCGACCGGTGATCAACTGGAACGGGCGCGTCGAAATTTCCTTGCCTGCACCAGCCACGCCGATGACGATCGACTGGCCCCAGCCACGATGTGCTGCTTCCAGTGCCGAGCGCATCACGTTGACGTTGCCGATGCACTCGAAGGTGTGATCGACACCCCAACCGGTCATCTCGATGAGAACTTCGTGAATCGGCTTGTCGAAGTCCTTCGGGTTGAGGCATTCGGTCGCGCCGAAGGTACGAGCCAGCTCGAACTTCGCTGGATTGGTGTCGATGGCGATGATGCGACCTGCCTTGGCCTGGCGTGCCCCCTGAATCGCAGCGAGCCCGATGCCGCCGAGGCCGAAGATGGCCACAGAGTCACCCGGCTGAACCTTGGCCGTGTTGTGAACAGCGCCGATGCCGGTGGTCACACCGCAACCCAGCAGGCAGACATGCTCGGGATTGGCGTCCGGGTTGATCTTGGCCAGCGAGACTTCGGCCACCACCGTGTATTCGCTGAAGGTCGAGCAGCCCATGTAGTGGTAGATCGGCTGGCCGTTGTAGCTGAAGCGGGTGGTGCCATCGGGCATCACGCCCTTGCCCTGGGTGGCGCGCACCGCCACGCACAGGTTGGTCTTGCCGCTCTTGCAGAACAGGCACTCACCGCACTCGGCGGTGTACAGCGGGATCACGTGGTCACCCGGCTTGACCGAGGTCACGCCCTCGCCGACCTCGACCACGATGCCGGCGCCCTCATGGCCCAGCACCGCCGGGAACACGCCTTCCGGGTCCTCGCCCGACAGGGTGAAGGCGTCGGTATGGCAAACGCCGGTATTCGTGATCCTGACAAGCACCTCGCCCTTGCGCGGCGGCTCGACGTCGATCTCGACGATTTCCAGTGGCTTTCCAGGCCCGAAGGCAACTGCTGCACGTGATTTCATGATGTCGCTTCCTTTACTAGCTAACTAAATTTTCCCTCACCGAGGGCACCCTGGTGCCTCTACCGCAGGTAGGAGCGGACGATGGAGATGGTCTCGTCAATGGACTTGTTCTGCGAATCGCTCCTGATTTCGCTACTGGGAAACTCTTCCCGTAGATAGCTCTCCATAACCGTTGCCATCAATCCGTTGTCAGCCCCACGAACAGCTGCAAGCTGCTGAAGAATTGCAGGGCATTCAGCACCTGCATCGAGCGCTTGCTTCTTTTCTTCCGGGCCATGTGGCACTCACCGCTTTTCACTCCAGATAAGCGGGGCCTGACGCCGAAGAGACAGGCCCTCAACTCATTAGAATTCCTGCACGGTTGGGCGCAGAACGATCTCGTTAATATCCACGTCAGCAGGCTGCTCAATTGCGAAGGCGATAGCTCGAGCGACCGATTCGGCGGGAATTGCATGCTTGTAGAAGTCCACCACGAAATCGCGGCTCTGTTGGTGGGTGCTGCCGAATTTCAGTTCGGAGTCCACGGCGCCCGGTTCGATAGTCGTGGTGCGGATGCTGCCACCGACTTCGTGACGCAGTCCTTCGGAGATAGCCCGCACAGCAAACTTGGTGCCGCTGTACACGGTGCCACCTGGGCTGAACACCTTCAGGCCTGCAACCGATGCGATGTTGATGAAGTGACCACTGTTTTGTTTCTGGAAGACTGGCAATGCAGCCGCGACTCCGTACAGCAGACCCTTGATGTTGATATCGATCATGCGATCCCACTCGTCAGTGCGAGTATCGCTGAGCGGTGCAATCGCCATCAGTCCGGCATTGTTGATCAGTACATCAATGCGACCGTAGGTGTCCACGGCACCTTGAATGAGCGTTTTGACCTCTTCCTGAGAGGTAACATCGGTCTGATACGCGATTGCCTGACCACCTGCATTGGTCAGCTCAGCCACCAATGCGTCGAGTTTATCTTTGCGACGTGCAGCCAGCACTACGCGAGCGCCAAGCGCAGCAAGGTGGCGTGCAGTAACCTCACCCAGGCCGCTACTGGCACCGGTGATAACGACAACTTTTCCAGAAATGTTATTGCTCATGCTGAGAACCTCATCGGCGGGTTTGTACTTCGCCATGGCTGGTTAACCTGGCAGTGCGCAAACTTTAGACCCATGATTGATCTCAATAAATGGAAATGATTGGATTATACTATTCCTGAAAATGGAATAAACGGGAGGGGCAACGTGCTTAACCGCATGGAGATGGTTAGGATTTTTTGCACAGCAGCAGAGGCAGGTAGCTTCCGCGAAGCGGCAACTCGATTAGGCATCTCCCCACAAGGGGTGACTCGAGCCATTCAAGCCCTGGAAACTGAGCTTGGCGAATCACTGTTCCACCGCAATACCCGCCAGGTGAGCATCACTGCTTTCGGTCAGGATTACGCCAAAGATGCCAGGTCAGCTCTGGATCATTTCGATACGCTATTCCGGTCGCACAGGACGGAGCCTGAGCTGTCAGGTAAGGTGGGGATTACGGCTCCACATGCTATTGGCAGGCGCTTCCTAATACCGTTTCTTCAGCCCCTGGCCGCTGCACATCCTGACCTGCAATTCGATCTCCGCTTGGAAGATCAGATGACTGATGCCGTTGAAGCGCATATCGATATTGGTATCCGGGTGGGGGTTATACGCGACCGGCGCTACGTTGCACGTGCCTTAGCTCCCGTGCCGTTTTACGTTGTCGCGTGCCCGTCTCTCATAGGCCAAAAGACACCACCTAAATCTTTGGATGCCTTAGCTAAGCTGCCACTTTCAGTCCTGATCGACCGGAAAAATGGCCGCCCTTGGCCTTGGCTATTTGCCGACGGGCAAACGTTCGCGCCCAGGCAGCCAGCGCTTATCTGTGATGATCCAGATACGGAATTGGAAGCCACCCTGGCAGGCATGTGTTTTGGCCAAATTCCTGCCTATCTGGCTGAGCCTCATCTGCGGTCAGGAAAGCTGGTTGCCGTTTTGGCTGATCACGCTCCAGCACCATGGGATCTGTTCATATACCGCCCGCAGCAGGGTCCTGTATCGAAGCGGGTGCGATTGGTGTACGACCACCTTAAGCAGGCTTTCTCAAACCCCAAGCTATTTCCCCAGGGCCTGGGGACATAGCTTGAATACCTGCCAGCAATCGTCCGCTTTTGGCCCAGAGTGTGTAAAAACACTTTCTTATCTTGCGTGCTTCAGCCCATTGCTCCTGGGCGTGGCGATTTCCCGATTATTTACCACGATCAGCGCCGGTAACGCTTCAGAGCGCGTATGAAGCGCTTTGGCACC
>NZ_JBLXBT010000012.1:0-15838 GCF_048265365.1 Kangiella sp.
TGCGGCACCGCCGTATACTTTTGCCAATACAGTACAGATTGCTGCAGTTAGAGTCGTTTTACCGTGGTCAACGTGGCCAATAGTGCCTACGTTAACGTGCGGTTTGTTACGTTCAAATTTTTCTTTAGCCATTTTCAATTCCTCTAATTAAAGTTTGGAACTAATGTTTCAATAATAAAAATTAAGAATTCTTGCTCATAATCGCTTCAGCAATATTTGTTGGAGCTTCTGCATAGTGAGCGAACTCCATGGTAAAGCTAGCACGACCTTGCGACAAACTGCGCACGTCGGTAGCATAACCAAACATTTCTGAAAGCGGTACTTCAGCATCAATTACTTTGCCGGAGGCATTTTCGCCCATACCTTTCACAAGACCACGACGACGGTTAAGGTCACCCATAACATCGCCCATGTACTCTTCAGGTGTTACAACTTCAACCTTCATCATTGGCTCTAGCAATGCTGGGTTAGCAGTATTTGCTGCGTTTTTAACAGCCAGACTACCAGCAATCTTAAACGCCATTTCATTCGAGTCAACATCATGGTAAGAGCCATCATAAAGAGTCGCTTTGACATCAAGTACTGGATACCCAGCCAAGATACCGTTTTCTAGCTGCTCTTCAATACCCTTAGCAACTGCACCAATGTATTCTTTTGGAACAACACCACCAACGATGGCATTCTCAAATACAAAGCCTGTGCCAACTTCTTGCGGTTCAAGTTTAACCCAAACATGACCATACTGACCGCGACCACCTGATTGACGTACGAATTTACCTTCGACTTCAACGGTATTACGAATCGACTCACGGTAAGCAACCTGAGGAGCACCAATGTTAGCTTCAACCTTAAACTCACGCTTCATACGGTCAACGAGAATGTCTAAGTGAAGCTCACCCATACCAGAAATAATGGTTTGGCCTGATTCTTCATCGGTACGAACACGGAATGACGGATCTTCTTGCGCCAATTTACCTAAAGCAATCCCCATTTTCTCTTGGTCAGCTTTAGTTTTAGGCTCAACTGCTACCGAAATTACCGGCTCAGGGAACTCCATACGCTCAAGAATGATCTTATGTTCTAGATCACACAGAGTGTCACCTGTTGTAACATCTTTAAAGCCAACGCCGGCAGCGATATCGCCTGCGCGAACTTCTTTGATTTCTTCACGGCTATTAGCATGCATCTGAACGATACGACCAATACGCTCTTTCTTTTGCTTAACTGAGTTGTAAATGCTGTCACCAGAATTAATAACACCAGAATAAACACGGAAGAAGGTTAAAGTACCAACAAATGGGTCAGTCGCAATTTTAAACGCTAGCGCTGAAAATGGTGCGCTATCATCAGCTTCACGAATTTCAAATTCTTCGCCTTCATCGTCAATAGTACCTTGAATCGCTTTAACTTCTTTTGGCGAAGGCATATATTCAACAATTGCGTCTAATACTGCTTGAACACCTTTGTTCTTAAATGCAGAACCACCGAACACAGGGATGATTTCGTTAGCAAGTGTACGCTTACGAATACCCATCTTTATTTCTTCTTCGGTTAGCTCACCACCTTCTAAATATTTTTCCATCAATTCTTCAGTAGCTTCAGCCGCTGCTTCAATCATTTCCATGCGCAACTCTTCACATTTAGCTTGAAGCTCTGCTGGAACATCCTGGTATTCAAAAGTCATTCCCATGTCTTCTTCATTCCAGATGATGGCTTTCATTTTTACTAGATCGACAACACCGGTCAAGTCATCTTCTGAACCAATGGTTAATTGCATTGGAACAGGATTAGCATTCAATCGATCTTTCAATTGCTGTACAACATTTAAGTAATCAGCACCAGTACGGTCCATTTTATTCACGAATACCATACGTGGAACTTCATACTTATTTGCTTGACGCCATACAGTTTCAGTTTGAGGCTGAACACCTGACGAACCACACAATACAACAACAGCACCATCCAATACACGTAATGAACGCTCTACTTCAATAGTAAAGTCAACGTGTCCAGGGGTGTCAATGATGTTAATACGGTGCTCGTCGAACTGAGCTTGCATACCACGCCAGAAGGTTGTAGTAGCCGCTGAAGTAATAGTAATACCACGCTCTTGCTCCTGCTCCATCCAGTCCATGGTAGCAGCGCCATCGTGCACCTCACCGATCTTATGTGAAAGACCTGTGTAGAAAAGAATACGCTCAGTAGTAGTAGTTTTACCCGCATCTACGTGAGCACAGATACCGACATTACGATATCTCTCAATAGGGGTTTTACGTGCCACAATAAACTCCTTGGATTACCAACGGAAATGTGAGAAAGCTTTGTTAGCTTCAGCCATGCGGTGAACATCTTCACGCTTCTTAACAGCTGAACCACGGCCTTCCAATGCATCAAGTACTTCGCCAGCTAAACGCTCACGCATTGATTTTTCACTACGCTTACGAGCAGCTTCAGTTAACCAACGCATAGCCAATGCTGTTTGACGTGCAGGGCGCACTTCAACTGGTACTTGATAAGTAGAACCACCAACACGGCGAGACTTAACTTCCACCATAGGGCGAATGTTTTCCAAGCCTTTCTCAAATAATTCTAATGATTCTTCGCCTGATTTTTTCTCAGTGATAATGTCCAAAGCACCATAAACGATTTTCTCTGCAGTAGATTTCTTACCATCTTGCATCAAAACGTTAATGAACTTCGCTAACAATTCACTTCCGAACTTAGGATCAGGAAGGATTTCGCGTTTCGCGACAACACGTCTTCTTGGCATGTTAAATTTTCCTCATGCATGTGTAACTTCAGGATAATCCAGAATAAGCAGTTACGTTTCTTATCTGGCCTTACTCACATAGTGAAATAGCCGACCGGACGGTCAGCTACTAGACTATTCTCAAATTGTATGGCTTCAATATGTAAAGATATTAAAGCCAATCACTAGCTTCTAAGTTGAAAAGCTAGCATTTAATTCTTCGAAGAAGTCTTAGTGCGAGGCATTTAAATCATTTTTAGGTTATTTGGTTATGTACCAGTAAACCGAAAAATAATTCTTAATAACGCCGCAAGAAGGCTTTTACGTGAATTAAATTAACCTTTTGGTCGTTTAGCACCGTACTTAGAACGGCCCTGCTTACGATCCTTAACACCTGCAAGGTCAAGCGTACCGCGAACACAGTGATAACGTACACCTGGCAAATCTTTTACACGACCGCCACGGATAAGTACAACGCTGTGCTCTTGTAGGTTGTGGCCTTCACCGCCGATGTATGAAGAAACTTCATAACCGTTAGTTAAGCGTACACGAGCTACTTTACGCAAAGCCGAGTTTGGCTTTTTAGGCGTAGTGGTGTAAACACGAGTACAAACGCCACGACGTTGCGGACAAGCTTCCAATGCAGGAACGTTTGTCTTTTTTACCTGCTTCTTGCGAGGTTTTCTTACTAGCTGATTAATTGTAGCCATTTAATAAAATCTCTATATCTAGTTCACGCCAAACTTGCGCGCCGATAACTCTAGGGCGCGCTATTCTAAAGAGGTCATGATTTAAAGTCAAGCTTGGCTAAAGTTTGATCATTTAGCCAAGCGAATCTCTTGATCAGTCCTCACCCTCGTTAATTGAGCTAAGCTCATCAGACAATGCCTGTTCTACTTCGTCTGCTGTTAGCCCTAAGTCTTCAGTCACTGTCTCTGCACGTTTGCGACGACGTTCCGCATGGTAAGTTAAACCTGTACCCGCTGGAATCAGACGACCGACAATAACGTTCTCTTTCAGACCACGCAAATCATCAGTCTTACCGTTGACAGCCGCTTCAGTAAGTACTCGCGTAGTTTCCTGGAAGGAAGCCGCAGAAATAAAGGACTCAGTGGCCAATGAAGCTTTCGTAATACCCATTAATATACGTTCAAACTGTACCGGGTCTTTACCAGCTTCAATAAGCTTGTCATTTTCTTCAAGCACTCGAACCACTTCCATCTGATCACCTTTCAGAAGTAGCGAGTCACCCGGATCAGTGACAATACACTTACGCAACATCTGGCGGATAATCACTTCACAGTGCTTATCGTTAATGCCAACACCTTGCAGACGATAAACTTCTTGCACCTCGTTAACAATGTAGCGTGCAAGTTCAGTAATTCCTTTCAGGCGTAAGATATCGTGTGGGTTATCTGCACCGTCAGATACCACCTCACCTTTCTCAACTTTTTCACCTTCGAAAACGTTGAGCTGGCGCCATTTAGGAATTAGCTCTTCATAGGTATCGCCACCGTCTTGGGGAGTTATGACTAAGCGACGCTTACCTTTTGTTTCTTTACCAAAGGTCACAGTACCTGAAATCTCTGCCAAGATAGCAGGTTCTTTCGGTTTGCGAGCTTCGAATAAGTCGGCCACACGTGGCAGACCACCGGTAATATCTTTTGTTTTTGAACTCTCTTGAGGAATACGAGCAATAGCATCACCGATATTTACCTCTGAGCCATCTTCCAGGCTGACGATTGCGTTAGTTGGTAAGAAGTATACCGCTGGCATCTCTGTGCCTGGGATATAAAGATCTTTACCTTTCTTATCAAGCAACTTAATCGCAGGCTTAACATCTGAGCTTTTGCTACCGCTACGCTGCTTGTTCTCAGTAATAACGATTGAGCTCAAGCCGGTTAGTTCATCAGTCTGGCGTTCAATGTTAACGCCTTCGATCATATCGACGAATTCAATTTTACCGTCTAGCTCAGCAATAATTGGGTGAGTGTGTGGATCCCAGTTAGCAACGATGTCGCCACCTTTTGCCTTCTCACCTTCTTTAGTACTTAGAACCGAACCGTAAGGAACTTTATAGCGCTCACGTTCACGACCATATTCATCAATAACGTTCAATTCAGCTGAACGCGAAACGATAACGAGCTTGCCATCTTGACGCTCAACTGTCTTAGCGTTTTTAAGACGAATCTGGCCATCGTTTTTGATTTGTACGTTGTTGTCTGCTGATGCACGAGATGCCGCACCACCAATGTGGAACGTACGCATCGTTAACTGAGTACCTGGCTCACCAATCGATTGAGCAGCAATAACCCCAACCGCTTCACCTTGATTGATGATATGACCACGAGCCAAGTCGCGACCATAACAGGCAGCACAAACACCGGTACGAGTTGAACAGGTGATAACAGAACGAACTTTAACCTGGTCTACAGAGTTTTGCTCTAGAATCTCCACCCACTTCTCGTCGAGTAACGTGCCCGCTTCTGCTAGCAGATCATCAGTGCCTGGAACATAAATATGCTCAGCAATAACACGACCTAATACACGCTCGCGCAATGGCTCAACAACATCACCACCTTCAATCAGCGGAGACATGTAGATACCTTCTTCGGTACCACAGTCATGCTCAGTGATAACCATATCTTGAGCAACATCAACCAAACGACGAGTCAGATAACCGGAGTTAGCTGTTTTCAATGCCGTATCGGCCAAACCTTTACGAGCACCGTGCGTCGAAATAAAGTACTGAGATACATCCAGACCTTCGCGGAAGTTTGCCGTAATCGGCATCTCAATAATCGAGCCATCCGGTTTTGCCATCAGACCACGCATACCAGCCAGCTGACGAATCTGGGCGGCACTACCACGAGCACCTGAGTCGGCCATCATAAAGATAGAGTTGAAAGATGGTTGACGAACAGTATTGCCTTCTTTATCAACAACTTCTTCTGTGCCGATGAAATCCATCATCGCTTTTGCAACTTTTTCGTTGGTATGAGACCAGATATCAACAACCTTGTTATATCGCTCGCCTTGAGTTACCAGACCAGAGTTAAACTGTTCTTGAATCTCGGCAACTTCTTTTTCAGCTGCTTCAATGATTCCTGCTTTAGCATCCGGGATTGCCATATCTTCGATACCAACCGAAGCACCTGAGCGTGTCGCATAGCTAAAGCCGGTATACATCAATTGGTCAGCAAAGATTACCGTAGCTTTCAAGCCACACTCGCGATAACAAGTATTCACTAGTTTGGAAATCGCTTTCTTGGTCATTGCCTTGTTGACTAGTTCGAAACTAATACCGTCAGGAACAATACCCCATAAAAGCGAACGACCCACCGTAGTTTCAGCAAGTTCGATGCGAGCAGTTTTGTTACCCTCTTCATCGATATCTACCATTGGCAAGCGAACTTTAACTTTTGCGTGCAAGTCAACAATGCTATTAGCGTAAGCACGCTGAACTTCGTCTGCATCGGCAAAGATCATGCCTTCGCCTTTTGCATTAACACGATCACGCGTTAAGTAGTAAAGACCAAGTACCACGTCCTGCGTAGGAACGATAATCGGCTCACCATTCGCAGGTGATAAAATATTATTAGTCGACATCATCAAAGCACGAGCTTCAAGCTGAGCTTCAATCGTCAATGGAACGTGTACCGCCATTTGGTCACCGTCAAAGTCGGCGTTGTATGCCACACAGACTAGAGGGTGTAATTGAATAGCTTTACCTTCAATCAATACAGGTTCAAATGCTTGAATACCTAAACGGTGAAGTGTTGGAGCACGGTTCAGCAGTACTGGGTGCTCACGAATGACTTCTTCTAAGATATCCCAAACTACCGGTTCTTCACGCTCAACCATTTTCTTGGCAGCTTTAATTGTTGTCGCTAGACCACGTAATTCAAGCTTGCTGTAGATAAATGGTTTAAACAACTCAAGTGCCATCTTCTTAGGCAGACCACATTGGTGTAATTTCAATGTTGGACCAACTACGATTACAGAACGACCAGAGTAATCAACACGCTTACCCAATAGATTCTGACGGAAACGACCTTGCTTACCCTTGATCATGTCAGCAAGTGATTTCAAAGGACGCTTATTAGAGCCCGTGATGGCACGGCCACGACGACCGTTATCTAACAAGGCATCAACTGATTCTTGCAACATACGCTTTTCGTTGCGGACAATAATGTCTGGAGCATTAAGATCCAACAAACGACGTAAACGGTTGTTACGGTTAATCACCCGACGATATAAATCATTCAAATCAGACGTTGCGAAACGACCGCCATCCAATGGAACCAATGGACGCAAATCTGGTGGCAGAACTGGCAACACCGTCATGATCATCCATTGAGGGTCATTACCTGAATCCAGGAATGCCTCTAGAAGCTTTAAGCGTTTGCTTAGCTTCTTCAATTTGGTTTCAGAGTTAGTCGAAGGAATTTCTTCCTCGCGAATACGCTGAGCTTCTTCTTTCAGGTCAATAAGATCAAGTAGTGCACTGATTGCTTCAGCACCCATCTTAGCTTCAAAGTCATCACCGAATTCTTCTAAAGCATCCAGGTAACCTTCTTCGCTTAATAACTGACCCGCTTCTAAAGTTGTCATACCAGGCTCTGTTACTACGAAAGCTTCGAAGTAAAGAATTCGCTCGATATCACGTAACGTCATATCCAACAACATACCAATACGACTTGGCAGTGATTTCAAGAACCAGATATGAGCAACAGGACAAGCCAGGTCAATGTGACCCATGCGCTCACGACGAACCTTCGTCAAAGTAACTTCCACACCACACTTTTCACAGATAATGCCGCGGTGTTTCAGGCGCTTGTATTTTCCACACAAACATTCGTAATCTTTTACTGGGCCAAAAATTTTGGCACAAAATAAACCGTCACGTTCCGGTTTAAAGGTACGATAGTTAATTGTCTCTGGCTTTTTAACTTCGCCAAACGACCAAGAGCGGATCTGGTCCGGTGATGCCAAGCCAATACGGATCGCATCAAACTCTTCGGACTGGTTCTGCTGCTTAATAAAATTTAATAAGTCTTTCACAATCGCTCTCCTAATGGAGTTAAAACCTTTACCCTAATGGCCCCACAAGTCGTGTGGAGCCGATGGAGTCACCAGTGCTTAATCTTCGTGCTCAAGCTCAATGTTAATCGCTAATGAGCGGATTTCCTTAGTCAATACGTTGAATGACTCTGGCATACCCGGCTCCATGCGATGGTCACCATCCACAATGTTTTTATACATGCGGGTACGACCATTCACATCATCCGATTTAACTGTGAGCATCTCTTGCAAGGTATAAGCAGCACCATAAGCTTCCAGTGCCCACACCTCCATCTCACCGAAACGCTGACCACCGAATTGCGCTTTACCACCTAGTGGTTGCTGAGTAACCAAGCTGTACGAACCGGTAGAACGGGCGTGCATCTTGTCATCAACCAAGTGATTCAGTTTCAGCATATACATGTAACCAACGGTCACCGGACGCTCGAAGCGATCACCAGTACGTCCATCATACAACCAGGTTTGCCCTGATTTTGGCAATTCAGCCAGGTCAAACATTGCATGAATGTCTTCTTCCGTTGCACCATCGAATACCGGTGTACCCATTGGTACGCCAGAACGAAGATTACCGGCCATTGTCATTACTTCATCATCTGTCATTTCTGACAAATCAACGGTCTTATCATCGCGATGGTTGTAAACTTTATTCAAGAATGTGCGAACTGTTTTAGGTGCTTTGCCGGTATCCAGCAATTCACCAATTTTAGTACCCACACCTTTTGCGGCCCAACCCAAGTGTGTTTCAAGAATCTGACCGATGTTCATACGTGAAGGTACACCCAGCGGGTTCAATACGATATCCACCGGCTCACCATTTTCGTCATATGGCATATCTTCAATCGGAACAATGGTTGAAATAACACCTTTGTTACCGTGACGACCCGCCATTTTGTCACCTGGCTGGATACGACGCTTAACAGCCAAGTAAACTTTAACGATTTTCTGAACACCAGGAGCCAAATCATCACCTTGAGTGATTTTAAGCTTCTGAACTTCAAACTTCTTATCGTACTCTTTACGTTGCTCTGCAAGGTAGTTAGCCAGGCTTTCAAGCGCTTGCTGCTTTTCTTCTACACGCAACTGAATTTCCAAGTACTGTGAAGGCTCAAGACTATCTAAGTAGTCTGCAGTAATTTTGCTTCCCTTCTTAAATTTGTTTGGACCTTTCTCACCAACGCAACCCATAACAAGGTTACGTGCACGCTGATAAATACTGTCAGCCAAGATACGGAACTCATCATTTAAGTCCTTCTTGGCGCTAGCAACTTCAGCATTCTCGATTTCTTTGGCGCGAGCATCTTTTTCAACGCCGTCACGGGTAAAGACTTGAACGTCAATCACCGTTCCGTGAGTTGAAGTACCTACGCGCAAAGAGGTATCTTTCACGTCTGAAGCTTTCTCACCAAAAATGGCTCTCAATAACTTCTCTTCTGGAGTTAGTTGAGTTTCACCTTTTGGTGTTACTTTACCAACTAGAATATCTCCTGGCTTTACTTCAGCACCGATGTAAACGATTCCTGACTCATCCAGTTTGCTTAGTGCGCTTTCGCCGACGTTTGGAATATCAGCGGTGATTTCTTCAGGTCCCAACTTGGTATCACGAGAGATACAGGTTAATTCCTGAATATGGATACTAGTGAAGCGGTCTTCCTGTACCACATTCTCAGAAATAAGGATCGAATCCTCAAAGTTGTAACCGTTCCAAGGCATGAATGCTACGCGCATGTTCTGGCCAAGTGCCAACTCACCTAAGTCGGTGGATGGGCCATCAGCTAATACATCACCACGTGCAACGATGTCACCTTGCTTAACGATTGGACGCTGATTGATACAGGTATTTTGGTTTGAGCGCGTGTACTTAGTGAAGTTGTAAATATCAACACCTGAGTCGTTATCACCCACTTCATCTTCATTCACACGAATCACTACTCGGCTAGCGTCTACTTGATCAACAACACCGCCGCGTTTGGCCGCCACTACAACACCAGAATCGACAGCTACTGTTCTTTCCATGCCGGTACCAACGAGTGGTTTTTCAGCACGCAAAGTTGGAACTGCCTGACGCTGCATGTTTGAACCCATCAATGCACGGTTCGCATCATCGTGTTCAAGGAATGGAATCATACTCGCCGCAACCGATACGATCTGCTGTGGCGAAACGTCCATATACTGAACCTGATCTGGCGTGGCCAACATAAATTCGCCCTGGAATCTAGAAGGTACCAAGTCATCTGAGAAGGTACCGTTCTTGTCCAAATTGGCGTTCGCCTGTGCAATGACAAATTTACCTTCATCAATCGCAGACAAATAATCCACTTCCGCAGTCGGCTTACCATCTGCTACACGGCGATATGGTGTTTCAAGGAAACCATACTGATTGGTTCTGGCATAACATGCCAAAGAGTTAATCAAACCAATGTTTGGGCCTTCAGGAGTTTCAATCGGACACACACGGCCATAGTGCGTTGGGTGTACGTCACGAACCTCAAAGCCTGCGCGTTCACGCGTCAAACCACCAGGGCCTAATGCTGAAACACGACGTTTGTGAGTGATTTCAGATAATGGATTGTTTTGATCCATGAACTGAGATAACTGACTTGAACCAAAGAATTCTTTAACGGCTGCAGAAACAGGTTTTGCATTGATAAGGTCTTGAGGCATCAAGTTTTCACTTTCTGCTTGAGATAAACGCTCTTTAACAGCACGCTCAACACGGACCAAACCAACACGGAATTGGTTTTCTGCCATCTCACCAACACAACGAATACGACGGTTACCCAAGTGGTCAATATCATCCACCGTTCCGCTACCGTTACGAATATCGATCAATGTTTTGATGACATCAATGATGTCTTGGTTGGATAGTGTACCTTCACCTTCAATCTCATCACGACCTACACGACGGTTGAACTTCATACGTCCAACACGTGATAAATCATAACGCTCAAGGTTGAAGAATAGATTTTCAAATAACGCTTCAGCAGCATCTTGCGTTGGCGGTTCGCCTGGACGCATCATGCGATAGATTTCAACTTTCGCCTCAAGCGGAGTGCGAGTTGAATCAATGCGCAATGTGTCTGACATGTAAGGGCCATGATCAAGATCGTTGGTGTACAGTGTCGGAACCTCTGTTACACCAGACTCAATCATCTTTTCTAAGATTTCTTCAGTAATCTCAGCGTTTGCTTCAGCAATAATCTCGCCTGACTCTTTATCGATAATGTCAGTAGCTAATGCACGGCCATAGATGTACTCAGTTGGAACATCAAGCTTCTTAACACCGGCTTTTTCAAGTTGTGCAATATGTCGAGGAGTAATACGACGACCTTCCTCAACAACAACTTTACCCTTGGCTTTCATTTCAAAAGTAGCCGTTTCACCACGCAAACGTGAAGGGATAAGCTCAAGCTGAATCTCACCTTTTTTGGTGATGTAGAAATTATTTCGCTCGAAGAACATGTCAAGCATGTCCTGGGTGTTGTAACCCAAAGAACGAAGAATAATCGAAGCAGGCAATTTACGGCGACGGTCGATTCGCACATAAAGCATATCTTTTGGATCAAACTCGAAATCCAACCATGAGCCACGGTAAGGAATAACGCGAGCTTGATAGAGTAGTTTACCTGAGCTGTGTGTTTTACCTCGATCTGAATCAAAGAACACGCCAGGACTACGGTGTAACTGAGACACGATAACACGCTCAGTACCGTTGATTACGAAGGTACCGTTTTCTGTCATTAACGGTAGTTCGCCCATGAATACTTCTTGTTCGCGAATATCTTTTACTTTTTTGGTCTTAGAATCTTTATCATAAATGACCAAGCGAATTTTAACGCGAAGTGGCGCAGCATAAGTTATGCCACGAATTTGACATTCTTTAACATTAAATACAGGTTCGCCCAATGAATATCCAACGTATTCTAATGCTGCGTTACCTGAATAACTTTCAATTGCGAAAATAGACTTGAACGCTGAGTCCAAACCTGAATCTTCATCGCCTCTTGGCTCAAGAAATTCACGGTATGAATCTTTTTGGATTGCCAAAAGATAAGGCACATCGAGAATATTGGAACGTCGACCAAAATCCTTACGGATTCGCTTTTTCTCAGTGTATGAATATGCCATGCGGGTTCCTCGGCTAGCTAGCTTTTAACCAGTGATATATTGCGTAGAAATTTCTACTAAGTGTGGCTCTTAACCACTTGCCGCTAAAACGGCAAAAAGGCCGGTGACGAAGTCACCAGCCATTTTGGACTGTTTGCTGTCGAAACTGACACCAAGTAATAGACTTATTACTTGACTTCAACTTCTGCGCCAGCTTCTTCCAATTGCTTCTTGATGTCTTCTGCTTCAGCTTTCTCAACACCTTCTTTAACAGCAACAGGAGCACCTTCAACCATGTCTTTAGCTTCTTTCAAGCCAAGACCAGTGATAGTACGGATAGCTTTAATTACAGCTACTTTGTTACCGCCAAAGCTTTTCATTACAACGTCAAACTCAGTTTGCTCTGCAGCTGCACCAGCGTCACCGCCAGCAGCTGGGCCAGCTACTGCAACAGCAGCTGCAGCAGAAACACCGAATTTTTCTTCCATTGCTTCAACAAGTTCAACAACTTCCATTACGCTCATTTCAGCAATAGCGTTCAAGATATCATCTTTAGATAGAGCCATTTCTAGTCTCCTGGGTATTTAAATTTAAAATTAACAAAATGTTAAAACTACGGTTAAACAGATCTCGAACTAGGAGTCTTAAGCCGCTTGTTTTTGATCGCGAACAGCAGCAACCACACGAGTAACCTTGGTCGGTACTTCTTTGAAAGTACGAGCAAGTTTAGTGATAGGTGCGTTCATAACCATCATCAATGTAGCAAGTGCTTCGTCTCTTGTTGGCAAGGCAGCCACAGCGTCAAGACGCTCAGGACCATGTAACTCACCACCAATAGCAATACCTGTTACTTCAAGCTGTTTGTTCTCTTTTGCGAAGTCTTTAAAAAGACGCGCCGCTGCACCAGGTGCATCGATAGAGAACGCATAAACTAAAGGACCAGTTAATGCATCTTGCATACAAGCGAACTCAGTGTCTTCAACAGCACGACGAGCTAACGTGTTACGAATAACACGCACATAAACGTTGCTTTCGCGTGCTTTCACACGAAGCGCAGTCATTTGCTCTACTGTTAAACCGCGGTACTCAGCTACTACGGCTGAAAGGGCATCTTTTGCTACTGTATTAATCTCAGTAACAATTGCCTTTTTGCCTTCAAGTCTAAGTGCCACTAGTTCACCTCCAGTTTATCGAACCTTTGCTTTCGCTCCGGCCGAGTTTTACGTTTGATAAGGCAAGCCTTATCCTTTGAGTTACGGTGAACGATTCCACTTTAAAAGTTTCATCAAGGTCTCACCGTCTGCGTAGGCAATCATTAAACCAGTTGGTCGTAATCAATATCGATAAGCGATTCACCAGTACCTACGGTCTTTGACGGTTCCCTGAATTGCTTTCACACCCCAGGAAACCCAAAGCCCTTATAATCAGTCTTTAAGCGATAAGCTTGACTGATCGATTGCTAAACCAGGACCCATAGTTGAAGAAAGAGAAATCTTCTTCATATAGGTGCCTTTTGATGAAGCTGGCTTAGCTTTCTTCAATGCGATTAGTAAACTGGTTAAGTTTTCTAGAAGCGCATTGGCATCAAATGTTGCTTTACCAATTGCGGCGTGAACGATACCGTTTTTATCTGCACGGTATTGAACCTGACCAGCTTTGGCATTTTTAACTGCAGTTGCGACGTCAGCAGTAACCGTACCCACTTTTGGGTTTGGCATTAAGCCACGAGGGCCTAAGATCTGACCTAATTGACCAACCACACGCATTGCGTCTGGGCTAGCAATTACAACGTCAAAGTTTAAGTTACCTTTTTTAACTTCTTCAGCTAAATCTTCCATACCTGCGATATCAGCACCCGCAGCTTTTGCTTCGTCTACATTATTTGTAAACACAGCAACGCGGACGTCTTTACCTGTACCATTTGGAAGAACGGTAGCGCCACGAACAACCTGATCAGATTTACGTGGATCGATACCAAGGTTGATAGCAACTTCAAGACTCTCGTCGAACTTGACAGTAGAAACTTCTTTTAACAACTGAATAGCTTCTTCAGCTGAAAAGATTGTGCGACCAGCAACTTTTTCGTTGATAGCGCGAATACGTTTTGAAATTTTAGCCATTATCTTAACCCTCTACGTCGACGCCCATTGAGCGTGCTGTGCCAGCGATTGTCTTAACGGCTGCATCCATATCCGCAGCAGTTAAATCAGGCTCTTTAGTTGTAGCGATTTCTTCCAACTGAGCGCGAGTAATTTTACCCACCTTCTTAGTGTTAGGAGTTGCACTACCAGACTTAAGGCCTAATGCTTTTTTGATTAGAACAGACGCTGGAGGAGTTTTGGTAATGAATGTAAAGCTACGATCATTGTAAACAGTGATTACCACTGGAGTAGGAAGACCTTTTTCCAGTTTTTCTGTTTGCGCGTTAAAAGCTTTACAGAATTCCATGATGTTCACACCATGCTGACCCAAAGCTGGACCAACTGGTGGACTAGGATTAGCCATACCGGCTGCTACTTGTAGCTTAATATAAGCTTCGACTTTCTTAGCCATGTTTCACCTCTATGTGGGTTCAAGCGCTAGCTTTAACTAGCTCCCCGGTTTAACAAAAATATCTTTTTTACAAAGACAATAAAGCGCTCCCCGTGTTGGTTTCCCAAACAGAGATACGCTGAATTCGTTTTGCTGCCTAGCCTTTTTCGACTTGGCTAAACTCCAATTCTACAGGAGTTGAGCGTCCAAAGATAGAGACAGACACTTGTAAACGGCTTTTCTCGTAGTTTACTGACTCTACAACACCGTTAAAGTCCGCGAACGGACCATCAGTAACACGTACCATTTCGCCAGGTTCAAACAATACTTTTGGCTTTGGCTTATCGCCACTATCTTCGATACGATTCAAGATCGCATTGGCTTCTTTCTCGCTGATTGGAGCCGGACGGTCTGATGTACCGCCGATAAAGCCCATAACGCGCGGAGTATTACGAACTACCTGCCATGATTCTTCGTCCATATCCATCTGAACTAAGACATACCCCGGGAAAAACTTGCGCTCACTACGTCGCTTTTGTCCAGCCCTCATTTCCACCACTTCTTCAGTAGGAACAAGAACTTCGCCAAACTTGTCTTCCAAACCCGCTAACTGGATACGCTCTTCCAGCATGGTTTTTACTTTGTTTTCATAGCCTGAAAAGGCTTGTACAACGTACCAACGTAGTGCCATGCAAGAACTCCTAGCCGATGATCGGACTAATTAAGAAGCTATTTATAAGCCAATCAATCAAGGCTAAAAACAAACCGAGAATGATAACCATAATAATTACCATGATAGTTGTCTTTACCGTCTCGTTTGAGGTTGGCCAAATAACTTTGCGCAGTTCAGTGCGCGCTTCACGAGCAAACTTCCAAAATGCCTGACCTTTTGCAGTTGCCATTGCTGCAACTATTGCCAGAATTACTGACACTAGAACTACGGCTGTGCGAATTAAAATTGACTCTTCAGACAAATAATTGAAGCCATAAACCCCTGCTGCGATTAACGCGAAAGCAAAGAACCACTTCAAACCGTCTAATTTAGAACCTGTATTTGTCGCCTGTGCGCTCATGAAATAAACCTTTATTATCAGCCACTTAACTTCATTTTTACAGAGAAAGTGGCAGGCCAGGAGGGACTCGAACCCCCAACTTTCGGTTTTGGAGACCGACGCTCTACCAATTGAACTACTGGCCTAAAACTGATTGTCAAAAATTAAGGCAGGGAATTATACCCTGCCTTATTTGAATTGCAATTGATTATTCAAGAATTTTAGCAACAACACCAGCGCCTACTGTACGACCGCCTTCACGGATCGCAAAGCGCAAACCTTCGTCCATCGCAATCGGTGCGATCAACTCTACGTT
>NZ_JBLXBT010000013.1:0-15820 GCF_048265365.1 Kangiella sp.
CGTGAAGAGCTTTCGGAGATTGTCGGGCGCCCGGTAAATGAGCGGCTCAGCCGCATCCGCGAAGACATCGCTTTGCAGGTTCCGGGTGAAAGCCTGTCGGTTTGGGTTGAGCGTGCCGTTGCGGCTAATCCGGCATTGAAGGCGCGTGCCAGTGCGCTTGCGGCAGCCGATGCCGCCGTGCGTGAGAGCCGTGGCGCGCATTATCCCTCGCTCAGCCTCAATCTCAGCGCCCAGCGCAGTGATGTCGGCTACGACAACACGCTGGCGCCACGCTCCGACAGCTATGTCGCCAGTATTGGTGTACAGGTACCTATTTACAGCGGCGGCTCAGCCTCGGCACGGGTCAGGGCGCTACACAGCGACAGGCTCGCGACCGAACAGGAGCTCGAAGCCATTCGCCGCCAGGTCGTCAAGGAAACCACCAGCGCCTACTTGACCGCGCAATCGAGCGTGGAAAAGATCCGCGCCTCGCGTAACGCCCTTGAGTCGGCGGAGCAGTCCAGCGTCGCGGCCGAGCGCGGTTTCAAATTTGGCGTGGTCAACGCGGTCGATGTCTTGACCAGCGTACAGAACGAATACGCCGCCCGCCGCGATCTGCTCAGCGCTCAGTACGATTTCATTACCAACCTGCTGGTATTGAATCGTTGGGCCGGGCGGTTGTCCGAGCAAAGCGTCGAAAACGTCAATGTATGGTTGGCTCGTAGCGAAGAGGCACGGGCCCTGGAACGGAAAACAACGGAATGAGCATGAACAGCAAGACCGCGATCGTCACAGGTATCACCGGGCAGGACGGCGCGTACCTCACCCAATTGCTGCTAGACAAAGGCTACAAGGTATTCGGCACCTATCGCCGTACCAGTTCGGTGAACTTTTGGCGTCTCGAGGAAGTGGGCGCCATCGGGCATCCTAATCTGGAGCTGGTCGAGCACGACCTTACCGATCTGGGCGCGAGCATCCGCCTGATGGAAGAAGCCCAGCCGCACGAGGTTTACAACCTTGCGGCACAAAGCTTTGTCGGTGTGTCGTTCAATCAGCCGATTACCACCGCCGAGATCACCGGGCTTGGCGCGGTCAACCTGCTCGAAGCGATTCGCATCGTCGATCCCAAGATCCGCTTTTACCAAGCCTCGACTTCCGAAATGTTCGGAGAAGTCCAGCAGATTCCGCAAACCGAAGTGACGCCGTTCTACCCGCGTAGCCCCTATGGTGTCGCCAAGCTCTACGCGCACTGGATGACCATCAACTACCGCGAGTCCTATGGCATCTTCGGTACCAGCGGCATCCTGTTCAATCACGAGTCCCCGCTGCGCGGCAAGGAATTCGTGACGCGCAAAATTACCGATGCGGCTGCTCGTATCTCGCTAGGTAAGCAGGATTGCCTGCAGCTCGGCAACCTCGATGCCAAGCGCGACTGGGGGTTTGCCAAGGAATACGTCGAAGGCATGTGGCGCATGCTGCAGGTCGATACGCCTGATACCTTCGTGCTTGCGACCAATCGTACCGAGACGGTTCGTGACTTCGTCTCGCTGGCGTTCAAGGCGGTTGATATCCAGCTCGACTGGCAAGGCAGCGCGGAAAACGAGCGCGGTATCGACAGCCAGACCGGCAAGACCGTCGTGGAAGTCAATCCTCGCTTTTACCGCCCGGCTGAAGTGGACCTGCTCATCGGCAACCCTAAAAAAGCCAAGGCGGCATTGGGCTGGGAGCCTAAGACCACGCTTGAAGAGCTTTGCAAGCTGATGGTTGATGCCGATCTGCAGCGTGTTCAAACCGGAAAGTCGTTCTAGAACCATAACCCTGCAGCAAAGTCTTTTTCGCGGGCATGGCCCGCTCCTACGGTGGGATTGAAGCTTTTGTAGGAGCGGCCCATGGCCGCGAACGGGGCCGCACGGTGGCCGGAATGCCCATTCGCGGGCATGGCCCGCTCCTACGGTGGGTTCGAGGCTCTTGTAGGAGCGGCCCATGGCCGCGAAGCGGGACCGCATCGATGGTCAGGTTCACCATTCGCGGGCATGGCCCGCTCCTACGTTGCGACGGTCTGGCTCTCGCTCGTGAATCCCGACGTTGTTTTCCGACATTGCCCCTTCAGACGTTATGCTGGCTTCAGTTTGTGGGTAATATTGCCGGCTCGTTTTCGTGCAGCGAAACAACTCCGACATCTTTGGGAGCAGCCCTGGCCGCGAAACTTTTCTCGCAATTGGCGGAATGGCACGCGCTCGCTCTCGGAGCGTTGCCGGAGGTTATTCGCGTCCGCGTGTCGCTCGTTTTTTAATTCGTACCAGGCCAGTGAATGCACTCTCTAAACCCGCCCACGATTCACCAATTCGCTATCGACTGCACGCCAGGAGACGGCATCACCAATGGCATGCTGCTGACTCGAAAGTTGCTTCGGCTGGCTGGGGTGCGTTCCGATATCTATTGTGCGGGGATTGCTGAGGCATTGATGGGCGACGTGCTGCCCATGCAGGACTACCAACCTGGCGGCGCCGATGCCCTGCTTGTCCATCATGGCATCGGCAATAGCCATGAGGGCTGGTTACGGCAATTGCCGGAACGCAAAATCATGGTGTTTCACAACATCACGCCCAGCCAGCTGTTTCCCACCGAACATCCCATTCAGCCGATGCTTTCCCATGGTTGGCAGCAGGTCGACAGCTGGAAGGAATGGCTGACCGGCAGCATTGCCGACTCCAGACAAAATCTCGATGAGCTGTTGCAGCGCGGCTATGACCCCGTGCGCACCGTAGAGATACCTCTGCTTGTGGATCTGGAGCGGCTCGCGCCGGGTGCCGTGGAGGCGTTCGATAGCCCTCGGCCATTCACGCTGCTGTTCGTGGGGCGTGTCATGCCGCACAAGAACCAGCTGGCGCTGGTTGATACTTTTGCCGAAGTGCTGCGGCGAGTACGTGTGCCGCTGCAGCTATATATAGTGGGCGGGTTTACCATTCCAGAGTACGCAGAGCAGATACAGCGGCGTATCGACGAGCTCGGGCTCGGTGGTTTCGTCACGCTGACCGGGAAAGTAGACGATGCCACGCTGATCGATTTGTACCGCCGCAGCGACCTGTTCGTCTCGATGAGCCGGCACGAGGGCTTCGGTATGCCGCTGATCGAAGCCATGGTGCATGGCTTACCGGTCATGGCCTATAACGCCGAACACAGTAACGTTGCCCATACCCTCGACGGCGCAGGCCTGCTGCTAGACAGCTGCGATCCCCAGGCCTCGGCTGCGGCGATCGTACAGCTTATGAACAACCCTGCTTTACGCGGCTATCTGCGCCGTCGTGGCACGGCGCGTCTGGCTGACTTCAACTACCAGAAGCTCTATGACCGGCTGCGTGACCACCTCGAGCAATTCCATCTCCATCTGCCCGCTCACGCGTTCCCTGACCAACTGCTCACCTCCGCTGGTGTCGATTACCGCATAGAAGGCCCCTTCGACAGCAGTTACAGCCTGGCACTGGTCAACCGCGAGTTGGCGCGTGCCCTGACCGACCAAGGCCGGCAGGTCGCGTTGCGCGCCACCGAAGGCCCGGGACCGATGGCGGCGGATGCCAACTTCCTGGTGACAAACGCCGACTGCGCCGCTATGCACGCGCGTCAGCGCCTGGTCCCGAAAAACGTGCTCCGTCTGCTGTATCCGCCCCGTGTGACAGACATGCAAGGCGAAACGAACGTGCTGTCCTGTTACGGATGGGAAGAGTCCTGCCTGCCGGAAAGCTACTGCCACGACTTCAATCACCAGCTGCATCTGGTCACCAGCATGTCCAGCTGGGTTACCAGAACCTTGCGCGACAATGGCGTTACCGCTCCATTGGCAACGGTCGGACTGGGGGCCGATCACATTGTCCGGGTAGAGCCTGATGCCAGCCTGCTACCCGCGTTGCCGCAGGTCAGTTCCGCGAGGTTGAGACTGCTGCACATCTCGTCCTGCTTCCCGCGCAAGGGCATCGACGTCTTGCTGCGTGCCTACGCATCGGCCTTCACGGCAAAAGACGCGGTGGTGCTGATCATCAAGACCTTCCCCAACCCGCACCATGACATTGCCCAGGAACTGGCGAACTGGCGAGCGGCGAACCCGGAAGCGCCGGCCGTCGAGCTGATCAACGCCGACCTCTCCGACGCAGCGATCCGCGCGCTCTATCAATTGGCCGACGTGCTGGTGGCGCCGTCCCGCGGCGAGGGCTTCGGCCTGCCGATGGCCGAAGCCATGCTCCATCGCTGCCCGGTCATCACGACGGGGCAGGGCGGCCAGCGGGATTTCTGTACGCCGCAGACGTCGTGGCTCATTGACTACCGATACGCACGGGCCCGCACCCATCTGCAAGCAGGCCCATCGGTATGGTTCGAACCTGATGCGGAGCACCTGGCCCGCCTGCTCACGGAGTTTTACGGCGCCTGGAAAGATGGCAGGCTGCAGGACATGACAGCCGCACGCATCGAGGCGGCCGAGACACTGATACGCGAGCAGTTCTGCTGGGGGCGGGTCGCCGCGGCGACCGAGCAGGCCATCGCTGCCGCTGCTGCGCAATCCTTGCTCAAGCCGGCGCCACGGCTTGGCTGCGTCAGCTCATGGAACAGTGCGTGCGGCATTGCGACCTATAGCCGCAAGCTCATCGAGCCGGCATTCGGCAGCGAATGTCATGTGTTCGCCAACGACGACGCGCAACGCTTCGGCGCCGATGAGGCGCATGTCGAGCGTTGCTGGACAGCTGGCGATCGTGATGATCTGCAACGTTTGCGCACGGCGATAGAGCGCTCCGGTGTCGATGTCTTGCTGCTCCAGTTCAATTTCTCGTTCTTTTCGTTGTCGGCGTTCGCAGAGCTGCTGGATTGGGCTCATGGGCGCGGCATCCGTACGCTGGTGACATTCCACTCCACAGCCGATGTCCAGCATGGCAAGGTGCTGAAAAGCCTGCGTGACCTACGCGGCTCGCTGGCCGGGTGCGAGCGTCTGCTGGTGCACAGCGTCGCTGACCTCAATCGCTTGCTGGATTTCGGGTTGCCGGACAACCTCCTGCTCTTCCCCCACGGTGTCATCGATACCCAGCCGCCGGCGCCAGGGCTGGAGCAGCAGGCGGCGGGCCTTGCAGGCAAAACCGTCATCGCCAGCTATGGATTCCTGCTCCCGCACAAGGGCGTGCCAGAGCTGATCGAGGCCTTCGCACTGCTGGCCAAGGCCGACCCCTCACTGCACCTGCTGTTGGTCAATGCCGAGTACCCCGTGCCGGCCTCGGCAGAATTGCTTGCCAGCTGCCGTGCAAGGATACAAAACGCAGACCTGGCCGGGCGCGTCACGCTGGTCAGTGATTATCTGCAAGATGCCGAATCGCTCGCCTGGCTGGGACTCGCCGATTGCATCGTTTTCCCTTATCAGCACACCCAGGAATCTTCCAGCGCAGCGGTCCGCTGGGGGCTCAGTACCGGCAGGCCGGTGCTCTGCACGCCGTTGGATATTTTTGAGGATGTCGCCGAAGCGGTGACGTTTCTCCCTGGGACATCGAGTAAGGCGCTGGCCGACGGGTTAAGCCGTTGTCTGGGTAATCTACCGCAAGGTAGGCAAGACCAGTGGCTGCGCACCCATGCATGGTCGGCAGTCTCGGCTCGATTGCGCAATTTGACGGTGGCGCTGCGTCAGTAGAGATTCGATAGCTGATGCTTACAGCTGCGATGTGAATGCCGATCGCGCTAATGCGTTGCTCAGCTTCCCGGAAAGGTTTGTGCTTTGCTGTGGCCTGTGGCCATGCGCTACGTGTGCCGTTCGCAAAAAGTGGCGTAGGTCATCCAAAGCTCCCGGACTGTGTTAATCGATTTCCGTTATAGGAGCGCGCGCGTTAACTATATTTTGCGAGCTCCATGCGTCAGTCCATGTCCAGCGAAACGGCGATATAAAAAATGCATAACTGTGCAGTCGATGCGACAAAAGGCTGACACTTTCTATTGTTCGGGCAGGAGCCGAGTCTGTATGATGGCCCGGTAAACCGCAGTTATATGACTGGCGGGCTTGAAAAAGCATTCCTAGTCTGTAATCTGCACCGGTCAGCTTAAGCTGATTCCCATCAAGGGGGCCATGCCCCGGTGGGGGCATGGCGAGCAGGCAGGGCCGACGGGCCCTTTTCCAGACGGAGCCTGTGCGTCGATTCGACTCATATTGGAGATGAAAAGTAATGGCTGTTACTTCTGCACAAGTACAAGAGCTTTATGTGGCTTATCTGGGACGCGCAGCGGACCAGACTGGCCTCGACTACTGGATGGCCGAGTTGAACGCCGAGCCGGCACTGATGACTCTGGAAAATCTGCGTGCCAACTTCGTCAATGAGCAGCCTGAATACGAAGAGATCTATGGTGGTCTGACTCGCGACGAGACAATCATTGAGATTTACAACAACCTGTTCGGCCGTGCTCCTGACGCTACTGGTCTGGCCTATTGGAGCACTGGCGAAGGCGCTGCCGTAAACGCCGATCAGCTGGTTGTAGCGTTCCTGAATGGCGCTTCGGCTGCAGACGCTCAGGTCGTCACCAATAAGGTGCTCGTTGCTAGCATCTACACTTCTGCTGCTGGCGATAACTTCTCGACTGAAGATGCTGCGGCCATTCTGGTAGGCGTTGACGGTACCACTGCATCCGTCTCCGACGCCATTGCCGGCCTGACTGATCTGCCAAGCGTCGCTGTTCCGGCCGCTATTGGTCTGATCGAAGCAGCGGCTGTTGCTGCCAAGTCGCTGGCTGACTTCGAAAACGAAGAAAATACCGACGCGCTGATCGCTATCAATGATGACGTTGCAGCTCTCAACACTGCTGGTGGTTATGGCGCTACTTTGGCTGACCTGGATGCCGACTCTGACGACGAGGTTTCCTACACCGAGGCTGAGGCTGCTCTTGCTAACGCTGAAGATGTGCGTGACGCCGTAAGTGGTCTGTCGACCGGCGTTCTGTCAACCCAGGCTACCGAGGCTGCCGCTGATCTGGCTGCTGCGCGTACTACATTGGTCAATGGCACCAATGGCGCGGTCGCTGCTGTTCGTGCTTTCGAGGCGGCTATTGCTGCTGACGCAGCCCTGACAGCTCCAGCGCAAGCCGATGTTGATCTGCGTACTGCTCAGCTGGAAGCTACTGCTCAGAATTCCGGCGCCGCTTGGTCTAATGCAATCACCGCAGCCAAGCTGACTGCCCCGGTTACTGCTGACGACTTGTTTGCTCTGCTTGCCGATACGGCGACCAGCGCCAGCGTAGTTAGTGCTGTTAACACTGCTTTTGCAGGCATCGAAGGTTTCTCGGCTGTTTCTACCCTGGCCGCTCAAGCTAACGCCAAGGCTGCTGCAGACGCCAAAGTTCAAACAACTGCTCAAGCTGTTGATGATCTGAGCGGTACAGCAGCTGATGACTACCTGGACGCTTTCGACGCTAGTGTTGCTGCGCAAGAGCTGTTGAAAGACGCTCAGGCTGCCGACGCGCTGGTTAACGCTGCCGATGCTATTGTTTCCAGCCATGACTCTCTGGAGCAGGCAGTTAGCAACGCTAACACCGCCCTTAATAACTCGGCTGCGGAAGTATACGCCGCTGGCTTCACCGGTACCTCTGGCGCCGATGTGTTCTACTTTGCAGCTGGCGACCTTGACCAGACTCTGGATATCAATGTTACGGATGCCGCATTCAATGCTGGCGACGCGCTGTATATCGGTCAGGGTTATACCCTTAGCTCGGTAACCGAGCTGAGCGATACTGGCGCTCTGGTAGGCGGCAACAACAGTGCGAAGGAGATTTTCTTCATCCAGAACGGTACTGACGTAAACGTTGTTGTCGAAACTGCTGAATTCGGAAGCTCGACAGCTGCGGCAAACCTCGCCGTTAACGCAACTGATAATGTTGCTGTTATTACTCTGCTGGGCGTCAACGCAGAAGACCTGAGCTTCTCCAATGGCGTTATCTCTTACGTAGCTTAATCGCCTCGTAGTGAGATATACCGGCGAGCCCCGGCTCGCTGGTGCAGAGGAAGGGATGGTTATTTAGTCTCAACTATCTGAAGCAGTGCCGTTGTAAATAGACCCCGCTTCTCTCAAGGAGGCGGGGTTTTTTGTGGTAGAAGAAAACCAGCGCAGGCTAGGGGAACGCAACGGACGAATCAGACAAGGAGATGGGCTTGCCAAGGCACAGCCCTACAAGCATTTAATGATGGTTACCAGAGATCACTCAGTGAGCCGAGATGCCTAGTCGATTACGTGGTGCTAGCGGGCTTCCTTTCTTGTACGTTTGCCTCTCTGAAGGCTGACGGTTATCCAAACAGACCATAACCCGGTTCTTTTATCGCGGCTTTGTGAGTATTCTTCCCGCCTGATTTTTAGCCGGCGTTCATATGAACTGGAATCTCATATATAACTTTACCCGCCAGGATCTGGTAGACCGCCATTCGGCGTCCGTGCTGGGGGCTGCTTGGACGTTTATCCTCCCGCTGATCAATATCCTGATCTTCACTTTGGTCTTCTCGCGCATCATGGGGATGCGCATCGGGGGCATGGGGCAGGACCTTGGACCTTACGGCTATAGCCTCTATCTTGTCAGCGGCCTGCTTGCCTGGAATTGCTTTGCTGCGACGCTTACACGAATCACTCAGGTCTTCCACGAAAAGGCGCATTTGATCGGCAAGGTTCGCCTTTCTCTCTGGTCCCTGCCGGTCTACGTGGTTCTCAGCGAGACGGTGCTCTACCTGATCTCAACCAGCTTCTTCATGGTTTTTCTGCTGGCGATCGGCTTTGATTTTTCCCTGCGCCTGCTGTGGTGGATTCCGACGTTTCTGTGCATGCAGTTGCTGGCGTTTTCGATGGGCCTGGTTTGCGCGATCTTGTCGGTGTTCCTGCGGGACATCAAGGAAATGGTCGGGGTGGTCATGCAGCTCTGGTTCTGGTTGACGCCCATCGTTTACGTGCCTGGGATTCTGCCGGACAGCGTGCAGACGCTATTACAGCTAAATCCGTTCTATCACTTTGCCAGTGCTTATCGCAGTGCCTTGCTGGGCACCGAGCCGCCCAATCTGATTGCGTTGGGCCTGCTTACGCTGATTGCTGCCGGTATGCTGGTAGGCGCGATCTGGGTCGGACGCCGGCTGGAGCGGGACATTCGCGACTTTCTCTGAGGTTACCCTGAGCGCACAACGGATCCCTGGCATAGAGCGCTCAATTGCCGCGCCGGCTCACATGCTGCCAGGGGCGCAGCGGTGGCTTTCTGTTTGTTGTCAGTGCTGGCGCAGCACCTTCTCGTACACATCCAGCGTGCGGGCCGCGCAGGCTTCCCAAGTGAAGGTTTTTGCCCTGTTCAAGCCTGCCTCGATGCGTGCCGCGCGCAAGGTCTGGTTCTCCAGTACGTTGAGCATGGCTGTGGCAATCTCGGCGCTGTCAGTTGGGTTGATCAGCCAAGCGGCTTCGCCTGCCACCTCAGGTAGGGAGGTCATATTGGATGTAATCACTGGGCAGCGCGCGGCGAATGCTTCGATAACCGGCAATCCAAAGCCTTCATAAAGCGATGGAAACACCAGTGCGGCTGCGCTCTGAAGAAGTGCCATTACCTGTTGCCTGGGCAGATAGTCGAGCCAATAGCCCTCGCCTCGCGCTTCCAGTGCGCGCAGTTCCGGTAGCAGGTCTTCGTTGCCCCAGCCGTCGCGGCCCACGACTACCAGCTTGTGTTGTCGGCGAATCTCCTGCGGCAGCTGGTTGAACGCTGCCAGGATGCCCCGCAGGTTCTTGCGTGGCTGCAATGTGCCGACGAATAGAAAAAAGCCTGGCTGCAGATTGTGCGCGTGCAGGGTCGCATCGATCTGCTGTGGATCGATGCGCTCGAAATAGCAGGGCTCCACACCCAGCGGGGTGACGCTGACTTGTTCGGGGGCGATGCCCAAGTGCCTGATCAGGTCCTGCTTGCTGTGTTCGGAAATGGTGATGATGTGATCCGCGGACCGAATGCTGCTGGTGAACAGCCAGTTCTTCAGGCGCGGCAGGTCCTGGCGAATCCACTCGGGATGAAGCAGGGGTATCAGGTCCATGACGGTCGCGATAACCGGGACGCCCTTGATGCGAGGAATATGGTGGTCCGTTGCATGCAGCACGTCGAGTTCGCGCCGCAGCCCGGCGGAATTTGCAAGAGGCTTGTGCAGGGTTGCCGACAGCACGCAGGAGACGGAAAAGCGCTTTGCAAGCACTTGCGGTACGCCGCAATCCAGGCGCAGCTGATTGCGACCGAAGGCGTAGGGCTTGAAGCACCATTTTTGCGGTTGGCTGGCCGTGAGGCTCTGCATTGCATGCCAGAGCGCCTGAGTATAGACCCCGATGCCATCCAGGTGGCCGGCTCGCTCGCCCATCGACCAGACCGTACAGCTGAAGCCGACGTTCGTTATCGCGCGTGCGTGTTCCGGGTTGCTTGCCTCGCTCATTCGTTTTCCATCTTTCGACGCCAGAAATTCATCAATTCGCCCAGGGTCTGTTCGACAGGGACATTTGGTTGCCAGCCGGTAACCTTGCGTAATAGCTCGCTATTGCCAATTGCGACGGGGATGTCGGAGGGGCGCAAGCGTTGCGGGTCAAGCTCAACCAGAATACGCAAGTCGGTCATGCTCAGCAGCACGTCCAGCATGGCCCGAATCTGGCGAGGTATGCCCGATGCGATGTTGAAAAGCCGCGGATACTCGCGGTCAGTAGGGAGCGCGAGCAGGTGGACATACGCCTCGCATACATCCCGTACGTCAAGGAAGTCGCGGCTGGCCTCGATGTTGCCAACGCTCAGAATTGGCGGCTGCTTGCCAGCTTCTATCTGGGCGATCTGCCTGGCGAAGGAAGCGGTGACGAACTCGGCTGATTGTTGTGCGCCAATATGGTTGAAGGGACGGGCGATGACGCCATTCATGCCCTGCCGAAAGTATTCGACGAAGGCAGATTCGGCGGCGAGCTTACTGGCCGAGTATGGATTCATCGGCTTGCAGGGGCTCTGCTCGTCAAGTGCCACTCCTTGTTTGAAGCTGGCACCATAGACCTCGGATGAGCTGGTGAACAGAACGAAGGCATGTGGCGCGTGCAGTCGTACAGCTTCGAGCAGGTGCATGCTGGCCATGACGTTCGTTCGCCAGGTTAGCAGTGGGTCTGCGAAGCTGGTTGGAACATGCGAGACGGCAGCCAGATGAACAATATGGGTTGGCTGTGTCTGTTTGACCGCAGCGGCCACGGCCGCTGCGTCATGCATGTCGCACCTGAGGTATTCGTTCGCTGGCCCGAGCCCCGTCTGCGGTCGGTTGCTAAGCGCCGTGACATGGTAGCCGTCACGTAGCAACATCGGAACCAGAGTAGTACCGACGAAGCCGCCGGCCCCTGTCATTAGGATGCGGGGTGTCACGAGTACTCCTTCCGAGCCGAAGCGAGGATGAGCTCGATCCATGTGGCCAGCTGTTGTTTGAGCAGTTGCCGGTCGAACCGCTCGAGATTGCGCTTGCCTGCGGCAACGACGCGACCACGCAAACCGTCGGTCTCGTCCAACAATTGCGCCGTCAGTGCGATTGTCAGAGGGGCATCGTCAGCCAGGAGCAGACCGCCTTCGCCGAGTGTTTCCGGTACGTTCGATTGTGCACAGGCAATGATTGGCAAGCCGGCATGCTGTGCTTCGAGCAATGGCATGCAGAAACCTTCATGCGCACTGGCGCACCAGTATTGGTGCGCGTTCCGGTACAGCCAGCGCAATTCTGCGTCGCTGCACTTGCCCGGCAGCAGTACCTGACCCTGGAGCCCCAGTTGGTTGATGTGGTGCATGAGGCCTCGTGCATAATCCTCGCTGGTCGTGCCACCGACCAGTAACAGCCGCGCCTGTTTCAGCGAGTCGCTACCCTGAAGTTGGAGCAGGTGGTGGAACGCTTCGATTAGCAGGTGTTGCTGCTTGTTTTCTGCTAGCCGACCGACGCACAGATAATAAGCTGCAGCGCTATTTTCCTGAATAAAGGCCGGCATTTTGCCTTGGCCTTCGAGCCGGTGGCTGTCAACCAGCAGGGGCAGGGTCCGAGCGTCCGCATAGTGGGCTGATTCCAGTTCGCTCCGGTTGAGCGGGGAGTCGGCAATGGCGCCGATGAATTCGTCGCGCCAATCGATCAGCTGTTGACGCCCCAGCAATGCGTAGCGCCGTAACCCGCTTTCAGCTGGGAAAAAATCCGCTGGAGTGATGTTGTGGTAGACAAGTGCCTTGGGGCACGCCAGCGATAATAGCCAGTCACCATAGTCGTGGCCCATGGAGTGGTGATAGAGCAGTAATGTGTCCTTGCTGCCTTTGAATGTACGTGCGGGGCGAATATTCCCCGTGAGAGCCTCGGGAATGCAGTAGCTGAATATTTCCGACGCGTAGCCCAGCTCATGTAAGAGTTCACGTGTGAATAACAGGCTATTGGTTACGCCATCTCCCACTGCGACCGAGGCTGCAAATTGATCGATGCGCTGGATGCTCATGCAACGCTCTTCTGTGCAGTAACGGCATAGTCCTGGGCGCCATAGAACAGAGCGTTGCAGCGCCGGGCGATTTCGCTGTCCTCGACCAAGGCGTATTCGCTGGGGATAGGGTTGAGGCGGTGAACTTGAACTGCGGTAAACCCTTTATACACCAGCATGAACTCGGAAAAAGCGGGCGGAAGTGGATGAAGATGGGTTGGGTCTGTATGGAAGTGCGTAGCTGCCGACACCAAATTTTCGGGGTTGGGGGTCTCGAAAATGACCATGCCGCCGGGGGCCAGTACACGCATGCATTCGTCGAGCAGGGTGTTGAGCTGCTCGAAGCTCAAGTGTTCGATGACATGGAATGCCGTGACTGCGGCGATGGTCTCGTCCGGCTGCTGGCTCAGCCAGACGAGACCATCGGCGAGCACCGCCTCAAGCCCCTGCTCATGGCAGGCTTGTACGTTCATGCTGTTGAGGTCGATGCCGATCCGTTGGGTGGCATCCGGTAGCATCTTCAACCACTCGCCGCGACCGCATCCAATATCCACGAGCGGTAAACGCTCAACAAGTGGGGCGATATCGCTGATGATGGGTAGGTAATAGGCCAGCCGCGAGCGGATCGTCTCGGCATCACCGCGGAAACGATTCTCGAAGGCTAGGTAGAAGCTATCCGGAACGGAGCTGCCTGCAGCGTTGGGGAGGCTGGCAACTCCTTGATTAGCGCCTGCTGGTCGGGTGCTGTTGCGCTCCAGATGGCTGAGGCGACTTCGCATCTCTTGTTGAGCCAAGTAATGCTGCCCTAGCAGCGAGTGCTGTTCCGCCAGCATGCCTTGTAGTTCAATTATTGTCGTCTGTAGTTCGATTAGTGAGGTCTGCTGGGTTTCGAGAGTCTTGAGCAGTGCAGCTTCGCTGGTTGACAGTGCTTTGCTCTGTTGTTCGAGCTGCCGTGAATGCAGGTCGAAACGGGCCATGTAGTAGCGATGGCGTGCATCGGTTTTTATCCAGCCATAAGCGTTGGCCAGCAACTTGCCGAGAACGGGAGTGCGGCGCAGCGCGCTTCTTATCCGCGCCCGCCGGAGGCCCTGTACGGGTACGCTCTGTCGTTTGCCTTCCACTGAATAACGTAGCGTGGCGAGAAACTCGAACCGGTCCGTACCCGAGCGCAGCTGGGCCAGCCATTCTGCTGCCTCAGAGGCCTTGGCTTTGCGCCCCACTAGAGATGGGAAGGCCGCTTTTACCAGGGCTTCGTCATCGAGTTGAATCAGCGCTGACCACGCGTATGGCTGGTCATGGACATGGGGTGGTGCAGGGTTGAACGGGGGAAGGGGGCGGCGATTGCTGTCTTGCTGATAACGCTGCACTTCGGATTCGATGCGTCGGTTGAGCTCAACGAAATCGATGTCTGGGTTATTAGGGATGAGCATCTATATTTCCATCAATTGCCGCAGGCGGGTTGTTGGATGTTCTCGAGAGTGGGTGAAAGATCGCATACACCACCAAAAAATGTCCCGTGAATGCCCGCAACCTCAAAGCCAACGGCGTTATCGCGCCAGTGATAGCACGTGCCTGTGTGATCGGCGCCCTCATGGAGGGCGACAGTGATAGTGTATTTGCCGGGCGCAAGGCGCATGGGGAAACGGTAGCGCAACTGCTTGCGTTCCCCCGCCATGAGGCTAATCGGCATATTGAGGTAGTGGCTGTTGGTGCCAAAGATATCCTGACCGAATCGGTCGCGGATCATCAGGCCGAGCGAAACATCCGTCAACTCTCGGGACGCGCTGATTGTGACATCCAGGTTGGCGGTGTCGCCGCTGGCAAGAATCACGCTGTGCGAGTTCACCCCTGAGAACTCGACAAGTTCTATGATTGCGTCACGGTTTCCATAGCCTGCGACTTCAGGACGCTCCGGTAGGGCGTTTTCTTCGTCATCGCCAGCCAGGAGCTGGTTGTATATGTTCACCGCGTCCTCGGGGTTCGTATCTGCAACCACGCGGCCCTCGCTGAGTACAACTGCGCGATCACAGATCATCTTCACGGCATTCAGGTCATGCGAGACGAAAACGATCGAGCCCCCTTTTGCCCTGAACTCCTTGATCCGCCTCATGCACTTTTGTTGGAAATGTCCGTCGCCGACCGAAAGGGCTTCATCTATAAGAAAGATGTCAGGGTCCGCATGGATAGCAATGGCGAACGCGAGGCGCATCGTCATTCCCGACGAATAGGTGCGAATGGGTTCGTTAATAAACTGCCCCAGTTCCGAAAACCCGATAATCGCTTCCCTACGCTCCTCGATCTGCTGGCGAGTCATGCCCAGCAGCAGGCCGTTGCCAATGATGTTCTGCGCGCCCGTGAGGTTGGGGTCGAAACCGGTACCCAGCTCCAGCAAGCCGGTGACTCGGCCGGTGATGCCGATGCGTCCCGCATCGGGCAAAAGCACCCCGTTGAGCATTTTCAATAATGTGGATTTACCGGCACCGTTGCGGCCAAGAATGCCTACGGTTTCGCCGCTCGCCACGGTGAAGGATATATCGTTCAATGCAAGATGGCGGCGGTGGAAGCTGCGCCTCAGGACGATCTCCTTAAGGCGATGCCATGGGCGATTGTAGAGCTTGAACTCTTTAAAAACGTTTTCCACTTGAAGCATAGGGTGGCTCTGGGTTGCACGGTGGTGGGCAATTCTACAATGTCTGCAATCGCAAGGCCCTGTATGTATGACTGGAATATGTTCGTGGATGGGCGTGCCGTCGCCTTGGCCTATGCCTCGGCGGGGCGAATCGCATGTCAGTTCTTCGGGCCGTGCTCGGTAATGAAGACCGAAAGCGGCACTGCCTAGGCGATTTGCATCAGGCCGCAGTGGTTCGGATAATGCGTGGTTTGGCTTGGCCCAACTTCGGAGTACTCCATGTTTACGCCCGTAATCCTCGCCGGCGGTAGTGGCTCGCGCCTTTGGCCGCTTTCGCGGCAGGCTTTCCCCAAGCAGTTTCTTGAGCTGGACGGCCAAGCTCAGGGAACCATGTTCCAGCGGACGATCGCACGGTTGGACGGGCTGGAGCATGGTGATCCGCTGGTGGTGAGCAACGAGCGGCATCGCTTCGTGGTGGCCGAGCAGCTGCGCTTGGCCAAGCGACAGAGCAGTCGGATCATTCTTGAACCGCTGGCCCGCAACACCGCGCCGGCCATTGCCCTGGCTGCGCTTGAGGCGACCAGGGATGGTGGCGACCCGGTGCTGTTGATCCTGGCTGCCGATCACCACATCCCGGATGAACAAGCATTCCAGGCGGCAGTCGCATCAGCAACGATCCATGCCAACGCAGGACGACTGGTGACCTTCGGCATCACGCCGACCCACGCTGAAACCGGTTTCGGCT
>NZ_JBLXBT010000014.1:0-15636 GCF_048265365.1 Kangiella sp.
CCATTATTAGACCACTGCAATATTTTGATCTTGTCACGTGCTCGACCACAGAAGACAAAAATGTTCTCACTACAAGGTTCTTTTTCAAGATCGTAGGCGACGATATTGCAAAGCCCATCAATGGCTTTACGCATGTCGGTAGGCCCACAAATCAGTGTAACGTTAAGCTGGGAAGATGCAGTAAACATGAGTCTGTTGCTCCTATTTAAAAGACAACAGACTTTAAGGGGTTTGGGAAAGATTAAAATGTGTGGTTTGCCGCACGCTTACGTTTATTGTTAAATTCGCTGTCGGCAAAGACGAGTTGGAGTGACATGATTGAGACTCGAAGACTTAAAACGCGATTGTCTCATGGCATGGACTTAATCGTATATTCCTTAGTCAAAGCACAAACCTAATTCGATTTATAAAACCTGTTGTTTCAATCGCACAACAGTGGAGTCTTCACTTTTCTGATCCAATGCTTTTTACGCATTCCACACCAAATCACCAATTCCGTCAGTAGGCTGAAAATCAGTTGGCGCAGTAATCAATATCTCACGTATTTTTTCTTGATCAAAATCGTGACAAGCTTTTTCCAATTGCTCCATGGTTAACTCAAAATCGCACAATGATAAAAACCGCTCATTAGCTGTCATAATCCGTTCATGCTGAGTATCTTGAACGTTATCCCCAATCAGTAACTCTTCAAAAAGCTTTTCCCCGGGGCGCAGCCCCGTAAACTGAATTTCAATATCACCATTTGGATTAGCATCGGTCTTCACTTCCAAGCCAGACAAGCGAATTAGGTTTTTTGCTAAATCGACAATCTTAACAGGCTCCCCCATATCTAACACGAACACATCTCCACCCTTGCCCATAGCACCTGCTTGAATAACCAATTGTGCAGCTTCCGGGATGGTCATGAAGTAACGGATAATATCTGGATGTGTAACCGTAACTGGCTGATTTTCAAGAATTTGCTTTTTAAAGACAGGAATAACCGATCCAGAAGAGCCGAGTACATTACCAAAACGCACCATACAAAAACGCGTGAATTTTTCTTGTTTAGCTGCTTTAATTGCTTCAGCTTCAGCCAAGGCTTGTAAGCCTAGCTCCGCCATGCGTTTTGTTGCGCCCATAACATTCGTTGGTCGAACAGCTTTATCAGTAGAGATTAATACAAAGGACTCCACACAACTTTCAATAGCTGCTTTAGCTGAATAATAGGTTCCAAAAGCATTATTTAGCACTCCTTCCACTACATTGTGCTCAACCAGTGGCACATGCTTATAAGCTGCAGCATGATAAACAGTATTTACGCCAAATGCCTTCATCGTCGATGTCAATCGATTAATACATTGTACTGAGCCAATCAAAGGAACTATTTTCACGTTAAAAAACTCTTGCATCAGAATCTCATTTAGCTCTTTATCGATCTGATACACAGCATATTCAGACACATCAAATACAATCAATATACTTGGCTGCTGCGCCAAAATCTGACGACACAATTCGGAACCTATCGACCCACCAGCCCCCGTAACCATGACCACTTTACCAAAGATATTTGCCTGCATTAACGAAGCAACAGGCTCTACCACGTCCCGACCTAGCAAATCATCGACAGCGACGTCTTGTAGTTCGCTAACTTTAGCCTTACCTGTGACTATGTCATTAAAATCTGGCACGGTAAGCACTTCTACTGGGTAAGGCATAAGCTGCTCGATTACTTGCTTACGTTCAGAGCGACTCGCTTTTGGAATAGCCAGCAACACCTTTTCAATGTCATATTTTTTAATTAACTCACCGACTTTGTCAGCATTATAGACAGGCACACCTTGAATAATAGTATTGAACAAGGAAGGGTCATAATCTACAAAGCACTTTACTCGATAACTCGATGCTTGACGTAACGCCAATGCCAGCTGTCGGCCTGTAGAGCCAGCACCAAATACCAAAACTGATTCAGATTCAGATTTTTTAGATGGAATATGAATTAATAGACCTCGAATCAGCAAACGAGCTCCGCCACACAACATAACAAGAAAGGGAAAATAAATAATCGGTACAGTACGAGGAACAAAAGCATTAAAAAAATATGCGAAAATAGCAATACTTAAAGCGGATAGTGCAGCGCCAAATAAAATTGCACTAAAAGCATGGAAGGTTAAATAACGAAGAATCGCCCGATACAAACCAAGTTTTATATAAGCTAGTAGTGTAATAACTATAGTTCCAATTAAAACATACCAAACTGAATTATTTTTAAAAGCACTAAACTCACCTAAACGTGCCCAATAGGCACAAAAAAATGCAAAAAAAACAAACGACGCATCAACAGCTAAGCTAATCAATCGTTTATAAAAGCGAGGTAGAGACCAAATAAAGTCTAATTTTTTTAGCATCTCATTCTACCCGTATGAACCATTCACAATAAAAGTCAATTTCAAAAAAAAAACATCTCAATTTAGACAAAAAATATGCTTATAAGGTTTGCGAAAATTATCACTATCTCTTAACTCTATCACCAGACCCACTACCCGTTACCGTCTTGATGATATAAAAAAAATAATTCTTTAAAGACATATATTGAATCATCTTGGCATCGGTTTCCGCCAACAACAAAGGTGTCGACATATCAATATCCGAAATCTGTGCAAGTCCAGTAATACCAGGTCGCACAGCAAACACCCCTTTGGCATCACGCGCTTGAGTCAATTCCGTTTGATTAAACAAACCAGGACGCGGGCCCACTAAACTCATTTCGCCTTTTAGCACATTCCAAAGCTGTGGAAGCTCATCTAATTTAGTACGGCGTAAAAAGCCACCTAGCTTAGTAATGGAAGCCGTAGACGCCAAATGGCTCGCCACAGAAGCAGTGTCAACAGACATGGTACGAAACTTAACCAATACAAAGGGCTTTTTATTACGCCCTACGCGCTCTTGACGAAAAAGAGGCGAACCCGTGTCAAATAAGCCAATCAGATAAATCACCAACAAAACCGGCGAGCCACAGACCAAGCCCAACAGAGAAAACACCAAATCCAATAACCGAATCATTTCATTCAATCCAATTTTTAATCTTTTTTCTTCGCTGCCAAGGCAAAACCATGCTCAACAGAATAAGGCGGCACCCAATCCAACGTATTTTTCGTATGCTCAATATCCAGTTGCAAAGACCCAACCAAACGATCCACCACGGCCTCTTTTTTAAACAGTTTACCCACCAATGTAAAACACCACACAGGCACAGGAAGCGACAGATTTGCTTTACCTTGCGCCTTCGCCATTAAAGCAACTATTTGAGACGTGGATAAATCATTATCATCAGATGCCAAGAACACTTGATTCGCAGCTTTAGGATGATCTATACAAACCTTGATGAGATCTAATAGATTATAAACCGACACTAAGCTACGCTTATTTTGGTTAATTGCTCGAAAAGGCAATGGAAAGCCTTTAGCAACCAGCTTCATGAGCGAAGCAAAATTCGCTTTAACACCTTCACCATAAACTAAAGGTGGACGAATAATAACAATCTCCATACCTGTTTCTTTGCCTAAAGCCAAAAGCTGCTCTTCCGCTTCGGACTTAGACAGACTATAAGGGTCTTCAGGCAAGCGATCATCAAAAGCACTAAAAGGAGCACGATTCGATGTTGATTCTCCATTAACCTTAATAGAGCTTAAAAAAATGAAGCGTTTGACACCAGCGCAAAAAGCTTGACGAGCAAGATTTAATGTACCCTGAGTGTTGACAGCACGGAATTCTGACAGAGGATCAATAGAGACATCTTTCATAATATGGACACGAGCTGCGCAGTGAATCACAATATCTATTTCACGTAAGGCTAACGAATAATCTGTTGAATCATTAATTTCGCCAATCTCAAAAACAATACCGTTATCGCATAAAGACGACTTACGAACAACACTTATAACTGTCATATCACCTTTCATTAAAAGTGCTTTTACCAAAGAAGAGCCTACAAATCCTGTCGATCCAGATAAAAGTACTTTCGTATACATTAATATATCCCTAAAATAAACATAAAAATAAGTATAACTCTATCCCTTAAGCGCCTACGAAAAGATAAAGAATTAGAGATCCTAAAAAAATAACTTTTTATCTCTAATGGGACTGACGGTGCAACTAATTCAGAAATATTTATAACCTGATTTTTATACCAATGTTGTTTAATAAGCTTTAATCTTTTTATATATGCCTTAATTCCATTATTAATACCAACTTGATTGCTGCTATGCTGTCTATAGAGCATCAGGGGGTGGTCATCAATATGCCAAATAAAACCATTTTGCCGACAAAAAGCATAGGCAAGCCAATCATGTAAACTAATACGATCAACTAAATCTGATGTATTTTGAACAAATTTTTGTAAAGCAATGGCTGAATGCAAATTAAAAACGTAAGTACATCCTGGCCCAGCTGCTTCAAAAAAATAATCATATTTTTTTTGTGCATAAGATTTTTTGATTAATTGCTGTTTCCCGTCGGGCCAGAAAGCAATAACATCAGAAGAATAAACATCACAAACTTTGGAAGCTATTAAAGAACACGCTCTTTCTAGTTTTCTATCCAACCAAATATCATCCTGATCAGAGAAAGCAACACAATCAAAATCAGAGAAGTCGACATCTCTAATAAGACGGTAAAAATTTGCACCAGCGCCACCAAAGTGCTCACCATATGGAAGGAAGACAACATTTTTTGAGATCTCTGATAGGTTTTTAACCCATAAATCAGTCCCATCATTAGATATATCAACACTTATGATCAAAGTAATATCAACATTTTTCTGAGAAAAAATGCTATTCACCTGCTCTTGAATCCATTCCATTCCATTATAAGCAGCCATTAATACAACTACCTTAGGAACATCTTTCATAAATAAGCACCTTTTTTTATAAATTTTAAAGTGCAATACTGGCAGAATATCATTCTATGGACAGACGTAATCATAATTTCATTAGTCTCCGAACTAAAGCTAAAAACATACTTATGCGAATAAAAATTTTATTAAAAAACGTTGATTCAGATACCCCTCCGGTAACCGAAGCGTTAGAGCTATGCCTCCTATAAAGAACACCAACTTTATTACAAATAGCGACCCTAAATTTAGCGAGACATATTAGCGCTATCCACCAATCATGCATTGCAACGTTCTTTGGAAAGGGAAGAATAGCAGGTAAAATGGAGGCCCTAAAAGCCATACAACAACCAAGATAACCATTTCTATAAAAGGTTTTAATAAAGCTAAGGCTAGCTATTGGCAACCTACCTTGAATATAATTCAATTCTGAATCTACCATCTGATAGTTAACCATTACTAAATCACTAGATTTAAGCCCATCCAATGCTAAATCTAAACGGCCTGGCAACCAAATATCATCTTGGTCACATAAGACGACAACATCACCGTTTAATTTATTGAGTGCATTCTCAAAATTAGAAACAACGCCACCAGCTAATGAACTATATACATGTATACGCGGATCATTAATAGCTCGAATAATATCAAGTGTAGAATCAGATGAATTATCATCCGAAACAATCAACTCATCATCTACTGACAATTGATCAAGAACACTTTCTATTTGAGAAAGTATATATTTCTCCCCATTATAGGTAGCCAGACAAACACTAACTTTAGCTCGTTTTTCTTTCTCAAATAAAGACATATTCATACCGAAATAAAATAACCAAAAATAGAAAAAAAACACTAGTGATAAAAACTATTTACCTTTAATGAAATTATCATCCCACCAACCTTTAGATTTAGTTGCTAAAAACTCGCCACCATCTACAGATAAATGAGAATCATCCAGATAGAAAATTTTACCATCTTTGTAAACTTTACATCTTTTATCAGTACAGAAAAATTGAGCTGGATCAAAGACCAAGACTCCAGTCTTTTCTGCTATATCCTCAAGGTTACTGTAAGCAAAATGCCCTCTTTCGATAAAAATATTATTCGGTATGTCACATTCACCTAAACTAGACCATGGCAATCTTGCAAGACAGCTCCTAGGCCTAGCACCTAATGGAACGCTTTGAGAGAAATAAACTTCGTAGCCTAACTGCTTTAAAGTTTGAATAAAATCAACTAATACTGCTACACGCTCATCAGATTCGTCATTATTAGACTGCTTAAAATAAAGAGGCCATTGAGCTGTAATTAAAATTGGTAATCCTTTATGCATTTTTAAATAATCAATAACATCTAATCTGAAACTCTTGCAGCTTTCATCTCCAAATTCAAATACTATCGGACAATATCCCTTACCAATTTGAATATAATTAGAAAATTTTCGGTCTACTTTACCAAGTGATTCAAACATTGTAGTTATTGAATTTGAAAGACTATCACCCAAGATAATAAATCTTGCTTCTTCACCAAATTTATAATCACTGCCTAGTCGGCATCGCTCATCACCATACTCTGAATCAGCAATAAAGTTACAATTATCATTATATGAAATTTCAAAAGAACCGTTTGAATCAACCGATTCATTCCTAATCCTAATATTTCTATCTAAAGAATCCAAAGAAAGCAATGTGGTAACTATTATAGCCAACAACACTATAGATAAGAAATATAATTTCTTTCCAGATTTTGTAAAATTTAAAATTCTCGGTGTGTAAATCAGGTCAACAAAATGGGCAACAATAAGGGTAATGAGAATCAAAAAAATCCGTTCAGAAATGGATGCACTACCGACAAATCTTTCTAATAATTCAAGAGCAGGATAATGAAACAAATACACAGAATAACTTATTGAGCCTATATAAAAATAAATTTTACTTATCCATTTAGGCAACACAGAAATATCAACAGTAAATACAAAAAAAACGCATATTAAAACAACTAACACCATCCCTAAAGTTTTAAGATCACCTCCAAAAATCAAAACAATAATGGCAGCAATAATAATAACAACTTTAGAAAAATAATATTTCTTAACTTTTTCAAGCATCTCCTTTGAAAAATCAGAACCGATAAAATAAAACAATAATGAACCAGCTAAAAACTCCCAAAAACGAAGTATCGATATGAAAAAAGGGTCTATTTTATATAAAAAACCAACTAAAAAATACCCAGAGAAAGAAAAAAAGAAAAATAATATAAGAACTCTTATTTTTGTTTTAATTTTTGTTTTAGGCAGAACCAACAACAAGATAAATCCAAGCATCAAATAAACTTGAAACTCAACAGATAAAGACCAAACATTCAAGAAAGGGCGAAAACCACTTGCACCTACAAAATACCCATCCCTACTACTTTCAATTATATTTTGTATATGTAGTAAACTTCCAACAGATGACTTAAGTAGAATATTATACTCATCATCCAGCAAGAAAAAATATCCTAAAACAATATAAAAAACAATAAATATCAGTAAAGCGGGATAAAGACGATTAATCCTGTTTATAATAAAATCTTTAAACCCAACACTTCTATTAATGAGAGGAATCATTAAAAAACCAGAAATCACAAAAAAACAATCAACACCTAAATATCCCCAAGGAAAATAACTTGGAAAAAAATGATATCCCAATACAGCCAGAACAGATACGGCACGGATTGCTGCTATTTGATTATTAAATTGTACTTTTGAGGAAGTAGAAGTCATTTCAACATTCTTTTAATTAAATTTTTTATTTTTACAATTATCACACTCTCCCATACATTTGCGATATGATAACCATCCCCTATATGATGAACAAAACCTCTAACCTCAGAAGTTACTGCCGCTTTAAAGCCCAAATTACCATATAAAATTGACAAATCAGATTCTGTGACTGTATTTCGATTTTTTAATTTAACATCTACATGCTTTTGAAGTGCATATGGAGATAGCAATAAACAGTCTTGCTTACGTCGTAAACCAGGATTAAGGGTAAAACCTGACCAGAGTCCCATAGGTATTATTTCGTGATAAGTGAGCCCATTGTCCAATTCTATGGGTTTACTAATAGAATGCCCACACAAGTCATTATACCCCCTAAGCCACACTGTAAATATTTTTTTATCCTGCTTTAATATTCTAAGTGACTCCTCAATAAATCCAGAACGATGAAACATCCAGTCATCTTCACAATGAAATATAAAAGGGCTAGTAACCTTTTCATAGGCTATATCAATTGATTTCATTTGCCCTAAATTCTCCCCATTAGACAAACAAACCAATTCACATGAAGTATAATTTATAGTAATACTGCTGTTTAAAATATCCGTCAAAACTCCACGATCTATTTCAATGGAACTATCCTCAACAATAATAATTTGCTTAATTTTATATGTATTATTTTCAACAAAACTTTGTAATGTTTTACTTAATAAATCGTGTCTCCGGCATGAGGTAATCACAAGAGAAACGTCATCATCAAAATTACAGTTCATAGCCAAACTCCTTATAAATACGTTCATTCAACTCTTGGGCATTGTAAGTATTTTTCCCATTCCCTTGATCTACCCATATAGAATGGCCTGTTATACCACCATCCCAATGCTTGAAATAAATACTTTTAGAATCTTCCCTCAAAAAGGGATCGTCAAATGAGTATCCACGCGATACTAACCTAGAAAACCAGAACGCCCCAGTATCGCCTTCATCATCACAGTTGCCAAAAAAAACATTTTCATCACTTGAAATTTCATGAGCAGCATTAACATCTAACATTGCAACCCATTCATTAACTCTGCAGGCCCACTTATGGTCCCCCTTTTGCTTCCTAGTCATTGGCCATATTCTATCAGGTCTATAGCCTTTAAGAATCTTACTAGGTGTACACCCTTCATTTTTATATCTACATCTCCAACATTGACCTAGTTCACCAGAAATTCCTGGAATAGCCTGACGATCAAGTGATCCCTGAAGTAAATTTACAGCATCATCTAAAAACTCTACATCATCATGTATAATCATCAATCTAGATTTATCAGTGTTTTCTATAGCCCACTGATATCTAAAATCATTTACACCTACAAAAAAACTTTTATTTTTATAAAAATTCCACAACATTCTTTTTAAAATGAATTTGAATGAAGCATATTTAGGAATACGGCCAGCACAAAAAGAAACCCACCATCCCACTCGTTTCTCATTTACCCTTATTTTAATCTTCCATGGATAAAGAGCTTTTGAATCACTAAGTTTTTGATATTTTTCAATCACACCTGGAGCAGACTTGTCATCATTAATCCAGACGGTGTCGACACTTTCCTTGCAATACTTATGCAACGTAAATAATGTAAATATTAATGATTCAGCTTTATTATATGACTGTACAGCCACATCAATTTTTTTCATTTCATTTCCTTGTAAAAATAAATTACGGCAACAAAAAATGATACAGTAACTGATATAAAATAAAAAATAGAAATATCTATATCTGTTGCATTTTCGTTTATATAAAAAAACATCAAACTAGGAATAGCGATTCTAAATACGGAGACCCATACTATATCTTTTTTTCCTCCGGATTGTATAACAATACCAATAAGGCTTGTAGCAACTAAAAATGGTAGCGATAGAATAAAAAACATAGCAGATCTAGACGAAACTATTTTTTCAGGATATAAAAAATCGCCGATAAAATATAAAAAACACACTGCAACAATAGAAATTATCGTTACTATTATAACATCTCTAGTTATCTTACTAATCAATGCACTAATTTTCTCCTTAGACCCAGAATGATGATAACTAGAAACTTCAGCTAAACGGGATGCAATAGGAGTTAATGCAAAACCAGCTGCAGCCGTAATAATCTGCAAAATCATTGCTACTTTAGAGATATATTCTACAGCACCACTCATCGTAACAGCGATAACCCAAATTTGATTACTAAACAACCCCGCCAGCACTGTAGCATATATTTGAAAACTATATTTCACATCATTTTTGAAAATATTTTTATTGAATTTTAATAAATTAGTATAGCGGAAGAAGCCTGAAAATATAAAAAAACCAAGAGGATTAGATTTAAACAATTTAACTAAAAGAATAAGAAACACTCCTAACTGAAAGAGTAATAGGAAAAATATAGATGTAGCACCGATCCCGAAAAACAGAGCAACCAGCAAAGCACTGTAAGAAAAAATTGCTTGTATCGTTCTAATTTTAGAAATTTTCTCAATATATCCTAAAGCCTCTATAACATTCCCTATCATTGAAAGTAATATACTTAACCCTAGAGCAAGGGTAAGTAGTAGAATTATATAGACAGCATCTGAAAAGATTTGCCCAACAACTAAATAAGCAAGAACAGGGTATGTAAAAACAAAAAAAATCACAATAAACTTTATAACTGTCTGATAATGAGAAATCTCACGCTCCATATCATAATTAACTATTGAGAAATCGCAATTTGAATACTTACTAATTCTTTGAACAATCAATATGGCATAACCAAACTCGAATACAGACACAATACCCAAAAGACTATAGAGAGCATAAAATTTTCCAGCTGCTTCAACCTCATAAAATGCAGACATAACCAAAACAACTAATAAAGCCCCTAAAGCGTTCACTATTCTCTGTAAATAATTCCAAAGATAAACTTTTCCAATACCCATTAATCATTCCCAAAAAATATAAATCAACGACATTAGTTAAAGTTAAATTATTTCACTGTTCACAATACACCACAGCCGTACAAAAAACATAGCATATATACATCAGAGCAATTTCTCCAACCTGCTTACTTGCACCGTATACACTCTGAGGTACTATCCCCCCTCTGCATAAATACCTACTTTATCACCAGAAAACACGTAATTATTTGATATATACTGAATTCTATACCGTGACTGCCTATGCAAGATAATGAGGCCTATCATAGTAAATAGCATAAGACAGTTAATGCTCATGCTCCGGTTTATAAATAGCAGAATATGCAACCGCATTGATGAAAGTTTAAGGCTTAAATTTACTCACATAGCGATCAACAGTCATTTCATCCGAAATATCCAGTCTTTCAGGATGAACCGCTAGAAGTACCACGTCCTTCCTAAGCGAAAGTTGCTTCACTAAACAAGAGCAAACATGACTATTACAACCTGTTACTAAAACTTTCATTCTAGTTTTGCCTTTCTTTCGGCTTCATCAAGTAGTCGAGTTAATTATTGTCCATACTCAGTTTACATCATCGACTTTGCAAAACCGCAGATTTAATCATTAAACAGACAACAAGACTTTATTTAAACTGGTAGTCCAGTCGGATTTAACTAAGCCAATATCATCTAATGATTCACAATCCAAAACAGAGTATCCAGGTCTTTTCGCAGGTGTTGGATACTGACAAGAACTGATTGCAGTCAGCTTGGGGGCAGTTGAAATAACTTTCTGTTCTTTTGCTAAAGCAAAAATAGCCCGAGCAAAGCCATGCCAGCTGGTCGGTGTGTCGCCACAATAATGATATGTCCCCCACGCTAGGGGCTTGCTCTGCTCATATTGTTCACAAATACATAGAATAGCCTTAGCTAAGTCACCAGCATAAGTCGGACAGCCATATTGGTCTGCAACCACACTTAATTCATCGCGCTCTTTCGCCAAACGCACCATGGTTTTAACAAAATTATTGCCGTATTCGCTAAACACCCAAGCCGTACGAAGGATAATGTATTTTTCGCAGGCTGCCGCCAGATTTAACTCACCTGCCAATTTAGATGCGCCATAAACACCCTGCGGATTAGTAGGGTCGGTCGGTAAATAAGGCTCAACTGCCGCTCCATCAAAAACGTAATCCGTAGAAACATGAATCAAAGGGATATTTAGCGCCGCGGTTTGTTTGGCCAACAGTTCAGGTCCAGTGGCATTCACTAAATAGGCATTTTCAGAATCAGTTTCGGCCTTGTCCACTGCAGTATAAGCAGCAGCGTTTACAAGGATATCGGGCTTAACAGTTTGAATAATCGTCTCAACCTGTTGAGCATCAGCAATATTCAACTCAGCGGAACCATAAGCAAATAACTCGTGATTCGTGTCTTTTAAGACATCTTGAAAACATCGACCAAGCTGCCCGTTCTTACCTGTGAGTAAAATTCGCATCTACAACAACTCACCCAATGTCAGACCTTCTTGGTCCTTTGCCGACAAAATCGGTTCAATGCCTTCAGGCCATTCTATATCGACGGTCGGATCATTCCACATCAGACAACCCTCATCGGTTGGGTCATAATAGTCCGTGCATTTGTATTCGAAATCAGCAACATCCGACAACACAACAAAACCATGAGCCAAACCCGGCGGCACCCAAAACTGACGTTTGTTTTCTTCCGATAAAATAACCCCAGCCCACAGGCCGTATGTGGGAGAATCCTGACGAATGTCGACCACCACATCAAAAACTTCACCACGCACGACACGCACTAGCTTGCCCTGGGGGTTGGTCTTTTGAAAATGCAAACCTCTCAACACATTTTTTCCAGAGCGAGAGTGATTATCTTGAACAAACGGCAAATCAATACCAGCTAATTCCTTATAGCGTTCCGCCTGAAACGTTTCTAAGAAAAAGCCACGCTCATCGCCAAAAACCTTAGGTTCGATGATAACCACATCATTAATATTGGTTTTAATAACGTTCATTTCATCCACCTTTATTGATAACCATCCGCCACTTTGAGCAAATATTGACCATATCCGGTTTTTTTAAGGTTCTCTCCAACAGACGCAAGTTGCTCTTTAGATATCCAATTCTGGCGATAAGCAATCTCTTCTAAACAAGCTACTTTAAGCCCTTGGCGATGCTCTACAGTCTGGACAAACTGACCCGCTTCTAACAAGGAGTCATGTGTCCCAGTATCTAACCAAGCAAAGCCACGCCCTAGCAAGGAAACATGCAAATCTCCACGGTTGAGATACGCTAAGTTCACATCGGTAATCTCTAGCTCACCGCGGATTGAGGGCTTAATTTGCTTAGCAATGTCAATCACATCGTTATCGTAAAAATACAAGCCAGTCACAGCATAAGAAGATTTTGGATTAGCAGGCTTCTCTTCAATACTAATGGCTTTACCAGCCTCATCAAACGCAACCACACCAAAACGTTCAGGGTCAGAAACATGGTATCCAAACACGGTCGCCCCTTCTTCAAGAGAGGATGCTTGCTTTAGTTTTTCAGAAAAATGTTGACCGAAGAAAATATTATCACCCAATACCAACGCAACATTATCATTGCCAATGAAGTCTTCACCAATTAGAAATGCTTGCGCTAGACCGTCAGGAGATGGCTGTACTGCGTAAGTCAACTCAACACCAAACTGACTGCCATCACCAAGCAAATGTTGAAAACTTGCTTGGTCTTCGGGTGTGGTAATAATCAACACCTCATTGATCCCTGCCAACATCAAAACAGACAAAGGATAATAAATCATCGGCTTATCATAGATGGGCATCAGCTGTTTCGACGTTGCTAACGTTAACGGATGCAAACGAGTACCACTACCACCAGCTAAAATAATGCCTTTACGTTTTGTCATAACCAAACCTTTACCCGTTCTCACCAATACGATGTAATTGATAATCACCGCTTAATACACGCTGCCACCAATCTTGATTGTCTAAATACCATTGTACCGTCTTGCGCATACCTGTCTCAAAAGTCTCTTCGGGCTTCCACCCAAGCTCATTGGCAATTTTGCTCGCATCAATCGCATAGCGCACGTCATGCCCAGGGCGATCTTTCACATAAGTAATCAAGTCTTGGTAAGCTTCCACACCTTGAGGCTTAGTTGGCACAAGCTCCTCTAGCAAAGAACAAATAGTCTTTACCACATCAATATTACGCTTTTCATTGTGGCCGCCAATATTGTAGGTTTCACCAACCTTCCCCTTTGTCGCAACTTTCACCAACGCGCGAGCGTGATCTTCCACATATAACCAATCACGAATTTGCGAGCCGTCACCATACACAGGCAATGCCTTACCTGATAAGGCATTCAAAATCACATGAGGAATTAACTTTTCGGGAAAGTGGTAAGGACCATAATTATTGGAGCAATTGGTTACCAAGGTTGGCAAACCATAGGTTCGCAGCCAAGCACGAACTAAATGGTCTGAACTGGCTTTACTGGCAGAATAAGGTGAGCTTGGCGCGTAAGACGTTTCTTCGATAAACATAGGCAATTCACCATCCACTTCATCTGGATGAGGTAAATCACCGTACACCTCATCGGTAGAAACATGATGAAATCTAAATGAAGCTTTTCTATCGGCATTTAGGCTCATCCAATATTTACGGCTTGCCTCAAGTAGAGTATAAGTCCCCACAACATTGGTTTGAATGAAGTCGCCTGGACCATCGATAGAACGGTCTACATGGCTTTCAGCCGCCAAATGCATCACTACATCCGGCTGATGCTCAAGAAACACTCTATCTAACGCAACCGAATCACAAATATCTACCTGCTCAAAGGCATAACGCTCATTTTGTAAAGAATTAGGGATCGACTCTAAATTCCCTGCATAGGTCAATTTATCAAGATTCACAATAGAGTGCTGAGTGTCAGACAACAGATAACGAACAACGGCACTACCAATAAAACCAGCTCCACCGGTAACTAAAACTTTCATATTCCATTCGCCCTAATCAAAACCTGGGATACCTTAAAATCAATTCCATTCATTACACCACTCTCAACATAACACCTCAATTCTGGCGCATTACCAGACGGTCTTAGATGAATAATATCGCCATTGTTTAGCGTCATACGAAGACCATCCGTTTCATCAATGTAAACGACTTCTAAGAATTTACCCTCTTGCATTATTGCTGATAAAAGCTCAGTTTGTTTAGCCTTGCTGGCTTTAATATCGGCTATAAGCTGTTTACTGACGTCTGTTGGAATGTCTTTAATACGATCACTGGCTGTGTAGCGCTCAGGAAACTCGGCGGTCAGCTGGCTGATTGGGCGACCTTGTTCAAACGACATAGCCAATACAATCAAAGCAGGTAATACGGAATCGCGCGTTGGTAAGGCATGCAATGTTTCACCATTCACCACAAAGTCGGCCCCCACCAAAAAGCCACCGTTGGCTTCGTAACCAACGACTCTGGCCTCTGGTGATTGTTGCAGCAGGTCTTCCATACCGGCAATGACATACGGTGAACCAATCTTGGTTCTGAGTGCTTTTCTGGCTGGGTGTTGTAATTCACCTCTCAACTCAAGCACCGTATTTACATTCACCGGCGCCGCCACATGGGTTGCTTGTAAATAATCCGCACACAGCACACCCAGAATATCGCCACGTAACCACTCGCCATTTTCATTGGCAATCAGCGGGCGATCGCCATCGCCATCTGTGGATATAATAGCATCCAACTTGTGTTCTTTAGACCAATTCAAGCCTTTCTGCACATCATCTTCTGATACCGCTTCCGTATCGATCGGCACAAACGTCTCGGTACGCTCTAACGAAATCACCTCAGTGCCAAAATGCGTTAATAACGTTTTAATGACATCACGCGCCACGCTGGAGTGTTCATATACACCAACACGTTTGCCTTGCAGAATGTTCGACGGAAACAAGGACTGATAACGCCGTTTGAAAAGCTCAATAGCAGAATGATCAACAGTAGGTAAAGCGAACTTAGCAACCTGTTCTGAAACGAATTCAGGCACTTCAACTA
>NZ_JBLXBT010000015.1:0-14915 GCF_048265365.1 Kangiella sp.
ACCTTCCTCGCTGCTGAGCGTGTCGTAACCTTCTGGGCAGATTTCCTCAGCGCGAGTCTTACATCCAGGGCTTTCGGCTTTGTCACAAGCCAATACATACTCGTCGGTTGGCTGAGCGGCTGGCACACCCTCGAACGCACTGCAGCCAGCCAGCGTCAGCAAACCCCCCGCGGCAAGGCTTACGCGATAAATGCTCTTGATCATGGGCAAATTGTCTCATTCGATATAGGCACCAATGCGTTGATCGTGTACTCGGCGTAGGCCTCGGCTGACCCGTACTGGTGAAGTTGGATGATTCACGTCCGTGTCTCGCCTACCCTAGTCACCAACAGCGCAGAGCGCGCAGCGACCTAGGAGGCTCGAATGGAGCGGTCGCAGGAATGCGAGTTAAAGGGCAACGGAACGACTGGCTAAACGCCTGCAGCCCCGCCCCGTACGGGGCTTTTTTGTGCGCGACTGCTAACGCGGATTAGGCGCGTCATCCAGTTCTGCACTGTCGGGGTCGATGTCAGGGACATTGTTCATCTTCCCTCCTCGCTTGGCATGACTTCGAGGCGTAGTGCCGTCATTGTTCGGCAACTCGTCCACGCCGGGTTCGTTGCCAGGGCTGACATCGGTCCGCTCAGATCCTAACGGTGGCGGCGAACCGGGAATGACTACATCGTCTTTGCCTGCTCGCTGTGCGCGTGAAGCATCGTTGTTCTGGTTTGGGATCCCATCAGGGGCATCGGCCATCGCTTCATCTCCTCTGCCGCAGCAAATGCACTACAGGATAAGAGGAGCGTGGCGGGGCTGCGTTCACGACGATAGAGTGCCACTGGTCACATTCAATGTAGACAGGGGGCTGATGCCCTATAAACAATTAACCCGGCTGCGGCGGCCGGGTTAGATACGGATGTATCAGTGTGTCCCGATGGTGCCCGGAGCGGGAATCGAACCCGCATACCCTTTCGGATGAGGGATTTTAAGTTCATGCCTTCCCATCATCAGGCGGCATTCTGACGTATCTAGGCCCTGCCTCTCAACAAACTGATTGGCTGGGTAGGACGTTTGCTCAAGAGTTCAGCATCAAGAGGCATCCCCGGTCCCCAACGTGCACGGTTCGCGGACGGTGCGCTGCCTCTTGGGCCAACCAAGGAGCAACCACATGGCAAAATTCGCCCCTACTAAGCTAACGATTCGCTTTGTCGACAATCTGCCGCCAGCCGAGCGCGACGAGCATGGCAGGGTTCTGTCGTACTCTGTGCGCGACACCCTCACACCAGGGTTGATGGTCGTCGTGAACGCCAACTCCAAGTCGTTCGCCGTCCAGCGTGACCTGTATTCCGAAGACCGTGATGCCCATGGACGACGCGTGAAGCTCGGCACCCGCCGCGTTCGGCTGGGTGACGCCAAGCAGTTTTTGTCAATTGAAGCTGTGCGGGCGAAGGCCCTTGACGTGATTGCTCAGCTCCGCGCGGGCATTGACCCTAACAAGCCAGTTGAGCCCAAGGCCGTCCCTGTGCCGAAGAAGGAATTCACCTTCGGGCAGGCACTGGACTCCTACATCGACCGCTGCGAGCGCAAGGCACGCCGCCCAAGCACTGTTCAGGGCTACCGTAATTTGTTTGAGCGATACCTCAAGGACTGGGCCGACCGGCCATTGCGGGAGATTGGCGACGACACCCTCGGCGTCGATGAACGTCACCGCACCATCACCAAGAACAACGGCCCAGTGGCGGCCAACCAGACCATGCGCCTCGTCCGAGCGGTCTACCGTCATGCTCGTCGCAAGGTGCGCGACCTCCCGCCGCCGCCCACCGACGCTGTCGACTTCAATGATGAGAAGCGCCGGAACGTTATCGTTACCGACTGGCCGGCCTTCTGGGCAGCGGTGCAAGGGCTTCGCAACCCAGTGACGCGAGACTGGTACATCTTTCTCGCGTTTACAGGGATGCGTCGAGGGGCCGCCAGTGAGGCGCGCATAGAGCACCTGGACTTAGAGAACGGCTTCCTGCACGTGCCCAACCCGAAGGGCGGGCCAAAGCGGGCCTTCGACCTGCCACTCTCTGCGTTTTTGGTTGAGATGCTGCGCCAGCGAGTTAAGGAAAATGCTGAAGTATTTGGCAAGGACTATCCTTGGCTATTCCCGTCGCACTTCTCCGACAAGGGACATATCACTCAGGCCCATGTAACTGGCGAAGGGCTGGTCAATCCGCACGCACTGCGCCATTCATACGCGACCGCCGCTGCTGCCGTGGGCATGGACCCCTTCACGATCAAGCTCCTGCTCAACCACCAACTACCGGGCGTAACGGGCGGCTACATCCACGGCTCGGCGCTTGGAGCAACGCTTAGAGAGGCACAGGGTCGCGTATCGGCCTACTTGCTGGGCCAAATTCACGGCAACGTTCTAGCCCTCCCTAAGCGGGCTGTAGCGTAACAACCTAGGGTCGCCCAGGCGGTACGCAACGGGTAATATGTAAGGTTTTGGCGCTCGGGGTCTTCGATAGGCGAAAGGGAGTTGAGGTTACTGGCTCGACTTGAGGAGACCAGTGTTCCAAACCTATCGACTTGCCGCGAACCGCGAGACGCACCGCTCCTATGACGGGGCCGCAATGAGAATTTTAGACACCATGCTAACCGAAGATCAGGCTATCACCTCGGAAACACCTGCCCAGAGGACAGAACAGCTGCCCTTTGTTGGCAACAGCTTTGACGAGTCACAGGTTATGAAATCCGACTGCTCGTTGGTTCCCTACTTCAAAACCGATCACGGCGCGATTTTCGACCAAGACTGCTTGGTATTTCTGCGGGGGATCAAAGACTCGGTTGTAGACACAGTGTTTGCCGACCCGCCTTTTAACCTAAAGAAAGAGTACGGTGCTAGGTCCAACGACGACATTCCGGACAGCGAATATCTCGCTTGGTGTCGAGAGTGGATCAACGAGGCGGCACGAACTCTCAAGCCTGGTGGTGCTTTCTTTCTCTACAACTTACCCAAGTGGAACATGTTCCTAGGTACCTATCTGGCAGAGGCGGGACTGGAGTTTCGGCACTGGATCGCCGTCGACATCAAGTTCGGACTACCAATTCCCAAGCGACTCTACCCGAGCCATTACAGCTTGTTGTACTTCACAAAGGGCAAGCCCAAGACTTTTCGCAAAGTACGGACGCCAATCGAGCTATGCCGCCATTGCAAAGGCGACATCAAAGATTACGGTGGGCATCGTAACAAGATGAATCCCAAGGGCGTAAATCTAACGGATGTTTGGAACGACATCGCGCCGGTTCGTCACTGGAAGTACAAGTCAAGCGAGCGGAAGGCGAACGCGCTTTCTTCCAAACTACTAGATCGCGTGGTGGAAATCTCCACCGAGCCGGGTGATTTGGTAATCGACCCGTTCGGCGGCAGCGGAACAACCTTTGCCGTCAGCGAAGTGAAGCATCGGCGCTGGCTCGGCACCGATATCGACTTCGCTCCGGTTATCAAAGAGCGTCTTTCGGGCGACTTATACTTACACAAGAACACTGACGTGCTCGACCTCGGCTAGCTCTGGGCGCGTCCGTCGGTACCCTTCGGTATCCTGGGCACTTTTTCGCACGTGTCATCATGTTCGATAACGATGATTTCCAGGATACCTTCCTCGCAAGGAGTGGCGCTCCAAAGAGGGAAGTAAGGCTCCAGCTCGGCAATGTTGCCGATTCGGTCTGTTAGGAAGGGGTAAAGCTCTCGCGAGGGTACTACCAATATTCCGGCTTTGATCAGGCCCTGCAGCAGTCCGAGGCACATTTTGTTCATCGAGCGATGGCTAGAAGAAATGTTCCCCGTTTCCCACTCCAAGCAGACAATGCCCTCATCGCAATAGTACGCCGCGTCCATCCTGCCGGGCCTAATGCGCTCCCCAACTGGCCAGGGGGCTTCTGCGACCCACTCGTTGGATAGTACAGGCTGGCCTTTGGCGGTCCGTGCTTTGTGGTTCAATCCGCTGCGAACGAGACGTCGAATTGTCTCGTCTTTAATCGGCTTTACCCCATTTCCTTCGCCACGCTTCTTACCACTTTCAGGGCGGATCAGAAATTTGCCCGTACCGGCTGGCCAATCTGCGGCCCGAACTGCCGTATGGACCTCATCGCGCAATGCGGCCCACTCAGGCGAGTGGGCGAACGCTCCCTTCGAGATCAATGTCGCAACCCTGACGATTTTCATCGCTGCCGTCCTAGACAAAATGGATCGGAAGGGTAGCGCTAACCGTTACGCTCGTCGACCACGGATGCATACGGGCTAGCTAGCAAGGCGCGTGGTAACCCAACACACTCTGCCGTAAGATCTACAGCACATTGGATTACTCAAAGGTGGATTGGCCTTGAAAACGATTGTTTTCTTTAACAACAAAGGTGGCGTAGGTAAAACCACGCTAGCTTGCAATCTCGTGTCGTACCTAAAGCTAGCACTTGGCAAGAGAGTATTGCTAGTTGATGCGGACCCTCAGTGTAATGCTACTCAAGCCATACTCACGGACGAAGAATGCGAAAATATATATCTTGAAGATGCGCCTGAACTGGCAACAATCTACTCCTGCCTAAAACCATTCGAAGACGGCGAGCCCTCTATCAAAACCGGCGTGAAGCCGATATCAGGCGGAGGAAATCGATTCGGAGTTGATATAATTCCGGGTCACCCTAAGATGTCCACGATAGAAGATATACTAAGTGATGGATGGTCGGAACTGAAGGCTAGACAGATTCGCGGCCATCGAATAACCAATTGGTGCCATCATCTGACAAGTGAGCTAGCCTCAGAATACGACTATATTGTCTTCGATGTGGGGCCTTCTCTTGGCGCCCTCAATCGTTCAGTAATATTGGCTTCAGATTACATTGTAACGCCATTTGGGTGTGATATTTTCAGCTTGCTTGGAATTCGAAATATTGCTGGCTGGATCACGGCCTGGAAACAGCAGTACGATAGCTCGATCGCAGAAACTGATGCGATATTTCCGGGCAGACTTGATGAATACTCAATTATCAGAGATACCGATGCAAAGTTTAGATTTGCAGGCTACTCGGTTCAGCAGTATGTGACGCGAAAGTTTAAATCTGGGGCTCGACCTGTAAAGTCGTATGACAGAATCATGCAGGACATCCCGGAGACAGCGACTGCGGCAATGAGCTTTCTTTCTCCAAAGCATGAGGTCGAATCGTTCGAGCTTGGGCACATCCCCTACCTGTATAGCCTTATCCCAATGGCTCAAGCGGCCCGCTCTCCGATTCATCAGCTAAAAGGAGGCGACGGGCTTGTGGGAAGCCAATATGCACAGGTGGCGTCTTACGCGAAACTTATGAGTTCGATCTGCGACAGGCTCATGGCAAACATAGGCGAGGAGATCGCCTAATGCAGTGGCCTCAGAATTTGATCCGGGAAGTAGCTCGCAGACGGTGCGTTCTTTTCCTTGGTGCAGGAGTATCAGCATCCGCTGAAGCTGACGAGCAGAACCGCCCCAAGACGTGGGGGGAATTTTTGTCTGAAGCTGTGGCATTAGTTCCAGATGGATCTCACAAAGAAGAGGTAATTTCATTAATTGAAGCGAGGAATTATCTTCTTTCTTTGCAAGCTATATTTCAATACGCCGATCAAGGGGATTACCAGGCCTTGCTTAGAGCGAGTTTTAATAACCCTGCGCATCGACCAGGAGAGCTACACAAGCTCTTGCATAGACTGGACTCGAGGATCGTAATAACGACAAACTTTGACAAAATCTATGAGAATTACTGTGAAAGCACTGCTTCCAATCAGGCAGGATACAGCACCATCTCCTACTACGATGAATCACTGGGCGATCTGATAAGAACAGATGAGCGAATAATAATTAAGGCTCACGGAACTATAAATAATATTCCTCGCATGATATTTTCGAGGGCGCAGTATCATGCCGCAAAGAGGGATCACGCTAGATTTTATACGATCCTTCAGTCATTACTGCTAACCAATACGTGCATTTTTATCGGGTGCGGTATGGATGATCCGGACATAAACTTGCTGCTAGAAGATGTGAAAATTGCTTCGTCTAGCTCATGCCCGCACTATGCGCTAATTAGATCGACCGAGCAGGGTTCTATAAAGGCTCGGGATTGGGTCGAGACGTATAACATTAAGCCTTTACAATATGGGCGAGAATATACCGACCTGAATGCAGCTATCCAAGAGCTCGTAGAGGAGGTCGAAGAACTACGCGCTTACAGCCCAGAGGCCTAGCTTCTGTCATGAGTGACCTCGCTTAGGCGAGGTCGCGCTCAAAGCATAGATTCGCGCTCTGGCCTCTCTGTACCGGTTCCAGATCGCGCACAGACGGTCACCGTCCCGAATTGGAAACAAGTGATTGTCTCTTTTCGAAGAGCTGGACAGGATTGCTCTCATTCGACCGGATGCTTGGTCTATCAGAAAGGGAGAGTTGTCATGCCAGTCGTAACTATCGCCGGCACTGCCATCACCGGCTTCGCCGATCTTAATACGGTGCCTACTGGTGACCTGCTGGCGTACTACAACAACATCACCGGCAAGACCACTAAGCAGTTCTTGAAGCGCGCCAAGGGCATGCAGCAAGTCTGGGCTTTAGTCGAGCCGTTGCTCCCGCAGGCGGAAAAATCCGCACATGCCAACGTCGAAGAGGCCGCCGCTGCGCTGGAGCAAACCGTAAATGGAAACGCGTGTAGTGCCCATGCCGCCACCCTAGCCCCCTCTAAAGCGCTACGCACCACCAGGAACCCGCCGGAGGACACACCCAGCCACGAAGCCAGCCCTATTGGACTCAAGGCACGGGTTGATGACCTTTTGGTAGCGTTGGCCAGCGGCCCGCGTACCGTCGCCGAGCTGGCCGAGATGCTAGGCATGGATCAGAAAAAGGCACGCTCGACCATCGACACCGCGCGCCGTGTCGGCCATACCATCGCTTGTGTCGGGCGCGGTACCTTCGCACTGCCAGAAGCGGCCCAGTAAGTCGCAGTTACTGGCGGTTGCCGGTCTGCCCTGGCTGGTCGGGTCGTGCCGACACTGCGGACCGTGCGAGCGCACCGCTTGAACATAAAAAGGCCCGGTTCCTTTCGGTTCCGGGCAAGTGGGCACACCACAGGAGTTCGGTTAGGCAGGCGTCAGCGTTCGCTGGCCACCACGGCCAAGGATCGGGAAGCCTTCGGTGTTACCGGGGCGGCCAACAAGCGGCGTACCCTCGACAACGAATTCGGTGGCCTCGCCCAGGGCAACGACTCGGAAGTCGTCGAAGGCGTCCGGGGCAGCAGAGCGCACAAGGGCACGGGCGGCAGCTGGGGCGGATGCAGCGTCAGCGGCGACCACTACGACAGTATTCACGCCATCGGCGCGGCGGGCTTGGGGTTGGTCGGCGTACAGGATAAATTGCGGCATTGTCATTGCTCCTTGGAAGGTTGGTTGGTTCGCAGATTGGCCCGGAGGACACCTCCGAGCTGGCGGAAGACAAACAGGCCCAGGGTCTGCTCGCTGCCGACTAGGCCAGGGCCGTTCGAGCCCTTCTCGACGTTGACCCAGCCGTTCGGATGGCCCTTCAGCGGAACATAGCCAAGGTAGGCCATCAGGCGGTCAGGCTTTTCGCCTACCAGCTCGCAACAGGTGCGAGCCGTTTTCACATCGGGCCGGTCATGGCCCAGTGCGTTGGCAATCATGCAGGCAGAAGCAAGAGCGGCTGCCTCAGTCTCGGTCAGCGTGTCAAAGATTCGCTGCGCCAGTTCGTCGTTGGAAAGGCTCGCTAGATCGTTCATGCCTCACCCCCTTCAGTTTCCGGCGCGTCCTGAGTGCGCAAGCCCCGGCTGATCTTGCCGGTGGTGGTCGCGGAGCCGTTAATCACTTCGCTGAACAGAGACACCGAATCCTCCAAGGCGCGTTCAGCGTCGAGATATTCATGCATGGGCTGGAACACTTCGTGATCGTCCGGGAAGATTTCGAGCACTGATTGCGGGAAGAACGGGCGGTCAGCGGTTGGCATCCGCTCCAGTACGCTAATGACGGCGGCGGCAAGGGCCGCGTCGTTGGTGGCGGCTGCCTGTTCAGCGGCGTGTTTCAGCGCCAGTGGACCAGCGCCAACCAGATTCGCCATGTAGGTCGCACGGCGGGCATCGCCCAGGGTCTGTGAATCCAGCACGGCGAACGGGTTCGATAGAGCATCTTTCGACAGGGCCAGCAGCTCGCGAGCGCCAGCCAAGTCTTTCTTGATCGCGTCGGCTCGCTCGCGGGCTGCCTTACGAACATCCTTCACTTGGGAATCGGCCTTGCGACGGGCGAACAACTCACGCTCAGACTTGGGCATGTCGATTCGACCTACCTCTTCCATGGCGCGTTTAAAGGCTACTGCGGGGGCATTCACTACGGCATCGCGTAGTTCGCGCAGGGTCGCTTCGTGGTGCTTCAGCGAGGCGCGGAGTTCTTGGACGTGGCCTCGATTGAGCACGCGTTTAATCTTGAGTTTGGACATGCAGCTTCTCCACCTTGGATAAAGCGGCACCGGGACCATTCCCAGCACCTGCACGAGAATCATTCCTCATGCATCTGGGGTGCGCTGTCAGTTTTGGCGGCCAGAACAGGCCGAGTAATGTCTAGTTACCCAGGTGGGTGAGCGAGACGGGAGGCGCGGCGTGTTAGACGGTCCGACCGTGCGGGCTGCGGACTTTCCGGGCCGGTGGGATGACCAACCGGGTCGTGCCTTTCGCTTTCTCCCCGAACTGCTTCTCCCATAGGTCCATGCCTTCGTTGTCCTGCTGGTAGTCCGGCATCAAGAAACCAAACGGCGTTCGGCGGGCGGGAACGCCATGCTCTGCTTCGAAGCTCACCAGCCCCCGCACCTGGAAGAGAAAGTCACCGATCATCGTCCACCCCCAGCAGGCCCACGGGTTCCGGTTCAACGTCCCGAAGGTCGCCCCGAGCCACGGCAATATCGGTAAGCAGGCCCAGGAGCAACTGGCGCTTGTCCTCGTCCAGCAACAGAACGTCCTCCGGCTTCAAGGTCAGCGCGTGGCCGCCGTACAGTTCCTGGGTGACGTTGAGGTTCGCGCTAAGTTCTACGGCACGTCGCTCGATGTACTTGTTCGGCATCAGCGCCTTGGCGCGAATTTCCAGCAGGCGGTCGCTGTACTTGGTGATGGTGCCCACCAGCTCGCCTTTCTGGTATACGGGTTCTTCGTAGCCTTCCACGGCGCGGCGGTGAAGCTCCAGCTCGACGCTGCCCGTTGCTTGTTCGATGGCGTCGTCCCAGGCAGCTGCGAATTCTGGATCGTTCCGCCGCAATATGTAGAACGAAGGGGCGCAAGTGCCGTGGGCGTGAGGGCTGGCAGCGCGGGCGGCGGCGCTCACGATCCCATGTTTACTCAATTCAGAAAGGAACACCGCTTTCCTTTCGTCGGTCATCGCTGCATTCGCTACCGGCATCCCCGGCTTGCGGCCCACGGGAGCGCCGGGGCGGGCACCGCCTCCGGTTTTAGGCTTGATACTCATTTCAATATCCCTCTCCAAATACAGCCACCGCCCGTAAGCGGATGGCCTCGTCTTCAACTGATAACGTGCCTGTGAATAGCTGGCGCTGGCGAGCCCAGGGGCACGGAAGCCGGGCGGTCAGGAAACGACGCGCCGAGCGGACTATCCGATCTGGCGAACCGAAGCCCTTACGGTATTTCACGGTCTCCGGCGTTGAGTTCGCGTCCTCCCAGGCCTGGAGCAACACGGCGGCGGCGAGCTGTCGTTCCGGCATTTCCGGCGACTCGTCTTCGTCTCGCTCGATCTGGTAGTGAGTTTCGGTGCCGCTTCGGGCGCGTGCAGTGAATGTCATGCGGTCCCCCGGCCTTTGCATCTCAAGGAATCATCTCGGCAAGGGAAAGGCGGCGATATCAGTTTTGCGGCGTAGACGGTTCGCTCACACGGTTCGCCCAGGTGAATACGGCTGCAGCCCTTGGCTGGCGGGCGGGGCGCGGTAACTCGAACTTGCCAGTGATATTCCTGCGGGCCTCCGAGGCGGAGCTAGGCGCGACGGCACGGCCCAGGTAGGGCAGCGGCTGGGTGCTTTGCTGGCTGGCGCTCTCGGGGCGGGAGGACGGCCCAGGGAGCAACGGCACACGGGGCTGGTGGTTCGCGTGCGGGCGCGAGAGTGTCAGTTGAATTGGATAACGCAGAAGATGCACCACCCGGTGGCTCCATGCCCATTGCGGGTATAACCCGCTTGCTCAGCCTACCCGCAGCAAACCCGCACCCCTGTATAGACGGGGCTTACGGCGGGTTTAGCGAGTTTTTTATTAATCATTAAAAGAATAAAGAACTCGCCACCCCGCACCCTGGGCACCTCTCGGCCTAGCGACTTAAAACAACACGCGCAAACCCGCGCACCCGCTGTAAGCCCCGTCTCTACAGGGATTGAGCCTTGCGGGTCTGTTGCAAACCCGTATGCGGCTGCGGAGCAAACCCGCGCACCTGGGCCAGCCACCCCGGCGCAACCGCCCAGACAGCAGAAAGGGGGCCGAAGCCCCCCTCACCGTTATCGCCCCCACCACGTTAAAAGGCGGGTTTATCCAGCCCGACCCATTCATCAATGTCCGCATCCCATTCCACCCCGGCAACCGCCTGCGATAGCTTTTCGCGGAACTCCTGTAGCGATCCGACGAAGTATCCTCGTGGGTTAGCATGCACCTTCTGTAGCCCGATCTTATTGGCGGCCCGCCCGACCATGGTTGGGTTGATCGAGCAACTCCGGTACTTCTGCCGGACGTGAGCCATGAATGCCTCCGTCGAGAAGTAAACGGCGTCCCCCTTCCAGTGGATGATGGGGCGTGCTGTGCCGCCCTCAGAGACGGATTGCGGGAAGGTGCCCAGTTGAGCACACTCCACCAGTTCGCGCTCGAACGGACCCAAGGAATATGCTTTCTGTTCCTCCAGCGCCTTGGTGCTGGGCACGACCCGAACCTCGTAGTCCGACAGGTCGTAGGTCAGCAAGTAATGAAGAAGATTCTCCATACCGCCCGCATCGAGTCTTTCGCGCAAGCTACGGAAATAATCTCGATCTTGGCGATGGTCGTTGCCCATATCCAGTACGAAGAATCGACGTTCGAACTCGCCAGCAGGCACCACCCAGTCTGAGTTCGACGCCATGAGCACATGAAGGAAGTTCGGGCTAATTTCTGCATCCACCCCTTTGCCCTCGACCACGAGCGTTTCCTCAGTGATGGTTGTCTTCAGTATCGACTCGTGGCGTTTGTCGCCCGCGTAGAACGCCTCGTCTGCGAAGAGCACCACGCAATCGCGAAGGTGAGCGTTGAATGAGCCCACCAAGTGCTTCGGGTCAGAGACCTGCATGAAATGTCGCCCAAACAGGTTGCCGAGCACCTTCGCAAAGAATGATTTTCCGGTGCCACGTTGCCCGCGAAGGACGATTGCCACTTCACCGGGGCTGTCCGGCTGCTGCACCGTGCGGGCCATCCACCCGAGCAGATAGCGGTAGTGCTCTTCGTTACCTTGGCAGACGTTGATGCGGACGTGATCGAGGAACGGTAAGTGACCCTCCCCAGGAACTGCATCGACGGCGAAGCCTTTCCACAGGTTGTAGACGTTCGGTGGCACCTCACGCCCCGGCAGAAACACGATGCGCTCGAATTGGCGGCGATTCAGCTGTTCCAGCCACCAGTGGCCCGCCTTCGCATACCTGACGTTACCTTTGCCATCGTCGCCAGCAGCAACCTTGATATGCATGTGGCGGTTGCGGAAATCCTCGAATGACTGGCGACTAATCTTGTGCCGCTTGAGTCCTTCGTCGTACACCTCGCTAATGATTCGACACTTACCGCCCATGTCGCCGATGACAGCGAACTTCTCGTTCAGCTCGCGCAGGACAGGATTGATGGCGTCTTCGTGGGCGCGTTCGATCTGTCGGAGCGCGTATTTTTCGGGGCGCTTGTGTTCAACGACTGATTCAGCGATGCCAAACGATTCGTCGGTGAGGATGGCGAAAATTACATCGTCCGGCACACTTCGGCGCACCAGCTCACATGCACAAGCGAACAAGGCTTCGGAACGGCTGGGATATTTGTGCGGCTCGTCGGGATCTTTGCCCTGAACAATGAGCACCTTCAACCAGTCCGGCACCTCCCACTTGTCGAGGTCATCGACGGAATCCAACCGCTGGACGTTGCCCGAAATCACCACTGACCGCCCAGAGAAGCCCGATCCGGCGTCTTCTTGCACCTTGGGCGCAGCAGTGAAGTCCGACAATGGATAGACGTTCTCGTTGAACTCGACGAGGGTAGCCAGCGCCTTGACCCGACCTTGCTTCCGCTTCTTCGCGTCCGGGAGGTTCATCGTGCCCGGCAGGCGCATGATCCGGTCGACGTTGTGGCAGTTATCCGCGCCGAATTGACGTTCCAGATGAATGTTGTACCGCTCGAAGTCCTCCGCCTGGGGTAGGTCACCGCCGATCCGTACCGGCTCCGCCAAGCGCCAGAAGGCTTGGTAGCCGCCGCCCGAAAAGACGATGACCGAGGGCGCGGGGGTGGCTGCCCGTAGCAAGCACAAGGCGCGTTCCTGCTCTTCGCCGATGTCCTCGCCTGCACGCGGGTCGATGTCTATGTGGAGGCAGCAAGCCTCACCGATATCCGTTTTCTCGGCCTTCTTGCGAATGTCGTGCATTGGCCGATTGGCACTGAAATAGATATTCAACTTACCGTTGCGGTCGTCGATCCACTCGCAGCAAGCAGGCTCCTGCCCAGGGTTGAAGGTCGCGGTTTGGATAACTTTCTTGTCCGGCGAAATAGCAGTGAGTGACCACGGCCCGTCCGGATGGAAGCGTTGCAAGAAACTGATTGGCTGAGTGGCCTCCATAGTGGAAGATTCATCTTGCACCAGTCGTGTCACTTCGTTAGCGGCCCCTGTCAGGTCTACATCCTGCCGGGGGCTTCTTTCATTCTGGGCGGTGCTCATAGGCCACCACCCTTGGTCTCGAAGCGAGGCAGTGCTTCTACGAAGGCGTCCAACTCGCGAACGTCATACAGGACGACAACGCCGTGTTTACGATACGGCGGACCTTTCTTCATTTCGCGCAAGCGGGCGAGGTGCGGGACGGATAGACTCAGGTACTCCGCAGTCTCTTTGGCACGGAGCCACCGCTTGGGGATTACGATTTCTACAGGGGCTTTGTGGCTCGGGGCGGACTCGGTCACGCCACCGGAACCACGAACATTGCTGTTCGACATGGTTGCACTCCGGATTGGCGTCGAGATTCGGCGCAGCCATCTCAAGCTCTGGCCCCGCTTCGCCCCTTCGACCCGACAATCTGAGGCGTTGCTGTCTGGCATCCCTTCATGGGAAGGAGCCGCCGAAGCTCCTTAACTGCCGACAAAAACAATTCTCCGGTATCTGCGCTCCCAACAGCAACGGGCGGCCCGTTACTCATGACACCGGCACCCAGTTTCTTGAGATGGTGCACGGTCTGTCTCACGGCTCGCAGGCCAGCCCAGCAGGTGCAGCACCTGCCAGACCGGGCCGGAGTGGTAACTGTGGGTTACCGCTTCACTGCACTCCTACTTCCTGCGTCTTCGCTTGTCGTTCAGCGCAATACGCTTCGACCAACGCAGTTATTTGCTCGCAGAGGTCTCGGGAATCTTCTTCTTCAGTAAAGCAGGTCATCGTGTCCGCCAACAACCGTATACCGCTGAAGACGATTTCTTCCTGTTCCCGCTGGGGAAAGTCCAACTCTAGGACAATGCCCAGCGCATCCGTGGCGAGTACGTATCCGGGAACAGTGCCGCTGCAATCATCCCAGTGCCCCGACTGAAGCTCTTCGAGAAGATACCGAATATCTTCGACGCCCCAGTCGGCCCAGGTACCGAATCGCAAGACACGGTTCTGATTGTGGAGAAGTTGTCGAACAGCGTTCAGCGAGTCGATGACGTCTTGTTCGGCTTGGTCGATTTGTGTGTGGATGTTCATGTTTTGCTCCTGTTAAACCGAGGCGGCTGCCTCTGGTGGAGCAAACTTTCGCAGGAAACCGACTGGGCCTCTCCCCGTTGAATCGAGGCCCGTTTGGATGCCTATTTACGGGGCGCGGCCTGCAGGGCGCTGCGGACGTTGGCCCAAGAGACTCTTTCATCGAACTGCTTGCACACGCTAAATAAAGCGCGCTCGTCGGGCAGTGGCGTGGTGCCGCTACCGCTGCCGTAGGTGTGCAAGTCGAGCTCCCAGGCGACGGCCTTCAGGGCTGCCATGCTGACGCCAGTGTCACCGACCGGAAGGCGACCGGGTTCGCCGGTCATGGCAATGATCGTTTCTTCTATGGTCTTCAGGAATGAATTCGGGGAGGAGCAGCCCATCATGCTCTCGGCTGTCTGCTCGATCTGTGTCCGAGCGTCCGGGGATAGGCTGCCCAGCGCTTTCTGTAACCGCTGGCGGAAGCGTACTAGCTCTGGGCGGAGCGAGGACAGTTGCGCCCACTCTGCGGCCGCTTCCTGCTCACGCTGGATGGCTGCATCCCAAGCGGCACGCGCCTTGGCGAGGTCGGCTTCGTCGATGGTCATAGGAGGGGAACGACTGCCCAGACGGTTCGCTGGACGGTTCGTGAAGTATTGGTGCCCGGAGCGGGACTCGAACCCGCACGCCTTTCAGCTCCGGATTTTAAGTCCGGTATGTCTACCAATTTCATCATCCGGGCCTGCTAAAACAACAGGTTACAGCTGTTTGTCACCCGTGTTCAAGTCATCCCCAGCGGGTGTTCTGGGCTGCCCGGTAGGTAGAATCTCGGCAGAGACGCAGTAATTTTAAGTCCCTTGCGTCTACCAGTTTCGCCATCCGGGCGGGACGGTGATGCGCGATCACAATCGCGGCGCAGGACTATAACGAGGCTCTGGTCGAGGCGCAACCCGAACGGCACAACGGCGCGTCT
>NZ_JBLXBT010000016.1:0-14630 GCF_048265365.1 Kangiella sp.
CAGGTCGTCCTGGTTTTCCATCATCAGCTCGAACCAGCGGCGTAGCTTTTGCGAGCGCTCCTTGGCGGTCAGGTCACGCCAGGCCGGCAGTGCGCGCTCGGCCGCTTCGATGGCGCGACGGGTTTCCGCGGCGCCCATTTTCGGCACGCTGCCCAGGATATCGTTGCTGGCCGGGTTGTTGACCTTGATGGTCTGACCGCTGTCCGCGTCCTGCCAGGCGCCGTCGATATAAGCCTGCTGGCGGAACAGCTTGGTGTCTTTGAGTTGCATGGCAGTCTCCTGAGAGCCGGCAGGGTGCCGGGATTGGACCGAGGCCATCTGGCCGATTGGAAAGGCGATTGGCAGTGGAACTGCTCGAGTTAAGTCAGAGCAAGGGACAGCCCCAGGGTTCCTGCCGTGAGCTAAAGCGTTTGAGATATCGAACGCATGCTAGGCCTGCTGGCTGGCATCGGGCAACACCCTGTTCGGAAAAATTAACGCACCATAACCAGACCTGATGACGCCGCGATCGGCTATCAGAACCACAGCACTGCGCGCTGAGCAGCTGCCGAAGCGCCATGGACGACCGCAGACGACATGCGTATGATTGCGCCCGCAACGCACCAGTAGCTCAGCTGGATAGAGTACTGCCCTCCGAAGGCAGAACTAATTGAATTGAGCCCAGGTGCAGAAAGATGTCAAAATACGAAGGTTTTACCATCACGCACCCGTAGCTCAGCTGGATAGAGTACCGCCCTCCGAAGGCGGGGGTCACAGGTTCGAATCCTGTCGGGTGCGCCATTTTCTATCTATATTCAACGAGTTAGCTAATTACCACTGCTATTCCTTGTGTCTAAATCCATGGACACAGAAAAACAGTACTCACATTCCCCCCTCTGCCTGCTTCATCTCGTGACCTCTGCCTTATTCCTGCAAAAATCAGCCAAAAAAGCTCTGTGTCCAAAATGTGTCCATTCTGTGGCCACGGTATTTTCAGCTTTGCTCGGTTGCGCCAAATTTGAGTACTGCCCTAAAATCATAAAGTGTCGGAACAGAAGAGCTTTCTGAGAAGCTGGGGAAGATACGTCCTCGGCACAGGGTGGCAGTCAGTGCCACGCCCCAGCCATACTGTCGTCGAGCAAAAGCATTATTTGTTCACATCAGCCCGGATAAACGTCACCTCAAACGCCTTGCACTGACGGTATTCCTGTAACCGGTTGGCAAAGGTAAAAGCATCGTTCATCTCGTACTGCTGAAAAATATCCAGACCGCGATCCAGGGATATCTTCCAACCGTGATCCGTCACTATGTGTCGAGCATGGATAGTCCCGGTGCTATCGAATTCCCAGCTGAAGGCCACGCCGACCGAACTGGCAGACTCTTTGATCTTCTCGAAGTTTTCTTTTTGCTGATCGCCACGGAACTCGTCCTCGCCTGTTATCAGGTGCACGGCTATCTCTTCGTCTGGTGCCTTGCGTCTGACTATCACCTCCAGCAGCTCCATCAGGTTGCGCACCTGGTAAAACAGCCGCAGGTAGGGGTCGGTGATGGTTACTCTGGCGGCGCCCTGCAGGTAAGGCCCGAATAGATTATCGAAAGAAACCCCTTTCTGATTTTCTTGGAAGGTCAGGTGCTTTTCCGTCAACTCTGGCTCTGCCAGTGACACGGTTGCTGGACGCGTCTCAGCAAGCCTCTGGGGCGCTATATCCGGAGATGGATCCTCTGCCGTTCCGTCGACTGTCTTGTGGTAATAGCTGGGAAACTCCTCTTCTTCCAGAGTAGTGACTGCCTTCACGCCACCTGCCGCGTCGCTATAGGTGAAACTCACCTGGGCGTAGGTCGCATCGACTCGCATCAGTTGGTCTTTTACCCGCTTTCGCCCCTCGATAGAGAAGCGCAGTAACTCTTCAATTTCAGCGTCGGACGCATTCCCCTGGGGAAACAGGATCTTCGTCAGACCGGAGAAGGTTTTATTGATCCCATCCCGGTCACGGGTGGATATATCAGAGGACAATGTAAATTTCCCCTGATAACGATCCGAAAAATCGTAACTGCGAAGCGAGCGCAACACCTCGGCCAGATAATCAACGACAAAGCCAAAGCCGGTAGAGAACATCTCATTGCGCAGGTTGTCCATTTCCCAGCCCGGCAGGAACCAGTGCAAGCGGTCGAGAATCGCTTGGCCATCCGCGTTCCTATAGGCGAAACAACCCGCCGGTTGTGAATGACGCTGCGTATTTGGAACTCATCAGGAATCTGGGCCTTTAAAACAGTGCTGCCTTGAGCCATCCACCCTTGAAGGCCGACTATCTCAGGGGCGGACTCACAAAATAATCAAACGACGCGACACTGGCCTGTCGCTATCAATACTTTCAACCGCCCGCATTGTCCTGAGGCTCGTTGGCGTGAGTCATGCCGCCTGGGCAGACTCGGTAAGTTGTCGATAGTAGATCGCTTCGGCTTCCGCCGGCGGTATGTTCCCGATGGGCTCCAGCAATCGTCGATGGCTGAACCAGTCCACCCACTCCAGCGTTGCCAGTTCTACCGCCTCGCGACTCTGCCATGACCGCCGGGGATCAACTCGGCTTTGTACAGCCCGTTGATGGTCTCAGCCAGCGCATTGTCATAGGAGTCGCCGACGCTGCCCACTGACGGCTCAACGCCCGCTTCAGCCAGGCGCTCGGTGTAGCGGATAGAAACATATTGCACGCCGCGGTCGCTGTGATGGATGAGGCCACCTTGATCGACCGGGCGACGGGCATACAAAGCCTGCTCCAGCGCATCGAGAACGAAGTCGGTACGGGCCGAACTGGAGACCCGCCAGCCAACGATCCGTCAGGCGAACACGTCGATGACGAAGGCCACATAGACGAAGCCCTGCCAGGTGCTGACGTAGGTGAAGTCCGATACCCAGAACGCGTTTGGCCGCTCGGCGCGGAACTGGCGATTGACCTTGTCCAGCGGGCACGGAGTCGCCTGAACCGATTTTGGCGGCAATCGAGCAGACCGCAGCCCACTCCGACTCATGGTCGTCCTAGTGCTCCACTACAAGCCGAACCGCCCGCTCACGGACTTCGGGGGAATACTTCGTCGATGATTTCATGGCTCCATCCTCTCAAGAGTTGGAGCCTACGGGGAAGCCGGGGCGGTTCATCAGCGATGAGGGGCCAGCCTAATCCTGAAGCTCGAACAAATCCCCTACCTCGCACTCCAGGTACCTGCATAGCGCCTCGATCACCTCGAGATCTACCCGCGTCGCTGTCTCATGATAGAGACGCGTAATCGTCCCGCGATTGATGCCGGTATCCCTTGCCACGTCTATCAGTTTTAACTTCTTCGCCCCCATCAGGGTCGATAAATGACACTTGATCATGTTCCACCAAAGGTTTTTTTGATCTACAGAAAATCAAAAAGGCTTGCAAAATGTCTTTTAGTACGCATAATGCCCTACAGGAGACCATATTGACGGGATAGAGACCCGAAAGCTCTCCAGCCCTGAACAATAGCAGAGGACAAAGACCATGCCACAACTTTACCTGACCACTGATGAGCTGGCCGCTCGTATCAAGTATGACGCCAGAACAATCCGAGATCGCCTCAAGGACAGTGTCCTGCTTGAAGGCATTCACTACATCCGCCCCTTTGGTGGGCGCAAAATCCTTTACATCTGGGAAGCCATTGAGCGGGATATGGGTGGCCACTCAACTGAGAGCAGCATGGCCGTGCCAATGGCCCGTGGAGGGGTGTGCCATGGGTAATATTGTTGCTCGCCCGGAGACGGGAAAACTGTTCTTCGACTTCCGCTACAGAAACAAACGTTGTCGCGAGCAGACAGCACTGGATGACACGCCGGCCAACCGTCGCAAGCTCGAGGCCATTCTGAAAAAGATCGAAGCCGAGATAACCCTGGGCTCGTTCGGGTACGCCCGCTACTTCCCCGGGAGTAACAATGCGCGCAAGTTCAGCGAGGTCGATGCGCTCAAGACAGTTGTAAAACAACACGCAACGCCGCTATTCAACGATTTCGCTGATACCTGGTTTGCCGAAATGCAGGCTCAGTGGCGACGCTCGCACATTGATACGGTGGCAACCACCTTGCGCGCCTATTTGAAGCCAGAGTTTGGTGAGAAGGAGGTCGGCTCCATCACCAAGGCAGAGATTTTGTCTTTCCGTTCCCATCTCGCCAAAGTCAGAAACGGTAAAGGCAAACCCCTGTCAGCAGAGCGAATAAACCACATCATGACGCCTTTGCGCATGATCCTTAACGAAGCAGCCGACCGCCATGAGTTTACCTCACCCTATCAGGGCATCAAGTCTCTCAAGGTGCCGAGGACTGATGTTGAGCCCTTTACGGTTGAAGAAGTGCGACTGATTCTGCAGACGGTTCGCGAGGATTACCGCAACTATTACACCGTGCGGTTCTTCACCGGCATGCGCACCGGCGAGATCGACGGCCTGCAATGGCAGTTCGTGGATTTTGAAAGGCGGCAGATTCTGATTCGACAGGCGCGGGTCAAAGACGAGCTGGTCTACACCAAAAATGACGGATCTTTCCGCAGCATAGACATGTCCGGTCCGGTGTATGAGGCGCTGCAGGAGCAGAAGAAGGCCACCGGTCAGTTCGAGTATGTGTTCTGCGGCCGCACCGGCTCACCATTGGCACATCGCAATGTGACCCAACGGGTGTGGTATCCGCTGCTCCGTCATCTGGGGCTGCGCCAGCGCAGACCCTACCAAACGCGGCATACAGCGGCGACGCTATGGCTAGCCGCCGGTGAGGCGCCTGAATGGATTGCCCGGCAAATGGGCCATACCACCACCGAAATGCTGTTTCGTGTTTATTCCCGCTATGTGCCGAACCTGACCCGGCGCGACGGCTCGGCGATGGAGCGACTACTGCTACAGACGCTGAATACGAGCCAGCCTGCAGAAGTGGAGCACAACCATGCATGAATTCTCCCGTAATACATGCCGCCGGCTGGCCAGCGCCATGCAGGCTGCCCTGCAAATCCCAGAAGGTGATGCACTGGTTTTTCTGATGGGCAGGGGTACAGAGTCGAGCAATCTGGCGGCACTGGAAACCTGGGTCAGGGAAACACTGCCGCAGTTCGAGGAAGAATGCGGTCGTGCGGTTTTGCCCTATCTTCTGGAGCGGCTGGAACGCACATTGAATCAGTGGGGGGCTGCCTGATGAATCAGCCCATGCTCCTTGCTGCGCAGCAACCACACCAGGATACCTTCTGGCTGACGGGCTGCCTGATTGCCCAGCAGGCCTATCAGGTATCGCCACTGAACTCTGGGATCTTTCTCAGCATAGAGAATCTGTCTGGCAGCCATGAGGTGTTGCTCGAACTGCAGGATCATCCCGGCAACTGGCCCGCCAGTGGTCTGGTTGCCGTGAGTATTCGGGTAAGTCGACACGGCAATCACCTGCTCGGCTCCAGCGGACAGTTGGTCATCCCGGAGAGCTTTCAGTCGCTGACCCATTTGCCTGTCAGCATGATTGCCTCAGTGGATACCGTGATGGCTGTCGAGCAGTGGCTGCAACACTGCCCCTATCCGCCCCTGAAGGCGTTTGTCTATCAGGTGTTGGGGCAACCTTCTGTTGGCTGCGCGTTCTTCAGCCTGCCTGCCAGCGCCAATCACCACCACTGCCAGGCTGGTGGTCTGGCGCAGCACAGCCTTGAGGTGGCACAAGCGGTGTATGCGGTCAGCAGCAGTTTTGCCGAACATGAACGCTGGCTGGCCGCCGTTGCGGGTCTGCTGCATGATCTGGGCAAGGTACGCTGCTTTGATGCCGACGGGCGACGCACAGAAACCGGGTATCTGATCAGCCATGAACTGATTGGACTGGAACTGATTGTGCCGGCTTTGACTCATCTGGGTAGCGTCTGGGCCGATGGCGCCAACGCGCTGCGCTATCTGTTCGGCTGGATGCTGCACCCCCGCCAGCAAAGGCCGATGATGCCCATCGCTCTGACGATCCGCCAAGCTGACGTGATGAGCGCAGCCGCCGACAACCGGCAACGGGTGTTCAGTAACAAACCCGACTGGCAGACCTTTGCCAGATCAGACGCCCCAGGCCCTGTCAGCACCTACTGGCTGCCAAGACCACCGTAAGACCGGTCCGCCCAACACGCTTTTTTACTTTAACCAACCGACCCGACCAGCCCTTCCGGATTGTGCGTGACTGGAGCTGGGCTGATCTGGATGTAGGCGAAAAGATTACCGCAGACCTCGAACGCCAGGGACTGATTCACTGCTATAGTTTCGCGCGAGCCCTGATGCTCCCGGTTAGAAAGTTGTAGATGTGGTGAATAGATCGCTTACCCCTATTCAGACGAGGATTCCAAGTACAGGAATTGGGACGCTGTTGCCAACAAAAAAAGCAGTCTACGTAGCGATCGATAGCTGCCAATCTCCCGGGGAGATTGTAACTTTACTACGACGCGACCAACCTTGCCCCCAGCCTTCTCCTCAGGCAGCTTTTCCACTTTAAAACCAAGTTTCTCCAACCCGCCTAATAGGTTGTTGTCATAGCTAGCGTCCACGATAATCGTCCCACTTACTCCAAGCCTCTGAGCCATGTTCACAAGGGCACGAAGCTCCTTGAAGGTTGCCACCAAGCAGAGCGCCCCTGGTCTATGCGTCGAGTGCAACCAGGCCTCCACCCCTGCAAAAAAATCTCGCTGCTCCCCAGGCGCCATACCACCCAGCTGCATCGCTAGCTGCTCTAATAGCAGAGGCATCCGTTCGGTTTCAGTCCTATAAAGCTTTTGCGCCTGAGCTACAGGAAGTGTCGCTCTAACCACGGGGTCATTAGACCGCTCGGCCAAACTGTAGCCTCTATAACCGCTAAGAACTTCCACCTTCGTAGCCCGATCCACAATTGCTAGAACGATTGCAGGATCGACCTCTAGATGAATCGCCACCTCCATTGCCTGACCTGTGAGGCTAAACCTGCGCAATAATCGGTCAAATTCCACCAGCTTAGGTACCTTGGCCTGCCACATCTCCTGCCCAAGGAACTCCCCTGCATACTTTTCAGTTTCCACATTTGGACTTGGTATATCCGCACGCCAGCCACTAGTCCCCCCGCGTGACCGCCGACGGCGAGGCGTATTAGGAGAAACCCGCTCCGCGTACGCAATCGCAAAATCACTCAAAGATGTTTTCGCTATATCCGGATAGTACATAGAAGCAATCAGGTCCAGACAATGCGTGTAACTCCCCAGTGTTGTAACCTCGCTCGCATGCCCTACGCCTACCGAGATGCTTCGGAGCGCATAACACGCTTTTTCACTGGCATACTCTTGCCTAACCCAGGGCTTAAGGGTCTCATTATCAAAGCCCGGCATACTGACACCTTCAAGAGCGCCCACCTGTCGAGTTACGAGACCGTGACGAAGATGGTGGTACCTGATAGATCTATCTCCAGTTACCGCTTTCAACAGGCCACCCAAGTACTCAGCCACCACATGACGCGGCTGCAGCTCCCGGGAGCCAGCTGATGCGCGCATGAGAGGAATCAGCGTATCTTCTTCAAAATCTGGCTTTACTGTAGAAAGCAGCTTGTCGAGGACATCCACCTCGGTTTCACCGAGCTCCTCATACAAATAGGCGACCCGTGTTGAAGCATTCGTTTTGACCTCGCCGTGCGAGGTGCTGCGTATCACGAGGTAAAAACCATCTCCCTTACGCTGTACGTCCTGATACTGTAAGCGGAACGCCTCCCCGAAGCGCAAGCCGTACCTGTAGCCGAAGACCAGCAGCCCCGCACGCTGCCATCGTTCATAGTCAGACAGGCTGATATCCTGCAATACCGCCTCCAGTGCTCTACGGTACTCGTCATTGGTTATATAATTTGCATCAGCATGTATTTGCAGGTCCCCGCCGGCCGCGGCCAAGACTGGCCTCCAATCCAAGTCATCCGCCCAGTAGCGATCGGTCACAAATGTGTGGAATGCATACAACTGACGAGCCAAGTCGAACCGATTCTGTTTGGGCTCGCTTTCAATCACGTTTAGGTACAATCGTTCAAAATCATCTCCACCAAGCTCCAGAAAACTTCTCTGATCGGCAGCTGCATAACAAAGCCGGTTGGCAACAAGCTTCAAATACTTTTCAATGGTCGAGTACGCGAGGTCCGACTTATAGGACGTCCCATGCTGACACAGATGGACAGCCCAGGCGGCGAGCAGCCTAGGTAACGCTGGCCAAGATGGTGAGTTCGCTACAGCGCTTTGTAGCCGCTCTACAAGCTTGGCTTTCTGCTGCGATCTTACCCCTTTGCTAGCGGTCCTTTCGGCTGTCCGCCCATCCGCGACGAGCCCAGTCAACTCATGCAGAAAATCTTTAATGTCCTCTCTAGACCAAGAGGTTGCTGGGTTTCCGCAGCTCGAATATATCTCAATGAATCGGGGAGCCTCGGGCACCTTTGTCTTCTTTTTTAATACCTGCCCGCTCTCAACACGCACCCAAGCGGACAATGGCAGTGAGACTCTGCTGATGTCTCCAGCAGCAGCCGCAGCAACGTAACCCGGCGCCTCTAAAATCAGTCCAGCCTTGCTACTTGCCGCTAGACGGTCTAGTGGCTTTGCTCCGGGACTGCCTATCGAACCGAGAAACTTCTCAAAAGCATGCTCTGAAATTACAACCGCCGCGCGCTCGGCCCTTCTCGACCTGAAGAGTCCTTCAATTAGGCTGCTGCTAATCTTGTCCGGGAACCAACGAGTCACTGCACAAACTTCAGGATCATCGCTCAAAGGTATATCCACAAATAGACGATCACGGTAACGATAGGTACTAACCTGAAGCGCAGGACCCAACATTTTCAATCGATTTGAATTGGCTATACCTCCAAACAAAGCAGCACTACACACAATCTCAACTAACCGCCCCTTTTCTGTGGGATCCGCGCTCCGTCGCCCTTGTTGATCCAAGTAACCAATGAATGCGCTACGAAGATCAGTCAGGGTTCGATAGTGCTCAAGCGTTTTCTCAGAAAATGGCGAGGGCTCCAATCTGTTCAACGTATCCCATCGGGCATATTCTGCCTGTCTGATTAGCTCTTTACCGCCACGCTGCCTGAGCACGTACTTGTAAAGCAACTTGCGGCATCGACTCTTGGAGTATCCCCGTGCAGCCACCTCAATTTCCACGCGCTCAAACAGCTTTTCCAGGTCATCCTGGCGTATTTTGCCTGTCCTTGGAGGCTGTTCAGCGACCAACTCCTTGATCAGATCCTTGGCACTGGCTTGCTTACGCGTCCATGCAGCCAACCGCAGGTCGGGGCCCAGCTTGATTCTATCCAACGCACCTCCTCTATCTCGAACCGCTCCAGAGGAAGGCAAACGCATCCGATGACGTAGAACGTCCCAGCCTAAATCACGCAGCATTTTGTCTAGGCAGCTCCCGATTTCCTCTAGGGTTTTGAGCGTCGGCCAGGTGCTCTTCCTCCCCCAGGGATAATCTGCTCCGGTCATATGCCCCAACTGCAGTTGAACGCAATCAGCCCGACCTGTAATCCACAGCAACCGGGTCGCCATCGTATGTCGAAGAGCATTCACAGGGATTAACCAAAATCCCGACCATTGCGCGGCTAAACTCGATTCAGTGATCGGTAAATATTCACCTGGTTTTTGGGGGTCTAGGAGAAAAAAGAGAGGCAGCACGTCGACCTCTCCCTGGATCATCCGAATAATGCGGTAGGGTAAGGAGCTAGCGGGATACTCTTGTCGAAGATGCGCCGCTATCTTGGGCAGGTAGTCCAGATACTCCCTCATCTGGGACACAGCCAACTCTGGCAGCGCTACCAATCTCCAAGCGCGCTCCTGATCAGAAGCTTTGTCATTGATGAGTAACACGCCTCTGTCTAAGTCAAAGTGATGCAGTGCCGGAAAGGGATCACGAGCAGGCCTATGTCCTGTTCCCAGCAGCAACAAGGCCAGACAATAGCTAGTAAACGCATTATGACGATTGATGAGGTCGTCTTTTCGAACAATGGCCAATCGGAACTGTTCGGACAAACCCTCTCGGAGCCGTTGAATTGTTTCTGTAGTTGGAGTGTATCCAGTGAACGCCTCAGCATCGTACACAACATAAGAGGTGCTCTCGGAGCCATCCAGGAGGATCTGGACAGTCTGCGCATATCGATGAGCGAGCTCACGAACGCTATGCACAACGTAATAACTGAGTACTGGAGGCGCGTGATTAGATCGGCCTGAAAGGAAACAAACAGTCGTTGGATCTTGAAATCTTATTCCGACCTCAACTGCCAGTGCAGCAGATAAACGCTCGCGGCGAATGCGAGGGAAACGCGCAGAGTCACGCATTTTCTCCAGCATTAACCTGATATTTCTTCGAATCTTTTCCCTATCTCCTCCCATGCACGCCAGCAACGTCCCACCCCTACGACGAAGGCGCTTTTTTATCCAAGGCAGAATCATCGCGGGGAGTTGAAGATCTATGTAACCCTGATATGCCTCAAAAAGGGAGGCCAGCTCAGGCGGCGGCTCATATGCGTCCGGCGGTCGTACCAGCAATCGCCGATACGCACCATCAGCGCGGAAACTCCCGCCATCGCCTACTCTGGTGTCAAATAGGTCTTCGATCGGTATGCCTGTTACATACATTAGCAAAAGCGCAGCGGCACTATCCTGAGTACCCGAGTCTGATGAAGCTAAGGACGTCGATAACACGTGAACGACCCGCTGGCGCTCTACAGGTGTCAGCCGTGTGTACCTATTTGGCGTGATCCACTGATATCGGGCTTCCCATGACCGGTTCAGCAGATTATCTTCGTCCTCTGTTAGTTCGGAGGACACGTCGGGCCCGGCTGTGGCATCAAGGCACAGATCTTGGGTGTGAGCGGGAAGAGTCTTTTGGGTAAGAACAGAGGACGTAGAGCCGTCGCTGATTTCGTCGTACACTTCATGCCTAGTCAATAACTGCGGCTGCTCGTTTGCGCTACTACTACTTTCGTCTACAACTGCAGGCTTAATGGACACTAGCCCCGCCAGTCTAGATACCGCTCCGTAGAACGCGCTTTTCTTTAACCGATCCTCATCAAAAGTCTCGCTAATAAACTCCCCCATATCCACGAACATATAACCAATCTCTGGTAAACTATATGCGAGCTTTTTATAGGTATCACAAGGCGATACGACCGACCTAAGTAGAACCAATGCTATATGGCTAAAATCAAAGCTATTCGCATTGTTTATCAAGGCCCTAAAAAACAATATTTTGATCACAGAGTACGGCGGCCTCATCTCCATCTCTAGCCACTGCTCTTCCTCGGTAAGCTTTATAGGCTCCAGGAGGAACGCTGGGATCGGATATTTATAAGGATCAAAACCACTCGAATCAGCCTCATACCCTGAATCTGCCGCCTCCTCTGCCTTGTTCACCCCTTCTGAGCGAAGCTTCTTTACCTCCGTCTTAAACGCCTTTTTTTCCTTCTCAGAAAGCCGCTTGCGGAGCTTACTTATAGCGAGGCTCCACGACTCTAACCTTGCGTAATGAAAACCAAATATTTTTAAGCTTATAATTTCTTCGTATATTATTTCGACCAGTTCTAGGCAATGACTATCAGGAAAATCAGCATCAGCTCCAATGGCTTTTTCAATTTCCTGAAGAACCTCAACCTCCTCCAGTCGATATGCCTTTGAGCTTAAGGCCCCTCTATCAGAATGCTCATCCTTTCTTTTTATAGTCATAAAGAAACCCAATAATGCAAGTCGGGATATTCTTTCAATTATCCCTCAAGCGTGGGAGCCCACCTGAATAGCTGCCCCGGAGTACGCAGCGCGATCCGTCGACAAACCGCGTCAGAATGTAAAACTCCGTCATAATCCAGAAATAAAATTGTAGTGGTCAACTAATTTCGGACACTGCGATAGGTTGTTTTGCCTGCTGCCGCTCGTACGCTGTTGGCGCTTGATAGCTCAGGCTCGAGTGTAGGCGCACGTTGTTGTAGAAGCCGACGATGTAGTGCGCCAGCCAAGCTGGCAGTTGATAAAGGGTGAAAGTCCCTGCGAGAGAAGTTATGGCGAAACACCTCGACCCCGAGTCATGCGTTGTGCACCGTGAGGTGTACGGCGAAACGTTGGCAGGGGAAACCAGCAGGCCAGCCATTGAGCCGCGAAATCATGAGTCCAGGGCGCCGACGCTGTTATGCGAAGCGGAAGGCCACAGTGTGCATGACGATAATCGCAAGCCATGTTTCACGCCCTGCGCGGTCGTAGACCCTGAGCATGCTGGGAAGTCAACTGTACGGAAGCTGGGAGATCTCATCCGTGTCTGGTCGTGACAAGCCAGACGGGGCAGGAAAGGTCACAAGCCAAAAGCCTGCCGTCTACGCGGATGAGAAGTCGGATAACTCCGTAGTACCTGAGAAGTTGTCGAACAATGGGTTTTGCTCAGCGGAGACGATGGAGGAAAGGGAGTTAGCCAAGGGGAACAGCGAACAGCCTTCCGTATCCCGGACGCAGAGCCGGACAAGTGCGTTGTCAGGGTTGCTCGCTGTACGTCAAGCAGCTCGGCGAGATCGCCGGGTAAAGTTCACGAGCTTGCTGCACCACGTGACGGTCGAGCTATTGCACGAGAGTTTCTACAATCTCAAGCGAGACGCGGCCAGTGGTGTGGATGGTCTATCGTGGCGAGAGTACGAGCAAGGTCTGCTCACAAGGCTGACAGCCTTGCACGACAAAGTGCACAGTGGCCGCTATCGCGCCCAGCCTGTTCGGCGGGTGTTTATCCCAAAGGCAGATGGTAGCGAGCGCCCGCTGGGCGTAACCGCATTGGAAGACAAGATCGTCCAGACCGCAGTCGCGCAAGTGCTCAACGCAATTTATGAGCAGAACTTTCTCGGACTCTCGTATGGTTTTCGCCCAGGTCGAGGGCAACACGATGCATTGGATGCGTTATCGGTAGGAATACAGAACTCGCGTGTTCGTTGGATATTGGACGTGGATATTCGAGCGTTCTTTGACACCATCGATCACGAATGGATGATGTGCTTCCTGCAACACCGAATTGCGGATAGGCGAATGTTAGCGCTAATAGCTCGATGGCTGCGCACAGGTGTTCTCGAAAATGGAAAGCGCATTCCTGCGAAGCAAGGCACGCCGCAAGGTGCGCCCATTTCACCGTTGCTTGCCAACATCTACCTGCACTACGTGATGGACTTGTGGATCAGGCAATGGCGCGAGCGTACTGCACGAGGTCAGATGATTGCTGTGCGATACGCAGACGACAGTGTGCTTGGGTTTGAAAAGCATGAAGATGCATGGAGTTTTCGCCAAGCGTTGGAGGCTCGACTAGCCCAGTTCAACCTGACACTGCATCCAGAGAAAACACGTTTGCTACGGTTTGGCTGGTTTGCGATCGAAGATCGCAAGAAGCGCGGAGAAGGAAAACCGGAAACTTTCGATTTTCTCGGGTTCACGCATATCTGTGACAAAACCAAGAACGGGATGTTTGTGGTTAGACGCGTGACCATCGCCAAGCGTATGAGAACGACCATCAGGGAGATACGGGCGCAGTTACACAAGCGCAGACATGAGCCCGTCCCGGTAATCGGACAATGGTTGAGCCGTCTGTTTAAAGGTTACTGCAACTACTATCACGTACCCGGTAACACACGGCGACTGGATGCCTTTCGCCGTGAAGTGATCGGTGCGTGGAGGCATGCTCTTAAACGGCGAAGTCAGCGGCACCGTCTGAACTGGGAACGCATGGCTACGTTGGCCCGGCTATTCATACCCTATCCAAGAGAGCTACCAATGCATCCGTGGGGCGCTGATCCATGACCTTACGGCTGGACTCTCACCCAAAAGATTGCGCCCATTCTGGGCGCACAACAAAAACCCCACCTCCTTGTGAGAAGCGGGGTTTCCAAGAGTTCACCTATATCCCTCACTGAAGTGAGATATGTCTCCGGATGGGGAGGTTAGGCGAAGTAATCGCCAACTGCCAGTTGACCGACACCGCCTGGCGTTACGCCTACCAGCTGAATGAAAACGTCTGCAGTTGCGCTGAAGGCTTTGTCTGCATCATTCACATAGAGGTAAGTGCCCATAGCCGAACCGGCTTTGATTTCTACCAGGGAAGCAGCATTAGCTGCAGTACCCGAGAATGCCGCAGTTAGCGAAGCAGTCAGGTCATCACTTTCAGCAACGTCGGCTAGGCGTACCAGCTCAGTAGGTTGTGCTACTGCACCACCGGACACTGACAAGAGATCAATTTTATCGGTGCCAATAGTGAACCCGGTGAATATATCCATCCCAGCGAGCGTGGAGTGAGAGTCAGCGTCGCTGGCGGCAGCAGATTGCAGGGCAGCTGCGTCAGTTTTGTCTGCAGTAGCTTGCGCAGCGAAAACGTTGGCATCGGCCTGTTCGGCAGCGGTGGCGACACCGTCAGCGGCCAGGGCGTTGGCATCGGCCTGTTCGGCAGCAGTGGCGGCACCGGCAGCGGCCAGGGCGTTGGCATCGGCCTGTTCGGCAGCAGTGGCGGCACCGGCAGCGGCCAGGGCGTTGGCATCGGCCTGTTCGGCAGCAGTGGCGGCACCGGCAGCGGCCAGGGCGTTGGCATCGGCCTGTTCGGCAGCAGTGGCGGCACCGGCAGCGGCCAGGGCGTTGGCATCGGCC
>NZ_JBLXBT010000017.1:0-14250 GCF_048265365.1 Kangiella sp.
GGCATTTGGCATACGATGTTAAAGCGCCAGATAAAGATCATAAAACGTGGTACAGAATAAATAAAAGCGCTTTGCCATATGCACGTGGGTTTGATAAATCATTTATATTGGTAAATGGAGGAGGATCGCATTTTGCACCTTCCACGCCCCCCACTCCACTTGATATCACCATGTATGCCGAAGACGATCGTGTGTTTCCAGCTAACATGCTGCCAAAAGACTTTTATTCCACGGAGTTCTATACCAATAAGCTAATTGACTATATTGATTCGAGTCGTGGCGATGGTAAACCTTTCTTTGCCTACGCAGCCTATACGGCTCCACATTGGCCATTACAAGCACCTCAAGAGGACATTGATGCTCAAAAAGGTCGGTATGATGAAGGCTATGACGTGATTAGAGAAAAGCGTATTGCCAGAATGAAGTCCTTGGGATTGATGGCTGCGGTTAATCAAGTGGCCAGTGAGTCTGTTGGTCCAAAGCGTTGGAATGCGTTAAGTTCTGAAGAAAAGTTGATAGAAGCGAAGTCGATGGAAATTTACGCTGCTATGGTGAGTAATCTAGATCGACACATTGGTCGTTTAGTGTCGCATTTGAAGGATATTGGTGAGTATGAAAATACGCTCATTGTTTTTATGTCCGATAATGGCGCTGAAGGAGCTTCTGCTTATTTGCCAAAAATTCCTAATACAGCCGTCGATAATTCATTAGAAAACATGGGTAAGCCTGGATCCGCTGTGGCATATGGGCCGCGTTGGGCTGAAGTGAGTGCGGCTCCATTTCGTTTATTTAAAGGCTTTACTGGAGCTGAAGGCGGCACTTCTTCACCACTGATCATTAAATTAGCTGGACAGACAGAAAGCAAACCTACGTCATCTGCGCGAATGCAGGTAACAGATATTTTGCCTACTTTTTTAGAAGCGGCTGGTGTGAATATGCCGGGTGATCGTTATAAAGGAAAGTCCATATATGCACCGATGGGGGCCTCTTTTTTATCGGCTTTGCAGCAACCCGATGCTTTTACTCAAGTGCATTCTGACGATACTGTGTTAGCCGATGAGTTAATGGGCGCGAGTTATGTCATTCGGGGGAAATGGAAGTTGAGTCAGCAAGCGCCTTTGAATGGTACACCTGTGCTCACAAAGGATGTTCCTTTTGCCTTGTATGATATTTCTAAAGATCGTGGGGAAACTAATGACTTGTCAGCTCAATATCCCGAATTGTTGGCTGATATGAAAGAAGAGTTCCGCGAATACATTCGCCAAAATAACGTCGTGGAGCATGCTGCTTCTTATAACGGCAGATAAGATGGTTGTTAGCGATATGGTGAGTCACAAGGCAATAGAGCGAATAAACCACTTCGGTGTCATGGCCAAACCAAGCAGTTCGGTCTGCAATATTGACTGTACATACTGTTTTTACCTGGAGAAAGAGCATCTTTACCCAGATAGAAAAAAACAGTGGCGTATGAGCAATACCACGCTAGAAAATTACATACGTGATCAAATTCAGTCTCAGCAAGGAGAGGTTATTGATTTTGTATGGCAGGGAGGTGAACCCACGCTGTTAGGGGTGGATTTCTTTCGTCAGGCAATAGCTTTTCAAGAGCACTATCGTGGTTATAAAACAGTGACTAATTCCTTGCAAACCAATGCGACTTTACTTGATAAGGAATGGGCTTTATTTTTCAAAGAACACCATTTTTTAATTGGTGTTTCTATCGATGGGGATCGGATTAGTAACGATACTTATCGTCTTTCCCGTAAAGGTAAGAGTACCTTTGACGAAACATTGAAGGGTGTTGCGCTGCTCAAAAAACACAATGTGGACTTTAATACGTTAACGGTCGTGAATGCAGAAAACGTTAAGCGGCCATTGAATGTGTATGCGTTTCTAAAACGTATTGGCAGTCGATATATGCAATTCATCCCCTTAGTTGAGCGTAAAGCCATTGTCCCAGATAGCCATGGCTTAACCTTGATTCAACCGACATTTTCTGGTGAGTCAAACCTTGCTGAATGGTCTGTCCCAGCTAAAGCGTATGGCAAGTTTTTGAATACGATTTTTGACCATTGGATTCAAAACGATTTGGGCGATGTCTTTGTGATGAACTTTGAGCAAACTATGAGTCAGCTTGTTGGTCGTCTGGGAGCTTGTGTGTTTAGTGAAACGTGCGGTAATGGTTTAGCAATGGAATCAAATGGTGATGTCTATTCATGCGATCACTACGTTTACCCTGAGCATAAGTTAGGCAACGTAAATGAAACATCGCTAATTAATCTAGTAAATCTTCCGCAGAATCTCAAATTTGGGCAAGACAAACTCAACAATATCAGTGTTGATTGCCATCAATGTGAGGTGCGCTCCGTGTGTCATGGCGGCTGCCCAAAGCATCGCTTTGAGTCTTCTAGTGATGGCTTGTTAAACCGAAACTATCTATGCGATGGTTTCAAAGTGCACTTTTCTCATGCTGTGCCGAAAATGTCAGAAACCATAGGCTTGTTGAGTCATCAATTGCCAATGAAAAAAGTGAAGCAAGAGATAAGACGAAGATTTTACTCATAACGTAAAGCAATATTGAAGATGTTTTAAGTTATTAGTGTGCCAAATAGTATTAAAGCATTGGGGTCTAGTACCCTATTTTTATAAATGTGTAAGAGGTTTTTAAGACCTTTCGATCAAATCGAAAGGTTGATTCTGTTTAAAGGTTTTTTGTGAAAATATGAAGTGGTTTATATTGAATGTGTTTTTAAATTGATAATTCATTGTTTATATCGATTGATCTAGTTTTATGAGAGTTTTTGTTGATTTATCCGATTTTACTGTAGGTTTAAAGTTTTTTAAATGAATTTGGATGAGTTCTATTGGTTGTGAAATTACTTTATATCAATATTTAAGACTTTTATGGGTCAATAAATGATTTAGCACTATTATAAAAATTAGAGGTTTTAATATGGCGTTATTTGAATACTTTCCGAATTATGTATGGAACTTATCGGTTTCTATTGCGGTAGAAAGCGGAGCTAAGATTGGCGAAATCATTGATATGTGTAAACCATTACGCGAGGCCGCAGAGAACGGGGATGACGCAGGTACGGATGAGTTTCTAAAGCAGTGGGTGAAAATGGCTGACAAGCTAATTGGTCTAGCCGATGAAGATGAGGCGGCGGGGTGCTATTTTTCTGCGGGCAGTAAATTAAAAAGAGCGGCTCTGTATCTCATGGTGGCAGAGAGAATGCAGGGGCAGGGCCATCCCAATCGTATGGCGACATGGAATAAGGCACAGTCTACTTTCCGCAAAAGTATTCTATTGAGTCAGGATAATTGTGAATACGTAAAGGTTCCTCTAGAAAATGGCGGAACCATGCCGGCTTTGTATGTTCGAGCGCCTGGAGAAGGTCCTCATCCTACCGTCGTTTATTGTAACGGTCTGGATAGCTGTAAAGAGATGCTGTATTGGTCAAACCTACCGCAAGCATTGGCGAAACGAGGCATATCAACCCTTTGCGTTGATCAGCCTGGAACAGGTGAAACTTTGCGTACATATGGGCTGCCAGCGGTAGCGAATAGTGAAGTTTGGGCGTCAAAAGCCGTTGATTGGTTAGAACAGCAAGATGATGTTGATGCTGCTCGTATTGGCATGACGGGTATATCGCTAGGTGGGCATTTTGCGCCGCGAGCCGTTGCTTTCGAACCTAGATTTGCGTCGGGTGCGGTATGGGGGGCGAATCACAACTGGGCAGAAGTGCAGCAGAAACGTCTGAAGCGTGAGGGCGAAAACCCTGTTCCGCATTACTGGGCGCATGTTATGTGGGTATTTGGCGCGACCGATATGGACGATTTTTTTGCCAAAGCGGAAGGTATGAACCTGAATGGCGTTATGGAAAAAATAAAGGTTCCTTTCCTTGTTACGCATGGTGAAAAAGATCGTCAAATTAGTCTTGATTACGCTTATCAAAGTTATGACCAGCTTGTTAATTCACCCAATCGTGAATTTAAAATCTTTACCGATCGAGAAGGCGGCGTCGAGCATGTTGGTGCCGATAATATGAGTTTCGGTTGTGATTACATTGCAGATTGGTTCGCTAAAACACTAGGCGGAAAACAGGGGTAAGAGCGCTATGTCACGTCAATTTATTGATCTATCAATTTATCTTGAGAATGATGTCATTACCGATCCGCCGTTTATGCGCCCAGAAATCACCTATCAGACGCATGAGGAAACTGTCCCAGAAGCGAATCACTTTTTCCCAGGTGTGGCAGCAAATGAGTTTCCTGGTGGTCACGGGTTTGCTGCGGCTGAAACAGTGAAGCTCACGACCCATAATGGCACACATTTGGACGCTCCTTGGCATTTTCATCCTACTATGAATAATGGCGAAAGGGCGATTACCATTGATGAAGTGCCGCTGGATTGGTGTTTTCGTCCCGGAGTAAAACTGGATTTTCGCCACTTTGAAGACGGTTATGTCGTTACCGCAGCGGATGTCGAGGCAGAGTTGAAACGCATTGGCTATGAGCTGCAGCCTATGGATATTGTGTTGGTTAATACGGCAGCAGGTATGGCGGTAGGGGACCCCAATTTTTGTAATATCGGTTGTGGTATGGGCTATGAAGCCACTATGTATTTACTAGAGCGAGGTGTGCGAGTTACTGGTACCGATGCTTGGTCATGGGATGCACCTTTTAGCCATACCGCTAAACGCGTTGCAGAAACCGGTGATAACTCTCTTATCTGGGAAGGGCATAAAGCTGGTAGAGACATCGGTTATTGTCATTTGGAAAAACTACATAACCTCGAAGCTTTGCCTGCTTTTGGTTATACCGTGTCCTGTTTTCCTCATAAGGTGCGTGGTGGTTCCGCTGGCTGGACTCGTGCTGTCGCCATTATTGATAACTGAGTGAATGTTGTGAGATGTAGGCATTTTTCAAGATTTAATCCATGAAAAATGCCTAACACTCTAGCGCAAAACGTAGCGCACTGCTGTTCAGTCAGTGCGCATTGTGAAAGGGTGTCCCAATCGAGAGCTCTGTCGAACGACAGAGTGTCGTTTACTCTATATCCATATTAATTGCCGCTTGTTTTAGTGTATTTCGTAACCAAATTAGCCCTTCATCATTGTTTCGGTATTGATGCCATTGTGCGCATTGTTTCATTGGGGGAACATCAAAAGGTAAAGGTAATATTTTAAGTGGCCAAACCTTAGCCATTTTTTTCGCTAATCTCGCGTGAATAGTGGCGATATTTTCTGAACCTATCACCAGTGCAGGTAGAGAAGCAAAGCTGAAGGTTGTGGCGATTACGTGGCGCTTAATACCGTATTTCTGTGCAAATAAAGTTCCAAAAAAATCTCTTTTAGTTGCCTCTGGTCGCATTAGTACGTGGCCTGCCGCTGCGTATTTTTCTGCAGTCAATTCTCCTGCTGCAATCTTGCTATGTTTCCATACAACACAAACAAATTCTTCTTCGTACAGTATGTCGCTAGGATGTTCCGTAGACATAAAATCGGACGGAATAATAAGCAAATCGGCTTTCCCTTGTTCGAGTTGTTCGTGTGGGTTGTTTGCAACTTGGGCTAAGAGTTGAAAGCGAGCCGTGCTTTTTTGCTTTCCTACTATCTCTAATGCGTGAGGAATCAGTACAGTTTGGGTGTAATCTGAGCAGAAAATGCTAAAGATTCGATCCGTGGTTTTGGGGTCAAAACTCGGTTGTACCAGAATCGTACTTTCGATGTTGTTTAAGGCGTTACGAACACTGACTTTTAGGTTTTCTCCTAGAGGAGTAATGACCATTCTTCGACCGATTTGTGTTAGCAGATCATCTTCAAAATACTCTCTTAATCTTGATAAAGAGTTGCTTAGCGCTGAAGGACTCATATTGAGCTTTTCTGCGCCTTTGGTAATGCTCTGTTCGGTTAATAGGGTGTCTAATGCCACAAGTAAGTTTAGATCAAGTTTTTTAAAGCGCATTTTAAGATCTCTTATCACTGGTTATTTTTATTTTCATCATTCGATAGTATCGAACGGTCGATTCAATTTAAAGGATTTTCCTGAAAGGTTTTAGTGATTTACATTGAGCTTGTTCTTAAAAACATAAAAATAAAATTTGAGAGGAAGAACAAGTGAAAATAATCAACTCGACGCCATTTCGGCTAAAAGCATTGGCTATTGCCATTGTTTCTAGTACTTCTACTGCCTATGGATTTGAAATAGAAACAGATAATTCTGACTTAAGGGTCAGTCTAGGTAATACCGTCAAATACAGTACTGCTTTTCGTACCAAGGATGCCTCTTCAGGTTTAACTCAAGGAAGTGGTGCAGCTAATTATAACGATGGTGATAACAACTTTGATAAAGGGTTGGTTTCAAGTCGTTTAGATCTATTTTCCGAATTTGACCTGTCTTATAAAAATGCCGGTGTTCGTATTAGTGGTGCTGCTTGGTACGACGATGTTTATCATCAAGATACGGACAATACCAGCACAAGTTCAAACCACACCCCTGCCAGTGAATTCTCAGACACCACCAAAAAAACCATGGGTGGAGATGCCGAAATCCTTGATGCTTTTGTTTATTCACGATTCCCTGTGATGAATGGAATGGAAGGCACGATTCGTGTTGGGCGCCATAGCTTGTTGTGGGGCGAAAGTTTGTTTTTTGGCTCTAACGGTATTGCTGGAGGTCAAGGGCCTGTTGATGTGGTGAAGTTATCATCTGTGCCTAACTCTACTTTTAAAGAAACAATGAGACCGACAGGCAAGGTTTCGATTGATATTCCTATTTCTGAAACGGCCTCTTTAGGTGCTTATGTGGGTTATGAGTGGGAGAAATCTCGCTTCCTTCCTGCAGGTTCTTATCTTTCTACTGGAGATACATTAGAAGGTGAAAAACTACTTGCGGGACCATACACAGCAACACACACCTCTGATGATGAAGGTTCTGACTCCGGTCAATACGGTCTACAACTTAAATGGAGTGATTATGACCTTGATGCGGACTTTGGTTTGTACGCAATTCGTTTTGATTCTAGCTCCCCAAGTAATATGTATACCATTTTGGATGCTTCTTTCCATCCTAGTCAATACAAATGGGCTTATGCCAAAGGCATTGAAGCCTATGGTGCCAGTATGGCAAAAACCGTTGGGATTTGGAGCTTGGCCGGTGAAATTTCATATCGTGTAAATGCACCTCTTGCGAGTGCTTCTACATCGATAACAACGTCAGGTGTGCAATACGACAACGATAAAAATCCTGGATATGCCATCGGTGAGACAGCTCATGCTCAATTCTCTTGGTTGGCGAGTTTAGGGTCGAATTTCCTATCTAAAGAGTCCAGTTTTGTTGGTGAAATTGCTTGGAACACTCGCGTAAAAACTACTCAAAATGAAGACAAGTTAAACCCTAACGCCGACAAATCTGCTGTTGGCATAAAAATGGTTTATTCGCCGATGTATCGACAAGCTTTCGATGGAGTTGATCTAAGTCCTTCTATTGGTATTGGCCATACTTGGGGTAAATCTTCGGCGTTAGGTTCGTCTTTTGGTGTTGATGATGGTGGTGATATTAACGTTGGCGTTAATGCTGTTTATTTAAATCGTTGGAATGCCTCTTTGAGCTATATCAAATATTTAGGAGATGAAGGGCTATTCAATGATAGTTCAAATAACGCAACGTACAAGCAGTCGCAAAAAGATCGAGATTTTATCTCTGCTTCTGTAAGCACCACCTTTTAATTTTTTGGAGAATGATGATGTATAACAATAAAAAACACTCTCTTAGTATTTTAGTTACCTCTGCAGTACTAGGTTGTTTTTCACTGGCTTCTTATGCCGCTGTTAGCCCAGAGCAAGCCGCTCGATTGGGTGCCGATTTGACCCCTTTTGGTGGTGAAAAAGCAGGCAACAGTGATGGCTCTATCCCTGCTTGGACCGGCGGTTTTAATGATCCAATAAAAGGTGAAATATTGGGTGGCAAGCGCTTAGATCCTTTCGCTAGTGAGAAGCCGTTATATACAGTTACTGCAGCGAATATGGATAAATATGCTGATAAGTTAACCGATGGTGTAAAGGCGATGCTACAAAAGTATCCAGATACTTATCGTCTAGATGTTTACCAAACTCATAGAACGGCGACAGCACCAGAGTGGGTATACAACTACACAGTACAAAATGCTCTGAAGGCAAAAATGGATGGTCACAAGATTAGTGGTGCTTATGCAGGTATCCCATTTCCGATTCCTCAAAATGGTCTAGAAGCTATTAACAATCACCGTTTGTCTTGGCGTGGTGTGAGCTGGGAAGCGGATATCAACCAGTATCAAATTACATCAAGTGGCAAAGTTGTTTTGACAACGGATGGTCTATTGAAGAACCAAATGCCTTATTACTTTCAGGAAGGCTCAAGCGAAGAATTTGATGGCTATTTCTGGGAAGTAAACCTTGAAAACTACGGACCGCCAATTCGTGCGGGAGAACGTATTGCTGGGAGAAACAACGTCGATGAAGATAAAACTCAATCTTATGTGTATTTAACGGGTCAGCGTCGTGTACGTAAACTTCCAAATGCTTGCTGTGACACGCCAACTCCTGCGACGGCTGGTTTAATGTCTTTCGATGAGTTGAGCGTATTTTCTGGTACTACTGAAGTGTTTGATTGGAAATTGTTAGGTAAAAAAGAAATACTCATTCCTTATAACGAAAACCGCTTTTTACAATACAGCGATGCACAAGCCATTACTGGAAATCACTTGAATCCAGATGCTGTACGTTGGGAATTACATCGCGTTTGGGTTGTTGAAGCAACGCTTGCAGAGGGCAAACGCCATCAAGCAGTACGCAGTAAATACTATCTAGATGAAGATACTTGGCAGGCATCTTTGGCTGATCGTTGGGACTCGAATGGTGAGTTATGGAAAACACTATGGCAGTTTAACTACATCATGCCTGAGTTCCCAGGAACGATTCCGCAAACCTTTGGTTTCTATAATTTGTTATCCGGCGAGGCTTATGTAGCAAACATGATGAATGATAAGTCTTCACAAAATAGGCCTGTAGAGCGTTTTCCAACCAGTACATTTACAGGTCAAGGCCTAGCGCGTCAGGGCACTCGATAGTTTCATTTAATTAATACTCGGTTAATCCAATTACCTTTGTATCAGAGGGAGGGCGCAGCCTTACCCCTTTTGGCTACGCTCGTCCTTTGATACAGGTTTTGATTTGATTTATAGGGCTTTGCTTTACAAATCAAGCTGTTTGTAAACGTTCAAGTTTTAATGATTCTGCCACTGCTGGAGCATATATCGCCGATTGGGTTGCAGAGATATTGAGTGGTCTTACGACCTAATCGTATAGAGGAAATAAATAATGAAGATAGTTGGTTTAGAGACCATCATTTTTGGTGTTGAAGATGTTGCTTCTTGTGCGACCTTTTTAACAGATTACGGTTTGCTTCCTGTTGATGTAACTGAAACAGGTGGGCGTTTTGAGGCATTAGATGGCACCGCTGTTGTTTTGGCTCATGCCTCGGATGAAAGTATTCCTGCCAGTATTGGTAATGGCTGCATGATGCGCAAAACCGTAATGGGAGTTGCTGATCAAGAGACGATCGACGCGATTCGTGCAGAGCTGAGCAAAGATCGAGAAGTTCGTACACTGGCGGATGGTTCTATTGAGTCTACGGATGATTCCGGTTTTGTGATTGGCTTTCAGGTGACGACTCGTAAAGAGTTGAACTTGGCAGGTGAAATCTCCAATGTTCCAGGTTCTCCATTTCAACGACCTGTTAATCATCGAGCGGTGCAATTAGATGCGGGTCCAATTCGTCCTAGAACCTTGTCTCATATTGTGTATTTTGTACCTGATCCCGTTAAAGCTGAAGCATTTTATGTTGAGCGTTTAGGCTTCCGTTGCACAGATAGATTCGAAGGGGCGGGTCCGTTTTTACAGCCAGCAGGCACATTAGATCACCACACACATTTCTTGATTGGTGCGCCAGCGTTTATGCAAGGTGTCGAACATTTCACCTTCCATTTTGCTGGTCCCACTGAAGTAATGCAAAACGGCTCTCAGTTTATTGAAAAGGGCTATCAGGCTTTTTGGGGGCCAGGTCGCCATATTATGGGATCAAACTGGTTCTGGTATTTCAACAGTCCGTTTGCATGCCATATCGAGATGGATGCCGACATGGATTTGCATGATAAAAACTGGAGTCCTCGTGCGTTCCCGATGGGGGCAGATAACTCTCAAGCTTTTTTACTACGTTACAGAAATAAATGGTCTCCTGGAAAAGACACGCCTCAAAATGGCGATTACGAGTAATTTTATAATAGAAAAAGCTTTTTTGGCGCTGTTGCAGAATGTTTTACCGCAGCGCCATAGTAAGCTGGAAAGTGGTGTTATGCCGCTACCACGAAATAACAATAAACAAAGTGGATGGTAATAGTATGTTGATGATATCTGTGAGATACGGGATTTTTTGCTTTACGGATCGAAGAGAAGCGACCTTTCATATGGGAGGTGTACGATGAGCCATCGTTTTGGATTTAAAGGCAATTTTGCTTTGATGGTTTCCCATTGTGCCGGCATGCTAGACCTAGTGGCGTTACCTTTGTGGGTAGGGATTTTAGTTGCTTCTTATCAATTTGATAGTCAGCAAGCGGGCGGCCTAGTCACGTTATTTTTAATTGGTGCTGTTTGCGCAAGTGTATTAATCGCTCCTCGTTTTAAAACATTAAATCGACGTATGGTTACCAGTGTTGGTTTTCTTACCTCTGGCTTATGTTTCTTTGCGGCTTCTCAAACCAATGACTATGTGCAATTAGCTATTTTGCATCTTTTAGCGGGTATTAGCTCAAGTGCTGCACTAAGTATGGCCCATGGAACCTTTGCTCGAGGAGCAAATCCACACAGATTGTTTGCTATTGCCGGACTCACTTTAGGTATTATGGCGTTCGTCTTTATGGGCGCAACACCCAATATTACCAAGGCAGTGGGTGGACATTCATTGTTCATTATCTTTGGTGGCATTATGGCGTTTGCTGCTTTTGTTTGTGCTGTTGCCTTTCCTTCTTTGGTTCCTGATGAAGAAGACAGTGAGAATGCCAAACAGGTAGTAACGAAAATTCCGTCTAGCGTTTGGTATGGTATTGTGGGCATTAGCTTAATGGCAGTGACTCAAGCCATGACGTTTAGCTTTATGGAACGAGTAGGAAACGATAGAGGATTTTCCGCCGATTCTGTGACGTTAGTTTTAATCGTACTTACAGTGATTAACATTGTCGCAGCGGCGTCCGCTGGTATTTTTGAAAAACGTCTTTCTGCCCGTGTGGTTTTATGCACAGGCCCTGTTCTACAAATTATCTTGTCTAATATTATGATGAATGCAAGTAGCTTTGCTTTTTATGCTGCTTCAGCATCTTGTTTTGTCTCCTTGATGATATTCACTCATACCTTTGTTTTTGGCTTATTAGCTCGTTTAGATGAGTCTGGTCGTGCCATGGCGGCAACCCCTGCGATGCTGATGATTGGAGCGGCAGTTGGTCCAATCTTGGGTGGTACCATTATTAAATTTGTTGGTTATCAAGGTATTGGTATCGCCGCTTTGGTGTTCGGTACGATTTCACTTGTGTGTTTTATTCGTGTCTTTCAGCGCAGAGCAGATGTTATTCAATCTGAGTCTGTGGCGTGAGGTGGATAATGTCTAAGCAGAAGAAAGAGAGACCGAGCATAGTGAGTTTTTTACCTAAGTTCACGGTGCTCACTCTGATGGCTTTTTTACTTTTTAGAATTGAAGGCGTTATTGCAGCCGTTGCCGATGCTATCGATCGTCCTGCTATTGTCTCTGATTTGGGTGCGCATTCTGTTTTATTGTCAGTGACATCTGTCGGTGATTATTTTGTTGCTGTTGGTGAGCGCGGTTTGATTTTGCGCTCCGATGACGATGGCAAAAGCTGGTATCAGTTGGCTTCTCCAGTCAGTGTGACTCTGACTGGAGTAAGTTTTTTTGATGATGAAAATGGCTACATCATTGGTCATGGTGGAATTGTGTTACGTACGACAAATGGTGGTAACGATTGGAAAGTACAGCTGAATGGTCAACAGCTAGCAGAAAAACTACTACAACAAGCTGAAGAATCTAAAGACGAAGAATCGATTCGTCAGGCCAAATTCCTGATTGCCGATGGCCCAGACAAACCTTTTTTAGATTTGTTGGTACTTGGAAGAGATCACCTTGTGGTGGTTGGCGCTTATGGCTTTGCCTTTGAAAGCATTGATGGTGGCCAGTCTTGGACATCTTGGATGGATCGAATTGATAATCTATTTGGGTTGCACTTATACAGCATCCGTAAACAAGGTGAGCGCATACTGGTTGCAGGCGAGCAAGGTTTCGTCGCACTTTCCTTGGACGATGGTCAGTCGTTCGAAACCATCGAAACGCCTTATGAAGGCAGCTTTTTTACTGCTCAGCTGCGTGAGCAAGATGAAATAGTGCTGGCTGGTTTACGAGGTAATACCTTGGTATCTGATGACAATGGTCAACACTGGAAAGATATTAAAAATCCTATTAGTTCGTCGATTATGACCTCTTTTATTCATTCTGATGGCCAAGTAATCATGGCGAATCAAGCGGGAATTTTGCTTGGTTTGAGAGAAAATCGACTGGTTCCACTTACCCGTAAGCGCCTTCCACCTTTAACCAATATTCTAGAAAAAGCGAACGGTAGTGTACTGGCTTTAAGCATCAATGGGCCTGTCTTTATTGATGTAGGAGATTTCAAATGAAACATCATGCGTCTACTGCCACTTCACCCGAAGATAAGTTCGACCCGAATTCTGGTTCTTTTATTGAGCGGGTGTTATTCAATCATCGTTTCGTCGTTATTATCATTTGTGCCTTGGTGACTGGGTTATTAGGTTGGCAAGCGACGAAGTTAACCATTAATGCAAGCTTTGAAAAAACGCTACCTACGCATCAAGCGTATATTCAAAATTATCTGAAATATGAAAATGAACTAACAGGGTTGGGCAATGCGTTACGGATTGCTGTTGTTAATCCTAATGGCAGCATTTATGACGCTCACTATCTAGAGTTATTACGTCAACTGAGCGATGAAGTGTTTTTATTGCCTGGTGTCGATCGTGTACAGATGAAATCGTTATGGACGCCTTCTACACGTTGGATTGGCGTTACTGAAGAAGGCTTGGATGGCGGTCCTGTCATTCCGGAAGGTTATGATGGCTCTCCTGCTAGTTTGCAAATTCTAAAAGCTAACGTAGCGCGCTCTGGGCAAATTGGTCAATTGATCGCGGCGGATGAAGAATCCACTATCATCTACATGCCATTGCTGAATCAAGATGCCACTGGGGAAGCGTTAGATTACGCAAAGTATTCCAAGGTGCTTGAAGACCTACGGACTAAGTATCAAGCAGAAGGTTTGGAAATCCATATTACCGGTTTTACCAAGGTAATGGGTGACTTGATTGAAGGTGTTCAAGCGGTTTTGTGGTTCTTCGCATTGGCGGTAGTGATCGCGACCATTATGGTGTTTTGGTATACCCGTTGTGTACGCTCAACCTTCTTAGTGGTATTTGCTTCTTTATTAGCGGTGGTATGGCAGTTGGGTATTTTGCCTACACTAGGTTATGTCTTAGATCCGTACTCTATCTTAGTACCTTTTCTGGTGTTCGCGATTGGTATGAGCCATGGCGCGCAGAAAATGAATGGCATTATGCAGGATGTTGGCCGTGGCTTTGACAAGCTAGTGGCGGCACGTTTTACCTTTAGACGTTTGTTTCTTGCAGGATTAACGGCGTTGTTGGCTGATGCCGTTGGCTTTGCTGTGTTGTTAGTGATCGATATTAAGGTAATTCAAGAGTTAGCCATTGCGGCTTCCATCGGGGTTGCTGTACTGATCTTCACTAACCTTATTCTTTTGCCCATTATGTTGTCTTATGTTGGTGTTGGTGAAAAAGCAGCACAACGTAGTGTGGTGAATGATATTGATCAAAACAGCACGAAAAAAATACCGACATTATGGGTGTTCTTAGATAAGTTTACCCAGCGTAAATGGGCTATGTTTGCTTTGATTGGTGGTTTTATTCTTACGGTAGGCGCTTTTGCCATGAGCACCCAATTAAAGATCGGTGATCTAGACCAAGGTGCTCCTGAATTACGCAAAGACAGCCGTTATAACCAAGACATTGCCTTCATGAATCAACACTATGGTGCGTCGAGTGATGTCATGGCCATTAT
>NZ_JBLXBT010000018.1:0-11756 GCF_048265365.1 Kangiella sp.
TGCTTCTGTCACTTGCTTAACCGCTTCAATTTTGAATTGTTCTGGGTAACGTACTTTGCTCATAAATACCTCTCACTTAGATCATTTTATCTAACTAAAAGGTGTCTAGCTAATTAGTGGCGATTCAGTTAACCGATAGACGAATATATCAAATATCTGGTGAAGTTAAACCTTCTAATGACGATGATATAGGCACTAAAAAAGAAAAAATTCATTACTTTAACTACATCGTGAATAACTTTATCCCTGATTTAGACCGCAATAAGGAAAGTGAAGTACTTGAAGAATTTATAAAATCAATCAAGTCGCTTAAGGATAAAAAATGAAAATAGGGAAAATTACATCTGTAAATTTTAATCAGTTTCGGGTAAAGATCTCTTCAGAAATCAGAGGAAACTCGGTGAATGTAGCAGGAGTACTTTACTACTTCGGTAACATTGGTAGTTATTTAAAAACAACCAACTCCGTAGGAGAACAACTCATCAGTGAGGTTGTGTCTATTTTCGATAGTGACACGAGATTAGATTCTGCTGCTTACGATATTGATAGCAACAGAGAATTACTGTTAAAGCCTGTTGGAACAATTACAAGGACGGGGAAGTTTAATCTGGGTGTGGGTATATTCCCTGGTATCTACAGTGAAGTTGCCATTGTGACTTTTGAAGATATGGAACTGATCCTTCAAACCAAGAAAGATAAAGGATTAAGCGAATGTATCCATCAGAGTTTTCATCTTGGCGAAAGTAAAAACTTAATCAACTACCCCATAGATATCTCAATAAATTCATTCTTTAACATTCACTCTGCTGTACTGGGAAATTCTGGTAGTGGCAAGTCAAATACTATTGCCCACATTATTCAAGAAATACATAAGAAAAAGAATAACTCAGCTATTGGCTCTCGTATTTTAATTTTCGATGTTAATGGTGAATACAAGAACGCTTTTACAGGTCATGATAAATGCCCCAATTTGAAAGTTAGATTGCTTAAACCCAATATCACAGGCGCAGAGGACGGTTTTGAACCATTTTACCTTCCTCACTTCCTCATGAACATTGATGAGTGGAGTGCGTTCTTAATGGCGACAGATGCTACCCAACGCCCTTTCTGGGACAAGGTACTACAAGAGAGCTACAAGTTTTACATGATTTCTACCCGTGGAGGGGTAGAAAGACAGAAATTTATTAATTACTTGCGATTTAAAGTATGTAATTTAGTTCATATGCTGTTAGGTCAAGGTGATACTGACACCGCTATCGTTACCGCTGCTAAAAATGTTATTTATGGGATTTCAGAACTCATTGATCTTGATGAGCATCTAAAACAAGCTTGTGTAGATGAAGGGATGCATGATGATTTACACAAACTGTATAACAACTGTGCGGTAGCTTATGGAAACAATAATGATAAGTTAAAACAAGCTGTTGATGCAGTTCGGAAAAAAATTGATTATGGTAATGTTCAGGAAGTAATCTCTCTACGTGCTAACTCAGAACAATATTTTGATTATCGATTCTTGAAACAGGCTGCCAATTTAACGCTGCTGGAAGAGGATGCTAGAGGTAATAGAAGAGTTAGAGAGTATACCTCTACTATGATGACGAGGTTAGATTTTTTCTTAGATAACCAAGACTGTGATTTCATGAGAAATCGTCCTGCTGGCACAATCAATATTGATCAATATTTGGAATGGTTATGGCAGACTAACTTAGCTGTACCTGCGCAAACCAATATGGTGATCATTGATACTAGTGAATTATCTAAAGACGCATTGGAAACGTTAACTTCAGTAACCTCAAGGCTCAATTTTTCATCACGAAAAAAGCTAAATGGCTCGGAAAGACGTGAAAAGCCTATACATCTGGTGCTTGATGAGGCACACCGATACATCAAAAAGGACTCAAAATATCTTCTTCGAGAAAATATCTTTGAACAAATAGCTCGTGAAGGCAGGAAGTATGCCCTGTATTTATTAATATCATCTCAACGTCCTTCGGAATTATCTGAAACTGTTTTATCGCAATGCTCTAACTTTATAGTACACCGAATACAAAATGAAATAGATATGAAGTACGTCTATGCCATTCTTCCTTATTTTTCAGATGACTTTGCGAATAAAATCAAGCAATCGGTACCAGGAGAAGCTCTTATATTTGGGAATTGTGTTTCGATGCCTTTACATGTTCGTGTAAAGCAAGCACACCCTGAACCTAACAGTGAAAACTGTAAAGTTCATAAGGAGTGGTTTAAGCCATTTCCTCCTTTACCGCCTGTATTAAGAAGAGATGAGTAATGCACAACAATAAGCGCCCTCGCACCATTCAAATATTTCTACCTACAGGCGACCCTGCGGGCATTCGCATTGCCGAGCAAACCACTTCGATTATTCGCTTAATTGAAGTGCCGCGAAGTGATATTGCTGAGTTCGTGAAAATGCCGGAAGCCAAGCAGGTTGGGCTATATTTTTTAGTCTCTGGCGATAGCAAAGACGAGTTGTATATTGGACAGTCGGGTGATGTGGGTAGCCGATTGATGCAGCACTATAAAGACGAAAAGAAAGACTGGGAACGAGTACTTGTATTGGTGTCGCTCACCAATAACTTAACCCAAACTCATGTGCTGTATTTAGAATCCCTGTCTATTGAAAAAGCCAAACTCTGCCAGCGATATGAACTGCTTAATGGCAATGGCGGGCAAAAGCCCCACACGCCGATTCCACTTAAAGCTGATTGTGATGAAATTCATGAAATCGGCAGTTTGTTGCTAGCCACTCTTGGTTATCCAATTTTTGAACCTCTTGCTGAACAGTCATCTACTAAACCAGAACAGGTATTCATTTGTAACCGTGCCGATGTGGATGCCAGAGGTATTTATACCAATGAAGGCATGGTTGTATTGAAAGGCTCCTCCGCCCCGATGACAACAACGCGCAAAACCGACCAAAGGTTTTACGATAAGCGCGACCGCCTTTTAGCTAAAGGGGTAATAGTTGAACAAAATGACCGCTTTGTATTTCAACGAGACTATTTGTTTCCCTCACCTAGTGGTGCCTCAATGTTTTTATTGCTTGCCACAGCTAATGGTTGGGTAAACTGGAAAACAGAGCAAGGCGTGACATTGCATGATTATCAAGGCAGAACACTTGACTCAGCCACTGAATAGATAAGTAACACGATAACTCTATAGAGAAATTTAAGCGTTAATGAGACCTGCCCCAAGCTTAAAACTTATACAAAGGAATCCCCTAAAATGGATATTGAACAGTTAACGGCTTTAGTCGATGCCTTTAAGCAACTTCCTCAGGTAAAACGAGAAACGACTATCTTTGATATTGGAAGTCGTGGGCATTTCGAAAACCCGATGACTGAAGTGCTTAGCTTCTTCTGTAACACAGCAGAAGTTCATGAGATGAATGATTTGGTGATTTCAAGCATTGTTAGCCTAATACGCCAAAATGTCATCTACCAAAATCTACAGAATGGACAAGTCCACGGAAGACCACAGCGAGAAGTCACAACAAAAAATAACAAGCGTATTGATTTATTATTAAGCTCAGACGAATGGGTTATCGCAATAGAGAGTAAAGTCAACCACCAGCAAATTAACCCCTTCGAAGAATATGAAGGCTATGTAGACAGCTTAATTCGGTCTAATAAGTCGCTAAACACAGATAATGATTTAACAGATGAAACAGAAAAGCGGGCGGTTTTTGTTATTCTGTCTCCAGATGGAAAAGTAGATAACGCACACCTCAATCACCGTTGGTGTGGAATCAGCTTTCAACATTTGGTTGATGAAATTAAGACTCGACTGCAAGAGCATTTTTTCGATGCCCCCTTTAATAAGTGGTCTTTGGTACTAAAGGATTTTTTACTACATTTGGAGAACCTAGTGAATGACGTAAAGCAAAATAGCGCCCAAGAAGAATTTATTTTAACGCACCTTAGTGAAATATCTCAGGCCTGGAATTTACTAAAAAGCACCTTAGAAAGTGTCCAACAAAAAGCGCATACCAAACTGGAACAGCACCCAGAGCTAAGAGATGTATTGCGCAGCCAAAAAGCTTCTTGGTTCGGTTTGCCTACTACTATCCTATGCAGCAAAGATGAATTGACCGAAGTAGTACTTTTCGCCACTAGTGCCCCATCAGACATAGTTGATGATGATCAGCGTAATGCAGGGAAACACATTTTCATCCAAATTCAGGTTCAGACAGACAATTCAGAATTAGAGCTAGTCAATATTCATGAATCGCTAGCCAATAAAGCGATTAATCGTTGGTACTCTAGTGGGTATTGTTTCTTTAGGTGGCCTATCAATGCCCTATCAATAGAAGAGATAACCAAAGAGTTCGTCGCCACCTTTGAAGCAATAGAAGGCCTATCATCAATGCCCTTACAGAGCTTATAGAATGCTACACCTAAAGTTTTGGATTGACGGCATAGTCAATTCTTCAGACAATAATAGCAACATAACCGTCACGCTTAGTGTCCTTTTTTCTCAAATTAAAGGGTTATCGCACAACCTTGGCGGTTTTTTTATGTCTGCTGTTGTATCAATTAGATAATGAAAAAGAGCAATTGAAATGGACATAACTTCGCATACGGCCGTCAATTACACGGAAGAATTCAGTGCAAAAATCCCCGCACTGTCTTTGCTCTCAAATCTGGGCTACACCTTTATTCCTCCAAGCGAATGCGAGGCTTTGCGTGGCAATGCTCTAGCAATCAATAAGAAAAGAACTCATCAGGTTATTTTGTTGCCTAAACTGCATGACTTTTTAGCCAAACAAACATTTCCATTTGCTGGTAAGCAACACAAACTCACTGAAGCCGCAATTGATAAAGTGATGCATGAGTTAAACCCAGCAATGAACTTAGGGCTAAAAGCAGCTAATGAAAAAATCTATAATGCCCTGATGTATGGAGTGAGTGTTACTGAGTTCATTGATGGCAAAAAAGCCTCTCCGACTATTCAACTTATTGATTGGCACCATTTAGGTAATAACCAGTTCCATTTTACCGAAGAGTTGGTTGTACAAAATGCAGAAGGCACAGGCAACCGCATTCCCGATATTGTCTGCTTTGTAAATGGCCTTCCTCTAGCGGTAATCGAAGCCAAGCGACCAGACTCAAAAAAGGAAGGTCGCTCAACAAATACCGAAGCGATTTCTCAGCATATTCGCAATCAAGGCCAAACCGAAATTCCGCACCTTTACGCCTATAGTCAGTTATTACTGTCGGTCAATGGTCACGATGGTTTATATGGCACCTGTGGCACACCTGAAAAGTTTTGGGCTAAATGGAAAGAAGAAGACTCTCACCATGGAATAACTGAAGCTGAGTTTATCCGCTTGAAAAATCAGGCCTTAAACGATCAACAGCTCAACCGACTTTTTAATCACCGACCTACCTCCTCCAGAACACAATACGAGTCGTTAATAAGCGCTGGAGATTTGGCCGTGACCGATCAAGACAGGATCATCACCTGCTTACTACGCCCCGACCGTTTACTGGAAATGACGCGCTTATTCACTTTATTTGATAAAAAAGCAGGCAAAATCGTCGCTCGTTATCAGCAAGTATTTGGCATTAAAGCGTTAATAGAGCGTATCAGTACGTTTGATCCTGCTGGCGCACGAGAAGGTGGCGTGATCTGGCACACCACCGGCAGCGGCAAATCCTTTACCATGGTATTTTTATCCAAAGCCTTGATTTGGTTTGAAGAGCTCGCCCAGTGCCGAGTAATCATTGTTACCGATCGAATAGACCTAGAAGACCAGCTAAGCCGAACCTTTTCATCAGGTGGAGTCTTTACCGCACGAGATAAAAAAGAGGCCATGGCGACATCGGGTAAGCGCTTGGCAGAGCAAATCGGTCAAGGCAACGAGCGGGTCATTTTTTCCATCATTAATAAATTTGGCTCCGCGGTAAAACAAAAAAACTGCTTTAACGACAGTCCGAATATTATAGTTTTGGTTGATGAAGGCCACCGTAGTCAAAACGGCGAAAACAACATTCGGATGCGACAAGCCTTACCAAAAGCAGCCTTTGTTGCCTTTACCGGAACTCCCCTATTAAAAGACGATAAGACCGAAAATAAATTCGGTAAGATCATTCACTCCTATACCATGCAACAGGCCGTCGAAGACCAGACGGTCACACCTCTGTTGTATGAAGAGCGCATTCCCGATTTGAATGTGAATGACAAAGCCATCGATGCCTGGTTTGATCGAATTACCGAAAAACTCACAGACGAACAAAAATCGGATCTGAAAAGGAAGTTCTCTAAAAAAGGACAAATTTACCAAACCGAAGGTCGTATTGAGTTAATTGCTCACGATATTTCTGACCACTTCCAGAACTTTAAACAAAGACATTTGAAAGGTCAGTTGGCTTGCGACTCAAAAGCCACGGCCGTCCGCTATCAATATGCTTTGGATAAAATTGGCAAGGTCACTTCGGTTCTTGCTATGTCTTCGCCAGACACCCGTGAAGGACACGAAGATGTGGACCAAGAAAGCAAAGATATCGTCCAAAAGTGGTGGAAAAATAACGTAGCACAAACGTATCGTGGTGATGAAAAGGCATATACCTCAGCGATCATTAATGAGTTCAGCCGTGATGAAGGCCCCGATATTATGATCGTCGTCGATAAACTTTTAACAGGCTTTGACGAGCCAAAAAACACCGTACTGTATATTGATAAACCCCTCAAAGAACATAACTTGATACAAGCAATTGCTCGGGTAAACCGTTTACACAAAAAAAAGCAGTTTGGTTACTTAATTGACTATCGCGGCATTTTAAAAGAGCTAGATACCACAATCGATAAATACCAAGACCTAGCTGAGCGTACACAAAATGGCTTTGAAATTGATGATTTGAAGGGCTTATATAATCGAATGGATATGGAGTATAAGAAGCTCCCAGGCTTACATCGTGATTTATGGACGATTTTTGATGGCGTAAAGAACAAGCAAGATGGTCCCGCGTTAAGACAAGCATTAGCGCCAAAAATCCGTGAAACAAACGGGCATTTTAATGATGCCAATTCGAAGAAAAGAGACGATTTCTATGCTGCTCTCACTGCCTTTTCTAATTGTATGAAGGTCGCCCTTCAATCAGCCAATTACTTTGAAGACAAATTTTTTGATGGTGCTTCCCCTGCAGGGAACAAACGAGATCTCTATAAACGTGACTTAAAATCGTTTGTTGAGTTGCGCCTACAAGTTCGTGAAGATGCCAATGAAACCATCAACTATGACGAATACTCAGAAGATATTCGAAGCTTGCTAGACAAGCATATTGCTGGAATTGAAATAAAGGAACCCGAAGGCGCCTATTTGGTAGGTAATTTGGGTAGGCACGCAAAACCAGAAGAAATGACCAACGATGAAGCCCGAAATCAAACTGATAAAATCACGGGGCGTATCACCAAAATGATTGAACAGGATTTGGCAGATGATCCTTATGCTCAGGAGCATTTTTCTAATCTTCTAAAAAAAGCCATTGAGGATGCGAAAGCCATGTTTGATGCGCCGGTCAAACAATACATTCTGTTTGCCGACTTTGAACAAGATATAAAAGAACGAAAAATGCCTAACATGCCAAACGATTTTGTTGACGAGTCTGGAAAACTCAATAGGCATGCTCAGGCCTATTTTGGGTTATTCAAGCTTCTTTTTGATGATGAGTTCTTATCAGAAAAATCATTAGATAATAGTCGCTTGGTTTCTCTCGCGTTTGAAATTGATGAAGCTGTTAATACGGCTGTTGCAGAATATTCTATTAATCCAGCTGAAATTGAAAACGCCATCAGCATGAAGTTATTACCCGTATTATTTGTTGCCATAGGTCTCGATAACGCACAAAAACTGATCGAGGAAGTCCTAAAAATCACACGTTTAGGCTTAGCAAGAGGGTAAGGCACAATGACAACTCCCAGTGAAACTGGTCTTTTTACTTATGGAGACAACACTATTCAATATCATGTCATTCGTAAACTAGCGCCTTGTGATGGTGTGATCAAAAGCAACCGAAAAGTAACGATAAAAGTATACCCAGACCAGAAAGTGACGGCTTCAGCTCCCTTTGATGCTTCTGAAGAGCTCATAAGAAAAGCCGTACTAAAACGAGCTAGATGGATTTGGCAAAGCATCGAAACATTTGCTAAGCAAAAGGATACTGTGAAACCGAAGCATTACGTCAGTGGCGAAACACAATTTTATTTAGGCAAACGCTATGTCTTAAAAGTGCTGGTGGATACTGACCAAACAAACAACGTCAAACTAAACCGTGGCCAGCTACAGGTAACATTTCAACAGGATCACGAAGAGCGCGCCAAGAAAGTAAAAGAGCTTGTTGATCAATGGTATAAAAATAAAGCCCAAGCGCTGTTTCAACAACGACTGACAGAAGTACTCAAAAAAACCACGTGGGTGGCCGACATTCCATCATTTCGTGTGATGGAAATGAAAAAACAATGGGGGAGCTGTTCCGCCAAAGGCCAATTAGTGCTTAACCCTCACCTTATAAAAGCACCGAAAGAATGCATTGATTACGTGATACTCCACGAGCTTTGTCATATTGCCGAGTACAATCACAGCGAGCGATTCTGGCGCTTACTTACACAAGTCATGCCCAATTGGAAAGAAGTAAAAGCGAAACTCGATGGTATGGCTGAAATGTATTTAAACGACTAATTTTTAACCGCTAGTATGTCATTGACAGAGTCAACTAGAGGATCCAATTCGCTCATGTCCTACTTAAAAAGTAATTTCTAACCTCATAAAAATCATTAATTGAACTGTTTTTTAACAAATATTCTTTAACTGATAACCCCTCAAAAAGAGGATGATTAACAGGCCTTTTAAAAGAGCTATAATGTAAGCCAATAGGGACACTTTGATGTATCGCCTTATAAATACCCGCCAATAAAGATAATCTTTCTATTGTTTTGAGCTCTAAATCTAGCATTCCAATATCTTCACTGATTTCCTGCCAGTACTTCCATTTCTCTGTTTGAATCCCACCAAGTAATGTCGCCATTTCATCATCAGACAGGTCCCAACATTGCTGGGCGCTTTGCTGCTTCAACCAAAGAATGACATTGGCACAATTTTTACTAAGGTCTACTTTATCTACTGTTGATATATCCATTTTGACTCCAGCATTAAGATAACAACACAAAAAGGTAGGGAGTGATACTCCCTACCTTACCATCAAAGATTACCAACATTCTCCTTGCAAAAAAGCCGGAACAGTGCCCACTAAAGAACACCGCAAAAGCCCATAATCAGAATAGCGGTCATATTCATTAGTTAACTTTTCTTGCACCCAGAGCGCCACAGCTTCACTATTTGTATAAACTGGAGCCAAATTAAGTATAGAGGCTAAACCTACGCCATCAATAATATGAAGATCATCAATTAGCATCTTTGACATCTTTTCAGCCTTAGGTGTTACCCAAATATTCGATTTAGCCATACTTTATTCTCCAGTCTCTGATTTTTGCTCGGTTAATTTCATGCGTTCTTGCAACAATAGACGATCAAAGGCAGAACCATCTTGTCGGGTTAAATTCGGAACATATCGTGAGTACACGCGAAATAGCATTTCTGTGGTTGTATGCCCCATCTGACGAGCAATCCATTCTGGGTTTTCACCCGACGCCAACCAAAGCGTCGCTGCCGTGTGGCGTGTTTGGTAAGGGCGTCGTTTCTTGAGATCCAACAGCCTTAGCAGTGGATACCAAATACGCTTCGTCACGGTGTCACTTCTAAGAGACGTACCATCAATATTGCAAAACACCAGATCTTGATCATGTGTCATTTTGTATTGCGCTTTTAATGCGTCATAGACTGGCTGAGACATATAAATTTCACGCTGAGAACCGTCTGTTTTAGTGTAAGTAAACTCCCCTTTTACCCAAGTTTCACGAATCAAAATCTGTCGCCTTTCAAAATCAACGTACTTCCACTTAAGGCCATCCACTTCGCCTGTACGCATTCCCGTAAAGAAACGTACAGTGAAATAGCTTTTAAAATCCCTTCTCACCGACTGAATAATCAAATTCACTTGATCCAAAGAAAACGGATCTATGTCTGTTTTCATGATCTTTAACGATTTAATTCCTTTCCAAGGAGAGGTAAACTCGTATCGGTCGGCGGCTTCATTAATGATCATTCTAAGAGGCGTCATTATCTTGTTGATTGATGCAGGTTTAAGAGCACTATTTTTTCGTTTGGGTTCTTTGGCGAGAGTTGAACGAAAATTTAGTATGTCTGCTTTTGTGATGCTGCCGACTTCTTTATTACCGAAGTAAGGTATTGAGTACACATCAATACTATTTCTCACTGAAAGAGCATGCGACTTTCTCCATTCGATCTTTTTCTCATCAAACCAAAGCTCTGCAAACTCTTTGAATAAAAGCGTTTTTCTTGCCTTTTGCGCAGTGTGTTCGGTCAACATATCTCGCTGCTCACGAAACACATCAGCTTTTTTACTGTTTGGGAAATAATCCCAATATTTAAATGTGCCCAAAGTGATTTCAGCCTCAATGCGATCAAGAATTTGCTTTGCTCGCTTCTTGTTTGCAGGAGAGTCTGTCAGTTTAGTCTGCTCACGGCAGCGCTCACCCTTAAAACGGAAATCCAATAGCAACTTACCGCTTCTAACGTTAATGCTTCCCATATATCCTCCTAGTGGACACCAGCCATCAATGTGTTAATGGCAGGCGCTTTAAACATGTCTTCCTCTATCTGCTCCCAGATGTACAAAATTTTGCGACCACCGAATGGTCGAAAATAATGGATGCCCTCGATAAGAACCGTGTCCTTTAATTTGCGACGTATGGTCTTGCTGTCGTACTTAATCCGTCCAGAAAGTTCTTCGGTTGTTAGATATGTTTGTGACATAATATTAAACTCCTACAAGTTATTAGGATCTTCAAAAGACCTTAATGATCTTCTATAGATCATAATAGCCTTTTTTAGATCTATTGCAAGTCTTTTTGATCTTCTGTAGATCATTTTTTGAGGTTTAAGATGATAAAGTGTCACTTATCTAAAATTATGGGTGAAAAGAAACTCAAAATTTCAGACGTTTCTAATGAGACAGGAATTAATAGAGGAACTATTACACGCCTATACCATGAGACAGCTGTGCGCGTAGAGTTCGAAGTACTGGAGCAGCTATGTAATTACTTAGGATGTGGAATCGAAGACTTACTAGAAATACAAAAAGACGAAGAGTAACTAGCGAAAATTTCGATGCTTAAAATGACCTAAAAATCATTTTGGTCACCATATGGTCACATTTTGGTCACAAGACAAAAAAGAGGCAATTTTGGTCACAAAAAGCGAAGGACATTTGAGACTGCTTGAAGAGTGTTATTTGAAATGCAGTATTAGTACTGAGAAAAAAGAAATGGGTATTCTTGGAAGAGTGAAACGCTACCACTCATGTAAATCACTGAATTAATTGAAGAAGTGGTGCACCTGAGAGGATTCGAACCTCCGACCTCACCCTCCGGAGGGGCGCGCTCTATCCAGCTGAGCTACAGGTGCATATCTTTTTACTTACTTTTCTGTCCTGCGCCCTACAGTGACCATTTTGGTCAATCCTTCGCCTCCGGAGGGCGACGCTCTATCCAGCTGAGCTACGGGCGCATTACGGTTGTTCGGCGTGGATTGGATTGCAAGACGCAAAGTGTGCCAGAACAAATTTGTGTGCGTATTCTAATGGAAATTCCTC
>NZ_JBLXBT010000019.1:0-11398 GCF_048265365.1 Kangiella sp.
TACTTAGATTGTCTAAGTTTTACCTATTCTTGTATACTTAGCAATCCTAAGTTTTAAGCTTTAAGAATAAAATATGGTTACTAATAGTGTTTCTTTGAACAAAAAATTCAGAGAAGTGATACGTGGTGTAGATGGAACAGAAGTGACAAGAAAGGATCTAGTGGAGCTATCGAGACAAACTTATGAACTAAGCGAGAAGCAAGCGCAGGGATTTGTTGGTCGAAATGTTTATAAGCTTCAGAAACAAGGGCTACTATTGAGTAAAGAAAACTCCAGAGGAACTTATTCGATTAGTTCTCATCTGCAAGAGCTTTTACACTGCATGGAAAGTGATGACGAAAGGCCTTCTACCCAAGAGAATCAGAGTACATTTTGCCTTCAGCAAGAAGAATCTAAGGCCGGTGCCGAATTACAAATGTTAGTTGCAGAGATTGAGGCTTACCAAGAATTAGTCTCCAAGTACCCCTCACGTTTGGAAGTAATCAATCAGCTTTTATGTGAAGCAAGAGCAAGATCAACTGCACTTTACGGAAAGCTTAACGCAGTAAAAAAAGTGATTCGTTTAACAGAGCAAGAGAGCGGCAGGTTATGTTAAGGCGTTGGCAGAAAGACTGTGTCAAAGAGACTTTGCAGTGCTTCGATAAGAAAAAGAACGCATTTATTCTCGCTGCTCCAGGCTCCGGCAAAACACTGACTGCTAGTCATATTGCAAAACACTTAATAGACGAAGGTAAAGTCGATTATGTCGTCTGTTTTGCTCCTTCGCGAATGGTCAGTACTAGTATTCAGAGAACATTTGAAAAAGTACTTGGTCGCCCTTTTAATGGGCAATTAGGTGCTATTGGTGTTTCAAAGACCTATCATTCGATGTCTGTATCACATGAGCTACTCGACAATTTGAGCATGAGTCGAGTGCTTGTTGTATTTGATGAAATACATCATTGTGCTGGCAATGGAGATAGTCCAACAAATGCTTGGGGAGTGAAGCTACTGGCTACAATACAGCACCTAGCGACATATACTTTATCTCTCAGTGGAACGCCTTGGCGAACTGATAGTTTGCCTATTCCTCTTGCAAACTATCTGGAGAAAGACGGTAGCATTACATGTGATTTTGTTTACGGTCTAAAGGAAGCGATTCAAGATGAATCTTGTCGCTTACCTCAGATCGTTGCTGTAGATGTAGATAAAGTGATGGTTCGGAAAGATCAAGAAAGTTTTTTTTACGATAGTATTGAGAGCATGCTCGAAAGCGAGAATGTCAATTACAGAATGATATTGAATCATCCTGAGGTGATACAGTTCATGCTTGGGTTAAGTATAAAGAAACTTGATTCTATACGGGAACAATCACCTAATGCAGGCGGATTGGTTGTGGCATCTTCTTATGCACATGCATTGAAAATTCAGTCTATTCTAGATGGGCACTTTGGGAAACGAAGTACATTAGTATCATGTAGAGTTGATGACTCTACAGAGCTCATCGACTCCTTTAGAGAAGATTCTAGCGAGTGGATTATAAGTATTGCCATGATCAGCGAAGGGACAGATATCCCCAGACTACAAGTATGCTGCAACCTAACGGATGTAACGACGGAGCTGTATTTCAGACAGGTTCTTGGTCGAGTTCTACGTATGACCGATTCTCATGAGAAAACCGGCTTTATGTATATGCTCGCAGAGCCAAGCTTGGTTGAATATGCAGAAAGACTCAATGAGGATGTTCCAGGCGCGTATAACTACATTAAGCCTGAAGGAGTACTTGATAGCATCAACGTTGATATTAATACGCCAGTTATAAACCTAGAACCATCTCGCAGGCCAACAAGTGGCTCCGAGAGTAAGTTTGAAGGCGTTGAGTTTTTTGATGACAACGAAAGAGGCTCCTATCATGTTATGCCAATATCGGATATTCACATGAACTCGTTTAAGACCAAGATCATCTCTTTCTATGTATCTTCCCTATAAGGGAATCATGATACAGATACATCCATTCTTAGGCTTAATCGGTTTGGTATTGAGGTTAGTTAGAGTAGTTCTTACTTCAGGAAAGGGGCTTCGGCCTCGGTCAATATTATGGGTGGAGCTCTAATTCTGTGCCTTTCTCTCGGTAGCAGCTGTGTGAGTAATGATACCTTCCTTAGTACTGCAATTAATGTTCGCAATGATAGCGAAAGTAATAGCTGAGCGATAAAGAAGATATACTGGAAACAGAGGGTTAACTTTTGGGGGTTGATACCGAAGCACACATCGCAACCTTTAAGCGCTACACTTGAGCCGAAGCAACAGTACGCTTTTCTAAGGTGGCTAGCTATTTTTGCTAAGTCGAGAGACGATAAATCACAAGAAACATTCTCACCAAAGAACACTGGTGAATGTATTGCTGCTAGTAATTTATTATCAAGGTAAACGATTGCCAAAAAGTTCTATCCTCTACAGCGAACTATCAATTTCAGGTATTGCTACCTACCTTACTTTCAATTGCATGAGAGTATTAACAACTCTCGATGTTGATAAGTTTATTTACTGTTAAGTGCTTCTCGTACAGAAGTCATTGTTGAACTTGGCCTCAAGTTGAGACCCAAAGATGACAAGTGTTTACTCATAGTTACCTCCATCGCTTGGCCAATTACATACAAATTTTATTAATCTGATTGCTCCTCTGAGAGCCTTCGCCTTTCGAATAGTCTTAGGGCTGTAAGCTACTTCTAAGTAGAGGAAGTACATTAAGATGATTTCAGTTTTAACTATACGGTAAACATCCGCTAACCATTCTCGTAGATTCATGAGTCTCCATAAATCGAGAAGTGGCTAACACTTAATCAGTCAGTACGTTCGCCCAATACTGACAGATTGATGATACCACAGTGGTTATTAATTAACCTAACTGTGCGATGAGCTTCGCAGTGTAAGTAATAAAGTGGAGTGTGCTGAAGGAGCTGGGGCTGGCAGATAGTGGATTCTGAGCATCAGATTTAACTTCACTTCTGGTGGATGTAGACTTTGTTGTTAAGGCTGCGTTGGTTATTTTCATTAATTATCTTCCTCGCACTCATATAGAACAATTTTCAGAGCTCACTGCATCTTTACACCGCCGAACTCAGCTAAAGCTGCCTATTACATTGGTTGGTATAGGCCTGCCTTCGCTTTGGGTACACGTTGGCAACGCAAAGCCTCAAGGGAACGGTTATTCAACTATTCAAAGATTCTCTAGAAATACTAGGTTATTGACCCTACTTAATGATTCAAATTTTTGACTATAAATTTACTGAGTGTAAAATCGTTTAAAAGACTAGGGATGGTAGCTCACTGCTGCCGACAGAGGTAAGTAATGACGCAAGAGTATTTGTTAACGTTTCTTGAGCATGGAGTTATTGACCTTAATGGAGATGACACCAGACTCGAAAAGCTCCGATCCACCGCTACAGATTTATCGTCAACCCTCTTGGACTCGCCATCGAGGGCCATACGATACACATTGGTTGCAGCTGACCCCAATATACTCAGCACTGACCCAACCATAGAAGAAGCCATGCAGGCACTTCGTGCTCAATGGACAACTGTTGCCAACGCCTACAAGGGTGGGTATCCAGTAGCGATTCTGCGGGCAATACTGCTTGAAGCTCTGGTTCAGTCAGCTCGCAAAGAAGACTCGATTGCCGTAGCCTTCGTCAATACAGCTCGAAATGCTCTTGCTTATTCTGAAAGCTCTTCAGAGAGCCCAGTCTGGAAAGCCGCTGTTAGCGAAATCGAAACCAAAGTTGATGCTCGAGCTGAGTCGGAATGGGCGACGCCAGAAATGATTACAGTCTCTCCATTACGTTACAAAGCCTCAGTTTCCACAGCGCAGGAGCTTGAAGCACCGGTTGTAGACCGTGATGAACTTAAGCAAAAAATCCGCTCTGCTGCAGGGCCGGGTGGAAGTACACCCAGCAATCAATATCACTCCCACAGCCCCCCGCAATGGGCTAACGAATTTTCACCTATGATGGGAGACGCTATTGCTAATTCTATTGATGAAATCGCAGCAAAGCTAACTTCAAATCCTATAGATATTTCTGGTCCACTGTCTGCATTGGCAAAAGCTGTCGCAGGTCACGTTGATAAAGCGCTAACCAGTTTCAGTGGAGCAACTGCTGGCTTGCAACGTCGAACCAATCTGCTTTGGTGGAAAGAAGCTCTCTATTCTCCCAGTGTCCACGAAAGTTATCTTGAACTACCTGCGTTCGAAGCTGCAGCTCTTATGGCTCTGGACCTGCATCAACAGGTGCCAAGCTATTCACCAGCAAGCGTCTCAGCCTTTTTGAAAGAAGCGATTCGTAGCTTACAAGCAAATGATGAAGAACAAGAGTTTTCAAAGTTGCTTCATGAGGCAAGAACGACTGAGTTCATGCAGCCATTCCGGACGTTGGCAGCAGAATACGCACCTTCTCCAAATGGTAGAGGTCCCGTGTTATCGCTAATTGGTTATCCACAGTCTGCAACTATTGAAGACACTGAGGCTTTATTAGCGTTTTCAGGTATTGAATCTCAACATAAGTTAGACCCAATTGCTTGGGGCGCATACCTGTTTCGTGAACTCCAGAGCGCACGGGCAATCCAAAGCGAACCATTACAGCAAACTGAAAAGAGCTAAGGCACCTATGGAAAAGTGCTCTAACCCCAACTGTTTTGCGGATGATAATACTTCATGTGCTGACGGTCATATGACTCTGCAGCAATGTCCTGCTTGGAACAAAGATCAAGAGAACGGCGATGAGTCCCATAAGGATCAGGCGTTGTCTGAGCATATGATGTTGCCATGGAGTGGTCTAGCAATGGGTGGGACTGACCTTAACTTTATTACAGGCAAGGGTAAACCCATCACTATCGGTATTGTTGGGCCGGAAAGTGCGGGGAAGACTACCATTCTAGCCGCTTTATATTTGCTGCTAAGCCGGGGAGCCTACAAGTCTGAGAAGTACAGATTCAGTAACTCATACACGCTCTCAGGTTGGGAAGCCGTAGCTAACAGCTTACGTTGGCTGCCTGGTCAGCCCCCCAATTTTCCAGCACATACTCCGAGTGGGTTATCAAGATCGCCAGGAATGCTTCATCTGGCCTTTCGTCAGAGTAACCATGAATTACGTGATTTCCTGTTTGCTGATGCTCCCGGGGAGTGGTTTCAGAAGTGGTCCGTCAACCAGCAATCCGAGGATGCTGAGGGTGCCTGCTGGGTTAGCGAACACGCAGATGTAATTTTGCTCATTGCAGATAGAGAAGCTCTGGCAGGATCTGGAAGAGGACGAGCGCGAAATGACTTTCAGCTGCTTGCACAACGAGTGATCTCAGAAATGGATGGGCGGCCGATGGCCCTTGTCTGGACAAAAGGAGATATTGAAGTAGCCCCAGCCATGGAGGAGGCAATAAGAAAAGCAGTGTCTTCTTATTCATCTGATCTTCCTGAGTTCACCCTCAGCATAAGAGATACTGATGTTCCCTCGGCACAATGCCTCCACGAGCTATTTGATTGGGTCTTTGCTTTTAAGCGTTCTGGTGTGGTTTTACCAGAGACAGCCCCAGTCAATCACGATCCTCTGTTTCGATTTGGTAGGAAATAAACGATGACAGTTGAACGAAGCATCCTTTTAATTGGCGAATCGAATGTAGGAAAAACTCATTATGGAGCTCAATTCCTGAAGCGTCTGATGGTCAGGGAGTGTTCACTCCAAATGTCTGGAGCCCCTACAAATGTTGAAGCTTTCAACAATGCCTTGGCTTGTTTAACTGAAGGAAAGGCGACAGCTCATACACCTTCAGAAGCTTACTTGGAAAGCGTATGGCCGGTTACTAGCGATGAAGGTGGCAAGGCAGAACTTGTCTGGCCAGATTATGGGGGCGAGCAAGTTAGTAGTCTAGTTTCTCAGCGCCAAATACCCGTCAAATGGAAAGAACGTGTGGTGGGGGCAACCGATTGGGTTCTAATGCTCAGACTGCAATCCATACGCATCAAAGAAGATCAACTCTCTCGTCCTTTTCATACGCTGTTTGAATGCAAAAAAGAGAACGATCAGGTCAAGGCTATCGGCCAACATGCTGATGGTGAACAACCTGACGCGTTTGAAATATCAGATCAGGCAAGAGCAATTGAACTTCTTCAGATACTACTCTACTTATCCAAAGCTAATTTGGATCAACCACTTAAACAGCCGCGACTGACGATTTTATTAAGCTGTTGGGATGAGTTGGAATCAAAGGAGCTACCAGAGCAGCTACTTGCTTCGAGACTACCAATGCTATGGTCATTTTTGGCAAGCAACTGGAAATCGCCAGAAATCTATGGCCTTTCTGCTCTTGGCCGCCCACTCAGCATAGATTCACCAGATGAAGAATACGAGATACAAGGGCCTGAAGAGTTTGGCTATGTAATATTGCCTGATGGCTCTCACAATAAGGACATCACTCTGCCGATACAACGCTTGATGGCTAAAGAGGCCTGAGAATATGCGCATCAAACAAGCTGTATACGGAGAGGTATCTGGCAGAGGGCACGGCTTAAGAACTTCTAGTATGAAGAATTCTCAGTTAGCCAAAACTCTCGCTTCTCGCCTAGATCTACCAGATAGCATCCCTCCGGGAATATCTAATTGGTCGCCATTTGTACGTGGTTTTCCTATTGATGATCAATATGTGATAGCTCGAACATTTCTGGATCCAAACGCATCTCGAAGTGGCATGGTATTAACCCATGCTCTGGTTATTCGTATTGAGGATATAGTTCATATTGAAGACTTATTCGTTCTGTTCGAAAACTTGTCCTCCTGTGTCGCTGAATGCCCTGACTCCGTATCAGCGTTTGAGCTAGCTCCTCCTTCTTCTAGGTCATCCTCAGCCACAGACCTGATTGCAACAGCCAATGCACTACTGGATTCAAAGGGGCGAACAGCGATCTGGCTTGGGGTTACAGGGTTTGAAGAGCTGATTAGCTCTCTATGGAAAAACCTCTGGCCAGATTTAAGGCGTACATTTTCTTTTCGTTTAAGTTTTAGTCCAAATGACATTGTTGATGATCCAAAGCCAGCGATTGTTTGTAGCCCAGCGAAACTACAATCCCGGTGGATAAACCAGAATCTAATCGACCAAAACTCTGCTTCGCCAATGTCCGAATCTGCAAGGATTCTTTGTGGCCATGCTGATGTCACCCCAGTCTTGGAACTGGCTAATAGTCTGGAAATAAAACTGGATTCACTGACAATACTCTCTAAGCTAGAGCGTTTGAATACTCTGATTTCAGATGATAAAGATGTTGATCGTTTGCTTGGTGCACTACGTTTAATAGACGGCCTCTCCAAGAACCCAGAGCTTGGTAAAGATCTAAAAACCAGCTTGGTCAGTAAATTTAGTACCTTAATTCCTAAGGTAACCCCCAAGCAGCTTCTTGTAATTAGAAACCTGACACTATCTGGGTTTAACAATACCGAGGGGTTGTGGAATGCCGTCGAAAACAGAATTAGCAGCCTCGACTTTGGAGAAGTAGATGATGATGACTTGAGCAACCTGTTCTTGTGCTCAGTCAATCCAGATCTTGCGATACATGATTGGCGCGAGAGCATTCAGGCAGCGTTAAAAACAGTAGCCCATAAAAAGCCTTCGGCATTGTTTAGAGGTATATGGCGCTGCGTTCCACTTGCTGATTCGTTTTCAGCTGCTATTCATATCATGCCAAATACTGATGGCATTGAGTCACAACTCGTATCAGAGATCCCAAGAAAACTACCTAATTCCAAACTTTCAGATTTGCTTGCACCGCTACTGGAGAAGCAGTGGATAGTTGCACATGGAGCTGTGCTAGCATCTGTACTTTCTCCGATGGAAGCAGTTGAGCAACAACTACAGATAGATACTGATTCATCGAAGGATTCCGGTATTAGAGCCGCACTTAAATTCGCTACTTCAGCTCTGGTATTGGAATGTGCGCTCAAATACAAAGACTTGCGTCTGGTTAAATTGGCTTCTGAAGCAGCTATAAACCATCCAGAGATTTTATTCGATATCCAATGCAATGACATTGTCGAACAACAGGTTTGGAGGCTCGCCATAGAGAGGGAGCCTACTCTGTGGAACTCTCCAAGTGACCCGATAAATGCCCGAGATACACTGCTCATAATGCTGAAAAACGGAAGTCCCATTGATAATGGACTTCTCGAAGTGCTGGCAAATACTCCCTTAGCCAATCTATATGCAGCCCCAGATAGAGAGAACTTGTGGAAACTTCTTCCAGCCATTACTTGTGATCGTTATCTACAGGCCACTGTTTTTGGCTGGGTAGAAAGTGCAGAGCAATCCGCTATAGGAGAACAATTAGAAGCTGAACTTGAGCAAGCCATTGCTCGCAGTAATGCGCTAGCTCAGTCACTTGTGAAGCCAACCGTATCTATTGCTACTCGCCTTTTAATAATCAGAAGCCTCCCATCTTTTACAGAAGAGAATTTCATCCACTGGATTCATGAGCTTCTAAAGAGTGTGCGATCAATCCAGTATTCGGAAGCAGAACAACTGGGAAGGTTAATATTGTCGAGGCGCTGGAAGGCTGCTGTAAGTCATCTGGTAGATCACTTTGCTCCTCATCGACCTGATCTAAAACCGTGTTTGACGGTTTGTAGCGACTTTCTCGGCTTTTACAAGGCATGGAAGCTTGGCATATCAAAACCAAGTGTTTCAGATAAGTGGAACGCTTTCGAGCAATTAGCATGTGACTTATACCCTAATGGGCCTGATACCAATGAACTGTGGTCCCGAGCAGGAGGAAAGAACTGGGATCTTTTGAATCAAAACCAGAGTGGGTCAACACGCTGGCATTCAGCTCTAAACAAAATGCGGTCTGGAGGTAGTCTAAAATCCAAGAGCCTAATGGAGATCATGCTTGGTGACTATCCAGGTAATGAAGAACTAAGATTTTTTTCCAATGACCCTGACATTCTTGGAAAAAGCAGAAACTTACTTTCATGGTGAATAAATGACCTCTATCGGATACCCTCAGGGCCATGCCTTGCTTATTGGTGTAGCTAATTATCAAAAAGTTTCTAGTCTACCAAGTGCCGTATTAAACGATGCGAACGATATCGCAGCGACACTCTTATCACCAAGTTATTGTGGCTATTCAAATAACAATATCACTGTGTTATTGGATGCATACGCCACTAGAGCATCTGTATTGGATGGCTTGGCTGAATTGGCTAATAGAGTGAATCCAGATGACACTGTCTGCATATTCTTCTCCGGTCATGGAGGAAGATTCGTCGGTGAGCAGGGAAATGAAGACAGTGTGTTAGCTACAGTGGATACCGATTTGGATGACATTAAAAATACATCTATAAGCTCTGACGAGCTAGCTCATGCATTTTCACAGATAAAATCAAAACAGCTTCTAGTATTTATTGATGCCTGCCACGCTGGCGGAGCTGCAATTGCAAAGACTCTCTCAGATGATAAAGGCAACGTACTCAAATCTGGTTTTAGTCAAAACACTTTCGAAAAATTAGCTGCCGGTACTGGTCGAGTACTAATAGCATCATGCCGTGAGGATGAAGTGTCGAATGTTTTTGAGAATGCTAGGAATAGTGTTTTTACAACCACTTTATTAGATGGGTTACGTGGAGCAGCAGATAAGGATGCAAGCGGCTTGATTAAGGTCTTCGATCTATTCAAGCACATATCGGATGAAGTACCTAAATTAATGCCTGATACGCAGCACCCAATTTTTAAAGCTGATAATTTAGAAAACAACTTTGCTATTGCGCTTAACCAGGGTGGCAATAAATCTCTGAACACATCGACACAGAGTACACAATCCGTTAATCCTGAAATACAGCCTGAATGGGGGGAGCTGGAAAAGCTTTTAATCGAGTTATACCCAATGGGCCCAGAAGATGAAGAGATTTGGAGCCGAGCTGGGGGGGATTTATCTCGCTTGCAAATCAGACGTAGCGGCCAAGCGACTTGGCACGCGGCTATACGTACCTTGAAACAAGGCGGAGGTGGACGGAATATCAATGTCAAAAGCTTGGTAGAAGCGGCTATTGAAGATTTCCCTAACCACCCTGATTTAGGGGGATTTCAAGAAATGTAGCTTTAAATATCTCTGTAAAGCTGATGACATCTTATGCCGAGAAAAGGTTTTGGAGTTTATGTTTGAGCTAAAGCCACGTGATTCTGTTGGTTCTTAATCAAAGCCTTGAAAACTATCAAGGTGTATCGTAACAAGCCCTATACTAACTCTTTTCTACAGATAGATAGTCTCTACATATATACTCTTGTGCAGAAAGAAGTTAGCCCCTTACCTGGGGGCTAATTTGTCTATTTCTTTTGAAGCTCTAAAAGCATTTCTTTCATCTCTCTTAGTTCCTTCTGAAGGTCACTCATAGATGGCTCTTTGTCCTCTCTGCTGGCTCTATGTTCTTCTTCCATTACATTAACCACGATACCTATCACCATGTTTAAGAAGGCAAATGCGGTTAGGAAGATAAACGACATGTAGTACATCCAACTCATTGGGAAGACTTCCATCGTCTCATATTGGATATCAGTCCAATCTTCAAACGTCATAATTCTGAACAGCGTCAGCATCGAGATAGCGATGTCACCCCAAAGGTCAGGGTTAATGTCGTTAAAGATGAAGCTTCCAATCGCTGCATATATATAGAAGATGATGAACATCAGAAGAACCACGTAACCAAGCTGTGGAAGTGCTTTGATTAGTGAATTAATCAGTATTCGTAGCTCTGGAACGACGGAAACCATTCGCAATACACGGAATACTCGAACTAAACGTGCTAGTAGAGCCATTTCTGAGTTATCTATCGGTATGAGGCTTATTACCACTACAAGCGTATCGAAGATGTTCCAGCCTTTTTTAAAGAAAGACTTCTTATCTTCATCAGCTACAAATCGAATAGTTAACTCAAATAGAAAAAAGATAGTGATGAAAGCGTCTAAGACAGCTGTAAGTGAGATTGCCGAATCAGGGAGCTCAAAGGTTTTGGCGCCTATCTCAAGTGCCGAAATGATGATTACAGCTACTACAAGTAGCTCGAAGATCTTGTTGTTCTTCAGGTTGTTTAGATTAGTTCGTATTGAGTCGTACATTTAGGTTGTGCCAGTTCAAAGAGTCAGAAAGATGTCTTTGATAATTCAAGAGGCTGCATAGTTCAATGGTTAGTTACATATAATTTTGTAGTGAAGCATGTTTACAAAAAATTTGGGAGATTTTGTCGATCTGACGATTGAGGCGGTTGTTTACAAAAATTCTGTAAACATACTATTTAGGTGGCTTGAAAGTCTTTATACACAAGACATTGATTCATTAATCTACTTTTCGTTTACAATTTTTTTTCGATAATAATGACGTGATGTATGAGAC
>NZ_JBLXBT010000020.1:0-10781 GCF_048265365.1 Kangiella sp.
TACTCGACACGAGAGGAAGCGAAAGGTGAAATATTTAATTTTATTGAGATGTTCTACAATCCGATAAAACGACATTCGCATACAGGTGGCGTGTCACCTGCTAAGTTCGAAGAAAAGTATTTTTTAGAAGTTCCTACTGTCTAGCAAACTCTGGGAAGTCCAGTACTCTTTCATGATTAAATCCTCTATTATTAATACATTAAAACTAAGCATTGAGGTTCATGACCTCAATGCTTTAAAATTTACTTTTCAGTCTTAACTTGCTCGCCCACTTTCACCAGCTCACTAAATTCCTTTTGAGTAGTACCATAGGAAGCAGCTGTTCCTTGAGAATTCATAAAGGTTGCAACAAACCCTACTTTGGCAATATCTTTTTTATATTCAGGGTTTGAAGTCACTTGACGAGCAACTTCATCCCATTTTTCAACGATGCTATCAGGAGTGTTTTTGTTAAAGAAAACCGCGAACTGGTAAGCAGGAAAAGTAAAGTCAACTCCTTGCTCTTTGTAAGTCGGAATATTAGGTGCATTTTCTGCTCTCACTTCTGTAGGTTCTCCTAACAAACGAAAATCACCAGAGTCTAAATACTGTTGAGTACCTACATAAAGCTTGGGGATAACATCAACATACCCGCCTAACAAAGCGCTTGTTTTTGCTGCACCACCGCCCACATCCACAAGATTAAATTTAGCCCCAGTTTCAATAGCCAATTTATTAAACATAAAATAAGTAAATGCACCGTATTCAGTCGCCGCCTTTAACTTACCTGGATTTGTTTTTGCTTTTGCAATCAAATCCTTTATATCTTTTATCTCAGAATCCCCTGATACATAAAGCCCAACAGTGCCATCCATAACAATAGTTGGACCAGGTTTAAAACCATCATAAGAATAAGGTGCAACTTTTGTTAGATAACTCGTAATAATTCCTTGATGGGTATATATAATTTTGTATCCATCAGATTTTCCTTCATAAACCATGCGAGAACCGTTATAACCACCAGCGCCACCAACATTCACAATAACTACCGGCTTTTTAAGTATTTTCTGGGCATATTTCGCAAAAATACGGGCAGATAAATCTGTGCCGCCCCCTGCTCCTGCAGGCACTACCAACTCAACAGCTTTGGATGGATAATCATCTGCTGTTGCGTGACCCGATAACCCTAACGCCATAAGAACACTCATTGTAAATACAGTTTTTTTCATTGTGTTACTCCTTCATTTTTATTTTCATATGTAACAAGCGACAATTAAAAGAATCCATAACTCAGTAAAACTAACCTTTCTTTTCACTCAACTTACTTTTTTAGAGCCAATGCAGTTTTAACTAGAGGGATAATCAAGGTTAGTGCAGCAATAATTAGGAATGAAAGCGCAATAGGATGTTCAAAGAAAGAAAGGAAATCCCCTTCCGTCAGCATCATGCCTCGACGCAGGTTTGTTTCGACAATAGGGCCTAAGATAAAACCCAGAATAGCTGGCGCAATTGGCATACCCGACTTTGTCATCAAGTATCCCATCAGACCAAAAATCACAATAGTTTGAACATTAAAGATCTGGCTATTAGCGGCAAAAGCTCCCACAGTACACATTAAGACAATGATAGGAAGCAAAAAATATTTGGGAATACGAAGTAATCGAACATATATTCGAATACCAAGAAACTCCAATACCAACATAATCACGTTAGCAACTAAACAGGCAGCGAAAATAGTGTAAACAAGGTTAGCATTGCTATGAAAAAGTAACGGACCTGGAGTAAGTCCATGTATCATGAACCCTCCCAATAACATCGCGGTCACTCCATCACCAGGAATGCCAAGAGCAAGTAATGGGATAAGCGCGCCACCGATCGTTGCGTTATTTGCAGCTTCCGATGCTACAATTCCATGAGGGTGCCCTTGACCAAATTTTTCTGGCGTTTTAGACGATTTCTTAGCCGCTATATAAGATAATATGCCAGATGCCGATCCGCCTATACCGGGTAATATTCCAATAAATAAGCCAATAGCACTTGAGCGCAATAGGTTCCATTTTTGCTCAAAGAACTCTTTCCAACTAAACCCAAAACCTTTGATTTTAGAAACGGTAATTGGATTCTGCTGATCTCTGCGTCCAAAGCGTTCTGCGGCAAGCAAAACTTCTGTAATGGCAAACATGCCAATCAAGACAGCCAGCAGGTTAAATCCGGATGTTAAATCTTCAATTCCTAAAGTAAAGCGGCGAGCCCCGTCAATAGGTGCAATGCCGACAGTAGAAAAGGCAAGCCCTGCCATTCCACTTAATAGCCCTTTTACCATTGATCCTGTCGACAAGGCTGCGATCATAGTGAGGGCAAAAATGCTGACGGCAAAATATTCAATTGGTGAAAACTTTAAAGTGATTTTTGCTAACATTGGAGCAATAAATAACAAGGCAATAAAAGCAATCAACCCACCAAGAAATGAAAATACAATCCCCAATCCAAGCGCCTTACCAGCTTCACCATTGCGCGCCATTGGTGTACCATCAAACGTCGTCGATATAGACGATGGTGTTCCTGGTATATTGAGCAATATTGCCGAAATTAGCCCGCCCGAAACAGCACCAATATACAAGCTTACTAGCAACGTCATGGCAGCATTAGCTCCCATCGCGAATGTCACGGGAAGGAATAGCGCTACAGCCATAGCTGCAGACAACCCCGGAATAGAACCAAACAAAATCCCTACAGAAACACCTAAAAACATCAATAAAATAGAACTTGGCTGCAGGACACCCAATAAAGCATGAGAAAAAACATCAAACATAGAGCCCCCTAGTCCAGTAAGCCTTGTGGCAACATGACATTAAATGAATTCACAAAAAGAAAATTGATAAGAACCGCAGCAGCAACAGAACTTAATAAATATGCCGCTTGATACTTAATTCCTCTCTGATTATCAGGAACACTGACATTAAGTTGAAGGTAGAGATAAATAGCTGAAGCTGGAATAAATCCAATAGGTTCTATTGAAAACACATAAATCAGCAACAAAACGAATGTCATAACAACAGGGTGAAACGACTTTTTTCCATCTGTAGCGCCCTCGCTCTGTAAAGCATTTTTCTGTCTCAAGACATAAATACTCTTTATCGTTTGTACCAACCCTAGAACAAAGGTTAGTCCAGCAATAACCTTTGGCACAAAATCAGGTCCTAGTTTAGAAAAACCTGCCTGCTCTATATTTAAGACTTGGCAGTAATAAGCAATTGATCCTAATAGAAAAACTAGCCCTACTAAGATATCTTTGTATCGAGATATATTCATGATGTAATCAGCTCCACTCATGACTATTATTGTTTTTTAAAAATATCGAAAATCACACCGCCTTCGATATACAAATAATAAATCATGAGTCAACGAATGTTCACAGAATGAAGTAATCCACGGGTATATCCCAATGCAAAAGCCATAAAACGTTCACGCCCTTCATCTAAGTCAGAAACAGGTACATGGTCAGGACATAGAGGGCCGCGATATCCACCGCGCTGATACGCTTTAATAGCAGCATGCATATCGACATCTCCTTCATCAGGGAATACTTCCTGAAAATCCAAATAGCCACCACGAATATTTCTGAAATGAACCATGAAAATACGCCCTGTTGAGGCAAATTCTTCAATAATGTCAGTCATTTTTTTACCAGGATCACGAAACATTTCAGCAACAGTGCCCTGACAGAAGTTTAGCCCATGATTTTTACTTGAAGATAAAGACAAGAACCTTCTTAAACCCTCAGCAGAACCAACAACATGCTCTACACCATTTAAGCCACCTATTGGATAGGCCGGATCATGAGGGTGACAAGCAAGACGAACACCTGCCGCATCAGCAGCAGGAACCAAACCCTCAACTAAAAATTCAATAGCATCCCAACCTTTTCCCTCGGTCACTTCAGGAATGTCTCGAGCCATTTTTTGACCACATAACAAAGATGAGTCAGATTCTCCATCGTCCTGATTTGTTGGGTATCCTACCCCCCAATATGAATGCTCTTTATCTGCCTCTAAAGAGTATTCATCAAAACAAAAACCTGAATTTTGACATCCCCCTCGCCCCGGTTTTAAACCAGTACGAGTGATCCCAACCATTTGAACGTTATATTTTAAACAGCTAATACCAGCATCTGCTGCAATTTGAATATTTTGAGCCAAAATATTACGCTGCTTCTTAGCACTCTCTAAATCAGTCATTGAGTCCAGTAAAATAGAGCCAACATCTAAGGCAAACACATCCAACTCCAAGCCAAAAGACTCCACCCACTTTCTGTACTCGGTTAAGCGTCGAACATCCCATTGAGTTACTGGGCCTTGCGCAGATACTAAGCTCGTCCCTCTATTATCAAGCACGACTTTTTGCACACCGAACTGCGCAGATAAACGAAGACGCTGCTCACTTGGATTAAGCAACTGCTCACTGATATACATAACTTTAAGCCCTCTATTTTAAAAACCTCACCAAGGTAACGCCTTTAAAAAGTACGATTCGATTATTTTTATTTAAAATACGATGTGACTTAGGGAAGACATCGAGTGAATTAAAATTATCACATTGTGAAATTTTGTCAAACAAAAAATAATAATAAATTCACTATGTGGAAAACAGCTCCTGTATCTCCTATCTTCCACTGCCATTGAAAAAAATTAGTATCACTATGTGATTTTTATTTAGAATGGTGGCTCTATACCATCTGCATAAGAGCCACATATAAGCAGCCCAAAAACTAGAACCTTTGGAATAAAAATGTCAGAAGTAAAAAATAACCGCGGAACGCAGCTATTAGACAAGGCCTTAAATATCATTGATGTCATAGCAAACTCGACAAACCGTCCAAAAGTAAAAGATCTTGTCGAGATAACGGGTTATCCAAAACCCACCTTATATCGTATTCTGTCAACGCTCTGCACTAGAGGAATGCTGCAGGTTGATGGAAGAGATCAGGCCTATCAATTAGGACCGAGATTCAATGAACTATCACAGTCTTTTTCTCGTTATCCTATACTGAAAGCAGCAAGCGATAATTTATTAAGAGAGTTATCTGATTTTGCGCGAGAAACCGTCTCTCTTGGCGTGCTTGACGGACACCAAGTTCGAATTATCATGAGACATGGTCCCTATTTAAATGAGGGTAATCTTGCCGAAAGCAGCCTAGGATTGAGACCTCTACACTGCACCGCTTTAGGAAAAGTATTACTAGCCTACAGTGACATTCGGCACCAATCTGAATTACTTGATTCAATTGAATTAAAAGCCGTGACTGATAGTAGTATCACTGAATCAGAAGAACTAAAACGACAGCTGCCTGCCATAAAAAGACAAGGCTACGCCATAGAAAGAAATGAAATCATAGAGGGTGTAACCTGCGTGGCGGCGCCGATATTAGACAAAAATCATAAACTCATTGCTGCTATCAGTATTTCAGCACCTACATTTAGAACACAGGCCCAACGCCTGCAATCTCTCATCGACTTTCTCGTTACTAATTCAATACAAATTAGCAATCAGTTACGTAAAATAGAATTTCACCCAACACACCAATATGCACAAGATACCTACCTGCAACAGTGGCCAACAAAACTATTTGAACCAACCCAACTCATAAAACAAGAAAACAGCCTATATATAGCTGACAAATATGGTTCAAATGTCTTTCGTATTAACCCAGATGGCACAGACATTCTAGTTTGGCATGGTGATCATCACATCACGTCTTTAGCCGTTTACTCTACTCATGCGCATATTGCATTTTCTAATCAGGTGTTCAAGCTAGCACTTCAAAACGGACAACTTTCCGAGACGCCTATTTTTTTCACAGACGAAGACATGGAAATACTCTGGGGTTACCAAACCAATAATGGAGATAATTGGCTATATCTACGCTCCCATCATCAACGAAAGCTGATTCAGTTAAACGAAGAAGGAGAATTACAGTCTGAGCAAGAAATTCATTTTCCAATGAAATCTCTATCTGTTGATCATTTAGGAAATATGGCGGGTCTTGATATGGAAAACAATGCCTTAGTCCTACTAGCAGATAAAGGAAGAATGCTTACTACAGCACGAATACTCTGCTTTCTACCCAATGAGTGGCATGGAGTTGCTCAACGTATTTTTCATACCCCAGAAGGCAATATTTGGGTCACTGCGTCAAATAGCTGGTCTATTTTACAGTGCGACAATATAAAAGATGAAAGCGCACATTTCACTTATTATTCAGTACCGTCACCGACAGTCCATTCCATCCTATTTGAAAACTTAAATGAAATTATCGTTGCCGCAGGACGCTATCAACTACCCTATGCAACATTAAGCCGCTTACAAGGACAAAGTGATCTTTATTCTCTTACTATATAAAATTATCAAAAATAAAAATACCATATTGTGATAACAAAAAATATTGTGTATCGTTATGTGATAACAAAATAACAATATAGCGAGCATAATATGAATAGCATATCTCCTATCATTCGCCTTGATGATAACGACAATGTCATCATTGCCAGAATACCAATATCAGCAGGAACCGTTATTAAAAGCGAATCACTGTCAGTATTAAACGATATTGACCAAGGACATAAAATAGCTAGCCGATTTTTATCCGCTGGCACACCCATCCTGAAATACAACACAGTTATTGGTTACGCCTCGGAAGATATCCATTCTGGAACTTGGGTACATAGCCACAATATTCGCTTTGATGAAGTGAGCAAAGATTACGCATTTTCTAAGCACTACATTCCTACCAATTATATTCCTGAATCTGAACGCGCAACCTTTCAAGGCATTGTCCGAGAAGATGGCCGAGTAGCGACTCGCAATTATCTAGGTGTATTTGTTGTCGGTAACTGTGGAGCAACAACAGCTCGCATGATTTCCAACTATTTTGATGATGAACGACTTGAAAGTTACTCAAATGTCGATGGAGTCATCCCCTATGTCCATGAAATGGGTTGTGGGATGGAAATGACAGGAGAGCCAATGGATCTACTTCGTCGAACGTTAGCAGGCTACATCCGTCATCCAAATACAGCTGGAGCACTAATCATCGCACTTGGGTGTGAGCGCAACAATTTAGCTGGTTTTTTAGAGCAAGAAAGTTTGACTACTGGAAAAATGTTAAAAACATTGGTCATGCAAGAACTCGGTGGTACAGCTAACACTATACAATTAGGTAAGCAAATTATTAAAAAAATGCTCCCAATTGCAAATAAAATTCATAGAGAAACAGTTTCTGCAGAACATATAATCGTAGGCTTGCAATGTGGAGGTTCCGATGGATTATCAGGCCTTTCCGCCAACCCAGCTCTAGGTAAAGCAGTTGATATTTTAGTTCGCAATGGCGGCACGGCAATACTATCAGAGACCTCAGAAATATTTGGTGTTGAACACACACTAACCACTAGAGCCGTTACTCCTGAAGTCGGTCAAAAACTTATTGATCGAATTAACTGGTGGTTGGAGTACAACAAAGGAAAAGACACTCAAATTAATGGCCGTGTATCACCGGGAAACCATGCAGGAGGACTCGCTAATGTTCTTGAAAAATCCCTTGGTGGTGCGAAAAAAGGTGGGAACAGTCCATTAATGGAAGTATACAAATACGCTGAATCAGTTACTCAAAAAGGCCTTGTCTTCATGGATACCCCTGGTTACGACCCAGTATCAGCAACAGGACAGCTAGCTGGTGGTGCAAATCTTATTTGCTTTACTACAGGGCGAGGTTCTTGCTTTGGTTCTTTCCCTGCACCAACTATCAAGTTGGCCAGTAATACACCTATGTATTTACGTATGGTAAATGATATGGACATCAACTGTGGAGCTGTTATTGACGGGGATAAGAGCCTCGAGCAAATGGGCCAAGAGATTTTCCAAGCCATGTTAGACGTCGCATCAGGCCTGCAAAGTAAAAGTGAGGAGATTGGTGTAGGTGAAAATGAATTTGCGCCTTGGCCTATCGGTGTGTTGGCTTAAGAGGAAATAATTATGTCAAAGTTAGAGACTAATCGCAGCCAACGCTGGCTGGGGCGAGATGATTTTCGCACCCATAACCATAGATCTAGGCTCATGCAAATGGGTTATGCTCCTGAGGACTGGGAAGGTAAACCGATTGTTGCCATTGTTAATAATTGGTCTGATTTCAACCCTTGCCATATGCACTTTAAGCAACGTGTTGAAGAGGTAAAGCGCGGAGTTTTTCAAAGCGGCGGATTCCCTTTAGAACTACCTACTATTTCACTTGGTGAAAATCTCATTAAGCCTTCAGCATTACTTTATCGCAATCTTCTTGCTATGGAAGTAGAAGAGATGGTCAGGGCACTCCCTATCGATGGTATCGTTTTACTTGGTGGTTGCGATAAAACAACACCGGCGATGCTAATGGGGGCAACCAGTGTCGATTTACCTACTATATTCCTTCCTGCTGGCCCTATGTTGCGTGGCAATCATGCAGGAAAATCTTTGGGCTCAGGGTCTGATGCGTTCAAATATTGGGACGAAAAGCGAGCCGGCCTTCTATCTGATGAAAATTGGGATGGCATTATCAGTGGTATTGCTCGCACACCTGGAACCTGTATGACTATGGGAACAGCAAGCACAATGACAGCCATTGCAGAAGCAATAGGCATGACGCTTCCTGGTGCATCGTCAATCCCCGCAGTCGATGCACAACATCAACGAATGGCAGCACAATGTGGCCGTCGAATTGTAGAATTAATCCAACAAAATATAAGACCCAGCGATATATTTACTCGACTCTCTTTTTTAAATGGCATTACCGTTGCCATGGCTATGGGCTGCTCCACAAACGCAATAATTCATCTCATTGCGCAGAGTAAACGAGCAGGTCATCCTGTGACATTAGATGACTTTGACAGAATAAGTCGTGTAGTTCCCGTCGTAGCTAATGTTAGACCAAATGGGGAAAGCCATTATCTTATGGAGGATTTTTACTATGCGGGTGGTTTATGCGCGCTAATGAAGCAAGTATCTCACCTCCTTAACCTTGATGAAAAAACGGTCAATGGGCAATCTCTAGGAGCTAATATTGAATCAGCCAAAGTGTTTAATAACGATGTAATTCGACCTATTAACAACCCCATTTATAGCGAAGGTTCTCTAGCAGTACTTAAAGGAAATATTGCTCCTGATGGATGCGTTATAAAACCAAGTGCAATGAGCCAAAAATTCCTTACTCATGAAGGAACTGTTTTAGTATTTGACAGCTATCCAGAAATGAAAACAGCACTCGAAAGTGATGCCTTAAACATTACACCTGACCATGTCATTATTTTACGTAATGCTGGGCCGCAAGGTGGGCCAGGAATGCCTGAATGGGGAATGATTCCTATCCCTAACAAACTCGTTAAGCAAGGGGTCCGTGACATGTTACGAATTTCTGATGCTCGAATGAGTGGTACTAGCTATGGTGCTTGTGTATTACATGTCTCACCAGAAAGCTATATCGGTGGCCCCCTAGCTCTCGTCAGGAATGGTGACATAATTCGTCTTGATGTAGTAAATCGTCGTTTAGATATACTGGTTAGCGATACTGAACTTGCTCATAGAAAAACTCAATGGGTAAAAAGAAAGCCGCCCTATCAAAGAGGGTATGGCTGGATGTATTCTCAACATATACAACAAGCAAATGAAGGATGTGATTTTGATTATCTCGAATCGACCTTTGGCGAAACCCAAGGGGAACCTGACATCTTTTAGCTAAAAAACTCAAAATAGAAGCACCAAAAAGTCAAATAACTTCGGATCTAGCCAACTGGGTCCATACCAAAGAATACCAAAAAACTATAACTCCCCCTCATAACGCCCCCACCAAGTCCCGCCATTGCTGACGATACAGGTTCAGCAGTGGTTTTATTTGTGCGTCACACATAGCGAGGCTGAGTCGGCCTTTTAGTTTTAGGCTTTTGTTAGACAGCAAGGCTGCGCCGCCGGAGGTGCCGGTAACATCGCGGGAGGCGTAAATTTCGTTTTGACTGCGCATACAAGCCAATAAGGTGAGGAAGTTAATATTATTGCTAAACGCGCCTTCGACAATCACGGTGTCGCTGCTGTCCATCAGGTCTAAACAATAATCCGTCATCAAAGCCACATACACATCGGCCAGCGCAGACTGCATGGCAGGTGTTAACTCAATGCCGCGATCAATAATGCGCCCTCCACAATGAGCAAACGGCCCGCCACCTTTGGCAAAGGCAGGGATGGCCAAAATGCCGTGTTCGAGGATAAAGCTCACGTCGCTCAAGGTGGCTTTGCTGTCGCTGCGCAGTTGCTCCCATTCTCGTCCGCCCATGAAACGAATCGTCGGGGTAGCGCGGCCAAGAGCGTCCACATTGGCAAGCATGTCTTTGTCTTCGTGTAATGAATCCAGCTTGCCATTGATGGTGGCGATAACTGTCCAAGTGCCGCTAGACACTACGGTGAGTTTTTCCATCGGCTGACCGATGTAAGGCACTAACGAGGCGTTGGAGTCATGGATGCCATTGAAAATGACACAACTCGTAGGCAAGCCAATTTCTTTGGCTAAGTCAGGCAAGATGGTACCAAGCTTGGCGCCCGTCTCTATGACTTCAGGAAAGCGCTCCGCCCATTTTTGTTGTTCACAAAAAGTAGAAAACTGACAGCTGGTCGGATTCCACAGATCGGTATGACAACCTAACGAGGTGACTTCAGCGGCTTTATTTCCACTGAGTTTATAGCCCCAATATTGCGGATACAAGAGTAACGAATCGACTGTTGCAAAC
>NZ_JBLXBT010000021.1:0-8654 GCF_048265365.1 Kangiella sp.
CCGAACTCAGAAGTGAAACGACTCATCGCCGATGGTAGTGTGGGGCTTCCCCATGTGAGAGTAGGTCATCGCCAAGCACTTATTCAAAAACCCCGTCCGAAAGGTCGGGGTTTTTTATTAACTGTGGGATAAGTTAGCCCTCACATGGGTTCCCATGTGGAGTAGGATTAACGAGGTTAACAGCGAAAGCAAATAGTTTTGCTTTCGCCCGAGTAAATGGGTTGATCTCTGTGAGACCCCTGGCTCAAGCGAAGCGCAGAGGCGCCAAGCGCTTATACTGAAAAAGCCCTAGCAGTTATGCTGGGGCTTTTTTTATGGTTAGCTGAAAATATTAAATCAGGTATAAGCCATTAGTATATTAGTAAGTGTACTTGAGCCTATATCTGCACTCGCACCACACTCGTGCGGGGTGAGTTGCTATAGAAAAGTCATTGTCTCTTTTGATTACTAGGCAGGCTGTCGATCTAATAGGCTAGTGCATGGAAAAACAAGATAAGGTTATTTTGGGCCACAGAGTATTGTGCTGGTATGAAGGTTAGAGTGCAAAGTGTTAGTACAGTCAGGAGTGATTATAGCTAGCGCGTAAGCTATAAATTACTCATGAATATAATGAGACATTACTGTCTTAAAGAAGTGGGTTTCATATATTAGCTGAGAATGAATGGACTATATATTGATAGTGGGGCTAGACCAGCGCATTCAAAGAAGAGTAGGGCAGAATTTATATGAGTATTGCATATGCTGATTTACTAATTATGTTTCTACTATTATGTTCCTACTATTATGTTTCTAAAAAAAAGGCCTCAATTGAGGCCTTTTGACATTTTATTTTTTAAACTTAGGGTTAGTACTTTTTGATTTTGGTTTTCCCTTGTCCTTACCCTTAAATTTACTATCACTCTTAGCGCCTTTATTAGCTTTCTGATCACCGATTACGGTTAGGTTCATTGGTCTTCCAGCAACATAGGCTTTACTCAATATTTGCAATACTTCCTTCGGCATTCCTGCGGGAAGATCTACTGTGGTAAAGTCATCAAAAATATCGATGCGGCCAATATATTCGCTATCAATTTCAGCTTCGTTAGCGATGGCGCCGACGATGTTGCTGACTTTAACGTTGTGGCTATGACCTGCTTCAATTTTGAAGCGTTCCATCTCGATATCGGGGTGTGCCTTAAGCGGTTGTGCATAAGGCGAAAAACTTCTGTCGCTACTACGCTTAGAGCCTTCATCACGACCTTTGCGGTCGCGCTTGTCGCCTCTTTCAGGTCTGTCAGCTCTTTCACTTCGCTCTTTCTTCGGTTTTGGTAGTTCTTTAAGAATTAATTCATCGCCACCCGCCATTTTAGCAAGTGCTGCTGCTATGATTTGGGGATCCGTATCCGTTTTTTCTTCAAGCTTATGAATAAACTGTTTGAAGAAGCTTAAATCGTCATTTTCGATAGTGTTTAAAACGTTGCGTTCAAAGCGGCTCAAGCGTTGCTCATTGATATTGTCAATGCTTGGCATTTGCATTTCAGTAATCGGCTGGTTAGTTGCGCGTTCAATAGCTTTTAACATACGGCGTTCGCGGTGCGCAACGAATAAGATTGCATTACCACTACGGCCTGCGCGGCCAGTACGACCGATACGGTGAACATAGGATTCGGTGTCGTATGGAATATCATAATTAACAACGTGGCTGATGCGTTCAACATCAAGTCCGCGTGCCGCAACATCGGTGGCGATAAGAATGTCTATTTGACCTTTCTTCAATTTTTCGACGATTCGTTCACGGGTTGCTTGAGCAATATCACCATTTAATGGCTCTGCTCTAAAGCCGCGTGCGGTTAATTTATCGGCAAGTTCAGTAGTTGCAATCTTTGTACGTACGAAAATAATCATGCCATCGAATTCTTCGGTTTCAAGAACTCGGGTTAAAGCATCCAGCTTATGTATGCCACTGACCAACCAATAGCGTTGATTAATGGTCGTAGCGGTGCTGGTTTTGGTTTGAATTTTAATATGTTCAGGATCGTTCAAATATTTCTCAGCAACCTTTTTAATTTCTTTTGGCATGGTGGCGGAGAATAGCGCTATCTGACGAGTAGGTGGAGTATGACCTAATACCCATTCAACATCATCAATAAAGCCCATACGAAGCATTTCGTCGGCTTCATCCAATACTAAAGCTTTAAGGTTGTCGAGTTTCAATGTGCCACGGCGAATATGATCCATCACTCGGCCAGGCGTACCTACTACGATCTGTGCGCCGCGTTTAAGTTGGCGTAATTGGATGTCGTATTTTTGTCCGCCGTAAATAGGCAATACGTTTAAACCAGGCATGTTTTTGGCGTAAGTTTGGCAAGCTTCAGCAACTTGAATCGCTAGTTCGCGAGTCGGTGCCAATACAAGAAGTTGGGTTTTATTATCTTTTGCGTCCAGCTTAGAAAGCATAGGTAAGGCAAAAGCGGCTGTTTTACCGGTACCCGTTTGCGCTTGGCCAATGATGTCTTTGCCAGCCATAAGAACTGGTATGCTCGCGCTTTGGATCGGTGAAGGTTGCTCGTAGCCAACTTGCTTAATGCATTTTAGAACGGCAGGCGAAAGTCCCAGTTCGTCAAAACTGGAAATAGTTTGATTCTGTGTCATCAGTGTTACCTATAAAAACATGAAGAGCGAATTTGCTCGAATAAGCGTAGGCCAACTGAAAACCCAATTTCAAAAGATACAACAATCGCGGAATAATCGTAGAAAGGATGTACTGAACTGACCACTTGCTTAACGGGGGCGATTATACACACTATTTATGGTAGGTGTTAGTGCTATTGGCCGAAGTCAAGCGATTTAATGAGTTTGCTTTAAAAGGCACAATCTGACATTCTTTAAAAAAACTAAGTCTGGGGTTAGCTTATGAGATTACTGGGGATTGCTTTACTGATATTGGTCTTAAGTGGCTGTTGGGGTCAAGATGAAATGTTACGCATTCAAAAGAATGGTGATGTGTCGATGGCTATTATCGTCATGCCCGACTGGGAATTTACTACTAAAGGAGAGGTTGAGTCCAGGGCAAGTGGTTACGAAGATGAAATGCGTAAAGCGGGCTGGACGATCCAAAAAAGTACTGAAGGGTACCAGAATGGAGATTACGATCTACACTATGTTCTGACTGGTAATCTACTAAAAGTAAGCGCAAAAACATCCTTCTATGAGATTGTCTCTCGCAATTCCAAAGAAATTAGAATTAAATTTTTGACGCCACTGGTTGAAGAGGACATGGTGTATCGCAAGCTTTATTTTGACTATTCAATTGCAAATACAGCTACAGTGTTTGATAAAAATCGAAGCTTAGTGCAGGAAGTTGGCAGGGTTAACCAGGCAGATGCATATACCATCTCTCTATAAAAAAATGATAAAAAAGCCGGCTCACAAGGCCGGCTTATGTTTCTTTAAAGGTTATTGTTTATAGACTTTACCGTCTTTCATGACAAACGAGACATTCTGTAGCAGCTTAATGTCTTCTGCTGGATTACCTTCTAGCGCAATAATATCGGCTAATTTCCCTTTAGCAATAAAACCAATTTGGTCATTACCTAATAACTCGGCTGAAGTTACAGTCGCGCTTTGAATGGCGGCCATTGCCGGCATGCCTGCTTCAACCATGTATTCAAACTCTTTGGCATTATCGCCATGCGCAGATACGCCACTGTCAGTTCCGAAAGCAATCTTGACGCCATAGGCATAGGCTTCGCCAAAAGTGTTCTGGATTAAAGGTCCTACAGCACGCGCTTTGGGGCGAACAATTTCGGGGAAGAAACCATCAATTTCAGCTTTTTCGGCAACAAACTTACCGGCAATGACGGTTGGTACATAATAGGTACCATTCTTTTTCATGGCACGCATGACTTCTTTATCCATATAGGTACCGTGTTCGATACTATCAATGCCTGCCTCAATCGCTCGTAACATTCCTTCTTTGCCGTGTGCGTGAGCAGCCACATGCATACCATAATCTTTCGCAGTATCAATAATGGACTTTAATTCTTCCAGCGTAAACTGGGGGTTCTGGCCGCTTTTAGCCAAACTGAGTACGCCGCCTGTTGCGGTGACTTTGATAAAGTCGGCGCCTTCCTTATAGCGCTGACGCACTGCTTTTTTTGCATCTTCCACGCTGTTAACAACGCCCTGTTTAGGGCCTGGATCGCCCATCAGCTTCGAATTAACACCGTTGGTGGGATCGGCATGGCCACCGGTCGAAGCCAGTGATTTGCCAGCTGAATAAATTCGAGGCCCGTCAACCCAGCCTTGGTTAATTGCATTGCGCAAAGAAATGGTGACATTATAGCTGTCGCCTGGATTGCGCACAGTGGTGAAGCCAGCGAGCAAAGTGCGCATGCCATACTCATGGGCGCGGTAAGCCAGATCAGCGGGGTTCAGGGTGAAGCCTTCGACATAAGCAGTTGGGCTCATTTCACCATCGAGATGAACGTGCATATCCATCAAGCCTGGCAAGCAGGTTTTATTGCTCAGGTCTATGAATGAACTAGTTGCAGGTTGGTTGGTGGTTACTTCGGAAATTTTATTGCCAGTGATCTGGATAAAATGCTCGCCTAACACCTTGCCGGCTTTAGTATCAATCAGGCTTCCGCAGTGTAGCCAGGTTGCACCAGCTGTTTCGTCACTAGCAGAGCTTGGGCTCATGGCGGTGGATGCGATCAAAGCGGCAATCGCCAAAGTTGTCTTGGTCATCTTTATACTACTCCCCATTCAATTAGTGAATACAGGAATACCTTAATTCAATGCAGAGTGCAATCAAGCTTTTAAGGCACCTCTAAAAAACTGTTACTAACTATGGATGTAAGAAATGCAGGAGAATAGTATTTCAAACAGCTTTTGGTACAATGCAGGCAACTTAAATTCTAATCTCAACAGGCAATATCCTTTGGCTAACTCCGTTCCTGCTTCATTAAAGCCTTTTAATACCTTCGGCGTTGAGGCTACTTGTAATGAGTTGATTAGCTTTAATGATGAGCAATCGATTCAAAGCTGGCTCAAAGCAGAAAAGCCTGCGCTTGATTCGCTTTTTATCCTCGGTGGCGGCAGCAATCTCTTGTTGCTGGGGCATATCCCGCTGACCTTCTTGAAAACTAATATTCAGGGGATTGAATACTCTGAGCAGGACAATGGCGATGATGTGTGGGTAGTTGTGGGCGCGGGCGTTAACTGGCATCAGCTGGTGTTAGATAGTTTGGACAAAGGCTATTCAGGACTCGAAAATTTATCGTTAATCCCCGGCAATGTGGGCGCCGCTCCCATTCAGAATATTGGCGCTTACGGTGTGGAGCTACAGGAACGCTTTGTCAGTCTGCGAGCAATTGAGTTAGCTACCGGCGACATCAGAGAGATTTCAGCAGAAGACTGCCAGTTTGGTTACCGTGACAGTATATTTAAGAACGAATTGAAAGGACGCTTAGTTATTACTCAGGTAACCTTGCGGTTAAGTAAGAGCCTTCAACCACACATAGAGTATGGCCCATTAAAACAAATGCTAGTCGGTGAAACATCTATTACAGCCAAAAAAGTGAGCGACGCGGTGATAGCTATTCGGCAAAGTAAATTGCCCGATCCTGCTCAGCTTGGTAATGCCGGTTCTTTCTTCAAAAATCCAGTCGTTACCGAAGAGCAATATCAGACATTACTGGATGCCTTTCCAGAGCTGGTAGCTTATCCGGTTGACTCTGGCCATTATAAAATTGCCGCCGGTTGGTTAATCGAAAAAGCTGGTTTAAAAGGTTATCGAGAGGGTGATGCTGGTGTCCATGAAAAGCAGGCTTTGGTGCTGGTCAATTATGGGCATGCAAGCGGGCAGGATATTTTGCAGGTAGCAAAGCAGGTGCGAGATAAGGTCCTGGAGCTATTTGGTGTTAAGTTAGAACCCGAAGTGTGGATTATTGGCGAACAGCAGATATTTTCATCATGACAGAGCATCGCGATCAACAATTAAGACAATTGATATGCTTACTGAAAGATGGCGACTTTCATTCTGGCCAGAAATTGGCGGATGAGCTGTCGGTGAGTCGTGCCTATATCTGGAAGTTAATGCAGCAGTTAGAAGCTTTAGGACTTGAGTTCGAGTCGGTGACGCGTAAGGGCTATCGACTGCTCAAGCCGCTAGAATTGTTGGAAGAGGAAAATTTACAGCTGGCGATGGCAAGCAATGGCATGCCTGATTGGGAGTGTAATGTGTTGTTATTAACGGACTCTACCAATGAGCAATTAAAAGGTAGCCGTTTTTGCCATAAAAAGATTCTTGCAGCCGAGCATCAATCAGCTGGTCGGGGCCGTCGCGGCCGGCAATGGGTGTCGCCGCTAGCCAGTAACCTCTATTGGTCAGTGGGTTGGCAAACCCAGATGCCAGTGCAGCAGTTAGGTGGTTTAAGTCTGGTGGTCGGGCTTGCGATCATTAAGGCGTTAGGAGGTTTGGGCATTCAAGGCGTACAGCTCAAGTGGCCAAATGATATTCGTTACCAGGGGAAAAAGCTGGGCGGCATTTTGATAGAGTTGTCTGGCGACGTGGCGGGTGCTTTGCAGGTAGTTATTGGTGTTGGTTTGAATATGCAGATGGGAAGTACGGTGGCGCAATCTATCGACCAAGAGTGGATGAACCTGAATGAGCTGGCCCCTGATGTCAGTCGTCAGCAGGTATTAGCGAAGACGATTGTTGAATTGAATCAGGCGCTAGAGCTCTTTGAACAAAAGGGTTTTGCTGCATTTCAGGAGTCATGGCAAGAAGTTGATGAATGCTTTGGTCAGAAGGTCAGTATTTTACAGCAACATCAAGAGTTGAAAGGTATTGGTGCCGGGGTTGATGCTACCGGAGCACTGTTATTGCAAACAGGGCAGGGCATGGTCCCGATCTATGCCGGCGAAGTCAGCTTGCGTTTCAGAGCTTAACAAAGGAGTTTGCCGATAATGATTCTGCTAATTGATATAGGTAACTCTCGCAGTAAGTGGGTGCTCACAAATAAAGTGTTTGGCATCAACTGGCAAGCTTCCGGGCAATGGAGTAACCAGGGTTTTGCAGAAGCTCATTGGCTGGCTCAGCTTAATGCCATTAAAGACGCAGTGATTCAAGAGTCTGACGCAAAAGTTGAAGCTATTGCCATTAGCTGTGTCGCGAATGAGGATGTTTGGAAGTTACTCCAAGATTATTGTGAGCAGGTGTTTGCGGTGCTCCCCCTTTTGCCGCAGTCTTCACGGGGATATCAAAGCCAACAGGGGCGCAGATTAGTTAATAGCTATAAAGTCACAGAGGCTTTGGGTATTGATCGCTGGTTGGCCATGATAGCCGGAACAGAGTTAACAGCAAAAGCATTTGCTGTTATTGATGCTGGGACTGCTATTACTTTAGATGTTGTCGATAGTAACGGGCAGCACTTAGGCGGCCATATTATTCCTGGCCATAAGTTAATGCAGTCAAGCTTGCTGGGCGATACAGGGCGAATTGCCTGGAGTGCGCAACACAATCGTGAGTCACAACCGGATAGTGACTGGTTGGCCAGCAATACACAGCAAGCCATCGAACTCGGAACACTGGATGCCAGTGTCGCTTATTTAGAGCACTCGATTGATAAATTGTGTACTCAGCTTCAATTGCAGACTGTAATTGTGACGGGTGGCGATGCAGAGCAGTTAATCAGCTTGCTCAAGCTAAATTTAAAGAAACACCTCAAATACCAAAAAGATCTGGTTTTACAGGGACTTTTCTATTGGTTATTGAGTAATTTGACTAAAAAAACGGCAGATAAAGCCAATTCATAGGCAATTTGAAAAAAATCATAAAAAAGCATTGCCAAACCAAAATGAGGTAGCTAAAATTCCCGCCACTTAATGACATGCCCCAGGCGTGATAATTAAGCCGGCTTAGCTCAGTAGGTAGAGCAACTGACTTGTAATCAGTAGGTCGCCAGTTCGATTCCGGCAGCCGGCACCATTATTCTTAAGGGTTGCATTGCAACCCTTAGTATTAAGCAGGTAGAGTAAAGATTACTGCTTGCAATTACTGCAACAAATTGGCATCATGCGCGCTCTTTTGAGCAGACATGTTTGCTCAAGTCCTGGAGGGGTTCCCGAGCGGCCAAAGGGATCAGACTGTAAATCTGACGCGAAAGCTTCGCTGGTTCGAATCCAGCCCCCTCCACCATTTTCCACCCGGTCAGCAATTCTTATCAGTGACAACTGAGTCAGGGCTGACTGGTAACGAACGATTGTTCGTATGCTTTATCACAGTATGGATATAGCGCGGGTATAGTTCAATGGTAGAACCTCAGCCTTCCAAGCTGATGATGCGGGTTCGATCCCCGCTACCCGCTCCAATAACTGTTTCAAACAATTTGCCGATATAGCTCAGTAGGTAGAGCACTCCCTTGGTAAGGGAGAGGTCAGCAGTTCAAATCTGCTTATCGGCACCAGCTTTGACTGGGTAGCTATATCGAGGCAAACAATAGGGTGCAGGGTACAGGTACGAGTATAGTACGACCCGGTAGACACCCGTTTTAACATTGGAACTTAAAACGCGGATATTCCGGGAGGCTATATAATGGCTAAAGAAAAATTTGAACGTAACAAACCGCACGTTAACGTAGGCACTATTGGCCACGTTGACCACGGTAAAA
>NZ_JBLXBT010000022.1:0-8583 GCF_048265365.1 Kangiella sp.
CAAACCCGCGCTTGACAGACAAAAGCCAAATCCGTCTAATAGCGCCCCGTTGCCCAGGTAGCTCAGTCGGTAGAGCAGGGGATTGAAAATCCCCGTGTCGGCGGTTCGATTCCGTCCCTGGGCACCATCTATTAATTTCAGGTGGTGCCAAAACCACCCGAAAGCCCACAAGAAGCCCGCCTAGTGCGGGTTTTTTGTTGTCTGCACTTCCCTACCCTTCCCTTGTAAGCCCAAACAATTGTGCGTAGATTCGTGAGTAGAGCCGGTTCGGTCTAAAAATCTACTCACAGCGACACAATGGGGCGCCCGAATGGCGCGGCTTGCGAGGGAATTGCAATGGCCTTATCCGATACCACCATCCGCACCGCCAAGCCGAAGGAAAAGCTATACCGGCTCACGGACGCCAACGGGTTATGCCTGGAAGTGGCGCCGACCGGCTCGAAGCTGTGGCGCTATCGCTACCGCTTCGACGGCAAGGCAAAGATGCTGGCGCTTGGCACCTATCCTGCCGTCACGCTCCAGAAAGCCCGCCAGAAGCGCGACGAGGCCCGCCAGCTGCTAACCGAGGGCACCGACCCCGGCGAGCAGAGAAAAGCCGCCAGACAAGCGCAGCGGGCCGATGGGGTGACATTCGAGACGCTTGCGCGGGAGTGGTATGCCTACAACGCGCCGCGCTGGGCAGAAAGCACGGCCTACAAAGCCAAGCTGTATTTGGAAAACGACCTGATACCCGGCATCGGTGCCCGCCCGGTCAAAGCCATCACCCGCCCCGATCTGGTCGAGCTGGTGCGCAAGGTCGAAGCGCGGGGCACGCTGAATGCCGCTGGCAAAATTCGCCAATGGCTACACCAGATATTCCGCTTCGGTCTGGCCAGTGGCGTAGTCGAAGCCAACCCCGCCACCGATCTGGACGTGGTAGCCGCACCGCCGAAAGCGACCCGCCATCATCCGCACGTTGCCTTTGCCGAATTGCCCGAGCTGCTGGGCAAGATCGAATCGACCACGCTCAACACCCTGACCCGCTGCGCCATCCGTTTGCTGGTGCTGACAGCCGTTCGCCCTGGTGAGCTGCGCCAAGCGCCCTGGTCAGAGTTCGATCTGGACGGCGCGACCTGGACCATTCCGAAAGCGCGCATGAAAGCTCGCCGCCCGCATGTGGTGCCCCTGCCCCGCCAAGCCGTTGCCATCCTGCGCCAGCTCAAGGAAATCACGGGCGATTACCCGCTAGTGTTTGCAGGCCAGCAAAACCCCGACCGGCCAATGAGCGAAAACACAATCAACAAGGCGCTGCGCCTGATGGGCTACGAAGGGCGCCAGACCGGCCACGGCTTCCGTCACCTTTTGAGCACCGAACTCAACGGGCGCGGCTATAACCGCGACTGGATCGAACGCCAGCTAGCGCACGGCGACAACGACGAAATCCGCGATATCTACAACCACGCTACCTACCTGGAGCAGCGCCGGGAAATGATGCAAGCCTGGGCCGATTCGATAGACGCTCAATGTGGCGGCGCCAATGTGGTGAGTATCAAGCGCAAGGCTTAACGGTTTTGGCTGGCCTAGCTCGACGGAGCGAAAAGCGGACTTCCCACCCGCCTGACCAGCCGATTTATTCAGGACGTGGGGAGCCTGGGAGGGCGCAGAAATGGAGAAGATATACCGGCTGCTTTCGTGGCTCGACATAGACCAAGCGGTGGACTGGCTACAGAACTTAACCGCAACTCAACTATACCCATACGACCTCTTGTCTTTATGTGCATCAAGGCGGTGTTACGCCTATGTCGATACTGAGGGCCTCTTGGGGTCTGATGAGGGACATGAGGTAGTTGGCAACGGTATTCATAAAGTCCTAAATCCTATGGTGCTAGCCGGTGCTGGCACTACGGCAGTTGTTGAATTGGCTTTGGAGGGTCCGGTTTTACTCACGGAAGGCGAGGAAAGCGAGGAAGAACCGTTTTGGACGGTATGGCACTCGAAAAAAATATCCCTGCGCGAGTGCAGAGCTTTATTTGTACCAGAGCAAGTCGAAGCGCTAGCGAGCATGATCAACGGACAGCCGGATCAGCCAAGCGAGAATGAACTTGAATATTTGCGAAAGCAGCTTGAGCAAGAGAGAGCAGCCCGGGAGGCTTCTGAAACAGAGCTTATGCAACGGCGGGTAGAGGGCGGCAACCGGGCTTTAGAGAGTATGCGGCAAATGCTTATGCATGAGCATAGTGAGTTCGCAGCGATGCAACAGCGTGCGGAACTAGCAGAGCGCATGGTTGCAGCCCTGGAAACGCAACTAGCCGAGCAAGAAGAGCAGCGGCAGTCGGATGATAAGACCTTCAAAGCACTGACTAGACAGCTGCGCGAGCTACATGGCGGCAAGCACCCAATGCCAGCGACTCACACAGGTCTGGTGTTTCCTTACGCCACCAAAGAGCTGGAAGCCATGCGGGCCGCCGTGGCGGAATATTGGGAAGGCTATACTCCAGACAAGCGTCAGCCGACTCAGAAGGCTGTTGCATACTCATTAGGAGAGAAATTGAATCTGCCGCGACAGGGGAGCGGCGACCCAGCGCGCAAGGCGACAGCACTGGCATCGGCCATAAAGCCGGACACACTGCCAGACGCCTGACAGTGAGGGGTGACAGCATGTACTGACACCATGTCACCCCTAGCTGTCACCCTCCCCCCGCCCCGCACCATTACGCCCATCGCTCCCACTATCACCCAAGGAGTAACTAGCGATGGCCGCACAAACCAACCCCGCCCAACTTTCCCGCCGCTTTATCAAGCTGGCAAAGGTGAAGGACTACACCAGCCTTTCCACTTCCGAAATCTACCGGCGCATTGCTGCCGGGACCTTCCCTAAGCAGGTCAAACTAGGACCAAAATCTAGCTGCTTCGTCGAGGCGGAAGTTTTGGCTTGGTGCGATGAGATGGCCGCCCAACGCGGGGAGGCTGCATAAATGACCGACAAAACAACGCAACGCCATAGCACTAGTGTCGAAGCACAGCGCGCCCGTCTGCTGGCACGTTTACGGATGGGCGCATTGGACACTTTCACCGCCCGCCGTGAACTGCACGTCATGCACCCTGGAGGGCGAATCAAGGAGCTGCGCACCGCTGGCCACCCCATCCGCACCGAACGGATCACGTTGACCGATGAGGACGGCATTACCCACAACGGTGTAGCCCTTTACTACCTGAGCAGCACCAGCGCGGAGGCGGCAGAATGAGTACGCCGCATTCCATCGCCGTGTGCTGGGGCCGCCTACTGCCGGACCCTACGCGCCTTAACACCCTTTCCGCCAATGATCTCGACGCCATCGAGCGCACCGCCGAGTGCGAGGCTATGACGGTTGGGCACGGCATCGCCGCCATTGGCGAGCTGCTGGCGAACACCGCCGACGCTGGCGAACTTACCAACCATACCGCCCGCGACATTGGCTGGTTGCTCCAATCGCTTGGCTACCTATCGGGCCGGCTCACTGACGTGGCCAACGGCGCCGAGTACGAGCTAGATCGCCGCAAGGCCGCCGCGCCACACCGCACCGCAGAGGGCTAAAACATGACCATTCAAAACGGCGCGCATGCGCCGAGGGGATCGGCTTGCCTGGAGAAAGCCGAACTGGCTTTCCGCGACGCCCTGCAAGCCACATTCGGCCCGCTGGACTGGCTTCCTGTAGCAGACGGCACCATTCACCGTTTCCGCGTGCCAGACGACAAGCCCGGCACGCTCAATGGCTGGTACGTCCTACACCTGGACGGCATCGCGTCGGGTGCGTTCGGCAGCTGGAAAGCGGGAGGCTCGAGCACCTGGACCAGCCGCAAGCCCGCCGATCCAATGGAGGCCGAATTGATCCGCCAGCGGGTTGAGCACGCCCGCCACCAGCGCGAAGCGGAGCAGCACCAGCGCCAGCAAGCCGCAGCCATCGAGGCGCAACGCCTATGGAACACCAGCGCCCCGGCTGACCCGCGACACCCATACCTGAGCGCCAAGGGCTGCAAGTCCCATGGGCTGCGCCAGCGTGGCGAAGTCCTGTTGGTTCCGCTCTACCTATGGCGCGTGCTGGTCAACCTGCAACGCATAGCAGCGGACGGCGACAAGCGGTTCCTGTCTGGTGGCCGGGTGAAGGGTTGCTATTCACCAATCGGCACATTGGAGCCAGGCCAGCCGCTGTACGTCTGCGAAGGTTGGGCAACTGGCGCCACTATTCACGAAGCCAAAGGCGCCGCCGTCGCCTGCGCAATGAATGCGGGCAATCTGCTGGAAGTCGGGCGCCACCTACAGCGGCACTACCCGGACAGCACTTTGATTATCGCGGGTGACGATGACCGCCAGACCGAGGGCAACCCCGGACGCACCGCAGCCACCCAAGCCGCCGCCGCGCTGGAATGTGGGCTGGTCCTGCCGCCCTGGAGCGGAGCCGAGCCGCCGAGCCTTTCCGACTTCAACGACCTGCGCCAATGGCGGGAGGCGAATCAATGAGCAACCTAGCCGAACTGATCCCCGAACCCGTACCGGCACACGACCCCATCGCGGACGCACTCGCCAGGAGCAAGCAAGATCCCGGAGCGATCTTCGAACCCGAAGTGCTGGCCCTGCTGCGCCAAGTTAGAGGAACCGACCCTGCTCGCTGGGCGCGCATTCGTCACGCGGTGAAGGAAGCCAAGACGGCAAGCATGGTCGACTTAGACAAGCTGACCAGCCCAGCCAACGAAGCTGCTGTGGGCACCGATGAGCTGTTCCCCGAGGTCACGCTATGGCCTGATCTGGTGGACGGTGCCGAGCTGCTGGAAGCCTTGGCCGCGATCATTCGCCGCCATGTGATAGCCGACCCGGCAACTGTTCACGCCGCTGCGCTGTGGACCGCCTTTACATGGTTTGTGGACGTGGTGAACGTGGCGCCGATTGCTAATATCACCGCCCCGGAGAAGCGTTGCGGCAAGACGGTAATGCTTGGCGTGCTGGCACGTCTAGCCTGCCGCTCGCTGGCCGTCTCCAACATAGCCCCGGCTGCGTTGTTCCGCGCCTTGGAGCTGTGGACGCCAACCCTGTTGATTGACGAGGTGGACGCCTTCCTGGCCGAACACGAGGAAGCACGGGGCATACTCAATGCCGGTTTTACCCGGGACTCCGCTTTCGTGATTCGCTGCGTTGGCGATGACCATATGCCCACCCGGTTCAATGTGTGGGGCGCAAAGGCGCTATGCGGTATCGGGAAGATTGCCGACACCCTGTCCGACCGGAGCATTCCGCTACGCCTGCGCCGCAAGCTACCGGGGGAGCGTACGGTAAAGATTCGTCACGCCGACCCCGCCGCCTTCGCCGAGCTGGTAAGCAAGCTGGCACGCTTCGCTATCGACAACCGAGAGGCCATCCGCACAGCCAGACCCGCCGAAGTGGACGGCCTGAATGACCGCGCCAACGACTGTTGGGAACCGCTGCTAGCCGTCGCGGAAGTGGCCGGGGGCAACTGGCCGCGCATAGCCCGTAATGCTGCCGCGACACTTCACGGCCTGGAGGAAGACACCCCCAGCATCGGCGCGGAGTTGCTGGCTTCGATCCGCGACGCTTTCGACACCCGCCGCGCCGAGCGTCTGGCGACCGCCGATCTGTTGGAGGCACTGGCCGAAGATGAGGAAGCGCCGTGGGCCGCGTGGAACCGAGGCAAACCCATGACGCCGCACCAGCTTTCCAAGCGGCTCTCTGAGTTCGGTATCAAGCCGAGCACCCATCGCATCGGCTACAAGGTCGCCAAGGGTTACAAGCGGGAGCAGTTCACCGAAGCGTTCAAACGGTATCTGTCCGCTGACACCCCCGCGACAGCCGTAACACCGTCACAAGCCAGCAACCATGCGGCTTACAGCGGTTTTAAAGGCGTAACGCAAGCGTCCATCGTTACGGATAAAAACAGGCTGAAAGCAAGCAATGGCGCGGCTTGTGACGATGTTACGGATAAAAACAGGGTACAGACCGAAGACAACGCGGAGTACTTCGGATAATGGCCGCCCTGGACCACCTGCGCCGGGCCGGTTTGACTGTCGAGTGCGTGGCCGACCGACTGCGCGTCTCGCCGGTCGAGCGCATCACCGACCCCATGCGCCAGTTCATACGGGAGCACCTGGCCGAGCTACTGGCAGAGCTAAACGCGGCCAAAGAAGATGCACCCTTAATCGTATCACCCAGAATCAAAGCACCGCCGGCCCTAACCGCAGCCGCTGCGTCGTCTGAATGGCATCGCTGTCGTGACCTATATATCAACCATCTAATGATCTGCCGCGCTTGCTACGCTCCCGCACGACGCCACTGCCAAACCGGCATCGAACTGCGCACGACATATGATTCCGCCCTATAACAACGATCAAGATGGGCAAGCGCATATAGCGCTAAACCGAAGTCGGCGCTACCTGTGTAGCTGTACTCACTTAGCATCGTCGCAAGCGACCATGGCCTGGAGCCGTAGCGTCGGATCGGTGATACGCATGACGCGCCCCATGCACTCGTCGTAGGTCGTAGCGCCCGACATGATGGCTGAAGCGGGTGAATAGCCTTCGATTGGTGCTATACCCTTACCGGGATATACCCTGCCGCCATTCGCAAGGCAGTTGAAAGCTGAAGGGTCCGCCAGCTTAACAGCCATGCCTTCGCCTACTGGTCGCAGAATGAACACGCCGCGAAACGCTACGTCCTGGCGCATTCGAAGATTCACGATGGCATCGGCACCGGCAGAGCGTGCCTCGTCGGCCATTACCTGACGCACAGGACCGAACCCTCCAAAGAAGCCACGGTTGCCACGGACCAAACCGATAACCTCGTGGGGTACGCCTTCCGGGAGCGGGGAAGCCAACTGGCAGACAGGACCGGAATGCGCTTCTCGCTTCATAGCGTACCCGCGCCCATCGGGATTGAAGGTATTCGTCTTTAGCCCACACCCAGCCAGCGCCAGCGCCAGCGCAACAATTGCAACTTTTTGCATCCCTGCCCCTCCTCGAAAAGGGGATCAGCCTACCAGAGGTGGCACCGTGCCACATTGCAATGATTGGGCTTTCGGGTCCTCCCATACACGCCGGGCCGTCCGGGTGATTCGCGCCCCGCCTTTTCGCTTCATACGGACTTTTTCGGGTTGCCCCCGCTTCCGGTTCCGCTTTCCACTGGAAGCCCCACCAGCAAGCCCGCAACGATTACCAGCAACGCGGAAACGCCCGGCACCAGTTGGCCTATCACGCAGCACCAGCGCCCGGCCTGCGAAGCCTGGAGCGTGACAACGAAACAACAACCAACCCACCAGCCAGCGCCGTATATAGCGAACGGTCACGGCACGAATCACCCGCAGCCCCGGCGCCCCACCGGGAGAACCTAATGGGGTGGCCAGGTTCGCACAGTTGGTTCGCAGTCTTGGCACGCAAGTCGGCTACATGTGGGATTTCCTCACGTTTAGACGCCCTGGTACGCAAGCCGGTACGCACGGAATCACGCACCTTTTCACGCGCACTTTTCACGCACAAACGCCCGTTGCGAGAACAACCCCATGCATGGTTTGCGGAATCAATCCCATGCAATCAGCCATAGCAACAAGATCGCAACAAGCCGGAAGGATGAGATTGGGGTGAGGCTGACGGCAAGATTACGGCAATGGTTACCAGACTGGTTACCAGCAAAGGTGACCAGTCGAAGCGGTAAGCGGATCGGCGATTGGGGCAAGGCAACACGATTACCCAAGGCGACACGGTAAGGTCACGGTAAGAAAAATTGTTGCGGTTAATGCGCAGACAATTACGGGAGCGGTCTTACAAGGGGAGCGTCTGAAGTTTGCGCCACCCCTACCCCATAGACTGCGACTCAATATTCAGAACATCGGACAGCAAGCCGAGGCAGGCTAAGAAAACGCTAAGGGTGGGGGGCGTCAAAAAGTCTGGAGCGCCCCACCGAAGGAAACCGCGCATTCCCGCATCGGCAGATTTTCCTCCTGTTAACCAAGCCGTTAACCGGGAGGGGTGCGGTTGAAACCTGGAGCCTATGCAAGCGGACGCCGCTCCGGTCCGTCTTTTTTCGTTTCCGCAAAATCCACCTTCTGAAAAATTACCAGCAGCCGGCGCAGACAACACCGCCTGGTCCCTGCTCTTTTATCGCTAACTGCCGAAAAAAGTTGCTGGACGCACTACAGGAGGGGGAGGGTTAAAAGTCGGCGCCCATCCGAAGCGATACCGCTCGGACCACACCGAATGATCGCTAACCCGGTTTTTCCGTTGTGCGCGTGCGTGCGCGAAAGTGGGAGGTACTGGGATTGTTCGGCAGCGATGCGAGGCCAAAACAGGGGCAGCAAAAGAAAAAGCGGGTAGATTTGCGCGTAGATTATTTACCGCACACAAGCGAAACCCTTACAGCACGCAGCTTTCAGCGCACGGTTCGGTTCCGTCCCTGGCACCACTATTGATTTTCGAGTGGTGCCAAAACCACCCGAAAGCCCACAAGAAGCCCGCCTAGTGCGGGTTTTTTTGTTGTCTGCAATTCCCTACCCTTCCTCTGTAAGCCCAAACAATTGGGGTATATCTGGTGGAACCCCAGTTTGGACGGATTCGGGATGATCCGTT
>NZ_JBLXBT010000023.1:0-7231 GCF_048265365.1 Kangiella sp.
ATCAACTTTCAAAACCCCTTCTTTGATCCAAGTCTGGATACGAGAACGGGAATAGTCGCTGAACAATTCTGTTGCGATTTGATCAAATCGGCTCCCTCCTAAATCGAAGGGAACTTGGGCTTCCTTTTGTATTCTCATATCTTCTTGATTTTCTTGGCTTTTTTCTTCATTCATTTCTTAAGTGTCCATTTTTAGACCAGTCCGAGCGAGTTTAGCGGGTTAAATGTTAAGCAGTCGTTCAGGTGGTCGGGTGCGAGGTGCGCATATTTTAAGGTCATTTTAATGTCAGAATGACCTAGAATTTTTTGCAATGTGAGTATGTTACCACCATTGATAATAAAATGACTCGCAAACGTGTGGCGCAATACGTGTGTTTTTTGGCCTTTTGGTAGTTTGATGGTTGTTTTATCTAGCGCGGCATAGAAGTGCTTTGCGCTTGGCTCGAATAGTTGGCCGCTTTTTGCGTGTTCTGCGAGACGTTTAGACAGTTCTGAGCTGATGGGTATGGTTCGGTTTTTGCCGCTTTTCGTCTCTGTAAAGGTGGCTTTCTGGTTTTTGGTTTTGCCTGTGGTTAGGTTTTCGGCCTCGCCCCATCGTGCGCCCGTTTCTAAGCAAATGCGCGCGATTAGCTCGGCGTTCGGGTACGGTTTAAGTGCGTGCAATAATTCAACTATTTGGGTGCTTTCCAAGTAGTGCATTTCTTTTTCTTTTTCTTTGAGCTTAGCCAGTGACAACAAGGGGCTGGGGTAGTCAATTACGTTTATTTTTTGGAGCTGATTATAAACCGCATTAATAAAAATCATTTCTGTGTTAATGGTTTTGATTGCTCGGCCTTGGTTGATTCGTTCGGCTCTGTATGCGCTGTATTGTGCTGGTGTTAGTTCGCGCGCGAGCGGATCGCCCAAGCCTGCGGCGGTGTTTTTAAGTTTGCTTAGTCGTTTTTGGTTGTACGTTAGGTTTTGGCCGTGGTGTTTGTACCATAGATCGATAAGGTCAGATAATCGGCGTGTGTCGCTCTGGCGTGGCTCCCACGGTTTACCCGTTGTTGTGTGTTGCGCCTCTACAAACTTTTGGTAACGCTCGGCCTCGGCTTTCGTCCGGCATGTTTTGCGGTATCGCTTGCCGTTCGCGCCTCCCGCTCTAAAATCGACTTTCCAACCGTCTTTAGTTTGTTTAATGCTCATGGGTTACACCATTTTTCGCCCGAACCAAACAACGCGCCCAATAATTTTAAGGCGCTCCAGGTCATGTTTAGAAATTTCGATGCTCATGTGGTTTTTGTTGTCGCTGGTCACGGCAATGCGGCCATCAAGTAATTTTTGCACTCGCTTAACGAATAGCTCGCCTTCGTAGTTGATCACATAAATGCCGCCATCACTGCCAATCAAATTATCTTCCCTGTCGATCAGTAACGAGTCACCACTGGCGATGGTTGGTTCCATGCTGTCGCCTTTGGCGTAAATGCCGATTAGGTCTTTATTGTTGATGCCTTCACGCTTTAACCATTCTTTGCTTAGCGTAAGGTGTTGTTCTATTGGCTCGGCTTCAACGAGTGAGCCACCGCCCGCGCTCGCTTGGATTGCGTACTGAGGAACAGGAAGAAGTTTTGATGTATCAGAACCTGCGTATTTGTCCCCCGTTCCGTTAAGCAGCCATTCAATAGAGACACCAAACTCTAGCGATGTGCTGCAAACCTCTTTGTAAGGTATTACATCCCTATTTTTCCAGTGAAAAACACCTGTTTTACTCACTCCAAAGATTTCAGAAAGTTGTTTATCTGTATTCACTGCATGAATTAATTTCAATCTTTCAACTACTTCGCTCGAATTGTTCATCTAAAAAATCCTATAAATTCATAAATGGGCTTTACACATTACAAAATGGTGTCTAACATCCAAACAGTTCCATTTATGAAACCATATGGTTTTAAAAAGGTAATATCCGTACATCTTTAGGAGTGTAGACCAATGATTGAACAAGTAAAAGGCACTAAAAGCGCGTCATTTGTACAAATTGACGACGGCAAAACCAAAACAGTGTTTGGTTTGCCGCCTTATATGACCGCTGAACAATGGTCGGTATTGATCGGCAAATCTGAAAGCGCGGTGAAAAAAGACCTACAGCGCGGCGCGATTGCTCGTTATCAGCCAGTGGTAGGCGGCTTGGTTTATGTGAACGTAACTAAGGAAATGCAGAAGACAGAAGCGGCGGCGGATTATTAAGCATGGAATTTTTCGCGGTGGGTATGGTTTGGGGTTTTTTGTTTGGTTCGCTGGCGGCTTATGGCGCGGTTAAGTACGGGAAAGGGGTAAGCAATGATTAAAGCAACAAAAAACGGTTTGGTTTTTGAGGATTCGAAAACGGTTATTGAGTCGTCCTGTATTGATTGCGGATGGACGGGAAGCGAATCGGAACACCACTTTTTAGATGGCTGGCATGTTTGCCCTAAGTGCCACCAAGCGGAATTTTTAGTAAGTGGCGATGAACTGGACGAAATGAACGAAAGCGAGGGGTGCCGTTTTGAAAATTAGACTATTAAGAGATTTGAATGTTGAGGCGCGACATGGGGCGGTAGCGGGTGCCATTTTCGAAGTAATAACAGAGCAACAAAATCCTTTTTGTTATGTTTTTGCTTCTCGTGATGGCACTAAATTGCGCGCGTTCCCCACTGATTGTGAAATCTATGAGGCCGAATCGAAAGTGGAAGTAGGCATAAATGACAATGATAGAGCGTGGCGCGAATTGGTGTATTTAGACGAAATGATTATGGGGCTTGAAGAAAGACTCCAACAAAACAACTTCAATCCTAAATTAACGTCACTAGAAGTAGAGCTTGCAACGCATCAACTTAAATTAATGCGGAATTGTCGAGAGGCGCACTCTTTGAGAATTTCAATAGAGAGTAAATTGCTTTGAATGCCGCCGCCGCTCGCTTGGCTCAAATATCGAGCGAATTAAAAGACTCCCCTCTGTCAGATAAAACCCGCGAACTATGGGACGAATTCAAAAAGGTAAAAGCCGTGATTAACCAAGAAAATGAAAACCGATTTTTTAAGATGCTCGAAGCAGCCCCCGAACTAAAACAATACTGGGACATTCCCGAACGCATGCCAAAAATGAAATCTATCCAAACTGCATTGCATCGAAAAGGCAAAGAAGACGGCGTGTTATTGCGCTTCTTTGGCTCTGTCTGGTTTGGTAACTCGGATATGTTCGATTTTGATTTTATCCATGCCGTTAAGCACATGAGCGAGCGAGATATAAAAATCGTTCGTAAGTGGCTTGTTTCGCCGTTCTTTTGCTGAGGTGGGCATGATGACTGAATCCACACCTACGGCACAGTGCTTAAAGTGGCGTAACGAAATGCTAGACGGTGTAAGCCCTCAAGACGTGGGCTTTTACCGCTCGCGTCTTGACGAGTTAGACCGTACCAAGGGTTATGTTGTTGCAAACGGTTGGCTACGTAATTCTGATAAGCGTATCGAGATAGACAAGGTTCTATCTCGACTTGGTTCTATGAAACTGTGTGTAGGCCAAGAAGCTGAGCGACTATCGAAAAAGAACATAAACATTGCTTTGGAATACGTCCGAGGCGTAGCGAATCGTCTTTATTACTGTGATGAATGGATTATGGATCTCACAGGCGACAAGCTGAACGACTGGGCGCAAGAGAAAAGCCGCCGCTTTGAAATGTCATCTAAAGGTAAGTTGGTTCGGCTTCACGCCGACTTTTTTGAGTTCGTTAAGGCTCAAGCGAAGATTGCGGGTTCCCTGTTCAACCGTTGGGATGACTTGGACAAAGTAGAAGCGTTAATACTGCGAATGTTTACGCCTGAATGGTGGAAACGCCAAGCCAAGCGCCAATATAGACACGTTGAGAATATCCGCCGTGAGTGTGGGCAGGTTTGTTACAAAGAGTCGGCTTACGTGTCCCGCTGGGGTATTCAGCGCCACCGAAAACAGAAACAGGCCAACCGCGCTTTTCTGGAAAGCATGGAAGCCGTGAACCAGTACGAGCAATCTTTTACGCTGGCGCAACTGTCTGAAAAAAGCATTTCAAACCCTATTCATTGCAAAGCCGAATTAATGGTTCGTGTTAAAGGCTGTCAGTTCTTGGCTGTCGAGCATGGGCATGTTGGCTGGTTTATCACGCTTACTTGTCCGTCAAAGTATCACGCTATTCATAAAGAGACAGGCCACCGAAACGGCAAGTTTTACGCCTTTGGTCGTCCTACTCCCCGCGATGCTCAAGACCATTTAAAAAAGGTGTGGGAAGCGTTCGGGAAGGCATGCAGCAATAAAGGCATTCACTACTACGGCGTTCGTGTTGTTGAACCACACCACGATGGGACACCGCACTGGCATTTGATTCTATTCACGCATCCAGATCAAAGCGGCGAAATGTTAGCCGAGTTTAGAAAGCAGGCTTTCAAAATTGATGGTGAGGAAGCAGGGGCGAAGAAAAGCCGCTTTGAAGCCAAGAAGCTAGACCCAGCCAAAGGCGGCGCGGTGGCTTACGTTGCTAAGTATGTGGCGAAGAATATCGACGGTGTAGACGCTGACGGTAAGTGCATAGGTGTGGATGATGAAACCGACCTAGATTTTATCAATTCTGCAGAACGTGTACAGGCTTGGAAAAGCCGTCATGGTATCCGCCAATTTCAATTCGTAGGCTCGGCCTCTGTCACGGTATGGCGCGAAATTCGCCGCCTTAAAGATTCTATCCCAGACACTTTTTTAGACATCTATAACGCCGCTAAAGCGAACGACTGGAAGCAGTTCACCATTTTAATGGGTGGCATGAATGCGGGACGTAAACAGCGCATCAAGCCATTTTACGAAGAAGGCGAAAACAACCAATTCGGCGAGCCTACAAAAAGCGTTAAGGGCTTGGTGTCCTTCATGGTTAAGCCAGAAAGAAAAGATAAAGAGGCTCAAACGGTTGTGGCTGAGTACGTGCCTACGCGCCTTTATGAATGGATCGTTCAACGTGTCGGGGCTGCGTCTGGCTCTGTCTCTTGGGCTTTGTCTGAAGGAGCGGCGAAGCCGTTCCCTAGAACTCGTGTCAATAACTCCCCGCCTCCAGATTGGCGGGAAAATATCAACGTAATTTATCAATAACGAAGAGGCTAAAAATGGAAAGAATCGAAAAAATAGAACGGGCTTTGGATCAAATCGGAAAAGGCATCAAAGAGATGGAAACGCTCGGCGCTTTTTCTGTGACTCGTAAAGTTGAAATCGCGGATCGTGGCGCGCGCATGGCGTATGCGGCTATGCGTGAAATGGTGGCGGAATTAAAGGAGATTAAAGCCCATGGCAAGTAAAGCGGAAGTGATTGGGGAGATCGTTTGCGAGTGTGGCCGCTGTGCATACGTGGAGCAAACCAAGCGCAAAGGCGATTTTGTGCAGGTGCGGTGTAGTGCGTGTGGTGTCGATCAGCGTACTGGCAAGACAGTGCAAGCGCGTTGGAAAAGTATCATCAAGCCCGTTGGATACTATCACGATAGTAAAGACGTGGCGGCGTTTGGCGCTGTCAGTGTCGAAAAAGCGGCGGATACTAAAACCGATACTATCGACAATAGTACCGATACACCAAAAGAGGCCGAAAAAAAAACGCCGTCCGAGCCAGTAGTGGCGCGGGTTAATACTATGAAAAAGCAGCCTAAAAAATCCAGCGGCGGCGCGTGGCTGGGTTTAGGTGTTTTCATAGTATGCGCGGGTGTATCAGTACTATCGTCTGAACTATTAAAAGTAAGTAAGGGGTAAATCATGGAAATGCAGGAAAATGAACTATTAGAGCAAGAAGATACTATTGATCAGGACGAAGGCTTAAGCCTTGACGATCTTTTGGAAGAAGCAGAGCAAGAGGCAACGCAAGAAGCCGAGCCATCAAAACAAGAAAGCGCGGCTAGCCGTGAACGTGCGGAACGCTTGGCGGCTCGCTTCAACAATATGCTTTGGTGGGGTTTATCGAAAACATACCCAGCCGCCGAAGTAGAGGGCGAAAAAATAGAGGCTGGCGCGGCGGCGCTGGTTCCTCTTGCGGAAAAATACGGCGATGCAATGCCCGAATGGATAGACGACTTTATGGAAAAGCCCGAGATCAAGGCGGGGCTTTACGTGGGTACGGCAATCATGGCGGCGCGTGCTTCGCACATGGCGGCAATCACTAAGGCGCAAGAAGCAGAGCAAGAAAAAACAGCGCAAAAACAAGGGGGCGAAGTTGGCCAAGAATCCTAATACAGCCTTACCCAATCAACATAAATTTATTACCGCCATTACTGGCGGTGGTAAAACCCAAGCAATTAAGAACCTTGTAAAAGCGTCAAAGCGTGCGGTTTTCTGGGATCCTGATAATGATCACAATTGTAAGCATTTCGCAGACAAGCAAGCATTTATCAATGCGTTAAAGCTGGTTATGTCTCGCGGTGGCCGTATTGGCTGGAATGGCGACGATGACGAAACCACATTCGAATGGTTCATGATGTGTGTGTGGGCGGCGTTAGACGGCACCAAGTTACTAGACGTGATTGTTGAAGAAGCGGCGGACGTTGGGCTTAAGCAATCAATGCCGAAATGGACGGGCAAAGTATGGCGCCGCGCTCGTAAATATGGCGGCGTGTTGATCGTCGGCACCCAGCGCGTTCAGGAAGTGCCGAAGGCGTTTATTACCCAAGCAGGGGAAACCTATATCGGTATTCAGAGAGCAAACGACCAGCACTACATTAAGCGCCAGACAGGTCTGAAACCTGAGCTTATGGGGGCGCTTGATCCGCTCAATTTCTACAAAGTAGTGAAAGATTCATTCGAAAAAGTCACGTTCAAATACATTGGATAGCCCTTTTCAGGGCTTTTTTTTAACTAATTTCATACTATTAATAGTATCCCATACTATAACCCCTATTGACGCTCATACTATCCCCTGCCCTATCTTTCGAACCTCTTAAACACAAACCCAAGAGGGGAAAGCATCAAATGAATGAAACAGTAACCAAGGTAAAGAACTCTGTTGACTGGAAAACGGTTATTTCCGTTTCAGTCGGCCTAGTTGCTTTTGGCACCGCAGTTTATGCGATTAGCAAAACAGGCAAAACGGGTAAGAAACTCGCTTCTGTCGTAACTGGGGGTTAAGCCATGCGCGCCATTTTTGAAGAATTAAACCCGTTTTCGGGTGAGCTAACGAAAGGCAAGCGCCTATCGCTAACGCTACCGCCAAACACGGTTTACCGTT
>NZ_JBLXBT010000024.1:0-6253 GCF_048265365.1 Kangiella sp.
CAGCTCGGGCATCGCCCGCGCTTCACCGTCGAATTCCTTGTCGACCCCGGCCATGATCTTCAACAGGGTGGACTTGCCCGAGCCGTTGAGGCCGAGCACGCCGATCTTGGCGCCGGGGAAGAAGGACAGCGAAATGTTCTTGAGGATTTCACGCTTCGGCGGTACGACTTTGCCGAGTCGATGCATGGTGTAGACGTAAGAGCCTGTTTTTCCTGCTTTGTCACTTTTGGACATGGTTTTACTCGCCTTTAATCCTGTGTTTTCAATGCTTTATGGTAGCGACAAGCGATTAAATTCTGGAAAGCAAAACGTTAGGTTTTGCGTTGACCATATCTTGTTCCTGACTATACTTAAAAAAGTTATGTTTTATGAGGGGGCAATATGGGTTTCCAGGTCATAGAGCAGGTGGTGAATGGTGCTCGTAGAAAGCTGCTGGTGCAAGACTACATCCCGGTTTACTACCCCAACCTCTACATGACCATGGAGCACTCGGGCAGAGCCCTCGAAACAACCAAGAAGTACCTTGAGCATCTGGCTGTGTTAGAGGAGTTTTTGGCCTTTTCCTCCATTGATTTGATTTCTCACCTCGAACAGCGCCCTCACAGCCGGTACTTGACAGACAGTGAGCTTTCCAGGTTTGTGTCGGACGCGGGGTTTAGTAAGGAAACCTTGGCCATGAAGTATGCGGGGATGCGTTTGCATCCGACTGCCTACAAATCCGTTGGCAAAGTCCATGCGCAGCAGCGAATCGAGGCGGTACGCGACTATCTGGCCTTCCTTTATGACAAGTTGGGTGATCACTCAACACGATATGAGGCGATTGACGACCTGAAGGGGCGCATCAAACGCAAGATCAAAGCGGCCCGCCCTTCGTGGAAAGAAACGCGAATCGACGAAATGAAAGGGCTTACCAGCCAGGAGCGAACTCGATTGCTGGAAATCATGCATCCGGATAGCGCCGAGAACCCCTTTTCAGATGAAGCCATCAGGCTGCGTAACTACATCATTTTGCTGCTGGGTCTCGACATGGGGCTGCGACGCTCCGAGATGCTGCTGATCAAGACCAGCGATATTCGCTGGCACAGTCGTCAACTAGCTGTGGTCAACCTGGAGGATGAGAGCCTCGATCCACGAACGATGGCCCCGCAATTCAAAACCAACGAGCGCATGCTGGTGATGACCGATGACCTGTATGACGCAATCACTGAGTACGAATCGAAGTATCGCCACAGAAAACCCCGTAGCGGCACATCGCAAGCGAGAAAGCATCCGTTTTTGCTGGTGGCGCACAAGCGAAATGAGGGTGGCCCTCTGACCATCAAAGCAATCGATGGCGTTCTATCCAGGGTCCGAGAAATAGCACCGGAACTGGCTCATGTGCACCCGCATATTCTGAGGCATGACGCGGTCTACACGATGCTGGAAAGCATGCGTGAGGAACTGGCAGCGCTCACGCCGGAGGATCGCACCACGCAGGTTCAAAAAACCCTCACATGGATGTTCGGCTGGAGTCCCGGATCGGACATGCCTGGCCTCTACGGCGCGAAATTCTGGAAAGAAGTGGCGGACAAAGCGATACAGAAGCGGGCCGAGCGGTTTAAGGCCATGCGTCAAAAGGCCGAGACACAAGGCGGTTCAAAGTGAAAATCTCCGTCGAAGCACTTCAGGCACCCACGAAGGACAGCCTCGATGCATGGCTGAACACGCCTCGCCTGGCGAAATGTGGGGAGGTGTTCACACCGGCCGAACCGATGTGGAAACCAGACAGATCGGCTGGTAATTCACTTAACTGGGAAGCGGCTATTGCGTGCGTCTCACCGGAATGGAAACCCTGGTTGCACGCCGTCCTGGCGTACCGCATGGCCGATCAGGAAGCCGGCTCGGTTAATCTGGTCGCCAGCGTGTTGTCGCGGGCTGCTCAGGCCGGGATTGACCCGCTAAACGAGGGTCAACTGATAGATCTGCGAGAGCGCTTTAATGTTGTTGAGTTTTCTAGCATTGCTACGTTCATGGCGTTTTGGCACGACTGTGAATCACTCGAACAGCGCCCGCCGCAATCCCTGATCAATGCTTACAAGGAACTGCCCAGGAAAAAGAAATCCAGCACAGATGTGATCCTCAGCCTGGACCCCGAACGCGGCCCGCTCACGCAGGTGGAACAGGACGCGCTGTATCAATGGATACATGAGCAGTTTTGTCACGGGAAGTTAAATTTTGAGCAATATCTTTACCTGCGCCTGTTGATAATTTACGGGCAGCGTGGCGTTCAGATGCGAATGCTGGTTTTTGGTGATTTCACGAAGAGCAATCAGGGCTGCAAGATCAGGTTTCATTGGGCAAAGCAAAAAGACGACGAAGCGGGTTGGCGAGTAAAGTCCGAAATATTCAGTCTGGATGAGGACCTCTACAACACCGTGCATGCCTACAAGGCAATGGTACTGGCGCAACTCTGGCAAACGTATCCAGACGGTACCGATTGGAATGCAGCCATTGAGAATGTGCCCCTATTTCGTAAGAAGCTAGAACATGATGAAGCAGGAGTTCAGGAGCGGCTGACCCCCCCTGTTTTGCTCAACAGCCCCCTTCAAAAGAGCCTCGAAGACGCGCCGCACCCGATTTTTCATGCCGGATCAAGCACGATCAAAGGTTGGCTTGCGTGCATTGAGCGGATGCAGGGCTTTCCGATTTCGCCTCGCACCCATCAGCCGCTGAAAGTGACGCGGGGGCACAGGTTCAGGCACACACTCGGCACTGACCTTTCCAATGCGGGGCATGATGAGTGGACGATGGCTCGTGCATTGATGCACACAAATACTATGACAGTGCGAAAGTACCGCGCCGTTTCGCCGGAGTTGCTGGCGTTGATCGACGCGAAGATGAGCGACCATCTGGCCTTGGTTGTGAATGCGTTCACCGGAATCATCGTTACGGATCGCACCTCAGCGAAAAACGGGGATCGAGCGGATCGACAAATCGAGGATTTGGCTGTATGCGGTGCCACGGCCGCCTGCCATCTCGATGCACCGTACACCTGTTACGCATGCGGAAAATTCCAACCTCTTCTACACGCAGATCACCACGCGGTCCTTGAGCGATTAGAGCGTCGCCGGGAGCAAACCATTGCCACGGATAAAACGACCGGTGTGCTCTGGGATCGGGCAATTCTGGCTTGCCGCAAGGTGATACTGGATTGTGAAGTCATGCTCCGATCGGAAAGGAAAGGTGAATGACCGACGCGTTTTATTCTGTACCGACGAACAACATTGTCGATTATAAACCCAGGGACCAACTGGCCGCGGAGGCTCAGCTCGCGGCGTTTATCGAATGGGCAAAACAGACCCTGCCCAAAGGCATTCCCAATCAAGTGCACTCGAGCATTTGCTGGGAAGACGGCAGTTGGCACCAACACGGCTTCTATGCTTGTAGCTTCAGGGCGCTCGGATCGACCAACGTTGCCCCAAAGGCGATGCAGATACCCTTCACGGACTTTGCCAAAGCCATACTGGTGTACCGAAGGGTGTATTCGCAGAAAAAGGTGATGACAATCTGGCTGAGAGCCTTGGCCGGGATGGGAGCCGCCCTGTTCGAGTTGACCGGCACGCAGGATGTGACGCGGGTGTCCGCCGCTATCTGTAACAAGGCGTGCGAGGACATGGACCGTCGCTGGACAAAAGGCAACACCGCATACCAGCACGGCAAGGCACTTGAGGCCATCATCACCCTTATGCGGGCCAAAAAATTGCTCAAGTCAGACTTCCAGTGGACTACTCACCTGACGCTCAGGCCGCGTGGCACGCTCAAGCAGCAAAAAGCGGATCGGGAACAGAAGCTGCCCAACCCTGACGCGATCAGAGTCCTCGGGGAAGTGTTCTCAAACGAACTGACGAACCCCCTCGATATCGTTGTGACGTCCGCCTGTGCGCTGTTACTGAGTGCTCCGAGTCGCGTGGGTGAATTGGCGGATGTTGAATTGGATTGCCGGGTATTCAAAGAGGATACCCAGGGCAATCGGCGCATGTTCCTGCGCTGGTACGCGGAAAAGATAAACCAGGTGATGCTGAAGCCCGTCGTTAGGCCTGAGATGGAGCCGGTCGTCGAGCGGGTCATCACGTTACTGAGACCGATCACCGACGAGGCGCGGACTTACGCCGCCTGGCTGGAAGACCATCCCGATGAGTTTCCACTCCATGAAGGGCTGCCACCCAGAGGGCTTGATGAACCGCTCACGTACGCCGAAGCCTGTGCCGCGCTAAAACTCACCGTTTCTAACGTCTGCGGCTCGCGAAGCGTATTCAATGCCAATTTCCTCAAACCCTTGGAGAAGCGAAAGGCGCTTAGCCCCGGGGCCCGAGCCCTCTTAGCCGAGATCCGTGGCGGGTGGGATATGGTAGGGAAGCGCATATTTGATAAGGACAAGCCAGGAATCCAGGGTTTTGCGTATGACGACCGGTGTGTGCTCACGCTGCGCAAGCTCAATGTGCTGTTGCGTGAAAAGTATCTTCCAAAGGATTTTCCATACACCACGCCGTACACGGAGGGCAAAGCTCGTGTGAGGTACCGTTATGCGTTGTTCACCGTGCGCACGGGAGCACTAACTGACGACTCAGCTCGCGTTGTGATACACGGGTTTGGCGTGGAGATCGCGGCGAATGCTATCCGATTGACTACGCAACTAGGCGGTACTAACAACCGGAGAAAGAAAAGCCTGTTCGAGCGCTATGGCTACCCCGGTCTCAAGGTCAACACGCATGCGTTTCGGCACGAATTAAACACGCGGATGCACGAGGCCGGTCTGTCGCAGCTCCTGATTGACGCCTTCTCCGGGCGCACGTCGATGGGGTCTGTCTACAACCATGAAACCATCGAGGACCGCACCCAAGGTGTTGCGGCTTACCACCCCAAAACGAAGCACAGCACCGCTGCTCACCGGCTGGACAAGGTCATAACCAATCAGCCTCTGCATCTTGCTGATGTGAGGGAACTGCGCGAGGGTGAGCAGGATCGCATTATCCATCAAACCCACCTTGGCGTTTGTGTTCACAACTTTCCATCCGAACCCTGCCCGAAAATGGGTGCCTGTTTGGACTGCGGGCGGCTCGGTTGCATCAAAGGGGATGACGTGAAGCTGGGCAACCTCATGGAAGAACGCGACGACCTTAAACGCCGCCTAGATAAAGCCATGGATGCGCAGTCTCGTGGTGTGTTTGGGGCGTCGGAGTCGGCCAAAAAATTGGGTGAGAAACTCTTTAAGTGCGAGGCGCTCATCCAAATGCTGGAAAACCCGGAACTCGAAAAAGGTGCCATTGTGTGGAACGCCGATAACGGTTGGACGCTGGCCAAGAACGCCGCCGCAATGTCGGGGCTGATCGAAGTCAAATTCATTGAAGATAACCAGACGCAAGAGGCGTTGCCATCGTTGGATGACGTCTTGGCTTTGCTGGATGAGATCGAGGATTAACGATGGGGCATTTAACGCCAAAGGATGAGAAACGCATCATTAAGCTGATTGAGGAATGGTCAGGGCCGAAGCTGACCTGGCCATTGCTTGTTGATGCCTGCAAAGAAAAACTGGGTATTAGTCGTGCTCGCCAGTCCCTGATGAATCTACCTGCCGTGGATTTAGCAATGAAGAATGCCAAGGCGGGATTGAAGGCTCAGAAGCTGAAGCCGGGCTGGATTAGCGATATTCAGGCAGCCAACGAGCGCATTGAGAAACTGACAGAGAATAATCAGAAACTGTCAGCTGCTGTTCGAGATATGTATCGCCGGTTTTTGATTTGGCAAGCCAATGCGGATATGCACGGGCTAACGCAATCGATGTTGGAGCGGCCGGTTTCACAACTTCGAAAGAAGAGCTGATCCGGTGCTCAAAACACATACCTGGAAAAGACTCATGGCAGCAACGTCCTGAAATCCGAGCACTCGGACCATGCTCCGCGCTAAGCTCTGGAGGGGTACGAGTTGATGACACGTCCATATTGCAAGCCACAATCGGGGATGCGAGTGCCAGTGGAGCAAAAGTCGTAGATCACATTCTCAATCATGGCTACCGTCGCCAGCGATTTGATTTCCATGCTCACACCTGAATAATTTTCTCGTGAATGAAGCGGTCTGTTGCCGCTGGCCATTAATGACCGATTTTGACCGCTTTGAGCCTTTCGGATTAGGCAGGAATCGGCCCAGAGTGTGTAAAAACACTTTCTTATCTTGCGTGCTTCAGCCCATTGCTCCTGGGCGTGGCGATTTCCCGATT
>NZ_JBLXBT010000025.1:0-6198 GCF_048265365.1 Kangiella sp.
GCAGTCTGTCCATGAATCGCAAAATGCAGTTTGTTTTGCACTGTCGCAAAAAAGGATTGAGTCGTTGGCGCATTTTTATTGTAATCAACACTGGTTGCGTAAATATCGGTGATCTTCTGATAAAAACGTCGTTCAGAAAGGCGAATTTCACGAATTTCTTCCAGCAAGCGCTCAAAGTAATCTTCACCCAGAAAGCTTCCGTTCTCCATGCGCTCTTTATCGATCACATAACCCTTGATAGAAAACTCTCGCAACACCTGAGTCGCCCACTGACGAAACTGAGTCGCTCGCACAGAATTCACGCGATAACCGACAGAGATAATGGCGTCTAAATTGTAAAAATCTATATTTCGATTTACCTCACGGCTGCCCTCAACTTGAACTATCCGGAATTTCCGGATAGTTGCCTCTTGATCAAGCTCTCTTAGTGAGTAGATATTTTTTAAGTGTTCACTGACCGTTCGCACATCAACGTCAAACAACTCAGCAATCAGCTTTTGGGAAAGCCAAATAGTGTCTTCTTCATAACGGGCCTCGATGCTCTGCTCACCAGATTGCCCAGTAAAAATCAAAAACTCAGCCGTGCTATTGCGGATTAACTTGGTGGTCATTGGCACATCCTTAACATGATTTAACTTTACCAACTCAGATCAAATTCAGTATAGAGTTGCAAGTCATCCTTAACATCGTCCCAATGCGTAAATTGCTGTAAATACTCCGCTTTGGTCAGTTTGAATTGGAAGCTCTCAAGGTATGGTTTTTCTATCTCTGCACTAAGAGCAATTGGCGAGCCAACGAATTCGAATAGCCAATAATGACGGTTATCGGTGCTTTCCTTGCCTGTTAAGCTTCTATCAATATCATACCTTGGTAAAAGTTTTACATTTGCAACACGATATAAGTATTTACCAACTTGATGCTCCGTATTTTTTTCACGAACAGTAACAATGACATAACGGATTTCACGCACGATGTTTCTATGTACGTTTTGCCGATTAGTCGCTACAAGTTGCGTGTGATATCCCTGTAGCTTTCCTGTTCTCGCTTTTTCTAGATAGTCATCGTCACGTTCTATTTCATTAATGGGGGCAATCATAGTTAACCCATTGTGCCTGACAGTATTTACTCCATAAGGCGTGATACGCGCAGCATCTTCCACAAAATAGTAATCGTTTGATGGAATCTTTGGATAAGTAAACTCGGCTTTTCTATCGCAAAGTTTTAGCGTTAAATAATCGCGCAACCAATGATTATGTGAAACCTCAGAATCTTTACTAGGCAACAACGCAAATGCCCCAATTCCAATCTCTTTGATGGCCTCTTCGTAAGGATTTACTTGGTCTTTTTGGTTATCAAAAAAGCCAGGGTATAAGGCAAAAGCGCCCATAACAGGACGACTTTTTAAAGGTGACTCATATTCAAAACGGTGCTGGTGGATAATAGCGTCTCGGTATCGATGCATCTGATTAAGAGCATCCTCGGGGACACCATCTTTGTCTTTGAATTGTTGTGTATCAATGCGATATTTAGCATCGAATAAAATAAAAAATGACTCATGATTTGCCAGAGTAACACGAAGCACAATATCAGGGCTTTGTCGCCCAAGCCAAGTTCGATTAACAGTGCCGCTTTGTGTAAAAGAGGGTTTGTGAGCTATCTCTATCGTCATCCCATCGCTTTCACGAAAGTAAACAAATGCTGCTGCCATTTCATCATCTGGAAACTGTTTTTCAAATTGTATTTGTTTAAGATGGCTAAGCTTTTTGGTTAATTGCGTAAAGCCTAATGATTCAATAGCCGATTTAACTTCTAAGAAACACCAAATTTCATAAATATCAGCGACTGACTTTATTGATATCTGGCTATCTCCAACATGACCATTTAAATAGTGTTTCAACTGTTGCCAGACCTGATATACCTTTGAATATCCAGCCGCTTCTTGTAATACTTTTGACTCAGTATTTTGCCCCTTAAACTCTCCCACTTCTTTCCACAGTTTATGCTTTGTATATTTTCCTATCTGATCACGCCAAGCTTCTAACATTGAGATAAAAGATTTAGATACTTTCGAGTCTTTATCTTTAATGACAGCCATTAGTATCTGAGACAAATTCGCTTTGATTTTCAACAAAACCATTTTAATAAAACGATTTTCAGGTGTATCAATATTTAAGCGCTGTTTTTTGATAGCCAATCGAGAAGCACGTTTTGAAGCAACTAGCTCTTTTGCCCGCTCTTCCAACTTTGTTCCAAGTCTTTTGTTTATTCTTTCTAGCTTTTGCTGATCTGTATAAGCCTGCAAGCGGTTATGAGGGGCATTTAATACCCGCTTCACACCTTGATTGAACTCGGACACTAACCGTTCAAACTGCGCTAACCAAAACAGCCCAAACTTCTCAGGTTGTCTAGCGGACTTACCTTGCTGATGAGTCGTTTTACCTGTAATAGCATAACGCCATAATGGATACACTTGATCAATCGCATGATTCATAACACTCAGGTCCTGAGTTTGAATCATTTTCGTCGCAAATACAGTGAAAGTCACAGGAACCCTATGTCGAACACCATCAAGGCTATATTGGATATCAAAGCGACAAAGACCAACGTCATTGCTAAAGTTAATAGAAGCGTTTAGTACTTTTCGTTTAGGGTGAGCGGAAAAACTTTGATCAAACAGAGCATGTTTATGGTTAACCGCATAAGACTCAATATTTGGCTGATTCGTAAAATCTACCTCAAACCAATACTGTCGATTCTCAAAAAAGAACGGTTGCAAAACAATACATCCATCTTCTGAAAGCATTGCTTCGGCCCCAACCAATACCACCATATCCTTACAAGCAGGCCCGACTAGGCCACGAGACTCATAGGTTCTCCGCAGTTTACGCCTAGACGTGTCGAGATTGTCGGCATATACATAAAGCACAAAGTCATTATGCTCATGCACCAAGATTTCTGTCTTTTTCTCAGCCATGCTGTATTACCGCCAAAATATCAAATTCCATTTATTTAAGGCCAGAAAGACACAAAGCCTCGGACAAGTTGATCATTCATCCACTGTAATTTTTTCTTAGATCGACAAGGAACCATAACCTTTGCATCATTATTGTCTATGTACTCACGATAAAGATCAGGTCGGCCTATATTCCAAACTTCATCAGCCAATTGTTGCTCTAAAATGCTCATCAGACGCTGTAGAATATTTTGATCGCCTTGAATAGAAACCATTAGCTTATCTTCATCGCCTTCAATACGCGGCAAAACCTTACACATCATAAAGTCATCCCACACAGCGTGCAGTGTCGTTTCATCTTGTGGCTGATAGCTAGTAACCGACAACAACAACTCATTCAATGCACGATAAGCAAGCTCAAATGGGGTATTTTTCAGCTCAGCATTAATCGCTTTTAAAAACCCAACCGTCTTAGAGCCATCTTCATCAAAGGTACTAGATAGCATTTCTTTATTAGCATGAGACCACACAGGGTAAGTCAGTCGCTTATTAAGGTGTTTTGGTGAAAAGAAGTCGTCATAGTCATTTTGGAAAAATTCACCGAAATCAAAACTCAGCGCACGATCAATCACTTTACGTGAAAAACCGTGGGTGGTTTCGTCCATATTGACCGTGCCCGCGACCAGCAAGTTAAACGGGATACCTAACCCATATTGGCAAATATGTGCCCACAGCTTATCGTATTGCGCATCATCAAGGCCTAGCGCTTCACGTAGCTTTTCTTTATCAGCGACATCTTTAATGGTGGCGGGTTTTAATAAAGCATCACTGCTGTAGGTAAAGCTACCGTCTTCTTTCCAATCCCATTCGCGGGTTTCTAGCACCGACAAGTAATCGGCAAAATACTGCTCAACGGGGGCAAGGTTCATTTCATCCAAGCACAACCAGTAAGGCAGTACCTTATCTAACGTATCATGTTCACCTGTTACCACTAGGCGTTCACCTTGATCTTCGCTATCGTGAACTTCAACAGTTAAGCCACTATCAGCAATGGCACGCCAAGCTTTGGCGATAAACTGCAACACATCGGTAGTGATGTATTCGGCTTTTCCGTCTTTTGCTAGGCGAGAAATATAACCAAGCAAATCGCTCGGCTCATGCCAATCGGGGCGCACCGAGGTTAAACAATAGGTCTCACGAAACTGTCCGGAAGTTTTTGCTTGCTCGCGCACAAAACGGGTTTTACCTGTGCCAGAGATACCTGCAAGAAGGAGGAAGGGTTTGTACACTTCAATACTTGGTTTTGTTGTTTTTACCGAAGGTATTGAAACAGATAACGTGCCGAAAAACGCTCGAATTTCATCGTATAAATATTTATTTTGCACAAGAGAATACACCAAATCTCCAAAAATACTTGATGAGGAGTTTGGTAAATTAACCATGGTTAAAACAATAGAACCAAAGCAATCTTCATGTGAGCGAACGGTTATTTTCCCAGCCTCACTTTTATTGAAGATTGATTTGCCGCCAAGTCTATATTCATTTTTTTCACCTTTTTTCTTGGGAAACGATATAAACTGAGCAAGCAGTTTAGCGTCGTTATCATCAAGAGTATTCAATTCCAGTAATTTTTCTTCAATATCTTCTACACGCTCAGAAAACAGGTCTATCAAATTATTTTCTTTTTTGATTTCATCCAACACGTTAAAGTAAGCTAAGACATCGAAGGCAGCGTCATAGATTTCACATGCAAATCTGAAAATTTGATTTGGCATTACAGCATAATTTGTTGCACTTGTATTAGAAAATGCAGTGTAAGGATTAATAGTAAGTTTACCTTCTAAAATTCTTTCTTCTATTTTATCCCTAATGTTTTTTGGTAGCTTAATTTCTTTCAGAGTGCTGGTATTCACTACAGCTTTAGAGCTGTTGCCACTATATTTCCTTAAATCGACTAACATTAAGCATCCTTATAGATATTCTTTTATGCGATTTGCTAATGCGTTAATTACATCAACAGTAACACTGTTACCAAATTGCTTATAAGCTTGAACTGTCGAATCACTATACTCAAACTCATCCGGAAAACCCTGTAATCTTGCCGCTTCTCTAGGACTAACCTTTCTTGGGTTTTTGCCTTCCTGTTCAATTAATACTTCACTGCCATCTTTGTAATACCTAGCAGATAGAGTATTTGTGTAAGGAGAATCTTCGTTAACAATTCCATATCCAAAGCCTTTACCATTAATCTTATTCTGCATCTTTCGTCTTTGATGCCCTTCCCACAATCGATCAGAAATAGTTAGCTTTGGGTTAGGATTGGCTTCTAATATGTCTCCAACTCTTGTATCAAGTTCCATTGACTCTGGATAATCAAAATTATCAATCTCACCATCTTTCCAAAGTACAATATAAATTCTTTGTCTATTCTGAGGCACGCCAAAGTCTACTGATTTCAATACCATTGATTTAGCTAGGTTCTGAATCTCTTTGGTACTGCCGTTTTCAATAATACTCTTAGGGATATTACAGCTGTAACCGATATTTGTAAGTGTTTTTAAAATAACTTTAAGTGTATGACCTTTATCGTGGCTTATTAGCCCTTTTACATTTTCCAAAACTGCAAAACGTGGATTCTTCTCTTCAATAATTCTGGCTATATCATGAAATAAAGTTCCTCGAGTATCTTCAATACCAAGCTTTAAGCCAGCATGAGAAAAAGGCTGACAAGGAAACCCAGCAAGTAAAACATCATGGTCTGGAATAGATTCAGGAGAAATGAGAGTGATATCACCAAACGGGAATTCACCATGATTCTTTTTATATGTAAGCTGTGCATGTTTATCAAATTCTGAAGAAAAAACACAAGTGCCACCAGCTTGTTGAAAGCCCAGTCTTACTCCACCGATACCAGCGAACAAGTCAATAAATCGGAATAATGCGTTTTCTAGTGGTTTAAGTTTTAAATGACCAAACACCTCATTAAAAAAACTTTTTCTATCTTTAAGCAATCCGTTAAGACTTAAAGAAAACTCAATATCAATTCGAAGTTGCTTAGGATCGACCTGAGTATTGTCACAATAAAACTGGCTGTCTGTCGCAATCGCATGAATCCACTGGTCTACAACCGCTTGTACTTCCGTGCCCTCCGGTGTGTGCTCTAAGACTAAGGGCCTGATGAATTCTTCCACTTGCTGAAGTACACTGGTCTCACTTTTCATTATTTACTACTACTAAAAATTCTT
>NZ_JBLXBT010000026.1:0-5878 GCF_048265365.1 Kangiella sp.
TAAAACGTGTACTTCATGAGCGATTCAAAGTCAGCCACTCGACACTTGAAATGGAGCTAGACGGCAGTGTTTGTATCGACACCAGGCAGGCCGACAGTCATCGCAGCGAAGCATAAGCCTGCTTTGCGCTCACCGCTGTTGCTAGACAGTTATCTCGATATCAACGGAGTGAACTTGCGACATCACTCGTTGGCGCTATGTCTTCGACCAGAGACATGCTAGCGGCATGTGGCCAAAGCAGCTCGTCACGAGGAGATCAGGCTAGGTCGTGGCACCTTCGGCGGGCTGCAGCGACGAGCAAGCCCCGCCAGTCGCTACCGCCGCGGACGCTCAGAGCCAGCGGCAGACTCGTGCGCGGTAGCGAGCGAATGATTCGCCGAACAGCGCTTCCAGCGCCGACTCTTCGGGTTCGATTTGGAAACGATTCATGTAAAGCACGAAGGCAACCACGCCCAGCAGGGTAAAAGGCGAGGCCAGGGCCAGCGCGCAGGCCGTCAGGCTGATGGCGAAGCCCAAATACATGGGGTTGCGGCTGTACTGATAGATGCTAGCCTCCACCAACACCGAAGCCTGCTGCGGCTGCAATGGATTGACAGTAGTACGTGCGCGGCGGAACGACAGTACGCCGGCGAAACACACGCCGAGCCCCAGGAACAGTACCGGCAAAGCGAAGGTCAGGCGCTCGGTCCATGCCAGTTCGATGCTCGGCAATCTGGGTCCCGACAACCCCATCAGCAGAGCGATCAGGACCGCTACGAGCAGCGGTGGCACGCGGTTCTCCAGCGCGCTCATAGTGTCATTCCCGTGCCTTGGCCACTTCGCTGCTCACTAATCGGCGCAGCGGCTCCGGGCCGAACTCGCTGAGCGCACGACCATTTACAAAAAAGGTCGGGGTGCCACGAATCCCAACGGCCTTGACGTCCTGCATGTCCGTTTCAAGCACGGCGTTGACGCTAGGCGTATGCATGTCCTGGCGGGCCTGCTCCAAGTTCAAACCGACGCCCTCGGCAGCAGCCCATGCCTGCATTACCTTGGGGTCGTCGTGCCAACCGGGTTGGGTCTCCAGCACAGCCTCCAGCACTTGTTCATGAAGATTTTGCTTGCGCGCCGCCTCAAGCATCCGCGCCACTTCTTCCGAACCTTGATGAAACAGTACATAGCGCAGCACCAGACGTACATCTTCCGGGTTCTCGGCGAGGATCTGCTTCACATAGGGATGGAAGGCGCGGCATGCCTCGCATGAAGGATCGAAGAACTCGACAATGGTTACTGGCGCTTGCGCTGGGCCGAACACTGGCGAGTGGAAGCGAACCAGTTGGCCACGGTTCTGTTTGGGTTGTGTCGCGGTCTCTTGGGCTGTCGAACCGGGAGCTTGGGCCTGTTGAGGTGACTGCGACGGAGAATAGAAGAATGCGGCGGCGGCAAAAACGGCCAGGAGCACGGCACTGATGATCAGGACCACGGAACGGCGATTCATGGAGTTGTTCTCCGACGGATGAGAATGAGCAGGATGGCGATCAGGATAAAGGCGAACAAGGCGAGTGCCGGCAGGGGCACCACGCCGAAGAGTGTCATTCCGGCGCCCGAGCAGGATGGACCGGTGGCCGTGCAGGGCTGGATCGGCTGTGGAATCAGCCCTGCATAGAGCAGCGTGTGAACAAATGCCAGCGCCGCACCGATAACGGTCAGCGGTAGGGCGTAACGCCAGACTGTGAAATCCGAGCGGTAGCAGGCGATGGCCAGGATCACCGCCAGCGGAAACATAAAGGCGCGCTGGAACCAGCACAAAACACAGGGTGCCTGGCCCATCACCTCGCCAATGAACAGCGCGGATAGGGTCGATACCAGTGCGACCAGCCAGGTTAGCAGCAGCAGGTTCCAGGTCATGCCTGAACGTTGAGGGTTCATTGCGGTTAGCTCCTGGCGGTGACGAACACTTGCGTCAGACTCGCCTTCCGGTTATTTCGAAACACCATGCTTCCTCTTGTCGGCAAGACTTGTTGGAGCGTTGTAAACCTCCGCCCACCGGCACAAGCGAAAAGCAACCAGGCAGCCCGCTGCGCAACCAGCCTCAGCGCTGGGTTAAATTCGATGCCAGTGCGAGAATGTCGCCCTTGCGCAACAAGAGAAGATATCAGATGTCGCGGGACTGGCTGGAAGAACATCAGATAGCATTTTATTTCGCGGCGGTGGTGGCCGCTGCCATTGCAGGTTTGAGCTCTGCGCAATTCACCGGACTGACGGCCATGGCCATCACACCGGCGATTGCCGTGCTGATGTATGCCATGTGATTACGTGGTGGTCTTCACCCACCTGGGCAAAGGAGACTCTCGTCTGGTGCCCGCGGCGACGCCATTGCTGCTGTTGCTTCAGCTTTTGCTGCTGCCCCTCTACTTGCAGCTAATCCTTGGTTCCGAAGCCGGCACAGTGATCGAGCTGTGGCCCTTCGCAGAAGCATTCCTGTTACTGATCGTCCTACCCTTGGTAGCGGCTGTGCTCACCGAATTTGGCGGGCGCCGATCTCAGCTGGTTCGCGCATGGAGCGCAGGTTGGGCCTGGCTGCCAGTGCCTGCGATGGCCCTGGTTCTAATCGTGGTGGTGGGTTCGTAGATCGCGGCCGTAGTGTACCAACTCGACATCCTGGCGCCGTTGCTTCCGGTATACGGAGCGTTTCTATTACTCGCTCCCGCCCTCGGCGTACTCAGCTCCCGGCTATTTGGTTTGGAGGCATCTGCCTCACGGGCAGTAGCCTTTAGCTCAGGCACTCGCAACTCGCTTGTAGTGCTTCCCCTGGCCCTAGCGCTCCCAGAGTCCATTCGCGAGCTGGCTGCAGCGGCTGTGATCACCCACTCGTAGAGCTGATTGCTGAGGTGATCCATTTACCGGCGATCCTATCCATGGTCAGGAACAGCTGAGTCTTGTCGAAATCATCCAGAGTGCTCATGCCTCGTGGATTGGTGCGAGATTTATAAGCGGCGCAAGGAGGAGCTGAGCAGTGCGAGCCCAGGAAACCAGCGCTTCAAGATCCATCTGTAGAGATTCGGCCTCTGCCCAGATACAAGCATTCTCGGCAGGCACTGTAAGAGCGATGCCCTCAACTATCGTCAGAGCCATCGCATGCAATCTCAGCAGCTCGTCGCGGATGGCGGTGGCTCCGCCCAGTTCCAGCAAGCAGGCATCCAATCGATCAGCCAGCCAGAGCAATTGAGAGGTGTCGAAGGCGGCGCGCAGGTTTTCCAACGCCACCGCATCGACTTCGCCGTACGGCGTAACGCGAAAGGACGGGGGAGGAACATTGATCATGTGGTTTTCTCGGTATCTAGCTGGCGAGGTGTGATCACCCGCAGCGAGCCGGCAGCTTGTTGAAACACCGAGTCCTTGATCCAGGGCTCCGGTGGCCGGTTGAGCTTGAGGTTGAATTCGCCGAAGCGCTTGACGTTGCTGGTCTGGTAGGGGCTGAGGAAGGACACGTCCTCGTCGGTGAATTGCCAACCCTCTCGGGCCAATTTCTGCAGAATGCGCATCATATCCACAGTGTTCTGCAGGATCACCGATGAGGCCATCATGTCGTTGTAGCGCAGACGTTTTTGCTGTTCGTCCGGATCGTTCTCAGCAATCACGTCGCCACCGAACGAAAGCCACTTCGAGAAACCGTTGTAGGACTCGATTTTATTGGTGTTCGCAGTGACTTCCTGGCGCAACTCGCGGCTACCGATCCAGTTGAGCAGGAAGATCGTGCGGATCACGCTGCCCAGTGCCTGGGCGGCGTGGTAGAGCTTGTTGCGCCGGCTGTAGGAGCCGAGTTTTCGCAGCAGCATAGGCGAGGAGATTTTGCCGGCCTGGATGGACAGCGCGACCTGCATCAGATCTTGCCAGTGAGTTTCGATCAAATGCCAGTCGGCAGTGTCGGTGAACAGGCGGTTGATATGCTTGTAAGACGCGCCGCGATCCGGCCGGCACATCACCAGGTCACGCCAGTTGCGTATGCGCGGCATCAGGTTGATGCCCAGCAGATGGGTGAAGGCAAAGACGGTCGCCGATTGCCCCTGAGTATCTGAATACACAGTGTCTGCCTCGACACTCAGATCAGCCTTAAGCAGCCCCTCAATTACGTAAATCGCCTCCCAGATGCCAGGTGGGATGAAGTGCTGGAACACAGCGATGTAGTTGTTGGCCACGTGCCGATACACACATGTCACCCGATCGCAGCTCGCTGGCCAGGTAGGAGAACACGCAGACTTCTAAATAGCGCCGGTTGGTCGGTGGCCCCTCACTGGCAGGACGCCGCCCACATTGATCACCGACACACCATGCTTGGTCAGGTCTTTTCCAAGCCTACGCGCAATGGCTGGCAGAAGGATCGCCTCAGCATCGCCCTCCACCACCAATAGTCCTTTGGCGAAGAACAATCCTGCTTTCGTGACGTCCAGGAAGCGACTGAGGAATCGATAGTCATCGGCGCCCAAGCAGGTCTGATCTTCAGCCAGCGAGAACGCGCGCCCTCGATGCATGAGATCAAGATTCTGGATCGGAATCTTTGAGCTCAGATTCGGGCTGTGAGTGGTCAGAATCACCTGAACCGGTCTCAAACCGTCCGCAGGTTTCGCGGCCTTCTCAAGAAACTCCATGAGCTGCAGTTGCCGCTGCGGGTGCAGGTGAGCCTCAGGCTCTTCTACCAATAGAAGCGGCAGGCCGTCTGGCTCCTTTCCAAGCAGGAGGAGCTCGCAGGCCATAAACAGTACGTTGTTTGAGCCCAAACCATAAACGCCCCGGGACTCGCCCGAAGCGTGATCAAGCAACCCGAGTTCCAAGCGCTCAAGGATCTGTTTGAGCCTCGCATCCTCGGTACCCCCCTCGCCGAAACTGATACGGCTTGTCAGGGGCTGTCCCACAAGAGAAAGCGGGGCCAGGTAGTTCTGGTTAATGGCATGTTCAGCACTGACGATAGCGCTGTGCTTGTTCACCAGATAGCGCATGTAGTCGCCCATGCCAGCAATGCTCAACGCTTCTGCATCGACGGGGCTAGCAGGCGGGGTCGCGGTATCGAAAGCGCTTCCGACATCGATGCTTGGGAAGCTGCTCAAGACCTGAGAGAGCCGGGAATTTCGGCCTGGCGACATCTCGCGCTCTGCATCACGTAATGGTTTCAAGTACGCAGTGGCGAGCAGAAGACGGGCCCCTGCATCCAGGGACGGCCCTTCCCCATTCTCACCAGAACGCACTGAAATATCCACCCATCTGCGGGTTAGAGTTGAGCCTTGGACACGCGTGGCTGACCAATGGATGTGTAGACGACCTACGCCGTTTTTGTAGGTGACATACTCAGCGAACGCTCCCAGTTCGGCCTTACTCAAACCATCTAATGTGCACCTCAGCGTGATGGTACTGGCCTGAGCTCCGCTGTCATCGATATGGAAGTCTTGGAGTTGAAGCTTCAGGTATTCGGCATCACGGGTTTGCAGTACATACCGGATCGCATCGATGACGGCTGTTTTGCCTGCGTCGTTTTCCCCGACCAACGCGGTAACACCTGGGTTGAAGGTGACTTCCAAGCCACAGTTAGCCTGGCCAAACTGGCGGAAATTTTCTAGTTTCAAGACGGATAGATACACGATTAGGCCCCCTGTTACTCATGACGAGGCAGGGACGCCTATCTTGGCCATTTCCGCCAACGCAGTACTCATCCCTGATGAAAGGTAGCTATATGGCATGATTTCGCAGGCGAAACCAATCCCCTGGGATGACTGTCCGCTCCTGGCCCAGAGTGTGTAAAAACATCCCGGTAAACCCTTGCTATGATTTCCGAGAATCTCATCGCAAGGGACGCCCATGAAACGGTTTATCCAGGGTGAACATCGAGGTCAAAGCACCTTACTTC
>NZ_JBLXBT010000027.1:0-5775 GCF_048265365.1 Kangiella sp.
CTTGATGTCATTCCTAACGGAGAGAAAATTGTAGGTATTAGAAAGGTACTGAAGCCTTTTGGATAAGCCTGACCTAATATTAGACGTTGCTATTAGACACGCTACTCGAATAAAGGAAATTAGTAAATGACTACCCGCGTTGAGATGATCATTGAAACACTAAAGGATAATCCTGATCAGAAGTTTACTGCTCGGGAGTTAGCTAAAGTGTTTATTGAACGTTATCCCGTCGAAATTGCAGAAAAGCAGACGAACCCAAGATATAACACGAAAGAAAAACTGATTGCTCAGTTGGCGGCTGAAATCGGTGGTGAGCGCACTGTCGCAGCCCAAAAAGCCTGCGCCAATGTGGCGACGCGAGATAAGCCTCGTCCACGGATCTACTACTGGGATGCAGACCCTTCTGTTGCAGAGGCCGATGAAATAATCGAAGAGCCTGAAGAACAGAGTGTGGATACGCCCCTCACCTCAAAAAGTTTAAATGAGCACGATTTATACCCCATGCTGATTGAGTACCTCAGTACGGACCTTGGACTGTATTGCCAACGTATCGATGAACGCAAATCAAAAAACACCCATGGCAGCGGTGGTAATCACTGGTTACACCCAGATATCGTTGCCCTAGAGCCGCTAGACCAAGGCTGGGATGAGGCCGTGCGTAGCTGTGTACGAAGCGGTCATCATAGCTCGGTTCGTCTTTGGTCTTTTGAGGTAAAAAAGCACCTGACCAAAAGCAATGTGCGTAAGTATTTCTTCCAAGCGGTGTCTAATTCTAGCTGGGCTAACTACGGTTACCTTGTGGCTACGGGACTGAATAGTGATGTGGAAGCCGAGCTACAAATGCTTTCTAGTCTGCATGGTATCGGCTTACTAATACTTAATACTGAATCGCTTTATGATAGCCAAATATTGATCCCCGCGAGAGAAAGAAGCAATGTAGACTGGCAATCCGCTAACCGAATCGTAACTGAAAACCGCGATTTTCATTACTACATTGAGCAAGTCGGGATTTATAACCTTACTGGGAAAATCACCGACCGAGCTTGGAACCGATAGAACTAATTATTAAAGGGACTTATAAATGTACGAAAGCTTACTTGTTAACATCAGTAAATACGCTGCTAGCGACAAAAACTCTCCTATTGAAAACTTCATAACTGAAGCTTTTGCTTGGTTATTACGAAATGACCCATCAGTAAGAGAAGCAATCGCTACGCTCTTACACAACAAGGCCAAAGAGCAAAGCTTAGAGATCCCACTCGTTGGCAACTCAGAGCGCATTGATACCCAAGTTAATTTCAATGGTAGGTATCCAGATATGTGCTGGGAGTCTAAAGACCATTCCTTTCGCATTATATTTGAACATAAAGTTTGGTCAGAGCTTCACGATAGCCAGCTGGATAACTACCGTAAGTACGCAGAAGAAAAATTCGGTGAGGCTTTTACGCTTGTATTGATCACCGCTCATATAGGACAACACAGACAAAGCCCAGATTTAGCACTATGTTGGTATCAAATAGCTGAAGAAATCGAAAAAGTCACAGACGGCGATGAAAAAGAAAAATGGATTCGAGGAGAGTTTACCAACCTTTTAAAAAGTAACGGGTTGATAGATATGTCACCGATCAACCCCCTTTCTATTTTCTACTACAACGATGCAAAAAAACTAAACCAACAGCTCTACGATATTGCCACAAGAACTGCAAACCAAAGCTGGCCTATCCAGCGACTAGTCGATGATCATATTTCATATAACAAAATAGCACTTCAACGTAAGGTAGGCATAAACGAAAGAATCGGTAAGCACGACGCTTGGGGCCGTATTGGTTTAGAATTTAACAATGTCACTAAAGAATACGAAGAGGGAGGTTGGACTCCTGGGTTCTTCTGCGGTTTTGCCATTGATGGATATGATCACTGCATAAATGACCTTATGCCAACAGAACCATTAGCCGTATTGATTATGGACATTGATAAACCTCTTCACTCAGCAATGAACTCTAATGCTCATTATAAGGCCTTAGTTAATGAACTCATTTTACCTAAGGGATGGCATTTCAGTGACCGCACAACTAAAAATAAGAACGAAAACCCATGGCATCCTCTTATTATTTATCGAGGTCTCACTGACTTTATTGGAAATGCTACAACACTTGAACAACAAAGTGACACATTTCTCCAACAGATGACGGAACTCCAACAAGCACTACTCAATTGCACTTCTTTTGTCGATTTCTGCAAAGACATGCACCGCCTGTATGAGGAAAAACAATAATGATCACAGAAGATCAATTAGAACAGCTGTGCCTTGATTGGTTTAAAGAGCTTAACTACCAATATGTAAATGGCTATGACATCGCGCCCGATGGAGCTTCTCCTGAACGAGAAAACTTTCAGCAAGTCACCTTGCGCCAGCGTTTAATTGATCGACTGGTAAAACTGAATCCATTTGTGCCTTATGACAGCTTACTTGAAGTAGCTAAAAGAGTTGCAACACCTGAAACGCCCATTCTGATCAAAAATAACCGTATCTTCCATAAGTATTTGATCGAAGGTGTGCCGCTTGAATATTCCATTGAGCAAGACGGCAAGCAGGTCACAAAGCACACCCATGTGCGTTTAATCGACTTTAATAATCCGGATAAAAACGAATTTTTAGTGGTTAATCAGTTCACTATCACAGGTAAAAAGGGCAACCGACGCCCCGATATTGTGGTATTTATCAACGGGCTGCCAATGGCGGTAATCGAACTTAAAAACCCCGCTAATGAACAAACTGATATTTGGAATGCTTATAACCAGCTACAGACCTATAAAGATGAAATTTCAGACTTGTTTGTATTTAACGAAGCCTTGGTTGTGAGCGATGGTTGGGTAGCCCGTGTCGGCTCTCTTACCGCCAATCAAGAGCGTTACTTACCTTGGAAAGCTATCAACCACGAAGACGACAAGCCGTTATTAGAGTTTCAATTAGAAACCTTGGTACGAGGTTTTTTCAAACCTGAGCTTTTATTGGATTATTTACGTTACTTTATCTTGTTCGAGAATGACGGCGACAACGTTATTAAGAAGATCGCCGGTTACCATCAATTCCATGCGGTACGTGCCGCAGTACAAGCAACCATCATTGCAGCAGATACTCAAACGGGTATTGGCGAACGTCGCGCCACATACCTTAAAAAGGTAAAGCCTGGTAGCCGTAAAGCAGGTGTTGTTTGGCACACACAAGGCAGTGGCAAAAGCATCTCTATGGTGTGCTATGCCAGCAAATTGCTTCAGCAGCCAGAGCTTAATAACCCAACGATTGTGGTCGTGACGGATCGTAATGACTTAGATAGCCAGCTGTTCAACACGTTTTCCATGGCGAGCGAGACTTTAAAACAAACGCCACAACAGGCCGATGGCCGTGACGAATTACGAGAGTTACTACTTAATCGTCAATCCGGTGGCATCATCTTTACTACCGTGCAGAAGTTTTCATTATTAGAAAAAGAAACAGAGCACCCAAAACTCTCTCAACGCTCAAACATTATTGTCATTTCAGATGAAGCCCATCGCAGCCAATATGGCAACAAAGCTCGCTTAGTCGATGTAAAAGATGAGCATGGTGAAGTAATTGGTAAACGCTATGTTTACGGTTATTCCAAATACATGCGCGATGCTCTGCCCTTTGCTTCATTTATCGGCTTCACAGGCACACCAATTGACAAAGATGACAAGGATACTCGTAGTGTCTTTGGCGACTATGTTTCCATCTACGATATTCAAGATGCGGTAGACGACGGCGCGACGGTTCCGATTTATTATGAATCCCGCCTTGCCAAGTTAGATATAAATCAAGACAAAATCGAAGCACTCAACGATCAAGTAGAAGACGAAATCGGCGAGGAGGAAGAAACCGCTAGCCGTGAGAAAATTAAATCTCAATGGTCAGCCTTAGAAAAACTGGTCGGTGCTCAGCCACGCATTGACGCAGTAGCAAAAGATCTTGTTGAGCACTTCACAACTCGCTGCGAAACCTTCCCCGGTAAAGCGATGATTGTTGGCATGAGCCGTGAGATCTGTGTCGATTTATACAATGCAATTATTGCTATTAAGCCTGAGTGGCACGATGATGATCCAAACAAGGGCGCCATTAAAGTCGTCATGACAGGCTCAGCATCGGATCGTCAAAAGATGCAATCGCATATCTACGATAAGAAAACCAAGAAGCTATTTGAGAAACGTTTTAAAGACACAGACGATGAGCTAAAGCTCGTCATTGTTCGTGATATGTGGCTCACCGGCTTCGATGCTCCGTGCTGTCATACCATGTACATAGATAAACCGATGAAAAGCCATAATCTGATGCAGGCCATTGCGCGGGTAAACCGTGTATTCAAAGACAAACCGGGTGGTTTGGTGGTGGACTACCTCGGCATAGCAAACGATCTTAAAGATGCACTGAAAACCTATACAAATAGCCAAGGTAAAGGTCAGCCAACCCTTGATACGGCTGAGGCTTTTGCATACCTAGAAGAGCGTATTGATATTATCCGTGGCATGTTTGCAACGCCATCTGATAACGGTTCTGTATTTTCATACCTTGATACTTATGAAACGAAGCCATTACAGCTTCTGCCAGGTGCGGTAAACCATATATCAGGCTTGAGCCACACCAATCGCGAAGGCAAAGAAGTACGTGATGGCAAACGCCGATTCCTTGACGCGATGGTCCAACTAAATAAAGCCTACTCTTTATGTAATACCCTTGATGAAGTCGAACCTTATAAAAATGAAATAGCCTTTTATGGTGCCATCAAGACAGCATTTTTAAAGCATTCAAATGTTGATCAGAAACGCAGTGATGAACTGCGTAATTCTGCCCTTCGGCAAATTTTAAATAACGCCATCATTGCAGATGGAGTGGATGATATTTTCACAACAGTTGGTTTAGATAAACCCAATATTGGTTTGCTATCCGAAGAGTTCTTAGAAGATATGAAGCACATGAAAGAAAAGAATCTCGCTGTTGAGTTACTAGAGAAACTTCTTCGCGATGAAGTCAAAGCTCGAATGAAAACAGATAAGGTACAGGAGAAAAAATACTCCGACCGCATCATGGCAACACTACAGAAATACCATAACCGCAGCATCGAAACCGCTCAGGTCATTGAAGAACTGATTCAATGGGCGAAAGAAATGCAAGCTGATGCTGAGATGATGAAGGAAATGAATCTCACCGCTGATGAAATCGCCTTCTATCGTGCCTTGGTTGCCAATGAAGCTTCTGTAAGAGAACTAGGCGATGACAACTTACGCAAGTTAGCGATTGAACTAACCCACCAGCTACGTATATCTGCAACCGTTGATTGGTCAAAACGTGAGAGTGTTCGTGCTCGTATGCGTAACCTTGTTCGTCGATTATTACGTCGCTTTAAATATCCGCCAGATAAATCAGATGAAGCTATCCGCTTGGTGCTAGAACAAGCAGAAGCACTTTCTGATAGCTGGGCTTATAGCAATTAAAGCCGCACTTTCAAATAGGGGGAAATATGCGTTATTTGGGTATATGTGAGAATTCAGGGCGTCAATATGAAGGAAGTATGCATCATGCTATCCCAGTAAGTTCTGGTATACATCTACTTCCGATTAGTTTCATAGGTCACGAAATTAACATTAGTAGTAAGGTATTTGGATACTCTTATTTACTATTCAGTGGACTTCCCAGAGTTTGCTAGACAGTAGGAACTTCTAAAAAATACTTTTCTTCGAACTTAGCAGGTGACACGCCAC
>NZ_JBLXBT010000028.1:0-5723 GCF_048265365.1 Kangiella sp.
CCCGCCAGCGGGGGGCGACACTCATCGAGGTGCTCGTGGCCATGCTGATTCTTTCCGTGGGTCTGCTGGGGCTCGCAGGCATGCAGATGACGGCGCTGCAGAGTAACCAGAGCGCCTACTACCGCTCCCAGGCAACGGTGCTGGCTTACGACGTTATCGACCGCATGCGCGCTAACCGCACCGAAGCGCTCAACGGCGTCTACGATGTCGCCCTGCAGAACCAGACCTGCAACCCTAAACTCGCCGCTACGGGAACGCTCGCTCAGCGGGACGTAGCTGAGTGGCTGAATTCGCTTTCTTGCCTCCTGTCTGCCGATGCCCAGGGCAGCGTCGTCCGCAACGATCGAATGTTCACTGTTTCCATCGAGTGGAACGACAACCGCGGGCGGACCGACAAAGCCGATGACAAACCCGAAACTTTTGTATACCGGACGCAGCTATGAAGTCAGTTTCCCTATACCGGCAGACGGGCTTATCGCTCATCGAGCTGATGGTCGCCATGTTGATCAGCCTCATCCTGCTTGGCGGCGTCCTGCAGGTTTTCCTTTCTAGCAAGGATATGTACCGCACCAATACAGCTATTGCACGCGTTCAGGAAGCAGGAAGATTTGCAACCGACTTCATTGCGTTCGATGTCCGTCAAGCCGGTTATAAAGGCGAGTGCCTTAGCGATCCGCTTATTCAGCTAGACCTCGCCACGGCTACAATCGACCAAAAGAACGCTTACAGCACAACTCCTGCGATTCAAGGCTGGGACAACAGTAAGCCCGTATTTTTCGAGTCGTCGGACAAGCTGCGTCCGAACACCGACGCGTTCATTGTGAAATATGCGGGGGACGGCACGGAGTTCGAATCTAAAGGCAACAACAAAGTTGGCGGCGGCAATCTTGGCGTTGAAGGTGAAACCGGTACTTACAGCGGGCAAATTGTGTTGGTAGCTAACTCAACCGGCTGTGACATCTTTCAGAACACGAATAATGGTAATGCGAGCACCTTTCAAACGAATGGTAACAACGAGACTCCAGGCAACACGGGTACCGGGATGAGTCAAGCTTATAACGGCAAGTTTACAGCGCACGTTTTACGCAGCCACACCTACTTCATTCGCGACAATGCTGCCGAGGGTCGTCTCCCATCATTGGTCCGCAAGGTACTTAGCCCAAGCAAAGCAGACGAAGAACTGGTGGACGGCATTATCGATATGCAAGTCACCTACGGTCTAGATAAGGATGGCGATCGCCTTGCAGATGAGTATGTAGAAGCCGGTACCAACAACCTCACCGCCAGCGGCGAGGGTGATTGGAACAAAGTGGTTTCGGCAAGAATTGCCGTTCTCGCCATCAGTCCTGAAACCAACGTCCTGGACGAACCCCAGAAGTTCGTTTTCCCCGCCATCGCTGGCATCGAGCGGGACGATGAATACGCCGTATACGGCAACGATGGCACCATCACCATCAAGGAAAACCGCCTCGCCCAGGTTTACACCGCCACGGTTGCCATACGGAATCGTCTGCCATGAAAATCGGATCTTTCGGCTATTCGCAACAGCAGCGCGGGGCCGTACTGCTCGTTGCGCTCATCATGCTCCTGCTACTTACCGTGCTTGGTGCAGCGGCAATGCGTGATACCAATCTGCAGGAGCGCATGGCAGGCAATATGCGAGACCAGAGCCTTGCATTCCAGGCAGCCGAAGCAGCACTCCGCTTCGCCGAGCAGGAAGTCAAGACTGACTACACCAACCTCATTAACGACACCAAGTACCCAATAAATAACCAAATAGGGAGCACAGTCGTGCGCCCTAAGATAGTGACGTTCTCTAAGTTTACCGGCGAGGTCGCCAGCAAGCCGACCTACACCATTACGCGGCTTCCACACCCCGGACAGCTCGACATGCAGAACATGGTCAACCCAACCACCGCTGGTGGCGACTCGCTCGCGGCTGGCGAGTCGCTGATTCTCGACTTCGTTCTAGTCCGCATCGAAGCAACCGGCACCGGCGCCAGTCCGGATTCGAAGGTCACCCTTCGTTCCCTGTATTTTGTAGAGGAGTGACATGATGCCGCTCAACCATCGCAAGATGCCCTGGAACGGCCTTGCCGCTACATGGCGCCCATTGCTGTTGGCAGGAACCGCACTATGCTGGACGCTCGGCGCCAGCAAGGCCGCTGCAGACGTTTCGCAAACACCACTGCTACTGGGCGCTAGCAATGTGCCGGGCAACCTTGCGCTGGTACCGTCGGTGGAGTGGCCAACTTTGCTCTCTATTGCCAATACCGGCAGCTACAGCTCAGCCAATACTTACCTCGGCTATTTCGATGCCAGCAAGTGCTATGTCTATGACGGTACCAAGGAATGGTTCGAACCAGATGGCAACGCTACCGCGAGAAAGTGCGACGCTGCCAAACAATGGAGTGGCAATTTCCTGAACTGGGCAGGCACACCGACAATCGATCCCTTCCGGAGCTCCCTTACAGGCGGCTATCGCTATCGTGACACAGTCGGCGTTACCGTACTTGAGAAGGCGCGCCATACGGGGCAAAGCACTGCTGGCGACCGTTTTAAAACGGCTGACGGAATATCGCCAGCAATAGACACCGGAATATTGCCAGCGACAGAGTTTGCGGGTGCGACCCCTGTAAAGAGCGATTGGAAAAATTTCTATATCCGGCTGAGCGGCCAAGGAATAGAAATGCTTTTCTCCAACTGGAACGACAAGATTGGAGGATTAGGTGCCACTGGCACCAATACTAATGAATGGACCTATTACGACCCAAATAATACGACCCAATGGGAGAACGGGAAGCTTAAGACCGCCTTTTATGCAGGCAACCAAGTAAAGAGTGTGTATCGCATAAAAATAAGAGTAAAGGTCTGCGTCGTCGGCAACATTGAGTCAAACTGTAAAAAATACAGCGACTCCAATTACAAGCCAGAAGGCTTACTGCAGCAGTACTCTTCCAGCATTCGCTATAGCGCATTCGGTTATCTTAATGATAAAAATCAGCTACGCGATGGCGGGGTGCTACGTGCCGGCCAAAAATACGTTGGTCCGCTTAAAAGAGCGCGTGGCATTGCCAGGGAGCTGGACAACACTAACAAAGAATGGGATGAATCTACTGGGATTTTAGTTACAAACCCAAACCCGAACGATGCAACATCCACCCAAGCCCTCTTTGGCATTTCGGTTAGCAATAGCGGCGTCATCAACTACCTGAATAAGTTTGGCCAGCTTAATAATTACGATCACAAGAGCAACGACCCGGTTAGCGAGCTGTATTACGCAGCATTCCGTTATTTTCGCAATCTGGGTAACGTTACGGAATACAGCACGCCGACCCCGGCGCATGCAGCGAATGGGGACTCCAAAGAAAAGTGGCTGGACGGGTTTCCGGTCATAACTTCTTGGGACGACCCCATCCAGTACGCATGCCAGAAGAACGTCATCCTTGGAATTGGAGATACCAATACACACGCCGACCGCAACCTGCCCGGGGCTACTGTAACCAATCTCGAACCTGCGGCTCCTGCCGAAGTTGTTGCGGACGCCACCAATTTCAACGTTGCAACCGCTACTACAGTGGTTGATACCTTGGAAGGGGCGGGAGTCGATACAAAAGCAACGACCGCAGGCCAATTCGGCGATTGCTGCAGTAATAATTCCGCCTATATCGCTGGGATGGCGTACCACGCCAATACGGTCGACCTTCGGGACGATATCAGCGGCAAGCAACTACTCTCCACTCACTGGGTGGATGTTCGTGAGAACGGCGTACTGAAAGGCCGAGCCAAAAATCAATATTGGCTGGCCGCCAAATACGGCGGCATCAAGTTCCCAACCGATAGGGACGTTGAGGAATATGGTGACCCTTACGCTCCCTCCAAAGAGATCCAACCCAGCTGGTGGACCGACGGCGATCAGACCGAAATTGGTGAGCTTCGACCTCGGAACTTCTACGTAGCTAGCGATGCAACCAAAATGGTCGAAAGCCTGAAAACAGCCTTCGCTAACATCGCCAAGGAAGTCAGTAGTACCACAGCGGCCCTCTCAACCAATTCAACCAAACTGGCAACCGATACCGTCGTGTTCCAATCGATGCTCGATAGCGCCAAGTGGAGCGGGGACTTACTGGCCAAGGCGGTTTCCAGTAACGGCACCGTGAGCGCAACTCCTACTTGGAAAGCGGCACAGAAGCTGGATGAGCTAACCAACGCACAGACATCTAATCGCGTCATTCTGACTTCCACGCCACCAATAGCTGACATCACGACAGGAGCGCTGGTATCAACAACGGGCAGAGCCTTTTTGTGGGATCAGCTGGAAGCAGCACAAAAAGTCGCACTTCAGGCTACTGCCAGCGGAACTCCGACGACGGAAACAGTCGGACAAAACCGGCTTGCCTTCATTCGCGGCGACCGCAGCCAGGAGCGCACCGATGCAGCGCCTAACAATCCGTTCCGGCAGCGTGACAGTCGGCTCGGTGACATTGCCAACTCTGACCCGCAGTACATCTATAAACCGAACTTCGGTTACTCCCAACTGCCCGAAAGCGCCGGTTTTACCAACGCAATCAAGAGCGCGTACACCAGTTTTCGCTCGGAAAGCTTTTACCAGAACCGCCCGCCGTTGGTGGTGGTCGGTGCGAATGACGGCATGTTGCACGGCTTCGATGCAAGCCTTGGCAGCACAGGCGGCAAGGAGCTGTTTGCCTATGTTCCGAATGATCTTATCGACGAGCTACACGAACTGACGGACCCAACCTATGCGCATCGCTACTATGTGGACGGTACGCCCCGTATCGGTGACGCACTCGTCAGCGGTCAGTGGAAGACCCTCTTAGTCGGTTCATCCGGCGCAGGTGGCCGCAGCATTTTTGCGCTGGATGTTTCCAACCCCAACAGCATGTCCGCCAGCAGCGTGCTATGGGAGTTTACCCATGCGGAAATGGGCTACAGCCTCGGGCGCCCCAGTCTGGTTCCGCTCTACAACGGGAAGTTCGGCGTAATCGTCACTAGCGGTTACGACCGGCCGACGACCAGTACCAATGGTTATGTCTGGGTCCTGGATGCTTCGAACGGCAGTGTGATCAAGCGCTTTGACCTGCCGAGCAGCGGCGATCTCGGTGCGCCTTTGGCGGTTGATATCGATAACGATCGCGTAGCGGATCGCGTTTATGTAGCTGACACGCTGGGCAAAGTGTGGCGCCTGGACATGACTGGCACGTCTGCCAGTGGATGGGATGCCCCAAGCAGCTTGAAATCAGGCGGAAACATCACCCCGTTGTTCTTGGCCAAGGATGCCAGCGGCGGCGCGCAGCCGATCACCGCACCACTAGACGCGGCCTATACCAAAGATCGGGAAATCATGCTGGTGTTCGGTACCGGTAGCTTCTACCAGACCACCGACAATGAGGTCCCTGCCACTCCGCAGGTGCAGTCGTTCTACGGCATCGTTGATAGCGGTGCTCAGATCAACGGGCGTAGTACGCTTCTGGAGCAGGAGATTCTGAGGGAGGTAACCGGCACCGAGCTCAATGGCCGAGCGGTCAGCGATAACACGATGACCGATAGCCACGAAGGATGGTACCTGGATCTATTGCGGAAGGCAGCGAGAGGCGGAACTGGTGCCAAGGGGGAGCGTGTCATTTCCCAGGCTCAACTGGGTGGCAACCGCGTTACCTTCAGCACCCTTATCCCGTCCGCAAACCCTTGTGACGCAGGCGGCA
>NZ_JBLXBT010000029.1:0-5530 GCF_048265365.1 Kangiella sp.
GCGATATAGTGAGTAACTTGCTGCGAGCTCAATTGATCCCATCGACGCAGGTAGTGCATTAAAGGAACCATTAACTTACGCTTTAACCAACCCGCATTTTGCTTGTAGTCATGATACATATCCCACGCATAACGCATTGGAGAATGACAATAACAGATATGTGGCACACCTGGCGGGACAATCACACCCTTAGCCGGACCAGATTCACTCGAAATTACCAAATCGTAACCGGACAAATCCAATTCCTCTAATGCCATAGGCATAAAAGGTAAGTAAGCTTGATATTTTTTAATAGCAAACGGAAATTTAGAAATAAAAGAGGTATAAACAGAGTGCTGTGAAATAATAGAATCTGAGAAATTCTCCGTTTGATACACATGAGTATAAATATCAGCCTGAGGAAAAAGCTCACATAATGATTCGATGACTTTTTCACCACCACGAACATTAACTAGCCAATAATGTATAATAGCAATCTTCAATTTTTGGCTCCTACTACTGCTTCAATCGAGCTGTTCCATATTTCACGACTACGCTCCCAATTAAACATAGTTGCTCGCTCCAATCCTTTTTCGATTAACTTGCTTCGTACTGAGTTCTCTGTGACAAGTACATTAATACCATTCGAAATATCACTTATATCCTTTGGGTCAACCAACCATGCCGCATTCCCTGCTATTTCTGGCATTGAAGTAACATTAGAAGTTAACACTGGCGTTCCAACCGCCATAGCTTCAATGATTGGCAACCCGAATCCTTCATATAAACTGGGGAATACCAGTGCGGTAGCACCTTTATAATAACCAGGTAGATCATTCTCTGGAATAAAACCACTAAATTTGACTTTCTGAGCAATGTCCAACTCATTTACCCATTTAATAATTTCATCATTCTCGCTCCCGCTTAAAATTAAGTCATGTGAATTCATAGCATCAGATTTTTTATATGCACTCAATAATCGATAAATATTTTTATGCATTTTTTTATCACCGACATAAAATAAATATGGTCGAACATGTTTGTAAGGTTTGACATTGACATGGTACTTATCATCAACGCCATTATAAACAACTACTATTTTTTCCGGATCTACACCACACCATTGAACAATCTCATTCTTTGTATATTCAGATACAGTAAATATTAATGGTGACTTTTCACAAACAGGTTTAACTAGATACTCATAATATATTTTATTTTTCAAACCAGCATATTCAGGAAAATTAATGTGCATTAAATCATGAATAGTAATTATAGATTTGCGATGCCAAAAGAGCGGACAGTTATAGGAAGGTGAAATATACCAACTGTTGTTCAATAAACATTTAGCTAGTAGCCTTATTGGATCAAATGGGGAGAAAATATCATCAAAACGACCGGAAATAGTTTCTGGTGGCGAAAATGACAGTATTTCTTTGGAAAACCTACCTATACCGTGATTGGCGCACCAGCGAGTGTCATATAACTTCACTTTTTTACTCCAAAAAAGAACAATACCATACCCAAAAAAAATACCAATAAAAAATTCACAGGAAAAACATTTGTGAGTGAGAAATTAAAGTTACCAATAGAAAAAACATTATAAAGCAAGCCAAACAAGGATAAAAAACAATAATATTTATTTGTATATTTTTTCGACAAAACAAGTTAATGAACAAACGGCCTAAATGAAATAATGATTTTTATAAAAAAATAGATCAAAAATAACACATAGCCTGAATTTAAGAATACATTCAAATATCCGATTTCACCAGCTTGCCCACTACCTTTTGAAAAAACATATCCATTATCGTCGGCTTCATGTATCAAAAACATTTTGTCTATAACAGAACAACTTAAAAAAACAAAAGACTAACCCGCATAAAAAACTAAGTACAACAAGAGTAATCACAATTCCCTGATCGAAAAGAAACACTCTCCAAAATTCTGCAAAACAATAATAAATCACACCAGAGACTAATTGGAAACATAAATATTTTCTTTTATTTGCCCAGCCAACATAAAAAGAACAAAATGCTAAGAAAAAAAGTATATAAAAATAACCTAATTGACCAAAATCAGATATTTTATGCATAAAAGCAGAATTTGTATTCAACACAAACTCTATTGTAGTCTCAGGATAATTAGTTAAATTGATATTTTTCTCAGGTCTACCAAAGACATAAATCGCCCCTTGAAATGGAGCTCCCAAATATGTAATGATCTCAGAAAAACCTGCAGCAAAAAAACCCATACCTTTTTGATCATAATATCCAAAATTTCTTGAATAATTTAAAGCCGAAAGTAAAAAGTATCCTAAAAAAGAAACAATAAAAACTTTCATCAGCGAAAAGCGAATCGGTGAAACATATTTAGTATAAATATAAATACTCAAAAAAACAGAAAAAACCAATGCCAGCCGACTTGAAATAATGACGATACTAAACAACAACAAAATGGGCAGCACATCAAAATAACTTTTACTGTAGTAAAATCTTTTTAAAATCAAAAGAGGCATTAATAATATACAAGCATATCTCAAGCTCATTAGGCCTATGGAATATTCATCATATAATGTCTCTTTTAAATTATTAGCCTGACCGGTAACCAAAGAAACATAGAAAAAATCAACCCCTTGAACACTAACTATTTTCCCAATAGTAGCAGACACACCAATCAAACTAAAAATCAACACTACATAGTAGTATACAATTATTTCCAATTTTGAAACGCCGTATGACATAAATCCTGAAGAGCCAGAACTTCTATTTCCTAATAAATAGAAAAAATAGCATGTAAACAATGTTGTTAAATATGCCATTAGAAACATAACCGATGAATAGCTAAAAATATCCCAATATTTATCGAACCCTTTTCTAAGAACATCAAAAGAAGGAAATGCCCACGCAAGAAAACTTGCAGTTTGAGTGAAAACCATAATCAAAAATGGTCTAAAAAAAGAATGATGCAAAGAAATATGTTTAGACATGAAACTAGATACCTAACCTTGGGCTACGACCAAGAATACGTCTAATCAATCTAACAATGAAGTCATAACCCTTTCTTTTAAAAACAAAGCCAATAAAAAAATGAAGAATAAAAAAACCGTGCAACCCCATACCTATTTTTTTAAATTCAAAAAACATTTTGCAATAAACTTTAAATGGTAAATTTAGTTGATCTCGTATATAAGGATAAAAATAATTCCCTATATCACTTCTTACTGCATTATATATAGGCATCTTATTTTTATCATCATCCAGGTCTCTAGCTATATCCAACAAACCTTTAACCATATAAACACGCCCTTCATAGCCGAAACTACCTGGGGTGAATTTCTTTTTTTCATTTTTAGCATTACCAAAATCAGGCTCTATACCATCTCGAGACAATGTTTGTACATCAGATAGGTAAAAACCTTGATACTCTTTTAATAAGGAACCAGCTAAATACATTTGATAATATAAGTGGCCATCATATTTATCCACCGCAATTTTTAGGCACGGTTCACGCTTAAAAACCAAACCAGAAAGCACGCCCATTCTCCGGTAAAAGAACCGAATAGACTCAACACCAGGCTCAAAAAGTGTATCGTCATCTAAATGTCGCACTGTATCTTGGATATTATCCTTCTCACCTGAGAACCAACTATACGCTCGTGAAATGACACCTATATTGGGGTTTTCTAGTACAGCTTTTCTAATTCTTTCTATAGCTAAAGGCTGTAAAAGATCATCATTTCCCATAAATAAGCAATAATCACCAGAGGAACACTCAAGCAAACGACGAAAATTAGCATCGTAACCCAAGTTTTCATCATTTAAATGAAGTGTAATAGGAAAAGATGGGTGCTGTAACCTATATTGAGTAATAGCATTTTTAATATCTTCTCTTTGGGGAGAAACATCCTCACAAATAACAACTTCATCGGGCTGAGACGTTTGTTTACGAATTGAGTCTAGCAACGGGAAAAGAAACTCAACTCGATTGTACGCAGGGATACACACACTAATTTTCATATTCAACCTAAATACTTAATAATCTTTGCTGGAGACCCGCCAATTATAGCGGGTTTGTTTGTACGAAGATTTTTAACGACACTATTGGCAACAATAACTGAATGAGCATTTAAATGTGTTCCAGCTAAAATAACAACACCATCTCCTATCCATGTAGATTCACCTATATACACATCATCTAAATTTATTAAAGGAAGATTAGCCGGGCCTTTTCCTTCCTGATTTGGACCATATCCATGAGAGTGATCACCAATATACACCTTACTACCAATCAATACATTTTTTTCTATAACTATTGATTTTGAACATGAAATATGAACAAAATCACTCATAGCAACATTATCAGAAATCCTCAAAACTGGATTATAGCTAAAATTAAGATAAGAGCTAATACATTCTACCCAACAAAAATCCCCAATAGAAACATTTGATTCTACCGAAAAATATTTTACACCTCGAATTTTTAGTTTAGTACCAACAATTTTAAAACGAACGCCATATGCAAAAAAAAAGAAAATTGATCTAATCCTTTTCAGAAAAGAATGGATTTTTACAAAAAAATACTCAGCCATCTTACCGCCCTCTTAAAAAATTAATCGAATATTCACCTAATAAATTTCCTCATAATAAACTCCATAAAGGAAAGTAGCCGTGATGGTATCAAAGATAAAAACAATAGAAAAATTCTTGAAGGTGACAGATAATAGAAATGTGTCCAGTATTTCAATAAAACTTTAAAGCTAAAAATTCTTTTCTCTCTTAATCTTATAAAGCCCATATATGAAAAAAGTCCAGACACATAACCAAAATTTTTTAATGCAGATACTTTGATTTCTAAGTTATAATTTACTGGCAGAGAAAAAATAAAATTAACCCAGCTATCGCATGCTACTAGCCAAATTATCTCAGAATCACTCCAATTTCTCTTAGCAAGCCCATCTATTTTAATTGGCATCAAAGAAATATCTTTAACCCAGGTTAACTTGAAATTTTTATTTTGTGATATATATTCAAAAATTATACCTGTTTGTATAAAATAAGAGGAATGATAGCGTTTAAAATTTAAACGCCCTATAATTTTTTTTGAGTACACTAAACAACTTAGACATGTCATAATACCTGACAAGTCATTTAACACTTCATTATTGTCATTGTAGCTTTTACTATTTAATTTTAACTTATTCTCAAGATTGAATACAAAAAAGTCGGAATAAAGAAAGTCATTAGTATAAAAATAACTAATCCCCCCTATTGGAACTTCATAGGTATCACCAACTAGCCATAAGTACTCAGCTTCAGTATTACTTAATGCATAGTCAAAATTTGCATCAGCTCCAATATTTTCATGATGACGATGATATTTTAAACCAGAATATTTTTCAGACCATTTTCTTACCACTTCCAAGGTATTATCGGACGAAAAATTATCATATATAGAAATAATAAAATCGAATTTTTCAGTCAGTGGTAAATGTCGCCTCAAAAATTCATCCAAAAATTCTGCACGATTATAAGTAGGAACAACGAGTGCA